>NZ_CP096203.1:2400000-3600000 GCF_023195755.1 Chryseobacterium nepalense
TAAGACGACGGCCAAAATATTCAAAATGACAAAAATAGGATTAGATGTAAATCCTTTATTATTAAAAGTTCCTGCTCCGGTGGTTGTAGATTCGATGGCTGTAAACCAGGATCCTGCAGTAATTGATCCGAACAATCCGGGCTCAACAGTTCCGTCAACGGATCCGAATGCAACGGCAACAACGCCGGCTACTCCAAAACAGCCCGCTGCAGATCCTAAAAACGTAGTATCCGGTTTCCTGAATAATGTAAGTTCGCAAAACTTAAAGGCGGCATACGGCGCTTCAAGCAATCCAAACTGGGGAAGCTATGAATCGTTTTCCAACCCTACTTCAGGCTTCGGATCAGTGAAAACCGTGAGTGTGAAAAATATCAGTACGAATCTTTCTAATACCAATGTGGCAAGTGTAAATGCAACCTACGACGTTACAGATAAAAACGGAAGAACAACTTCGTTGAAAGCAACTTTCGGATTAAAAAATGTAAACGGCGAATGGAAAATTTCCAGTTATAAAATCAATCCTTAAAAATGGCATCACAAGAACTCATCAGGAAACTGGAAGAAACGATAGAAAATGTACCAGATTTTCCGATTCCGGGAATTCAGTTTAAAGACATTTCACCAATTTTTTTAGATCCTAAATTGTATGAAGATGTCATTGCAGATCTCGTAGCGTTCAGCAAAGGGAAAGTGGATGCTGTTTGCGGGATCGAAAGCCGCGGTTATCTTTTCGGGATTGCCATTGCTGTTGCTCTGGAAGTTCCTTTTATTTTGATAAGAAAATCCGGAAAACTTCCTCCGCCGGTTATTTCGGAAAAATACGACCTTGAATACGGAAGCGCTGTCATCGAAACACGTGAAGGACAAATAAAGCCGGGACAAAAAGTTCTTATTCATGATGATCTTCTTGCAACAGGAGGAACTACGGAAGCGGCAGCAAAGCTGGTAGAAAAGCAAGGAGCAATCGTATCCCAATTCAGCTTTCTGATTGGACTGAAAGATCTTAAGGGAGAAGAAAAATTAGAGAAATTTAATGCAGAAGTTTATCATATTTTAAAATATTAGACTTAAAAAATCGTTGCTTCGGCAGGCTCAGTATGAATACTATGTATATTCACGTAACGTTAAATTATGCGTTGTCACACTGAGCTTTCCGAAGCATTTTTTATTAAATTCACGCTCAACAATTCATCATTCAGCTTATTTGTTTAAATAAAAATCAACAATACACACAAAGTATTTTGTAAATCATTCAGAAACAATTAAATTTGCATTTCAATTTTTAACAATTTATGGCAAAAATTACAAAGAATGCTCAAAACGAGCAAGAAGGTAAAGAAACAGTGGAGTTTTTTAAAGATCTTGACAGAGAAGCTTTAAACACCGAAAGATTTATTGAGAGATATTCAAAACCATTGGGTATTGCTTTCGGGGTGCTTGTTTTAGGCGTTCTGGGATTCTTCGCTTACAAACAATTTGTGGTGACTCCTAAAAACGCTGAAGCTGTAAAAAGTTTCCTTGCCGCTCAGAAAAATCTTACTGAAGGAAAAGATAAGGAGGCACTAGGTGGTAAATCTGCTGCAAATCCTGGTTTCCTGGGAACCTATAATGAATATTCCGCAACTGATATTGGTAAGCTTTCTGCGTATAACGCGGGACTTTTGAAATTCAAAGAAGGGAAATTCCAGGAAGCATATGATCTTCTGGACAAGTTTTCATCAGACAACAAAACTTTGATGGCGATGAAATACGGAGCAATGGCTGATGCACAATCTGGCCTCAACAAAAATGACGATGCTTTGCAATTACTGGATAAAGCAGCTTCTGCTTCAGACGATCCGTACACAATGTATTACTTCACAAGAAAGGCAGGTATTCTGGCTTTAGGTCTTAATAAAAAAGCTGAAGCTAAAAAATATTTTGCTACAATTGATGAAAAATATCAGGACTACGACAACGGAATGTCTGACTCTTATATTGAAATGACTAAATATTACTAAATAATGGCAACAGTTAATCTTTCTGATTATAAGCCACTTCATATAACCAATGCCGATGAATTTTCAATCGGCATTGTTTTTTCTGAGTGGAATGATTTTGTAACTTACAATCTTCGCGATGCGGCATTGGAAATCCTTCAGAAAGAAGGAGTACGGCCTGAAAACATTAAGCTTTTCCCCGTTCCCGGTGCTTTCGAACTGAATTATGCAAGCATGCAGCTTTGTAAAGAACGTAAATATGATGCAGTGATTGCCATTGGCTGTGTAATCCGCGGGGAAACTCCTCACTTTGAGTATGTCTGTTCAGCAGTTGCCCAGGGAATCAAAGACTGTAATATACTTACCGATACCCCTACCATTTTCTGCGTTCTTACTGATGATACCAAAGAGCAATCTATCGCGAGAAGTGGCGGAGATCTTGGAAATAAAGGGGTTGAAGCAGCAGTTACTGCATTAAGGATGATTGATTTTAAAAAGAACTTATCCGGTAAAAAAGGAAATATCGGTTTCGGCCATTCATAATTAATTTAACTTCTTTTAATATGTAAGGATCGTGACAGCGGTCCTTTTCTTTTATGTAAAATATCAAAAAGCTCATTTATATTATGATTTTGGCAGATATTACATTTTTAATTTTATTTTAAATAATTATAAATTTCACAATTATTTTTAAATTTTAAGATTTCATAATAAAGAATTACTCCCAATTGCTAAATTTGCAGGAATTAACATTTAATAAATACAGATGTTGTTTCAAAAAATTAAGCCGTTTCTTTATTTAGGCATATTCTATCTTGCAATCTCATTCATACTGAGAATTGTTTTTGTATTTCACCCTATTACCACAGCAGATTTCGGTTTTTTAGACCTATTGCAAATTATGATGGTCGGAATCCTGAATGATATATTGGTGTTCATCATAACATGTCCTTTTTTGGCCCTTTATTTTCTGTTTTTATCAGACTCGAAATATCAGAAACCTTACGGTTATATCATCCTCGGCCTGTTGTGTTTGCTATTTTTATATATACTTCTCATTCCGGATAATATTTTTAAGCAATACGGAGGATCGGTTGCTGAAATCGCGATGGCTTTTATCGGACTTAAAATCATTGTCTTCAGCCTAATACTCTTCCTTCCCGAAAAGCGGGTAAAGATCAGAAATTCAATGTATTTCCTTACTATTTTCCTATACGTTCTCCTTATTATTTTTAATGCCGTGAGCGAATATTTTTTTTATAATGAATTTGGATTACGATATAATTTTATTGCTGTAGACTATCTTATCTATACAAACGAAGTAATCGGAAATATCATGGAAAGCTATCCCGTTGTTCCTTTATTTCTGGCCATATTTGCACTGGCAGTTGTATTTACGGTTTATATTTATAAAAAAACTAAAACTGAACTTCTAAACCTTCCGAATATTAAACAGAAGATCATCTTATTAGGTTCTTTTTGCATTTTGGTAGCAATAAGTATTTTAGGATTAAGTTTTACCACAAAATTGAAATCTGATAATGTTTTTGAGGAAGAAATCCAGGCCAACGGATTGCCAAAATTTTATTGGGCTTTTACCCATAATGAACTGGATTATTTTCAGTTTTATCCTCAGATTAACCAGCAGGTTGCAGAAAACACTTTTCTGAGCCAGTACGCACAGCCTGTTTTAAAAAGAAATATTCAACCCGGAAAACCGGAATTGAAGAAAAACGTCGTTTTGATTTCCATTGAAAGTTTATCGGCAGATTTTATGGCACATTATGGTAACACACAGAAAATAACCCCTTTCCTGGATAGTCTTGCAGATAAATCTCTGATGTTTACTAATCTTTACGCTACAGGAAACAGAACCGTTCGCGGACTTGAAGCGCTTACACTCTGTATCCCGCCTACTGCCGGTGAAAGCATCATTAAAAGAGAAAACAATAAAAATAAATTTACAACAGGAAGTGTTTTCAAATCAAAAGGTTATGATGTTAAATTCCTATATGGCGGCTATAGCTACTTTGATAATATGAAAGATTTTTATGAAGGAAATGGCTACACCATTGTTGACAGAAATAATTTTAAACCGGATGAGATTTCCTTTGCCAATGTCTGGGGCGTTGCAGATGAAGATATGGCCAAAAAAGCAATTCAGACCATGAATGCTGAAGCGAAATCCGGAAGACCGTTTTTTAATCACTGGATGACGGTTTCCAACCACCGTCCTTTTACTTATCCTAACGGTAAAATAGACATTCCTGGTGATGCGAAATCACGGGAAGGCGGCGTAAAATATACCGATTATTCTCTCAGAAAATTCTTTGAAATGGCTAAAAAACAAGACTGGTATGCCAATACGGTTTTTGTAATCATTGCAGACCATTGTGCTTCAAGCGCAGGAGATACAGAACTTCCGATGGATAAATACAAAATTCCTGCAATGATTTTTTCTGAAGGATTTATTCAGCCGCAAAAGTTTACACAGACCATGTCGCAGATTGATGTAATGCCTACGCTTCTAGGTCTGCTTAATTTTAATTATCAGACAAAATTTTTAGGGCAGGATGTATTTTCAAAAGAGTTTCAGCCGAAAGCGTATGTCGCTACTTATGAAGATTTAGGACTTATTAAAGATAATTACTTAACCCTTATTGCTCCGGTTAAGAAAATTAAACAATATGTTTTGACGCAGCAAAAAAACAACCTTACTCCGGAATTTAACCTGTATTATGATGAAAAATATGTGAAAGGAAACCTTCAGAATAAAAAACTTATTGAACAGACCATTTCTGCATATCAGTCAACTTCTTACTGGCTTAAAAAAAACCAGCTCAACCGGTAATTGGTAAAAATATTGCTCCATCCATAAAAAATACATTTTAAATCTTTAAATTTATATATCACAAAATAATACAACTATGAGATGGACTGACGACAGAGGCGGCAACGTGGAAGACAGGCGTGGACTAGGCGGCGGAGCCGTTGTGGGAGGCGGATTGGGAACTTTGATCATTGCTGCCATCATTTTTTTCCTGGGAGGAGACCCTTCTTCCATACTTTCTTCCGGAAGCGGTTCCGGGCAAGCAACAACCGAACAACGGGAACTTTCGGCAGAAGAAAGAAAAATCGGGGAAATGGTAGATATGATGGGAAAATGGAATACCACTACCTGGGAGCAGGTGTTCAGTGAAAACGGAATGACCTACGAACCCCCGAAAATCGTACTTTTCGAAAGCACAACACAATCCGGATGCGGAACCGCTCAGGCAGCAATGGGTCCTTTTTATTGTCCGGCAGACCAGTCTGTATATATGGACATGAGCTTTTTTAATGAACTTGAGCGACGATTCGGCGCCAAAGTAACCGAATTTACAGTTGCATATGTACTTGCCCATGAAGTTGGCCATCATGTTCAGACGCTTTTGGGAACAACCCAAAAAGTAGATCAGATGCGAAGAAGCGGGCAATACAGCGAAGCAGAAATGAACAGGGTTTCCGTTGCCACGGAATTGCAGGCGGATTTTTACGCCGGACTCTGGGCCAAAAGAACAGATGCTGAAAAACACATTCTGGAACCGGGAGACATTCAGTCTGCCATTGATGCCGCAGAAGCTGTAGGAGATGATAACATCCAGAAAAAATCTCAGGGATATGTAAACCAGGAAAGCTTTACACACGGTTCTTCCGCTCAGCGTAAAGAATGGTTCATGAAAGGATACAACACCGGAGATATCAGACAGGGGGATACTTTCAACCAGCTGTTGAGATAAAATAAAATTAACCTAAAAATTAAAAGCCCCGAAGATTTTCTTCGGGGCTTTGTTTATTGCAATTCGATTGGATTACTGTTTTTCTTGGCTTCTTCCTTTACCCGTTCTTCCATTCTTTTTCTCATTTCCGCAGGATTTCCGCCGCCGCCACGGTTACCACCACCAACTCTCATTGGTGCACTAATTCCTCCGCCCTGACTCATAAAAGACATAGGATCTTCCATGAATTTTTTCTGCTGCTTTACATAATCGGATCTTTTTACTTTAATAGTATTCCCGAATTGATTTAATGTAGGAAAATCAGCAATTTTATAATTTTTCATCAGGTCGAAAGAATATTCGTCTTTATCATCTTCTACCTTTACAATAAGCCCGGGAAGTCCTCCGAATTTATATGGTCCGTCCTGATAAGGCAGATCCGTAGTAAACCAGGCCGTCCATTTTCTTCCTCCAAAATCAGTTTCCGCTTTCTGTACTTTATACTCGCCTATTTTTGTGGTTTCGGGAAATATTTTCCAGCTGATAGGTCTGTCTTCCTCATAGGTGTAAACATCTCTTCCTATTCTGTCCTTGAAAATCATCTTCTGACTTTTTTTATCTTTTTCTATAGAATAATTGATAATAGATCTCAGACTCTGCATCTGATCTCTGTTGAATCCTCTTGCTCCACCACTTTGCATGGCAGCCTGTATAACAGAATCTCTTTTAATCCTGTTTTCAGAATAAAACACTGATTTTTCCGGAGAAATATCAAGATATGCATTTTCTGTTTTAATATCATTTTTGTCAGATGCGTCCGGCTTCATGGTTACCTGATACACAAATCTGTTAGTCTGCGCTATAATAGTCTGCATAAACAATGACAAAACGATGATTCCTAATTTTTTCATTAAGGTAAATTTATAGTTTGGATTTTAAAATCTTTGCAAAGTTAAAGCCATCAATAATAAAAATCGATAAAATAAAATCGCTAATTTTTATATACTAATTATTGTTCGTATTTTTGCACTATTAAATCATTCTAAATAAATACAATGATAAAAGTATCAGATCAAGCAAAGGCAAAAGCAGTCCAACTGATGACAGAGGAAGGCTTTAACCCTGTTGAAGATTATATAAGAGTGGGGGTAAAAAGCGGAGGGTGTTCTGGTTTAGAATATGTTTTGAGGTTTGACAACCAAAAAACAGACACTGATCAAATTTTTGAAGATAATAATATTAAAATTGTAGTCGACAAAAAATCAATACTTTACCTTGCAGGAACTACTCTTGAATATTCAGGAGGTTTGAATGGAAAAGGGTTTGTTTTTAACAATCCTAATGCATCCAGAACATGCGGATGCGGAGAAAGTTTTTCTTTGTAGAAAAGAGAAGACATTAGATGCCGGATCTCAGACCACATACAGAGTCTGAAATCTGAGTCTAACTTCTGAAATCTAAAAATATAATGAATAAATATACTGAAGACGATTTACGCGTCGATTTAGAAAATAAGAAATACGAATTCGGATGGGAAACTAAAATCGACTATGAAGATTTCCCTACCGGTTTGAATGAAGATATCATCCGTGCTATTTCTGCAAAGAAGGAAGAACCGGAATGGATGACGGAATGGCGTTTGGAGTCTTTCAGAATCTGGCTTAAAATGGTTGAGCCGGAATGGGCTAATATTAAATATGAAAAACCGGATTTCCAGGCTATTAAATATTACGCCGCTCCAAAGGTAAAACCTGAACTGGCAAGTCTTGATGAGGTAGATCCTGAACTGATCAAAACCTTTGAGAAGCTGGGAATTAATATAGAAGAACAGAAAAGACTTTCCGGTGTTGCGGTAGATATCGTAATGGACTCCATTTCTGTGAAAACCACTTTTCAGGATACACTAATGGAAAAAGGAATTATTTTCTGTTCCATCTCGGAAGCCATTAAAAACCACCCGGACCTGGTAAGAAAATACCTTGGGAAAGTAGTTCCGAGAGGTGATAATTTTTATGCCGCCCTGAATTCTGCCGTATTCTCTGACGGAAGTTTCTGCTATATTCCGAAAGGTGTAAGATGCCCAATGGAGCTTTCCACCTATTTCCGTATCAACCAGGCGGGAACAGGACAGTTTGAAAGAACATTGGTGATTGCCGATGAAGGCAGTTATGTTTCTTACCTGGAAGGATGTACCGCGCCATCAAGAGATGAAAACCAGCTTCACGCAGCTGTGGTTGAATTAATCGCTTTAGATAATGCCGAAATAAAATATTCAACGGTACAAAACTGGTATCCGGGAAATGAAGAAGGAAAAGGCGGAGTTTTCAATTTCGTAACGAAAAGAGGGCTTTGCGAAAGAAATGCAAAAATCTCCTGGACTCAGGTAGAAACAGGTTCTGCTGTAACATGGAAATATCCTTCATGTATTTTAAAAGGTGACGGATCCATCGGTGAGTTCTACTCTATTGCCGTAACCAATAATCACCAATATGCAGATACGGGAACAAAAATGATCCATATCGGGAAGAATACGAAGTCCACAATTATCTCTAAAGGTATTTCTGCAGGGAAGTCACAAAATTCATACAGAGGTCTTGTAAAAGTAATGCCTTCCGCAAAAGGAGCGAGAAATTTCTCTCAGTGTGATTCCTTATTGATGGGCAATGAATGTGGAGCACATACTTTCCCTTATATTGAAATCAAAGACCCTTCTGCACAGCTGGAGCATGAAGCAACGACTTCAAAAATCGGGGAAGACCAGATTTTCTACTGTAACCAGAGAGGAATCGACACAGAAAGAGCCATTGCTTTAATTGTGAACGGTTTCAGTAAAGAAGTTTTAAATAAACTTCCTATGGAATTTGCCATTGAAGCTCAGAAATTACTGGAAATTTCATTGGAAGGTTCTGTAGGATAGTATCCTTTGAACATTAAGGAATTAAGTTAAGTTTACAGCAATAGCTTAATCAACTTAATCAAAATCAATTTTATTGATTTGCTTAAAAAAATGATACATTAAGACTAATAAACTTTAATTCTTAATGTTTAAAATAAAAAGAAATAGTATTTCATTGATAAGCGTTAGCGCCTTTGTTTATCTTAGAAAAGCAAAGGAAGATTAAAAATCTTAGTCTAGCCTTGCGATAAATTTAAACGTATGTTAGAGATAAAAAACTTGCACGCCAAAATTGAAGACGGCGCAGAAATTTTAAAAGGAATTAATCTTGAGATAAAACCAGGTGAAGTTCACGCCATCATGGGACCGAACGGAGCCGGAAAATCCACCCTTTCTTCCGTAATCGCAGGGAAAGAAGATTATGAAGTTACGGACGGTGAAATTATTTTCGGAGGTGAAAACATCATTGAAGATGCTCCTGAAGAGAGAGCACACAAAGGGATTTTCCTTTCTTTTCAGTATCCGGTAGAAATTCCGGGAGTTTCTGTAACCAACTTTATTAAAGCTGCGATGAATGAAAACAGAAAAGCCAACGGATTAGGGGAAATGCCTGCCAAAGAAATGCTTTCGATGATTCGTGAGAAATCTGAAAAATTAGGCATTAAAAAAGATTTCCTTTCAAGATCATTAAACGAAGGATTTTCCGGAGGTGAAAAGAAAAGAAATGAAATTTTCCAGATGATGATGCTGGATCCGAAACTTGCGATCCTTGACGAAACAGATTCCGGATTGGACATTGATGCACTGAGAATTGTTGCAGACGGTGTAAATGCTTTCAAAAATGAAGGAAATGCAGTTCTTCTGATTACTCACTATCAGAGATTGCTTAATTATATTCAGCCTGATTTCGTTCATGTATTAGCCAACGGAAAAATCATCAAAACCGGTGATAAATCCCTTGCGCTGGAACTGGAAGAAAGAGGGTACGACTGGCTTTTAAATTAATTAAAGGATAAGAATTCAGAGATTCATCTCTTAGCTTAACAAATCAGCCAAACAAAAAAACAAAAAATGGTGCAAACCACAGATATACCAGTAATGGCATTAAAAGAACAGATTACAGAAAACCATCATCAATTTTTGGAAAGCCTTCGTCACAGATTTCTGGATGAAAAAAGGAAAGAAGCTCTTCAAAGATTCGAAATGCAGGGTTTTCCTACAAGAAAAGACGAAGAATATAAATATACCAATCTAAAGGAGATTACGGAAAAAGCGTATAATTTTTTCCCGAAAGAAGGCCACAATATTACCAAAGAACAGCTGGATAGTCTTCATCTGGGTGAAGAAAACTTTGACTGGATTACTTTCGTAAATGGTAAACTCCATAAAGAACTTTCAAAAGTTTCTATTGAAAATGTTGAGTTTCTTTCATTTAATTATGCCCTGAATGATGAGAAACACAGAGAGATTTTTGACACCTATTTTAATACAATTGCTTCAAAAGATTCTGCTTTTACCGATCTGAATGAGGCATATTGCAAGTATGGATTTTTTCTGAAAGTTCCTAAAAATGTTGTGATCGAAAAACCGATTCATATTTTTTATATTTCTCAGAATCAGGAAGAAAACACCTTCTACAACACGAGAAATTTACTTATTGTAGAAGAAGGTGCCAAAGTGGAAATCATTGAAAGCCATCACAATTTTGACAATACTTACGTATTGACTAACTCTGTGACGGAAATTTTTACATATCCCAATGCAAAAGCAGACTGGCATAAGCTGCAGAATGATAATGACACTTCTTATCTGATTGACAATACTTTTGCAAGACAGGAAAAAGACAGTTTAACAACCGTAAATACATTTTCTTTCGGAGGAAAACTGGTAAGAAACAACCTTGATTTTATTCATAATGGATCCAATATCAATTCATTTATGAACGGAATCACCATTATCGGTAAAGATCAGCTGGTGGATCATCACACAGCAGTTCACCATAATTTCCCGAATTGTGAAAGTTACCAGAACTACAAGGGTATTTTTGACGGAAAATCTCATGGGGTCTTCAACGGAAAAGTATTTGTTGATAAAATTGCTCAGAAAACAAATGCATATCAGCAGAACAATAATGTATTGCTGAGCGAAGGGGCAATTATTGATACAAAACCCCAGCTGGAGATTTTTGCAGATGATGTAAAATGTTCTCACGGTTGTACCGTAGGACAGCTAAATGAAGATGCTCTGTTCTACTTAAGAGCAAGAGGTATTTCTAAAAAAGAAGCTCAGGCACTTTTATTATATGCTTTCGCCAACGATGCAATGCAGAATATAGATATTGAGCCGTTAAAAGAAAAAATTTCTAAGCTTTTGGCCGAGAAACTGGAAGTTGATATAGAATTTTAGTAATATATAATTGATAATAGTAAGCACTTCATATTTTCATTGAAGTGCTTTTTTATTGCTTATATTTAATTGGCTAAGTCCCGATTGACGATTAAAAAAGCGGACTAAAGCCGCTCCCTATGTTTGAATTTACATTATTTATTTTTTAATCCACCACCGGCTGTCTTTTCTGTCTGAACGTTTTACTCCATTATCCAGCGTATAGGCAAAACCTACCCCCAGCGTTTGTTTAAGCTGTGTTTTTTTGATCTGATTATGATCATACATCAAATCTACCGTAATATTTGAGGAAATGAATTTATTAACCTTTAAATTCAGGATCATTCCATACGCAAGAACGAGTCTTTCAGGGTGATCCAGATAATTGGAGAAAACAGAAGCGTTATTGGTAATATTCACATTTTCCATCAATTTAAATTTATAATACGCTGTTCCGAGAAACCCGTACTGTAGTAAAGAATTATCACCATCAGCTTTCAGTCCGTATGTTCCGGCAGTCTGAAGATCTTTATCAAAGACAAATGTCCATCTGGCGTTAGAAGGCCGCAACGTTACATTAACATTGTCATTGGGCCGGTACGTAATCCCCATCCCGACATTCAGATAACCGGGAGCCATAAAATTGGAAATTTTCTTAGCTTCAGGATTGTTTCCGTCTTCATATCCTACCGTAAACTGAGAGATGACACCTGTTCCCACCGAAAGATACCAGCTTTTTGAAACTTTTCTACCGTAATTAGTAGAAACATTAATCACATCCTGGGTTTTTCTTATCCCAATTCCCTGAGTATCATTTTGCCCATAATTTAAGAGAATAATATTTTCCCACAAATCGTTATCTTTTTCATAGGTAATATTATAATCTGCTCCCAGAAGCCAGCCTACGTTATTGGCACCGCCTCCAACCCAATTGGAGAATGCTGCCTGATTGATCATTAAAGATTGCTTGCCAAGGACTGACCAGTGTTTGATAGTATCTGTCTTAACAGAAGCAGTGTCCAGGATGACCTGCGCATTGATAAAAATGCCTACAGAAAAGGAGAGAATTAATAAAAACTTCTTCATGAGTTCAGGATTTCATTGTATAAATTGCTAAACAAAAATATTAAATATAAATTTTATAAAGTAAAAGCACGCAATTAAATCTCATTTTCAAGATATTAAAAACTAAATTTAGTGACAATACGATTGAAATAAAATAAAATAAAAGCAAAAAATTTACTTTTTGGCTTAAATAAAAGATCAGCGTAAAAATTCATCGCCAAATTTTCCGAAATTTATCATTGGCTTTTCATTTGACATAATCACTGCATGCTAAAAAACAATGTAATTTCCAAAAAAGCTATTATAAACCCGTTGCTGATGCTTTCAGCCATGTGGCTGGGATATTTTCTTCAGCTTCAAGGCTTTTTTGAAAGTTGTTTCGGCGCCATTATTCCTTTATTGCCGGAAGGCCTGCTGGGAATCATAACCTCTCCCCTGCTGCACGGAAACTTGGATCATATTGTAGGCAATTCCATACCTATTGCGATCCTGATGTTTCTTCTGTATCAGTTTTATCCGATAGTGGCCAATAAAGTATTTATAATCGGTTGGCTTGCTACAGGTCTTTTGGTATGGCTGTTGCCGCCTATCGATATTATAACCGGCGATTATCTTTATACCTGTACCATCGGAGCCAGCGGCGTAGTGTATGTTCTTGCTTTTTTTCTTTTTTTCAGCGGTATTTTTAAATGGAATATGAAGCTGCTTACCATCTCACTGCTTGTTGTGTTGTATTATGGAAGTCTGATATGGGGTATGTTGCCCGAAGAATTGTTCTATAACCTTCAGGAACCAAGCAAAATTGCGTGGCAGGCACACATTGCGGGTGCTGTTGTGGGCGTAATCCTTGCTTTCACGTTTAAAAAAGTAGGTGACAAAAAGAAAAAATATATTTGGGAATTCCCGAATTATTACAGTGAAAAAGATGATAAATTGTGGCAGGAGTATAAAGAAAATCATCCTGAGGATTTTCTGGAATTGCCCTATAAAGAAAAAGATGACATCTGGAAACATCTTGATGAGTTGAGAAGAAAATAAACCAGCCGAAGAAATTATCACTTCCAAGATTTAAGCTAAATTCAATACATTTGCCAAAACAACACAAATGTATTCTGAAGAACATCTCTATTCTATTGCCCTCCGCGAATGTAATTTAATTGGTGATATTAATTTCCATAAACTTGTGCGCACTTTCGGAAGTGCAAAAAAAGCATGGCTGAACGCCAAGAAAGAGTACAAAAAACTAGACGGCTTTGGCTACCGTATGGTTGCTGACATCGGAAATCCCGAACACCTGAAGTTTGCAGAGAATGAACTCGCATTTTGTGAAAGGAACAATATTATTATTAATCTCAGGCATTTTGGTGACCTTCCGGAATTGCTCAATGAGTGCAACGATGCTCCGGCCATTCTTTATCAAAAAGGAAACTTTGATGACACAAACCAGCGGATCAGCATGGTCGGAACCCGAAATATGACGTCATACGGACAACAATTTCTTACCGATTTTTTTGAAGAAACACATTCCTGCAATTATATTTCCGTGAGCGGACTTGCTTTGGGTATTGACAAAGAAGTTCATGAGCAGTCTCTTCAAAAAGAAATTCCTACCGCTGCAGTTTTAGCACATGGATTTCATATGATTTATCCTTCAAAAAACAGAAAACTGTCCGAAAAAATTTTGGAAGAAGGTGGTGCATTATTCACAGAATTCAACTCTTCCCGGAAACCGGACCGCGAAAATTTTATCCAGCGGAATAGGATTGTTGCCGGTTTATCCCCTTCAACAATCGTTGTTGAGACTGCTTTTGGTGGCGGATCAGTAAGTACTGCGACATTCGCCAACCAATACAACCGCGAAGTCTTTGCCTTACCAGGAAAAATTACAGATAAACAAAGCCAGGGTTGCAATCAGCTGATTTATCAGAATAAGGCAGCATGCATTTCTACCATTAAAGATCTTATTGATGATTTAGGTCTTAAAAAGCCTAAAGTAAAAATGGATGAATTATTTTCACGCAGTGAAATCAGTATTCAATTGACTGAATACCAACAATTAATATTTAATCTTATATCAGAACATCCATCGATCTCTTTAGATGAAATTATTGAGAAAACAGATCTTGCATCTCATAAAATTTTACCCGTAATTCTGGATTTGGAGCTTTTGGGGAAAGTAAAATCACTTTCGGGGAGACAATTTATTACAATATGAGATTTAACCATTTCTTAATATTGCATTATTTTAAACATAACATTTAATTTTTAATAAAATTAACGGTTAAATTATCAACTTAATAATATTAACTATTTATATTATTAAACTTTCAGCAATCATTCATTAAGGTGTTGTGAATCTTGAAAAAAAAATTAAATTTGTTGGCAATAATATTCAACCCTAATATATGGAACAATATAATATTGACCAGAAAATCCAAGAGTTTATAGCAAAAATTGAGGCCAAAAACCCTAACGAGCCAGAATTTTTACAAGCCGTAAAAGAAGTTGCTGTTACAGTAATTCCGTTTATTATGACTAAAAAGGAATATACGGGCATGAAACTTCTTGAAAGAATGGCGGAGGCTGAAAGAATTATCATTTTCAGAGTTCCGTGGGTTGACGATAAAGGTGAAATCCAGGTAAACAGAGGATTCAGAATTCAGATGAACTCTGCTATCGGACCATATAAAGGCGGAATCCGTTTCCATCCTACCGTGAATCTTTCGGTTCTGAAATTCTTAGCTTTCGAGCAGGTGTTCAAAAACTCACTTACAACACTTCCGATGGGAGGTGGGAAAGGAGGTTCAGACTTTGATCCTCAAGGAAAATCTGATATGGAAGTAATGCGTTTCTGCCAGGCTTTCATGACAGAACTTTGTAAACATGTCGGACCGGAAACCGACGTTCCTGCGGGAGACATCGGGGTAGGTGCAAGAGAAATCGGGTACTTGTTCGGGCAGTATAAAAAAATCAGAAATGAATTTACAGGAGTACTTACCGGTAAAGGTCTTGCCTACGGAGGTTCTTTGATCCGTCCTGAAGCTACGGGATATGGTGTGGTGTATTTTGCAGAGCAGATGCTTAAGACAATCGGGCAAACATTTAAAGACAAAATCGTAACGGTTTCAGGTTTTGGAAATGTAGCATGGGGAGTAATCAAAAAAGTATCTGAACTTGGAGGAAAAGTAGTAACGATCTCCGGACCGGACGGTTATGTTTATGATAAAGACGGAATCGACGGAGAAAAAATCGATTATTTATTAGAATTAAGATCTTCAGGAAACAACAGAGCTGAAGATTATGCTAAAAAATATCCTTCTGCACAATTTTTTGCAGGAAAGCGTCCTTGGGAAGTAAAATGTGATGTTGCTATTCCTTCTGCAACCCAAAATGAGCTTGATCTTGAAGATGCTAAACTTCTTGTTGAAAACGGATGTGTGTGTGTAACTGAAGCGGCCAACATGCCGTCAACTTTAGATGCAATTAATTATTTCCTTGATAATAAAGTGCTATTCTCTCCGGGGAAAGCTTCCAATGCCGGTGGTGTAGCAACTTCCGGATTAGAAATGACACAAAACTCTATCCGTCTCAACTGGACTTCTGAAGAAGTTGATGCAAGACTGAAAGAGATCATGATCGGAATCCACAAAGCCTGCAGAGACTACGGTAAAGAAGAAGACGGCTATGTAAACTATGTGAAAGGTGCAAATATCGCCGGCTTCGTGAAAGTTGCAGAAGCAATGCTAGCTCAGGGAGTCGTATAAAATACTAAGGTTGGGAATTTCCCGACCTTTTTTCATACAACCTGTTCCCGGGAATATAAATGGGATAAAAGTAAAAAGTGAAAGGAGAAAGCGTTGATCATTCAACGCTTTTTTAATTTATGTTTCGACAGGAAATTAAGTAAAATTATTACCTTTAAGTATGAAAAACACTTTTGAAAATATCGACGAATACATTCTCTTATTCCCTGAAATAGAGAACAAATTAAAAGAATTACGAAAAATTATTCGTGATCAGGATTCTGAAATTGAAGAATATATTGGTTACCAGATGCCCGCATTCAGATATAGAAACAAGCCTTTGGTTTATTTTGCAGGCTATAAAAAACATATTGGTTTTTATCCCGGAGCGGAAGGAATTAAAAAATTCCAGCCGGAATTTACTATAAAAAAATACAAATTTTCAAAAGGTGCTGTTCAGTTTCCTCTAAGTGAAAAAATTCCTGAAGATCTTATTTGCAGCATTGTACAATTCAGGATGCAGGAGATCAGAAATAAAAAATCCTGAAAAATTTCAGGATTTCTTTATTGCATTATCTACTTATTTTTCTTTTTCATTTTTCTGTCGCCAGTAGTCGCGTCTCGGTTTTTCCAGTTGGCCGTGTCGGTTTTAGATTTATCCCAATTGTTGTTGGAATTATTAGTCCCGGTATTCATTGTACCGGTAGTTCCGTTATTCATGTCCTTGTGTCTGGCAGTATCTGTTTTCATACTATCAGTTGCTGTCTTCTGTGGAGTGGTTTGTGCAGATACTGCGATCGTTCCAAACATTGCTAAAGCTGTTGCTAAAATTAAATTTTTCATAATATAAATGATTTAAAGTGGTGTATAATGTTAAGTACAATAATCGTACAATGTGGTAGACGTAAAAAAAGTTTTAACTTGATTTATAATAATTTAAGACAAATTACATTATAAACAGGTTGAATAAAAATCCTGAAATATAAAATTCCAGGATTCCATTTCTACTTTACTAAATTTAAATACTTACTTCGACTTTTTCTTTTTAGATTTCTTTTCTTCTTTAGTCGCTTCATCATTAGGCTTGGTAGCATCCGTATTCGGATCTGCACTTACACTGGCTGAAACATCAGTCGCAGTGGTTGCTGCTGCTGCATCTGTTGTTGAAGCTGGGTTGGTATTCTGAGTTTGAGTGCTGGCTGCTGAGTTGGCACCCCAGTCTGATGCAGCCTGTGTTCCCTGTTGAGTTTGAGTTGTCGTTTGGTTATTAGGATTTTGGGTTTGAGACGGGTTCTGTTGTGTGGTGTCCGTCTGAGCTGATACTGCGATTACTCCGACTAATGTAAACGCTGCTGTTAAAACTAACTTCTTCATAATAATTAATATTTTATTTATTAAATGGTTGTTTAACTTAAACGTCATCATTTTACCTAATATTATCCCGGAAGTCTTTATTTAACGTACTTTATAATTATTTAAGAATGATTTTGGATTATATGCTATTTTGCCAAATTTTTCATAATTCGTTCCACAAACTCGTATGCAGCAGGGCAAATCAGTGTATTTTTCATGGTAATATTATTGATCTGATAAATTTTTTTACGGTCTGTATGTGGATATTCCCTGCAGGCCTTTGGCCGCACCTCATAGATAGAGCAGGTATTATCACTGTTTAAAAAGAAGCAGGGAAGATGCTGCAGGACTTTATCGTTATCTTCATCTATGCGGAGATATTTAGCTTCAAAGTCAGCAGGTTTCATGCGAAGATGCTTTGCTATTCTTTCGATATCTTTTTCCGTATAAAGAGGGCCTGTGGTTTTGCAGCAATTGGCGCACTGAAGACAATCTATACTTTCAAAAACTTCATCATGTGTTTCCTGGACTACATAATCAAGGTTTTTTGGCGGTTTCTTTTTGATTCCGTCGAGAAACTTTTTATGCTCTTTTTGCTTTTGTAAAGCCTGCTTTTTGTATAAGTCTAAATTCATTTATTCTTTTCTTCCTTAAATTCCGGAAGATCCGTTTGTTGATAATGGCTGATTTTATCCAAATCCAATACCGTTGAGAGATTTTCCTGATCCGGATAATACATTGGGACAAATTTGGCTCCGTACACAATTTCTTCCGAAACATAAGACGTGCGCTGTACTACCGTATTGGAAAACACTTCATCAAATGCACGCACATGAACGATGATTTCAATATCTGTTTTTTTAAAATCCTCGTCAGAAAACCCGAAGAACGGAGAATCCTCATCAATCACATGAACGATTGTCCAGTTCAGCGCCAGCGTATTAATCCTGTTGAGCCTTGTTTTCAGCGTATAAAAATTACTTTTCTTTACACTGTTTTCGATCACTTCAATAGCTGCTGAAACCGTAACGTCAGCATCCGTTAAAGAATTATTTTTATAGGGAGCAAGCCTGAACATCAGCGCTGTTTTGTCCATAAAAGGAGCAATCAGGGCTATATCTGAAAACTTCAGATATGCTCTCGGCCTTGAAAATCTTCCATAAAAAAGTCCCGTTGCAATGGCAAAGGTAAGCAATCCGAGGAAAGCTTCAAAGGTTGCAACAAGACTCGCCATGAAGCCTACCGGTGCAATTCTTCCGTATCCCACAGTGGTAAATGTCTGGGAGCTAAAGAAAAAAACATCGATAAATTCATTTACCGCATCACTTTTATCGATTCCGGTAAGATGTTCTACCCCGATAAGATAATAAATTAAAGCAAAAAATAAATTCACCAGAATATACGCAACAACAAGGTAAGAAAGAAAATTAAAGGTTGACAGCTCCAGCATGGTGTGGTACCAGCTGAACCGGTTGAAAATATTCACGCCTTTCCTTCTGACGTTCGGAAGACCGTCTTTATTGATAAATCTTCCCGATGCATTATCTCCGAAACCACTGTTATCCGTGTTTTTCTGACGAATTTTTTGCCTGAATTCTCTTGCCATGTATGATCATTTTGTTTTTAATTTAATCCAGTCAGCAGAATGCTTATCACTTTCTTTATCTGAACTAACATGCAAAGATAGAATATTGTTTTCATGAAATTTATCAACCTTATTATTAAATTTCAGAATGAATTTTACCTTATTTTTGAATTATGAAAAAGTTAGAATCACGGGAAGATATAGAACATCTTGTCAATTCTTTTTATGCGAAAGTCACTAAGGATGATATGATAGGTTTATTTTTCACCGATATCGCTAAAGTAGACTGGGACAAGCATTTGCCCAAAATGTATTCTTTCTGGGAATCAATATTATTCGGGCAGATGACGTACAAAGGAAATCCTATGGGAGCACATTTTCCTATTAATGAAATACGGGCAATGGAACAAAAACATTTTGAACGCTGGCTTCAGCTTTGGCAAACAACCATTGAAGAAAACTTTGCAGGAGAAAATGCAGATATGGCCCTGTATAAAGCCGAAAATATCGCCAAATTAATGGCGTTCAAAATGGATCTTGCGAGAAGACTGTAAACTCTTACAGACCTAAGGAACAATTACCGTAAAAATATATGCTGCAAGGTTTACCAGAAGTACCGTTCCGTAAAGAATATTCGTCTTACCGCGGCTTAACGAAAGCATAACGATAAATACTGATAATGAAAGTAAAATAATATCTTTTTTGTCCAGTCCTAAAACCAAAGGAATATCATACATAATACAAACAATGGAAACCGCCGGTATGGTAAGTCCTATACTTGCCAGAGCAGAACCTAAAGCCAAATTAAGACTCGACTGGATCTGATTGCTTCTTGCCGCACGGATAGCAGCAAGACCTTCCGGCAACAAAACAACTGCAGCAATAATAACCCCAACAAGAGATTTTGGAGCCCCTAAACTCTGAACCATATTTTCAATGGTAGAAGAAAGCCCTTTTGCCATTAATACAACTATAGCCAAACAAATCACCAGAAAAATAAAGCTGGATAGTGTTTTCTGAAAAGAAGGAATATAATTTTCTTCTGGATGTTCTTCGGGAACAATAAAGTAATTTCGGTGCCTTACGGTCTGTACCATCAGGAAAATCCCGTAAATGACAAGACAGGCGATTGAAACGAATATCAACTGTGCCTGATTATAAAAAGGTCCGTTAACACTTGAAGTAAAATTCGGAAGAACGAGCGTGAGAATAAGAATTGACACAATGCTTACCAGGTAGGTTGTTGCTGATGTCCTGGCAAAAAACTGTTCATAATATTTTACTCCACCCACCAGTATACAGATACCTAAAATCCCGTTGAGAATAAGCATTACAGCGGCAAATACAGTATCCCGGGCCAGGGTAATGGCCTGATCACCGCCGGCAACCATAAGAGAAATAATAAGTGCTACTTCAAGTATCGTAATACATAATGCGAGTATAATCGTTCCGAAAGGCTCTCCTACTTTATGGGCCACAACTTCTGCATGGTGAACAGCAGAAATCACGCTTCCCGTTAATAGAATACCGGCAATTACATCAAAAACAATTCCGGTACCCATAAGGCCGGAAAAATAATATCCAACGGCAAGGATGGGAAAAATGTAAGTATAATGTAAAAGTTCTTTTATTTTCATAGCGTCTACAAAATACAAAAAATCTATGGCTTTTGAAATATTAAAAGAAAATATTAATGTTATTTAATGACTCCAGCAATAAAAATCCTGAAGGTCTGTCAGCATATGAAACAATAAACCAATTGCAACAATTCTGATATTTCCTTTGAAGAACAGCATCAAAAAATACACCGTAATGGCATAATAAGAATGTAAAAAATGAAATCCAACACTTGCACGATCCGGATCGAAAACAGGATCTGCAAAAAGATGATCCAGATCGACGAGCATGGTGGCCAAAAGAATAAGATAGGTCTTCTTCCACTTTTTGCGGTAAAAAATCAAAGCAATGAATACCGGAAACACAAAATGCAGAAAGTAATGCACAAAAGTCCTGACCAAACCAATATCTAAATTTCCCATTTGTAAACATTAATTGTTCTGCCATCTCAGCATCAGGGGCAGATCTTCTTTTTTAAATTGTAATCTTACATAATATTCCTGTCCTTTATTTCCGTAAAAAATAGAGCTGAGATCCGAAATTATATTTCTTTCTTTTCGGTTTAATGATTTCAGCTTCGAAAACAGTAATGTATTATTTCTGATAAAAATATAATTTGCATTGAGCCTGCGAGCAGTATTAAACTTATTTTTTGTTGAATATATTTCAAGACCGTCAGGCTTTTTCTCAATGATATTCGGCTGAAACGGAATGGCTGTAAACTGATTCTGCGCATTAACCCACTTTTTATTCTGAAAATGTTGTAATGCTTTTTCAGGGATGGGAGTTTTTAATGAAATAACATAATCAGGCTGTATGATTTTCTGAATGGTTTTCTTTTCAGTTTCATTAAAATCATCGTCGTAAGTATACGTGATGACGGTATCATTTACCTGCTTCAGGACAGCTGTTGCTTTCAATGAACTGATCTGCACAGAATCTGAAATACTTCTATTAAATACTGAAGTAATACTTTCAATATTATCCTTATTTAACTCTGCATCAATAAAGTAGTTATTTTCTTCAATTTTAGAAATAACTGATGAAAAATCTTCTTTTTGTCCGTTACTGATTTCAATATTATCCGAATTTAGATGTACAGGAAAATTCCTTATTTTATTGTTAGAAATAAATGAAATACTTCCCAGCGATCCATCAATAAACTGATCTGAGCTGAAATTTGTTCTTTGTGAAAATTCCTGAAATAATGGTTTTATATTTTCAAAAGCAGAATCGGAAGTTCCGGCAATACAATAAGTGCCTTCTATTTTGATAAAAAAATAACCTTTCCGAAACAAATCATTTCCTTTTTGTGAAAAACCATTTTGCTTTAAATAAGTAAGAAATGTTGATTTGTCTTTAAGCTCCAGAATACAATACCAATCTGAAAAGCCTGTTTTTTCCAGGTGGAAGATCTGTAAAAAATCGGGAATCTTCACTCCCGAATCTTTTACCGACATTCCTTTTTTGTCTTTTGTTTTTGATTGGAACCACTCCGAGGGATGTCCCAGAAAGCTTAACAGATACTGCCTCGTTGCCTTTTTAACATCAAGTAAAACAACAGCATCTGCATTACGAGGAATATATTTTAATTCTTTATCGGTACGATAAAGGATAAAGTATCCGCAAACGAGCAGAATCAGCAATACAAAAGCTGCTAACTTTGTTTTCATTACAGAACAGGCTGTTTTTTGTCAGCTTCATGCTGTTTGTACAGTTCATCAAAAAGATCGAAGAAGTACATCAGGCTGTTTTCAGAAGATCCTTTAATTGAATAATCGATTTCCGTCCGGATCGTATTTCCTTTAGATTCCGATTTAAAATAAATATCGCCCACATTCTTTCTCACCGTATCCAGTATTTTTCTTTCGGAGCCGCTTTTGAATTCCTTTTCCAGACCGGTCAACAGCTTCTGAACATCCAATCTCCCAGAAGCCGGATATTTTGTGGAGTCTTTCATCCAGTTTTTGGATTTTTGCCCTTGATTTTCAATATTTAATCCGTTTTCAGAGGTCATAACATATACAATTCCGTCTTTAACAGTAAAGAAAAGTTCATCCATATATCCGGAATTTTTATCTTCTTTGAAAGAATACAGGTTCCCTTTTTTAGAAAAGTTTTTTGAAGTGTTTTTATTGGCAGCAAGCAGATTGAAAATACGATTCCAATATCCTTCATTTTCAGTAGCAAAAGCGAAAATAAAATCCGGAACCACAACTTCCTTCGTTTTCTTTATTTCTTTTTCATTATAGTCATTATCATATTCATAATCAGTATACTCTACCGTTTTGGATTTTAGTTCATTAAGTACAAAAATTCCGTTTCCGGGTGCAATTTTGGAAATTGCCTCTTCATCCAGCACGATTTTAACTGTTTCCATAATCAGTTCGGTTTCTTTCTGATATTTGGAATCCCCCGCATTTTTCATCAGCGCATACATCATGTCGAAATATTTGCTTCCATCTACGTTAATTGCATAATAACCAATACTTTTATCATTGATAAGGCGGGCAAGCTTCTTATTTTTACTCCCTTTATAGATTTCTGAAACACTTTTCTGAACCTCAGGATTTTTGTGCTGATAATTATTAACCAACCTTACCTGATCTTTATCAAAATAAAGATTATACGACGAATTGGAGTTATAAGCAGAGTTGATAAGACTGCCGAATTCGTACATCTTCATCATTCTGCCATAAATGCCATTATTAACGAGGCTTCCGTAGTCTGTATAAACAAAAACATCCGATGCGGCATCCCTGGAAGCCGTCATTTCAGAAGGGACATCCAGCTCGAGATCAGAGTTGAAATACTGATCGAAAGATTCTTCCACAAGCTTTCTGTGCATTTTGAATTTTTCCGCTTTTAATGAGTCCCTTTCTTTTTTAAAATCATCGTATTCAGGAATTTGAAGATCTTCCATATCCTCTTCCGGTCCAGGCAAAGGCTCTACTTCTACAATGGGCTCCTCATATTTTTTATCCGTTGAACCCTTCTTTTCTTCAGGGTATTTGTGATGTTTTTCCAGGTATTTGACATCTTTCTGTATCTTTTCTATTTCAGCCGTATTTTCTTTGATGCTTTCTTTTAAATATTTAATATCATCTTTCAGATATTGTATTTCTTCCTTATAATCGAAGGGCTTTTCCGGTGTATCTGCATAGACACTATCTACAGCTACACTGTCTACAACAGCAGCAGCTACACTATCTATAACTGCTGCAGCACTATCTGCAACAGCTGTTTCATCCCATTTATCTTTATAAGGCTTATCGTAGCTTATCATCTTAAGAACAGCACGGCTGCCATTCCAGGCTACAAAAATATCGTCATCCAGGCTTACATAAGAATAATTCTGTTTACGGGAATTTTCCAGTCCTTTTTTCTTAATGGAATTGACGAATTCCTGAAACTTTTCTTTGTTATCAAGGATAAAATGTGCCGTGTAAGCTTTTACAGAATCATTAAAAGAAGCATAATGATATTGTGGAGCATCATATTTAATTCCTGTTTTGGAATAATCGGTCCATGAAAGTTTTGCTTTATTTTTTTTGGTTACCTCCTGCAGGATGGGGTTAAATTTTGCCCAGTTGATTTTTTTATCCAATTGTTTTCCATTGATTTCCATATAGAAAAGCACGTCTGCAGGCAATTTCATGTGCTGCTGTGCAAAAGCAAGTGAAAAACAAAACAATAAAAGAGTCACCTGTGTTTTTTGTAGTATAGAATTCATGGTGTTTAATTATAGTTATTGAAAGAGAATTGTATTTTGCAATGGTTTTTTCTGAAGAATAAGATCGGTAATATTGGCTTCCATCTTCACCGCCTTTCGGTTAGGAGAAAGTGAATACGCTGTATTCGACTGAGATTTTACGGCATTTTCAAACTGCAGTACGGAAATGTAGCGTGCATCATTGAAAATCTCCCGGTCTGCCTTGCTCATTTTATCATAATCACTTTTGAAAGTGTTTACTTTATTCCTGACAAATATTTTCTTAGCAAGATTTTGATTATAGATCTGTGTAGGAATCATTTTACCGATAATGTTTCTGGCTTTCAGCTGTTCCAGGCCTGCATTAATATTTTCAATCTTACTGAAATTACAGCTTAATTTTATGATGTAATTATCAAAATCCATGGACGTTTTTACATTGGAAATTCCAGGCGTTGATTTAAAAATTTTAGCAGCTTCGTTGACTTTCGCTTCAATTTCAGGCCTCTTCGGAACTTTTCTTCCGTTAATCGTTTCCATTTTTGAGATGGAAGCCAGTCTTGTTTTGCTTTTACTTGCATTCAGGATCAATGTATATTCGCCACTTCCGTCTGCTTTTACATTTACTTTGTCTAAAATATCAAAGCAGCTTGTGAGGATTAGCAAAGGCAAAGTCACAATGAGTATCTTTAAAGTATTTTTCATTGATTGGTTTATTTATTTAAATTCTTCCTTTCAGATAATCTTGCCGAAGTGGCTCATCCAACTTCTCAATGGCATATCTAAGGCAGGTTCTTGGCATCTGCTGATAATATTTATTTAAATACAGGATCAGCTCCTGCTTATTTTTCTGTCCCATTTCTCTAAGCATCCATCCGTTTGCCTTATGCATCAGATCGTGTGTATGGCTTAAATTCTGTGTGACAAATTCTTTCGTAAGGTCGAAAAAACCTTTTTTAATATAATACAATGTTCCTACAACTGCCATTCTTTTGTGCCACATTTCCTGAGAACCGGAAAGCGTTCTTAAAATGTCTTCTTTCTCATATTCAAAACAATATCTGCCCAGGATTTTATAACAGCTTGAATCTACAAGATCCCAGTTATTAATGTATTGCAGATGGTTCAGATAAAATGCTATAATTTCATTTTTTGTGTTTTCATCTCTTGATTTTTCAAATTTTAAAACCAGTATCAGCAAAGCTGTAAGACGGTGTTCATGATAACCGGAGGAAAGCAGTTTGCTAAGATCCGCGAAAGAGATCTGAGTATAGTATTCTTTAGCAACGGACCGCTGATCCGGAACGGTTACTCCCAAAAACAAATCTCTTTCACCATACTCCCCTTTCCCTGTTTTAAAAAATTTCGGGAAAAATTCTGCTTTTTCAGGAATCGCAAGAACATTTAAGGCTTCCAGAATCTGATGATAAATTTCCATTATTAAAAATTAAGACATCCCACACATTTAACAACTAAGCTGGCTCCTCTGTTAGAATATTCTGTCATCATTGAACTTTTATCTGTTTTCAGATCCTTTTGTTTAAAATCTCTTCCCATCATAATAATGGGTTTGGCAAAGGTCATCATATCCCCTAATGTAATAACACAGATTGGCGAATTTTCGTTTTGCCCGGTACCGCTTTCATCAATTATTTTAATAATTGTATTATTTTGCAGTATACACAGTTCTTCTTTTGCCTTTTCTCCGGCGGCATGATAAATATTTACCATAGAAGCCAGGATTTCTCTATTCAATGGATTCTTATAGTAGGCTGCTTCAGCAGCTGGAAGTACTTTTTGAGCTTTTCCTTTTGACAATCCTTTTCTCGAAGCAATTTTCCAGATCTCATCGTAATCTTTATTATAATCTGCCATACTGTATTCTGCCTCTACAAAACGGCTTCCATAATACATTTGATTCCTTTCTTCCTGAGTCAGTTTCGAAGGATCTTGTTTAAAAATTTCTAAATATTTATAAAAATTTTCCTGTGGATTTTCAACTGCATTTTTTTTAATTTCCTCAACATTAATTTGAGCAAAGCTAAATTTGAACGTTAATAAAATTAATATTATAATAATTTTTTTCATCTTCTTTATTGAATAGCAATTATCTAGCTCTGGTTATTTAAGTAATACTTTCAAGCTCTTCCTCTTCTTTGGCAATTTTATTCGGATTTGCAACTTTACCAATAGTAAGTCCCTGAACAACAATAGAAAAAACGACCACACAATATGTAATACTTAAAACAGCTGTACTGTAATCATTCTTCGGAATAGAAAGTGCCAAAGCGATGGAAACTCCACCCCT
The DNA here is from genome assembly GCF_023195755.1 of Chryseobacterium nepalense. Classification (NCBI taxonomy): domain Bacteria; kingdom Pseudomonadati; phylum Bacteroidota; class Flavobacteriia; order Flavobacteriales; family Weeksellaceae; genus Chryseobacterium; species Chryseobacterium nepalense. The sequence goes on from NZ_CP096203.1 coordinate 2,426,402, forward strand.
GATTCCTCCCCACACCAAAACTTTTACGGTTTGCGGACTAAAAGTTCTTTTCATAAATTTTGTCGGTCCATAAATGGAAACGAGTCTTGCTATTAATACAACAACAATAGCTGCAATCCCCGGAATCATAAAATGGCTTAAATCTTTGATTACCAATAGTTCAAATCCTATAAAAAGGAACAGCACGGCGTTCAGGATTTCATCAATTAATTCCCAAAATTTGATCAGATAATCCTGGGTAATGGATTTCATTTTAAATTTAACATTAAAATTACCCATAAATAATCCCGCAGCAACCATTGTTAAAGGTCCTGAAATATGCATCTGCCGGGCGATGAGATATCCACCCATCACGACAGAAAGAGTTACCAGTACGGAAATAATATAATCATCCACTTCACGCATAAGTCGGGAAGTTACCCATCCCAGTATTACACCCAGCAATAATCCGCCTCCGGCTTCTTTAAGCAAAAGCAGCCCGATACTTTCTACACCGAGATCTACTTCATTCCCAATGGCCAGCTGCAGAACGACCGTAAAAACGACAACAGCCATACCATCATTAAATAAAGATTCTCCTGCTACTTTCGTTTCGAGAGATTTTGACACATTGGCTTGTTTCAGGATACTCAAAACCGCTACAGGATCGGTGGGTGAAATAAGTGCTCCAAAAAGCAGGCAGTAAATGAACGGAAGCTCTATCCCCAGAAACGGAAGAATATAGAACATCCCGAAGCCTACTACAAATGTAGATATAACCACGCCTAATGTCGAAAATATAAGCACAGGGCGCAGCTGTTCTTTAAGATCGTCTATGTTAATATGGATTCCCCCTGCAAAAAGAAGGAAATTCAACATGGCTCCCATGAGCACTTCTGTAAAATCGATGCTGCTCATCAGATTATGAAGATGCCCGAAAGTTCTGGGCAGCACAGTTTCCCCGAAAGAAACCAAAAATATGGAGACTACAATAGCGATTACCATAATTCCGATAGTACTCGGAAGTTTAAGGAACCTGTAATTAAGGTATGCAAAAATAGATGCTAAAACGATTAAAGCTGAAAATGAATAATATAACTCCACTAAGCTGTTATTTTAATGTATTTTTTGTTAGAAATCAATATAAAGGACCTTTATGTAAACGGCATTGTCGTCCTTACTCCAGATGTCGAACATTCCCCCTTTTCCTGGTTTTGAGACCCTCGTATAGTCCTGACCGAGATTCAGAATATTTAGCAGGATATATTCATCTCCTACTGAATTGACCAGATATGCCGTTTTTTCAGATTTCCCGTTACCGGAACTTCTGATTGCATCCGTAAGCGTACGAAACTGACTGAGATGATGCATAAAATTGTTTCCGTCTTTTTTAGAATCATACGCCCTCAATAAGATCAGGAGAACATCAAGATTGGTAGGATCTCTTTCATAAAGGACTTTTCCCTTTTTTATACATTCATCAAAATCTCCGTTTTTAAAGGCTTCCGCAAGAGCTTTAAAATCTTCTTCTGTTGTGGAAACAAGATTACTTCCGAAATTTCTTCCGTAATACAGGTGCTGCGATTCTATCGTATCGAGAGATTTAGGATAGGCTTTATACTTGAAAATCAGCTTCTCATAATTGTATGTAGACTTTTCATTTTTAAGATCTTTCCCGATCGTTTTCAGATCAATTGCTGTTTTCTGTCCAAAGCTGAAAACCGAAAACAGCAGGCATAATAGCAAAAGGTGATGTTTTATCATTATTCAGGATTATTTTCTTCCTCGTCGTTATCAAAATATTCGAAAAGGAAATCATTGTATGGAAACCTTGATATATGGATTTTCATGACCTCATCATAGATCATCTTTTTCATTTCAGGGAAATTCTCTTTTGTAAGCGCCGAAATAAATACAGTAGGATATTTTGATTTTGCCATCCATGTGTTTTTCCATTCTTCCAGGGAAATATTTTTTCTTGTGGAAGGAGTAAGGTCGTCCTCATCTTTTTTCTCATAGCTAAAATCATCGATCTTGTTAAAAATCATGATCATCGGTTTTTGATGTGCATTGATTTCCATTAAAATCTGATTCACGGAATCAATATGATCTTCAAAGCTTTCATGAGAAATATCTACCACATGAATCAGAAGATCTGCTTCACGCACTTCATCCAGTGTTGATTTGAACGATTCAACAAGTTGTGTCGGAAGTTTCCTGATAAACCCTACGGTATCGGTAAGCAAAAACGGAAGATTCCCGATTACAACTTTCCTTACGGTAGTATCCAGTGTGGCAAATAATTTATTTTCAGCAAAAACCTCGGATTTTGAAAGCGCATTCATCAAAGTTGATTTTCCTACGTTGGTATACCCTACCAATGCTACGCGCACTACCTTTCCCCTGTTATTTCTTTGGGTTGCCATCTGCTTATCGATGGTTTTCAGCTTGTCTTTTAACAAGGAAATTCTGTCCCGGATAATCCGTCTGTCGGTTTCAATCTCTGTTTCTCCCGGACCTCTCATCCCAATTCCTCCCTTCTGACGTTCAAGGTGGGTCCACATTCTGGTTAATCGTGGCAAAAGGTATTGATATTGTGCTAACTCTACCTGAGTTCTTGCGTATGATGTGGTCGCGCGTTGGGCAAAAATATCAAGAATCAGATTGGTTCTGTCCAAGATTTTTACTTCCATCTCCCTTTCCAGGTTTTTAAGCTGTGATGGAGAAAGTTCATCATCAAAGATGACGGTTCCTATTTCATGTTCTTTTACATAATCTCTGATTTCCTGAGCTTTGCCGCTTCCTATAAATGTTTTGGAATCCGGCTGCGTTAATTTTTGGGTAAACCGTCTGTCTACAGTAGCTCCTGCGGTATATGCCAAAAACTCCAGCTCATCCATGTATTCCTGAAGTTTATCCTCATCCTGATGCTGCGTAACAACACCTACCAATACGGCTTTCTCGTAATTGTGTTCTTTCTTTTCTAGCATTAAATTCTGTCTGTATTTGTGAGATTTACAAGATACCATTTTTAGTTAAAAAAACCAAGATGAATTTTCGTGGTATTTATTGCTGATTCATATAATTTAATTCAGTTATAATAATAAGAGCAGGCTGTCCAAAAACAGCCTGCTCAATTGTCACCTGAAAGTGTGTTAAATACTTAGAGTTTTAGATCTCTGCAAACCTGATGATCAGAATTATCAAGGTTACATTAATAATTTAAATATTTTTAGAAATTGATTAAATAATTAACAATCTGCTTAATTTAAAGCTTTAACCATGAATTTTATGCCATTTTACACTTATTCTAATTTTTCAATAAATATGGTAATGCTTGAAGTGACAGCAGGGAAATCTCCGGAAGCCGAAAACGAAGGATATCCTACAAACGAAACTCTGTAGATTTCATTACGGCCAAAAAGACTTATGTAATTGACCGCAGAATCTCTGTTTCCCGGATTGAAATTATCTGAAAAGTTTGTCCAGACATCAGCTTTAGCATCTCTTAATGCAAAAGAAGCAGAATCATTGTCTCCTGTTCCTGCTTTTTGCATCCAGACAGAAGCCCGGTCACTAAAACCATTAATTCGGAATTGTGGGGTTGCTACCGAGCCCGTTCCATTATACCTTACAGAAATATTCCCAATTGTTGTAATAGAAGTGGTAGGTGTACTTGCATTAATCGGTACGGTTTTACGTACATAAATTAGATTCGAAAAGTTACTATTTTGCCCTATAGAAACGCTACAGTTTGTTCCGAGAAAAGAGATAGGAACAGGAATGCTTGTTGGTGAAGTAAAATTGGGAACCCCGGACACAGAATATGAAATAGTTCCGTTTCCATAATTTAAGCTTCCGGGATTTAATGTGAAAGTAAGTCCATTTTGTGTAAAAGAAGGCACAGCAGTATATGAGCCACCATTCCCTCCTGAATAAGGCACCGTTAATGTTCCGCTATAAGCTACACCTGAAACAAAAGTTAATGGAAATATACTTGCTCCGCTACAGTTTAGTGCAGCAACGGAAGGAGCTACTGTAGTATCATTATTTAAGGATCTCCATTCTGTACCGTTCCAGAATACAAATCCCTTATAAGTAAGTGAACCCTCACCGGTATTGTAAACCATTAATCCAATGGCCGGAGAAGGAATCGTAACCTGATCATTAACGCTTGTAAGGGCCACTCTCGGAACAAGTATTCCTTTATTGGAAGCTGTGAGATCCAGCAACGCACTGTTGTTGGGCGTATCGGTTCCTATTCCTACCGATCCGTTATCTTTGGCAACAAAATCTGTTCCCGCGGCTCTGGTCGTTCCGTCAGCATTGGATGCCAGTTTTACGCTGTTGGTAGCAGTATCGTTTACCCATGCGTCATTGGTTGTATCTGTACCTGCATTTCCCATAGGCCTCCATTGTCCTCCTTTTATGTTCTTATTTATAGCACCATTAGGGTTGTAAAAATAATAAAAGCCCGGGGAAACGGCGGTGGAAGTAGATGGACGGTTACCCGTAGTCAGAGTATTACCGGTAGAACGGTTGTATACGATCATCCCGTCAAAGTATGTACGAAAGGTTACTCCGTCTGCCTTCGAAAGAATAAACTCAAAATTGACAAGATCTACACTGGGAATTACAATTCCTTTACTCCTATTATTCGTTTCCCCCGCCTCTGCACTATAATTTGTACTTGCGTCCAGAATTACATTTGTTTCAGTAATGGACGGTGCCGGTACACTGTTGGTAAGTATCTGTGATTTTGCTGCAACTGCAAAAAAAGCAGTTGTAAGTATAAATATTTTTTTCATTCCTTGTTTTGTTTATATGTTATGTAGTAATTTAATAAGACCCCCTCAACCAGCCATTTCCTCCCCATATAAATACCGCTCCGCGAGTATTTTGTAGCGTGTAGTCAACAGTTACAGAAAGATCATCGATATATCTTATATCAAAATTGTTTCCGCTATTGTTCTGTATGTAAAGAACCTTTCCAAGATCTGTTGCTGTAAGAGCTGTAAGATTAAATCTGGGTGACGGCGCCGAGGTAATAATCGAAAGGGTATTTATTGATTTTGAGATATCTGACGCCACAAGGCTACTGTAAGACGCGCCCACTCTTTTTATAAGACTACTGCTTGCTATGTTGGATGCATCTACCCCTATTTTTTGCCAGACGCTGCCATCAAAATAATAATATCCTTGCGAAGAGATATTTGCTGTTTTAGCACTTGGTGTGGTAACTGCCGCAGTAGCATAAATAATAGCACCTGTCTGTGCTGCTTTATACTGGCCATCTCCCGCCTGGATCTGGTCTCCCGTTAACCGTGGGGCAATAATTCCCTGCGGGCTGCTTCCATCGGTAGCTTTTGCCGTAATATCCAAGGTTGCCTGGGGAGAAGTATTATTAATACCTACCTGTGCACAAATTGAAAGGCTGAATAAAAAACCAGCCAAAATCATAATTTTTTTCATGTCTTGTTGTGTTTATAAAAAAGGTTTTTAATTAATATTAGAGTGCAAATGATAATTTTAACACAAAGGAAAGCACCAAATCCATGCTTATAGATCGAGCATGATCAATATCTTAAGAATTATTTGAAACTTATCTTTTTATACTGATGTATAAATCATGTTATCAATAATGAATCTCTGAAGTTTAACGATTGTGAAGAGAAACTTGTTTTCATACAGTGCAAAAATGCACGTACGAGCAATCGAACAGGAAGCTGTAACGTTTTCATCATAAGTGTTTTAATTGTTTTTAAAATTGCCTTTTAAGACTTTGTGCAAATATAATAAAATTATAACGGTATACAATAATTCTAACACAAAGTGATTTTTTTATTTTCAAATTCCCTTATTACAAGCGGATTACAGCATTCTTTTTAAGATTGATTTCAAAATGATCTGCAGGATCTCCGCTGGAAAGAAGTGACATAATTTTAAAAATTTTTTTAAAATTTATAAGCAGGGGATTTTGGCCTTTATATATTGAAAATATTTTTTCAAGAATCTTATATTGCTGAAGCCTCTCCCGGGACATATCTTTTTTTGCAAGTTCATCTGCTGATTGAAATTTATATAAATCCAGAAGAAGATCTTCCGTTTTCCATTTTCTGAACGCTTCCGTATCAATCTCACTTTTTTTTAAGTCTTCATTATTTTGTATTAACAGAAGAATATCCTTACCGCTAAAATTTCTTGTCCTTTCTATAAAGTCCTTCGGCCAATCGTACGGAATCATTCTCAATCGCACAAGTTCCTTAAGATGAAAGAGCATAAAATCGTGGTAAGACACAGATTTCAGGATATTTTTATTCCAGATTGTTCTATCTGCCGATTCCTGCAAAGTATTGTATTCTTTTTCATACAGCGGAAATAGCTCATTAAAGCGCGGAACATCATTTAAAACTTCTGTATGAATTTCCATTAAACCAGGAGAATGTATGGTAAGTATTTTATAAGCAGGAATGTAAGCCGCCAGTGACGGAACCTGAATGTTTACCAGAATTTTACCGTTAATAGTCCGTATTCCCGTGTCATTGATATGCATATGACCTGCAAAATGAATTTGAAGACCTGCTTCTGCAAATACTTTCGCCACCTCTTCTTCAGGCACCCTTTCCATCTGCCATTTTTTTTCACCTAACAGGCTCTTTATTTCCTGAGTTGCACCATCATTGAAATCAATCATGGGATAATGGGTAAATGCAATGACGGTTTTACCATTTTTTTTCGCCTCGGCCATTGTTCTTTTGACCCAGTCAATCAGATGCTTTTTGTGCGTAAGCACATTATTGTAGCCCACACTTGCACCCTTGTAATTTTCCGGATCTTTCGAACTCCCGTTTAAATTCCGGGGAATATATGTATTTCCGTCAATGGCCATCAGCCAGACTCCTTTTACCGGCTCTGTAACATAGCTGAGATCAGGAACGGAAAAATTTTGTGCAACGTTGTACATCCTTTTGGTATAAGCTGCATTTTGCAAGGCTTTTTCGTAGGAATAGTCTTTGGAAGAATATGGTGTAAATGGTGTGCTCCAGAACAAGTGCTGTTTTTTAGGGTAAAACCCGAAATCTTTGAGCTCATCCATGATTTCCAGGTACCCTGATTCTGCGATATCCCGGGTGATGATTTTATGATCTGTTTTTCCAATATTTTCTTTGCTATAAATACCAAGTTGATTACCATCCTCCCCCAGAAAATCATCTTTTCCTCCTTCCTGCCGGAACGGACCCACCGGATCGTGGTTGCCTGTTGTAAGGTAAAACTCGATCCCGAATTTTTCATGATATTCGGCCAGAATTTTATGCAGCCCGCGGAGATTATAAGCCTGTCCGTCATCTGAAAAATCACCGGGCATGGCTACAATTTTAATTCCTTTTTTAGCAATATCATCTAAAGCTTTCAGGAATGCAAAATAGTTTTCGTTAAAAATCCGCGTAGAATGCAGCTGTGCATCCATGGTCCTGAGAATCGTTGGCTTACCGGTTGTCGGATTGACGATTCCTTTAAAATCATTATCGGAAAAGCTTCCGTACAGATCCTGAAAATGAATATCCGAGAGAAAGGCAATCTGCACCGGCTTCTGTTGCGCCGGAAATAATGAAAAAACAAATATTAAAAACGAGAAAATTCCTTTACACATCTTAAAAAAGACGAAGGTAAAGGAATACTTCAGGAAGGAGTTTAATGGAGTTTTAAATAATTATGAAGAAATTATTCTCCTCCATAGGTTTCTATGATATATTCAGTTGCTTCTTTTAAGGTCTTCCCGTTTTCCGGATTTCTCCCAAAGCTTGTAAAAAACTCTACTTCATTGTTGCTTTTATCGTACCAGACTTTGTGTAAAGCATTATCTACAGTAAGCGTATCGGGTCTCATGATTTTTTTCTGATATATAAATTCCTTTGGATCCATAGGTATTACATGAACTTGAGGCCCCACATAACTGCTGTCGGTTGCCATATACCGGTCTTTATCCCAATACATAAAAGGTTTGTCTGTGGCGGGAGAATTCCAGTCAGACAAAAGACTTATTGCCGGAGGTTTTTTACCATTTGAAAAAACCACACCTCCTGTGACAAGGAGTAAAACAAAAGCCATTTCTACAATTCCTAAACCATTTTTCTTGAAAAAGTCCGGCATTGTGAAAATTGGTTTATTAATAATTGTAATTACAATCTTAGAGATTGCCTGTTGAATTGTATATTCAATTGTTTTCCATTCAGAACAATACTTACCAAAATCATCATATCCCAAGTATTTACTTAAATTGTCTAAAGTTGATCTCTTAATATTATAATCCTCTTCGTTTTCAACTATTGCTTTATAATAGTTTTCAAAGGTCTTATAGCTCAATCTCTCATGATTATCTTGTAAAACTCGTTCAAGATGTAAGAGTATTCCATTAAATGATGTCTCTGTCGCTTCCTCTGAAGCTTTCTTATAAACATCTTCCAGTAATTTTTTTTTCTCTGATAAATATTTTGACATACGCATGATTATTATTGATCCGAAAATTATAAAGAATTTAATCAACAGCATTACGGTTTTCCGTAGATCTCACTGAAAAAACTTTCCAGAAACTTTCCAAAAACTTTCTAACCCTTGCCCTTCCTTTCGTTGTTACTTTGCCATAGAAATCAGTGAGAAACAAAACATTAAAACAAACAGACAAAAACAAATTTACAAAACTGATTTCAAAAATCACCAGATAAAACGGAAGAAAACTCCGGGTTGGGAAGCAGATGTTTCTCTTCCGTTTTTGAAGGTTCACTTCCCAAAAAATTTAAGAAGCGCTTCGAAATTTTTACCGTGTAACACTGTCTGCGATCGGTTTCGCAGGGAAGAACACGAATGCTTTAACAATTAAATTTTTTGACACATGTTACAATTCATATTAATGCTATTAGGTTTAGCATTCGGACACCATAATGCCCATACAGCAAAATGCAACGACGATAATAACGGACAACCAATCACGCAATATTCTCCCACTGATGGAACAGACCCAGGTACAGGAACTGATCCGGGAACGGGAACAGGAACAGGAGAAGATGGAACAGGCGGTCCAGTAGGAGGAAATACAGGACAAACTCCACCTCCATTCACACATCCATAATTTTTTTATTAGGACAGATTGCATAAATCTGTCCTTTTTGTTACTTTGCACTGAAAACTAATCTACTATGAAAAAAATAATACTAATCATATTATGTTTGTTTATAAATTCTTGTAAAAAAGAAAATAGCATTCAAAATAATTCTTCCATTCTTACAACCAATCCGTTTCTTGAAAAAGCAAAACTATTTCGAAGCAAAAAATTATCAGATTCAGCCTTTATATATTTCAATTTAGGTAAAAATTCATTTTTAGAAAATAATGATTCTTTGGGAGCAGGGCGTGCGTTAGTAAATATGGCAATTATCCAGACGGATAATGGAGATTTTTTAGGAGGAATTGAAACTTCTTTAGAAGCACAAAAATACATCAAACAAAAACAGGACATCAATGTTTTAAAAACTTTAGCATCAAATTATAACAATTTGGGTATCGCTTCTAATTATCTTAAAAATTATGATCAGTCTGTAAAATATTACAATGAAGCAATAAAAAATGCCGTTGATAAAGAAAACAAATATGTTTATTACAATAATATTGGCGATATATTAACCACTCAGGGAAAATATAAGGAAGCAATACCATATTTAGAAAAAGCTATACTGGCAGATAGTATTATCAATCATGCAAGAGCATTAAACAATCTTGCAAAAGCAAAATATCTTTTAAATAAAAACTATAACCCTGTTCCTGAATTTTACCAAGCATTAGAAATAAGAAAAAAAATAAATGATGGAGAAGGTCAAAACTCCAGCTATGAAACCTTGTCCACCTATTATTTAGATAAGGATAAAACACGTTCTCTAAATTTTGCCAAAATGATGCTTAAGGCTGCTACTAATAATAAAAGTCCTGATGATCAAATGTTAGCATTGCAGAGAATTATTTCATTAGAACCGGCTACTTATTTGAAAAACTTTAACCGATTAAATACTATTAGTGACAATATTCAAACTGAAAGAAATCGGAATAAAAACCAATTTGCTATTGTAAGATATGACTTGGAGGGTGAACGAGCAAAAAATCAGACTTTAAAAGCAGAAAGGGCGCAACAAGACAACCAAATTCTTCTTCTTTTGATGGCTTTAGTTCTATCATTTGCTATTATTATATGGTTCAGGAAAAGACAAATACGTTTAAAACAAGAAAAAGAACTCGAAATCAAAAACACGCAGCTCAAAATGTCTAAAAAAGTGCATGATGTAGTGGCGAACGGTATCTATCAGGTGATGACGAAAATTGAAAATCAGGAACATTTCGATAAAGTAAAAGCCCTGGACGAGCTGGAATTCGTGTATGAAAAGTCGAGAGATATTTCTTACGAAAAAAGTGATGATTCAACTGAGGAGAAAAACTTCAGCGAGAAAATATCGGAGCTGATCGGTTCTTTTAAAAATGAATCTGTTAATACCTACATTGCCGGAAACGAGAAGAGCCTTTGGGAAAATATAAGCAAGAATACAGAGAATGAGGTATATCAGATCATTCGTGAACTTCTTGTGAATATGAGAAAGCACAGCGGCGCAAGCATCGTTTCTTTCAGGTTTGAAAAAAAAGAAGATGTGATCAGCATAAGCTATTCGGACAACGGAATCGGAATTTCTGGTGATGTATTATATAAAAATGGCCTCTCTTCTACGGTTTCCCGTATAGAAAGTATTCATGGAGCAATTATTTTTGACACGAAAACTGAAAAGGGACTGAAGATCAATATCTCATTTCCCGTTTCTTAAAAAAAAACTAAAACAATGTTCAAAAAAATTTTAATTGCGGAAGACCATGAAAGCATCAATATTTCCGTACAGAAAACGTTGGAGGATCTCAATATTCCGAATGTAGACTACGTATATTATTGTGATGATGCGTTGGCAAAAATTCAGAAATCCATACGCGAACAACAGCCTTATGACCTTTTGATCACGGATCTTTATTATGAAGAAGATCATCATCCCCAACAGATCAAAGACGGAAGAGAACTGATTGAGAAAATCAGGGAAATTCAGCCTTCATTAAAGATCATCGTATTTTCTGCCGAACACAAATCCGGAATTATTGATTCTCTTTTTAAAGATTATCACATCAACGGTTATGTCCGTAAAGCACGAAATGATTCCAAGGAGCTTAAAAAATCCATCGCTTCGGTGTATATCAATGAAAATTATTTGTCGCTTGATCTGAAGCAGGATGTTAAAAAGCTGAACAGTTATGAGTTTTCCGCATATGATATTGCACTGGTTTCGCTTCTTTCAAAAGGAATTCTCCAAAAAAACATTCCGACACACCTTCAGGAAAAAAATATTAAGCCCAACAGCCTGAGCAGTGTTGAGAAAAAACTTAACGGTCTGAAGGAAGATCTGGAAGTCACCAGCAATGAGCAGCTCGTAGCCTTTTGTAAGGATATCGGGATTATTTAAATCATTTTTTTGCACCCATTTTTAATGAAGCCTTTCAATTTTTTTGAAAGGTTTTTTCTTTTTTTCCGGTTTTACGGATTCCCGTAAGGTTTGGTTTTGAAAGGGTTATACTTTTGGAATGTTAAACAAATAAATACATTATTATCATGAAAAAGTATTACGTCAACAAAAAAGCACAAAGTAATGGTGATCATGAAGTGCATCATGAAAATTGCACCTTTCTTCCTTCTTTAGAAAACAGAAAATATCTCGGCCTATTTTCATCTTGTGATGATGCTGTTAAAGAAGCAAAGAAAGATTATTCAAAAGCAAACGGTTGTTATTACTGTTCAACATCCTGTCATACAAGCTAAAATATAACCATGGGAAAATTTATTATCACTCAGAGAATCAACAAAGAGTATCATTTTAACCTAAAAGCCGGAAACGGTGAAATTATTTTGACTAGCGAAGGCTACGTTCAGAAAGCATCCTGCCAGAAAGGAATCGAATCGGTAAAAGTAAATTCTCAGGATGATTCCAAATATGACCGAAGAGTGGCCGTGAACGGAAAAGATTATTTTGTTCTAAAAGCAAGGAATGGCGAGATTATCGGAAAAAGCCCGCTGTATTCCTCGAAATCAGGAATGGAAAACGGAATTGCTTCTGTAAAATTCAATGCTCCCACCGCAGCTATTGTAGATGAAACCCTTTAATACTAATTCTATGGATCTTAAAATTAAACTTGAACAGCTTCATCAGAAAGTGATCGGTCTGAAAGATCAGATCGGAACTGAAGAAGCTACAAAAAATGCTTTCGTCATGCCTTTCATACAGATATTAGGGTATGATATTTTTAATCCGACAGAAGTTGTGCCCGAACACGTGTGCGATATCGGAACCAAAAAAGGAGAAAAAGTTGATTACGTAATCCGCAACAATGATGAGCCGATTTTCATTATAGAATGCAAACACTGGAAAGAAAGCGCCGACGCTCACAATTCTCAACTGCACAGGTATTATCACGTTTCCAAAACAAGATTTGGTGTATTGACCAACGGAATTGTTTACAACTTCTATACGGATCTTGAAAAACCCAATATCATGGATGAAAAGCCTTTTTTCACGATTAATATTGAAGATCTGAAAGACAGCTCCATCAAAATCCTGGAGAAGTTTACCAAAAAAGATTATAACCTGGAAAGTATTCTGGATTCTGCCGAAGCTTTAAAATACATCAAAGCCATCAGGAAAGAATTTGAAAAAGAAATTGAAAATCCTACCGATGAAATGGTAAAACTCTTGGTCGGTCGTTTTTTCGAAAAACCATTAACCGCCAACAGAATGGTTTCTTTTAAGGAATATGCAAAAAAAGCATTAGCAACATCAATTAATGAATCCATCAGTTTCCGTTTGAAATCGGCATTGAGCATTAATGAGCAGATTGAGAAAAAAGAAGAAGAGGTAAAAACTTCCCAGCCGATTGACAGCAATAACGATTCTAAAATTGTAACCACAGAAGAAGAGCTGGAAGGCTTTCAGATTGTAAAAGCAATCTTAAGAGAAAAAATTCCTTCTTCGCGCATTGCGTACAGAGATACCCTCTCCTATTTCGGGATTTTACTGGATGACAACAACCGAAAGCCGCTGTGCAGGCTACATTTCAACACAACAAACAAATATCTGGAAACATTCCATAACGGAAAGGAAGCAGGAGAAAAAATTTTATTGAATACTCTTGATGAGATTTATAACTACAGAAATCAGCTTCATCAGACTTTAGAAAATTATAATTAAAAATAAATTAACCATGAAAACTTTTTTACTTATACTTAAAATTTTACGGTGGTTTTTGGGGATTCTGTTTCTCTTAATAGCTTTAGGATTATTGATAGAGCAGGAAATTGGAGCTTCAACAATAGTATTGATAATGGCAGTATTCATAATTCCTTTAAGTGCACAATTTATTGTTAATAAATTATATCCCAGCTTTGATAGAACAAATAGAATTCTACGTTCTATAAATTATTCTGAATACAATACGGTTTTATCTACTTATCAACAAAATGTCTTACTATTAAAAAAGCCATTAAGCGAAAAGAAAAATATGAAATGTGGAATAAAAATTTATCATCATACTCTATCTTCTATAATTAGCAATTTCCATATCAATGCTCTTGAAGTAAATATTTTAAATGATATAAAAAATTATTTCAATTTATCTGATCAGCAAATATATACTGAAAAAAATAAGCTTGCGGAAAAAACATTGAAAAGCCTTATTCAAAAGTGTTATGATGATAATAGGCTAACAGATGCAGAAAATCAACAAATAATATCCCTTTCAACATTTCTTCAATTTCCTCGGGACAGAACTGAAGCCATAAAAAATAAAGTTGCTTTTTCTTTATTTAATAAAATACTGGATGAAAAAATTTCAGCCGAATATCTGTCCCCTATAAAAGAAACTGAGCTCAAACAAATAATAAGAGATTTAAAAATTGATCAATACAATATAAAAACATTTATCTCTGAGAGAAAAATCAGAAAATTAAAGCATGCTAAATTACTGTGGAATTTAGACCACGGTATTTTCCCCATCATCTATAATCCTCCAATATTATTAAATAGAGATGAAGTTTGTTATATAAATATTAACGCTACACTTATAGAGAATAAAATTGTTCACACAGGTTATTCTCGTTCCAGTTCGAGCGTATCTTTTAGAATTGCAAAAGGCGTAAATGCCAGAGTAAGAGGAGGAAGGTACCGCCCTGTAAAAGAGAATGTAAGACAAATATATCCCGGAAATTTATTTTTAACAAGCTCAAGATTAATTTTTAATGCAGGAGGAAAAAGCTTTCAAATTCCATTTAATAAATTAATTTCTTACGAAAGACAGGGATCAAATTTTGAGTTTATCGTTCAGAACAAGAATTATTTGCTACGCCTGAATCACATAGATCATGAAATATTGTCTATTGGTATACGCAGTGCAACCAGACAATTTAAGGACAGCAACGATCAAATAAAAGCAAAGGCAATGAGAGAAATATCTACAAATGAAATCCTTATATAATTCTAAGTACTCAATATTAAATAACAAACCATGAAAAAACTAATACCCTTCATCATACTCACCTTCAGTTTATTTCTATTGCATTCATGTGTAAAAGCGAATGACAGCATAGGACACGACGGACGTTGTACAGGCTCTGCCTATTGTACAGCATGCACCAATTGTTCAAGATGTGGACATTGCGGAAGCGGCGGGACCTGCGGCGTCTGCAGCGGAAGCTCTTCAGGCAGAAGTACATCTTCCGGAACTCACAAAAAAAGTAAGCCTAAAAAACACAAAACTTCAGGTTCTTATACATCTTCAAAAGCACCATCAAATAAAGCTCCGAAGGTTGAACTGAATGTAAATATCAATTCCAGCAACAGGTATATCGCAGGAATTAGTGAAACTAAAATTTATGAGAAGCCTTCACTCAAGTCTAACGTTGTAACTATCGTTTCCAAAAATGCCAAACTGATCCAGCTTTCAAAGAAAGGCTCATGGATTAAAGTAAAGGTAAAAGCAAACGGAAAGATAGGGTATGTATATTCAAAACATGTAAAATAATTTAACCAACAACCATGAAATACCTCATCATAATTGCTGCCATTCTGTGCTTCATCAGTATTTTCGAATGGCCTTACGGATACTATATTTTCCTCAGGATCTTAGTTTCATTTATGGCACTTGTCATTATCGTTAATGAATTCAGAACCAGAAGCTTTTGGCTGATTGCTTTTATGTTGATCTTTATCATATTCAATCCCATCTTTCCGGTTTATCTTTATCTGAAACCGCTATGGATCATCATTGACTGTATCGTCGGACTTTTATTCCTGTATTACTTCTACTCATTAATTCCGAAGAAAAAAAACAAAATAACCGAAACAATTGACACAAAACACGAAGAAATTCCAAAAACAAGAGACAGAATAATTAAATAACTATGGAAACCAATCAATTAACTGAAAATTTAAAGGCTCATTTTCTCAGATTATATCAAATGGCAATCTGCGATGACGACTTTAGTCCTTTAGAACTTAAAATGCTGTATAAAACAGCCGAAGAAAGAGGAATCTCCTCCAAGAAACTGGACGAAATCCTGCTAAACCCTATTAATTCCAAATCATTAATTCCGGAAACGATTGAAGAAAAAGTAGAATACCTCTTCGATCTTACCGTCATGATCTGGGCAGACGGAGTTGTTACCGAAAACGAACTATCAGCGCTCAATAAATATGTTGCCCTTTTCGGCTTTATGGAGGAAAATGTCAAAGATATTGCAGATTATTTTATTGAAGCGGTAAAACAAGGAAAAACCAAACAAGATATTCTTAATGACCTAAAAAATGAATGACTTATGAATCCAATGACCGCCAATATTAAAAATCTTTTCAGATTGAAACCTGTTCCTGCAGACAATCCGAAAAATGAACCTGTAAAATTCGAGATTGAATCCAACACTGAATCTGCGGAGGAAAGCAGGAGAAGGACCTATCATGAATCCGGATACAGGGACAGCTCCAGAAACAACGGAAATCATACGGCTTTATCAATTTGCCTCGATGCCATTTATTCTAAATTTCAGAATGAAGAAAAAGAGCTGGGCGACAAACAGCATAAACTGAAAGAACCTTATCTCAATGAGCAGAAGAATAAAGAAACTGAAATCAAAGGTCTTACCGTATCGCTGGACAATAAAGAGGATCAGCTGAAAAAAATAGGTGAAGATATCGAAGCAGTACAGGAAACCATCGAAAAAATAAAATTTGAGATCAATGATCTTCCAAGAAATCCTGAAAGCTATAATGTAAAAGCTACAAAAGGGGCATCAACGAAGTTTTGGATAGGGCTGATTATCTTAATTCCCATCAGTCTTTACCTGTTCGCATTTTATATTTCCACGTCCTACTCTGCGTTTTTTAAAAATTTTGATGCCAATAATAACATCATCCAAAGTGTCTTGGATGCACAGGCATTCAACAAAGCATGGGCAGAAGGTCCTCTGGAAGGAGCTTTTGTTACCCTGATTCCTTTTGTATTTCTGGGTTTGGGATATTTGATCCATATGTTTGGTGAAAACAAAAACTTCGTTAATTACGCTAAAGTTGCACTCCTCTTTATGATCACCTTCGTGTTCGATGCCATTCTGGCGTATGAAATTGAATCAAAACTATATGAGCTTAACAGAACGTTCAATTCTCCTCCGTTCGATCTTTCCATTGCATTTACCAAAAATCAGTTTTGGGGAATTATCTTCGCCGGATTCATTGTATATATTATATGGGGGCTTGTATTTGATTTCGTGATGAAAGAGCATAAAGAAAAAGACAAAATAAAACACGAACAGACCAAGAGACAAAAAGATATCCTGATTCACAAAGAAAAAATAGGAGATCTTGAGAAACAGAAAGAAGAAGTACGTCAGGGCATAGGAAGCATCAAAGAACTTATTGCGAAAGCAAAAGGCAGGATTGAAGAGCTTCAGAACATTATTGACGGAACCATTATTCCCACCAAAGATTATAAACTCTACGCTTCCGAATATATGCAAGGATGGATTACGTTTATTAATGAAAAGCTTGTGGTTTCTTACCCCATAAAGCAGGAAATGATTGAAGAATGCAAAAAGCAATACACCTATAACCTCAATAAAGTAGGTGCAAATTCGGAAAGTCAAAATACGGTTTACATGTCTGTACTATAAAAACTTATGCTATGAAAAAACTACTCTATACTGTAATGGCTTCCGTATTATTGATTGCGTGCGGAAAACCCAAAGATCCCGTATCACAAACCATTAATTCTGTAGATACCAAGAACATAAAAGACCTGAATATAAGTATCCTGATTGACCTTTCAGACAGAATTGATCCTCAGAAAAATGCCAATCCTACCATGGAATATTTTCAGCGAGATATTGAATATATAAAAGCTATTGATAAAGGATTTCTGGATCATATCAAAACGAAAAAAATGATTCAGCTTAATGACCAGATGCAGGTATTCTTCAATCCTGAGCCTTCAGATCCTAAAATGAATGAGCTTACCAAAACCCTCAAAGTTTCTTTCGACAGGAATACTACGAAAGACAATATTGATAAGGTTGAAAAAACCTACTCATCACTGCCGTCGCAGATTTATCAGTCGGCAATACAGGATAAAAAATATATCGGTTCGGATATCTGGGAATTCTTTAAAAACAAAGTAAAAGATTATTGCATTAAAGATAATCACAGAAATATTCTTTTCATTCTTACCGATGGATATATATATCATAAAGATTCCAAATTTTCAGAAGGTAAAATGACATCTTACCTTACTCCTGAACTTATTAAATCTTTAAAACTTACTGCTTCAGATTATAAATCCAGGATCCAGTCTGAAAAATTAGGTTTTATTAAAGCCAGCGACGACCTTGACAATCTTGAGGTAATTGTACTGGGAATAAACCCTGTAAAAGGAAACCCATTCGAGGAAGATGTCATCAAAGAATACTGGGAAAACTGGTTCAAGGAAATGAAAATCAAAAACTATCAGATTAAATCCGCCGATCTCCCTTCTAATCTGGAACCGATTATCTTAAAGGTAATTTCCGGGAAAAGCTAAAAACACAATTACTATATCACCTAAACCATTTAAAGAATTAGAATGACAACCTTGGTGGTAAAGATGTTTTCATTTAAATGGTTTTTATTTTAAAATGTCAGTTTAGACTTAAACTGACTTTTGATTTAATTTAAACTGACAGATTAAACTCAAAAAGATTTGTGTTTTAGTTTAAACCGGGAGTTTAGACTTAAACAAACTTCTGATTTAATTTAAACTGACAGATTAGACTAAAACAGATTCATGTGAGCGCTTAATCTGCTAGATTAAATTAAATCAGATTCCTTTGAGGGTATGATTTGAATACTTAAAGCTTAAATAAAAAGCGAAGAAAATATTTCTCCGCTTTTATTTTAATCCCAGTCGGCTGCAATAAATTCCATTTGATTTCCGTCATCATCAGAAAGTGTAAGAACATGTCCTTTTACAGAGTAATTTGTCATATTCCTGAACGCTTTAGAGAAATCCGTTTCCAGTTTCATATCCTGGCAGGCTTTCAGAGTAGACCCGATCTCTGATATTTTTACACCGCCGTCATTCTTAAACTCAGAAGTAAAGAACATACTGTTGCAGCCCATGAATGCTGTTCCTTTAATTTTTCCTTTCTCCTGCTTTTCCGTGAGGTTAATTTTTGCATTTTTTGCGATCAGATCAGATTTGGAATAGGCCCCGAAAGTGATAAGCATCCATTCCCTGTGAACCGGCGAATGAAGGTCGGTGTTTTGTGATGTATTGCTGTTTACAACATGACAATTCAGTAATATTCCTGAAAATAAAACACACAAAACCGAAATGAATATTGTTTTCATAGGCGTTTGAAATCCAATTTCATACCATTCCGGGTCCAGAATACGGTAAAAATTAGTAAATTAGCGACACAAAAATTATTTTATAAAATGAAAAGAATACTTCTACTATTCACTTTCCTTTTAAGTTTTGCGCAAATGAGGGCAGACGAAGGGATGTGGTTGTTAATGCTTGTTAAAAGACTCAATGGTGTCGATATGCAGAAAGAAGGGCTGCATCTTACACCGGAAGAAATTTATTCCGTGAATAATTCCAGCTTAAAAGATGCCATCGTAAGCTTCGGAGGATTCTGTACGGGAGAAATTGTTTCCGGACAGGGCCTTATCTTCACCAATCACCATTGTGGTTACGGCGCGGTAGCAGCAGCTTCCACTCCGGAAAAAGATTATTTAAAGAACGGATTCTGGGCGATGAAACAGAAAGACGAATTCAATGCTAAAGATCTTTATGTGAGATTTTTAGTAAGAATGGATGATGCTACGCAAAGAATCAATTCAAAACTCAACAACAACATGTCCGCTGCAGAAAGAAAAGCAGTGATCGATGCTGAAACCAAAGCGATCCAGTCTGAAAATTCTGAAAACGGAAAATATACAGTAGTCGTAAGAGATTTCTTCAACGGAAACGAATTTTACTATTTCGTGTACCAGGATTATAAAGATATCAGATTGGTAGGTGCACCGCCTTCCGCATTAGGAAAATTCGGTGGCGATACTGATAACTGGGAATGGCCGAGACACACTGCAGATTTCACGGTATTCAGAGTGTATGCAGATGCTGCCGGAAACCCTGCAGAATATTCTCCAAGCAACGTTCCTTTAAAACCTAAACATTTCCTTCCTGTTTCCCTTAAAGGAGTAAAACCGGGAGACTTCTCCATGATCTTAGGATACCCGGGAAGAACAAACCGTTACCTGACTTCTTACGGAATCCAGCAGATGGTAGGAAAAGATTATCCGGCATGGGTAGAAGCGTCTAAGCTAGCGATGGACGTGATGAAGAAATACATGGATAAAGATAAAGGAACTCAGCTGAATTATGCTTCTCAATATGCTTCTGTAGCCAACTACTGGAAAAACAGACAGGGAACTATCGATGCCGTAATCAAAAATGGAACGATCACCGACAAGCAAAAGGTAGAAGAAAGATTTAAAACATGGGCGCTGCAACCGGAAAATATTGCCGAGTACGAAACCGTTTTAGAAGATATCGGTATTTATTACAAGCAGACTTCAGACAGAAACGTTGAGAGAATGTATATGTCCCAGCTTTCAAGAAATGCCAAGTATTTCACTTTGGCATTACAAGTAGGAAGCGTACTTAAAGCGTATGCAGATCAGGATATGAAAGGCAGACTTGCCATGAAACCTAAAGTGGATGCCGCTTTGAAAAGCGCTTATGAAAATATCAACACCAAGCTTGAAGGTGAAATGCTGAACTCTATGGTCAACCTTTACCAGACCAGAGTAAACAAAGATGTAGCATCTGAAACCATCATGGGTCTTGATGCGAATAACCTTTCCAATATTGCCTATTCTTCAATCTTCGCCAACAAAACATCCGCAACCAACTTCGTGCTGAATCCGGATAAATTAAAACTGGATGCAGATCCGCTTTGGAAAATTGCGAACGGATTGGTTGCAGACCAGAGAGCTTCTGCAGAAAGATTCGTGAAGATTGATGATAATTTTGCTAAAAACAACAGATTATTCTTAGCAGGATTGATGAAGGCTATGCCTGAAAAGAAATTCTACCCGGATGCGAATTCTACGATGAGACTTACATACGGAACAGTAGATACATTACCTATCAGAACTGACAGAAACTATTTCGGTATTACAGATAACTATTATACTGACATGACCGGTCTTGTAGGAAAATACAAGAAAGGTGATGAAGAATTTGATCTTCCACAGAGAGTGATCGACCTTTACAACCTTAAAGATTTCGGTCAGTATGCCGATGCTAAAGGATACATGCCGGTTAACTTCCTTTCCAACAACGATATTACAGGAGGTAACTCCGGTTCACCGGTAATTGACGGAGACGGAAACCTTATCGGTATCGCATTCGACGGAAACAGTGAAGCATTAAGCGGAGACATCGTTTTTGAACCGGAATGGCAGAAAACTATCAACGTAGACGTTCGTTTCGTTCTTTGGACGATTGACAAATATGCCGGAGCAAGAAGATTAATCGACGAATTACAATTGGTAAGAGACGAAAACACGCCTGCAGATACCAAAACAAAAATGCCTAAAGCAACACCTGCTAAAGGAAAAAGAAAATAATCTTTATTGATATAATTTTTAAAACCGCAAAAGTTCTTTTGCGGTTTTTTGTTTTTTAATGAATAAATTAGCTCTAAAATTTTATTCCTGATGAAACCTCAGCCTATCCAATTCAACGCTGTTATTAAGCAACACGGCACCATGAATGCCGCTTTTGTGGAATTTCCTTTTTCCACCGAGGAACTGTTTAACAAAAAAGGCCAGGTGAAAATCAAAGCCCTCTTCGATGACAAAGTAGAATACCGCGGAAGCCTTGCCAAAATGAAATCCGACTGCCACATGCTGGGCCTCACCCAGGAAATAAGGAAACAACTTGGAAAGAATTTCGGTGATGAAATTTCTGTCAGCCTCACTGAAGATAAAGAAGAAAGAACCGTGGAAATAGCCGATGATATTCTTACCGTCTTTAATGAAAACCACGAAGCAAAAGCTCTTTTCGATAAGATGAGCTATACGCACCGTAAAGAATACATCCGCTGGATCAACGAAGCCAAAAAACCCGAAACCCGCGAAAACAGGAAAGTCAAAATGATAGAGATGATTTTGGAGGGGAAGAAGGGAGTTTAGGTTATTAATTAATATCTTAAATTAGTTGATCATTAGTTTATTCCATCTTTTAGTATAAATAACTACATAAGTTTAAAATATAATAATTGTTAATAAAAATAACCTTGACTGTTACTGGTCAAGGCTAATTTAAGAACTTTCTTATTGCTTTGTAAATATTAAATCTTTTGTTTCAGGTAAATAAATTGTTGTGTCAAGATTGTTTGGACAACTTTGCGATGTAGTTGATATATCATCAGGACGATATTCCCAAGAGATTTGAGTTGCATTTAT
Source organism: Chryseobacterium nepalense (assembly GCF_023195755.1). NCBI lineage: Bacteria > Pseudomonadati > Bacteroidota > Flavobacteriia > Flavobacteriales > Weeksellaceae > Chryseobacterium > Chryseobacterium nepalense. The sequence goes on from NZ_CP096203.1 coordinate 2,448,505, forward strand.
CTTCTTTAAATAAATGTCTCCCCATCCCACATGACAATTTGTGCCAGTATAAATAAACTGCAATGCGTTCTTAGCTGGCCGCATTTTAAAACTATAAAATTCAATATTTGAATTATTATTTTGAGTATCTTGTAAAGTTGCCCCCGAAGAATTCTTAACTATATATTTTACTATTAAAGCGTCCATATAATAACTTTTCTGGGCACTATTTTCCAACTTATCTTGTTGTTTAGTAATATATAGGATAATTTCATTACCATTAAAATTTGCCTTATAAGTTCCTATATACTGCGCTAACTCATTATTTGTATCTTTAATATGGGCACCATTAGGAATATCTGCAAAAGGAGTATTTAAAGGAAGTGTCTGCGCAGAACATGATACTGTACTAATAATTAAGCCTATTAATGTTTTAAGATATATTGTTTTCATATTTTATTTTTATAAATTACTATTAAGGACATGGTGTTGCTGTTATTGTGCCAGCACTATCTTGTGTTACATTATATACAATGCCACTATTTTCTATTCGTTGTAGAACAACTTTTCCTGTAAGTCCCATATTTTGCAATGTATTAAAGAATAGTTTCTCTAATCCTTTTTCGTTTAAATCTCCTAAACTGTTGCTATAAGTTGTCCCACTTATATATGGATCAACCAAATCACTCGCTGTTTTTCGATAGTCTATGATAAACTGTGTCATTTGCGTGGGGGAATATACAAAATTTCCTAACTCCGAGCCAGTTCCAGAATAACGTATTACATAATGTACATATTTGATGCCCCCAGAACATGAGCTGCATGATTCAGCAGCTATCATTCCATAATAGGCATTTCCAACACCATCATTTACACTTTGTGCTGCTGCAAATCCAAATAATGTATCTACAATATCTGGTGGAGAAACCATATGAATGCCTGTTGCGGTATGATTATGATAGCCACCATAACCATTTATTACATTGTTGTACACAACTTGATGGGCTGAGTTTACATCTGCTGGAACTACTGTACCGTCCTTATTTTCTTTAAATCCAATTTCACCTGTAGTTGGATTAGTTAAAGTTAATGCTGCATTGGCCTTTACATTTGCAATACCTTGCTGAACATTTGGTCTTGCTAACATATCATTTGTTTTTTGGCACGGATCATCAAGAGTTGGTAAATCTGTATTTCCATTATTGTTGCAGCCTGTCAGCATTCTATAAAATGGTTTATTACCCCCTGTTAGAGCACAAGGATCTTTTGGAGGAGCTCCTCCTGAGCCAGGTGTCCCACCACCTCCTCCTCCGCAGCCAGGTCCACAACTTGGAGCTGATGGATAGAAAGTAGTAGGATCATCCACCCAGTCTACGGTATTAGCACACGATTTCCACACGTGACATTTACCTTGATGCTGGCAATTATTATAATCACAAGTCAACAACGTGCAGCCATTTACGCAAACGTGCATTGTTGCACATAAAGATCCGTATATAAATTTGCCGTTATTCATGCTCTCTTTTGTTACTTCCACAATATTCAGTCTATTATATTCTGCACTGCCTTTATATAGATCAGTTGGAAGATTTGTAAACTCTTGTTGTTTAAAACATAAAAAGTCCATTTCTATAAAAGTATCCATCAAAAATCTTCTTTTGTCAGCGGGATAATCAGTATTGTAAGTATATATTTTTAAGTAATCATTAGTAAAATTTCTTAAGACAGATACTTTATTATTTTCATCGACTGTAACCAGTATTAACGAGCTAAGACTGATGTTATCCGATGAAAGAGGTACATATAATACTGCCTTATCATCAACGTCTAATACCTGCATTTTCTCCCACAATGGCATACCCTCTTGATCAGGTATCGTTGAAAGAAAGTCTGTTTCCCTGTTGTAAGTTTCTAAAATATTCACGTAATCAATACCTGCTTTAGAATAGAGATTTGATTGGTGCTTAAAAAAATCAGCATTGTTTCTTTGGGGATTAGCTTCATCTTTTGCCAGGTCTTCGTTTCGACATGAGTATGAAATTATACTCAAGGTTATCAATAGCGATAACCATAGGAAAAATTTGTTTTTCATGGATTATTAATTTTTAATATTTAATAAATTATCATCTGTTGTAAAACATCCTATAATTTATATTGACAAAACGCTAAGCCTATAAGCTTTATTGTTTGGTATAATTGATTTCATTAACTATAATATTAAATTGTGAATGTCGCAAAATCGCACTATACAGTTCAACTTAGAAATCGAGTGATATGCCAGAACAAACTTATTTATTTCTAAACTACTTTTAAATTAAGGTTAATATCTTTAATCCAATATCACCCATTCCAAAACTCCCGATCCAGACTCCTGTACTGTATCGCCTCCGAAATATGATACGAAAGAATATTTTCTGAGCCTTCCAGATCTGCTATGGTTCGGGCTACCTTAAGGATGCGGTCATAGGCTCTTGCCGAAAGATTCAGCTTTTCCATAGCGGTTTTGATGAGACTGAAAGATGATTCATCTAATTCGCAGTATTGTTCAATCTCTTTTGGTCCGATTTGCGCGTTGTAACTTATTTTCAGGTCTTTATACCGTTCTCTTTGAATTTCGCGAGCCATGAGAACACGTTTTCTGATATCTTCGCTTTTCTCGCCTTTTCTTCGTTCCGCTAATTGTTCAAACTCCACTTTCTGCACCTCAATATGAATATCAATCCTGTCCAGGAGAGGTCCGGAAAGCTTATTCATATACCGCTGCATTTCGTAGACGGTGGAAGTATTATTAGGGTCATCAGGAAAAAATCCGCTGGGGCTGGGATTCATGGAGGCTACCAGCATAAAGCTTGCGGGATAATTCACCGTAAATCTGGCTCTTGAGATTGTTACTTCACGGTCTTCCAGAGGCTGCCGCATTACTTCGAGTACGGTTCTTTTAAATTCCGGCATTTCATCCAGAAACAATACTCCGTTGTGTGCCAGCGAGATTTCTCCGGGTTGAGGATAACCTCCCCCGCCAACAAGTGCCACATCTGAAATCGTGTGATGCGGTGCACGAAACGGACGAACCGTCATCAGTGAAGTTTCCGTGCCCATTTTACCCGCGACAGAATGGATCTTTGTGGTTTCCAATGCTTCCTTTAAACTAAGTGGAGGCAAAATGCTGGGAACCCTTTTCGCAAGCATTGTTTTCCCGCTTCCGGGAGGCCCGATCAAAATGATATTATGTCCGCCCGCTGCTGCAACTTCCATCGCTCTTTTCGCAGTCTCCTGCCCTTTCACTTCTGAAAAATCAAAAGGAAAATCATTAATTTTTTCCTGAAATTCTTTTCTGGTATCGATTTCAATTTTCTCCAGCGGTTTTCCTTCATTAAAGAAATCAATCACCTCTTTTATATTTTCGGCGGCAAAAACATTGAGATTGTTCACAATCGCAGCTTCTCGGGTATTTTGTTTCGGAAGAATAATTCCTTTAAATCCTTCTTCTCTCGCCTGTATGGCAATCGGCAAAACACCCTTTACCGGCTGTAAAGTTCCGTCGAGAGAGAGCTCTCCCATAATGATATAGTCCTGGATATTTTCGGCAAGAATCTGATCGGAGGCTGCAAGAATTCCGATGGCAATGCTAAGATCGTATGCGGCACCTTCTTTACGAAGATCAGCGGGCGCCATATTAATGGTTATTTTCTTTCCGGGAATTTTATAACCTACGTTTTTCAACGCAGCGGAAATTCTGTAACTGCTTTCTTTAATAGCACTGTCGGGAAGACCTACGAGGTGATAGCCTACTCCTCCGGTATCAACATTAACTTCAATCGTAATGGTTTGCGCCGAGACGCCGTGTATTGCACTTCCATAAATTTTGATCAGCATCGTCTGTGTTTTGATGCAAAAATAAAATATTTTTTCTAATCGGTGAGGGCAATATTTTAAGTATAAAAGAAAAGCCCGGGATCAACTCCGGGCCTTTCAATCAATTCAATCCAAAATATCTCATTTTATTTCTTGATGAACTTATTCTTGTATATTTTACCGTCCGCAGATTTAGATACGATAAAATACGTTCCCGGAACCATTGCACTTACATCAATAGCCTCAGAAAACTGGTGATCTTTCTTTTGCAGGACAAGTTTTCCGGACATATCAATGATGGAAACTTCAGGGTATTTTTTATCAGATTCTTTTCCGATATAAATAACCTGTGATGCAGGATTCGGATAAACGCTGAGGTTATTTTCTTTAGGCTTGGTTTCTCCCGTCCCGAGATTGGAGCAGAAGCTGAAGTTTCCGAAATTTAAGGTAATAAAAGCAAAATCGCTTAGCATTTCGCACTGATCAGGACAATATTCCGTACAGGCATAAAAACCGAAAGTTCCGGAATTGATTGCCGTATACGAATCTCCTGTTTCCCCAGCAATAATACAAGGGTCCGTTGGTAAAGGAGGATTACTTCCGGGAAGGCATTTAAACCATGTATGCGTTCCGTAAAGCTGCGGAAAGCCGTCATTAAGCTGTACTGATGCGCCATCACAAACATTATATACACCGGGAGCCGTTTCTTCAAAAGTTCCGGGCTGGAAATCTGCCATCATAAATGGAAGCCCGTACGCATAGCCGTCTGCAAGAACCGCAGCGCTTTCTGCAGTACAGTCATTCTGCGTCACCTCAACCTTGAAGTAGTACAGCATATCATCATTCCCGTTGATGGTTAAAGTCTGGGATGTGGCACCGGGAATTGCTACCCAGGGATTATTATTGGGTGCTTGCCAATCCCACTGCTGTCTGTACCATTGGTACGTTCCATATGTTTGGGTGGTAGAAAGGGTTTCCGTCTCCGTATTGCAGAAAACTATTTTTTCCGGAAACAGAGTGCCCAGTCTTGGACTGGTAATTTCAGGGGTACATTGTTGTGCTTTCAGCTGTAAAAAACTTAAAAATAAAAAACTTAAAAAAATTAGTTTTGTTTTCATATACAATTATTTTTGTGATTTAAATATGTTAATCCAATAATATCCTTACTCCGAATTTTACATTAAAATTCAGCGGTTTTTCTTTATAAATCGTTTTTAGTGAACTGTTATCTTTAAAATGATAACCAACTCCGGGCTCAGCATAAATACCTATATATTTTACCACCTTAAACTGAACTCCTACAGCCGAATTCACAGAAACCTGAACTGGTTTTTCACGAATATCTTCTTTGATCTCCTGCTTTATCGCGCCATCTACAATATATTTCGTTTTGATATCGCCGGAAACTGCTTTTTCAACAGTACCTCCTCCTGTGAGATAGCCCGTAAAAGCGCCTTTCTGAATAACATTATAGTTTACCTGAACCGGAATTCCCACGTAGTGAATATTCTGCTCACTGCTGATAAAATCCGACTGACTTCCGGAGGTTAGCTCCGCGGAAAGCTTAGTATAATTAATCCCTGTTCCGATGCTCCACTTTTTTCCTAAATTTTTATAGACAGAAGCACCAAAAGTTAGCGGTGTTTTATGCCTGATGGTGGCATCAACTTTTTTATCCTGATTAGCCAGAAGAATGGACATCAGCGGATCTTCACCAGATCCCAGACTCCACATTTCAGGAAGAGAAGGTGTGGCTCCGGTGAGTGAGGCATAACCCGGGAACTGATCGGTAGAATTTGAAGAGGCGTTTCCTGTTCCCAAACCCAGCATCCAGTTTCTTTTTGCTTTATTGAATGCCAGCTTTTTCGCTTCAGATTCTTCCTTCTTTTTTCTTTCTTCTTTTGTCATCAAAGGATAGGTTTCTTCAACAAACGGGTTTTCCGTAGTAGTTCCTTTATTTTCTTTCTGAGTTAATTTATTTTCAGAAAATATTTCATTTTCAAGATCAATTTCTGATTTGTCAACCAGATTAATTCCCGATGAAAAAGTTATCCCCGTTAAAGAATTTTTAAGATATTCCTGTCCTGAATTCTTCTTTTGCTTTCCTTTTTGTTCAGGGCTAAAAAACTGGTTTCCAAAGTCTTTTTCGGAATAATTTGCTACTGGATTAGATATTGGTTTTTCCTGAAAATTATCTTCTACAGTATATTGTTTTTTAATTTCAGGTTGATGTTTTTTTCCGGTAAAATCAAATAGCCCGCCCAGAATCAAGAATACAATAACTGTCGCAGCAACACCGACAATACGATACATTAGCGGCCGGTTAAATTCAACAACAGCCTTCTGCGCTTTGAGATCATTCGGAACGGAACTGGGAATGCCGTTGTTCTCGTCCTCCACAAATAATTCTTCCCTGATATTTTTCCACAATCCATCAGGAACATCTTCTGTGTGATCTTCCATTTTCCTGCGCAGATCATTTAACCATTCATTACTCATATTGCGCTGTTTTAGACATTTTATATTCTTTTATTTTCCGGGCAAGCATTGATTTGGCCCTGTGCAACTGCGATGCTGAGGAATTTTCGGCAATCCCCAGTATCTCTGCGATTTCCTTATGACTTTTTTCTTCAAAAACAAAAAGGTTGAACACAGTCCTGTACCCATCAGGAAGCGTCCGGATCATTTCCATAATTTCATGCTGTGAAATTTCGTCCAGATCAGGTTCTTCTTCTATTTCAACATCCGGAATATCAGTTTCATCAGCTACGATTTTAAAATCTGAATTTTGTTTAATGTGCTGTAAAGATTCATTGACTGTAATTCTGCTGGCCCAGGCTTTCAGAGAACCATTTCCTCGGTATTCAAAAGAATCTATTGAGCGAAACATTCTGATAAAGCTGTTCTGTAAAACATCATTCACATGATCCCTGTCAATGATATATCTCGAACACACATAGGCAAGACTACCTGAATAAGCCTCAAAAAGCTCTTTCCAGGCCGCTTCTTCTTTTTGCAAAAGGCGGCTAACCAAAATTTGTTCGTTGTTTTCTTTCATTGACTATATGATATCACTCCGATGCTGTCAGTCATTTAACATAATACAAAGATAGGCGGCCTCAAACTGAAGCCGGCCTATCTGCAAAAAACTACTATTTAATTCTTTATACTGATTGGAACTTCATATTTTATGATCTGATAAGGAGTGACCTCTGTCTCTCCGACAGTTATTTTTTCCGCTTCCCAGGCAAATCTCAGGGAAGTATCATATCCTACATAAAAACCTTTCTGTTTTGCAGACATCTTTACTGAAATATTTTTTGTGACACCTTCTACAGGAATCTGAAAAGCCATAACCTGAGGCTCTAAAGCAAGTTCTACCACATTTTGCTCGGTATTCAACTTAGATTTGAATTTTATTTTATATTCCACTTTTCCTAAGTGTGCTAAAACAGTGTCCGCCTTTGCCGGATCTGTTATGATCGTTTTTACTACTTCCCTCGCAGGAAAATCTTTGAAAGTGATCAGGCTGTCTTTAGCATTGAAATCAGTAATCTTTTCATTTATTTTTCCTCCCTGGAAGGTTACCAGTCTGGCCTTATAATTTCCGTCAACATCACTCAGCTTTACAGGAATTGGCGTGTACTGGTCTTCAAGGCACGATATCAATGACATTCCGGATACAGCAATAGCAGCAAGCATCAGGAAATGAAGTACTTTTTTTATCTTCATTATATTAAATTTTGGCATTAAACATTATCATTGAGTACTCATTCTATAAATACTGGTTTCAGGTAAATCTTGCACGGAAATCATATAATTTTTCTCAAAAATTCGTAACCAATTGATTATTAGATGTAAAATTTATTGATCAAGATTATTTAAGTTTTATTATTTTAATACTTTTGTTAAACCTGCAAAAGGAAAAGAGAATAGAATAATAAATCACATTATGACAGTAAAACCTGAAATCTCCTGGACAGATTTTGAAAAAATTGATATCAGATGCGGAACCGTAGTTTCAGCCAATGACTTTGAGAAAGCCAGAAATCCTTCCTATCAACTGGAAATAGACTTTGGAGATCTGGGAATTAAAAAATCATCTGCACAGATTACATCATTATACAGTAAAGAAGAATTGGTTGGCCTGCAGGTTCTGGCCGTTGTTAATTTTCCTAAAAAACAGATTGCCAATTTCTTCAGCGAATGTCTGGTTTTAGGGGTTTATGGTGAAGATAAAAAAGAGGTCACTTTACTAACTCCTTCCCTGCCCGTGAAAAACGGAATGCAGGTAGGATAAAATAAAAAACAAATGATACAGCACATTCCTTTAGAAAGAATTTTATTTATTGATATTGAAACCGTTCCGGGCTCCGGATCGTGGGAGGAGCTTCCTGAAACCGAGCAGATGCTTTGGGATAAAAAAACGAAATTCCAGAGAAAAGATGAAATTTCCGCACAGGATTTTTATTCGGAAAAAGCAGGTATTATGGCTGAATTCGGAAAAATTATCTGTATTACGATCGGGATGCTTGAAAAGAATGATACTTTAAAAATTAAAAGTTTTGCCGGGCATGACGAAAAAAAGATATTACAGGAATTCGGGGAAATCTTTAATAGTCAGCGGCTTCGTGAAGTAATTCTGTGTGCACACAATGGAAAAGAATTTGATTTTCCCTGGATTGCCAGAAGGTTCCTGATTAATGGAATGATGCCTCCGATACCATTTCAGATGTTTGGAAAAAAACCCTGGGAAATTCCTCACCTTGATACCATGGAACTTTGGAAATTCGGGGACTACAAGAGTTTTGTTTCCCTGGAATTACTGGCTCATGTTTTTAAAGTTCCCACTCCGAAAGATGATATCGACGGCTCAATGGTTTCATCAATCTACTACATAGAGAAAGACTTGCAAAGAATAGTAGACTATTGTGAAAAAGATGTCTTAACTTTGGCAAATATTTTCAGGCGCATGCGTCAGGAAGATTTATTGAAAAGGTACATCAATTTAGATTAAAAAATGAAATTTACAGACGATCAGATTGCTGACATTGGTGAAGAGATCATCAACGTCTTAAAAACCGTATATGACCCTGAAATTCCGGTAGATATCTATGAATTAGGACTGGTTTATGATGTTCAGATTTCCGATGATGCGGATGTTAAGATCATCATGACCCTTACGACTCCCAATTGCCCGGTTGCAGAAACACTTCCTCAGGAAGTAAAAGATAAAGTAGCAGAAGTGGAAAATGTAAAAAGTGTTGACCTGGAACTTACATTCGAACCAAGCTGGAATAAGGACATGATGAGTGAGGAAGCCAAATTTGAGCTGGGAATGCTTTAATTGCTTTACTAAAATATTTTTCAATTTAATATTATTTTTAAATAACAGCTGTTTCATTTTTGAGACAGCTTTTTTTGTTTCCGTTTTTTCCCCATACATATTTCGTAAAAACACTAATATACACAATATCAAACCCGTATAACTTTGGCTTCAGAAATCAACAGTATGAAAGCCAATACAATCATCGTATCATTTAACAACGGAAGTGTTCCTCCGCAATATGCATACCGATACCAGATTATTTTCTTTGAAGAGAATGGAAATGCAGAGTTCAAACTTTTTAAAGGCGATGAAAAGGATGAAAAAATGATTGTATCTGAACAAAAGAAATTTGATACGGAAATTTTTCTTCAGCTTCTTTATTTAGTAAATAATCTAGAGAATTCTCAAAAAAACCCGGCCATGGTGGGAGGAAGTGAAAGAATAATTAATGTTAATTCAAAAAAGATTACAATCGCTCCCGATGATGATCTCGGAGTTTCTTTATTCAACCGCTTTCTAAAACTGTACAGTACTGATTTTCAAAACCAAATTAATTTTAACCTTAATCTTTAAAACCAATTATCATGGACCAAGCACCTAAAGAAATGTTTGTAGGAGTAATTAATCCTTATGCATTAACCGAAGCTATTACAGGAAGAAAATTCGACTGGAAAGACGCAAAATCGTATCAGATCCTTGAAGAGACCCTGGAAACCAACTATTCAGAACTTTTTGACATCAAATTTAATTCACCTTTGTATGCCGGACTGGAACTTACTAAAGACAACACCGTACGTGCTCTGAAATCTGAGGAAGTTAAAGTAAGAGCCACCGATAAACTGGAATCTGTAAACCTTTCAAACATTAAAACCCTGAATGATCTTTCCACAACAGGAATAAAAGATCTGAATACCATTTCCGTAAAAAATGCGAGACTGGACAAAGGCGATGTAAAAATGGTACTGAATATCCCGAAGCTCAACAGTACGATCAACAACAGGCTGATTACGCCTTCCATAAAAAACATTATTTACGGACAGGTAATTGCAAACGGATGGACGCCTGCAGGAACATCCTGGAGTGACAGAGGAAATTTCTTCAATGATGTTACGGAATACAATGACCCGATTCAGGGAGCAATAGGCAACTGCTATTTCATTGCGGCAATTTCTGCAATCGCATGGGCAGCTCCTTACACTATTGAGCACAAAGTAAGAGCCACCGGAACAGGAGAAACCGACCGCACCAATGCGATTCAGTTTTTCACAAAAGGCGGAGGAAAAGATGCCGCAACGAGGCTCGTAGAAGTAACTGATAATACCATCATTAACGCGTCCAACAATCCGGTATACTGCAGAAGCAATGATGCAGGAGAAATTTGGCCCGCCGTTTATGAAAAAGCTTTTGCAAAATGGATTACGAATGCAAATGATGATAAACCGGATATTTCCCAAACCGCCTATGGAGATCCCGCAAAAGCTGTTGCACAGCTTACCAATAAAACGCCGTATTACTATTACACCTCATCAAGAACAGGGCTTGATCTTTTCGGAATTGTGAGAGAAAACTCAATGAGCTATAAAACCTTTAATCCCATGGTTGCATGGACATACGGATCTGGGAAAGATTATACAGGATCAAATATTGTAGGAAACCATGCCTATACTGTTTTGGGATGGTCTACATTCAATAACAAAAATTATATTATCCTGAGAAATCCATGGGGAGTTACCGAACCAAACGGTTTAAATTCTTACCAGGGTCTGATCAGCTTTTTTGACGGAAGTTTCTGGAGACCCATCAACATGATTGGAAACGATGGTGTTTTCGCATTGGAAATCAACTCTTTTCAATATTACTTTGCCGCCTTGGGAGTTGCAAAATAAAACTGATACTTTTAATTAACCAACTTAAGCTTTCACAGATCTATCTGTGAAAGTTTTTATATTTCTTTTGCTATTTTCTTTCCTTCCCTTCTGCTCCACTCGCTCCAGGAACCTACGTATAGAGACGGGATTTCAAAACCGGCATGATGCAAAGCTAAAATCGTATGACAAGCCGTCACCCCGGAACCGCAGTGAATGATTAGATTTTCAGGTTTACCCTCCAATAATTTTAAATACTTTTCCTTTAAAATTTCAGGAGCAAGAAAATTGCCGTTTTCATCAAGATTTTCAGAGAACGGAATATTGATGGCTCCCGGAATATGTCCGGCTACAAGATCTATCGGCTCAGACTCTCCTCTGTAACGATATGCATCACGAACATCTATCACCGCTGAATTACCGTTTATCAATTCATTTTCAACCTCTTCCAGCGTGGACATCGAAAGAAGCCAATTTTCTCTTTTGATAATTTCAGCTTTTTCAAAAGTTTCTTCACCGGAAGAAAACTCAACATTTTGTTTTTCAGCATTTTGAAAACCTCCATCCAAAACCTGAACATTTTCAAACCCGAAAGCTTTCAACATCCACCAAGCTCTTGCGGCAGCATTAGCACCATTTTTATCATCGTAAATGATGATATGGGATTTTTCTGAAATCCCCAGTTCTGAAAGTGTTTCTGCAAATTTTTCAATTCCAGGAAGCGGATGTCTTCCTCCGAATGCGGCATTTTCACCAATTTCTGCAAGATCCTTATCCAGATAAATAAATCTTGCTCCTTTAAGATGTTTTTCAAGGTAATTATGATATACATCTTTTCCTACTCGTGCATCAAGAATAACAAGATTTTCTGTCGGAAGATTTTTTAATTCGGATGGTAAGATGATTGGTGACATTTTATTAAGTTATTTAAATTAAGTTTAGGCTAAGCCAATTGGTTGTGAATAGTAAAGCGGGCCAAAGCCCGCCCCTTATTAATTTTTGATTATTAGAAATCCTTCAACAAGCATGATCATCCCGCAAATGATATAATATTTGTTATTTAAAAATGGAAAATATCCTTCGCCTTATTATAGGCACTTTCAAAATTCAGAAGGTTAAGCTTATGCTCTGCTTTTTCCACGCTCATAAAGTTGATTACCTGTTCAGTAGGCATGTTTCCAACAAGGTCATCTTTTGCCATCGGACAGCCGCCAATTCCTTTAATGGCACTGTCGAACCTTCTGCAACCCTGATCGTATGCTGCCTTTAATTTAGAGTAAGAATCTTCATAACGATTATGAAAATGTCCACCGAAATTGATCTCAGGATATTTTGCAGGAATCTTTTCAAACAAAAGAGTGATAGTTTCCGGTGTTGCAACACCTGTAGTATCAGAAAGCAAGATATCTTTAATTCCTATTTCTGAAAAGCGCTGAGCCCAGAAATCCACATCTTCCCATTTCCACATTTCCCCATAAGGATTTCCGAAAGCCATTGAAAAATAAATGTTCAGCTGCCGGTTTTCGCTTTTTACCAGTTCCAGCATTCTGATAATTTCGTTAAAAGCTTCTTCCTGGCTTTTATTGGTATTCCTGTGCTGAAAAGTTTCAGAAATAGAAAACGGGAATCCGATGATGTCTACGGATGGATGTTTAAGAGCTTTTTCTGCACCACGATAATTCCCGATAATGGCAGAAACTTTTGTATTGGATTTGGATTTATCAATATTCTCGGCAACCTCAGCAGAGTCGGCCATTTGAGGAATTGCTTTAGGAGAAACGAAGCTCAGGCAATCCAACACATCAAAACCAACATCCATCAAGGAGTTGATATAATCTATTTTTTTATCTGTGGGGATGAATTCTCCCCAACCCTGCATTGCATCGCGCGGACATTCAGTAAGGAACATTTTATACTTTTAGATTTTCTCAAATATAATAAAACTAAACTATTTAGTTTCTTTACAAACAAATCTACCATTATTTTGATTCTCAAATATTTATATATCATTTATAATTTCGATTGTTTATATCCGCTTACAATTAAGCCATTCTGAAACTCAAATTTGTTAACTTTGCCCACAAATTTATACTAATAATGAGCGCAATAGAATTCAACCCTTTATGGAAAGAAAAGTTACTGAACCGTTTTCTTACTTATGTAAAAATATATTCAACCAGCGATGCTGAAAGTGAGACTACCCCTTCTACGGAAAGACAATGGGATATCGCCAACTATATTGCTGAAGAGCTGAAAACAATTGGTCTTGAAGAAGTATCTATCGATGAAAATGGTTATATTATGGGTTATATTCCTTCAAATCTTGAAAATAATAACCAACCCACTATAGGATTTATTTCGCATTATGACACTTCTCCGGATTTCAGCGGAGAAAATGTAAAGCCTCAGGTTTGGGAAAATTACGACGGAAGTGATCTTGTTTTAAATCAGACAACAGGATTTACCTTATCCCCTTCAAAATTTGAAAGCCTGAAAAAATATGTTGGTCAGACCCTGATCACAACAGACGGAAATACATTATTGGGAGCAGATGATAAAGCCGGCTGTGCGGAAATTGTAACCGCTGCGGAATATCTGGTTGGGCATCCTGAAATCAAGCATGGAAGAATTGCGGTAGGATTTACGCCTGATGAAGAAATTGGAAGAGGAGCGCATAAATTTGATGTGGCGAAATTCGGGGCAGAATTCGCTTATACGATGGATGGCGGAGAAGTTGGCGAACTGGAATATGAAAATTTCAATGCAGCGGGAGCGGTGGTAAAGATCCACGGTTTGAGCGTTCACCCTGGATATGCTTATGGTAAAATGGTGAATGCCGCTTTACTGGCTGCCGAATTTGCCCAAATGCTTCCGGCGAACGAAACGCCTGCAACCACAAAAGGTTTTGACGGCTTTTATCATTTAATGGATCTGAATGCTGATATTTCTGAAGCTAAATTACAGTACATCATCCGTGACCATGATGCCGACAAATTTGAGGCAAGAAAGAAAGTCATGGAAGAAAAAGTTGCAGAATTTAATCAAAAACACGGGAAAGGTACTGCGGAAATTGAAATTAAAGAGCAATATAGAAACATGAAGCAGCAGTTTGAAGGCAAGATGTACATCATCGACCGTGCAGCTGCAGCCATGAGAGAAGCCGGAATTGAGCCTAAAATCAAAGCCATCCGAGGTGGCACAGACGGTGCACAGCTATCTTATATGGGACTTCCTTGTCCGAATATTTTTGCGGGAGGAATCAATTTCCACGGACCGTATGAATATGTGGCTCTGGAAAGCATGCAAAAGGCAATGGAAGTAATCCTGAATATCGTGAAAGCGTAAAATATGAGAATACTTAACTAGAATCAGCTTTGTCAAAGTTTCGAACTTTGACAAAGTTGATTTATAAAGGCTTTAAAGCTGATGTTTAACCTGTTCAGCTAAAAACCAAATAATAGATCAGGCCCCACACAACAGCAAAAAATAAAGTAACCCTGAAGGTATCCTTTAAATTCTGAGGCTGTTTTTTAATAAAGTGTTTATATAGGGTTACTATTAAAAATGTAATAATAATTAAAGTCGGGAGAACCGTAAAAGTTAGCATGCTAATTTGAATTTAAAAAAGCATCCCAACCCTGCGCCGTCAAAGCAACCAGTTGGTTTGATCCTCTTGCGACCATAAAATTTCCATCTTCTTTTTCAACGGCATGCCCGATGATCGTAAAATCCGGGTGATTTTTAATCTTATCAAAATCATTCGGTGAAATCGTGAATAATAATTCATAATCTTCTCCTCCGCTTAATGCAGTTACCACGGGATTTAGATTAAATTCATCTGCTGTGGAAATCGTCAGGCTGTCCATCGGAATTTTCTCTTCGTACAATCTGAATCCTACTCCGGACTGATCCGAAAGATGAAGTACTTCCGAAGCCAGTCCGTCCGAAATATCGATCATCGAAGTCGGTTTAATATCCAGCTGTTCCAAAATTCCTTTTACATCGGTTCTTGCTTCCGGTTTCAGCTGTCTTTCAAGAATATAATCGTAGCCTTCCATTTCAGGCTGCATATTAGGATCAGCCAGGAAAACCGCATGTTCTCTTTCAAGGATCTGAAGTCCCATATAAGCACCTCCCAAATCACCGGTTACCACCAGCAGATCATTTGGTTTGGCTCCGTTTCTTTTAACAATATTTTCATCATTCTCCATTCCAATTGCCGTAATGCTCATGACAAGACCCGCGTTGGAACTCGTTGTATCTCCGCCAATTAAATCAATTTTGTATCTTGAGCAGGCTGCCTGAATTCCGGAATAAATTTCCTCTAATGCTTCCACCGGAAACCGATTGGAAATTGCAAGCGAAACAAGAATCTGAGTTGGTGTCGCATTCATTGCTGCAATATCACTCAGGTTTACGACAACTGCTTTATAACCCAGATGTTTCAACGGGACGTAGCCCAAATTAAAATGTACTCCTTCAGCCAGCACATCTGTCGTAAGAACTACTTTTTTATTTTCAGGATTAATGACTGCAGCATCATCTCCTACTCCAAGTTCAGAAGAACTGTTAGATAAAGAAAATTGCTCTGTCAAATGCTTTATCAGACCAAACTCTCCTAATTTGGAGATGGGGGTCAATTCCTGTGATTTATCTTCAAACATATTTTTAATATAAGTAATGAATAATTAGTAATGAGTAATTTTACACTTGAAACTCAAAACTTTAAACCGTAAATTCTGACGGATCAATATTATGCGGATGGAAAGGGAATTTTTTAAAGTCTTCTTTCGAAAGCACCACTGTTTCGGGAGTTTTATATTTGTTCATCGCTTCCACTACATCATCCGGCGGAGTGGTCATTTTTCTGAGCATCATATCGATCCAGACTCCTGTAGCCTCGGAAGTGGCACAATGCACACCGTCCGGCGTATAAAACTTATGAAGAAATCTGTAGATGGAAGAGTCTTCTGAACATCCGTCAATTTCAACACTTACAATTACCGTCTGATCGGCATAAATTTCTTTAAAAAACGAATACCGCTCATGCAGGATCACCGGCCCGATTCCCCATCTGCTCAATTGGGTTACACCCATTTTCTCTTTCGTCATGAATGCCATTCTCGCCTGTGCACAATATTGCACATAAGATGAATTGGCTAAATGTTTGTTCGCATCAAGATCGCTCCAGCGTACTTCAAATTTATGGTAAAATATCATTTAAACTTTATTTTAAATATGAATTTAATTTTATCACAAAAGCCTTTTTACAGGTACATTAAATTTTAAATTCCTGTATGCGTATATTTAGATATGGAAAGGAAAATCATGATTTTCAAATTATTTTGCACTTTTCCATTATCAAAAGACAACTTAAACTTTTGTGACTTTTGTGGTTGATAATTTTCACTCTAAAAAATGAAAAATTATATTCTTCAAAATTACTCAAATAAGATGGTTTATAAAAATTGTAGTTTTGCAAAAATAATCCTGAGCATAGGATTACAAAGAATATGAAACACATCATCATTATCGGCGGTGGTGCTGCAGGATTTTTCTGCGCTGCCAACCTTGACGCAACGAAGTATAAGATCACTATTCTCGAACAGAATTCAGATGTTCTCCAAAAGGTAAAAATTTCAGGAGGAGGCCGGTGTAATGTTACCCATGCCTGTTTCGATCCCAGAGAGCTGATTCAGTTTTATCCGCGCGGAAATAAAGAACTCCTCAGCGTTTTTACCCGTTTTCAGCCGGGAGATACGATGGAATGGTTTGAAAACCGAAAAGTTCCATTAAAGATTGAAGGCGATAATCGTGTTTTCCCGGAAAGCAATTCTTCGCAGACGATCATTAATGCGATGCTGGAAGAAATTCGTAGCAAAAATGTTGAAGTTAAGACCAAATGCTCGGTTAAACAAATTGAAAAACAGGAAGGGAAATATCTTATACAAACGAGTCTGGGTGATTTTGAGGCTGATTATATTATTTATTCCACAGGAAGTTCTCCAAAGTCTTTAAAAATAATTGAAAGTTTAGGACACAACATTATTGATCTGGTTCCTTCCCTTTTTACGTTTAATATAAAGGATAATTTGCTTAAAGATCTGGCAGGAACAAGCTTTGAAATGGCAGAAACCTCTATCCCGAAATTAAAAACGGAAGAAAGCGGACCATTGCTGATCACCCATTGGGGGCTTTCAGGACCGGCAATTCTTAAAATTTCTGCATGGGAGGCCGTGAATCTTGCGAAAATGAAATATAATTTTGAAGTTGAAGTGAATTTTATTTCAAAATCACTTGATAGTGCAGAGGAAATATTTCAGCAATTCAAACAATCCAATCCTAAAAAGACGATCGGACAATCTAAAATTTTTGATATAACGAATCGTTTCTGGCAAAGAATTCTGGAAGTATCAAACATTGATCTTAATAAACAGGTGGCCAATATTTCTAAAAAAGAAATGGACAGAATTATTGGAAATCTTTGTAAAAAGAAATTTCAGGTTACCGGGAAATCAACATTTAAAGATGAATTTGTAACGGCCGGAGGTGTTGATTTAAAAGAGATTAACTTTAAAAATATGTCTTCTAAAATTTTACCTAATTTTTATATTGCCGGAGAAGTTCTGAATATTGATGCCGTAACCGGAGGTTTTAATTTTCAGGCATGCTGGAGTGAAGCCTGGCTGATTGCGCAGGATTTGAATAATTTATAATTAATATACTATGAAAAAAATAATTGCGTGCGTTGCCTTATTAACTTTTACGACAATATATGCACAAGAAATCTCTCATCCCAGAGAACCTATTGGAAAAGAAATCGTTATTAATGAATTCAATAAACCTGCTGAATATCAAGGAAGTGTTAATGGGTTTCGAAATGAGTTTATGAAATTGTTCAGAGGAGAGAAAATACATGCACAAGGAAAAGTACAATCTGAAGCCTTACTTACAATTTCTGAAGAGGGTAATGTTACAGATATTAAGATTGTAGGAGATAATCCTTCCATGAATAAAGAGATGGAACGCGTAATAAAAATTATGTCCAAAAATAAATGGACTCCTGCACTGTTTGACGGAAAACCTATAAAATCTAAGTTTAGATTACCTATAAATATGATTGTGGAAAATTAATATGTAATGCTTTCAGTCAAAAAAAACCTTTCCATCACACTTAAAATCCTTTTAATCATTGGATTCGGATATTTCTTTTGGCTGATGCTGAAAATCACGCTGGAATATATTCCGGTGAGAAAAGAGGTTAGTTTTTTGATGATTAAACAAACGGAAGTAACAGAACGTCCGGACTATTTATATTTATTTTATGCCCATGTGTACACCAGTATTTTTGTATTGCTTAGCGGGTTTTTAGCAATTCTCAGAAAAGATTTCGGAATAAAAAACTTGCATAAAAATATCGGAAAAACATACATTTTCCTAATTCTCGTCTTTGCAGCGCCGTCAGGAATTTATATGGGAATATTTGCCAATGGCGGAATCTATTCTAAAATTTCATTTGTTATTTTGGGCTGTTTATGGTGGTTTACAACTTTCAAAGCGTATCAATTAGCCCGGCAGAAAAATTTTAAAGAACATCAGCAATGGATGTGGCGGAGCTTTGCCCTTACACTTTCTGCAGTTACCCTAAGAATGTGGAAAGTAATTATAGTATATTTATTGCATCCGAATCCGATGGATGTATATCAGATTATTGCATGGCTGGGCTGGATTCCGAACCTTTTATTCATTGAATATTTAATTGCTAAAAAATATATCTGAATTAATCGACACCAAAATAAACAACAACTGCATATGAAAAATTTAAAATTATTTTTGACAGTTTCCCTGATGATAGGGTTAACAGGCTGTAAAAAAGAAACAGAAAACTCTAATGGAAAGAAAGACAGCATAACCGTAAAGAAAGACTCTCTTGCTGTGCCTGAAATTCATAAAGAATATTATGGGATTTACATGGGAGATTTTGCAGGAAAAGAAATCATTACTCCTGAAATCGGGGAAGATTACGAAGGGGATGTTTATAAAAGAATAGCCCTGAAAATCAACAGAATCACAAAAGACAGTGTATACGGACAAAGTATTGTAGACGGAAACCAGCGCCCTTTCCGTGGAGTCTTTAATGAAGCTGCAGCATCTTTCATCCTTGATGAACCGGGAAATGACAAGACCGACGGAAGGTTTGAAGTGAAACTCAGCAATGACAGCCTTACCGGAACATGGAACGCATTTAATAAGACCGCCGTAAAAGCGCCGTCGAAAAGGGTAAAGCTGATAAAAAAAGAATTTGTCTATAATCCGAACTTTATGCTAAGTCCGGACAACGACCTCATCGACTGGGAAAACCCAAAAAGTTTTGTCGAAAAATATACCGATGAGGAAACAGGAAAAACAGAAACCTACACTGCCTCCAAAAACAGAATTGCTTCCGATGCTGTTTTTAAGATCAATGCTTCTAAACAGGAATTGACTGAAAAAGACGTTAAAAACCTTCGTAAGCTGGATATGGAAATTATCAAAAATTCCGTATTTGCACGCCACGGTTATTCCTTCAAAAAAGCGACATACCGTAATTTCTTTGAACAGACCGACTGGTACATTCCTGTCTCTGATAACGTAGACAACGATCTTTCATCTCTGGAAAAAGAAAATGTAGCCTTACTCAACCGTTTCATCAAATATGCGGAGGATAAGTACGACAGTTTCGGAAGGTAACTCCGCTTATTTTTTAGGAACTAAAAGAAACAACAGCAGGCATCCCGCAGCATAACATGCGATATCAATCCACGAAAAAGAATTTCCAACGATAACATACATAATGCTTCCGGGCGGTAATCCCATTTTTTCGGCAATATGGAAATATTGCGCCCATTCTACCAGACAGGAAAACAGGAAGATCCCCAGAATAAGGATGTGATTGTTTTTAATGATCAGGAAAGATTTAACAAGCGTAAAGAGCAGCATTACGACTATAACATCCCCAAGATAAGCCCTTACGAAGAATATATTACTGAATACTGTGGCAATCAATATTTCAATAACAAAAATGATTATGCTGATAAGGAAATAGGTAAGACTAAATGTTAATCTGATCATCCGGGTTTTTATTTGATGCAATGATATTGAATTTTTTCATTATTTATAGGCTTATTTCGATTGCCGTTTTAAAATTCATTATTTATTTGTCTAAAACTTGATGAAACCTATTTTCTTTAAGATTCGGAAAAAGTTTCGGCGCCCTGCGGGCGCCGAAACTTTTTCCGAATCAACTAAAAATTAACATTTCTTTATTCCGCCTAACAATTTCTTCGGTGTTATTTTTGCTGTCCTAAAACAATCAGATATATTTTATAAAATGAAGAAGATCATATTATTTTCAGCATTTTTTTTCAGTACTTTTCTATTTTCACAGTCGGAATACGGCTCCGTTTCACAACTTCCTGACTATGAAATTTTAAAAAAGAAAATGAAGCTTGAAGATGTTGTTACCAAAGCAGATACCGCACCTGAATTTCCCGGAGGGATAGAAAATTTCAAAAGGCAGTTTGCAGAAAAAATGGATATTATCAATGTAAAATCCAAAAATATTGACACAAGAGTGTATTTCATTGTTGAAAAAAACGGATATGTGCGATTTGTAACGGCAACAGGAAGTGATAAAAAACATTCGGATGCGGCAGAATTGGCCGTGAGAAGATTATTTATAAAATGGAAGCCCGCAACAGTGAATGGCGAACCGGTTCGGTATCTTTATACATTCCCCCTGACATTGAAGAAATCTTAAAACTAAATTTAAATATTTATATTTGGTGAAATTTAATCATGAAAAGACTTTTAATCTGTCTGTCTGTACTGTTTTACCATGTCTATTTTTCACAGGTGGCTTCCGGCGGTGAGCCTACAACATCTTTCTCTATTCCGGAAGAGATTGCAAAGAAATTTAATTATGAAAAGCGGAATAATGAAAACAACTCCGTAATTGCTCCCGAATTTCCCGGTGGAATCAATGAGTTCCGAAAAGAATTTGCCAATAATTTTGATACATCTGCTCTCGAAAAGATAAAAGGACAGGTTTCAACAATCGTTTACTTTTCCATAGAAACGGATGGAACAATTTCACAGATTTTAGCTCAGGGTGACAATGCTGATTTTAATGAAGAAGCAGAAAAGACCGTCAGAAGTCTTAAGAAATCCTGGGTTCCCGCGAAAAAAGATGATGTTCCCGTGCGGTATATTTTTCAGTTGCCAATAAAAATGCAGTTTGAATAATACGAAGAATTACATTAAATCAATAGTACTAAACTTTATCAAAACTTTACCCGTGAAAATAATACAAATTTTCTTTTTATTTTTCTGTATTTTCATTTCTGCCCAGGAAGAACCCCTACCAACTGCTGAACTTAATGAACTTTTGATGGTGGAGAGAAATGGCAGAGCAAAAATCGAAATAGAAAAACCTGCTGTCTTCCCATCAGGAACAACTGCATTGAATAATAGGATTATTAAAAATTTCAGAACACGAAAAATAATCAGTAATGCAGAAATAGAAACCTGCCAAATTAGTTTTATTATCGATAAAGAAGGTTCGATGGTCGATGTAAAAGCTTCCGGCTCCAATGAAAGTTTTAACAGAGAAGCAGAGAGGGCCATTTTAAAAATTAAAGATAAATGGATTCCTGGTGAATTGAATGGTGAAAAAGCTCGCTATAAATTTCGTATTCCTTTAACAATCACTTTCGATAAAAATTAAATAAATTACCCTCCAATCATTTTTTTAATGGAATTCAGTTTCATTAAAGCTTCTATTGGTGTTAAAGTATTGATATCAATCTTTGTAAGTTCCTCACGGATATTTTCCAGAACAGGATCATCCAATTGAAAAAAAGAAAGCTGCATATTTTCTTCCGTTACCCTTTTGATGCTTTCCGAAGAGCTGCCCTGAGTGCGGCTGGCTTCAAGTGTTTTCAGGATTTCATTGGCTCTGTTGACTACTTTTGCAGGCATTCCCGCCAGTTTAGCCACATGAATCCCGAAGCTGTGCTCGCTTCCACCCGGAATCAGTTTTCTTAAAAAAATGATATTGCCTTTATTCTCCTGAATGGAAACGTGGAAATTTTTCACACGCTCAAAGTTCACCGTCATTTCATTCAGCTCATGATAATGCGTTGCAAATAACGTTTTTGCCTGCGTAGGATGTTGGTGAAGATATTCGGCAATGGCCCAGGCGATGGAAACACCATCATAGGTGGAAGTTCCGCGCCCGATTTCATCTAAAAGGATCAGACTGCGTTCTGAAATATTATTCAAAATATTAGCCGCCTCATTCATCTCTACCATAAAGGTTGATTCCCCTGCAGAAATATTATCTGTAGCGCCGACTCTGGTGAAAATTTTATCCAGAATCCCTATTTCAGCATATTTTGCAGGAACAAAACTTCCGATCTGTGCCATCAGGCAAACAATTGCCGTCTGACGGAGAATAGCCGATTTACCGGCCATATTTGGCCCTGTAACCATGATAATCTGTTGGGAATCTTTATCCAGATAAATATCATTCGGAATATATTTTTCTCCTAAAGGAAGTGCATTTTCAATAATCGGGTGCCGTGCTTCTTTTAGATCAATCGCAAAAGTTTCATTTAAAACAGGCTTTGTATAACTTTCAGAAACAGCAAGTTCGGACAATCCAACCGCCACATCAAGCTGCGCAATAATATGTGAGTTTTCCTGAATCTGATCCATATAAATGATCGTGTCTCCGCACACTTTTCTGTAAAGTTCATTTTCCAGAACCCCTATTTTTTCTTCCGCACCCAGAATCTGGTTTTCGTATTCTTTGAGTTCTTCGGTAATATACCTTTCTGCATTCACCAGCGTCTGCTTTCTTAACCAGTCTGCCGGAACTTTATCTTTATGCGTATTTCTTACCTCAATATAATATCCGAAAACATTATTAAAATCAATCTTAAGACTGGAAATTCCGGTTCTTTCAATTTCACGCTGACACATTTCATCAAGGAAACCGCGGCCTTTCGACTGCAATCCTCTTAGTCTGTCCAGCTCTTCAGAGATTCCGTCTTTAATCACATTTCCTTTCGCCAGGTTCACGGGCAGTTCGTCATTCAGGTGATTCTGAAGGCATTTGATTAGTTCTTCCTGGTCATACAGCGGATCAAGCCACGCCAATACATCGGCGTGAGGATGAAGCAAACCTTTAATCTTATGAATATTAATAAGGCTTTGGCGAAGATATCCCAGTTCTTTCGGTGAAATTTTTTCCGCTGCCAGTTTTCCCATTAGCCGGTCAAGATCCGAAATTGATTTCAAAAGCAGGGAAATTTCATATTTCAGATGATCATTTTCATTTAAAAAGTCAATTAAAGAAAGCCTTCTGTTGATTTCGTTAACAGACTTCAGTGGTAAAATAATCCTTCTTCTCAAGAGCCTTCCACCCATCGGTGTAGAAGTTCTGTCGATAATATCGAGTAAAGATTTTCCCTGCGCATTGCTTGGATAAACAATTTCGAGATTTCTCAGTGTGAAATTATCCATCATCAGAAAATCTTCCTGTGGAATAATCTGAATCTTTGTAATGTGAGATAATAAATTGTGGTGTGTATCTTCAACCAGATAAGCAAAAATAGCCCCTGCTGCGGTAATGGCCAGCTGTTGGTTTTCAATCCCGAATCCTTTTAACGAATTGGTTTTAAAATGATTCGTAAGTTTTTCATAGGCAAAATTATATTGATAAGCCCAGTCTTCCAGCTTAAAAGCACTCCTGTTCTTAAGCTGCTCCGGAATCTGAACACTTCTCTGATAAATAATTTCGCTCGGATCGAATGTATGAACAATATGAAGCAGCTTTTCCAGATTTCCTTCACTTACCAGAAATTCACCGGTAGAAATATCCACCAGCGCAATTCCGAATTTTTCTTTTTCTTTATGAAGGGAAAGCAAAAAGTTATTCTTCTTTGAATTAAGTACCTGATCATTGAATGTCACCCCCGGTGTAACCAATTCCGTGACCCCTCTTTTTACAATTCCTTTCACCATTTTCGGGTCTTCCAGCTGATCACAGATGGCGACTCTTATCCCGGCTCTTACCAGTTTCGGAAGGTAAGAATCTACAGAATGATGCGGAAATCCAGCCAGTTCGATATGTCCTTCTCCATTGGCTCTTTTGGTGAGAACAATTCCTAAAATCTGAGATGTTTTAATGGCATCCTGGCCAAACGTTTCATAAAAGTCTCCTACTCTGAATAGTAAAAGTGCATCAGGATATTTTGCCTTGATGGTATTATACTGTGTCATTAACGGAGTTTCTTTCTTCGCTGCCTTTGCCATTAAAATTCTGTCTTAAAATTGGTCGGTAAAAATAGGAAATAAAATATTAGCAGTAAAGTGCTTTATGATTTCTCACAGATCGCCCCAGATCACATAAATAATTGATTTTTTTGCGTTAAAGAATATAAAACTCTGTGAAAATCCGCGGGAAAAATTAAACGTTATGCTTGGCCAATGCCCTGGAGCTCTTCTCATAAGCCCATTTCTGCTTGTAATTCACCCATTTCGCTTTAAAAAGTTTTCGCATAAGCTTATCAGTATACCTCATGATAAATACATGATACAGCATATTGGCAAAGACAGCTGGCTTGTTGGGCAATGCACGAAGCGACATGGAAAATCCAGGCTCGAGATACCTGTTGAAATGCCAGAAACCTCCGGGAATAAAAAGCGCATCGCCGTGTTCCATAAAAATCTCATAACCCCGTGCATGTTTCAATGCCGGAAACTTTTCATAATCAGGATTTTCGTAATCTAAATCATATACCGTGTGCACCGACATCGGAACTTTGTATAAAAAAGCCGATTGTTTTTGATCAAACAGAAGAATTCTTTTTTTTCCTTCAAAGTGAATATGCAGAAAATCACCCAAGTCCACATCATAATGCATCAGTACATGCGCTTTACTGCCTCCGAAAAACAGCGTTGGAAGCCTTTTGAAAAACTTCATCCCCAAATCAGGATAGGTGAAATTTTTAAGCAGTTCCGGAAGACGGTCGGTAATGATATAAAAGAAAATGCGCAGATCAGAAGGTTTCGTTCTGATCGTATCAATATAATCCTCCATTTTCATATGGGTAACCGGTGCATCGGAACTTTTGGATGCATCGGCGGGTTTGTTATCATAAAGCGGAACATCCTGCCCGCCGGCTTTTTCGCGGATAAAATCAAAATTCCATTTATCAAAAGCTTCCCATCGGCTTGCAAAATTCTTGATGAGCAATGGTTTATGCTTTTTAAAATAGTTGTTCTGAAAATCTTCTTTGCTAATATCAGTGACAATATCTACGTTTCCGAGGATCATTTGGTGGTGTTTTTAATTTCGAAATAAAAGTAAGGTTTTTTTGAATTTTGTAAAAATTTTAACCGATATCAGACATCAATTTTATTTCAGCAACCAAATTAAAAAGGAAATTATTCCTCCGAGAAACAAAATGGCGCATCCCTGAGGCGAGCTGTTTTTTCTTCTTTTTCTTCCAAAGGTGCTTACATAGTGTCCGCTTACCCATTTTCCGTCTCTTCTGAAATGTCCTTTTCTATAATATCCCATAGTAATTGTTTTTACAAAGAAAAAATGAATCACAAGATAAAATTTATGGTTTTCCGTAAAACAAAAGTAAAAGTGAAATTTTATATTTGTACGGACTAACCAATTTTATGAGAGTTTACAATACCAAACATTTCCTGAAAATCCTTTTCAGCCTGCATAAAAGCGATACCCTGAAAATTCTTTTCCCGACCATGATTCTGGTAGGATTGTATTCCTGGGGAATTGAATATCTTGAAGTAGAATACCTTCACCTTTCTTCCAAATCGCCCATCAGCAATGTGAGCATGATCCATTCCCTTTTGGGTTTTGTGCTTTCCTTATTGCTGGTTTTCAGAACAAATACAGCTTACGACAGATGGTGGGAAGGAAGAAAACTCTGGGGGAAACTGGTAAATGATTCAAGAAATTTCGCGATTAAGATCAACACGATTCTTGCCAACGACAGGAAAAATGCCGAACAGATTGCACGGTATCTGAAATTTTTCCCGCACTTTTTGGCTAAGCATCTTTCAAAAGAATCTACAAGACTTGCGCTGGACGAAGATTATTCCGAAATTGAAGAATATATCAAACATCACGGTCCCAGTGAAATTGTGATCCTGCTGACGCACAAGCTTCATCAGCTTAAAAAAGAAGGCAAAATAACTGATGTGGAAATGCTCTATCTTGACACGCAACTTTCAGGCTTCCTGGATGTGTGTGGTGGCTGTGAACGTATTAAAAACACTCCGATTCCCTATTCTTACTCCTCTTTCGTTAAAAAATTTATCATTTTATATGTTCTGGCTTTGCCGGTAGCCTACGTTATTTCAATTGGCCTGTTTATGATTCCGCTTACGGTTTTTGTCTATTATGTTTTAATGAGCCTTGAGATGATTGCCGAAGAAATTGAAGACCCGTTCAATAATGACGAAAATGATATTCCGATGGAAACGATCGCGCAGAATATTGAAAGAAGTGTTCATCAGATCATGTATTCTGGAAATAACAAATCTGGAAGCATTTAAAAATCGTACATATTTATAACCATTAACAAAAAATACATTGGTACAGAAATTAAAACTGGAAGAGCTGAACAGAATTGATGTGGAAACCTTTAAGACGACAGAAAAGATTCCGTTAATTGTTGTTCTGGACAATATCAGAAGTATGCATAATGTGGGGGCCACTTTCAGGACAGCAGACGCTTTTCTGATTCAAAAGATCATCCTTTGCGGAATTACTCCTCAGCCGCCGCACCGTGAAATTCACAAATCAGCATTGGGAGCAACAGAAAGTGTTGACTGGAAATATGAAAATGATATAATCACCGTTATTAATGAGTTAAAATCAGAAGGATTTGAAGTAATCGGGATTGAACAGACAACAGACAGTAAAATGATTACGGATTTTACTATTGATTCGTCTAAAAAATACGCAGTGATCCTGGGAAATGAGGTGGAAGGAATCAGCGATGAAGCATTGGCTCATATTGATTTATTTATTGAAATTCCTCAGCTGGGAACCAAGCATTCACTCAACGTGAGTGTTTGCGGCGGAATTGTAATGTGGGAGTTTGCAAAAGCCCTGAAATGAAAAAACTGCATATGTCTAAAAGACAGTGCAGTTTGAAATAAATCTAATAAAAAGTAAAAATGAAAGGCGACAAAGATACCCAATTTTTTGTCACAAACAAATTTTAAAATCATTTTTTTATTTTTTAGAGAAAAAAAGTTTGACATTCGGAAAAAGTTTCGTTTAATTTTTTATAAATTAGCACAATGTTTATCAAGGAATATATCTCAAAAGACTTTCCATGCTTTAGCCTGACTGACTCCATAGAATCAGCAAGAGATACGCTGGAAGCGTTTGGATATTCTCATATTTTCATCAAAAAATCCCATCATTTTTACGGTGCTCTTGCAGAAGACTTTCTTTATGAAGAAGAAGGTACCCTAAAAGATCTTGAACATCAGATCGAGCGATTCGCCATTCTTGAAGATAACAATATTATGGACAGCATCAGGTTATTTTATACCTTCAATGCCAACATCATTCCTGTTATCAACAAAAATGAGAAATACCTGGGTTATATAAGCTGTGAAGATATCTTTCAGGACTTATCGAAATATCCGCTGTTTTCAGAATCGGGAGCCATTCTCACCATTGAGACTTCTTCCAGAAAATATTCAATGACGGAGATTGCCAATATTGTAGAAAGCAACAATTCCAAATTTTACGGAGCTTTTATCAGCAATATGTCTGAAGATGTAATCCAGGTGACCATCAAAATAAGCAATGAAAATCTGAGCTCCATTGATGAAACATTCGACCGGTATGATTACCGGATTGTGCAAAAGTATTATTCTGATGAAAAATCAGATCTGCTTCAGGACAGATTCGGGTTTTTCCAAAAATTTATAGAAATATAAAAAACTAATGAAGGCAGCCATATATTCCCAGAAAAAAGATTTAGATACCTTTTTATATTTAAGCAAATTTATTTCCGAGCTTGAAAACAGAGGCGTAAAATCTGTTTTGTATGATGAAATGGCTGAAGCTCTTCAGTTCTCAAAAATTTTTGAAACCTTTAACTGCAAACAGGATCTTCTGGATAAAGAAGTGGATCTTTTCTTCACTTTTGGCGGGGACGGAACTATCGTTAATTCCTTAACCTTTATTGAAGACCTGGAAATTCCGATTGTGGGAGTAAATACCGGAAGACTGGGATTTCTCGCGAGCTTTACCAAGGAAGAAGCGTTCAATGCACTGGATTCCATTTTAAAAGGAGATGTGAAAACCAGCCGACGCTCTGTTATTGAAGTGACATCTCCGGAAATAGAAGACTTTTTTCCTTATGCGCTGAACGATGTTACTGTTTCCCGAAAAGAAACTACCTCCATGATTACGGTAGATTCTTATATCAACAATGAATTTCTTAATGTATTTTGGGGTGACGGCGTTATTGTCTCCACTCCTACCGGTTCTACCGCATATTCTTTAAGCAGCGGCGGACCCATCATTTCTCCGAATAACGAAAACTTTGTCATCACACCCATCGCTCCGCATAATCTCAATGTGAGACCATTGGTGGTGAATGATAAGGTAGAAATTAAATTCAAAGTGGAAAGCCGCGTACCACAGTATTCGCTTTCATTAGACTCTCGTCTGATACATATCGAAACGGATAAGGAAATCATCATTAAAAAAGCCGATTTCCAGATTCTTCTCGTACAGCCGAATAATCTCAGCTTCTACGAAACGATCCGCCAGAAGCTGCTTTGGGGAAGAGATAAAAGAAATTAAGAATTAAGCAAAAATGATTACCTTTACAGGAATTTTACAAACCCTAATAATTTATATTAAAAAGTAAAACATGAGCAGAATTTTCCCGGCAGGAGTTGCCACAGGTCAATTAGTTACTGATATTTTTCAGCATGCTAAAGAAAACAAATTTGCATTACCGGCAGTAAACGTAATTGGTTCAAGCAACGTAAATGCGGTTATGGAAACTGCAGCGAAACTAAACTCCCCTGTAATTATTCAGTTCTCTAACGGAGGTGCTGCTTACAATGCAGGAAAAGGATTAAGCAATGACGGACAGAAAGCGGCAGTTTTAGGAGCGATCGCCGGAGCAAAACATATTCATACTCTAGCAGAAGCTTACGGAGCGACTGTAATACTTCATACTGACCATTGTGCAAAAAAATTATTGCCTTGGATCGACGGTTTAATGGATGCTAACGAAGAATTCTACAAGCAGACAGGAAAATCACTTTATTCTTCTCACATGCTGGATCTTTCCGAGGAGTCTTTAGAAGAGAATCTTGAAACTTCTGCTAAATATTTTGAAAGAATGGCGAAAATGCAAATGACGCTTGAGGTGGAAATCGGGGTAACAGGAGGTGAAGAAGATGGTGTTGACAATTCTGACGTTGACAATTCAAAATTATATACGCAGCCTGAAGATGTAGCTTATACGTATGAAAAATTAAAAGCTATTTCAGAAAACTTTACAATCGCTGCAGCTTTCGGAAATGTTCACGGGGTGTACAAGCCAGGAAACGTAGTTCTTACTCCTAAAATTCTGGATAACTCCCAGAAATATGTTCAGGAAAAATTCGGAACTGCTGAAAAACCAATCAATTTCGTATTCCACGGAGGTTCAGGATCTACTTTGGAAGAAATCAGAGAAGCAATTGACTATGGAGTAATTAAAATGAATATTGATACGGATCTGCAGTTTGCTTACACAGAAGGCATCAGAGATTACATGGTTAACAATATTGATTATCTGAAAGCTCAGATCGGAAATCCTGAAGGAGAAGAAAAACCGAACAAGAAATTCTATGACCCAAGAGTTTGGGTAAGAAAAGGAGAAGAAACATTCGCTAAGAGACTTGTTCAGGCATTTGAAGATTTAAATAACGTAAATACGCTTAAATAAAATTATTAATGATAAGTGATGATTAATAATTGATCTCAATTAACCGTTTTCATCATTTATCATTTATCTTTCATCAATATATAAACAATATGGCATTCGAGTGGTTTAAGAGAAAAGCACAAAATATTACGACCTCTACTGATCAGAAAAAAGACGTTCCTAAAGGTCTTTGGCATCAGACACCGTCAGGAAAAATCGTAGAACATGACGAATTGAGAAGAAACAATTACGTTTCTCCTGAAGATGGATTTCATGTAAGAATAGGAAGTGCAGAATTCTTTGACATTCTTTTTGACGAAGGTAAATTTACGGAACTGGACGCCAATGTAGAAAGCATTGATATTCTGAATTTTAAAGATACAAAACCATATGCAGACCGACTGAAAGAAGTTAAAGCTAAAACGAAGCTTACCGACTCCATCAGAAACGCTGTAGGAACCGTAAAAGGAACTGAAATGGTGGTTTCATGTATGGATTTTGCTTTCATTGGCGGTTCTTTAGGATCAGTTATGGGAGAAAAAATCAGAAGAGCCGTAGACTATTGTATCCAGAAAAAACTTCCGTATATGATTATCTGCCAATCCGGTGGAGCCAGGATGCAGGAGGCAACGTACTCTCTGATGCAGCTGGCGAAAGTTCAGGCTAAGCTGGCTCAGCTTTCTGAAGCAGGACTTTTATACATCGCTTATCTTTGTGACCCTACTTTTGGAGGAATTACGGCTTCATTCGCAATGACTGCAGATATCATCATGGCAGAACCAGGTGCACTTATCGGTTTTGCAGGGCCAAGAGTTATCCGTGAAACTATCGGAAGAGACTTACCGGAAGGCTTCCAGACTTCGGAATTCCTTCAGGAAAAAGGATTCGTTGATTTCATCGTGAAAAGGACCGAAATTAAGGATACCGTTTCTAAAACCGTAAACCTGTTAACTGTAAAAGCTTAATTTTTAACGAAATACAACAATCTCTCTCTGATTCGGAGAGAGATTTTTTATTGATGAGAACGTTCAGTATATTTTTCAATACAATCAGGAGCATGAGCCTTAAAAAGATCATGCGTCTTTTGTCGCTTGTTCTTCCTCATCCTCTTTTCTCCTTATTAAGTTTTCATGCGACACTTCAGGCCTATTCCATTGCGCAGAAAAAATTCCCCAAAACAGCTTCTACCAATGGAATTGGAAACGCTTTCAGACATGCTTTATGGTGCTGCTTTATTATGATGTACTGCTGTAAAATTTCATCTCCTGAAAAAGCACTAGCCTTCTGCAAAAGAATGACAGACCTTCATGAAGAACTGTTTCCCAATAAACCTCTGGAAACGAAAATGGACCTTCACAATAATAAATTCGGGATGGATTATTTCATGGAACTTCTTCCCGGAATCCACCGCCAGTTTTTTGAAAAAAGCTTTTTTATAGATGGTTTAGAAAAGAAAATGAAGACCGCTAAAATCCTCAAAAACCTGGATGATGATTTTGATGGGTTCTTGGTGTATCTGGATGAAAAATAAGTAAATGTGAATGGTAAATTAGCCATGCAAGTGAATTTTAAATAAGATTAAAAATTGACAAGCGAAGCGGATTGACCAGAAGGAATTGACTATTGACACACATCCCTTTGTCATCTGAAGTTTTTTTGATAAGTTTAACCCATATTAATTCAATCGGATGGTTCTCAGCAGAATTTGGTCGGCTTTTATTATTATTGCCATTGCCATTGCCAGTGTAAAATACATTTCATCAAGCCATTATAAAACCATATTTAATGATATGGTGGTAGGTAAAAGCGGCGACACGGTACAGATTGCAACACAGAAAATGAACACGCTTTCTCCGTTGGTAAAAGACAGTCTGACCCAAAAACCGGATTTTGCAGATAGCCGGATCCATTATAAGACAGATTCTTTACAACAGGATGTGAAAGTATATCGTATTCAGGAAGCAGACGGTGTGATCGGAACCTCCGAAACCGCCGTGAAAATTTGTCTTGGACTCATCGGTATTATGACCTTATTTATGGGTTTTATGAGTATTGCTGAAAAAGCCGGCGGCATCAATCTTCTGAGCCGTTTGATCCAGCCCTTCTTTTCAAAGCTTTTCCCCGAAATTCCCAAAAACCATCCTGCTTTCGGACATATGCTCATGAACTTTAGCGCCAATCTTCTCGGACTTGATAATGCAGCAACACCTTTCGGTTTAAAAGCCATGGAAAGTTTACAAAGCTTAAACCCCAATAAAGATACCGCGAGCAATTCACAGATCATGTTTTTGTGCCTCCACGCAGGTGGGATGACCTTAATTCCCGTGTCAATTATTGCAATCCGCGCTTCAATGGGCTCAAAAACCCCGACGGATATTTTCCTTCCCTGTATGATTGCGACTTTTGCAGCAACGCTGGCCGCCATGATCATAGTATCTTTGTATCAGAAGATCAATCTCTTAAGACCGGTTGTGATTGCTTACGTTGGAGGAATTTCAGCGATTATAGCATTATTGGTTTTGTATCTGGTACAGCTTAGTAAGGATCAGCTGGATGACTTCAGTAAAGTATTGAGCAATGGCTTGATTCTTTTTATCTTTCTTGGAATTGTTCTTGGCGCAGTCTATAAAAAAATTAATGTTTTTGATGCTTTTATCGAAGGCGCAAAAGAAGGTTTTACCACTTGTGTGAAAATTATCCCATATTTGGTGGGTATGCTGATCGCCATCTCTTTGTTGAGAACTTCAGGCGTTTTTGATGTCATTATTGATGGAATGAAGTGGGTAGCTTACCATGCGAATCTTGATGCGAGATTTGTCGACGGGCTTCCGACAGCTTTAATAAAACCTTTGTCTGGTTCTGGTGCGAGAGGCATGATGGTGGACACGATGGCAACTTTCGGAGCCGACAGTTTCCAGGGTAAACTGGCCGCAGTGCTTCAGGGAAGCTCAGATACGACGTTTTATGTGATTGCCGTATATTTCGGGGCCGTTGCTGTGAAAAACACGAGATACACGGTCATTGCAATGCTTTTGGCCGATCTGGTGGGAATTATCACTTCTATTGCACTGGCATATTTATTTTTTGCTTAAAAAACTCAAGGTTCAATGTTTAAGTTTTAAACATTGAAGTATCATATGATAACCTTAAACACTAAACTTTAAACCACAACTATGATTACAGATAAAGAATTTACATTAAGATTAATACGTCAGCTGAGCCAGGCATTGGAAAAACTCATTCTGGATAAACCGGAAGAAAGTTTAATGCAGAAAGATCTGGATTTCGATTCGTTAATGAGAGATATTTTTAAGATGAACTTCTCTGAAGTATCTTCAAAAACGAAAGAAGAGCTGATCGAAATGATCAACGAAAGACAAGAAAGAGATCACAAAGATTATTATGAAATGCTGGGTAATCTCTTTTATTTTAAAGGAAAAACAGAAATCAATAATGACTTTCTGGATAAAGCCAGAACGTTCTACGAACGCTATCTTCAAACCAGCGGAATTTTTGCGCTTCCGGTGATCAACAGAATTTCAGAAATAAAAAAAGCACTTGACTAAAGTGCTTTTGTATGTTAAAAAGTGATTTTATAAGTTCCGGTGGAAGAAACACTGGCTCTCTCAGCTTTTACATATTTCTTTACCCAAGAAATAGCATTTGAGGTGATGCATGGATCGGATGTTCCACCTGATCTTCTTGCAGACACTACATTTCCTGCTTTATCAACCGTATAAGATATGGTGATTGTTCCGCTTGCAGTACAGCTGTTCGCAGGTTGCGCTCCCCCTCTTCCCATTGTTCCCGGTATGAAGCCCACCAGCTTTCTGTCGATTCCCACTCTGCTGTCGCCGTTTCCGTCTCCACCCAAAGGATCTCCTGCATTTCCGATGCCGTCTCCATCTCCCTGGCTTCCGGCTTTAGTTCCTCTTCCTCTGATGAGATTTCCGATGGCTGCAGTTCCTTTTCCGTCACCGTTTCCTGTTTTTGAATTGGAAGTTACCGCTCCTGATTTTTTAGTGTTTTTAGCAGCACTTGTGCTTGCAGCAGATTTTTTAGTTTCCGCTTTGGATTCTTCTTTTTTAGGTACCGTTATTTTTGAATTATTTCCGGTAATAATTTTTTCTTTTGCTTCAGATTTTTGGGTTTCAGGCTGAGGCTCAGGTTTTAAAACGGTTTTGGTTTCCGGAACAGCGGCTTCTGCAGGATCAGTAACATTTTCCGTTGCTGCAGCCAAGCTTCCCGGCTGATCGGCAGGTTCTTCTGCACCGTTTCCGTTTCTGTTGTCTCCAAAGTTTACCAGCATGGTGGTTACAATTTCAGGCTGCTCATCCAGCTCTGGTTTCAGCTTATATAAAAAAACAAACAGCAGGATGGCAGACCAGATCAGGATAGAAAGCAATGCACTTTTTACCCGGTCTCTATTTTGTTCATTTTTATCTATAATATGGCTCCTCATTTTAAAAAGATCATTTCCGAAAGTTTCGGAATTGTTATTTATCTTTAACTGTCGCAATGGCAATATTGAATTTGTATTTCTCAGCAATTTCCATTACAAAAACAACATCTTTGTGCATAGTATTTTCATCAGCCCTGATCGTAAAAGATTTATTGGTCTGATTAGTCAGCTTATTCACGATCGTCTGTTCAAGCTGTGCTTTTTCTACAGGACTGTCGTCTACAAAATAAGATCCGTCCGGCTTGATGCTTACGGTTAAAGGATTTGGTATATTATCTTCAACAGCTCCCGTTTTAGGTAACTTTACATCGATGGCACTTTGATTGGCCGCGGATGATGTTACCATAAAGAAGATCAGCATCAGCAGGATAACATCGGTCATCGCTGCGAGACTGAACTCAGGATTTGCTTTATTTCTTCTCTGAATTTTCATCTGTTTATTTTTACTAATTTTTAAAGATCAGACGGAACCTTACGGTTTCATATGAAGATTTATAAAGGTTTGTTGATAAGATCTAAAAATTCTCCGGACATGTTCTGTGCTTTCAATACAAACTTATCAATTCTTGTTAATAATAAATTGTAGAAAAAGTTCGCCGGAATTGCTACTGCAAGTCCCACCGCTGTTTGTCCCAACGCCGTGTAAATACCTTCTGACAAAGTTTTAGGTGAAAAAGATCCGCTAGCGTGAGAAAGGTTAAAGAAAGCGATAATCATCCCGATTACCGTTCCCAAAAGTCCCAGCATCGGAGCAATACTTGGTACTACCGCCAAAAGATTAAGGTTTTTTTCCATATTGGCAACCTCAACCTGTGCCTGGGATTCCATTGCACTTACGATATCGGAAACCGGTCTTCCCAATCTTGAAATTCCTTTTTCCAGAATACGGCCTTCAGGAGAGTTTTGTCTTTTACAATAATCCAGTGCAGATTCCATTTTTCCTTCTTTGATAAAGTCTTCAATATTATCCATGAAGTTGGCATCCGTTTTAGAGGTAAGCCTTTTAATAAAGAAAAAACGTTCAAAGAACAGATATACGGAAAATACACCGAGCAGGAGTACGGTCACCATTACTATTTTGGCGAAGGCACCTCCGTGAAACATGATTTTCCAAAATGAAAATTCTAAATCTTCCGCCGCTACCGTAGGTGTAGCAACCTGTGCAAACAAAATCTGAGTAAGTTCCGTTATCAGCATTAATCTGTATTTTTATAAGAGTTGTAACGACAAATGTACTGGAATATTATGAAATGGTATCTTAAAAAATGCTTAAAACACATTAAAATTTGTTATTTTCAGCAATAGCAAGTTTCTTTTCAAAAAAATCTGAAAAGAAAACTGTATAAAATTTCGGAGAAGAAGAGAACGTTAAATGTTAATCTTCGTCTACTTCAATATCATCCTGGCTAAATTCGCATTTCAGCCTGAAAGGAATCGGAGCATTGGAACCTGTGTAAAAATCATCAATGGTTCCTTTCCACACAACCTGAAGCTCGCCTTTTTCATTTTTATCAAACAGCAGCTCATTATCGTAGATAAAAGCATCCTCGTCATCGAAAAGATCTACTTCTGTAAAAGTGTCTTCATCAGAATCATTAATCATAATTGTTTTCCCTTCTATTTCCGCAGATTCAATAGGGAAATCAAAAACCTCAAGTGAAAGTTGAGGAAAGTTGTACTGCAGAGAATCATCCTCCACATGATCCAGACCGTCATCCGTGATGATCTCAACCTCTAAAAAATGCTGCTGGTTGCTGTAAACCGCTTTACAATAAGTGTTTCTGATATTGTACTTTAGCGTTTCGTCCGGATGGTAAATTTTTAAAATCCCTTTCATTTTTTCTTAAAAAAGAGCTGTAATAATATGATTGTTAAACGTTTTCAACAAAGATAAAAAATAGATTGAACGTGAAAAATTTTTTGAAAATTATTTTTTAAAATCATTATTTATGAAAAGTGTTGAATAATGTCATGAATGCATTATGCAAACACTAATCTTAATCATCCGGATAATTATGCTTCACCAATTAAAGTCTGTTTTAAACGAGCTCTCCCATTCATGTAGAAAATCTTTTACTGCTTTTCTACTTTAAATATTTACATTTGTTTTTTATAAAGAATTTCCGAAGAATGAAACATATCATATCGAAAAGCATTGTAGGTTTGAGCCTGGTGCTGAGCCTCACTTCCTGCAAAAAATCTGATTCCCCTTTAACCAAAGTCACGCCCTCTAATATCGATTCTATTGCTTCCAATTATTATGAGCAGTACCTGAAACTTTATCCGCTTGACGCCACTTCGCAGGGTGACTTACGATATAACGACCAGCTTCCGATCACCATTGATAAAGATTTTATTTCCGGGGAAGTGGCTTTTTATCGCTCCGTACAGAAACAGCTCGAAAACGTAGACTACAAAAACCTTTCCGATGAAGATAAAGTGGTTTATGATGTATTGAACTTCACACTGAAAGATAAAATCCAGGCGTACGATTATCATCCGGAATATATTCCTTTTACCCAGTTTGGCGGACTGCCGCTTAACTTTCCGCTTTATGGGAGCGGAGAAGGAAGCCAGCCTTTTAAAACAGAAAAAGACTACAGCGACTGGCTCAAAAGAATGGAAAAGTTTCCGGACTGGATGAACGCTGCAACGGATAATTTCCGGGAAGGGATCAGCAATAAGATGGTTTTACCTAAGAAACTGGTAATCAAAATGATTCCGCAGATGAGAGCCGAAGAAATCATAACTGCGGATTGGGAAAAGAATATTTTCTATGGGCCGGTAAGAAATTTCCCAAAAGATTTTACCAAAGAACAGAAAGATAAATTTTCAAAATTGTATAAAGATGCCATTACACAAAAGATCATTCCGGCTTATACAAAAATGGGAGACTTCTTAGAAAAAGAATATTTACCAAAAGCAAGAGATACAGACGGTTATAACAGTCTTCCTAACGGAAAAGAAATTTATCAGTATTACGCAAAAAGCTGGACTACAACAGATAAAACCCCTGAAGAAATCAATAAAACAGGACTTCAGCAGGTGGCCATGCTTCGTGCCGAAATGGAAAAAGTAAAACAGCAGGTGGGCTTTAGCGGAACGCTTGAGGAGTTCATCAGCTATGTAAAAACAGACCCAAAAGCGATGCCTTACAAAACATCAAAAGAAGTGCTGGATGCTTTTAATGGAATTTTAACGAAAATCACGCCTAAACTGAAAACGATGTTTTCCGTAACTCCAAAGACGAAGTTTGAGATCAGGCAGACGGAAAAATTCAGGGAAGCCAGTGCGAGTGCGGAATATATCCAGGGAACTCCGGATGGAAAAAGACCGGGGATTTTCTATGTCCCGCTTCCGGATCCGTCCAAATTCAATGTGACTTCAGGAATGGAATCTCTGTTTTTGCATGAGGCGATACCAGGACATCATTACCAGGTTTCTTTACAGCAGGAAAACACCAAGCTTCCGAAATTCATGAGATTCGGGTGGTTCGGTGCGTATGGTGAAGGATGGGCGCATTACTGTGAAACGTTAGGTCCGGAATTCGGATTGTATACGGATCCTTATCAGAAAATGGGCTATCTGAGTGACCAAATGCTGAGAGCTGTAAGACTTGTGGTTGATACAGGCCTCCATACCGGAAGAATGACAAGAGAAGAAGCTATCAAATATTTTCTGAGCAATATTTCTTATGATGAAGCCGGCGCAACGGCTGAAGTAGAACGATACATGGCAATGCCCGGACAGGCTTTAGGTTATAAAATTGGTTCTTTGAGGATTCGTGAGTTAAGGGAAAAATATCAGAAAGAACTGGGCGGCAAATTCAGCCTGGCCAAGTTTCATGATGAAATTCTGAATCAGGGCTGTCTTCCTTTGGATGTCCTGAACCGGAAGATGGAATTGTGGGCGAAAAAGCAGAAATAATTAATTTTTATCACAAAAGAACAAATATTTATATTCTTTTATTCCTTTTGCGGTAAAATCAAGCTTAATAAAAATACAAATAAATGTTTACTGTAGAACAAATTGAACATGCGCACAGCAAAGTACAGTCGGGTGCCGATTTTCCGAATTACATCAAAGAAATAAAAGAATTCGGTGTACAGTCTTTCGAAACCTGGGTAAAAGACAGTCATACGGAATATTTTGGAGAGAACGGCTACACCACAAAATCCCGGCCTCAATATGATGAACTAGCCGT
The DNA here is from genome assembly GCF_023195755.1 of Chryseobacterium nepalense. Taxonomy (NCBI): domain Bacteria; kingdom Pseudomonadati; phylum Bacteroidota; class Flavobacteriia; order Flavobacteriales; family Weeksellaceae; genus Chryseobacterium; species Chryseobacterium nepalense. The sequence continues at coordinate 2,487,233 of NZ_CP096203.1, forward strand.
TGAAAACAAAGTTGATAAAGAATTATTTATCAACCAATTAAAAAGTCATCAGCATGGTGAAACAGATTATATGAAATTCTGCGAAGACTGTGCCCGGACAGGAATTGAGAAGTGGATTGTGGATCTTAATCAATTTTCCTGCATCTATTATGATAAAGCAGGTAATACAATTCTTACGGAAGAAATTCCTCATTAAAAAACTAAAATTGATTCCCCGGTTACTAAGTTTTTCCAAGGATATTTCAGAACAAAAATCAAATAAAATGATACAAAGTTTACAATCCCTTTTCACAAGAGATTTAAATAAATTAAAAACAGAAATCGAATCTTATCAAAACGAAGAAAACATCTGGAAAACCGATAATAATATTTCTAATTCAGCCGGGAACCTTTGTCTCCATCTGGTAGGAAACCTTAATCACTATATTGGAGCCACACTTGGAAATTCCGGCTATATAAGAAACAGGGACCTTGAATTTTCATTAAAAAATATACCAAGGACAGAATTGATTCAGCAGATTGAAAGAACTATTGAAACTGTAGACCTTACGCTTGGAAATTTATCTGCGGAAGAACTTCAGAAAGCATATCCTTCCGAACCTTTGGGCTATGCCATGACAACAGAGTATTTCCTGATTCACCTGTTCGGGCATTTAAGCTATCATCTTGGGCAGATAAATTATCATCGAAGATTGCTTGATGTGAAGTAATTTAATCTTTTAAACTACCCGGCTAAATTTTTCGTGAAAATTTAGCCACCATTACCTCATTATTGCATGCCATTATTTTTCGAATAGCATTTTCGTAATAAAATCTTTCTCTCCTTTTCCTCTTGCCGGAGAATATTCTCTTCCATAGAAAATAATCTGGAGATGAAGTTTATTCCACACGCTTTCCGGCCATATGGCTTTTGCATCTTTTTCTGTTTCTACAACGTTTTTTCCGGAGGTCAGTTTCCATTGCGTCATTAAACGATGAATATGGGTATCTACCGGAAAAGCAGGAAATCCGAAACCCTGGCTCATCACTACTGAAGCCGTTTTGTGGCCTACTCCCGGAAGTGCTTCGAGTTCTTCATAAGTTTGCGGTACTACTCCATGATGTCTTTCCAAAAGCAGTTCTGCCATTCTTTTAAGGTTCTTTGCCTTCGTATTGGATAACCCGATTTCTTTGATCAGTTCCTTAATTTCTTCCACCTCCAGCTTTGCCATTTTTTGGGGAGTTCCTGCAATCCTGAACAGTTCCGGAGTAACCTGGTTTACTTTTTTATCGGTAGTCTGTGCCGAAAGTGCCACCGCAACCATCAACGTGTAAGGGTCGGTATGATCCAACGGAATCGGTACTTGAGGATACAATTTTTCCAATTCTCTCTGAACAAGCTCCGCTCTTTGCTTTTTTGTCATGTAACCATTAAATTTGAACAAAAATAAACATTATGCTTAAAGTCGGCGAAAAATTACCTCAATTTGAAGGAATAAATCAGGATGGAGAAACCGTACGTTCTGAACAATTAATCGGAAAGAAACTGGTTATTTTCTTTTATCCCCAGGCCAATACGCCAACCTGCACGGTAGAAGCCTGTAACCTGAGTGATAATTACTCAAAACTGGAAAAGGCTGGTTTTCAACTGTTGGGAATCAGCGGAGACTCGGTAAAAAAACAGAAAAACTTTCACAGCAAGTTTGCTTTTCCTTATGATCTCATCGCTGATGAGAGCCACGAAATTCTTGAAAAATTCGGAGTTTGGCAGGAAAAAACAACTTTCGGGAAAACGTATATGGGAATTGTGAGAACGACCTTTATTTTTGATGAAAAAGGAATCTGTGAAAGAGTTATTGAAAAAGTAACATCAAAGACTGCTGCGGAGCAGATTCTGGAAGGATAATTTTACAGCATATTTGTCATGCTGAAAGCATCTCAATGCAAACTTTTCAAGATTTTGTATAGATCCTTTCAGGATGACAAACTTAATGATTTTATATTTTAAGATTTCCTTCATTATCAATCATGTAAAGAACAGTAAATTACTCTGTTTCATAATACATCAACTCCTCCGGATCTCCCGGAATGGTAACAAATTTCTGAAATTTCAATCCCAGCTTTTCAATTAATTTTTGGGAAGAAGCATTATCTTTTGTAGTAATTGCTGAAAGTTTTTTTAAGCCAAAATCATTCATCCCAACTGATTTTATTTTTAAAGCCGCTTCGTAAGCATATCCTTTTCCTTCAAATTCTTCGAGGAGGGAGAAACCGATATCCATAACATCCAGCCCGTCTCTTTCAAATATTCCCACGCCTCCGATTTTTTGATTTCCTTCTTTGGTTAAAATTAAATAATTTCCAAAACCCAGTTTTTCAAACTGAGGAAGGAATCTCCGTTCAATATAATTTTCCGCATCAGCAACCGTCCTGATATAGCGGTCACCGATATACTGGATAAACTTGGGACTGTTATAAAGTGTAAGGATAAATTCGGCATCTTCCGCAGCCATAGGACGCAGGATCAGCCGTTCGGTTTCGTAAAACTTATCTCCGTTTTGTAGATTTGTTTGATTTTTTAGGCTCATCTTTCGGCTCTTCTTTTTTTTCAATTTTCAGCAATCTGGGATTATTGGTGCATTTTTTATTATACAGCTCAATATAAGATCCGTTGTCTTTTACGTTTAAAATCCCAACTCCGGATTTTGGAATCGTTAAGGTAAAATACTTTTTCTGATAAGGACATTCCTTTGATGTCAGTTTTCCTAAATCCAGATAATAGTTGGCTGAATCCTGGTAATAATTGGCCGCCAGATCTCTGAATTCTTCATCAATAATATATCCTTCCGTTGCGGCAAAAACTGCTGCATCCTGAATATTATCCACCTTACCGACAAATTTTCTGAGTGCTGTAAGATCGGTAATATATTCCGGAATATCCTTCGATAAAACCACGATATAGTAAAATGCGTCTTCATCAGCAATTCCTATATTGAATCCTGAAGATTGAGATTCAAAATCTTTTTTTACTCCTGACTGCTTTATGATATTGTCTTTTCCATAGCTTTTATGAATCAACATCCACGTATCATTTTTTGCATCAGGAATGATACTCTGCAAAATTGATGAAACTCCGGGAAACTGTTTTTTCTCCTGAGCAGAAAGTACTGTTCCGAATAAAAAGCAAATGAACGCAGTAAGCCTGTATGTAAACTTTATCATATTGAAAGAACGAAGATCAATCCGAATTATTTTACATGAACTTATCTCCCTTTTTAAGGTTTTTCAGATCCAATACATAATCTTTAATCAGCTGATCATGTTCTTTAGGACATATAAGCAGAACTTTATCCGTATCTACGATAATAAAATCTTTCAGAGAATCAACAATAACCGCTTTGTTGCTGTTTTTTATATTGATAATATTTCCCTCCGAATTGTAGGCTAAAATATGTTTTTGCTTGGTAGCATTTTGGTTTTCGTCTTTTTCCGTATTTTCAAATACGGACGTCCATGTTCCCAGATCACTCCATCCCAGGTCTGCCGGAATTACATAAACATTTTTCGCTTTTTCCAGAATCCCGTTATCAATTGAGATTTTCTGTACTTTAGGATAAATCAGTTCGATACAGCTTTGCTCACCTTCAGCATTATATTCGCATGCCATGAAGTGCTGGGTCATTTCAGGAAGATATTTTTCGAAAGCATGTTGAATACTTTTAACATTCCATATAAAAATTCCGGCGTTCCAGAGGAAATCTCCACTTTCAAGAAAACTTTTGGCGATTTCTAGAATTGGTTTCTCCGTAAAGGTTTTTACTTTGTAATAATCAGAATCTTGTTTATCCACAAATTGGATGTATCCGTATCCGGTATCCGGTCTTGTAGGGGTAATCCCGAGCGTAACAAGGTAATCATTTTTGGCAGCGAGATCCAGAGCAACTTCCGCTTTCTGCAGAAAAGTTTCTTCTTTTAAAATAAGGTGATCTGCCGGCAGAACAATCATGGTAGCGTCAGGATCAATTTCAGCAATTTTGTTGGCCATATAAAGATTGCATGGCGCAGTATTTTTCAGTAAAGGCTCTCCAACAATATTTTCCTGAGGAATTTCCGGCAGCTGCTGATGGGAAAGCTCCACATATTCTTTATTGGTGATCACAAATATATTTTCATCAGGAATAATCTTGCTGATCCTGTCATACGTCTGTTGGATCATTGTGCGTCCCACGCCTAAAATATCCTGAAACTGTTTCGGAAACTTCTGCGTACTTAACGGCCAGAATCTACTGCCGATTCCTCCCGCCATAATCACGCAATATCTATTTGATTTTGACATTATTAAGTGCATTTTTCTACCCTTGCCAAAGGCTTGAAAGAATACTTCCTTCCCGTAGCCAGGTTCTTACAAAGATAGTTTTTTTTAATAAGACCCTCCAATAAATACTTCTCATTTCGGTAAATAAAGAAATCGCCTTTTTGGAGATTTTCAATAAATACAAGCGCATCATCCTGTTTTTCAATATGGAAATACTTAACGAGGTCCGGGCTCGCCATGAAGTTCGCTTTTGGAGATTGGGAAAATTTCATAATGATCGGTTTCAGATTCTCATCATAGACATTAATACTCTGCAACAGCATTTGTCTGAAGGTTTCCTTCCATTCATTTCCATGTGGAGAAATTCTCCTGCCATATTTTTCGAAAGCAATAAGGTGGGCAAGCTCATGAGTAAGCACGAAGAAAAAAAGCTCCGGAACCAGAGTCGAATTAATCGTAATTTCGTGGGAATTGTCTGGAAGTTTGCGGTAATCTCCCAGCTTGGAATTCCTGTTTCTTGTAATTTTTATATGAATATAGTAATCTGCAAACCAGATTTTTAAATATTGTAATGTATTTTGGGGTAAATATTTTTCTAAAGATTGAATAGACATTTTACAAACTTAGTGGAATTCCTGCATAGAAATTCAACAATTTAAGACTGAAAAGATAATTATATTTAGCCTGAGCCACAGATCCCTGCGCATTGGCATAATTGTTTCTGGCGATATTGACATCGTAGATCGTAGATCTTCCTGCCGCATAGCTTTTATCGGCAAAATCAAGGGCCAGTTTCGTGCTTTTCTCGGCCTGAACTGCTGATAAATAAATTTCATAATTCGCATCCACGTCAAACTGAGCTTTTTGAACATTTTCACGAACAATCTGCTTTTGCTGCTGTAAAGTAGTCTTTGCAATACTTTCCTGGAGCTTCGACTGTTCAACCTGAAGTTTTGTAATTCCTTTGTTAAAAATCGGGATGTTTACCGAAACCCCGATATTCTGTCCGAAATTATCTTTATACTGATTGAAAAAAGTAGGCTCTACAACAGGATTTCCAAACAGATCGTAGCCTGTGACCCTTGTATTTAAAAGATTATTATAAAAACTTCCGATACCCGCACTTGCCGTTACAGTAGGCCAGAAAGCGGTTCTGGTAACTTCAGTCTGTGCTTCTGCCGATCTGATCCTGCTTTCTGCAGCTTTCACCTGGGGCTGAGTTTCATAGGCTGTTGTTAAAACCTCATCTACAGCTATTAGTTGTGGCGCCAGCTGATCCGGCACATTTACGTCTTCCACATCAAAATCTTTATAATCCTGAAGCTGCAGGAGCTGGGCCAATGCAAAAAGACTTCTTCCCACATTTATTTCAGCCGTTTTCAGATTCTGCTTTTCTCTGGCAAGTCCTGCTTCCGCCTCCGCCAGAACCGTTTGAGCTGTCGTTCCGACTTCCGTAGTAATTTTTGATCTGTCATACTGCTTTTGGGCGTTTTCAACCGCAGCCTGGGAAATTTTAACGATTTCCTTATTCAGCAGAGTTGTGAGATATTGCTGTGCAATCTGTAATGAAATATCATTTTTGATGGTCTCAATGTCGTATTGACTTGCCTCTACGTCAAATTCGGTTTTTCTGATAGTTTTTTCAAGCCTTCCGTTGTTATAGACAAGGATATCTGCTCCAAGATTGGCATTATTGCTAAACCTGTCATTCCGGATACTTCCCGTTCCCAAAGAAGCCTGCCCGAAACTCACACTGTTTCCCACATTGGCGGACACCGAAGGAAGATAATTTTTTCTGGCAATTTTCAGGTTGAGATCCTGCATTTGTTTCGAATATTCATTTTGGATTACCTGAAGATTGTGTTTGGTTGCATAATCAACACATTCCCGCAAAGACCACTTTTTCTGGGCGCTGACAGCCAGGCAAGATAATCCCAAAATAATAGTCAAAACTTTTTTCATAATTCCGATTTTTCCTTATTAGACGAGACAATTTATTTTTTGTTACATTAATTTAAAGAAATGCTTTGTTTTTCCCACATTTGTTTATAAATGGAATCTTTTGAAAGGAGTGCTTTGTGATCTCCTTGTTCTACAATTTTACCGTCTTTCATCACCAAAATTTCATCAGCACTGGCAACAGTACTTAACCTATGGGCAATAACAATCATTGTTTTTCCTTGATTTTTGAAATCATCCAATGTTTTTTGAATCATTTGTTCAGCTTCTGTATCTAACGAAGATGTCGCTTCATCTAAAATTAGTATTTCGGGATTTTTATACAATGCTCTTGCAATAGCAATTCTTTGTTTTTGTCCACCTGATAGCAACGCTCCATTTTCGCCTAAATAAGTTTGAAATCCATTTGGCAGTTTTTCCACAAATGCCAGAATCCCCAGATCTTTTGTTATGTTTAGAATTTTCTGTACATCTGGAAAATCTTCTCCCAAAGCAATATTTTCTATTATATTTCCTGAAAATAAATCGATCTGTTGAGGAACAACCGATATCAGGTTTCGTAGCGAATGGTTTGAAATATAATTAATATCATAATCCCCGATCATTACTTTTCCTTTTTTCAAGGGATATAAATTTTGAATAAGTGCAGCTAATGTTGATTTTCCGCTTCCGCTTTCTCCTACTATTGCAGTGGTCTTTCCTTTTTTTATAATACAGTTGAAGTCTTCAAAAACATCAGTTCTGCTTCCATAGCTGAAACTTACTTCCTTAAACTGAATGTCCTGTATATTTTCTTTTTTAATATCCATTTTATCGGTCGTTTCTTCGCGTTCTAAATCCATAATTTCAAATAAACGGTCTGCTGCAATTAATGCATTTTGAATTATTTTATTCATTCCTATCAATTGAGAAACGGGATTCGTAAAATACCCGATTAATGCATAAAAAGACAAGAGTTCACCAGGAGTTATAGTTCTGTCAATCACGTAACCAGAACCCACCCACAGCAAAACAATAGTAAATATTCTTGATAAAAACTCTGTAGAATCGCCAGAAAACAAACTGTTGAGGGCAGATTTGTAAATGGTTTTCAACAGTGTTGAAAATGAATTATCGGTTTTATTATTGGCAAAAGTTTCTATTCCGAATTGCTTAATAGTTTTTACAGATGTTATAGATTCTACCAAATGGGATTCCAACTCTGCGCTTTCTTCCATTAATCTACGCTCAACTTTTCTGTTAAGTCTATTGGTTAGCCAATAAACAAAAAAATAGAATGGAATAATTAATGCGGTTATTAGTGCGAGTTTCCAATAATAAGTAAACATCAGCGCAAAGGAGAAAATAACAATAAAAATATTCACAAATATTTGGATTGCTACATCGTTGATGAAAGACCTTATTTTTACGGCATCATTCACCCGGGATATTATTTCGCCAACTTTCATTGTATCGAAAAATCTTTGAGGAAGCTTCAGCAAATGTTTATAATATCCTAAAATAAGATGCTTGTCAATTCTTTGACCTGTCTGCAAGACCAGAACTGATTTCATTACCCCGATAAATATCTGAAAAAACAAGATAATAATCATCCCGACTGACAGCAAATTGAGTAGCCTTCGGTTCGCGTCGATAAGAACATAATCGGTGATTTTTTCAATATAAATAGAAGTCGATAAACCCAAAATAGTGTAAATTACTGCACCAATTAAAGCTTGAATCAGAATGCTTTTATGGGGCTGTACCAGATTCCAAAATCTACTATAAATACTTATCTTTTCATCTTTTTGTTCAAAATATTCGTTGGGCTCAAGCAATATTAAAACGCCTGTCCAGATATTTGAGAATTCTTCAATAGTGTATTCTTCAATTTTTCCAAAAGCAGGATCCATTATTTCAATCTTACTTTTGCTAACTTTATAAATAACTACATAATGATGATATTGCTCTTTAGTAATGATGTGGGCAATGGCAGGAAGTGGAATTTCAGGTAAGGCATCTGCGCCGCCTTTTACTCCTTTTGCATTGAAGCCCATTTTCTCCAAGCCCTGTATCATTCCCAGTACATTTGTTCCCCGTGTATCAGTATGGCTGAATTGACGAATTTTTGCGATGGGCATTTTTAGCCCGTAATAAGCTGAAACCGATGCGAGACAGGCAGCTCCACAATCTTTAAGATCATGCTGTTTTATTAAGATGTCTTTCTTCATTATTTTAGTTTCGGATTAAACCAATCATCTGCTCTGTCAAATAACAACTGCCATAATGTTCTATCGAAGAGATGAAACCGTGCAGTAAATGTCATTCCTTTTCCGATTTTGCCTCTGTAGCCATTTTTAAGCTGCAAATAATTTTTTTGCATTGTACAAATTACCCTAAAGTAAGTTTCCCCGGTTTGTTGGTTTACTGTAATGTTTTGATCAATTTCTTTCACTGCTCCATCCAAAAGACCCCATTGATTGTAATTGTATGTATCTATTTGAAATCCTACTTTTTGTCCTGTTTGAATGAATCCAATATCTTTTGGTGAGACCATACACTCGGCAATCAAAGATTCTTCCGGAGAGATTTCACCGATATTTTGCCCCTGCACAATGAAATTTCCTTTTTGTACGCCCGAAAAATTGACCAATCTGCCAGAAATGGGTGCCGTAACGATATAATTTTCCTGCTCCTGCCCAATACGTTGAATTTCTGAACCCAAAGAACGAAGCTGCCGTTCAACCTCTCTTTTTTGGGCTTGCCACTGTGCGATTTGCTGTTCTCTGATACCCGAAATTTGAGTTTTTAGCCCTTGGAGATTATAAAAAAACTTGTCATATTCTGCCTTTGGAACTACACCTTGTTTGTAGAGTGTTTCTGCCCTGTCGAAGTCTTTTTGTGCCAAAGCAAGCTGGGTCTGCACCTGTGCAATTTTCTCCTGCATAGCAGAAACCTCACGTTGGTATTGCCCGGTTTGCAAACCTCCAAATTGCTCCCCAGAAATTTTTTGCAAATCTAATAATTGCGCTGCGTAATCTGAACTCTGACTGCTTTGCAGGCTTTTTTGTGTATCAAGTTGCGCTGTCGCTACTTCCAAGAGTGTATCTCCTTTTTGTATGTATTGGTTGTTTCTTTCTAATCTGCTTTGTACCACCTTGCCCGAAACTACAGATGACACTTTGGTGTTTTCTTGAACAGATCTTACCAAACCTCTTGAAGAAGATGAAATGGGAACTTTGATATGCGGTAAGGATATAAAAATTGTTATCACCAAAGCAATAATACTGAGGTAAACAGATTTTGTCATAAGAAATTATTTTTAGACTACCCCAAAATTATATAGGGCTTTTAAAATTATATAGAATACAAAATATCATCATGTTGATTATTATTCCTTAGAATATAAAATCGCTTATAAATAATTTTTAACTAAAGAAATATAGGAAGAAGTATTCTTCTTCCTATATTATGTACTTAATATGGTAAAATTTTTTCAGTTTAATAAATAATACATTGCTTTCCCTAAAACTTTTCCGCACACAAAGACGAATAAGCAAACAATTAAATAAGCTAATATAATATCTATTTTTTTAGAAAATATCATAATTTTATTTAACGCTATTCATTTGTTTAGAATCTATAATAATATGTAATGCCATATAGCCGCTACTAATAAGATAGCTAAAATCATTATGGGAGCAAACAAATCGTCGTTTTTATTGTTCATGATGTATATTTAAAGTGTTCCATAGATGGACCACTCTAAACAAAAGTATTAGCGTGGCATTGCTGAGGCTGAAAGAGCACATTGCGTTGTATACCACCTTACTACTCCTCCAACTGTATACATAACCCAATACCAACCAGATTCTCCCCCTGAGATTTCTCTCATTTGCCCTTCATTTAGATCAATGAGTTTTTTATTATTTAAAGTCATTATTTTTTTATTTAAATTGATTAATTAAAAACCTAACAATTGCAGGAGAATATTCCATTATTGAAACAGTTAAAATGAAAATAAGTATAAACATTATTACCTTTTTTTTATCAAAATATTTACTTTTTTGTAACATCTCCTCTTTTTTATTAGTTATTTTATATGTCTCGGTTTTACACCATGATAACCATCACTAAACCCTTCTCTAATGTCTCCAACATTTTCCCAAGCAGACCATGCTAATCCGATTAGAACAGCTTGCCACCAACCACCTTCGGTTTTTTTGATTTCCTGAGCATTAAGCTCAACTACTTTTAATTTTTTTAAATCCATGTTTTAAAAATTTTATGTTAATAAATTTTCTATTTCAAAAAACATTTGTGCACTTGTGTTTTTAGCAAAAATAATTGCCTCCTTAAAAAAAAACAATTTGAAGTTTACAAAAATATTATTCACCCATAAAAAGACTAAATTTTAACTTTCTTAAATTATTTTATTCTGAATATTATCTTGCTTAGTTAAAAAAATTTTAATTAAAATCTGTATTAAATTTCTCCGGTAAGTTTAATTTTGCATCATGACAACCGCACAATACCAGGAAGCCGTAGAATGGCTGTTCGTACAGGCTCCGAATTATCAGATTGATGGACAGAAGGCATATAAACCCGGATTAGACAATATCAGGAAGCTATGTGATTTCTTCGGAAATCCTCAGGAAAAAATCAAATGTGTTCACATCGGAGGAACCAACGGCAAAGGATCTACAAGTAATATGCTGGCTTCCGTTCTTCAGGAATCGGGTTATAAAACTGGTTTATATAATTCACCGCATCTTATTGATTTTACCGAACGTATTAAAGTAAATGGTAAGAATTGCGATAAAGAATTTGTCTATCACTTTATCCAAAAACTGAAAAATCTTCCGGAAAATATACAGCCTTCTTTTTTTGAGTTCACCACCATTATGGCTTTTGAATATTTTTATCAGCAGCAGGTTGACGTAGCCATTATTGAGGTAGGCTTAGGCGGAAGGCTTGATTCTACCAATATTATCCTGCCGCTGGTTTCGGCCATTACCAATGTTCAGCTGGATCATCAGAATATTTTAGGAGAGACTATCGAAGAAATTGCGGAAGAGAAAGCAGGAATTGTAAAACCACATATCCCGATCATTTTCGGTGATGAAAATGAAACGGTGAAAAACATCATTAAAAACAAGGCTGATAAAGAAAACGTATCTTTTATTGATGCTACTTTGATAAAAACAGCTTTGAAGTCTGACTTAAAGGGAAATTATCAGGAAAAAAATATCCGGGTTGTTTTGGCATTAATTGAAGAATTACGAAAACTTGGATTCATTATTTCCGGGCAGAATATTGAAGAAGGACTTTTGCGTGTTCATCAGAATACAGGCTTTATCGGCCGGTGGTTTGAGTTCTCACAAAATCCGCTTACGATTTGTGATACGGCACATAATCAGGCTGGCCTGGAATATGTTTTTTCCCAGCTGAATTCTATTAATAAGCATAAGCATATTGTTTTAGGATTTGTCAATGACAAAAAGATAGATGATGTCATGAGGATCTTGCCCGAAAATGCGGCATTTTATTTTGCGAAGCCTTCTATTCAAAGAGGCAGAGCACCTCAGGAATATGAGAATTTATTGGTGGAAGCAAAAATTTCCTATAAAATTTTCAATTCCGTACAGGAGGCTTATCTGTCTGCAAAAGAGAACTGTAGAAAAGAGGAAATGATTTTTATTGGCGGAAGTAATTTTGTTGTGGGAGAATTTTTAGAAAAAAATTTGGAGATTTCCGAATAAGTCGTATATTTGCACCACTCTAATCGAGGAAACAACGATAAAGAGGGTTCTTAGCTCAGTTGGTTCAGAGCATCTGGTTTACACCCAGAGGGTCGGGGGTTCGAATCCCTCAGGACCCACAGAAAAGGAAACGAAACCTTTTAAAAAAATTCGGGTTCTTAGCTCAGTTGGTTCAGAGCATCTGGTTTACACCCAGAGGGTCGGGGGTTCGAATCCCTCAGGACCCACAGAAATCTCTCTTTTTTAAGGGAGATTTTTTTGTTTGTACCTTTTAAAAAATCAGCTAAAATAAAACGCTCAGAGACTCTGAACGCTTGTTTGTAATTTACTTATTGTGCCCAGGAGCATAATTTCTCGCAGATTTTGCACCGGTTACTTTTTTCACCTGTCCCGGCGGCAATCCATTATTTCCGTTAGACCTAACAGCAACACATGAAGTAACGAACATCGCGACAGTAAAAGCTAAAGCCGTCTTTTTTAGTACTTTCATAACTCTTCTTTTTAAACAAATATTAAAATACTGTGCCAATGAAATTTAGAATAATTATTTAAAAGATTATTAAATCTTATCAACAATCTTCTGTATATTAAGTTCTCCCAGGCAAGCCCAGTCACCACGGAAGCATTCTTTATCACCAAAAACAGAGCATGGCCTGCACGTAAGATCCTTTACCTGAACCACATCCTCCTCACTTTGTCCAAAACCTAAAAATCCGGCGTAAGGATGCGTTTGGCCCCAAACAGAAACACATCGTGTCCCCACAAGGCTGGCAAGATGCATATTTGCGGAGTCCATAGAGATCATCATTTGTAATTGTGAGATTGTGTCCAGTTCTTCTGTGAGATTCAGTTTACCTGCAAGGTTTCGGGTATTTGGAATTTCTTTTTCCCATTTTTCGAGTATTTCGGTTTCAGCTTTTCCACCACCGAAAAAATAAACTGTATTTTTTAGAGATAAGATTCTCGCGAGTTCATATGACTTTTCAAGAGGAAGCATTTTTCCTTTATGCTGAGCAAAAGGCGCGAAACCAATCCCCGATTTATTGAAACTCGTAGGTCTTAGCTGATGAGAAAGTGTCACCTGAAAGCCCATTTCACGAAAAACATCGGCATACCGTTCCACTGTTTTCTTAAGCTGAACTTTATTCAGGTTCCAGATGTCCGTTAAATGTTCTTTTTCTTCTTTTCCTTTATTGATTTTAAAAACCCTAAATCCTTTCGTACTATAAATTTTATCCAGAATTTTCGTTCGGATTACATCATGAAGATTGGCAATAAGGTCCGGATGAAATTCTTTGATAAGCTCATTAGCGAGCCTGTTGAGTCCAAAAAAACCCTTGTAGTCATCAAGATTGACCCCTTTAAATATAACATTCGGGATCTCTTCGAATAAGGCTTCAAAATTACTTCGTGAAACCATGACAATTTCCACTTCCGGATTTTGTTCCAGGAATTCCCGGAATACAGGTGCTGTCATCGCAACGTCACCAAAAGCAGAAAAACGATATGCTAAAATCCTTGTCACAATTACGATTTCAATTGGTAGGCAACAGCGTAAAACTTAATCTGTTTGGTCATCGCCATTAATCCGTTGGCTCTGGAAGGTGATAAAAATTCCTGTAATCCTATTTCTGAAATGAAATCAAAGTCGGAATCTAAAATTTCCTGTGTAGAATGTCCGCTGTATATACTTACCAGAAGAGATACGATCCCTTTTGGCAAAATCCCGTCGGAATCCGCATTGAAAAACAATCTGCCGTCTCTGAACTCTGCATCGATCCAGACTTTACTCTGGCAGCCCTTGATCAGGTTTTCATCTGTTTTCTTATCGTCAGAAAGCCCCTTCAATTCTTTACCCAGATCTATGATGTATTCATATTTCTGTTCCCAGTCGTCAAGAAAAGCAAATTCATCGATTATTTCCTGCTGTTTTTCCTTAATGGTCATTTTGATTGATTTCTTTCTGCAAAGATAACCAATTTAAAAAGATTATTTTATTACCCTCCTCATAAGAACTGAATGGAAATTCTAAGTTTATTTTATTAAGCTTTTTCCCGCTTTCTGCTGTATCTTTTAATTTTCGGGCTCCGCTTCGCGGAGCCCGAAAATTAAAAGGATGTCGCGACAATCGGGGCTAAAGTCACAGACACTCCTTTAAATATTAAAAAATAAGATTAATACAAAGACGCTTTTTTTACTACTTCCAGCAATTTTACTTCTTCATTTTCCCAGCACAAAATATGAGCTGCTTTTTCAAGTTGCGGTAAATAATTTCTGCGTCCTTTATTCAATACGGTCTGAATTGCATGAGCAATATTTTCAGGGTTATGATCTTTTATAATTTCACCAACATCATATTGATTCCTAATGTTCTGCATTTCAGGAAGATCAGACAATATTAAAGGAACACGTGCCTGGATACAGTCCAAAACCTTATTCGGAAGCGAATAGTAATAGCTTTGGCCGCCATTTTCTTCAATGCTCATTCCGCAATCTGCTGTAAGTGTAACATCCCGTAACTTTTCCGGTGAAAGTTTTCCCAGGAACAGAACTTTATCCTGAAGACTTTCATTTATGACCAGTTGTTCATATTCTTTCTTTCTGGGACCGTCGCCTGCAATCTTAAAAATTACATGATCTAGATGATGCATGGCCAAAATAGCTTTATCTATTCCGCGAAACGGATTGATCACCCCCTGATATAAAATTATTTTAGGATTGTTTTCAGGGATTTCAATACTGAAATTAAGTTTTCGGGGTGCATTCTGTACAACAGCTGCCTGAATTCCGTATCGTTCCTTAAACCATTCTGCATAGCCGGAGCTTGCTGTAATCATAAAACGAAGGTCCGGAAGTATGCTCTTCTCTACATATCGCCACAATTTTTGTGACATTTTGCCTTGAATTGCCGGCATTTCGGAAAAAATTTCATGACTGTCAAAAATAAGCGGAATCTGTTTTTTTTTAGCAATTAAATAATTGGGCAGCAAAGCATCAAGATCATTGGCATAAAGAATCGTTTCCTTATCTGCTCTTTTCTTTAGTTCATTATACAATTTCCAGTTGAATTCAAAATAAGCCGTTTTTAAACTTTTCGAAATCAGCTGTATTCGCGAAACAGGATAAGGACGTGACAATTTTTCACTTCCGCCCCATGTATTGCCAATCAATTCAATAGAATAGCTGTTATCGTGCATGGTTTTACAAACCTTCTCGATACGCTGGTCTGTATTAAGATTACTAAAGGCAGAAATAATAATTTTTTTTCTGTTCATCTTTTGTTTTTATCAGACAGAAGATAATAAATCTGTATAAAACAAATTAGTCCGTTGGGAATAATTACCGGCCAGAGCATCCCGTTGAAAATACCATAAATCACAAAACAGATACACCCTATCATATTGACAATCCTGATTTTTCTTACATCTTTCAGAATAAAGCTCAGTACAATAAACAGGGATGCAGAATAGCCGATATAGGCAGCGGTTTCGGGATTCATAGGAGAATTTTAGAGGATCACAAACTTAATCATTTTCAGGAAGATAATAAAATTTTTTCTGCCATAAAGTCATTTATTGATTTTTGGTAAAATATTTGTAATTTAGATAATGAATAAATGGCAATGCTGCTTTTATTCTAATGAGATATATTATGGATTATAAGTTTTCACAAGGTTTGAGCCAGGTGTTCAAACAAAGCAAAAGCGAAGCTAAAAGGCTGAAAAGTGAATTTCTTAATACAGAACATCTACTTTTAGGTATTATAAAAACGGAAAACTCTGCAAAAGAAATCCTTCAAAACCTTAATGCGGATTTAACACAGATCAGAAGAAAAATTGAAACTTTAAATACAGCAAGTCTTAATCCTATATCTGAGGAAGTTACTAATATTTCTTTCACTAAAATGGCAGACCATGCCGTTAAACGTGCAGAACTTGAATGCAGACAGTATAAAAGCAATGAGATTAATACCGTTCATTTGCTTTTGGGCATTCTTTACAAATATGAGGACCCTACTTCAAATATTTTAGGAGCTTACGACATTGATTATGAGGGAGTTTCAAAGGAATATCAGACCATGCTGAAAAATTCCGGACAGGCGCCGCAAATGAGTGCATATGATGATGATGATGAAAGAGAGGATTTTGAACAGATGAGGAAGCCTACAGGAAATTTAGGTTCTGCAAAAAGCAAAACCCCTACTCTGGATAATTTCGGCAGAGACCTCACCTCTTTGGCAAGGGACGGGAAACTGGACCCTGTTATCGGCCGTGAAAAAGAGATCGAAAGAGTTTCCCAGATTTTATCCCGCAGAAAGAAAAACAATCCGCTCCTTATCGGAGAGCCGGGAGTTGGTAAATCTGCGATTGCGGAAGGTTTAGCATTAAGAATTCAACAGAAAAAGGTTTCCAGAGTTCTTTTCAATAAAAGAGTGATTACACTGGATCTGGCAAGTTTGGTTGCCGGAACGAAGTATCGTGGTCAGTTTGAGGAAAGGATGAAAGCAATCATGACCGAGCTGGAAAAGAACAGAGATGTCATTTTATTTATTGACGAGCTTCACACCATCGTTGGTGCTGGAAGTTCAACAGGAAGTTTAGATGCGTCCAATATGTTTAAACCGGCTTTGGCAAGAGGTGAGATTCAATGCATCGGGGCTACTACTCTGGATGAATACCGTCAGTATATTGAAAAAGACGGTGCTTTGGAGAGAAGATTCCAGAAAGTAATGGTAGAACCTACTTCTATTGATGAGACGGTACAGATTCTTAATCAGATTAAAGATAAGTATGAAGAACACCACAATGTTGTTTATACAGATGAGGCCATTTTAGCATGCGTTAATTTAACTTCAAGATATATTACAGACCGTTTCTTACCGGATAAGGCAATTGATGCTATGGATGAAGCCGGTTCCCGTGTTTATATTAAAAACATGAAGGTTCCTACCGAAATCATTGATTTTGAAAAGAAAATCGAAGATATTAAGGAACTAAAACAGAAAGCAGTAAAAGCACAGGATTATCTTGAAGCGAGAAAACTGAAAGATGAAGAGGAAAGACTCCAGATGGAACTTAACTCCGCTCAGGATAAGTGGGACAAAGATGTGAAGGAGAAAAAAGAAACCGTAACGGAAGAAAATGTAGCAGAAGTTGTTTCCATGATGAGTGGTGTTCCTGTAACGAAAGTAGGCAAAAACGAGCTTGATAAGCTTGCCGGAATGGATGGAAATCTGAACGGAAAAGTAATCGGTCAGGAAGACGCTGTGAAAAAGGTTGTTAAAGCAATCCAGAGAAACAGAGCGGGTCTTAAAGATCCTAACCGTCCGATTGGTACCTTTATTTTCTTAGGAACAACAGGGGTCGGTAAAACCGAGCTGGCTAAAGTAATGGCAAGAGAACTCTTCGATTCTGATGAAGCATTGATCAGAATTGACATGAGTGAATACATGGAAAAATTCGCGGTTTCAAGATTAGTTGGTGCGCCTCCGGGATACGTAGGATACGAAGAAGGTGGACAATTAACAGAAGCTGTAAGAAGAAAACCTTATGCTGTGGTGCTTCTGGATGAGATCGAAAAAGCTCACCCGGATGTATTCAATATCTTGCTGCAGATTTTAGATGAAGGTCACGTTACCGACAGTTTAGGTAGAAAAATAGATTTTAGAAATACCATTATCATCCTGACTTCAAACATTGGGACAAGAGATCTTAAAGATTTCGGTGACGGTGTAGGATTCGGTACTTCTGCCAAAAAATCAAGTTCGGATACAAGAGCAAGAAGCACTATCGAAAATGCTCTTAAAAAAGCATTTGCTCCTGAATTCCTGAATAGAATTGATGACATTATTATCTTTAATTCTCTTGAACAGACCGATATTAAGAAAATCATTGATCTTGAACTTGGTAAATTATACAGCCGTCTTGAGAAATTAGGATATAAAGTAGAATTAACTGAGGAAGCGAAAGATTTTATTTCTGAAAAAGGTTGGGATAAAGATTTCGGCGCAAGACCATTGAAACGTGCAATCCAGAAATATATTGAAGATTTATTAGCTGAAATGTTGGTAAACAAGCAATTGAACGAAGGAGAAACTGTTGTTCTTGACGTCAATGAGGCAAAAGACGGATTAACGGGAAAGACTTCAAAACCAAAAAAATCGGCGGAAAAGTCTTCTCAATCTTAAATAAATAATTTAATTATAATGAAAAGCATCGGAAATTTTTTCTGATGCTTTTTTTATTTTTAATAGTCGCTAATTATTATTTCCCACATATTTAAATTTATAAGAATTGAAAATTTAATCCTGAAATTTAATCAGAGAGATCTGTGCTATCAGCGTGAGATGAAATATAATCTCATGCAGATTTTGGAAACGTCGCTGATTGCCGTCTGAATTTTCTGATGCTTTATTTTACTGCATTATTTTTTAACGCAAATACTGCTTAATTGATACTTTACAAAGGAACAAAGTTTAAATCAACAAGATGATTTTGACGAAATGATATTCACCTTCGCGAAGCAAAATTTATTTGCCTTTACTAACTAAAAATTAATAATTATAAATTACATCTTTGCGTTAAATTAAAAAGCTTTAATAATTTAATCTGCGAATCTGTGCAATTCGTGGGAGAACAAATATTTTCTAACGCAGATTTTGCTGATCTGAATGCAATGATATTATACCGCATCTTTCAGAATACTTGTTAAAGCCCGACTACGAAACCAATATTCGGAACCAAACCGCTTGAAAAAATGCTGGAATTTTCTTTCCACAAAACATTATACATCAGCCCAAGCTGCAAATAAGAATTATTACCGATTCTTTGCATATAACCACCTCCCAGATACAGTGCATCTTCATCTGCATTGGCTTTAAAATCGTAAAATTTATCTTTATAATTGATGAAATAATGCTGATAATTAGCACTTATAAAAAAAGTTCTTGCAATATAATAATTCATGAACGGACCGATTCCAAACATCGTAGAGCTGTACGCGTTGGATTTCTGCCACGATATACTTCCTAAAATCCCACCTTCCAAATCATCAGTAAGCCTGTATCCTACTCTCGGAGCTGCTGAAAGGTTAAAATAATTATTGCTTCCGAAACCAAAACCGATACCGCCTCCGAACGTCCAGCGGTTATTATTTTCCGGTGAGGCCCCAACGGCTACCTGACAGAATACAGATCCTGAAATAAACATAAAGAAAGGAATAATGAACTTTTTCATAGTATATTGTTTTTGTCGATGTTTAAAATTATAACTTTTTTACGAATCTTTTTAATTGTATTTTTGCAGCGTCAAACTAAGAGCTCCCGTTAAGAGTTTCGTAAAATTGAATATAATGAAAGTAGTAGTAGGCCTCTCCGGAGGTGTAGATTCGAGTGTTACAGCTTATTTGCTGCAACAACAGGGCCATGAAGTGGTAGCCTTATTTATGAGAAACTGGAATGATGCTTCGGTAACGCTGGAAGATGAGTGTCCGTGGATCGAGGACAGTAATGATGCATTGATGGTAGCCCAGAAATTGGGAATTCCTTTCCAGGTAATCGATATGAGCGAGCTGTATAAGGAAAGAATTGTAGATTACATGTTTGATGAATATCAGAAAGGAAGAACCCCGAATCCTGATGTATTGTGTAACCGCGAAGTAAAATTCGATGTATTCCTGAAAACGGCAATGTCGTTGGGAGCGGATAAAGTAGCAACGGGGCATTACGCCAGAGTAGATTCTGCCATTGATGAAAATGGAAAAGAAATTTTCCATCTTTTAGCCGGAAAAGACAACAATAAAGATCAGTCTTATTTTCTATGCCAGCTTAGCCAGGATCAGCTTTCTAAAGCGTTATTCCCAATTGGGGAACTTACAAAACCGCAGGTGAGGGAAATTGCAAAAGAAATCGGATTGGTAACTGCTGATAAGAAAGATTCTCAGGGATTATGTTTTATCGGAAAGGTAAGCCTTCCGCAATTTCTGCAGCAGCAACTGGTTCCTAAAGAAGGAGAAATCGTGGAAATTTTCAAAGATTCTCCGCTTTTTACCCAGGAAACGCCGAAATTTTCTTCAAAACAGGAAGAACTTGAATTTTTAAGCCAAAAAATCAATTATAAAAGATCTGATGGAAAGGTAATCGGAAAACATCAGGGCGCCCAGTTTTTCACGATTGGACAAAGCAAAGGCCTGGGAATCGGCGGGCATAAGGAAAGCTGTTTTATCATCTCCAGAGATATGGAAAACAATATTCTTTTTGTAGGAGAAGGGCATCAATTTCCCGGATTGCTTAAAAAAGCTTTGAAAATCGATAATTCCGAATTGCATTGGGTTCGTGAAGACCTGAAGCTGAAAAGCGGAGAATCGATGGAAGTGATGGCCCGATTCCGGTACAGACAGCCTTTGCAAAAAGCAACCTTGTATCAGTTTGACAATGCTTTTTATATTGAGTTTGAAGAATTACAATCCGCAATTGCCGAAGGACAGTTTGCTGCTTGGTATGACGGAGAAGAATTGCTGGGAAGCGGTGTAATTTCATAAGAAATAAATTTCTGTAACATATTTTGAGTTGTTATACTTACTCTGTAAATAACAATAAAAATATCATTATGAAAACCATTTTAGAAAACAATTATTCTTACGCTCAACAATTAATTATTGCTTTAGTATCTTCTTTTTTTGGATATCATCTTTATCAGGAGATCGTTAATCCGGAAAAGTCACAACTTACATTGAGCATTATGCTTGTTGCCGTTACCTGTTTCGTGATAGACCAATACGGACGGAAAAGTCAAAATAAATAGAATTAATAAAATATGATAAAACCCGGAGCGTGTTGTTTCGGGTTTGTTTTTTTGGATTAATACCAGAATTTAATTTACATGTTTAGATAAGATCTTCTAATAATCATTAATACAATTAATTCAAGAATTAAAATGATGATTAAAAACCCGACAGGTTTTCCCAATATCATTCCAATAAAGAGTTTAATGATTCCCAATAAAATAATCAAGCCTGAACTATAAAATGTTGTTTGTGAGATACTCCTATTTAAAATAAATACCGACGTATAAAACAGGAAGATAAGGATGAGATAAAATTTTAAAAAATCCGGACCTTTCAAAACAAATGGATTTGAGGTATGATTTACTATCAGCAACCAAAAAAAGCTTATCGCGAAAGGAATGGTATGAATGAATAATCTTTTCATTATTGTGGAATTAAATAATTAATCTCCGCCGCCACAGCCTCCGCAACCTCCCCCCCAACTGCTCCCACAGGAACTGCTGCACCCGGAAGAACTTCCTCCGTCTCCGTGAGAACTGTCGCTTCCGCAGGTATAGAAGAATGTTCCGTCACCTCCCGCGTCTGTATTGTTTTTATCTGATCCGCTTTTATTACTGAACGTTTTTATAATCAAAACCACAATTACGAAAAAGAAAATCAAGGTAAAAAATATTCCCAATCCTCCACTGCTATTTTCTGTGCATGAGAAAATTATAAACATACTGCCCAATAAAAGAGCAATTTTACCGAAGTATGATTTATTTTGTTTGTTTAAAGGTTTTAAATCCTGTTTCCAGATCTCTTCAGGCGGTTCCTGCTGAAAGATTTCACGGTAGCTTTTTAATGTTTCTTCAAACCAGCTTCTGTGCTTTTCATTTTCAGCTGGTCCTCCTGGTGACGGATGATGATGCAATTTCTTTTGGAGAATATCCGGGCAGAATTCTTCCCAGTAATTTCGAGTGTAAACTAAATGCATGTGCCATACTTTATCAATAATTTCACTGGGTGAAGCGCCATCAGGCAATGTACAGCATAGATAAACGAATTTTTTATATTCTTCAATGGCTTTTGCGGTAAAAGAACTTGTCCAGTTTTCTTCTTTCGCCAGTTTTTTTGAAAAGGGAAAAGCAGCATTAGGATGGTCTAATGAAAAATTCTGAAGTCTTTTCCAAAGCGGATCGTTCTGTAAGATGAGTTTTGTTTCCATTGTTTATATTTTGTTTCTACTCAAATATCGAAGGAAAAATAAATATAAAAGTCTTATGATGGTATTATTAAGTTTTAAAATAATCTTATATTAGTCTTATATTTTAAACAAATGAAAAAAGAAGATTTGCTGCATTTAGAAAAACTGATGAACTTTTTGGCAATGCAATTTCTCAAAAAAAGCAGATGGGAAGATGTTTCCAAAACAGAATGGTCTTATATTGTTGCCGAATTGAATGACCTGATCAATTCTGAAAATCAGGGAAAAGGCATAAAGAAACAGCCTGATCTTCTGGGCTCTAATTATCTGTATGAACATGTGATCATTAACAAATTAAAAAAATTTAATCAGGATAAAAATGCTGTCATCAGCAAACCCAATCTTGCCAAGTTAAGCCAGATTGTAAAAGTATTGGGATATTCCAATTATATTGATTTTATTAATTCGAATACAGAATCATTTAATTTCAATGATCTTCGGATTGATATGAATAATGTAAAACCGAATACAGATTTGCTCGATAAGCTTGTCGGCTGCTGGTACTCCTACAACAGGAATCTTCCGGATAATCCTTTACAGGCCCGTGAAGAGCGCATCTGGAGATCTGCCACAGAGATCTATAAATCCGAAACTTCGGGTGAATATTTCATTGAAAGAAGCGGCGGCGACCGGCATAAGTATTTCGGCAAAGTGACGGCTTATTCTGATTATGTTTTTATTATCATGAACAGCAATACGTTTATTCGCCAGCGTCATTTTATCTCAAGGATAAAAGATATTAAGGAAAAGCTTAAAAATCCAGAATACAAGCTCCATGAATTGCATTTTATAAGTACATGTATTAGTTTTAACCAGGAGCCAATTGCTCTTTTCGAAATTTTTCAGAAAGCAGACCGGAAAACTTTTATTACGGATTCCATCAGCTTTCCCATTGACAGTGAAGAAATACCTCCAACCATTGTAAAACAACTTGAAGATACGGAAGCTAACCGGATTGATTACAAATAGTTGTGGGTTTTTAGTTTAAAGTTCAAGGTTTAAAGTTTTGGGATATAAGAGAAAGTCTATCATCTTTTCTCTATTATCTTTATGAATCAACTTACCAGCCAGTCTTTAAAATCTTTAACGCGGTCGCGGCTTACCGTAATTTCTTCTTTAGGCTGAAACTCCAATTCAACTTTATAATTGGGCGAAGTATGGATATTTTTTATGTAATCCGAATTGATGATAAACTGGCGGTTTACCCTGAAAAACTTCCTATCATCCAGAATATCTTCCAGCTCATCCAATGTAAAATCCGAAGGAAAAGCACGCTCCTGAGTCTGCAGATACACAATTTTATTTTCGCTGTAAAAGCAGCTGACTTCATGTGTCTGTACGATTTTAAGATTATACCCGATCTTCACCAGAATTCTGGACAGCGTAGTTTTATCTTTTTTAATTAATTGTTTTATTTCCTGAGAATTAACCAAATGATCCGAAGGAATAAACGATTTGAATTTATCAATGGCAGCTCCGAGGTCCTCGTCCAGAACAGGTTTTAAAAGATAGTCGATGCTGTTGAGTTTAAATGCTTTCAGTGTGTACTGATCGAAAGCGGTGGTATAAATAATAAAACCTTTGGTGGGAATTTTTTCGAAAATATCGAATGACAAACCGTCTCCCAGAACAATATCCGAAAAGATCAGCTGTGGATGCTCATTTTCAGTAAACCATGAAACTCCTTCTTCTACGGATTCTATTTTGGCAACCAGCTCAATTTCAGGAAATTCGCCAAGCATTCTTTCCAATTTCCTTGAAGCCGGTTTTTCGTCTTCGATAATGACTGTTCTTATCATTTTTGAGTTCCTGATTTAGTTTTAGCATTTAAAAATAATCAAAAGTTATCAGTTTTTAAAACTGAATCGGTTCTTTTGTCTTCTTCATTTCTTTTCTGATGATATTTCTCTCCCATTCTGCATTGAAAATGAAAAGTTTTATGGCCTTTACAATTAAAACAATTCCCCAGATTGACAGAATTATTGATCCGTTCCAAAGCGAGAGGTGAAAAATTCCTTTTTCCAGAATATCGTCCGCAAAAATGAATATGGTAATAATTCCGAACCATAAAAGGTTTTTGTAGAATTTTTTTAAATCGTGTACTCTCTGTTGTGCCTGATTGTAGTCCATTGTATTAATTTTTAAGTTTTTATTAAAGTGTTTTGGTATTTTTTCTTTCCTCTTCCATCAATTCTCTGATCTTTTTTTCTTCCCAGTCTTTGCTTATCCCGAAGGTATTGGCTGCATGTGCTGCAATTCCTATTCCCCAGCCTAACATTGGCCATAAAAACCATAAATATTCCGGTGAAGTGATAAGGTTTAATACGGCTAAAAAAGAAATGACAAGGCAGTATGAAGTAAGATTTCCATAAAATCCTTTCAGTTCTTTTACTCTTCTTGATGCTTTTTGGTACGCAAGCTCTTCTTTGTTGATGAAAGTTTCCATAATTTTTATTTTTTAAGATTAATTGTTTCTTTTTGTTGAGACAAATGTATGACGGAAACAATCCTCGAATCAATTTTATATGACCGAACCGTAGAATATGTATTCTGAATTGTAAAAATCCCGACTCAATGGTGAATCGGGATGTGTAGTTTTCTTCGGATCTAAAGCTTTGAGATTTTAATATATTTCTCTCGCTGATTTTGCAGATAAAGAAGTTTGACTATTCTAAATAGGAGTTTAAATAATACTCCCTTGTGCATTTTGAATTATGCTTTTCGAAAATAAGTGAAACGGCTTTTGTTTAGCTTTATTATCAGTATTTTTTTATCATTCTTTGGATAACTTTGCGGTTTTTATCAAATCTAAAAATTGCAACACAATAATTAAATTTAATAAATAAACGGAATCAGTTTTTTTGTTTTTCTTCGGTATTCCAGATATTCTTCCCCGAACTGCTCAATCAAAGTTCTTTCTTCAACCGTAATTCTGTAACTGAAAGCAACAAACGGAATTAAAAAAGCTAAAATCAACGAGAACCAATTGTTAAGATACAATCCCAGGCCGAGTGAAGTCAGCAGCGAAAAAGCGTATGACGGATGCCTTATATATTTGTAGAAACCTTCCTTCTTAATTTTGTGATCTTCACGTATCGTTACATCAACGGTAAAATATTTACCCAATGATCTGATGATGATAAACCTAAGAATAATTCCCACCCATACAAGAGCAACTCCGATGTAATAAATCCGGTCTTCATCAGAAATCGGTAGTTTTGTAAGATATGAAACACTGACGGATGATGCAATGGATAACGGAATAGCCAGCCACAGAATATTCAGCGTTGAGCGGTCTTTATCTTTTTTGTCATTGTCTCCGGATTTTAGAATATTCTTGTATAGAATTTCACTTAAAAACCATACTCCCATGGAAACAGCAAACAAGATCTGTAGTATTTTCATGATTATTTATTGTATTTATTCTGTGCAGCTTCTTCTTCCATCAGTTTTTTAATTTTCTTTTCTTCCCAGTTTCTGCCTAAAATAGCTCCCGGAACAAAAACATTGATCGCATAGCCGATAAGCCCGATTCCCCAGAAGATCGGAAGCGAAAAGTATTTCAGGTGCCAGATGGTTTCTCCGGGTTTTAATTCTTTGTAATTCATTACCAGGATAAAAATATTTACCGCGAAATAAACGAATGCAAAAACATAAAAGTTTTTAATTTTTTTAACACGTCTTTCCGCCTCTTTGTATCTTATGTCATCTTTGATAGGATTCATACTATTTAATATTTATGATTATTTTGTTTTTCTAAAATTTCCCTGATTTTTTTCTCTTCCCAGCCTTTCCCGATCGCAAATACACTTGCTCCGTGGGCAACAAGACCGATTCCCCATCCCAGCATTGGCCAGTAGAACCAGAGCTCGCGAGGCGAGGTAATCAGGTTAAGAATGATTAAAAAAGGAATGACAATACAATAAGAGATCAGGTTTCCATAAAAGCTTTTAAGCTCTTTTACTCTTTTTTGAGCTCTTTCGTAAGCTTTGTCTTCATCATTTATTTTTTCACTGACAACGTTTGGCTTTGCAGACAGCACCGGAAGTTTCACTTTAAAATAATCTTCGGATTTTTCGATAAAAACATTTTTCTTCGTAAGAAGAGAATACCGCTGTACAATGTTTGAAAGTCCTATTCCGGAACTTTCCTTAATCTGTTCTCTTACCTGAAGGTTATTTTCGATACACAACGTATCATTTTCAGAGTAAATTTTGATGATAAGCGGCTTTGATGATGTTGCAAAATTGTGCTTGATACAGTTTTCCAGCAACAGCTGAAGCGACAACGGAACGACAAACCTTCTGTAATCTTCTTTTTTAACATCAAAAACGAAATCCACACTGTCTTCAAATCTTGTTTTCAGTAGTTCACAATAGGTTTTAGCAAATTCCAACTCATCTTCTACAGTTACCAATTCTTTATCTTTCTGTTCAAGTACATACCTGTAAATCTTTGACATTGAAGCGGTAAACTTCTGTGCCTGCCTGGGATTTTCATCAATAAGCGAACTTAAAACATTGAGCGAATTAAATAAAAAATGCGGGTCCAGCTGGTTTTTAAGACTTTCAAACTGAGCATTGGCAGATTTTGCAATGAGTTTTTGCTCCACCACTTCTTTTTTGGAATTTTTTTTCAGTTCTTCCATGAAGCCTTTTGCGTGAAGGAAAGCTGAAATCAGCAAGGCAATATTAATGGTAAACCAATTGATATAGTTGTATTTACCTGTAAAATATTCTTCTGTGGTCGCACTTTTCTGGAAGACCACAAAATTCATGTAATTGCAGAAATACACCAAAATGATATTTGCCAATAAGATGGAAATAATACTGATTACCGCCCTTTTGGTAGTTGCTTCAGACCAGGGAAATTTTTTGTTAAGAAAATCATTAATCAGCCAGTTTCCTGCGCCCAGAACAAAGGAGTACATAGATGATATGGCAATGGTCAGCATAAAATTCTCCAGATTTTTCTCATCCGTAAAAATGAAAAAGAAAAACATGGATGTTGCCAGTGATACCCAGCATAAAGTGATAAAGTTCTTGCGTTTCATAATCAGTTTCCCTGCATCAAAATTGGTGTCTTAAAAATATTAAAATTTATTTTCGTTAAGCATCTTTTACACTGCGAACATTATAAAGCCTCCTCCGGAGAGAAGGCTATGGAAATTATTTCGCCGCTCCGCTTAGAAAATATTCTGCTTCGGCTTTTCCCCAGTTCGGGTCCAAAGCTGTTTTAGGTTTAAAAGCATTGAATTTTTCCAGCGCTGTTTTAAACTGCTCAATACCTTTTTCTTTGCTTCCTCCGTATTGTTCAGGAGTAAAATAGGTGTCTTCGGCTTTAATGAGGGCTACTCTCGGGTTATTTGGGTCCAGGGTTTCTGCTTTTTTAAGCTCTTCCATGGCTTTCATTCCGTCTGTCATGTATCGTTCTGCGGGATTTTCCATCATTTTCAGGGAATACGCCATTTTTCTCAGCAGATGTATTTCAGAATTGTCTTTCCCGGCAATTGCTTCTGCCTGATCCAGATATTTGTCGGCAATGTCCGCATTGATGGAAAGCTCGGACATTTTACCGGACTGCATCTGCATTCTGCCTTTCTGAAGATAAGCCAATGCGGCATAATAGGAAGGCAGCCACTGGTTTATTTCCTTTTTCCCGATCCTGTCGAAATCATTAGCCAGAGCCTGGAATTCATCGGTTGATCTGGTGGTTTCCAGTTTTGCAATTTTATCAGACATTATTTTTTCATAATCTGACTGAGCAAAAGCTGTTAAACTCATCATACTTAAAGCGAAAGTTAAAAAATATTTTCTCATTTTTAAATTTTTTTAAAGTTAATAGTAATGTATTTAATGTAATTTTTATTATAAATTATTGTTGATGGCATCCTGTGTCTTATCAACCCCGAAACTGATGAAAGCACCTATAAAAACGAAAGTATTTACTGGTGGGACTACCGCAGAACTTCTGTTTCCGTCCATTGAGAAATTATAACCGTAAACATTTTTTGAGCCTAATATATTCGATACACTTAGGACAAGCACCGTAAATGCTTTAGCATCTTTCTTCCCTAAATTAGGCAGATAATTAACACTGAAATTCAATGCACTGTAATCTTTAAGCCGACCTTCATGCCTTACAAAATATTCCTGTTCGCCATTTACATTTTGTGTCGCAATATCATAATACGGACGGCCTTTGGCATAGGTATAAGAAAGATTAAACCCTGTTTTCCATTTCGGAACAAATCTTTTGGCCACAGCTGAAAGGGTGTGTTCAGAAGCAAAATTAGGTTTCAGACTTACCGGATAATTCATAAAATCTCTTTTTGAATACAGATAAGAATAGCTGATCCAGTAATCGATGTTTTCAAAAGTCTTTTTATCTCTCCAGAATAATTCAAGCCCTTTTGCAAAACCATAACCATTGTTGTTGTCAGCAGTCTGAATATACTGATTCTGTCCGTCAATATAACTCAGGTTTTTTACTTTGATCAGGTCATCATACTTTTTATAAAAAGCTTCCAGCCTAAGACTTCTTCCTTCTGTTGTTCTCTGCACCTGAAAAATATAATGCTGCGCTTTTTGAAAATCCAGATTAGCTGGTCCGTTGATGTATCTGCTTTCCGGATTCTGATAAAAAATACCATAAGCGAAAGAAGTAGTCCAGTCTTTTGCAAAACGATACGCTAAAGCCACACGAGGCGCAATATTGCTTTGTTCAAGATACGAAGAGTATTCTGCCCTAACTCCTATTTTAGCTGATAAATGATTGCTGAATCCCAGGTCTGTTTCTACAAAGGCAGAAGAAATGAGATCCTTGTAATTTTTTTGAACAAAATCATTAAAGCTAAGTTTTTCACTGGTTGCATTGAGCTCAAAACCTCCGCGCAATGCACTTATTTTATTTACTTTTCTTTCTAAAACGGTTTTAAAATTAATATAATTTCCGTCAGTCAAAAGTTTTGTATTCCCGTTTTCAACATTATTTTTTTCGGTTGAAAAATCAAGATCAGACCGGTTGAAGGAATAAGAAGTTCCCGCATTCAGCAAATATTTCCCGAATTTCTGTTTGAATGATAAATTATGATAGGTATTTTTTCCTTTCAGTTTTACCAGAGACCAATCATAATCTTCCGGCTCCAGGCTTTGGGTTTTTACTCCCATCCTGTTGGAATCGTACATTCCGTAATATTTGAAGAAACCTCCTGATTTTGTTTTAATTCTGAAATTAAAATCACCGTTGAGACTTTCCGGAGCTTCTGAAAAATCAGTATTAAAATTAAAAACATCCTGCATCAGCTTTAAGTTGGAATATCCTACGCTTGCTCCGAAAGATGAGTTTTTATTATCGGTAAGTCTTTGGAATCCTGCATTTAAAAATATGGGTGAAAATCCGAAATCATAAGAGCTCTGATCCGGAAGATCAACACTTTCCAGCATGAGCGCACCGGAAAGCGCCTGTCCGTACAAAGCAGAATATCCACCACTTGAGAACACATTTCCTTTAAAAAGCGAAGTATTAAAACGGTCTCTACCCGCAATTCCCGGAACTGAATTCGAAAAATAATTGTTGATAAGACTTCCGTCCATAAAAATTCTGGACTCCGTTCCCGTGCCTCCACGGATAAAAAGACCTTCTGTTTCACCCACTTTCTGAACTCCAGGCAGATAGTTTAATGCTGAAGAAATCTGTCCGTCTGCTCCGGCCGTTGTGTATATATCGATGGGCGTCAAAAGCGCTGTTGCTCTTTTTTTGTCGCTGGCCTCAATAGAACCCGCGGATACAACAACGGCATCAATTTCATTGATCTGTTCCCTCAGCTCAGCATTCACGGAAACTTCCTGATTTTCAATGATAATTGACTTTTCAACTTCAATGTATTTGGGATGCGAAAACACTAATATCTGATTTCCTTTTTCTGAAGTTTCAAAAGAAAAGTTTCCGTTGGAATCACTTGTTGCTCCGTCATAGGTGTTTTTTAAGCTTACATTTACCTCAGCCACGCCTTTATTTTTGTAGGTTATCCTTCCGGATATTTTTGTCTGAGCCATGCTTACGGCAAAGAACAAAAGAGTAACAAGAAATAATAGTTTTGTTTTCATAGCTTTTATTTTCGATTCAAAAGTAAGATGAATTTTCACCTGATATAAATTTTTCTTACCGAATGGTAGAATTTGAATTCTGAACCGTTGGTTTTGGTTTAAAGGCCGGAAAAAGACTTTAGAAAAAGAATCTTTTACTGCTATTTTCAAAAAGATCCTGAATTCGTAAGGTGTATCCGTAAATGTTTTTTAAATTTAACCTAAAATCACTTTAAATCATTTAAAAATGAAAGCTAAAACATTATCATTATTGGCAGCGGGTGCTCTGTTTGTAGTTTCGTGCGGAACGACAAACACGTACCAAATCATGTCTAAAAGCAACACACAAACCGGCGGAACGGCAAAATTTACCCAAAAGGGCGATGAAGTTGTGATGAAGCTGGATGTAACCAATCTTACTCCGGGAATTCATGCGGTACATATTCACGAAAAAGGTGACTGCTCTGCAGCAGACGGAACTTCTACAGGAGGGCACTGGAATCCGGCCAAGGACGAT
Organism: Chryseobacterium nepalense; assembly: GCF_023195755.1. Classification (NCBI taxonomy): domain Bacteria; kingdom Pseudomonadati; phylum Bacteroidota; class Flavobacteriia; order Flavobacteriales; family Weeksellaceae; genus Chryseobacterium; species Chryseobacterium nepalense. The sequence continues at coordinate 2,517,860 of NZ_CP096203.1, forward strand.
CACGGAAAATGGGGAGCCGAACATTTCCATATGGGAGATATCGGAAACCTTACTGCCGATCAGAACGGAAACGCCATGCTGACTTTCAAAACCGACAAATGGTGTCTGGGATGTACAGATGAATCTAAAAATATAATCGGAAAAGGAATGATTATTCATGCTTCCGCAGACGATTTTCATACTCAGCCTACGGGAAATGCAGGCGGAAGAGTGGGATGTATAGAGATTAAATAAAGCCTTAATTCAATAAAAAAACCGTTGCCTTCGAGAACCTCAGGCAACGGTTTTTTTGTGCTATTTTGTTACCGGCTTCGCCGATTCAAATTTTAAGATTTTACATTCATATCTGCGATGATGTTCATCGCTTCCTGAAGATAAAGGTCTTTTTTAAGATTTTTGATCCAGATTTCAGATTTCTTTTTGAAAGCTTCATCCTTTTTCTCTCTTTCGATTTCATTAGGATACATCAAAAACTGAAGTCCGTTTTCAAATTTATTTAGAGATTTGAATTTTTCAATCTGAGCTTTTCTTTGTTTCGTAACCTCATTGAACTTATCAATATTCAAAGTAATAGATTCTTCCTTGTCCAGTTGTTCTCTCCATTGTGCGGATTCAAGCAGTAACTGGTATTTGGCATTTTTCGCCATTCTGTCTGAACTTGCTTTTTCCAAAGCCTGAATATTGAAATAATTAAGTTTCTGGAAGTTGGTGGAAGGTATTTTATCCCAAGCTAAAGCATAATCATCATATCGCTCTCCTATTTCAGCATAGGTAAAGAAATCTTTCATTTGTATATCGGAAACAATCCCTTTTCTCTGGGTAGATTCGCCGGTAATTCTATAGAATTTCTGAATAGTAAGCTTTAAAGATCCGAAATCATCTTCTGTATTTAAGAATCTGTTAAGATCCACAAAAGTCTGTACCGTTCCCTTTCCGAATGACTGTGGAGATCCGATAATCATTGCTCTTCCGTAATCCTGCATTACTCCGGCAAGAATTTCCGAAGCCGAAGCGGAAAGCTCATTCTGCATGATCACCAACGGACCCGTCCAGATTGGTGCTTCCTGTTTGTTTTTAAGGGTCTGGATTTTTCCGTTTCCGTCTTTTACCTGAACATAAGGTCCTGCATCCATGAAAAGTCCCATAATATCCCCTACTTCGGTAAGAGATCCTCCTCCATTATTTCTAAGGTCGAGAACAATCCCTTCAATATTCTGCTGTTTTAGCTTAATGATCTCATTTTTAATATCATCAGAAGCATTTCTCCCGTTTGGATTTTCAAAATCTGCGTTGAAGCTTGGTAAATTAATGAACCCATATTTTTTTCCGTTCGGAGAATTGATGACAATACTTCTTGCGAAGGTATCTTCTATCGCTACTTCTTCGCGGATCATCGTTACATCTTTAATCGTTCCGTCTTTTTTCTGAACAGTTAATGTAACAGGTGTTCCTTTTTCCCCTCTGATCAATCGTACCGCTTCATCAGAGAGCATTCCAACAACGTTTACCGCATCTTCCTTAGGTTTAGACTTTACCTTTAAAATTTTATCCCCTTCTGAAAGCTGTTTGGACTTCCAGGCCGGTGCTCCTATAGTTAAAGCACCCAGATACAGATTCCCTTTTTTCTCCTGGATGATTGCCCCGATTCCGATTACTTTTCCTGTAAAATTGGTATCGAAGTCTTCTTTATCTTTCGGTGAGTAGTAATTGGTATGAGGATCGAAAACCTCGGTATAAGCATTCATATAAACGGTAAACCAATCCATTTTCTTTCTCTTTTTAAATCTCGTAAAGGTTTCTTTTACAAGATCTTTCACCTCATCCGTTGCTTTTTTAATCTTCTGATCCGGTGCAATAGGCTCGTACTTGATCGTATCTTTCAGCTTATATTTCTGAACAGAATCTTTCTTTTCCTTCTGCGCTTCCTCTTTGCTGTTCATGGATTCAATTTCCTGAAGAATATTGTATTTAATGAATTTTTTCCACTCATTATACATTTCCTCTTTGTTTGCAGGAGCTTTTTTAATTTTCGGTTCAAGGATCAGTGATTCGTCTTCATGAAGGTTGATCGGTTTACTGAAAATATCCTGTGTCATTTTATCGATTTCATCAGCACGCTGGTATAATCTGTCGACTGTAAGTTTATAAAACGTAAGATCGCCCAGATTAATATAATCATCAAGTTTGGTTTCGTGCTTTGCGAATTCATCCATATCCGACTGCAGGAAATATCTTTTGCCCGGATCTACCAATTCGAAGTAATGCTTGTAAACATCTTTGGAATACGCATCGTTAATTGGTTTTGGGCTGTAATGCAAATAAGAAAGTGTATTTTTTACGCTCACCATTATCGTCTGCATCTTTTCATCATCATTTTTAGGCGAGTTGAAACAAAACATTAGACTTGTTAATGGAATTAGGAGTAAAAATTTATTTAGCTTAAAATTTTTCCACATAAATCTGTAATGTATTTTATTAATTTTTTAAAAAAGTATTTTAATAAGTAGTAATTTTTAATTAACTGTTACAAATTATCAAATTTAATACCTTCTTTACAAATATCAGATAGTTTTAAGTATTTTTGTTAAAATTTAATTTTAATATGGAAAAACCACTTATTCTGGTTACTAATGACGACGGGATTACAGCACCTGGTATCAGAAATCTTGTAAGTTTTATGAACGAAATCGGAGAAGTAGTTGTTGTAGCACCGAACTCTCCACAAAGCGGTAAAGGTCACGCCATTACCATCAATTCTACCCTCAGCTACGAAGAAGTTCACCTGGAAGGGCCGCAAAAAGATTTTTCCTGCAGCGGAACTCCTGTAGACTGTGTCAAGATGGCACTTGATAAGATATTGCCGAGAAGACCGGATATTGTAGTTTCCGGGATCAATCACGGTGCCAATTCTTCTATTAATGTTATTTACTCCGGGACGATGTCTGCGGCGGTAGAAGCAGGTGTAGAAAATCTTCCGGCGATCGGTTTTTCACTACTTGATTTCAGCTGGGAAGCAGATTTTACACAAGCAAAAGAATACATTCAGAATATTGTTAAAAGAACCCTGGAAAACCCAATGCCTAAAGGGGTTGTTTTAAATGTAAATATTCCGAAACTTTCAAAGGAAGAAATAAAAGGAGTTAAAGTCTGTAAGCAGGCTCATGCCAAATGGGAAGAAAGCTTTGACGAAAGGGTAAATCCCCACGGAAAAAAATACTACTGGCTTACCGGATATTTCAATAATATGGATGAATCTGAAGATGCGGACGAAACAGCTCTGGCTAACGGATACATTTCCATTGTTCCGGTAAAATTCGACCTTACGGCGTATGAGTATATGAATACACTGAGTGAAGTAATGAAGTTTGATTAAATCTAAATATTGAGGCGTAAATTTGTTTTACGCCTTATTTTTTGTCCTTTTGTCTTGAAATCGAAGATTCGACGTCGTCAAACAAAAGAACGAAAAGTTTAAGACTTGGGAACTTTTGCTAAAAATTAATTCTATTCTCTAAAAATTCTAAAACTCGCGCGAATTTAAGATTTGTTCTTCGGTTCAAATAGTTATCTCGCGTCAAACATTAGAATTTTTGACGTTCACAGAATTAATTTTCTTAACGTTCCATTTCCCTATGTCATATTAATTCATAAAATAGCTGTGAAAATTTGTACAAATCTGTGAAGAAAAATTAAAATAAAACTCTATCCTCCCTCCTCAATTCTTCCAGATACTTATCCTTATCATCGCGATAAAATAGATTCATGGTTTCAAAAGGAATTAATTTCAGGTCTTTGTTGACAATATGCACGCAGGATTTCTTTACAGCCCGGACATCAAAATCGTGAGCATCCATAAAATTCATGATGATAATTCTGAAAAGATTATCATAATCGAGATTAGGAGCAGAAACATCGGGAAGACAGCATAATAACTGATTCACTTTAGGTTTTACTTTATCCACAGAAATTCCGGTGCTGAAAATATCCAGCAACTGCATCTGAAGGCCGGTATCCTGCTCGTAGACGATTGTGTTTTTCGTTTCATTGTTCAGGAGATCAGCAGGATTGATGTATCTTGTTAAAGGAATAATTTCGCCTTCCAGTTTCAGAATATAGCCCATTGCCAAAGCATCCGGATTACACGGAACAGGAATAATATCATCAGAATTCAGAAGTGGAAACTGGTTTAAAATTTCCTGCCTTACTTCGGTCAAGGTAATTTTTTCATGTGCCGAATCATCCCGGTTTCTTCCGGCAATTTCTACGGGCTGAAAGGTAATTCCGCGAACGCATTTTTGTTTTAAGGCAAAATCAATAATTTTTCCGATCTCATCAATATTCTTCCCTTTCTGAAGTACAATAACAAGTGTTGTGGAAAGATTTAAGGCATTTAATTTTTCCAAAGCTTTCATCCGAACATCGGTAAGATCTTTTCCCCTGAAATCTTCCAGAACTTCCGGTTTAAAAGAATCAAACTGAAGATAAATTTCAAATTCCGGAGCGTAGGTAGCCAGTTTTTCTGCAAATCCCGGATCATTGGCAATTCTTACACCATTGGTATTCAGCATTAAATGCTTAATCGGTTTTGATTTGGCAATATCCATGATTTTAAAAAATTCAGGATGAATGGTTGGCTCGCCTCCGCTGATCTGGACAACATCCGGCTCTCCTTCATTTTTAACAATGATATCGAACATCGCTTCAATTTCTTCCAGACTTCTGTGGCTTCCGTAATGGGGCGAAGACATCGCATAACAGGTCGGACAGGTGAGATTGCAACGGTCGGTGACTTCCACAATAGACAGGCAGCTATGTTGCTCATGATCAACACATAAACCACAATCATAAGGACACCCGTATTCTACATCTGTTCCAAAATGAACCGGCGTTTCCGAAGCTTTATTGTAATTTCTGATATTTTTATAATACTGAACATCAGAAGCAATTTTTGTTTTGAAAAATCCGTGATCGGGACATCTTTTGGTCATGAAAACCGCTTCATCTTCAATAATGATCTTTGCGCCTACTCTTTTCAGGCATTCCGGGCAAAGACTGATGGTATAGTCGTAATAGGTATAGTTTCTTACTGGCATAATTTATTTTTACATTCCTCCACAGACGAAGCCACTGATCAGCCCGCCAACAAGCATTGATATTAAAACTGTTTTCCAGAACTGTTTACTCGTAAATTTTCTTTTATTATCCCATTCGTAAATGATCTGTACAAAAGCTGCTACAAAGACTGAAACAACCAAAAGTACAACTAAAATGATTGCTATTATGAATATAACTAAGCCAGTGAGATCTCCAACTTCAAGTAATGTTAATAATTTCATGAGTAATATTTAACGTGAATTTACAATTTTCGCTGATTTAAGCTTAAAGAAATAATAAAAAATTATAGCAATACACACCAACTGTATTGTTCCAAGTCCTGCAATGATATCTACTTTAGGCTTGATAAAATCCAGCATAAATCTGAAGCTGAAGTAACAAATCATAAATAACTGAAAGATAAATCCTGACGGAAATTTATTTTTTTTCTTAATTATTTTTAAAACAATCCACAAAACAATAAGGAAAACAATTTCATATAGAGCAACAGGATGTCTCAGATACTGATCTCCCAGATGCATTCCAAAAAAAGAATCTGTAGGAATACCATATGTTTCTTCATGAATTCCTGTAAGAAAGCAGCCTATTCTTCCGATAATCATTGCTAGAATTAATGGAAAGACAATCAGATCTCCTGTGCTTTCTTTATGGCCGATAATTTTTTTTGCCCATTCTACTCCAATTAATCCAAAAGCCAGTCCGCCAACAATCGTATTATTTGTCCAAAATCTTTTGAAGCTAAAATTTTCAAAAAGAGTGTATGGATTTTCTAAATTTCCAATTAGTTTGGAACCTATTAAGGCTCCCGCTGTAGCTCCTATTAAAACAGCTGCAGAAGTATTGAAAGACATCTTTTCAGCGGACTTTCTTTTTAAATAAAAATAATAGCGCATACCGATGAAAATTCCTGCCGCTTCAAAAAGCGGATGTGCAAGGATTGCTTTATCAAAAATGTTGAAGGTTACAGGAAAATCCATGGCTTCAAATGTATTGCTTTTTAAAATATATACAGGAATTCTTCTTAATTTTCATACCAAATTCATTTCCTGATGCTGATAATTCATCCTTTCGGCATGGTAAACGAGCCTTTTTGCATGGAAATTGAGACTATTAGGTTCGTCAGTGAACCTTTTTGCTTCGTCATCCACCCTTTTTGCATGGTTAACCACCCTTTTAGGCTCATCAATGACCCAACTTGCATTGATATTCGAGCTTTTTGCTTCGTTCACGATCCTTTTTAGGTGATTAATCATATTTCTGCTTGCAAATGTTATTTCAGAATGTGGATTTATAAGGAATTTCCATTAATCTGAGCTAATTTAAGATTTAAAATCAATCTTTTTCCTTATTTTTATTTAAATATAATTTTCCAAATTATGAGAATAGAATATGATATAAAACTGGGTTTTAAGGATGTGATGTTTCGCCCGAAACGTTCCACGTTAAAATCCCGTTCGGAAGTTGACCTGGAAAGAGAATTTATCTTCAGACACACCCGGAAAAAATGGAGCGGTGTTCCTGTAATTGCCGCCAACATGGATACAGTAGGAACATTTGAGATGGCCGTGGAGCTTGCCAAGGATAAAATCATTACCGCAATTCACAAACATTATACACCCGAAGAATGGACTTCTTTTCTGGATTCGCAGCCGGACAGTATTCATCAATATATTGCATTAAGCACCGGAACCGGTAAATCTGATGAAGAAAAAATTCGCACGATCCTTGAAAAGCATCCAAAAATCGAGTTTCTCTGTATTGATGTGGCCAATGGTTATTCGGAGCATTTTGTTGAATTTGTGAAGAATGCAAGGGCCAATTTTCCCGATAAAATCATCATTGCCGGTAATGTGGTTACCGGAGAAATGGTGGAAGAACTTCTTCTGGTGGGTGCCGACATCATTAAAGTGGGAATAGGCCCCGGATCAGTATGTACAACCAGAGTAAAGACCGGCGTGGGATATCCCCAGCTTTCAGCGATAATTGAATGTGCCGATGCAGCGCATGGATTAAAAGGACACATTATTGCAGACGGCGGCTGTAAAGTTCCCGGAGATGTGGCTAAAGCTTTTGGTGGAGGAGCTGATTTTGTGATGTTGGGCGGAATGTTTGCAGGACATGATGAAAGTGGTGGTGAAATCGTTGAAGAAAATGGGAAAAAATTCCGTCTCTTTTATGGGATGAGTTCGAAAACAGCGATGGATAAACATTCCGGAGGTGTTGCGGAATACAGAGCATCGGAAGGAAAAACGGTTAAAGTTCCTTACAAAGGTCCGGTTTCAGAGACCGTAAAAGATATTCTGGGCGGCGTCCGTTCTACCTGTACTTATGTAGGAGCATCCACATTGAAAGAGCTGTCTAAAAGAACTACTTTTATCAGAGTTCAGGAGCAGGAAAACCAGGTATTCAAAGATTAGATCTTGAGAGCTACATTTAATATTATCAACGGAGATTATCTCGCCGGAAGATTGAATCAAACAATAATTTCGGGCGAGATAATTATCTGTAGAGAAGCCTTGGTTACAGGACCTTTACAGGCTGATCATCCGGATGAATTCTGGAAAATGCGGGCAGAATTTATTTCCGAAAATTATTCTGATAAAAAAGAGAATTATTATCATAAAGTCGTCTCCGAATTTGAAAAGATGAAAAATATTCCGGACCATTCTGAAGTGAATCTCTGGTTTGAAGATGATCTTTTTTGCCAGGTGAATCTGTGGTTTTGCCTGACCTTACTTCCCAAAGACAGAAATATAAAAATTTACAGAGTTTTTCCAAAAAATTTATTAGAAAACAAGTGGGAAGGATTTTCGGATTCAAATGATATGAATTTGCAGGAGGCCTGGAAATCGAAAATTTTATTTGATCAGAAAGACATCGATCTGGGATGCGATTTGTGGAAAGCATATCAAAGTAACGATCGCAATACATTAAAGCAACTTTCTCTTCATCCATCAGACTGTTTTCGTTTTTTGAAAGAGTTGATCCGTGTTTATCAGAATGTTAATCCTGAAACTTTTGTCAGAGATTTAATGGAAAGCGAAACGATGAATTTCAATGCTGTTTTTGAAAAATTTCGAAATGAACTGGGAATTTTCGGGTATGGAGATCTTCAGGTAAAACAGTTTTATGATAAAATTCTCGGAGAAAAATAAATATTATTTCGTCCTGATGTATTTTTTGTTAAAATATCTCTCCAGCTGCATGCTTACATAATCTCTGGTTTCGCTTACAGAAGACATTTCATCAAAATATAATACAACAGGCACTGTTTTTATTTTATCTACAACAACAGAATCTGATGGTGTTGTTTTTAAAATATGAACTCTTTCGCTTATTTCCCTGTCATAGGCTTTTAAATCTGTGTACAATATCTCTTTAGCGATGGTATTGATATTAAAACTGATATTAAAATTCTTATATTTCTCAGGAAAAAAGTTGGTTTGCGGCAGTAACATAATAATCATACTAAAAATCCAGAATTTTTTGATCTTCCCAAACCTCATATATAGTATCACCGATGAACTTAGCAGCCAGAAAAAGATAATATTTTCGAACTGTCTTCCGATACTGTTCATGATAAATCCTAAGAACAGTAATGGTAAAAAAGAGATCATCCAAATGATTATAAGTTTTTTGAAATCATACCGGTCTGTTATTTCGGCCAGTTCTTTTTCAAAAATTTTAATAAATAATGGAATTACAATAGCTGTTTTGATAACAATATAAGTTGTATCCGCGCCGAAATAGATGATTCTTTTAAACCATTTCACGTAAAAAACATCCTGAGATTCAGTCATTCTCTGAAAATTTCCCGGGGCAAGAAATGAAATTAAAATGCCTGATAAACCAACCATTAACATTATTCTTGCTCTGGCTGACTTATTTTGAGTATTCCAATATATTATCATCCCGAATACAATCAGTGCAAGAATTTCATTGGAGCCCATTAAAATGAAAATGAGTAACAGAACCAGGCCGTACCACATTTTTTTATTTGTATCGTTATATTTCCTGCAGAAAAACACCAAAAGTCCCGATATAATAACCGGCAAAAAATATACATTGGATCCGGTAAACCAAAAGAAATGCTCTGAAATGTTCGTTAAAATAACAGTATAAAATAAAAATAAGGCGAACCCTTTACCAAGTGCCAGCAGCCAGGAATACTTAAAAAATTCTTTAAAATTAAGTGCTGAAACAGCTATGAAAGAAAAGATGAGAAAAACAGGATAAATTTTAGGCAAAATATTTTCCGGATCTTTGGAAAGCGGGATCAGCATATTGTAACCATATCCGAAATAGCGCCCTCCCCAATTCAGATAGAATTCCTGCATATTTCCAATAAATCCTAATTTTCCGGTAGTATATGCATAAATATAATCATCGGTCTGATATACATTAAAATAAGAAATATATACCAGGCCGATGATCAATATAGTGGAAAAAAATGCAGTAACAGAATATACTGACTTCATTTTTTTACGTTAATAAACCGCCGTCTACGTTCAGAGTCTGACCCGTGATGTACGATGCCATTTCACTTCCTAAAAACACGCAGGCATTGGCAATATCTTTTGTCTGACCTAATTTTTTCATAGGAATAGCTTCGTTCCATTTGTCTTTTGCCTTATCATCAAGCGCATCTGTCATTTCAGTCTGGATAAAGCCCGGAGCAATAGCATTGCAACGGATATTTCTGGAACCTAATTCAAGCGCTACAGATTTTGTAAACCCGATAACACCGGCTTTTGAGGCCGCATAATTCGCCTGTCCCGCGTTCCCGCTAATTCCAACTACGGAAGTCATATTGATAATAGAACCTTCTTTTGCCTTCATCATAGGCTTGATTACGGCTTTTGTAAGATTAAATACAGAATCAAGATTTACATTGATTACTTTATCCCAGTCTTCTTTTGACATTCTCAACAACAGATTATCTTTTGTGATACCGGCATTGTTGATCAGGATATCAATTTTTCCGAATTCTTTCAGAACTTCGTCTACCAATGTTTGAGCAGCATCAAAATCCGATGCATCAGACTGATATCCCTTAATTTGAGTTACAGAACTTAAAGTGGCTTCTAATTCCTTAGCTTTGTCTACAGATCCGGCATAAGTAAAAGCGATCTTTGCTCCCTGCTGGGCATACATTTCAGCGATTCCTTTTCCGATTCCTCTTGTAGCTCCCGTTATTAGCGCTACTTTTCCTTCTAATAGTTTCATATATGACAATTATTTTCTTTAACCAATTAGCCTTTTGAAGGTTGGCTAATATATACATTATTTAATTTTATCCGAATAAAACAGTGCGCAAAGATATTACAAAATGTTATTCATTGCATTTTAAATCGCGATTTTAATGAAATTTATTCTCTGTTTTTTATCATAATATGATTATTCAATAAAATTCTTTTCATTCTGTTCTGTAAAATAAATAAATTGAAAATCCTTTCCTTTCATCAATTTTATCCCTTTTTTATCCTGAACGTATTTATCAAAAACCACTTCTGCCAAAGGTTCATTTTTATGGTTGGAAATTCCGAATTTATTGCCTTTTCTTATCACAAATTCATTGGCACCCGAAAAAGTAATGATATCATCATAGACAAAAGGAATAATTTCTTTGCCGTTTTCATTGAGAACTCCGTAGAAATTATCGGCATTTTTCCCTATGATCATGGGATACATTTCCAAAGGTTTAATCTCTTTCAAACCTTTCAATTCTATGTATTCTCCGTCTTTTGGTGAAAATTTGTAGTAGTTATTATCTTTATTTAAAATAATGGTATTCGGAAATATTTTTTCAATTTCATAATTTTCCTTGAGGATATTTTTTAAATTTTTATCTACAATTGTTTCTTCATCGTTTTTTCTTAGATAAATATATTTTTCTCCGGCGATGGTAAGTCCTTCCACCCGGTCATATTCTTTAGGAAAAACAACTTCTCCGGATAAGCGAACCACTGCAGCTTTAGGATTGTTCTGATCCTGAGATGTTTTAAACAAACCGTTAAAAAGAGGGTTTACATATTGATAATCAAGATCATAAACCTTCCCTTCCTTCTTTGAAAAAATACTTACTTTATCATCTTTGGTAAGATAGATATATTCTCTTCCTACGAAAGCCTGATCATAGATTTCATCCGCAATAACTTTTTCCGTGTCATTAATAATTCCGTACCGGTTTTTTGCTGCATCAAGCGTTACAAGGAACGGAAATGCATTGATATTGTCTACGTTATGATCTGAAATTTTAGTTAGCGTTTTCCCGTTATTATCAATAATTTCACCGGATTTTTCACCTGTAGAAATATAAGTACGGCCTTTGTAAAACCGAAGATCAGTAGTAAATGCTCTGTCTGAAACCTGTTTGCCGTCAAAATCGTAAATAAACCAGCTTCCGTTTACCTTAACAAAAAATCTGTTTTCGCTGCCGAATTCTATTTTCTCCGAAAAAGGGATAATCTGTTTTCCGTTGAAGTCATAAACACATTCTTTTCCTTGTTTTGTGCAGATCAGCCGGTCTTTATTTTCCCATGTCCTGAACCTGAAGTTTTCAAGAGGAATAAGTTCACTTCCTTTTTCATCAATAAGAGCTGTTTTTCCTGTGGAATTCCCTGATTTAACCTTAAGGATAAACCTGTCTTTCCAAAGCCTTGATATTTCGCTTTTAAAAGGATAACTAAAAGTAATATTTCCTAAAGAATCTACGATTCCGGATGTTCCGGTTTTGGCATCGTTGATCATTCCGTAACCTTTCGTGTAGGAACGCACTTCTTTGCCCAGCTTTTTTGTTAAGAGTATCTGTTTATACTGATCCGTCTGTCCGAGGCAAACCGACGAAAACAGCACGAAAATTAGTTTTTTCAATTAAATGGAATTATTTACGATGAGAACGATCTCACCTTTTAAGGTTTTGCTTTTAGAAAATTCAATAAGTTCAATAATTGTTCCGCGTTTGGTTTCTTCAAATTTTTTTGAGATTTCCCTGCTCAGGCTTACTTTCGTGTTTTCTCCGAAAAATTCTTTGATCTGTTCCAGCGTAGTATTGATTTTATGGGGACTTTCATAGAGAACAATCGTCTTTTTTCTTCTGCCAGCTGCTTCAGTTTGGTCTGCCTGCCTTTTTTCTGTGGGAGAAATCCTGCGAAAAGAAATTCGTTATTGGGAAGTCCGGAAACTACTAAAGCCGGAACAAAGGCTGTGGCTCCCGGAAGACAGATCATATCAATATGATGATCTGCGCCTGCTTTTGCCAGTAAATAACCGGGATCCGAAATTCCGGGAGTTCCTGCATCGGTGATAATGGCAATATTCTGACCGCTTTTCAGATCAGCGATCACTTTATCCGTTGCCTGATGCTCATTATGAAGATGATACGATTTTAAAGGTTTGGAAATCTCGAAATGCTTCAGAAGAATTCCGGAAGTTCTGGTGTCTTCACATAGTATATAATCTACTTCTTTTAAAACACTTACTGCTCTGTAAGTCATATCCTCAAGGTTCCCGATCGGTGTGGGAACAAAATATAGAATTCCGCTCAAAATTTACGTTATAAAAATTTGTTTTCTACCAAGATCCAGAGTCTTTGTGCATATTCATCCACCTTGCTCCATTTTTTGGCATAATAAAGGTCGCTCAGGTATTCCTTTGCATCTTCTAATGTTCTGAAACTGTTCAGATTATTTACTACCTCATTCAATTCAGACTGGCTTCCCCCGAAAAGTGTTTTTGTAAAAGCAATACGATCATTTAAATCCAGTTTGAATTCCGGTTTTTTCTTTTCCGCCTCCATAAAATCCGTTGGAATATTTGTTTTTAAAATACTTCCCGTATCTTCTTTTTTCTCAACAGGTGCTGTCTGTTCCAAGGGCAGTGTTCTTTCCAGATGATCATCATCAAAAAGCGTCTGTACAGCTTTTAAGCCTTTAATATGAGCCAGCTTTATTTTTTTCTCCTGCTGATATGCTTCTAAATTTTCAAAACTTTCATCGGAGGCCGGTTTATCGTTTTCTTTTTCAGGAACAGGCCTGTCAATCTCAACAATTTTTCGGCGGTCATTAATTTCTGCCAAAATAGTCTCCTGTTTTTCCTCAAGAGCCGCTTCATGCCTGATTTCCGTTACAATACTTTCTACATTTGAAGTATCCGCAGCCATTTCTCCGTGTTCGATCATGGCTTCAGAAACCGTAAAATGTTCCTCATTTTCTTCGATCAGCAGGTCTTCCTCAATAGGTTCCGTATCAAAAATACTTGGAATGGTTTCTGTAATTTCCTGCTTTTCTTCATTTTTAACATCCTTATCAAAATTATTCCGGATATTTTCTTCTTCATCAAAATCATTAAAATTTCCCTGATCATCCGAAATTTCATTTTCAAATTCATCAATTTCATTCAGCTGATTATTAAAAATGGCTTCTTCTTCTGTATGTTCTCTGCTGAACATGTCTTCATCAATATCATCATCATTTTCAGGTTCAGCATTTGCCAAAATTCTTTCTTCATCGATAAAATTCAATGTCCTGTCTGTATTGTCAGGAATTTCGTGTTCATCGGTTTCTTCCAGTTGCTTATTGAAAATATCTTTATCTTCTTGTACATCTGCTGATATAACAGTTTCAGAATCAGTATTTTCTTCAACAAAGTCAACCAGTGTCTCATGAAGCTCTTCTTCAACAATTTCATTCAGCTGATTATTGAAAATGGCTTCTTCTTCCATAACAGGAAATTCTTTACTTTCGCCGATTTCATTCAGTTGGTTATTAAAAATAGCTTCTTCCTCTTCCACTTCATAATTGCTTTCAATGAAAGGTTGAGATGAAAAGTTTTCACTATTTTTTTCTGTTGAAGAAAAATTTTCTTTTTCAAAATACTCCAGATTTTTTTCAAGCAACTTGAGAAACGAAATCCGGTTAGCAAGTTCATCTACAAGATCCTGCCGGGAAATTAATTCGTCTACATTGCTTATTTTATCCAGAATAGCGATCATATTCTTGGATTCAAAAAAAATCTTTTCCTTTAAATCTTGGATGTTTTGCATATAAGAATCTTGTTAAAAAATTGCTTACTTTTGATGTTAAAAATATACGGCTAATTTAACAAATGTTTTTAGAAAATACAATTAATCATTCCAAACAAAGTGGTTGGATGGAAGTTATTTGTGGCTCAATGTTTTCCGGAAAAACCGAAGAGTTGATCAGGAGGCTGAGAAGGGCAGAAATGGCGGGGCAGAATGTGGAGATTTTTAAACCGAAACTGGATACAAGGTATTCTGAAGAAGACGTTATTTCTCATAATCAAAATAAAATACGAAGTACACCGGTAGAAAATCCCAATGAAATTATTTTGCTGGCCTCCAACTGTGATGTAGTGGGAATTGATGAAGCACAGTTTTTTGATGAAGGCATTGTAGATGTAGCCAATCAACTGGCAGACAGCGGAATCCGGGTAGTAATTGCCGGTCTTGATATGGACTTTTTAGGAAGGCCATTCGGGCCGATGCCAAATCTTATGGCCACTGCCGAATATGTGACCAAAGTACACGCGATCTGTAAAAGGACCGGAAATCTTGCCAATTATTCTATGAGAATATCCAGTGGCAATAACCTTGTTGAACTTGGTGAAACCGAAAGCTATGAAGCGGTAAGCCGCCGGGTTTTTATTGACGAAGTGCTTTTGAAGAAGAAAAAACAGTAAATTAGGCCAAAAAGAAGCCGGAAGCATAAGCAATTATTTGATAAGGCCTTTGCTTATTTGTTTCCTGCTTACAATCAGCAGAACAGGCACCAATGAATTATACAGTACATCAGATTGCAGAAATCACCAATGCACAGGTTATTGGTGACGAAAAACTTTTGATAAAAAATATAGCTTTCGACAGCAGGATTATTTATTCCACCAAAAATACAGCTTTTATTGCGATCAATACGAAGAAGAATTCGGGAGAAAAGTTTATTGAGGCTGCCATTGACAGGGGTATAGGCGTAATTATTTCAGAACACCATGATCCGCAGTATGAAAATGTTACCTGGATTATTACCAGTGATTCTGTTGCCTTTCTCCAAAAACTTGCACAATATCATTTTGAAAATGCTCATATAAAATCTGTTGGAATTACGGGAAGCAATGGTAAAACTATTTTAAAAGAATGGCTGTATCAATGCCTGTGGAATGAATTCAAAACGGTAAAAAGTCCTAAAAGTTTTAATTCTCAGATTGGCCTTCCTTTATCTTTGCTTCAGATTAATGAGTCCCATGAACTGGGAATTTTTGAAGTAGGGATCTCGAAACCGGATGAAATGGAAAAGCAGGAAAATATATTCCACCCTCAGATCGGGTTGCTGACGCATATCGGTACTGCGCACCTCGCCAACTTCAAATCTGAGGAACAACTGATTGATGAAAAAATCAAATTGTTCAAAAATTCGGAAATTATTATTTACAATGGTGATAATTTATTGGTTGACAGTAAAATAAAAGAACTCTATTCAACAAAAAAATTAATTACTTACGGCTTTAAGGAAAGCAATAATGTACATTTCAAAAATAATTTTTCAAGAGGAAAGGATGTCGTTGTTCATTATTTTAGTGAACAAATAAGCTTTCCCGCTAATCAACGGGACGAGGCAACGTTAATCAATGCTCTGGCACTCTTAACTGTTTTAAAAGAATTAGGGATCAGCAATGATAAGATCATCGAAAAAATCAATGCGCTGAAAGCTGTAGAAATGAGGCTTGAAGCTATTGAAGGAATTAAAAACAATATTGTTATCAATGATTCTTTTAATCTGGATCTGGATTCTTTAAAAACAGCCCTACAATTTTTAAATGAATATAATAAACCAAAAAAATCCCTGGTCTTAACGGAAATCGTTGGAGTAAATTCAAATTCAAAAGAACTGTACGAAGAAGTATCCGAACTGGTAAATGAGCAGAAATTCGATTCTGTTTTCCTGATTGGTCATGAAATATCTAAATACAGTGAATTATTTAAATCTAAAACTTCTACTTACATTAACACTCAGGAATTAATTGACAGTAAACACCTTACGGAAATAGAAAATCAGATTATTCTTCTAAAAGGTGCGAGAAAATTTGAGATTGAAAAGCTTAAAGATATTCTTGAACTCAGAAAACATGATACCGTTCTTGAAATTAATCTGAATGCAATTCTTCATAACATCAATTATCATAAATCCTTACTGAAGCCTTCCACTAAAATGATGGCAATGGTGAAAGCCAATGCCTACGGCCTCGGAAGCTATGAAATTTCAGAATTCCTGCAGCATCATCATATCGATTACTTAGGAGTGGCTTTTGTAGATGAGGGCGTTGAGCTTCGTAAAAAAGGAATTACTGTACCGATTGTTGTCATGAATCCTGAACAACACAGTTACGAAACTGTGATTGCCTACAATCTGGAGCCGGAAATATACAGCTTCAGGGTACTGGAACAGTTTTATGAAGCGGTACAGAAATCAGGATACGATAAAAAATATCCAATCCATATTAAACTGGAAACAGGAATGCATCGTCTTGGTTTTAAGGATTTTGAACTGGATGAATTAAGCAGCACTTTAGCCCAAAAGAATGTAAAAGTAAAAAGCATATTCAGCCATTTATCATCATCTGATCTTTCTTCAGAAAAAGAATTTACTTTGCATCAGCTTGATACATTTGAAAAAAATTCAAGTTATCTGATAAAGCACCTGGGCTACACTCCTACCCGTCACATCCTGAATTCTTCAGGAATAACCAATTATACAGATTATCAATATGATATGGTAAGAATTGGCATCGGAATGTTAGGAGAATCACCAAATAGTGAAATAAATAAACAGCTTCGGTCTGTGGTAAGTTTTAAAACCGTAATCTCACAAATATCGTATGTAGGAAACGGAGAATCCGTGGGTTACAGCAGAAAATTTAAAACAGATCATACCACAAAAATAGCCACAATACCAGTTGGTTATGCCGACGGTATTCCAAGACTGATAGGAAATCAGGTGGGGAATGTGGGAATCCATAAAATATTGTCTCCTATTGTCGGAAATATCTGCATGGATATGATGATGATTAATGTAGATCATATTCCTGATGTAAAAGAAGGGGACACAGTAACGGTATTCAATGCAAAACCAACCCTGAAAGAATTCGCAGATTACTGCAAAACAATAACCTATGAAGTATTAACCTCCATTTCGCCACGTGTGAAAAGGATTTATGTAAAAGATTAACTTATGAGAAAGCTCCTGATTCTTTTATTAGTATTCCAATTATTTTTGATCCGGTCTCAGGTGAAAAAAGATCTGGTGATTCCTAAAAATCCAAGAATAGGATTATCACTTGCAGGAGGAGGAGCTAAAGGATTTTCTCATGTGGGAGTACTTAAAGTACTGGATTCGTTAGGCGTAAAGGTTGATTACATTGCCGGAACCAGTATGGGAGCAATTGTAGGCGGTTTATATGCTTCAGGATATTCCGGGAAAGAAATAGAAAAAATTGTGATGGATACGGATTTCTATTCATTAATCATGGATCCTAAAGCCACAAGACAGGAAACTACTTTTTTCAATAAATCAGTTGATAAATATCTTCTCACCATTCCTCTGAAAAACGGTAAAATTACCCTTCCCTCCTCCATTAGTACCGGCCAGAAAAATGTTTATCTTTTAAAAGAGCTTTTTAAAAATGTTTCCAATATTGATGATTTTTCAAAGTTGCCGATTCCTTTTATGTGTGTAGCTACTAATCTTGAAAGTGGAAACATGCAGATTTTTGAAAAAGGAGATCTGGTACAGTCTATCATGGCCAGCTCAGCATTTCCTTCGTTGATGGATCCCGTAAAAATTGGAGACAGCATTTACATCGACGGCGCGATGACGGTAAATTATCCTTCAAAACCGCTAAAAGATAAAGGCATTGATATAGTAATCGGAGTAGATCTCAACCAGGATTTATCCAAAAGAGAAGATCTTGGGAATATCATTTCCATACTGAATCAGGTCATTGATTTCGGAATTAAAAAAGATACCAGAAGACAATATAAATTCACAGATATCAATATCAAACCAAACCTTACCGGAATGACTGCTACAAGTTATGATGAAAAGAAAAAAATTCTTGACAGCGGTTACGCGGAAGGACTGAAATATTCCAAAATTCTGGATGAATTGCCAAAACGTCCGTTTGACCGTCTCAGACAGCACATAAATCCCATATATTCCAATGTCTATAAAATAGATAGCGTTGCAATAGAAGGAGGCCGAATTTACGGGAAAAACTACGTTCTCGGGAAGATGGGACTTCGCCTTCCGTCCCTTCAGACTTACGGAAGCATTAATAAAAAAATAGATAAGCTGGTCGCTACGAATAATTATAAATTTATTAATTACGATATCATCTCTGAAAATGATGTCAACTACCTGAAATTATATGTCACTGAGGACAATTCACGCCACTTTCTTAAATTCGGGCTGCATTACGACGAAATTTTCAAAACCGGGCTTCTTGTTAACTATTCTGCGAAACGTCTTTTATTCAGAAATTCAAACCTATCGCTGGATGTTATTGTGGGCGATAAACCAAGATATTATCTGAATTATTTTATTGACAACGGATATATTCCGGGATTCGGGATCTATTCGTCAGGAATGAGTTTTGATTTGAAGGACATCAACAATTATGAAGTAGATCAATGGATGTGGTTGCGTAATGAAGCGTATATTCAATCTATCTGGAGAGATAAATTTGCAGTGGGCGCAGGAATCAGCCATGATTATTTTGAAGCGGAAGCCAATGGAACCAATAAACGTTATAACCGCTTCCTGAATCCTTATGTATTTCTGAAAAGTGATACCCAGAATGATAAAGACTTCCCTACCCGCGGTATTTACATTAATGCAGAAGGTAAAGTAATCGATCTGATGAAATCGGAAGTTGAAAAAAGACTGGTCCAGATAAAAGCCGACATCAGAATCAATATCCCGCTTTCCAAACAATTTGCTTATCGCCTTAATCTTTATGGCGGAATTACATTAGGGGAAAATCTGCCTCAGTTTTATCAGTACAGACTTGGTGGTATCTTTGAGCAGAATATCGTTAATTTCAGAAGCTTTCCCGGGTTTTACTTCGGGCAGCTGAACAGCAATAATGTGATTTTGATTTGTAATGATCTTCAATTTAAATTCAATAAGAACTACTTCATCAGCGGAAACTTCTCCTTTGCGAATCTCTCGGATGATATAAGCTTTGAAGATGCAGTAAAACTAAATTACAGCTCTTTAGGAGTTACCGCTGGTTACAAATCTCCATTCGGACAGATTAAAATAAACTTCAGTCACTCTCTCAAAAATAATCAAAAAGGCATATT
This sequence comes from Chryseobacterium nepalense, assembly GCF_023195755.1. Taxonomy (NCBI): domain Bacteria; kingdom Pseudomonadati; phylum Bacteroidota; class Flavobacteriia; order Flavobacteriales; family Weeksellaceae; genus Chryseobacterium; species Chryseobacterium nepalense. The sequence goes on from NZ_CP096203.1 coordinate 2,537,349, forward strand.
CAGTGTAATTTTAGGACACTGGTTTTAATACGATGATACAATTCTTTTACGAAAACTTACCCGAAACAGTTGATACCAACTATAAGAAATGGCTGGAAGAAATCATTCTTTCAGAAAATAAGAAACTTGGCGAAATCAATTATATATTCTGTAACGACGAATATCTACTCAAAGTAAACCAGGATTATCTGCAACATGATTACTATACCGACATCATTACTTTCGACTATGTAAAAGGAAGAACGATAAGCGGGGAGATTTTCGTATCTTTGCAGCGCATTTCAGATAATGCTTCTAATCTGTCAAAAGATTATGAAGAAGAACTGAGAAGGGTTTTAGCACATGGTGTTCTTCACCTTTCAGGATATAAAGATAAATCGGAAGAAGAAGAACAGCTGATGCGAAGCAAAGAAGATTTTTATTTAGCAAAATACAGCAATTGAAAAACTGAATAGCAATCAGATAAACAACATATTTGGATGCTATTTTTTCAGGAGCCTAATCCCGCTCTCCGCACTCGCTATTTTCTTTTTAAAAAAAAAGAAAATGAGCTCAGACAAATGCTGCGATCGGGGCTAAAAAGACGTATTATAGGCGATTTTAAGCCGTAATTACACTTAATGTTTCACGTGAAACATTTATAAAAAAAATTAAAATTTGAAGCTTAAAACAAGCGAAAAAGATGATTTCAGAAATATATGATGTAATTGTAGTTGGTGCAGGTCATGCAGGATGTGAAGCCGCCGCTGCAGCAGCCAATCTCGGATCGAAAACATTGCTTATTACAATGAATATGCAGACGATCGGACAAATGAGCTGCAACCCCGCAATGGGCGGTATCGCCAAAGGACAAATCGTTCGTGAGATTGACGCAATGGGAGGTTACTCCGGAATTGTAGCGGATAAATCTGCCATACAGTTTAAAATGCTTAATCTTTCGAAAGGTCCTGCCATGTGGTCTCCAAGAACACAAAACGACAGAATGCTATTCGCAGAGGAATGGCGTTTGGCCTTAGAGAATACACCGAATCTGGATTTCTTTCAGGATATGGTGAAACAGCTTATCGTGGAGAATAATAAAGTAACAGGTGTAGTTACTTCATTGGGAATTGAAATCAAAGCTCATTCTGTTGTTCTTACCAATGGTACTTTTCTCAATGGATTAATACATGTTGGAGACAAACAACTAGGAGGAGGAAGAATGGGCGAACCAAGAGCTTTCGGTATTACGGAACAGCTTGTCTCTTTAGGTTTTGAAGCCGGAAGAATGAAAACCGGTACTCCACCGCGTGTAGATGGAAGAAGCCTGGATTATTCTAAAATGGAAGAACAGAAAGGGGACGAAAACCCTCAAAAATTCAGCTATTTAGATACTCCTAAATTAACCAAACAATTAAGCTGTCATATTGTTTATACCAACGAAACAGTACATGATATTTTACGTGAAGGATTCGACAGAAGTCCAATGTTCAACGGTACCATTCAGAGTTTGGGACCAAGATACTGTCCGAGTATCGAAGATAAAATCAACCGTTTTGCAGAAAGAAATAGACACCAGCTGTTCGTAGAACCGGAAGGTTGGAAAACAGTAGAAATTTATGTTAACGGATTTAGTTCTTCCCTTCCGGAAGATGTACAAATTAAAGCAATGAAACATATTCCGGGCTTTGAAAATGTAAAAGTTTTCCGTCCCGGCTATGCTATTGAATATGACTACTTCCCTCCTACCCAATTAAAGCATACCTTAGAAACAAAATTGATCGACAATCTGTATTTTGCAGGGCAGATCAACGGAACAACCGGCTATGAAGAAGCTGCAGGACAAGGGCTAATTGCAGGGATCAATGCCCACAATAAAGTACACGAAAAAGAAGAATTCATTCTTAACAGAGATGAAGCATATATTGGTGTTTTAATTGATGATTTAATTACAAAAGGTACGGAAGAACCTTACAGAATGTTTACTTCAAGAGCTGAATACAGGCTATTGCTGAGACAGGATAATGCAGACATCAGATTAACACAAAAAGCATTTGAATTAGGATTAGCAAAAGAAGAACGTTTAAAAAGAGTTGAAGAGAAAGTTGCTCAAAGCCAAGAACTTGAAAGCTTCCTTAAAGAAACTTCTTTAAAACCGGGAATGATTAATCCTATCCTGGAAACTATTGAAAGCAGCCCGGTAGATCAGGCATACAGAGCAGCCCAAATTCTTACAAGACCCAATATGACCCTGGAAAAGCTTGAAAATATTGAAGCCATCAGAGAAAATGCATCTAAATATGATGACGAAGTAAGAGAACAAGCTGAAATTAACATTAAGTATAAAGGCTATATTGAAAAGGAAAAAGAAAATGTAGCCAAACTAAACAGACTGGAAAACATTAAAATTCCAGAAGATTTTGATTACACTAAAATATCAAGTCTTTCTGCTGAAGCCAAACAAAAAATGTCTAATGTACGACCAAAAACGATTGCTCAGGCAGGAAGAATCAGTGGTGTTTCACCGGCTGATATCAACGTTTTACTGGTCTATTTGGGACGTTAATTGATAAATGTTTCACGTGAAACATAAATAATTTTACAGCATAAATTAAGGTGTTTTAAAACCTTTTAACAAGACTTAAACACCTTAATTTTATTTATAAAGATTGCATTACAATGAAAATTAAAGATCATTTTCTTTCTCAGGAAATATTTGAAATCAAGGAAACAGAAACTAAGGGTGTTTATAAGACCTCCCCTATTCCATCTAACATTTCAAAATATTATGAAAGTGAAGATTATATTTCCCATCATCAGGATTCCGGTAGTCTGAAAGAAAAACTATACAAATTTTTACAATCATTCAACTTACAATATAAAAAAACAATATTGCTTGACAGAATTCCTAAAAATTCAAAAGTTTTGGATTACGGATGCGGTGCCGGCGAATTTGTAAAATATATAGAAAATGATTTTGAGGCGTTCGGATTTGAACCTGATTCCGATGCAAGAAAAGCAGCAGCAGGAAAATTATCTAAAGCTGTAATTTTAGATGATATTAATTTTATTGATGATCACAGTCTGGATGCCATTACCCTTTGGCATGTTTTCGAGCACATCGAAAATCAGGATGAAATGCTGGAAATATTTAACAGAAAATTGAAGGAAAAAGGAATTGTAATTATTGCCGTTCCCAACCCTACTTCCTATGATGCAAAACATTATAAAGAATATTGGGCCGCCTATGATGTACCACGCCACATTTATCATTTTACAAAAAAGGGGATGGAAAATCTCATCTCAAAAAAACCGAACTGGAAATTGAGAAAGATTAAACCTTTGGTTCTTGATTCCTATTATATCTCCATGTTAAGCGAAAAATATCAAAAATCTTCTATTTTTTGGCTAAAAGCAGCGATCTACGGAACGATTTCGAACATAAAAGCCCTTTTTTCAAACGAATTTTCGAGCTTGATATACATAATCGAAAAAAAGTAGAAAATGGAAATTTAGCCTATTTCTGAAGGTCATTTTTTCAACATATTGCTGAAAATTTGTTAGTAAATATGAAATTTAGAAAATATTTAGCCTTTTTTAATTTTCAGTAAAAGTCTCTGAGAGTTGCTTAAAAATTTTTACTAAGCCTTTATTTAAGAATATACAAAATAAAAAACCCAGCAGGTTTGCTGGGTTTTTTATTTATGAAGAAAAATTTCTTATTGATTAATTGCAGCCACTCCGGGAAGCTCCAAACCTTCAAGACTTTCAAGCATTGCACCACCACCGGTAGAAACATAGCTTACTTTCTCACCATATCCGAATTGCTTTACAAATGCAACACTGTCTCCCCCTCCAACTAATGAGAAAGCTCCCTGTCTTGTCGCTTCAGCAATACTGTCTCCTAAAGCAACAGTTCCTGCAGCAAAATTCGACATTTCAAAAACACCGATCGGTCCGTTCCATAAAATTGTTCTTGAATCCAGCAGTACATCATTAAACTGATCTCTTGATTTTGGTCCCGCATCAAGACCCATCCATCCTTCAGGGATAGAATATATATCTGCTTCTTTTCTTTCGGCATCATTGCTGAAACTTTCTGCAATAATGGTATCAGATGGCAGATAAACTTTCACTTTATGTTCTTTGGCTTTACCTAAAATTTCCAACGCCAATGGTAGTTTATCTTCCTCTACAAGAGAATTCCCTATCTTACCACCAAGTGCTTTAATAAATGTAAAAGCCATACCGCCACCAATAATCAGATTATCTACCGCCGGCAACATGTTTTCAATAATTGTAATTTTAGTAGAAACTTTAGATCCTCCAAGTATCGCAGTTACAGGACGTTCGCCAGATTTTAGAACCTTATCAATCGCCTGAAGTTCTTTAGCCATCAATAAACCGAAAAATTTAGTTGAAGGGAAAAATTTAGCGATTACAGCTGTAGAAGCGTGTGCTCTGTGTGCGGTTCCAAAAGCATCATTCACGTACGCATCACCCAGTTTTGAAAGACTTTCCGCAAAAGCCTCATCTCCTTTTTCTTCCTCTTTATGAAAACGTAAATTTTCCAGTAAAAGAATTTCACCGGCATTAAGATTTTGTGCTGCCTGTTCAGCTTTCTCTCCTACACATTCATCAACAAATTTTACCTGATGGCCTAAAACATGAGATACTTCTTCTACAATATGTTTTAGTGAAAATTCATCTTTCACCTCTCCTTTTGGTCTTCCAAGGTGTGCCATAAGAATCACAGCTCCACCGTCCTGCAGGATCTTATCCACTGTAGGTTTTACGGCTACTATACGGGTATTATCTGTAACTTTCAGCTGGTCATCCTGAGGAACGTTGAAATCTACCCTTACTAGTGCTTTCTTACCGTTAAAATTGAAATCATTGATTGTTTTCATATGTACATGTATATTATTTCTTCGGTCTTAGGCAGCCGACTGTCCCTGCAGCATTGTATAAACCTGCGGCCAGACGGCTCCATCAATATCGTTGAGTTTTTCTTTTCACAAATGTAAGATTTTAAAATTTTTGAATCGCGGCAACCTTTGAAAAGTTTTCAGAAAAGTTTTTCGCAAACCCAACATTCAGCTATCAACAATTTTTTTCTCTTTAAAAAAAAGAATACGCTATTGTTGTTGAGTGATGTGAATTTAGGGGATAAGTTTTCACGATAAATTTCATAACAGGTAATTTTATATTCAATTCACATTTTATTTACATTATAAAAGGTTGTAAATCTGATTTTTCACTTCGTTACTAACAATTATTGATAACTTTTCCCCAATTTGCTTTATGGATAACTGATTTATGGAAAAAGTCAACAATTCCTGCCAGAAAGTTTTTTGAAAATTTTAACATTTTTTTTGGTCATACTTTCCATTACAAATTTTTTCAATGTTACGAAACATTTATTTTGCCGCAGTTATCCACAGTTATTCACAATGCTTTTCACAATTTACTCCCGAAAGACTAACAAAGATTGTTATAATTCTTACCTTTGCTATGAAATAAAATCTAAAAAGGCTAAATAAACAGTTATGAAAAGAAAAATTGCCATTGCCGCAGACCATGCGGGCTTCGAATATAAAGAAATTGTTAAAAACTATTTGTCAGAAAACTTTGAAGTTCAAGATTTTGGAACGTTTTCCACAGACAGTGTGGATTATCCGGACTTTGTGCATCCCGCAGCAACTTCGGTAGAAAACGGAGAAAATGAGCTTGGAATTTTATTCTGCGGAAGCGGAAACGGAGTTCAAATCACAGCCAACAAACATCAAAAAATCCGTTGCGCCCTTTGCTGGATGCCGGAGATCGCTTCATTGGCAAGACAGCATAATGATGCGAATATGATTTCCATTCCTGCAAGATTCATTTCTAAAGAATTAACAATAGAAATCGTAGATAAATTTCTCTCAACGGACTTCGAAGGCGGAAGACATCAAAACAGAGTTGATAAAATCGCATACTGCTAAAATATAAAGGCTTGTAAATCAAATTACAAGCCTTATTTGTTTTTAATTTTGTATATTTGCGGCGTCCGGAGGATTTACCATCCTGTCATTTCCATTGAACCTGTATTATATTTAAAGATATTTAATAAAAGGTTTTCCCTACTCTTCTCCATTTTTGTATTAAATTTATGCAAAACTAAAAGTTCCATCAATGATAGAAATGGAAAGAAAATTGATGTTGCTGTAGATGAGTTCATACATGTCTCATGATACAGTCTATTATTTAATGAATATTCCGTGACAGTTCTAACTATTCTTAATAAGGAATGCTAACAGAACGAAATATGATATTCATTAGAACATATTAAAAAATAATTTTAGAATGCCAAAAAAAAGAAAATATATAAGTCAGAAAAATGATCATAAACTGCAGGAAATCGGGAGACTGATTCTGCGTTTTATGAATGAAAATTCAACGAAAGTCTATAATTACAAGCAGATTGCAGAAGGAATAGACTATAAAAATCCGAGACAGCGCGAGCTAGTCATCCAGGCGTTGCATAAGCTGCAGGCTACGGAAAGAATTAAAGAAGCCGAAAAAGGAAAATATATCGTTAATCTTAATATCAAAGGAACATTGACGGGAGTTATCGACTTTAACCAGTCCGGAAATGCCTATGTTAATGTTGAAGGTCTGGAAGATGACATCTTCATTCATTCCAAAAATGTGAAAGATGCCCTGCAAGGCGACAAAGTTTTAATTGTAACCTACACTTATAAAGGTAAAAAGCTGGAAGGTTCCGTTCTGGAAGTTCTTGAGAGAGGTAGAACAGAATTTGTAGGAACGCTTCAGGTAGTTGCTCATAAAGATTTCGGATTTGTGGTTTGTGATAAAAAGACCATCAATACTGATATTTTTATTCCGAAAGGAAAATTTGGAGGTGCTAATGATGGTGATAAGGTTGTCGTAAAAATGACCGAGTGGAAACCCGGCGATAAAAATCCGGAAGGAGAAATTATCCAGGTACTGGGAGCTCCGGGTGAGCATGAAACAGAAATTCACTCTATTCTTGCTGAATACGGGCTGCCATACCAGTTTCCTGAAGAAGTAGAAAGAGATGCCGACAAAATAGACAGAAGTATTAATGAAGCTGAAGTGGCAAAACGCTGGGATATGCGTGGGATTACAACTTTTACCATCGACCCTAAAGATGCCAAAGATTTTGATGATGCGCTTTCCATCAGAAAACTGGAAAACGGAAACTGGGAAATCGGGGTTCATATTGCTGATGTATCACATTATGTGGTTCCCGGAACAATTCTGGATGATGAAGCGTATCAGAGAGCAACCTCCGTTTACCTTGTAGACCGCGTTGTACCCATGCTTCCGGAAGTGCTGAGTAATGATGTCTGTTCTCTTCGTCCGAATGAAGACAAATTTACTTTTTCAGCGGTTTTCGAATTAGATGATGATGCTAATATCAAAAAGCAATGGTTCGGAAGAACGGTGATCCATTCTGACAGAAGATTCACGTATGAGGAAGCTCAGGAAAGAATCGAAACAAAGCAAGGTGATCTGCAGGAAGAAATTAATGTGCTGGATAAGCTGGCAAAAATCATGCGTGCAGAACGAATCAGGAAAGGAGCAATTACCTTCGACAGAAGCGAAGTGCGGTTCAATCTTAATGAAAATAACGAACCGGTTGGTGTATATTTTAAAATCAGTAAAGATTCAAATCACCTGATTGAAGAGTTTATGCTGCTTGCCAATAAAAAAGTTTCGGAATTTATTTCCCTGAACAAAAAAGGAGATATTACCCAAAATACTTTTATATACAGGGTTCACGACGATCCGGATCCTGCAAAACTGGAATCGTTGAGAGATTTTGTATCCACTTTCGGATATAAAATGGATCTTGCCAACAGTAAGAAAGTAGCCGAATCTTTGAATAGATTATTGCATGATGTAAAAGGTAAAGGCGAAGAAAATATGATTGAAACGCTTGCCATGAGAAGCATGAGCAAAGCGGTCTATTCTACGGAACCTATTGGTCACTACGGACTTGGTTTCGATTTTTACACACACTTTACCTCGCCTATCCGTCGTTATCCGGATCTTATTGCCCATCGTTTACTTCAGCATTATCTGGACGGAGGAAAATCCCCAAACAAAGCCGAGCTCGAAGAAAAAGCAAAACACTGCAGTTCCATGGAACGCTTAGCGGCAGATGCGGAAAGGGATTCCATTAAATTCATGCAGGTGAAATTTATGGAAAAACATCTTGGAGAAACTTTTACAGGCGTAATTTCAGGAGTAGCGGAATTTGGTTTTTGGGTGGAAATTCCTGAAAACGGTGCGGAAGGCTTAATTAAACTAAGAGATCTTGTGGATGATTCCTACTCATATGATGCCAAAACGCACGCCGTGTATGGTATGAGACACGGAAAGCGTTATCAGCTGGGAGACCAGGTACAAATCAAAGTAGTGAAGGCAAACCTTATCCAGAAACAGCTTGATTTTAAGATTGTAGAGTAATAAATATTAAAAATTTTAATAATAATTTCCGTTTTACATTAAAGTGAAACGGATTTTTGTTTTTATAGTTAAAAATAGTAATAATTTGAATGAAATTATTTTAAATAATACTTTTCTTAAATCCATAGTTATTGAATAATTAAATCATAAAGTTTACATTTGTATAAATGGAATGGAAATTCAGATTTTCATTTAAAAAATTACTTGATGTTTGAACTTATATTATCTGCCATCGTATTAGGATTCATGCTGAGCCTGGTTTTTATAGGACCTATTTTTTTCCTTCTAATAGAAACCAGCTTTTCCAGAGGACCAAAACACGCATTAGCTTTGGATATCGGAGTAATCTCTGCAGATCTTCTCTGTATTCTCGCAGCCTACTATGCAAGTGCCGATATTGTAACTTTAATTGATAAGCATCCGGGTTTTTACAGGATCACAGCCATTCTCATCTTTGTCTATGGTGTAGTAATGATGGTGACGAGGACCAAAATGCATATTCCGGGAGAAGAGAAATTCATCAGTCAGAATTATTTTAAAACGTTTATGAATGGTTTTTTCTTTAATCTCCTTAATGTGGGGGTCATTCTTTTCTGGCTGGTAACGGTAATCTCAGTAAGAAATCAGTATCCCGATACCGGCAATTTTATTCTATACATCGGTGTCGTGATTGCTACCTATTTATGTATTGATCTGGCTAAAATTTTTCTCGCCAAACAGTTTCATGATAAGCTCACACAGAAACTTGCCAACAGAATAAGAAGAATTGTTGGCGGAATTCTCATTATCTTCAGTTTCTTTATTTTTTTACAAAGCTTTAAAAAATTCAATCAGTTCGATAAAAGGCTGGAAGAAGCCGAAAAAACCGAAGTAAAATATCACAGAGAAAAATGAAAAAAATAACTTTCCCGAAATCATTAAAAGAAGGCGATAAAATAGCCATAATATCACCCGCAGGCGCAGTAGAACCGTCCCAGCTTGAAAAAGGCATAGAAATGATCCGGAATAAAGGTTATGAACCTGTTTTTGGAGAACATCTCTACAACAGCTTTTCGAAAGGTTACAATTATGCAGGAACGGAAAAACAAAGAATTAATGATATCAACTGGGCTTTTAATGACAGTGAAATAGCAGCTATTTGGGCATCAAGAGGAGGTTATGGCTGTCAGCATCTCCTCAGGAGCATTCACCTTAAAAACTTTTCCGAAAATCCGAAATGGTATATTGGATATTCCGATAATACTGTTATTCAAAGCTATTTATTGAAAAAAGGATTTGCATCTATTCATGGACAGACGGTAAAAACCTCAAGCTTTGGGGTAACAGATGAAAGCTACAGATTAATTTTTGATATTTTAGAGGGGAAAACGCCTCATTATGTCTTAGAATCTCATCATTTTAATAAAATGGGTTCCTGTGAGGGTCAATTGATTGGAGGTAATTTAGCACTGGTTTATGCGCTTTTGGGAACCGATTATTCATTTAAGTTTAAAAACAGAATCCTTTTTATTGAAGATATTGGTGAAAACTTTTATGCCTTAGATAGAATGATGATGAGTCTGGAACTGGGCGGCGTATTCAAAAAAATCAAAGGATTGATTATTGGTGGGATGACCAATATGGGAAATGAAAAAGAAAATACAGCGTACAATGACAGTTTTGATGAATTTGCTTATCAGCTCATTTCTGAAAGAGTTTCAAAGTATGATTTTCCTGTAGTTTTCGGATTTCCGAATGGTCATATTAAAGACAACAGACCTTTAATTATCGGAGGAAATGTGAACTTAAAGGTTGAGAATCAAGTTAAGATTGAGTTTGAAAAATAGAATAATTTATGATATTTTTAAATAATTTACTCTAAAAACACAAGACACTAAAACTCTCAAACCCTTCCACAAAAAATGGCACAACACAATGATTTTGGAAAAAAAGCAGAAGACCTCGCTGCTGACTTTTTATTAAAAAACGGCTATAAAATCCTTGCGAGAAACTTCCGGTATCAGAAAGCTGAAATCGATATTATTGCAGCAAAAGATAACCTGATTATTATTTGCGAAGTCAAAGCACGGTCTACCGATGTTTTTAATCTCCCTCAGGAATCGGTGAATAAGAAAAAAATTAAGCTGCTGGTTTCTGCTGCGGATTATTATTTACAGGAATTTAATGTGTTGAACGAAGTCCGCTTTGATATAATTTCTGTTCTTCCCGATGAAAAACAAAACCTGACCATTGAACATATTCAGGATGCATTTGAAGCATTCGATGCCAACTAACTAATTTAAAAATGTATCAATGATTGTTATATTGGTAAATTGTTACATTGGTATATTTGAAATTTATTTTTTATGAAAACAATATTAATCACCGGAGCAACTTCCGGAATAGGAAAATCTACAGCAGAACTTCTCGCAAAACAAGGCAACAGGATCATCATCTGTGGCAGAAGATCTGAAGTTCTTGAATCGCTGAAAAAGGAACTTTCACAATTCACCGAAATTTTTAGTTTAAGGTTTGATGTACGAAATTTGGAAGAAGTGGAAACAGCCATTAATTCCCTTCCTGAAGAATGGAAAGATATTGATGTTCTAATCAACAATGCCGGAAATGCACACGGACTGGATCCGCTTTCAGCAGGAAAAACCGATGACTGGGACTCTATGATTGATGGAAATGTGAAAGGACTTTTATATGTTTCCAAAATGATTATTCCGGGAATGAAAGAAAGAAATTCGGGACATATTGTGAATATCAGTTCAGTTGCGGCGAGACAAACGTATGCCAATGGCGTTGTATATTGTGCCACCAAAAAAGCCGTTGATGTTATTTCGGAAGGAATGAGAATTGAGCTTACGGAATTCGGAATTAAAATTACAAACATCCAGCCGGGAGCTGTAGAAACAGATTTTTCAGTGGTAAGATTCAAAGGAGATGAGGAAAGGGCAGCTACTGTTTATGCAGGTTATGAGCCACTGAAAGCCGAAGATATCGCAGATTCTATAGCTTATTGTATCAATGCTCCGAAACATGTCTGTATTTCGGATATGACCATCTACCCTACTGCTCAGGCAGAGCCGAGAACGATTTACAGAAAATAATGAAGATAGCTTTCTCTTTATTTCTGATTGTTTTTAGCTGTTTGTGGAATGCTCAAACAGTACAAATTTCATTAGAACCAAAATTGGCGGAAAATATTCACCGGTTGGATCAACTGATGGAAAATAATGATGAAAAAGTTTTGACTCTTCTCTGTCCGGATGTTTCTTTTGGCCATTCAAACGGGTGGGTGCAGAGTTTTGAAGATTTTAAAAAGGATTTTAATTCGAAAAAAGTAATGTACAGCAATATTCAACAGATTGAAATATACGAGGCTAAAAAGTATAACGACGTTTATTCTGTAAGAAGGAAAATAAAAGTTTCCGGAATGTATAAAAACCAGGATTTTAAAATGATGCTCGGTTTACTGGAAATCTGGAAAAAAGAGAAATCATTCTGGAAACTGTGGAGCCGACAAAGTATAGAAATAAAGCCATAAATTTGCACCAGCAAAGTGTATTTAAATTATAAAAATGAAAATCCTATATCTCGAAACTTCCTCAAAAAACTGTTCAGTAGCTATTTCAGATAATGAAAAACTACTTTGCCTTACCGAAGAAGTTTCTGAAAACTATAAACAGTCTGAAAGCCTCCATACCTTCGTAGAATGGGCTTTGGAAGGTGCAGAAATTTCACTTAAAGACATTGAAGCGGTTTCCCTGGGAAGAGGCCCGGGATCTTATACGGGACTAAGAATCGGTGCATCATCGGCAAAGGGATTTTGCTATGGATTGAAAATTCCTCTTATCGCCGTCAATTCAATGGAAAGTATGATAGAGCCTTTTTTAGACAAAAACTATGACTTTATCATTCCATTGGTCGATGCAAGAAGAATGGAGGTTTATACAGCCGTTTATGACGGGAAAACAGGACAGGAAACCTCTGTAACCGAAGCTAAAATTTTGGATGAAACTTCTTTTCGGGAATTTAAAGATAAAAAAATATTATTCGTAGGAGACGGAGCAAAAAAAGCAAAAGAAATTTTACAGCTTCAGAATGCTGATTTCAATGAAGAGGTCTACCCTTCTGCTCAGTATCTTATCAGGAAAACCATCGAAAAAATAGAAAAGAAAGAGTTTGAGGATGTAGCCTATTTCGAACCTTTTTATCTGAAAGATTTTCATGGCGTTAAGAAAAAATAAAAGCGAAGAGTAATCTTCGCTTTTTTTTATTGAGGTCTCGCAGGAACAGTATTTGTAGGCTGCAGCTGCTGATTGTTGTTCTGTATTTTAGACGATTTATTGCTGTTGTTGTTCATTGGCTGGCTCTGCTGGGAATTGTTCAGTAAATTATTTCCCGGCTGTTGGGGAACTCCTGTTGCATTATTCTGCTGACTGGGTTGCTGTGGATTGCCATTAGCCATATTCCCGGGATTCTGAGAGATCATATTTCCTTTATTATCCGTTGCCTGGAAACTGAGATCACTTTTAAGATACGTAAGCATTTCTTTGGCTTTCTCTCCCTCAGGCGTCTTACCGTAATTTAAAGCAATCTGCTCCAGTTGAAGAATCATAACCTCTTTCCCACTCGATTTTCCGGAATTAAAGGCATTCAGCAGATAAAGTTTTGGAACCAGTGCATCCTTTGGATATTCCTTGATGGTCTTGTCAATAAGATCTTTACTTTCAGCAAACTTTTCAGATTCATATAATGCATAGGCCTGTTTATACTGTCCTTCAACATCTGCTGAAGATTTCACAAAAGTACTGTTCTTCGGATTTCTCGCAAATTCAGCGTATGAAGTATAAGGATAATCTCTTAATAATATTTGTTTTGCTTTTTCGGCAGCCTGTGGATTTTTCTCATAATTCATTGCAAAAATTTCATACAAAGCCTGCAGCATTACTTTTTCCTCTGGTTTTACATCAACAAGATCATACAAGGTTTTTGTTGCTAAAGGGGTATTGGTGAAGTAATTCTGATACATGACACCCAAACCTAACGAAGCCGTATCCCTGTCCTTCTTCAGCTGGTCCAGCTTGGCTATATCGGTAGGAATCTGCTCGATATAAAAGGCAGGTTCAAAACGTCTCGGGTTCGGTGCAGCAGTTGTTCCCAATGCATCGTTTTTCATATCCTCAATGGTTGCCATTTTCTTTGAAAAACGCCAGTTGTCTATCAGTGCACGCTCTCCCCAGGTTTGTTTAAAGGTTTGCGTTCCCTTGGAAACCGTTCCTGTATTGCCGAAATAAAAGCCTTTTGAAGCGACTCCGAAATCCTCAAAAGAGTTTGAACTGTTTGCGAAAATCGACGTTGAATTATAATCTCCTGTATCAAAGCCTTTACTTCTCTCCGCACGTCTTCTTTCCAGTTCTTCTTTTTCTTCCTTTACCTTGATTTTTGCGATGTATTTGGTAAAAAAGTCTGTTTTCTGTTCCGGTGACATTTTAGCAAGGTTCAGAATACTGTCGTTTTTCTTGATCAGGTAATAGTTTTTGGAGATCTTTTTAATATAAACAGACTGGTCTGCAAGAAGAATTTTAGAAGGCTCATAAGTCATGACCGCTAAAGCTGAATCATAATATGCGCCAGCACCAATATAATCATTTTTGTCAAGGTACCCCTTCCCTATTTCGTAATACGCAAGACCACGGATCTGTCCGTCGGAAACCTTTTCTCTCAGTGATTTTCTGAAATATTCCTGGGCTTCTTCTTTTTTTCCGGCTTTGTTGGCCATTAATCCAAGTGCGTAATAAAATTCATTTTTTCTTGATCCGTACGTTCCTTTCTTACTGATGTCCTCCAAGTATTTTCTTGCCCCGCTGTAATCCCCGTTTCCATTAAAGGTTTTAGCGATCTCGATTTGGGATTTTACTTCAAATTCAAAATCATTGGCATATTTATAGGCAGCCATAAAGCTTTCTCTGGCTTTTTCGTTCTGGTTAAGACTTTCCAACACCTGTCCTCTCAGGTAAGCGATCCTACTCTTAAGTTTCCGGTTGCTGTTCAGTTCAAAGGCATCATCAAGCTCTTTTACTGCTTCCTGTTTTTTTCCGGCATCCAATAGTGATTCAGAATAATAGATACTTAATAATTTTTCGTATTCTCTACTGATTTTTTCACTTTTCAGCTTGGCGAAAGTTTCGTGGGCTTTATGGTAATTTTTAATCTGGTCGTAAGCGAGACCCTGGTAAATTCTTGCCAGAGGAATTCTCTTATCGTCCTTCATGTGGGTGAAAACATAATTTAAGGCATCAAGAGCATCCAGCGATTTCCCTCTGTAAATTCTTGCCTGTGCCAGAATCATGTATGCATCAAAAATCTGCTTATTTTGTTCTTCACCGTGTTTAATTACAGAATATTTGTTGATTGCCTTTAAGGCTTTGGCTTCTGCAATTTCGAGTGTCGTTGCGCCTTTTTGTTCGGGTTGGTTAGGGTCACCGGAACTATTTCCCATGGTACCTGCTGAATTATTTCCCGGCATTCCTGGTGGCATTCCCGGAGGACCCCCTCCTCTTTTGCCGTTATTTCCAGAAGGTCGGTTTACTTCAGCCATTTTCATGGAATTTTCTGCAAATGCAGAAGACTGTCCAAGGTCACTTCCCAAAGGCTGATCTTCATAGGTAAGAATAGGAATATAAGGCGCATAGAAATTGTCTTTATGGGCCTTATCTCTGGTTTCAAACTCATTATTTAAGGCGTCTTTAGCGTTAAATAACGTATTGTAGTATGTTGAAAATCCTTTCATGAACTTTGAACGCTGCTCCGGCTTCTTGGTTTTTGTAGCGCAGGAAGCAACAATACAAAGTGTTAAAAGGAATAAAATATTTTTTTTCATTATTTCAATATAACTCGCTAATCCGCTTTTTATTATAAAGCGGTTTGATAATTCTGTAAAAATAATAAAATTTTATGTGGGAACTTGCTATATTTCTTTCAAAATTTTGTAAACCAAATGGGTAGGAAGTCCCATGATGGTATAAAAACTGCCGTTTAACCTTTTTATTTTTGCCATCCCGAGCCATTCCTGGATTCCATAGCTTCCTGCTTTGTCGAAAGGCTGATACTGGCGGATATAATATTCTATTTCATTGTCCGTAAGATCATCAAATTCTACCTCCGCCACATCAGTTTTTGTAACGGTTTTTTCAGGGGTTTTAATGGTAATTCCGGTATAAACCTGATGGATCTTGCCGGAAAGGAGTTTTAGCATTTTCGTGGCATCTTCCTCATCTTGTGGTTTTCCCAGAAACTGATTGTCCATGGCAACCACAGTATCAGCGGTCAGGAGAACTTCTCCTTCTTCCAGAGAACGAAATGCATTGGCTTTAAGTTCAGAAAGATAAGCTGCAGAATTTTCAACCAGAATATCTTCCGGAACAATCTCTTCACAGTCAATTTTCACCACCTCAAAAGTAAAACCGAGATTGGACAGTAATTCTTTTCTTCTTGGAGATTGTGACGCCAGTAATAATTTCATTTAATATATTTTAGACAGATTGTGTATTATCATCATGCCATTTTCCCTGGGCTTTCATCACCTGTTCGATAACGTCGCGTACGGCGCCGCTTCCTCCTTTTACCGGTGAAATATAGCCTGCAATTCCTTTGATCTCAGGAACGGCATTTTCGGGGCATGCTGCAATAGCAGAATTTTTCATGATATGAAGATCCGGGATATCGTCTCCCATCGTCAGAATTTCTTCATTTTTAAGATGATGTTTCTTTTTAAAATCTTCAAAATCAGCCATCTTATTATGGGATTTAGCATAATAATCTTCAATGCCGAGATAGTTGATTCTGTGTTTTACCATTTCGTCATTCCCTCCAGTAATAACTCCGATTACATAGTTGTTTTTTAATGCTTTAACGACAGCGTAACCGTCCAAAACATTCATTACCCGGGACATATTTCCGCCGGGAAGCAGATATACGCTTCCGTCTGTGAAAACACCATCTACATCGAATACAAATGCTTTAATATTTTTTAATTTTTCTTTATAGCTCATACATTTTCTTGATAGAATGATTCATGGTTTTGTAGATCTCAAGGCTTTCTCCCTGCAACAGCTGCTGGTGGAGCTCAAGAATTCTTCTGTCATTTCTTACCGCCGGACCCGTTTGCGCAGATTTAGGATCGATTTCATGAATTTTCTGCACGGTTTCATCAATCAGCGGCAGAAAATAATCGAACGGAATTTCCTGCAAGTCTGAAATTTCTTTAGCTCTTGCAAAAAGGTGATTCACAAAATTACAGGCAAAGACAGCGGTCAGATGAATATATTTTCTTTTTTCATGGGTACTTTCCATAACATTTTCTGAAATCTTAGAAGCTATCGTGAAAAGTGTCTGGAGGTCATTTTCGTTTTCAGCCTCAACAAAAAATGGAATTTTTGAATAATCCAGTGCTTTGAATTTTGAAAAGGTCTGTAAAGGATAAAAACTTGCTTTACGGTAATCTCCTGCCAGAATTTCTTTAGGCAACGATCCTGAAGTATGCGCCACAAGACAGTCTTTCCGCACAATCATTTTCGAAACATCTTCTACAGACCGGTCACTTACGCAGATGATATAAAGATCTGCTTCCTGAAGGTGTTCCGTAGAGAAATGTATATTGAGCTCTCCGGAGATTTTACGCAGCTCTTCTTCATTCCTGCCGAAAATCTGGGCTAAAGGAATGTTGTTGAGGACAAAAGCTTTCGCCAGGTGATAGGCCACATTTCCGGAACCGATAATTACAATTTGCATCTAACAAAGATATGATTTAGATGGAAGATGGGAGAGAGAAGACAGAAGTTTTTTGATTGCTGTTTTAAAATTCTTTCAAGATATTTTCAACAGTGTAATATCAATTGGAATTAAAATGATTAAGTTTTAATTTATTCTGACCGTTTAGACTGAAACAATTTATTGATATACAATTTAACATAACATTAAAAAGGAAAATGCATCAGCACAAATACAATATTCATGAGATTCATGCACATAAATATTTATAAATAATGAGTATATTGGACTAAAAATTGAATACTTAATTTAACTTTCAGTTATTTTTGTAATCCAAAACAATGAAAGCATCTTATGAAGATTAAGGACGCGGAAATTATTTCGTTGATGCAACATCCACGAACTCAGGAAAAAGGAGTTCGCGCTTTGATGGATGCTTATCAAAGCAGATTGTATTGGCACATAAGAAGAATTATTGTGGACGGAGATCTTGCTCAGGACACTTTGCAGGAGACTTTTATTAAAGCTTATCAGAATTTTCATCAGTTTAAAAATGACAGCCAATTGTATACATGGTTGTACAGAATTGCAACCAATGAGGCGTTGCAGCAGATCAATAAACTGAAGAAAATGCAGAAAACTGATGAAGATCCGGAATATCACATGCAGAATCTTGTTGCAGATAATGCAGGCGAAGACGCTGAAGAAATACAGATTTTGTTACAGAAAGCCATACAAAGCCTGCCTGAAAAGCAGAAACTGGTATTTATGATGCGGTATTATGATGATTTGCCTTACGAAGAAATATCTAAAATCGTAGATATGTCCGTAGGAACTCTGAAAACAAATTATCATTATGCTAAACAAAAAATTGAAGAATATATTAAAGAAAATTACGAGAGATAATTTTTGAGACAACTGACAATGAAAGAGTTCGACATAGAAAAATTAGAACGTAAAAATATTTACACAGTACCTGAAAATTTATTTGAAAATATTCAGGGGAAAGTATTAAGCGGGCTGAATGATTTTGATCTGGAAAAGCTGGAACGTAAAAATATTTATACCGTTTCTGAAAATATGTATGATGATGTTCAGAATCATGTAATAAATAAAGTGATCTCCCGCAGACAGGCACCTGTTTTCAGACTTAACTGGGCCTATGCCGTTGCTGCATCTTTGGCATTGATTTTTGGAGCGACTTTTGTTTTCACTTCTGATAATGAAGCTACAAAAGCAAACGGAGATGAAAATGTCACTTATGCTGTTAATGAGCCCAAAACGGAAAGCGAAATCGCTTATGAGACCCTGCAATCTGATTTAACTTCTGTTGAAAACAATGATCAAAAAGTAGTAGCCCAGAATGATAATAAATCTATTGCAAAGAAAGAAACCGGGAAACAGCAAAAAACCGAAGCTCAGCCTGTAAAATCAGCTTCCAAGAAGCAGGAAACTCAGATGAACGAATATCTTGATTCATTCACAAGTTCTGAAATTTCGGAACTGGCAAGTAATTCAACGCAGGACGTTTATTTGGATTTGTATAATTAAAAAGAAAGATGAAAAAGATATTATTTACGCTTTTAATAATCTGTGGATTTGGTCTTAATGCCCAAAGAACGGATTATGACTGGAAAAAAATGGACCCCAAACAAAGGAAAGAGGTCATTAACAGTCTTTCTCCGGAAGAAAGAAAAGCACTTCTGACTAAATTCAGAAATAATATGGTGATGGATAATCTGGATATAGATCCCGGTGATAAAGATGAATTCACAGATATTTACAACGAATATCTCGAAAGCCAGAAACAGATCAAAAACCAGTTTAATTCTGATTTTAATCCTGATAATTTATCTGATGAAGAGGCTAAAGCCAAGCTTCAACAAAGTTTTGAAGTAGGGCAGAAGCTTTTGGATAACAGAAAAAAATACGCTGATAAAATGCAGCAGGTAATTCCTTGCCAAAAAGTCTTGAAGCTTTTTCAGACAGAGGGTATGATGAGGGAAAAGGTAAATGAAAGAAAACCTCGCGGAAATAACGCTACAAGACAAAGATAAAACCATAATAGTTTATTTTTTTAATGTTGGACGACTCTTGCAATTTATTGTGGGAGTCGTTTAATTTAAAGGTTATTCTTAGTTTTGCGGAAATTTATACCATGAAACATATACTTTTCTTTCTATTCTTCTGTACAATCTTATCTGCACAGAAAATTGAAATAATAGAGCTTTCCAAATCAATCAGTGATAAAAATAATTCTGTTAAAACATTTACAGTAATTGACCAAAGGCCAGACATGCATATAGGCAATGGCAGAAACTGAGAAAGCATTGGATCCTCTTACAGGACATTACCTCTTACCCGAAGACTTTGGTAAAGCCAAATAACATAAGAATGTTTATTTAATTCAGTCTTAAATAAGTTAAACAGGGTGTATTAGTTAAAGTAAATAATACACACTAAAAATTAGAGCAAGGAATTATCCTGCATTTTATTATCTTTGCAAATTACAAGATTCTTAAATGAAAAACATACGAAATTTTTGCATAATCGCTCATATTGATCATGGTAAAAGTACCTTGGCAGACCGTCTTTTGGAGTATACCAACACGGTGACCCAAAGAGAATTGCAGTCTCAGACCCTGGATGATATGGATTTGGAGAAAGAACGTGGGATCACCATCAAATCTCACGCAATCCAGATGGATTATGAATACAAAGGAGAAAAATATATTTTAAACCTTATTGATACACCGGGACACGTAGATTTCTCTTATGAAGTTTCCCGTTCCATTGCTGCCTGTGAAGGAGCGCTTTTGATTGTAGATGCAGCACAAAGTATTCAGGCACAAACTATTAGTAACTTATATTTAGCTTTGGAAAATGATTTAACCATCATCCCGATTCTGAATAAAATCGATCTTCCTTCGGCAAATCCGGAAGAGGTAACTGATGAAATCATGAATCTTATCGGCTGTGAATATGAAGATGTATTAAGAGTTTCAGGTAAAACAGGAGAAGGAGTTCATCATTTGCTTGAGCAAATTGTTGAAAGAATCCCGGCTCCGGTAGGAAATCCCGACGGCCCGCTTCAGGCGCTGATTTTTGACTCGGTTTACAACCCTTTCAGAGGGATTGAGGCTTATTTTAAAGTGGTGAACGGAAGCATTTCCAAAAATGAAAAGGTTAAATTTTTCGCAACAGGAAAAGAATACGGAGCGGATGAAGTGGGAACTTTGAAGCTGAAGCAGGTTCCGAAAAAAACTATCCAGTGTGGAGATGTAGGCTATTTGATTTCGGGGATAAAAGATGCCCGAGAAGTAAAAGTAGGAGATACCATCACTTCATTTGAAAATCCTGCAGATGGACCGATTGAAGGATTTGAGGAAGTAAAGCCAATGGTTTTCGCCGGAATTTATCCTATTGATTCCGAAGACTTTGAAGAGCTGAGATTCTCTCTTGAAAAATTAAGGCTGAATGATGCTTCATTAGTTTTTGAACCGGAAAGTTCAGCAGCATTAGGATTTGGTTTCCGATGCGGATTTTTAGGAATGCTTCACATGGAAATTGTTCAGGAAAGGCTTGACCGTGAGTTTAATATGAATGTGATTACAACGGTTCCCAACGTATCTTATTTTGGATATTCCAAAAGAGAACCGGAAGTTCCGATTTTGATCAACAACCCATCAGAAATGATGGATCCTACGATTATGGATAGGGTAGAAGAGCCTTTCATTAAAGCGTCCATCATTACAAAATCAGATTTTGTAGGTGCGGTAATGACTCTGTGTATCGAAAAAAGAGGTGAAATCGTTAACCAGAGCTACTTGACTTCAGAAAGAGTAGAGTTGGTTTTCAATATGCCTTTGGCAGAAGTGGTTTTCGACTTTTATGACCGCTTAAAATCAATTTCTAAGGGCTATGCTTCATTCGACTACCATCCGATCGGATTCAGGGCTTCCAAGCTTGTGAAAATGGACATCCTGATCAATGGAGACATGGTAGATGCTTTGTCTTCCCTGATTCACGATTCCAATGCCTATCACATTGGTAAAAAAATGTGTGAAAAGCTTCGTGAGCTGATCCCAAGACAGCAATTCGATATTGCCGTTCAGGCCGCACTGGGAACGAAAGTTATTGCAAGGGAAACCATTAAAGCGTTAAGAAAAGACGTTACCGCAAAATGTTACGGAGGAGATATTTCCAGAAAGAGAAAACTTTTGGAGAAGCAGAAAGAAGGGAAAAAGAAAATGAAACAGATTGGTAGAGTAGAAGTACCGCAATCAGCGTTCATGGCCGTTCTTAAACTGAATGATTAATATAAAAAAGACCGATACTCCAACTATCGGTCTTTTTATTTTCAGAGATTTCTCTGCTTTTCTATAAGATTCCCCTGAATCACCAAAGCTCCCAATCCCAGGATTATTTCAGCAATCCCTAAAATTCTCACAAGATTAGGACCGCAAACGAGACATTCCGGTTCGGGAAAAGGCTTTTTTCCTGCAACAATAATGAGAACGCCGCCAATAATAATGATGAGTACAATAAATACTCTTAATACTGATTTCATAATGGTGTAAATTAGTTTCTAATGCCTACTTTTTCAGGATTTCGGCGTTACCTTTTGTATATACCAAAATTGAATATAATATTCAGGAAATCAATACGTAAAATCACTATTTTGTTACCGGAAATCTACTGATGATTTATTATTTTTTTCGGGTGTAGTTTATTTCCATGGTCTTAAACTCTTTTCCTGTTTTAGCATCAGGACCATACATTTCCATTTTTTGGGTGTTATCGTCTACAAATGTGTAAATTTCCCTTACATTACAGTCTTTACCAGGTCTTGATGGATCCGTCATTTTTCCTTTAAATTCTATAGATTTTGTAGAGGCATTCCATATGCCTTCCATATTCATAATTCCGGTTCCCATATTGTCGATCCATGAGCTTACAAATTTTTTCTTAGAATTGTCATAGCCTACAATACTGATTCCTTCAAAAGGCATTCCCATCATATCACCTTTATGCGTGCTCATCTGGTAACGTCCGTCAAAAACCATTTTATTGGTTGCTTCAGATTTGCTCATCATAGGCTGGCTTCCGTTTTCCATCCACATTTTAGTTTCACCTACCCAGTTTCCGTCCGATTTGGCAAGCATTTTTTGCATTTCTCCCGGAGTTGCGTAATCCATCCAGGCTTTTGTAGCCGTTGCAGAATCTACAGGTTTCCATTCTTCATTTGCTGTAGAATCCGTTGCATCGGATGAAGTTTTTACATCCATTTTCACTTTATCGCATCCGATAAATACGGAAGCTGCAAAAGCAGCAAGTAATAATTTTTTCATAATTAATTCGTTTTAAGTTGTTTATAAATGTAATAAAAAAATAAGGATCAAATAAATTTTATTTTAATGTGATACTATTTCTCTAAATTGTAATTTTGTGTATTCACAACACAAATCAGCATAATGAATACTCCAAAAAAGTTACAGGATATAAAAGTAGCAGTAGATGCTGTTGTTTTCGGATACTTTGATAAAAAGGATCTTCAGATTCTCCTTATTAAAAGAAATATTGAACCTTTTAAAGGAAGTTGGGCGCTTCCCGGAGGACTGGTTCTTGATGATGAAAGCCTGGATGATGCCGTGAAAAGAGAATTGTATGAGGAAGCCGGTATAAAGCCGGATTTTCTGGAGCAACTCTATACTTTCGGAAACGTGGGACGCGATCCGAGAAACAGAGTGGTTTCCGTAACATATCTGGGGTTGGTAAATCCTTCTTATCACAACCTTTCTGCTGATTCCGATGCAGATGATGCCCAATGGTTCAGTGTCAATGAACTCCCCGAGCTCGCTTTTGATCATCAGATCATTATTGATACGGCATTAAAAAGACTTCGTACCAAAATCCAGTATCAGCCGATAGGATTTAATTTATTGAATGAAGAATTTCCATTTTCAGACCTTGAAAATTTATATAAAACTATTGTAGGGCAGGAAATTGACCGCCGGAATTTCCGGAAAAAAATTATGAGCTACGGACTTTTAAATGAAACCGAAAACGTTAAAAAGCAAGGCAGCGGCAGGCCCGGAAGACTTTTTACTTTTAATCAAAAAAAATACAAAGAACTGGAAGAACAGGGATTTTATTTTGAAATTAAATAATACTAATAGCTTAGAATGTAAAATTTTATTGAAACCATTTCATTTACTAAAGAGACTGATAGTTTTTATATATTGAACAAAACTAAAGAATTGCTTAAATTTGTACCTGAATTAAAAACAAAAATATGTATCCAACAGATTTAGTAATGCCTATGAAGGCTGAACTTACAGATAAAGGTTTCGAAGACCTGACCACTCCGTCACAAGTAGAAGAAGCATTAAAACAAAGCGGAACAACCCTTTTGGTAATCAATTCCGTTTGTGGATGTGCAGCAGGAGCGGCAAGACCCGGAGTTGTGTATTCTTTAACAGGAGATAAAAAACCGGATCATCTTACAACCGTTTTTGCCGGTTTCGATACAGAAGCAGTGGTGGAAGCAAGAAAACACCTTGCCCCTTTTCCGCCGAGTTCGCCTTGTGTAGCTCTTTTCAAGGATGGTGAGCTGGTTCACATGCTGGAAAGACACCATATTGAAGGAAACCCTGCAGGAGCAATTGCAGCCAACCTTCAGGCAGCCTACGATGAATACTGCTAATAAAAAATTATATTTAATAGAAACCGTTACTGATGAAGTAACGGTTTTTTATTTTAACATAATAAAATATTCCCTGAAAATACAAATATTGTTATATTTGTTGGAATGGCAACAAAAGCACTTTTCAATACTGTGGTCAATTGGTTTATTCGTCAGAGAATAGACCAGATTCAGAATTTTATAGATCATCCTATTGAAACACAAAAAGGGGTGTTATTTTCCCAACTGTTTCACGCAGAAGATACGGAGTATGGCAAAAAGTATGGCTTTAATTCTGTTTCCAGCTATCAGGATTTTAAAAACAAGGTCCCGATCGTAACTTATGAGGAGATTGAACCCTATATTGAAAAAGCAAGACAGGGACAGAAAGATGTTACCTGGCCCGGATATATTAAGCATTTTGCCAAATCCTCAGGAACTACAAATGCCAAAAGTAAATTTATTCCTATTTCCGCAGAAAGCCTGGAATATTGTCACATGAAGGCAGGAAAGGATATGGTGTCCATCTATGCCAACAATCATCCTGAAAATCAGCTTTTCAACTATAAAAATCTCCGGCTTGGAGGAAGCTCGGAACTGTATGCGGATTTTAATACCAAATTCGGCGACCTTTCAGCGATCCTTATTGATAATTTGCCATTCTGGGTAGAAATAACAACAACACCCAGCAAAAAGGTTTCGCTGATGGGAGAGTGGGAAAGCAAACTGAAAGCAATAATCTCTGAAGTTAAAAATGAAGATGTAGGCAGCATTCTGGGGGTTCCTAGTTGGATGATGGTGCTTCTTCAACGTGTTATAAATGAAGCAGGAATCAACAATATTTCTGAATTGTGGCCGAATCTTGAAGTTTTCTTTCATGGCGGGATCAGCTTTAAACCATACCGGGAGCAATACACACAGATTATCGGGAAAAATATCAATTATTACGAAATTTATAATGCTTCTGAAGGTTTTTTTGGAATTCAGGACCGGTCAAACAGTGATGAGATGCTGCTGATGCTGGATTACGGGATTTTCTATGAGTTTATTCCGATGGAGCAGTTTCACCTTTCCAATCCTAAAGTAGTGAGCCTGGAAGACGTTGAAATAGGTAAGAATTATGCGATGGTTATCACCACGAATGGTGGCCTTTGGAGATACCTTATCGGCGATACGGTGGTATTTACTTCCATCAGTCCGTTCAGGATAAAAATTACGGGAAGAACGAAGCATTACATCAATGCTTTTGGTGAAGAACTGATGATCACAAACGTAGAATCTGCCCTTACCAAAGCGTGTGAGGAGACCCATGCTTCCATTTCAGATTTTACAGGTGCTCCTGTGTTCATGAAAGAAAATGAAGGTGGTGCACACGAATGGATTTTTGAATTTTGCCGTGTGCCGGACGATCTGGAACGTTTTATTGATGTCTTTGATAATCATTTAAAAGCGATTAATTCTGATTATGAGGCGAAACGTTATAACAATATGACTCTTAAAAGACCTATCGTACACATCGCAAAACCTAATCTTTTCTATTGCTGGCTGGAATCAAAGGGTAAGCTGGGAGGGCAGAATAAAGTGCCGAGATTAAGCAATGACAGAGAATATATTGATCCTTTGCTTGAACTTAATAATAAATAAAATTAACATAAACCCGCAGTCTAGACTGCGGGTTTTATTATCTAAATGTATAACAGTTGTTATTTACCTGCTTAAATCTTCCTTAATCTTTTTTGCACCGTCTTCTACTTTTCCGGCACCTTTTGCTGCAGCATCTTTTACATCCTTACCTACTTTATCAGTTTCGGTTTTGATATCCTGTCCTGCTTTCTGAAGGTTCGCTTTGGCTTTATCCGCTGTAGCATCAATTTTATTTTTGGCATCTTCTGCAGCATTGTCTATCTTTTCTCCTGCAGCATTGATTCTGGATTCCGTTTTTTCCTTTACTCCATTAATCTTTGCTGTATCAACGCCCAATCCGCTTTCAGAAACAGTGGTGGTTGTAGTAACACTTCCGTCCGGATTTTCTACCGTTTCGGTTTTTGAGGTTGATTTGGTGCATGATATCATCAATGCTGCAATCATTAATCCTGATAAAAAGTTTTTTTTCATATGTATTGATAAATTTTTAGTTGAAATTCAAATGTTATTCCTTTTTTACATCGCTTTCGGCCGTTTCTGAGGCTTTTTGTTTTTTCTCTTCTTCTGCTTTTTTCTTATTTTCTTTTTCCAGTTCTTCTTTAATTTTTTTCTCCTGTTCCTGAAGTTTAAGAGCTTCTTTCAAAGAGTCCTGGTATTTTCTGGAAGACATTCTGATCTGTTCTGCAACATCAACCGATATGGCTCCGGTTGAAAAAGAATCAACAGCAACTGTATCATAGTCCGCCTTCGGGCTGTCTGCAGGATAAAGATCCTGAGGTTCTTTTTTTGAGCATGAAACGGCTGAAATTAATAAAAAGAAAAGTATACAAAACAAATTTTTCATAAGAACTAATTTAACAGAATTTCTGCAATTAAAAGCACAGCTTGCAGGACAATTTATCATAAGTTTCAGTTCAACTGACAATGATTTAATAATTAAATAACTTATTATGTTTTATTTTTCGGATTTAAATGTTGCAATAACAGGAAAATGGTCGGAAAGCTTTACGGAACGGTCTACTTTATAACTCAGCGGTTTTACCGATAGCGAAGAGAAAATATAGTCAATTCTTATCGGGAATTTGTAATCGTGGAAACTTGTAGCGCTTCCCCTTCCTGCTTCTACAAAGGCATCTTGTAAGCCTTCAAGTAAATGATAATATTCGTAAGAATTGGGAACCGAGTTGAAATCTCCTGCTAAAATTACAGGATAGGGAGATTCATCAATGCTTTTTCTGACTGCGCTGATCTGTTCCTGATGCATTTTGAAGGTAGGAATAAGTCTTTTCACTACATCTTTTAGTTTCTGTTCATCTTCTTCGCTATTGCCATTAAGCTTTACCATACTTTTTTGAAATTTAAATGGCTGCAAGTACACATTGATAAAACGGTATATTTTTCCTTTTATTTCAATGTCGGTTTGGGACGCATACGCATTATTATATTCATAATCACTTTCAATAAGCTGCTTCTGCTCTATAAATCTGTGTTTTGAAAAAACAGTAATGATGTGACCTTGTGAACCTTCTTTCATTCCATTAAATTGATATTTTTTATTAATACCATATTCCTGAAGCAGAACAATATCCGATTTCTGACTGTTAATATAGGACTCTATATTTCCTTTTCCGTAGAAACCGCCTTTGGCATTCAATGAAATAATTTTCAGGTCCGGAATCTCATTTTTCTGAGGCATGTAATTGATCCACCGGATTACCGGTTTGAAAAACAGCAGTCCGAAAAGTAAAAAAACGAATGCTCTCTTTTTCCAGCTTATAATCCAAAAAAGAGTGAGCAAAAGATATACGATCATGAATACAGGAAAACCTAAAGAAAGCAGATTGAACCACGGAAATGTTTTTGGTGGTACGTATGCATTCAGAAGTGTTCCGACAAGCAGGAAAGATATTCCTACATGTACGATGAAAAATATAAGACGAATGATTTTCACGAATTTTTAATTGAATCGATATAGATGTTTTCTCCAGATTTTTGCAAGAATCCATCCTACTAATGCTCCGCCAACGTGGGCGAAATGAGCTATTCCTCCTACATTACCTGAAATTCCGAGCCATACGGAGCCTATAACAATAATTGGCAGTAAATATTTAACTTTCATAGGAATCGGAATAAACATGATCCCGATTTTTGCATCAGGGTAAAGTGTTGCAAACGCTGCCACAACCCCGAAAATCGCTCCGGAAGCTCCTACCATTGGTGATGTTAATGCAATATAAAGATTATAAGCATCTTCATTATTTGTATAAGGTATGGGATTAAAATTAAATTTACTGAGGTCTGCTTTCATAAAAATCTCCGAAACATTGATATTGGCATCTGTAAGGGCAGAAGTAAGTTGCTGAACCTCATAAAAGTTCCATAAATTAAAAAGGAAAAAAGCACCTAAACCACTCAAAAAGTATAAAATCAAATATTTTTTCTCTCCTAAAACTTGTTCCAGCACAGGTCCGAAACTCCATAATGTAAGCATGTTGAAAATAATATGAGCATATCCTCCATGCATAAACATATGCGTAATAATCTGCCATGATCTGAAATTGGGTGAAAAAGGATAAAATGCAGATAGGGAAACGTAAAATTGAGGGAATATAAAACCAACCAAAATAAATACAATTACATTGATGATGATGATATTTCTCGTGATAGGAGGGATACTATTAAACATACTTTAAAATTTATTTTTAAAATCATTGAACGGAACTTCAAAAAAGCATCTTTTTCCATTGGGTAAAAATTCCGGGAAACCTAATGCTGTAAAATCTCTGATCAGCTGTTCCGCATCTTTTTTGTAGATATAATCAAATCTTGACTTCGACTGCATTTTGTTCCACTGATTCTGGTAAAACTGCAGGAATTCTTCTTCTGTCTTATATTCCAGAATGTCAAAAAGATTCTCCAGGAATTTCATGACCTGGGTTTCTTTCAAACCTTCCGGTACAGCATCAATCCTTAGAACACTTTCATGGGCGATGCTCATTTCAAATCCTAATTCAGGAAGAAATTTTTTGATTGATTTATATTTGTTCTTTTCAATCTCATTCATGTGATACTCGAGAGAAAAGAGCAGGGAGTGGCTGTTCGTAGTTCCTTTTTTTACAGGTTTTGTGTTTTCGGAAACCACAAGCCTGTGCATTCTTCCAAGATCCAGCATCAGGGTTTTATCTCCTTTATTGAAGAGCCAGTAGCCATTTGGGAGTCGCATCAGATCTTCATCAAAATCTTCATCTTCAAAAAGGTTTATTTTTGAAGGTTCGGCTGAAATATTCTGGTGGTACATCTCGGCAAGATTCTGAATTTCTGCCTGTTTTACTCCTCTTTCTTCCAGAAACGGATTATAATCTTTGTCTACAATAATTTCAGGCATTTTGATAAATCCGCTTCCGCCTCCGTTGCTTTTGCTTGGAAATGTTTTCTGCATGATTTCATCCAGGTGCGGATCTTTTTCGAAATCAAGGCTTGGTGCAACATTGTAAATTCCCAATGATCTTTTAATGGTAGAGCGCAACAATGCAAAGATCAGATGCTCATCTTCAAATTTTACTTCCGTTTTCTGAGGATGTATATTGACATCAATCTTTTCAGGATCTAATTCTAAAAAAAGAAAAAACGTAGGAATATATCCCGGCAGCAGCAATCCTTCAAAAGCTTCCTGCACCGCTTTATTGAAATACGGACTTTTAAAATATCTTCCGTTTACAAAAAGAAACTGTTCTCCTCTCGTTTTCTTGGCTCCATCAGGTTTAGCTACAAACCCGTGAAGTTTACACCAGATGATATCTTCTTTAATAGGAATAAGCTGGGGCTGCAGTTTTCTTCCGAAAATATCCACAATACGCTGCATCTGGCTTCCTTTTCTTAATCTGAAAACCGCTTCATCGTCATGAAAAAGGGAAAACTCAAGATTTTCATGCGCCAGGGCAACACGTTGAAATTCATCAATAACATGTCTGAATTCGATATTATTATTTTTAAGAAACTTTCTTCTGGCCGGAACGTTATAGAAAAGATTTTTTACTAAAAAATTGGAGCCGTCTGCCGTCTGAACAGGATCCTGAAACTGAAACACTCCGCCTTCTATATAGATATTGGTTCCTATGGTTGTATCTTTCTGCTTGGTTCTCAGTTCTACCTGGGAGACTGCTGCAATAGAAGCAAGTGCTTCGCCACGGAATCCTTTTGTGGCAATTTTAAAAATATCTTCCGTTCCTCTGATTTTGGAAGTGGCGTGTCTCTCAAAAGCCATCCTTGCATCCGTCTCAGACATTCCTTTTCCGTCATCTACCACCTGAATCAGATTTTTTCCGGCATCTCTTACAATCAGTTCAATCTTCGTGGCTTCGGCATCAATTGCATTTTCCAAAAGTTCTTTTACAATGGATGCAGGTCTCTGCACCACCTCTCCTGCCGCAATTTGGTTGGCTACATGATCCGGTAAAAGCTGAATAATATCTGACATAAAAAAAGTAAATCAACTTACAAAAATAGGCATTCAGAATAAGAATTAAAACAATAACCCCCTGAATTAAAAATTAATTATCAACATATCAACATTCCTGCGACGTTTTTATTTCAGCTAAAACGATCTTCCGTAAGCATTTTCTAAAAAACACAATCCCCCAATTGTATTACACAATTAGAGGATTGATTCACAGCTAGTTTACACAAAATTAATACTGATATGTATTGTCTTTAAATAAGAAATCTTTATAAGAACATTTATTCTTCGAAAATAAGTTTTCTCTTTTTCTCTCCTTTTTGTTTGATTCCCGAACCTCCATGGATCTTATCATACAGAAAAGCTAAAAAGTTAGGTTTTCTATATATTTTGCTGTATCTATATTGCGTGTTATAATGTCTCAGATGAATTTTATAGGCATCATATCCAATTACAACCAGCAAGCAAAGACTGATCACATAAAAAACTCTGAACTCAAGATAATAATAGGTAAGTCCGGAAAATACCGCTCCCAAAACATACGCAAGCATAATACTCATTAACAATTTGGCTCTTGCTACCAACTCTCCGTTTTTCCTGAATTTTTTCTGGGTAAACATAGAAAACAGAATTCCAAGGTCGGTGGTAGTACCGGTAAGGTGGGTTGTTTTCACGGAGAAGTTGGAAATACTTGCCGTTAAACCATTCTGTAGTCCTGTAGCAAAAAGCATTAATGCGACCAGATATTCTGTTTCCTCAAGGGTTTTACGATAATAAAACTGTCCATAGATTCCTACAAAAAGGAGGCATGCTATTTCAAGCACCAACGGCATGGCATGCGCGAAATATTTACTCTTCCTGTTGAAGTTGATGACCATAAAATTGGATACAAACCCTCCGAAGAAGAAAAGAAAAATCCAGCCTCCCACTACGGCAACCTGCGACCAGTTGGCTTTACTGATTTCTGCTGCGAGGATAGCATAATGCCCTGTTACGTTTGACGTAAACGAGAGAAATATCAACAGGGAAGCAATATTTATAGTACCCGCCGTAAAGGCAGTCAGCGTTCCCAGTCTTATGTTGTCTCCCAACGTCCTGCTGTTACTATAATTCCTTAACATTTTTAAAATTTTATAAGTCTGATTTAAACTTCCACAAAGATTTCTGCCAGTCTTCCTTTTTCAGGCATGTGTTTTTTAACTTCTAATGAAATTTCGTAGCTTTTAAGGTCTTTGCATTTTTTGATATAAGGAATTACATCAAATTTTCCGTTTCCTTTACTTTTAATAGACGAAGCGTAATAAGCCTCCTCGATATTTTCAGCTTTTACATAATTGTTAAAGGTTCTCTGGAAGCTTCCCGTGAAAATATCACACACAATTTTATTAATGAGGTGAGGATATTTATTTTTGATAATGGTATACGCTTCACAGAATTCCTGTGGCCTTAATTTATTGAAAATCGTACTTTTTGTATTAAAAAGAAGATCTCTGATAGAATCTCCCGTATCGTATCCTGAAACCAAAAGAATAGTATACTGATTTTGGTCTTCAGCAGCATCTTTCTCCCGCATCACTTTCTTAAGGATGTTCAAAGATTCAAGAGAATAATCTGTAGCTATTAAAATCGTTCTGATCATATTTTTAAGATTTAGGTCGTGTTTATCTTTTTTGATGTTACAAAACTAAAATGACCAGATTAGAAGTTCTTTGGAATGGAATTAAAATGTCATTAAAGAGATTAAAATCAGATTAGAATATGCATTTTTAAAAAAAGAAATACAAAAAAGTGTAACAAAAAGAGGAGGTTGCCAACTAATACCATATAAAACATCAGAAAAACAATGAAAAAGCTATTTTCAATATTTTTTATCGCGCTTTTTGCTTTTGTAAGTGCTCAGGACAAAGATTCTAAAGAAACGGCGAACCGTTTTTTTTATGAGCTTACCTTTAAACCGAAGAAAGATTCTGCAAAACTGGATAAAGTACTTACTGTACTTGATATTGCTAAAGACCGTTCTGTTTACAGAGATTATACCGTAATAGGACAGGATTCTATTATCAAAGTTCAAGTGGAGGCCATGCAAAAGTCAGGAGTATTCAAAGACCTGTCAAAAACGATCAGGATGCCAAAATTTTCAGAGAAGATTGTAAAATATTACCCGGATATGAAAGTGCAGTATGTTGAAAGAATAGCAAGCGGGTTTTCACCAATGGCTATTGCATACAACGAAACCATCAAGTTTGACTGGAAAATTTCTAATGAAAAAGAGAAAATAGGACCCTATAATGCTCAAAAAGCAACAGTAGATTTCGGAGGAAGAAAGTGGACAGCATGGTTCAGTACGGAACTTCCTTTTCAGGATGGACCTTTTAAATTTTCAGGATTACCGGGGCTCATTGTAAAGATCGAAGACGAAGGTAAAAATTATTCTTGGATCCTGCAGGGAAATAAAAAAGTTCAGAATTGGGAAGAACTTTCTTATTCAGAAAAAATTTCCAATATGTCTCTGAAAGTAACAGATATGCCGAGAGAGAAATTTGAAAAGACATTCAGTGATTTCAAGAAAGATCCTTTTGCTACTGCAAGACCAATGATGACTCAGGAAATTATGTCTAAAACAATACCGGGAATGGACGGAACGATTGGAGATATGATGAAAAAACAGGAGAAAATGTACAAAGATTTCTTCAATTCCAACGATAACCCAATAGAACTTACTTATTCCTCAGCAGATAAAAAGAAAAAATAAGCATTCATATTTAACTAATTATATTGAATCAACCCAAGTGCATTTTTGCATTTGGGTTGATTTCTTTCATATCAATTTGTTATTTAGATTAAATTTAAATAGCGTATATTTGCATACAAAATTTTGGCTTTGAAAGAGATGGGTTTACATAAATTAAGTGGATTTCCCAAAAACAGAATGGGAAAGATTTTAGGGTATGATAACGACAGCCTTAAAATGCCTAACAAAATTATCGAAATGGGGCTTCTTCCGGAAACCTCGTTCAGGATTCTGTATCAGGCCCCTTTCAAAGGACCGATGTATGTAGAATTCGGGGAAGAAAAAAGCCGGATTGCGCTTCGTGAAGAAGAGGGCAGATATATTATTGTTGAAGAATTGAATTGATGCAGGGAAATCATACAAAACAAATACTGTTAGTCGGAAATCCTAATGTAGGGAAATCCACGGTTTTCAATGCGCTTTGCAACAAAAAGCAGAAAACAGGGAACTATGCAGGTGTTACGGTAGCCAGCCATTCCGGATTTTATACCTATAAAAATGAAGTGGTGGAAGTGGTGGATCTGCCGGGATCCTACAGTATTTATCCAAGCTCGGAAGATGAAGCGATCTTTTCGAAGTTTGTGATGGAAAATCAAAAAGATTATGCGGGGGTAATCTATATTCTTGAGGCATTAAGCCTAAAAAGAGGACTGCTTCTGTTTCAGCAGATCCAAGACCTCGGAATTCCGATGATTCTGGTGGTAAACCAGATCGATCAGGCCGAAAGAAGAGGAATTTCTATTGATATTGACGCATTTTCAGAATCGATAGGTATTACAATTATTCGTACCAATGCAAAAGAACAGATTGGTATTGAAGAACTGAAAGAAGCTGTTTTCCAGAATAATTTTCTGAAAACTTCTGCTCAATCATTTGAAATACCGTCAGAACATAGAGATTTTATCCATAAAGTTGCTTCATACAAAGGTATAGATAACGAATATAAAACCTGGCTTACATTATCACTCGGGACGGATTTGGGAAAAATTAATTCTGTTGTTGAGCAAATAAATGAGCCCGATTCGAAAAGTCTTGTTCCTAAAAGATTACAGGTACAGGAAACGGTCAGACGTTATCAGAATATTGACAGTATTTTATCAAACGTTATTTCTAAAAAACCTCAGTTTAAAGAATTATTAACCGAGAAATTAGATAAGGTACTGGTTCATAAATTCTGGGGATATGTTGTTTTCATGATGATTCTGCTGGTCATTTTCCAAAGCGTATTTTTCCTTGCGGAATATCCGATGAACTGGATCGATGAATTCTTTGCATGGCTTTCCGCTTTTACGGGAGAGCACCTTCCGGAAGGACCTTTAAATTCACTTATTTCTAATGGAATTGTTCCTGGAATCGGGGGGATTGTCATCTTCGCACCGCAGATCGGAATTTTGTTATACTTTCTTTACCTTCTTGAAGATTCAGGATATATGGCAAGAGTGGTCTTCCTTATGGACAGGCTTCTTCGTCCTTTCGGACTGAACGGGAAAAGTATTGTTCCGCTGGTTTCCGGGACAGCCTGTGCAATTCCTGCGGTAATTTCAACAAGAAATATAGAAAACCTTAAAGAAAGGTTATTAACAATTCTGGTAACGCCTTTCATGACTTGTTCTGCAAGACTTCCTGTTTACAGCATCATTATCGGACTTATCATCTCGGACGGAACGTTTTTAGGAATAAAATATAAAGCGCTGGTATTGATGGGAATGTACCTTCTGGGTTTTGTGGTTGCTTTGTTTTCAGCCGCCGTTCTTAACAGGTTTATTAAAAATAAAGGTAAAACATATCTGGTAATGGATTTGCCAACGTACAAGAAGCCGCTTTTCGGATATGATTTTAAAATGGTTCTGGGGAAAGTGTGGGACTTTATTACAGGAGCTGGGAAAATTATTTTCATCGTAAGCATTATCATTTGGTTTTTAAGCTATTTCGGACCCAAACAAAAACCGGATCAATTTGTGGCGACCAACGTTGAGCTTGATCATTCTTACTTAGCCAAAATGGGTAAAGGTATAGAGCCGGTAATTGCACCTCTCGGATACGACTGGAAAATGGGTGTCGGAATCCTGACAAGTTTTGTCGCAAGGGAAGTTTTTGTAGGAACAATGTCTACACTATACAGCCTTGAAGATGATGCGCCGGAAGTAAAAGTAATTGATAAAATGAGAAGAGATGTAAAACCGAACGGCGAAAAAGTGTTTAGCTTTGCAACAGGGGTTTCAGTACTTCTCTTTTACGCATTTGCAATGCAGTGTATTTCTACACTCGCAGTAGTCTACAGAGAAACCAAAAGCTGGAAATGGACAGCTTTACAGGTGATCATGATGACAGGATTGGCATATTTTGTGTCCATGTTTGCATATCAAATCTTAAAATAATGGATTCTTCCTTGCTTTTACAATATATTGTTGTTCTTCTTGTGGTAGCATTTGCCTGCTACTCTTTGTTCAGAATACTTAGAAAGAATTTTGCGCCGAAAAAGTTCAGCTCCAAGCGAACAAACTGTGATAAGGATTGCGGTTGTTCATAACTTTCTGATGGGGTGTGACAAATAATATTTAATTTTGCTTATAATTAAATTATTTAAAAATTAAAACTATAAAACACCCATAATGTCACTAATAAAAAGTATTTCAGGAATCCGTGGAACGATCGGAGGAAAAATAAATGATAACCTTACACCGCTTGATGTGGTGAAATTTGCTTCCGCATTCGGAACCTGGCTTCAGAATAACAACAATAAAAAAGACCTTACCCTCGTTATTGGTAGAGATGCAAGGATTTCCGGGCAGATGGTGTCCTCTCTCGTTACCGCTACATTACAAGGGTTGGGAATTAACGTAATCGATCTGGGGCTTTCCACTACGCCAACCGTGGAAATTATGGTCCCTGAACTGAAAGCCGACGGAGGAATTATTCTAACGGCTTCTCATAACCCAAAACAATGGAATGCCCTGAAATTACTCAATAATAAAGGTGAATTCATCAGCGGAGAAAACGGAGCCGAAGTTTTAGCCCTTGCAGAAAGTGAAGATTTCAACTATGCGGAAGTTGATGATCTTGGAAAATATGAAACAAGAGATGATGCTTTTGATATTCATATTCAGCAAATTTTAGATCTTCCGATGGTTGATGTAGAAGCTATTAAAGCTAAAAAGTTCAAGGTAGTATTGGATGCTGTAAATTCAACTGGAGGAATTGCCATTCCAATGCTGTTGGATAAACTTGGTTGCGAAACAGTAAAATTATACTGTGAACCAACCGGCCATTTCCCGCACAATCCGGAACCATTGAAAGAGCATTTAGGAGACATCTGTGAACTGGTAAAAAAAGAAGGAGCAGATTTCGGAATTGTAGTAGATCCTGATGTGGACAGATTAGCTTTAATCGACGAAAAAGGTGAAATGTTCGGGGAAGAATACACGTTGGTTGCCGTTGCAGATTATCTGCTGAAAAACAAAAACGGTGTAGCTATTTCAAACCTTTCATCAAGCCGTGCATTAAGAGATGTTGCAAAAAGTCACAACTCAGACTATTTTGCAAGTGCAGTTGGAGAAGTGAATGTAGTTACATTAATGAAGGAGAAAAATGCTGTTATCGGCGGTGAAGGAAACGGAGGAATTATCTATCCGGATCTTCATTACGGTAGAGATTCTCTAGTAGGAGTTGCTTTGTTTTTAACACATATTGCCAAAGAAAACAAAACGGTTTCTGAACTAAGAGCAGGGTACCCGAGCTATTTCATGGGTAAAAAGAAAATAGAGCTTACCCCGGAAATAAATGTAGATGATATTTTAACCAAAATGGAAAAAGAATATCAAAATGAAGAGGTCTCCACCATCGATGGAGTAAAAATAGATTTTGAAAATAACTGGGTTCACCTGAGAAAATCAAATACGGAACCTATTATCAGAATCTATACCGAGGCTAAATCGCAGGAAGAAGCCGACCGGTTAGGTGATGAAATGATAGCTAAAATCAATAGCTTGATTTAATAAAAGTTAACAACCTTTTCATCATTTTAATCGTATTTATTATTAAATTTAAAACTAAGATTTTCAGAAGCGAGTATTAGTATATCTCATATCTCTGGTCTTAAATCTTAAAACTGTTTTATATTGGAAGAATATTTTGGAAATGAACTTGTAAAAAAGTTCGAGGAAATGATGGAAAATAATGATGAATTCTACTTTGATACAGAAGAGCTGGAAGACATTATTGTTTATTACCTGGAGCTGGGAGACTTTAATTATGCAGATACTGCAGTAAATTATGGACTCAAGCTTCACCCAAATTCCTTAGACATCAAGATCAAAAAGCTTGAAATTCTTTTGGAATGGGAAGATTATAATACGGCTAAAGAGCTGATCGATGAGCTGAAAGGTTCTTCTATGGAAAACACAGACTTTTTGGTCTGCTATGCAAAGTATTATTCGAATTTAGGAAACCCAAGAAAATCCATTGATATCTGTAAAAAAGCATTAGAACTGAAAGAAGAAGAAAACTTCCTTCACAATTTTATTGCTGATGAATATGTAAATCTTGGAGATCCTTTTAACGCTCTTAAACATTACAGAAAAGCACTTAAAGAAGATCCTACAGACGATTATGCACTGGAAAACTGTATGGTCTGCTTTTCCGATCTGAATAAGAGTGATGAGGCAATTGCATTCCTGAATGAATATCTTGATGAATATGCCTATTCGGAAATTGCCTGGTTTGAATATGGACAATTTTACTTTAACAGGAAAAATTACGACGAAGCCATTAAAGGATACGATTATTTACTGGCCATCAACTCAAGCTCGGTAGGAGTGTATGCCAACAAGGCAGCCTGTTATGAAGCTTTAGGAGATTATAAAAAAGCGATATCCGTTTACGAAGAAATGCTTGAACTGGAGTACACAAAAGCATTTACCTTTTATAAAATCGGACTTTGTTATAAAGCCTTAAAACAACCGATTGTGGCTTTAAACGCTTTCCAGAAGTCATTACGGGAAGATCCTCAATTTTATCTTGCGATGATGGAACAATCCTATATCTACGAAGAAATGGGCGGGATGAGCGAAGCCTTACATTTTGCAAGAGAGGCGACGCACCTGAATGAAAACAATCTTGATTATCAAAAAAGACTGGCATTTTTATTTATTGATGCAGGAAAATTTGAGGAAAGTCTTACCTGCCTGAAAAAGCTGGTAGATACAGAGCCGTCAAGGTTTTATAATTGGTACGCTTATTCTGAAGTGCTGATGCTGTTGGGCGAATATGAAGAAGCTATCTTGGTTTTAAATAATGCCGTAAAAACACATCACAGAGCAGAATTATATTACCAGCTTAGCAATTGTTATTTCAACCTGAAAGATCAGGAAAAGGGCAAAGAAGTACTGCTTCAGGCTTTGGATCTTGATCCGTCTCTGGTTTCGGATATGCAGAAAAAATATCCTTTCATTAAAGATGAGGTGAAAAAAGCAAAAGCCAGAGTGAAAAAGAAAAATTCCGAAGGTTAATTAAAACTCACTTACAATAAAAATAAATCCCGCATTTCGCGGGATTTATTTGTTTATAACATTAGGTTTACTTCTCAGAAAGATAAGTCCGGCAATAATAACTCCAGCTCCTGCAAACTGTAGCGAAGTAAGCTTTTCGCCGTCCAGAATGCCCCAGATGATCGCGACAATAGGCATCAGCAAAGTGACTGTTGAAGCAAACAAGGGAGAGGAAACTTTCAGGAGACGGTAATTCATCATCATCGCCAGTCCGGTTCCGAAAATCGACAGTAAGCTTACGAACATTAATCCTGTAAGATGATCTTTATCTAAGCTAAAGGTTGAAAAAAATCCGGTAAAGGTAAGAGCGATCACAGAAGGTAAAAACAAAACAAACGTAAAAACGAAGGCAGATAATACTGTCGAAGAAATTTCCATTAATTTTGACTTTACGGTCGTTGTGCTTACTGCATAGCACAAAGTAGCTAGTAAGAGCAATAAAATAGGAATAAGCTTAAAAGTTCCGCTTTCTGCATCCCCTCCGAAAGCAAGGATACAAACGCCGGTAAAACTTATGAATGTTCCCGTAATCTGTCGCCTCGTAGTACCAAAGTTCCATACCAGCGCACCCACTATTATTACAAAAATCGGCATCATGGAATTCACAATTCCGGCAATACTGCTGCTGACTTCTGTTTCGGCGATAGGAAACAGAAACATCGGAATAAAATTTCCTGTAAAAGCTGCCAGCAAAAGCCACTTCAGATGTTTTTTGGGGAAAAGTTTGTATTTTGAGATCGCAATCGGCATCAGAATGATTCCGGCAATCAATACCCTTAAAGCACCCACCTGATAAGGACTGAAATGTTCCAGGGA
Organism: Chryseobacterium nepalense; assembly: GCF_023195755.1. Classification (NCBI taxonomy): domain Bacteria; kingdom Pseudomonadati; phylum Bacteroidota; class Flavobacteriia; order Flavobacteriales; family Weeksellaceae; genus Chryseobacterium; species Chryseobacterium nepalense. Next base: position 2,576,525 of record NZ_CP096203.1, read on the forward strand.
TTTTTTAATCAAAATAAAAGACGATCCCCAGATCATGCTCAGGAGAATCAGAAGAACCCATTTTTCTCTATCAGTATTCATTGTTTTTATGTAAAATTTTCAGGAATTCCCGCTTGGGAATCATTTTTGCGCCAAGACTTTCCAGGTGATCGGTATGGGATTGGCAGTCGATGAGCTCCAGCTTGTTTCTATATTTTTGAGCAAAATGGATAAATCCCGCTTTCGACGCATTGCTCACTTTGGAAAACATGCTTTCTCCACAGAACACATTACCGATCTGAAGGCCATAAAAACCACCCACCAGCTCTTCGTTTTGCCAGACTTCCAGACTTTTTGCCAATCCATAATCATGAAGCTTGATGAAAGACTCCATCAGTTCATCCGAAAGCCAGGTTCCGGATTGTCCTTTACGGCTGATATCCCGACAGTTTTTGATAACTTCTCGGAAGTTTGTGTTTTCAGTGAAGGTAAAGACGTTTCGATCCAGTATTTTTTTCATGGATTTTGAAACCTTTATTTCCTCGGGAAAAAGGACAAATCTTGGGTCCGGACACCACCAGAGAATCTCTTCCCCCGGATTAAACCAGGGAAATATGCCCAATTGATAAGCAAACCATATTCTTTCTACCGAGAGGTCTCCGCCAAAAGCAATGATCCCTTCGTGGCCGTCGTACAGCTCCGGATCAGGAAAAGAAATCTCGTTTTCGTCTAGTCGAATCATTTTTGGGAAAAAAAATCCCACTTAAGAAAGCAGGATTTGTATTTCAATCGTATTTTTTAATTATTAGAAAGGCAAATCATCATCATCGTCTCCGGCGAAAGGATTTTCGTTGGAAACTGAAGATGCAGATTGTGAAGGAGCTGCCTGTGTAGGTTCTGAAGCATTATCAGAAACTTTCTCCACTCTCCATCCTGTAATGGAATTGAAGTATTTTGTTTCGCCCTGCGGAGAAACCCATTCTCTTCCTCTGATGTTGATTCCTACTTTTACATTTTCACCTTCTTTCAGGTTATCCAATAAACTGATCTTATCAGACAAAAATTCTATGTTTATCGGCTGTGGATACTGCTCCTGGGTTAAAATAACCATTTCTCTTTTTTGGAAACCGCTCGCAAAAGTCTGAGCATCAAAAAGTTTCTTTACCGTTCCTTGTAATTCCATATCATATTAATTAACGATGTAAAAGTAATAAAATGAAATGTAATAAAGGGGGTCGGGGATAAAAAATGTAAAAATTTTAATTTTTTCTTCTGAAAAGTTTGGAGGTAAAAGAATTTATCCTATCTTTGCACCACTGAAAACGAGAGAAGATCATTAAAAATCAGTAAAACAAAAAACACGCGGATGTGGTGTAATTGGTAGCCACGCCAGACTTAGGATCTGGTGCCGAGAGGCGTGGGGGTTCGAGTCCCTTCATCCGCACAGTTTGCGAAAATAGCTCAGCTGGTAGAGCACAACCTTGCCAAGGTTGGGGTCGCGGGTTCGAATCCCGTTTTTCGCTCCACGCCTGCCCTGGTGGTGGAACTGGTAGACACGCAGGACTTAAAATCCTGTGCCTCTTTTGGCGTGCGGGTTCAAGTCCCGCCTGGGGTACTAGCTGAAAGATTCAGCATACAGCTCTCTTTTTTAAGAGAGCTTTTTTTATGCCTGAAAGTGAAGCTTATCTAAAGAAATAATATTCCGGTCATCTTTACAAACAAACATCCTCTTTACCTTTGATACCCCAATAATTTTCTGATTTGGTAGAAGAATCTTTCGATGAGTCTGAGGTCTTGTGTTACGATTTCGGCATTTCCTTTTAATTCTTTATCGAAGGGAAGCGTTTTATTGTAGGAAGTTTTCAGACCTTTAGGGAGTGCTACATCTACGTAGTAGTTTCCTTCTTTGTCTGGAGAGAGGGAGATGTTCTGGACTTTTCCTTCCACGATGCCATATTCTTGGTATCGGTAATTATCGAGCTTGATGAGCACTTTCTCCCCGGTAATGATTTTCCCTGAATTCGTTGCTGGAACAGACATTCTTCCCACCAGTTTTTCTCTGTTGTCCGGGAGGATAGATAAAATGGCATCTCCCGCCTTTACAAACTGGTTTTCCCCGAAGAACTGCTGAAAGCTGGCCTCACCATCGGTATTGGAGATGATCAGGTAATTTTGTTCCCACTGTTTGAGGGATTTCCTGAGCTGCTCAAAAAGCTGTAATGTCTGTGAAGAATAGGTAATTTTGTCTTTTTCGGTATTGATTATCGTTCCGCTTTTTGTTTTATTGACATTAGAGATTCCTTCTTCGATCTGGGACAAGGAAATATTGATGTTTTCCAGGTTCTGCTGCGCCTGGAGGAATTTAATTTTCTCATTTTCCAGTTCTACGGCAGCAATAACCCCTGGTTAAACAATTCCTGTGAGCGCTGGTAATTTTTTCTGGTGATTTCATACTTTGCCTGTTCGAGGCTTTTCTGTTGTTTAAGGGTTGCGATTCTCACTCTGTATTCGGAGAGGCTCTGGTTGGCGGCAATATTTTCAGGGGCATAAGGCTGTAACCTTGTAAACAAGGCTTCATCCTGAAACGCCTTTGCAAAACTGTTGTAATCGCCCTGCAGTTCCCCGAGTTTAAAATGGGAAGTTTCGCTGAGTGGAAATCGGGCCAGCTGATCCGGTGTAATAGAGTCTACCAGCTTTTTCAGCTGTAGGATGTCTTTATAATTGGCCGTTGACTGCATCACCATCAGGACTTCATTTTTTTTAACATGCTGATGGTCTTTGATGAATATTTTTTCAATTTTCGAATTGGTACGTGCCTCGAGCTTTTCGGGCGGATTCTGTGAGGTAACCACAATAGAAGCGGGAATAAATTCCGGATAGCGTATGATATAGCTCATGATGAGAATCATCACCAGGATTAAAAAATAATGGTGTTTCCCCAGCGGATCATCCAGTGAGGCGGCTGGGTAAGGATATCCTGAACGCTTTCAGAACGGAGTTCTATATTGTCTAAAATGTCTTTCTTCGTTTCCAAAATATGTTGTATTGTAAAACTTTGTCAAAGCTTGGGAACTTTAACAAAGTCCATTAATTTCCAAGTTCCAATTGATTTTTTACCAGACGGTAATATTCTCCTTTTAAAGCCACGAGCTGAGCATGGTTTCCTTCTTCCACCACTTTTCCTTTGTCTAAAACAATGATTTTATCGGCATGTTTTACAGTGGAAAGCCTGTGGGCAATTACCACGGCCGTTTTACCTTTAAAAAACTGCTCTAGGTTTTCCATAATTACCTTTTCATTATTGGCGTCCAGTGCGGAGGTGGCTTCATCGAAGAAAATATATTCCGGGGATTTGTATACGGCCCTTGCGATGAAAAGCCTTTGCTTTTGTCCGCCGCTTACTCCCAGGCCTTCATTTCCGATCTTGGTATTGTAGCTTAAAGGAAGTTCTTCGATAAAATCTTTGATATGGGCTATTTCTACTGCTTTACGCAGTTTTTTCTTATCAGGATAATCTTCACCCACCGCAATATTGTTGGCAATGGTATCATTAAAAATATAGCCCTCCTGCATCACCACTCCGCAATGATCCCTCCAGAAACGGGGAGAAATATTTTTAAGCTTGGTGTTATCCAGCCTTATTTCCCCTTCATTGGGTTCATAAAACTTCATCAGGAGCTTGAGCAGGGTTGTTTTCCCGCTTCCGCTGGCCCCAACAATGGCGGTAGTTTTCTGATAAGGAATATTTAAATTTAAATTTTCAAAAACATGCGCTTCTGAACCGATATAGCGGAAAGAGAGATTTTCAACTTCAATATCCTTTTGGGGAAGATCATGGGTATATTGCTCGTCCGGATTTTCCTCATCGTCTTTATCATGAATTTCGCCCAGTCTTTCGAGTGAAATTTTGGCATCCTGGGATTGTTTGATAAAATCGATAAGCTGCAGCAAAGGGCTGTTGAGCTGTCCGATGATGTACTGCACGGAGAGCATCATTCCCAGCGTTAAATTTCCGCTTAACACCAGTTTTGCAGAAAGAAAGCTTACCAGGATATCCTTCATCTGGTTGATGAAATTTCCTCCCACGGACTGCCACTGCTCCAGGGATAGAGATTTGATCCGGATTTTAAAAAGCTTTACCTGGAGAAACTCCCAGTCCCAGCGTTTTTGTTTTTCGGCATTGTGCATTTTAATTTCCTGCATGCCGTTGATAAGCTCAATCACTTTGCTCTGTTCCTGGGAAACCTGGGAAAATCTTTTATAATCGAGTTCTTTTCTTTTTTTCAGGAAAAAGCTGATCCACCCGATATAAGCTGCCGCACCCACCAGGTATACAACAAACAGCCTGTAATCATAAAACAGAAGGACGATGCTGAATATAATGAGGTTCACCAGGGAAAAGAGCGTGTTAAGCGAAGAGCTGGTTAAGAGCTGCTCGATCCTGTGATGATCATTAATCCTCTGCATGATATCTCCCGTCATTCGGGTATCAAAAAAGCTGATGGGCAGCTTCATGAGCTTGATAAAGAAATCGGAGATAATGGAAATATTGATCCTTGCGGAAAGGTGCAGTAAAATCCAACTCCGGATCACCTCGATTCCCATTCTTCCGATAAAGAGCATGATTTGGGCGAGAAGGACCAGGTAAATGAAATTCAGGTCCTGGTTCTGGATGCCTACGTCTACGATGCTCTGGGTAAGGAAAGGGAAAATCAGGGACAATAAGCTTCCTGCCAGAAGTCCTATGGCCAGCTGGATGACCAGGGATTTGTATTTTAAGAGATATTTTGAAAGAAAGGAAAAGCTGGCTTTGCTTTCTTTATCGTCAAATTCGGTCTGGAAGAACGCAGGGGTTGTTTCTAAAATCAAGGCAATGCCTTCTTCTGTTTTTTCATTGGCGTTTTCACCAATCCAGAGCTTGATGAATTCCTGCGGAGCGTAGGTAATGAGCCCGTAGCTTGGATCGGAAATATATACTTTTCTGTTTTTGTCAATTTTATAAATGACCACAAAATGGTTTTTGTTCCAGTGCACAATGCAGGGAGGGGTACTTCTTCGGCCAGGATATTGAAGTCGATCTGAACGCCCATGGAACGGAATCCCAAATCTTCGGCAGCATCACTTAGCCCCAGAAGGCTGCTTCCTTCGCGGGTGGTCTCCGAGAGGTTGCGGATCTGCTGCAGGGAAATGGTTTTACCATAGTATTTGCTGACGATACGAAGGCACGTAGGTCCGCAGTCTTTGGAATCAGGCTGAAGGTAAAAGGGAAAGGATTTCAATTTTTAATCAATTTATATGCAATAAATGGCGTCATTCTGGCAACTACTTTTTAGAATATTTTTTAATCTTTAAAAACAAACAATTTGTTGAAAAAATAAACTGCAGCTATAAATATAAACGGATATTAATGAATATCAATGATTTTAAGGGTACTTTATTGCATCAGCTAATTCTATCGGATTATTGTTTTTCTTAATGTATTGCTGTTCATTTTTTGTAAGCTCCTTGTAATCAGGCTTAAATGGTTTGCCGTTTTCATCTTGCCAGAGAACTTTTATATTTCCTGTTTTCATTTCTCTATATGGGTCGTTGTAATGATCAATAAGAACTTTTGCAAGTTGTTTCTTTGTTACTTCCAGGAAGGGTGTAGAGAAAAAAATTATATCTGTAATCTCATCTTTTTTTATTCCTGTAAAGCTGAATTCATAATTATTTTTAGTGTCTTTCATATAAATAATCAGTCCGGGTAATCCATTGAAAATAGATGGACCTTCCTGTAAAGATATATCAGATGTAAACCATATTTCCCAATTACGACCAGAATAACTTAATGATGCTTTCTGACAGGTATAACCAGCAATGCTTTTTGTTTCAGGCATTATTTTCCAGTCAAAATCTGGAGCTTTTTCCGATAGCTGATATAGATCACTGAATAAAGAGGTAAATTTTGATAATTTTTTTGTCTTAGAATCCTTTATAATCATAAAGGCATAGTCATATTTAATCTGGCTCTTAACTCCTTTCTTTCTATTTTCAATTACTGTGGAATCATTTTCAAATTGCTCTTGAGAATAAAATTTAGATTTATCGTCTTTTATCAGTAAGATCATATTTTTATTTTTAATCTCTTCTTCTAATGAATCTGTTTTGTAATTCATACGATAATATACTTTGTAATTTTGTGCAATCGACTGATTAAAAATTAATGTTATAAGAACACATAATGTTTTAAATAATATTTTCCAGTTCATAGTATTGTATTGCTTTTTGTTTTAAAGGATTGGTACTCCATTCTTCCCATTCTCCTGTGTATGGATTGTAGCCGCATTTTAAAGGTTTTGAAGTGTCTAATCCTTCTTTATTAATATGGCTGCATTCTGTGTACGCTCTGCAATCTGTACAGATGTAGCGGAACTCACAGTCTTTGCAGACTTCAATCTGGTCTTTGGTAAGATTCCAGTATTTTTTGAAATCAGATTGCTGTAACGCTTCTTCTAATGTTGTGTCTTTTATATTGCCGAAACTTTGTGGCATAGAAGGGCAGTTTCTGATATTTCCTTCTGCGTCAATTGATATTTTTTTGTGGAGACAGGAGTTATGATGGTGAGATTCGGAAACTATTCTTAAATTAATTGTGCTCATATTTTCTGCTATTTCTCCACAACTTTTACAATTATGGATCTTTTTTTTATGCAAAAAAATCTTATCTGAAGACATTTTGTCTACATTTTTTTCTGTGTAATTATAAATATCTATTTGTGTAATAATATTATAATTGTGCAGTATTTTAGCAACTTTATAGCAATTAAAATTTAAGAAGTCATTTTTTACTAGGATAATTTGAATATCTTTCAAGAAGTTATCTCCTGACTTTGAAATTTTATCTATGAAATTTATCAATATTTTAATATCATTTATGTAAAAAATTCTAATTTGTAAACTTTGTACGCGTAGCTTTTCAAAATCATATTCAATTTTTTCTAAATATGATAGATTAGATTCAGCATCTATGTCTATGATTGTGTTTATTATTCCAAACGGCTGCTTATATTGTAAATTAATTTTAGGAAATGATGACGCCTCTTCTTCGTCCAAAACTTCAAAAATTAATTCATCTTTTAACAGAAATTTTTTATAAGCGTTGATTATTTTTACACTTTCTGGGTATATTTTCTTTAATAATTCGAAATCTATAATGATATTATCGATTAAAATATTAGCAAAGTCATTGGGTATATAGTAATATAAATTTCTTGTTGTATCCAATAGCAATGTTCTCACATGACCCTTGCACAGAATAATATCACTAAATAGTTTATATGTCATAATTTTGATATGGGCTTATATAGTTTTCTTGAAAATATAATAGAATTTTTTATTTTATTATGTCCTTTAATTTGTAAATTCTCATTATTATCAAGAATATTTTTCTTCACTTTTAATTTTTCTAAATCGAGTAGTATAAAGCTTGCATTGATTTTTTTTAATTTATTTTTTAACAATGCTTCATGATTATTCTGCATATAATTTATTTTTTAAGTGTAATACTAATTCTTCTTCAATAAAATAATTACACGGATATGAAACCATCCCAAATTGACCCACCGGATTGACCTCTAAAAAATAATACTGATTATCATAGCTTTTAATCAAATCAATAGAGCCCATCGTCAGATGTAATTCTTTCATCAGATTTCTCAACATATCCTCTATTTTTTGAGGAAGTTTAAAAGGGATTCTTCTATTAGGTCGTTTAAAGTCATAATTTCTAAAATCAACCTTTGTATGCTTATTTTTATTGGAAAAAATTGCCATGGAATAAAATTTACTTTCTAAAAAAAACACTCTAATTTCAAATCTTTTTTTTATTTCCTCCTGAAAAAGAGAATTTGAAAAACTTTTCCCGGTACTTTTTATATCCGAAACTTTTTTTGTATGGGTGACAAATATTCCACCTTCTTTAGCATTAAAGCTTGTCGCCTCATATATAGGCTTAGTAATTAGATCTTTTTCAATATTTTGTAAGGGATGCAAATTATTTGCTATGTATGTTTCTGGAATGGTCAATCCTATCTTTTTTGCAATTTTTAGAACGTGCATTTTTTCTACGGACAATATATCTTTATAGTAATCATACCATTTCCAATTGGGATAGAAATCAAACAATATTCTTAAAAATTTATTAGTTTCTGCAAAAATGAATTTTGAAAGAGTAACAGCATTATGATCAATTATACCAGCCATTTTTGTAATACTTTCACTGCTTTGGTCAATAAATCTCCGACACCATACGATCTTAATTTCCTCTAAATTGACTTTATGATTTAGTAAGACATCGGTTATTATTATTTTTTCAGATTGAAAATCAATAAAGATATTGTATAGTTTAGGATTATTTATTTCATCTATATTAAGTCTCACATAGGTAATTTTGTGAAAATCCAACCAGCAACATATATCATTAGTTGTTTCATCAAAAAAAGATTTGAAATTATTAAGATTTTACTCATAAGATAAGACCTTTAAATTCTTGATCGGCATATAATTCTATGTCAAGGTCGTAGCTTAATTTTAGTGCTTCAGTAGATTTATTTTTTCTGCAAATTTTTATTTCCTTCACGACAAAAAGATAATTCTGGTCTTTATAAGAAAAATACCTTTTCAGCATCTTTTTTTGCATTCCAATATCTTCAATATTATCATAGCAGAGGTATTTTTTGCCATCATCAGTTGTAATCAATTTACTTTTTTTCTCTGAAATGTCAGGAAGACTTTTTATGAGAAATAGTGAGGTAATAATATTATTACCACAATAATTATTCACTATTGATTTTTGTCGATTGCTGAAAATTCTTTTTCCATAACTTTTATGAAAATAATACTTAGAATTTTTCCTGAGACCTAAACTTTTGAATGCAACAGCATTTTTATGGTTCTTTATAATATAACTGAACTTTTCATCTTTTAGAGCTGTAACCTCTGTAGATGTTTTACATGCCATAAGAAAGGTGGCTACGGCAAAAGCCGCAACCAACCTGTTTGTGATGTTATTTAACATGCCCAATCACTGTCATCACATGTTCCGTCATTCGAAGGATGAGCATCTCCCTTTCTTCCTGTCATTACAAGCGTGTCACATCCAGAAGATATAGTACTGGAACCAGGGTTTGATAGCCCTCCTTTTACTGCGATTAAATCATTCTTTTTGATTTTTTTGCTATTTAATGACCCTAATGTTTTTTTCATTTTTGTTGATTTTTTAAAATTAAAGATTTTGTTTGCCGTATAAACCCCGGCATGGGTTTTTGCTGATCAGCGGTTTTGATTTATACTTTTGCAGTGCGCACTTACAAAAAATAAACATTTGTGTTTTTTGTTGAAGCAAAGATGCAGGAAGTTTGATGGACTGTACAAGTAAATACTTTATAAATTCATGAATCTATGCTTATAAATTCATAAAATTATAAGTATTAATTGATTGATATACTGTGTTTTATTTGACTGTTTTCTGCTTTTTCAATTTCTTTTAAGTAGGTTGTAAGCGGTGTTCCTGTTTTCTTTTTAAATGCTAGAGTAAATGCCTGCTCGTTATTATATCCCAACTCTTCAGCAATAAATGGGACTTTGTAAGAACGGAATTTTTTATCTCTTGCAAGCCTTTTAATAGCATAATCTATTCGTAAGTCATTCAGATAAGCTGCAAAGTTTTTTCCTTTATGTGTGTTAATGATTTCAGACAAATATTTGGAATTAGTTTTAGTTTTTTTAGCAAGGTTTGATAACGTGATTCCTTTTTTTAGAAAGTTCTCTTTATTCTCAAAAATGGCTAGTTCCTTAAGAATGTTTTCAACAACATAATCAGGTATAATATTGCTGGTTTTACCTATTATATCTTCTCGTTCTGTAGTATCGCCAGGACTATCGTCGTTCCGGGAATTATCTTTATTTAATACTACTTTATTTTCATTTACTGACCGTATCAGTTCTTGCGCAATTTTTCTACTTCGTTTTTCTGCTTTTTTGGAAAGAAAATATAATGGAATTAATATACTCATACCGAGTAACAAGATTCCGGCAATTACATAGGAAGTCGTTCTTTTGTGTTCTATTTCACTAATAATATTTTCTTTTTCCTGTAGAAGTTTAGGAGCCTCATACCTTCTTGGTAACTCCCTTGAGATGTATCTGAACTTAGAATCCAGCTCTTTATATATCGTTAAAAACCGTTCGATATAATAAAGTTGTTTTTCCTTATCATTTTTGCTTTTATAATATTCAATAAGATATGGATATACTTCTTTAAGTTCTGGGAAAGTAGTATGTGTTTTTTGAACTATGGAATCAATTTTTATAAAATATTCAACAGCTTTCTCTATTTCTTGCAATTGAGCATGGGCTTGTCCCAAATATAATAATGTATAACTTGAGTTTAAATCATCAGATTTTTTTAAAAAGTATGTTTTGCATTTATTTAGATTATTAATAGCTAGTTTGTATTGTTTTGACTTTAAGTTATATAAACTCAGAAATAATAAATATTTATTATATCTTTCAATGTCTTTTTTTTCAGAAGTATTCTTTAATCCTTCATGTATTAATTTTATTGCAGGTTCAAGCTTATTAATATCTAATAGAGTACTTGCTAAGTTCAGCCTTACATGTTCATGTTCACTATCGCTTAGGAAATCTCCGTTATCATAGTAGTATTGCAGTACTTTTTTTGCTTCTGCATGTTTTCCTATATAGTTGTTGAGATATGCAATATAAATCTCTGCGATAGCAATATGCCGCTTGTTATCTTTTTCTTTTGCATATTTTAAAGCGGTTATAAAGTTATTTAATGCCAGCTTTTCTTTATCATAGTCATAATATATCCGCCCCTTTAATAAATAAATTCTGGTAGGATAGTTTTCTTTTGGTAAATATTTTTCAAAAAGGACTAAACTATCGATGTATTGTAATGAACGTTTAAAAGGCTGGTCATAATGAAGCATTACATAACCTTCTGCGATGTGATTATTATTTTTTTCTGATTTAGCTTTTAGCAGATAATATTGAGCAATCAATTTAGCTTTATCAATTTTATTACTTTCCTTGAAATCATAAAATTTCTCTTCAAGTTCAGAATAATTATAAGTGGCTAAAGTGTCATTGAGAATCTCGTTTTTCTCAGCATGTAACATATTGTTTATAGGCCACCCTATGAGTAATATATAGATTAGAGATTTCATCATTTTTTATAAGTGCTTTGCAAAAGTATTGCTTTTCTATAATCAGTAATTATTTTTCATAAAAAAATTACATTTAAACCTGTTAATTTACTGATTATAAATTATTTATTTATATTAAATGATTTATAAATTCATGAATTTATTGATTAAATATTTTATATTTCAAGAAAATCTAACTTTATTTGTATCACAAATTTTAATTTTTATAATGATGAAAAAACAAACACAAACTAAAAAGCTGGTGTTTAAAAAATTACAGCTTACTAAAATTAATAATCTTCAGAAAATTTTAGGAGGTACTCAATTTAACCAAAACTTAGAACTAGAAGGTGGCGATGGTTGTTAAGTACCCAGAGAATGCTAGTAAACAGAAAGATGACTCCTTACATATTTAATATATTCTATTGCATTATCTAGAAATAGTACCTATAAATACTTCTAATTGCATATCTAAATCAACATGAAAATTAAAATATTTGTCATCTCTTTCTTTTCGATTGTATTGATTAATGGTCAGAAATATAATCTTGCCCCATCAAAATCATTTGCAGATGAATATTTTGGGACTAAAATAATTGATGATTATAGAAACTTGGAAAATTTACAAGATGAGCAGACAATATTTTGGATGAAGTCTCAATCAGATTATACTAGTTCATTATTAGCTAAAATTCCAAATCGGAACTATTATTTAGATAAAAGATTGGAATTTGATAAAAGACAAGGTTATTCTATATCTGATTTAAGAATAACAGGGAATGACAAATATTTTTATTTAAAGAGAAACGCAGGAGAAAAAACAGCGAAATTATATTATAAAGAAAGTTTTTTAGGAGAAGAAAAATTATTATATGATCCTTCATCTTTTATCTCTTCATTTAATGAAGATGGCACAAAAGAAGCAACTCATGAATTTATTATTAATTTGATAAGCCCTAGTTGGGACGGAAACAGAATTGCTATCTCTTTATCTGAAAAAGGAAAAGAGTTATCAGAAATTATAATATTGGAGGTAAAAAATAAATATATTTATCCTGAAGTTATTAATCAGTCAAATCCTTCCAATATTGGAGGGATTAGGTGGTTAGAAGACAATTCCGGGTTTTTTTACGTTTATTATCCTGTTACAGATACAAAATCTCAATTGTTTAATAAAAATACCCAGTCGGTATTATATAAAATTGGAAATAATCCAAATAACAGAAAGGTTGTTTTTTCAAATATGAATAATCCCGATCTTAAAATTGATAAAGAAGTTTTTCCTTCAATACTTGCTTTTAATCCTGATGATGCTTACTACATCGGAATACTGGTAGATTCGGAAGATTTTAGAAGAACATTTATTATTAATAAAAAAGATTTATTAGCCGGAAAAAAGAATTGGAAAAAGCTATATGATAAGGATAGTAAAGTGCACAATATTAAATTAATAGGTGAAGAAATTACTTTTCTCTCAGGATATAATTCTTCTAATTATAAATTATGTAAAACAAGTGTTAAAAAGCCTAATTTCATAAATCCACAAATACTTGTAGGTGAAAAAAAAGATGAAGTTTTCAACAGTTATACAATTACCAAAGATGGAATTTATTTTACTACCACGAAAAATGGTGTTGAAGCAAAATTATACTTGTATAAAAATGGTAAGGAGATTCCTATAAAACTTCCTTATGTATCAGGAGATATTGTTTTGTCATCAAAAGGAAAAGACTTCTCTGATATATGGGTAAGCTGTTCCGGATGGGCAAATGATGAGCAACGGTTCAAGTATAACCTAAAAACGAATGATTTTACTTTGGAAAATCTTGCTCCAGTTATTGAATATCCTGAATTTAAAGATATTGTTGTAGAGGAAACTACGGTGAGATCCTACGATGGGGTAGAAGTTCCTTTATCTTTAATATATAATAAAAATATAAAAAGAGACGGGACAGTTCCAGTATTGATGAATGGTTACGGTGCATTTGCAGAATCTTATTCTCCGTATTTTTCTATTAGTTATTTGCTTTGGGCAAATCAAGGAGGCATGATAGCAGTGCCCCATGTCAGAGGAGGAGGAGAAAAAGGAGATCAATGGCACATTGATGGACAGAAAATGAAAAAACCTAATTCATGGAAAGATCTTATTGCCTGCGCAGAATATCTAATAAAAAATAAATATACCTCATCACAAAAAATAGCCTTATTAGGCGCAAGTGCAGGAGGTATTTTAATGGGGCGGGCTGTTACTGAAAGACCGGATTTATTTGGTGCGGTTATTATTGAATCAGGAGTGTTAAATACAATAAGAGTGGAGCAAAATGGTACAGGAGGAACTACCGTAAAAGAATATGGTGATCCGAAAGATTCTGTTGAATTTAAAGGTTTACTGGAAATGGACGCTTATTATCATATTACAAATGGACAGAAATATCCTGCCATGCTTATTACAGCAGGAATAAATGACCCAAGAGTTAAACCTTGGATGTCTACAAAATTTGTGGCTAAGCTTTTAGCAAATGATATTTCATCTAATCCTAAATTATTAAAAATAGATTATGAGGGAGGGCATGGAAAAGACATTTCTATTGTAAAGAGATATGCCGGAATAGGTGATATTTTTGCTTTTGCTCTCTGGCAGCTAGGACATCCCGATTACCAACCCAAAGAAAACCCAAAAAAATAACAATGCCCCGTTTCCCGTATCAGTTTTTTGATGAGTTCGTTGTTCGTACTCCTTTATTTTCGCGGAAAGACTTTCAGGAGCAACTGAGCAGAAATGAAATTCCTGATTCGGAGTTACAAGAAATTTGCAGAAATCCTGTTTTTCTGGAGGCGCTTTATCTCGCGTCACCCAACCTTCACGATGAAGCCTGTAAATGGATCCAGTCAGAAAAAGACTTTTCTTCTAAAGAATTTCAGAAACTAAAACAAACCCTGTTAAAATATTATAGCAGAATAAGCTGCCGGTGTACACCTTTCGGATTATTTTCGGGAGTAGGGTTGGGATCCTTCGACAAAGTCAGGATGACAATTCCGGTTTCAGAAAAAGTCAGGGATACGAAATTGGACATGCATTTTTTGGTCTCCCTTGCTCAGCATTTTGTGCAGTTACCGGAGGTAAGAAAAAAACTTTTATTTTTCCCCAACAACAGTATTTATAAGGTAGGGAGTAAGATTCGCTATGTCGAATATCAGTACACTGAAGGAAAAAGAGAATATATTATTTCTTCGGCACCGCTTTCAGAAGAGCTGCAACGGGTATTGCATTTTTCAAAGCAGAAAAGACCCATAGATGAAATTGCCGGGATTTTGGTAAATGAAGAAACCGCAACATGGGAAGCAGAAGAATTTGTAGAGGAACTCATCAGCAATCAGGTATTGGTAAGCGAGCTGGAGCCGAATGTTTCGGGAAATGATTTTTTAGATTCCATCATTGCTGTTTTAAATAAGATAAAAGCAAATGATAAAGTCGAAATTTTAGTCGACATAAAAAATAAGCTAAACGAACTGGATCAGAATATCGGAAATCCCGCTTCAAAATATACTGAAATTGAAAGCCTCATTAAAATATTCGATACCGAATACGAACAAAAATACCTTTTCCAGACCGATCTGTATTACAAAGACGAATTTCTATTGCCCGGACAATGGAAAAAAGAACTCAAAAAAGGGATCAGCTTTCTTAATAAAATTACATTATCTCAGAAACAATCTTATTTGGAAGAATTTAAAAAAGCTTTTTATGAGCGGTTTGAAACGCAGGAAATGCCTTTGGCTTATGTGCTCGACACCGAAATAGGAATAGGATACAAACAGAACATCGCATCAAACGGAATTCACCCTTATCTGGAAGATTTACTAATTTTTGATTCTCCTCAAAAGCAGGTTGTGAAACTTAGTCTGAATCCCGTTCAGGAAATTCTCAATGAAAAATTGCAGGAAGCGATTATAGAAAACCGCCAGGTAATCAGCTTGGCTGACGAAGATTTTGACGGGTTTATTGAAAATTGGGATGATTTGCCGGATACGATGTCTTTTATGGCAGAAATAATTTCGGAAAGCGGAAATGAAAAATTATATATAGGAAACGGAGGCGGAAGCAGTGCGGCTAATCTCCTGGGAAGGTTTTGCTCGGAAAAAGCAGGCGTACAGCACCTTACAAAAGCCATTGCCCAAAAAGAAGAAAAGCTTCGACAGGCAGAATATGGCAACGATGAGATCTTAGCGGAAATTATCCATCTACCGGAAGCAAGAATAGGAAATATCATCCGCAGACCGACAATGCGATCTTACGAAATATCCTATCTGGCGCAATCTATATTATCGAAGGAGATGCAAATACCCATTGATGATCTATATATTTCTTTACAAAACAATAAGATTGTCTTAAGGTCCAAAAGGCTGAATAAAAAGATCAGACCTTATCTCACAAATGCACATAATTACTATATCAACACACTTCCTGTTTATCATTTTCTCTCCGAACTTAATTCAGAAAATATGCGAACCGGATTATATTTCGATTGGGGAAGTTTAAGTCAGATTTACCATTTTTTACCCAGAGTAGAATATAAAAACATCATTCTCTCAAAAGCACATTGGAAGATCAATGAAAAAGATATTTCCGCAGTGGAAATGTCTGCAGATAAAAGCCAGACTTTAACAACCTTTAAAAACTGGAGAGAAAAAAGAAAAATTCCGCAATGGATTCAATGGGTAAAATCTGATAATACGTTAACCTTCAACCTTGAAAATTACGATATGGTACAGCTGTTCTTCCAAACCCTGAAAGCAGAGAAGGCAATCATTATTGAAGAATTTCTGTACAATGAAAACGACGATTTTAAGCGTGAATTTATCTTCCCGATGTACAAAGTAAAATAGAGAAACACAATTTAAACGATGAAAAGAAAATTCCCTCCCGGAAGCGAATGGCTTTACCTGAAAATCTGTACAGGAGTGAAAACAGCTGATCTTATTTTGGAGGAAGAAATACAGCCTCTTGTAGAATATTTTCAGCAAAAAGAATATATTTCAAAATGGTTTTTTATTCGCTATAACGATCCTAAACCGCATTTGAGAGTAAGGTTGCTGTTGAATAATGTCATTTTTTACAATGAAATGCTTGAAAAAATTAATCAGTTATTTGAGCAATTTATCGACAGCGGAGAAATTTCAAATATTCAGATTGATACCTATAATCGTGAAATTGAACGTTATGGTAAAAACACCATAGAAGAAGCAGAGTCATTCTTCCATAAAAACAGCGAATTTACGCTGCAATGCCTTCACTATGATGATGAGGAAAAAATTATAATAAGTATTTTTTATATTGATGAACTGTTGAACAAAATCGGACTTTCTATTTGGGAAAGACTTATTTGGATTAATGATTTTAACGCCGCTTTTAAAGCTGAATTTAATGCAGATAAAAAGCTGAATTCCAGCATAGATAAGAAATACAGGAAGTTTAAATCAAAATATATAGAATTTCTTCAGGCCGATGAATTTTCAGATGAAAGAAATAAAGTTACTACCCTTATTGAAAAAAGTGATGTTGCTGTAGATTCTATTGCTCGCTATTATGCAGATCAATCTTTAGAAATGCCCTTACGGGAATTCTTTCAAAGCATATTTCATATGAATATCAACAGGCTTTTTGTTTCGCAACAAAGGCTGTTTGAAATGATAATTTATGATTATATGATGAGGTTTTATAAATCACAGGTTTGGATGAAGGCATAAATTTTAAAAGGAAAATAAAATTTGTTTAAACCCGAAAACATAAATACATTTGTAACCCACACGAATGATATAAAATGAAAAAAAGAACCAGTTTTCTTCCGAATATTGATCCGAGAATCTATCTAAGCTTTGGAATCATTTTCTTACTCAGTCTTGTTTTCCTGGTTTATCAGTATTTCCGCCACATCGATTGTGAAAATGCTAACTTCTATATTCATGCAGATGAGTATATCGTCAACAAAGTAGTTGAATTTAATGATAACACTAAGGGAGCTATATCCTGGGAGTGGGATTTTGGGGACAACACACCGGCTGATCGCCGGCAGCGAACTCTTCATTACTACAAAAAGCCGGGAGAATTTATTGTAAAATTAAAAATCAACGGCAACTGTATACACGAAAAACCGGTGACTATTACCAGTATTAGTCAGCAAAATGGCTATCTTCCCATTATCATAGCTCCGAATGTGACAACCGTGAGCGAGCCGGTCTATTTTAATGCTGAAAAAGAAGCCGCCGAATCTTGGGAATGGAGTTTTGGGGAAACCGGATCAACAGATGCTTTAGAAAAAGCGCCCGTTTATAGGTTCAAAACGACAGGTGATAAAAAAATTACCCTTATCGTTAATGGAGACGTAGAGCATACTGCAGTAAAAACAATATATGTTGCTCCTAAAGTGATTCGGGCAAAACAAAAGGTAAATATTAAATCCTATAAATTTGAAAAACCTCACTCCGCGTTTTCTTTACCTCCCGGGGAAGCTCAGAAAGATCCTCTTGTAGATATGTTGCAATATATTCCCGTGTCTCCGAAAATGAAACCCCAAAAAGACTCAGGCATTGCTGCGAAGAAAGCTCCGGAAATTTCCAATGAACAATTTCGGATTATGGTTGGGCAGGTTGCGGCACAAACCAAAACCAAGGACGACTTTAAAGATTTCATGTGTAAAAGATATGATATTCCTGTTGTTGTGAACGAAAAAAAACTGATACCATTCGATCAGCTTTGTCAGGAAATTGCCGGTAAAAAAATTAAAATTACCGCTCTCAGGATGAATAAAAATACTAAAAACTGTATTCAGAGTATCAGTATTCATTATAAAGTAAAAAAATGGATGTTATGGATGGAAGAATGACTTATAGAAAACAAATTTTCCAGCCTTAAAAGGACAAATGTGATTATTAAAAATGCAATGTAATTTAAAATTGATTAAAAAAAATTACACGATAATTAAATATTACAAAAAGCAAAACCGAAATTAATTGTTAACTATTTAATTATTGAGTCATTTTATTTTAAATTATTTTAATTTGAATTGTAATTATTAATTATTTCATAATAAATTGATATATTTGATACTTTAAGTTCTATCATTATTGTAAAAAATACAGTAACAGAATAAACACAAATTTTATTAAAACACGATGAGAAAAGATGTATTTCATATTACTCTATATCTGTTTATATATATCGCTATACTTTCATGTAGCGGCAAGAAATACATTACAGAAATCCCTTATTATTATTCAGATCAATATTCTCACAAAAGCCGGAATTTGGCAAATGACATTGGATCCCCGCATTCTATAGAAGGTAATAATTCTCAGATTTTAGATGATGACGTATTGAAAATTAAGGAAAAATATTCAATTATTATGGAAGTAATGCCTAGGGAAATCACAGATTACAGGCTTTATTCCTATATTGATGAATGGCTGGGAACGCCCTATAAAAAACAGTCTCTTGAAAAACAAAAGGCAGTTGATGCTTCCTATCTTATACAGGCGTTGTTCAGTGAAGTATACGAAGAAACCTTTCCTAAAACACCGGATGGTATTTTTCGTTCAAAAATGTTACAGCTTTTTACAGGAAGAATGTTCCTGAAAGAGGGTGATATCATTTTTTTTCGGTATGATAAATCCCATCCTATTTCTGATGTAGGGCTGTATCTTCATAATGACCGTATTCTGGCGTGTACCTCTAAAGGTCTTAATATCTATAATTTCAATGATGAATATTTTCAGCTGCGTTTTGTAGCTGCAGGAAGATTAAAAGACAAGAAATAATGAATCACTTACAACATATTGCCTCTCTAATTACGTCCTTTCCTCAGGATATCCGAGCAGAAGTCATTATCAATGATCTTATACAAAGCGAAGATCTCAAAGCCGAAGACTATACTATTCTTAAAGAAGGCCAATTTTCGAGGGCTTATCGCTTCGATGTGCTTGATGCAAAAGTAGCTGATTCCGATGATGAAAAAGCGCAGCTCGTATTGAATCTTTCCAGGGACAGCATGTACGATACACTGCCGCAGGGAATTTTCCATAACTCTCAGAATGATACTTCAGGAAAAGATGTGGATGTGATGATTCGGGAATATTATGATCAAAAAAAACAGCAAAAAGAGGCCAGGAAGTTTTTTCAGCCTTTTGAAAATGAAATGTTTGAATTCGGTGTAGAAATAGAAGATTTTGAGAGTTCCTTCCTGTCTGCACTCAACGGAAACAAAGCTCCCGATCTGTTTTATACATTCTGGAATATGAGCAGGGACTTTCTGCCACTGCTAATCTCAAAATTCATCAGGCTCCTTCCCTTCGCCTATAAAATAGTCGGCAATATATCTCAGGCTTGCCACATTCTTTCGATATTGCTTGAAGAAGAAGTAACAGTAAATGAACGCGGATATCAAAAATATGCTGACGACAGCAAAACAACTTTGTTGGGTGAGACCCGTCTCGGACTGGATTCTATTACAGGAACTCAATATGATGATTATTCCAGACATATCGATATTAAAATTGGTCCTTTGAAAAAGTCGACATTCACAGACTTTATCCATACAGGAAAAAAGAAAAAATTTGTTGATATGTTCTGCGAATATTTTTTTCCGCTCGAAATAGAAATTACTACAATAATTCTTCTTCAGGAAAATGAAGAAAAATTTGATATGAGTCGGCAGACCGAAGCTATTTTAGGATACAATACCTGTATATGATTAAGATAAAAAAGCATATTGTTAATTTATTAGATCCCCAACTCTTTGTCATTTTGTTGGTAGGAATTGCTTTATGTATCATCCTCACGATGATTTTTTCTCAAAAAACAAAAGATTTCAAACAAAAATACCGGGCCAAATTCTACATCTATCTTTTTTCATTTGCTTTTGCTTACGCAATCATTGCGCTTTTAGGTTATAATAGGCTATTCCAAGGAAATAATCTCTATGAATTTGTCTTCTATCAACTGTGTTCTTTAATTATAGGGATCATTCATTGTTATGCCTATCGTGCATATTTTGATAAATTTGAATTCAGAAAATCCGGTAACGAATATCTTTTTACTTTACTTTCGGTTTTATATGCCTCCGTTCCCTTTATGTTGATTTACTCATTTTTTAACGGAACAGATCTCGTTTATCTGATGCTGGGACATTTTATTGTATTTTTTATTCCAACCTTCTTAAATGATACATTTAACCGGATCATAAGTATTCCTCCCAAAGTCTACCTAACATGGCAGTTTCCGGAAAATTATAAAGAGACCATTGGTCTATCTGATGATGAATGGCGGGATATGGTTGTCTTCACTTATGTGATGGATAAAGATAAAACTGCCAGAAAATACAGCGTATACAGAGCTAAAGGACCAACAAGACTTGATTTCGGAAGGCTTTTTTACAACTTTACAGTAGATTACAACCAGAGACATCCGGAAGATCAGATTCAGGTGGAAGACGAAAACGGACTTTTCAGCTGGGTATTCTTTCTACAGCCCAAATGGTACGAGTCTACTAAATATATTGATCCCAATCTCACCCTTTACATGAATGGCATTGAAGAAAACAGCGTGGTGTTTTGTATAAGAACAGAGCAGGTTTTAGGTAAAAATAAAGAAGCCGGTAAAACAGACTTTGAATATAATCAGGAAAAAGAAAGGGAATATCAATAAAACCATTACAATAAAGATTAACACAAATGATAGAAAAATTAACTCACTTTCCGGTAAATTGGATCGACGGAATGAAGATCAATAAAACTCATTTTATTGATATGCAGGATTTTGTAAGCGATTCGGTGCGTGATGCAATTGGAGTGCATACTTCAATGATCAATTATGGTCTCCTGCCGGTAAAAAATTCTATTAAGATTCATCTTATTATTGATAATCATAAACTTCTGCGTATACAGGTGGAAGAGTGCCACGCCATAACACCTAATGGCTCAAGAATAGAAATTGGGGGAGGTGATTACGAAAACATCGCTTTATCCATTCCCTATCCCGAAGCAGTGCGTGAGCTGAAAGAAAATGAAAATGCGGTCTTACTGGCTTGTATTTCAGTAAATCCATTCAAAAGAACGCCTTACGGAGAGCCGGATCCACAAGAAAATCCGCCAAGATATCCTTATACTCATCCTGAATATTCACTTAATTTAATCTCAGAAGACGAACTAAAAAGGAATATGGGTTTTGGAAGTAATTATCTGACCATAGGAAAGATTCTGGTAAACGCAGGAGAATCTAAAATTGATGAAAATTATATTCCTCCTTCCGTCACTATCGCCGGACATCACAGGCTTCAGGATCTACATACTGAAATTGATCGGTTTTATGGACAGATTGAACTGTATTCTACGCAGATTTCCCAAAAAATATATGCAAAAAAACAGTCAAACAGCCTGGCGGTGATGATGGAACTTATGTCTGATAAAACTTTAAATTATTTAGGCATTGAAATCAACCGCTTCAGATGGATGGTGCCGCATTCTGCTCCGGTCAACATGCTTCTTTCGGTTGTGATTCTGGCAAGAATTCTTAAAAACTTTATTGATGCCCGTTCCGGAGCAGGAAAAGAAGAACTTCTGAATTATTTTGCAGAATGGTGCAACGTTAGCCAGGGAGATTTTGAAATCATATTTTCGGATGTTATTAATCTTGATTATAACCATAATCAGATGGACAGAATGATTGTAAAGATTACCCGTTTTATGAAAACACTTGAAAATCTTTTCTCCATTTTAAGCAGACTTGATTACATCGGGAAAAAACGTGATGGAAGCATTTTCGTATCGGAAAGTACCGATGAAAAGGATACAATTATCCATGCCAAAAGAAGCCGTACCTTCCTGGCAGAATGATTATAAGACGATAAATGAAGCTAAAAATTATATTTCTAAAATTAAATATCATTCATGGAAGTTTTAAATAAAAATCAGCGGAGAACCGCTTATTGGTTTTTTATATTGTTTTTCCTGCTTACATCCACACTTATTGTAGTAGCTGTTTTTTTCAATACTTATTTTCCGTTTAAAGAAAACAGCCTTCTCAAAGCTGAAAACATACGAATGAAAAAAGAAATGGAAACACAGAATAAATTTTCATTTCAGCTGGAAAAAGTAAAAGTGGCTGTAGATTCTATGGGAATGCCGGGGCAGAATGATTTTTTTAATGAAAAGTTGGCGCTTTCCATTCTTGCGGACATGTACAAACAACTCCCGAAAGATACCCTGAAAAACAAGAACATGTACAACAACACCATCATGACCTACAAAGACCTGATTGATGCTAAGAAACAAATCAAACAGCTTTCAGGCAATCAGGAACTGATGGACAGTTTAAACACAATAAACAAAGCACTGAAAGAAGAATATGATAAAATGAAAACCGATCTTGATGTCTGCAGACAGCTTTATCAGGTTCAGTGATAAAAGTGTTGTATTAAATATATAATCGAAATGTTAAGATTCTGTATAATTTTTTGTGGTATATTCTTTTTTGAGCATAAGTTTTATGCTCAGAATAAACCATTTGATTCTGCACAATTTGCTCATTTTGATTGTGGAATTATCCAGACTAAGCAAAAGCTGGATCACCGTTTTTTTGCAAGTGTTCCGGCAATAAGCCTGAGAATAGATAATGAAGAGCAAATGTACGCTTCATTTCAGCTGGGAAAAAGGAAAAATAAAATATATCTCTATCTGAAGTTGCTTGGAGAAGATATCTGCATTAATAATGATAAAAATGTTGACGTTTATTTTAAAACAGGCGAAGTTACTGTCCTGAAAAATGAATTTCCGATCAACTGTGAGTCGCTTTTCGCAAGACAGTTAAGTAAAAAAGAACTTAAAAAATTTAAAGAAAATGAAATAACACAATTACAAATTTACACGTATAAAAAAAATTATGAGATATATCTGAACGAAGTGCATAGGCAGGATATTCTCCATTACATTAATTGCCTTTCAGCATATAAGATTAGAAAAGGTGAAATCCATAAATAAGAGAGTAAAATAAAATCGTATAAAATGAGTCCGCTGCCTGAATTAAATCTGAATTTAGGAATGTCAAAAGATCCTGATTTTCCTTTTAATAGAAAGGGAAAAGAAGAAATAATCATAAGAACGGATTCTGCACTCAGGAAATATACGATTAGTCTTACGATATCTGATCAGGAGGCGGGGACTATAATTTTGCAGATTAATGGAAATGAAATTGAAGTTCCCACGTATAAACTAATTGTGACCGATGACAAGACAGAAGAAATACGATCTTATCAGGTAACAAGAGATATATTGAGATTTGTTAAAACCAAAAATAAAAAAAGTTGGTTGTCATTCTTCGGATTTAAAAAGTTTGATAAAGCGTCTTATCTCTACGAAAATATTCCGTTTGAGCCGAAACAGGACAGCATTGAAACATTCGATATTTCAGCATACAGAAAATTATCTCACGATATGCTGTTTTACCAGCTGGAAAGAAGCGGGGATAAGATGGTAATTTATGCAGGAGATATCAGCAATTTTATAAAACCGGAACATGTTGAGAAATATTTTATTGTTGTAGATAATGATCAGGGAAAGAGCTTTATCGGAGATATTCTTTACCGTGAAAAATTTCTGAAACTTACTCCCAAAGTAGAACTCAGGATTATCAAAAGAAAGCAGGTTCCGATGAATTTCGAATACAATAATAAAGGAAGTATTAAAAAAATTATTTATCTGTAAAATTTAACACGGCAATGAAAGATATTTACTACAACATACCAATTGATTTTGAAAGACTTACCGGCAAAAAAGAGGTCGATAAAATTTCTTTGGAAACATCACTGCGGCAACATCTCTTTCTGCTGGCAACCACGGCATTGGGAGAATGTAAATTTGATGAAACCTATGGCTCGGAAATATGGGAAATAGATTTTGATCTCCTGAAGAGCGACAACAGCCTCAAAGAATTAATTTCTGAGACTCTAAAGAAATCAATTATAAAACATGAGAAAAGGCTGGAACTTGAAAATGTTGAGGTTTATGTAAGTGACCATAATCTTGGAAATTCAGTAAAAAGAAGAATGAAAAAAAGAGTGTCATTTGCCATTAAAGGGCTCATTGCAGAGACTGACCGTTCATTTGTGTTCAGTAGTTGTTTTTTTGTGGGACCACTTTCATATTAATACGGAATTAAATATACATGAATCAGGAAAGAATTATAGACAGGATATTAAGAAAGGCTTCAAAGTTGTGGGGATACAGTGAGTTGGAGTCGGAAAGTTCCTTCGATCCCGTTGTAAGCTTATTGTTATCTGCCTGTGCCGCAGAACTTGAAAAACTGGGCTCTGAGCTTGAAAATTCCCGTTCCAGAATTATAGAAAGGGTTTTGGAAGTAATGTTCCCCGAACAGGTTTCCGGTGTAGTACCGGCACGAACCCTGCTTCAGGTGAGCCCTCTGGAAAACAATACCTTTATTTCGTACTATAGTAGTTTTAAAACTACAATTCGAAAACAGAATATTTACAATCCATCCGAAAGTACTGTTAAAGACTTGTATTTCAGTCCTTCGATAGAAACAAAATTGTTTGCTGCAAAAGTAAAATATCTTGCTTATGATAATGTAATGATGCACATTGAAGACTTTTTTTCTGATGAAATTATCGGAAAGGCAGAAGAACATCTTCCCTCAGGTGAATTATGGCTGGGAATACACTCTCATCTGAGAGAAGATCTTGAGGACTTGGTGCTTTTTATTGATAGTAGTAATAGCTTCCAGAAAGAGATCTTTTATTATTATCTGAAGCAGGTAAAAGTTTTTTTTGGAAATAGAGAGTATCATTTAAATGAAGGCTATAATATAGAAAATGACAGCCTGAATCCAGAACAGATTATTACTAAAAATTATTCCGACCTGGAATATATTTATAATGAAATCAACCGGTTTTATAAACCATATTTCTTTACGCTGAAAGCGAGGTTGTCTTTTTCTGAGAAACCGGAAAAAGAAGAGCTGTTTTTTAAACACTTTCCGGAAAATGAGATAGCGGCTGAACAAGATATTTTTTGGCTTAAGTTTAAATTTTCGGAAGCAATTGTTCCTGAGATTTTACAAAATGTCCGTTTTGCATTAAACTGTGTTCCTTTTATTAATATCAGGAATCAAAACATCACCCGTAGAATAAAAAGCAGGCTGAATATCATTCCAATCGATGATGCAGAGCAATTTCTGGAACTTGATGATGTGTCGGACGAGTATGGAAAAAGATTAGATATTAAAAATTATGAATCTGAAAATGAAGAACCAATAGCCGTTTTGAGGCGGGGAGGTGTTTCCCGTTTCGACCGCAGGAGCGCGTCGGAATTACTACAGTATTTATTAGAACTGATCAAAGACGAAACGGCTGCGTTTGCAAGTATAGGTTCCAATTCCGTCAATGATATTCTCAGGCAGATTAATCAGAATATGGCATCACTTCATCAGCTTGCAAAAGAAAAAAACTTTGTTCAGGCCAACAGTCCATACCTGATTATTTCTTCCGGAGATCCGGAAACAGATGTACAGTGCAAAATCTCTTACTGGTCTACCGCTGCACAGGATGGAAATGATGTAAAGCAGATGACCCGGCTCACAGCAGTAGGTCCGGAAAACGGATTGTTTGAAAATTCTGCCTTGGCTATCCGTACTTCAGTGGGCGGGAAAAAGAAGCTTTCTCCGCAGGAGAAAATATTGGAATACAGAAATGCTTTACTGACAAGAGGTCGCATTGTTACGGTAGCAGATATCAGGGCTTTTGCAATGAATCATTTCAGGCAGCTTATCAAAGATGTTGAAGTTAGGAAAGGTACACAGAAAGAAGTTTCATTGAAAGGAGGCTTCAGCAGAACTATTGACGTCTTTCTTGTCCGAAATAAAGAAAATATCCGTAAAGAAGAATGGGAATATCTGTGCGATAGTTTTTTGCTGAACCTAAAAAATGCATCCGCAAATATTTATCCTTACCGCTTATTTGAAAAATAGGTGAGAATCATTACAACTTAATATAAAATTAAAGATATCGAATAATTTAAACACAATATAGTATGTTATCAAACAAAGGAATCGGTGGTAATGAAGTACCATTTGATGCAAATGAAGCGATTGTGGAAATCCCGCAAAACAGAACCCTTTTCGCACAGAAACTTACAGCAGAAGACCCGGTAAAACCGGAGCTCGTAGAAGGACTAACTACGGTAGAAAAAGTCTTTGAACATTTTAAACCCGAAATTAAAGTTGATTTTGAAAATGCAGAAGGTGCTACCCAAATGGAATCTCTGCAATTCAGCAATCTTGGAGACTTCGGAACCAAAGGAATTACCGCACAAAGTAATTTTCTCAATGTATTGGAAACGGAAAAAGACCAATATCAGAAAATTGTGAAGCAGCTTAAAACAAACAAAATCCTGAAAGCGGCCCTTGAAGATCCCGATGCAAAGAAAGCATTGCACGATACGCTGCTGTTGCTCATCAAAGAACTTGAAGAAAATAAATAATCTTAAAAACACAAAACGATGTCACAAAAACAACAAGAATTGCAACCAATGGAAGCTCCCGTACTGGAGCAGAAAATAGCAGGACATGCTTCTGCGGATAAGTTATTGGAAAAGTTGGCACGCTACGGAGGATTCGACTTGCTGGAAACCTCTATTGAAAATATTCAGAATATAAATCCGGATCGTAAAGCGAGAAGAAAAATTTTTCTTACCGAAAAAAGTAAAGAAAAAGAAAGAGAGATACTTAAAAAGACATTGGAGCTCTGGACTATTATAATCGGAAAGAATAATTCTGTTGCCGATATGGTGTCCCACTGTGATGCTCAAAGAAAGTCTGCAGAAGAACTGTTGGCAAAAAATCTTTTCAGGGCAGTGGAAGCAACCCGGGAACTGGAAGCCAACTATAGAACAATCGCCTTATTCTATAAAAATACCGAGTCTGAAAAAGTAAGAAATATTACAGTAGTAAATGCTACGCTGGAACAGTTGAAGGACCTAGACAATACCCGTTTTATTGATACAATCCATGCGGAGCTTTCTGATAATTATGACAGGCTTGACCTCAGGAACAACTATGGTATTCTGGTAATTCCGGGATATTTGGGATCCAATATCGTTGTAGAAAAATGGGCGAAGATTGCTCATGAAAATAAGGTGATACTCATAACGGATTTTGAACATCTTGATGAGCCGGATGATGTGATGGAAATGTTTGATCAGGCTTATCTTACCGGTGGTGAAATCTACCGCTCAAATATTTTAATGACCTGCAACTGGCTGGTAGGAAGAGGCCGTTTTGAAGAAATTAGTGAGCAGGAAGATTTATTTGTGCCTCCGTCAGGAGCTTTGGCCGGAAAGGTATATAAAACATTAATGTCGCAGGTAACTGCAGGCAAAAAATTCGGAGGGATTAATGAAGTGGACGGAGTAAAGTTTGACCTAAAAAAAAGTGAGATCGCCAACCTTGAAAATATGGGATTGATCCCTATGGTTAATGAATATGGGAAAGTAATGGCATTCTCCGGAAAAACACTATTCAACGGAGATAATCTTGGGCTGCAAACCTATTCCGTAGTCAGGGTATTTGATTATGTAACTAAAGTCCTGATGGATTTTCTTAACAGGAGAGCTTTTGAGAATTTTACTGCTGTAACCAGAAAAGAAATCATGAATCAGATTGTACGCTTTTTAGATGCTATTACAGGTCCCGGTAAGCTTATAGAAAACTTCGAAATCAGAAAATTCGAACAGGATCCGGTACAAAAAGACCGAATTCACCTGGATATTCATATGAAGCCTTATTTCCCGGCAAAAAATTTCCTTATTAAGATGGATGGTCATAAAGGAGATGATGGTAATGAATGGAATACGGAATATGAGCAAAAATAAACGGAAATAGCACCGTGACATGGTGCAGCAGGAGTGAATAAGTAAGGGTGTGAGCAATTCCTCCTGTCTTTTTCGTAATTTGTGTTTTTTTGGCACAGGAGCATTTTGCTTCTGTGCTTTTCTATTGATGTAGATATAAATTTAAAATTGTTTTATCCTAAAAACACTTTATATTTTACAGATTGATGTGAATAATTGATTATTTATAAAAATATGTTATTTTATTAATTATTTTTATATTTTTAAACATATTATTATTAACATAATAAAAAATACTGCAATATTTTATAAATATTTTTTGGTTTTATTAAAATTAATTTTACTTTTGAACAGTATTCTGCGCCGATAAGTCAAGCTGAAGAACGCATGAATATATTCCATTATTGGTAATATTATTATTTAAACTTAAAATATATTATGTCATTTAAAACCATTTTAGAATACGCCGGAACAAAGCGTAATGTTTTATCAGTAGAGTTCGGCATGTTACAGGAAACCGACAAAACGGGGAGGCCGTCTTCGGTAGCCCGAGGAGGGAAAATCCATTTAACCGTAGAAGGAACCGGTGCAACTGATCTTTTTGAATGGATGACCAATTCTTTTGAAAGAAAAGATGGAAGTGTTAAATTCATTAAAAGAGATAGTGATGCTACATTGAAAGAGCTTAAATTCAAGGAAGCTTATATTGTGAAATACACTGAAAATTTTGATGCCTCAGGAGAGAATCCGCTTACTGAAACTTTCGTGCTTTCAGCAAAAGAAATTGAATTGGGTAATGCCAAACATGTAAATGAATGGGTTTAACCTTCTTTACATTCAAAATGAATTATTTCAAACTAAAAATATAGCTTCTGTATTTTTCATAAAAGAGATTTTTAATCAGAAAATACCTGCGGAATTCTTAAATAGGTATCCTCCAATGATCTTTTAAAAAACCAAAGCTTACTTATCAAACAAAACACTTAACCGAAAAAAAATTATTATGTCATTTAAAGCAATATTAGAAGTAGCCGGAAAAAAGTACAATATTCTGAATGTAAATTATGGATTATTCCAGGAAACTGATGCTACAGGACGTCCGTCTACCATTACAAGAGGAGGAAAAGTTGATGTTACTGTAGAAGGAACAGGGTCTACGGAACTTTTTGAATGGATGACCAATTCTTTCGAAAGAAAAGACGGAAAAATAGTATTCTTCAAAAGAGACAGTGAAGCCACACTCAAAGAGCTTAAATTCACAGAAGCTTATCTCGTAAAGCATAAAGAAAAATTTGATTCGGTTGGAGAAAACCCGCTCACCGAGTCATTTACAATCTCCGCCCGGAAAATAGAAATGGGAAGTGGTGCCTATGAAAATGAATGGGTATAATGGTTTGTCAGAATGGGCAACAATATTATCCGTTTTTTCAAAAAAATAATATGCTAATTACATTTCCATTGAAAACAAAGAATCATGTCATTTTTATCAAAATTAGAACTCGACGGTAATATATATACTATTCTCGAATGCCAATACAGGTTTACTCAGCCAGTAGATAGTACAGGAAAGCCAAAAGGAATTCCTAAAGGTGGTGAAATCATGATCCGTATCGAAAGTACAGGCAATCCGGAACTTTTGAACTGGATGCTGGATCATCAGCAGGTAAAAAACGGGAAAATCATTTTCTACCGGCGGGATGCAATGAGCAAACTACAGGAATTGGTTTTTGAAAAAGCATACTGCATTGAATTTTCTGAACGCTTCAATGCCGGCAACGAAGAACCATTACAGATAGAAATGCATCTCATTGCAAAAAAGTTTAATATAAATGGTGCTATTCACGAAAAAATGTGGCGCGACTAAAGCAATGAATTCTGGTGCGTAAAGTATACGCCATCAACCAAAATACAAATATGGAAAATACAGATTTTAATAATAGCTTGGTCTTCAGTACCTCACGTTCCTTTAAAGAATGGCTTCAGGATCCTTCCAACCCGATAGTCTATTGCCTGCTTACCCTTGACGGTAAAGAATTTCTAGCCAGAAACAGCTATTCGGTGGAACTTCACCAGAAAACAGCAGATCATGATCATTTTATTATTACAGTCCCGGATGATGCATTAGATAGCTTTGAAGGATATGTCATGGAAAAGTCTAAAAACCTTCTTGGAAAAAATGTAGGGATCGCTTACTGGCGTTTCGGGAAAATCAGACAGTCTTTTTCAGGAATTATCACCGGAATTAAAAATATGAAAGATGAAGGGGGAGGATATGGAAACCTGATCATTACGGGCAGTTCACCGGGAATCTTACTGGAAAACGGAAAAGATTGTCAAAGTTTTGAAGATAAAACACTGGAAGAAATTATCATGCAGGTTACAGAAGATTATCCTCAGGAAGTTAAAATAAAAGTTGATCTTCCCAATACCAAACACGCCTTGCCATATACCGTACAATATGCGGAGTCAGATTATAATTTCATCCGGAGACTTGCCAGAAGGTACGGTGAATTTTTCTATTACAATGGAGAGGAATTAATTTTCGGAACATCTACACAGCCTCTTATTGACCTTGCCGAAAATGTTGATCTTATCAGTGTTGAATTCGATCTGAAAATAGATGCTCAGGATTTTAGCTATACGGCCTATGATATTTATAGGGGATCAAAGATGAAAAAAGACAGCAACAGTCTGAAATCTGAATTCAAGGAGAATATTTTTCAGACAATCGCTGTAAATACATCCGGAAAGATATTTCAAAAAAAACCGAAAATGTTTTTCAGTCATACAGGAATTGGTGAGAATTCGGAAAAAGAGCTTGAAGAGGCAATTTTAAGGGAAAAAGAACGAAGGGAAAATCTGGTGCTTGTAAAAGGAAAGAGTAGAGATCCGGAACTGAAAATTGGAGGAAGAGCAAGGCTGGCTGATATCAACGGAAAAGCGATGGAAACCTACCGAATCATAGATATTAAACATATTCATGAAGGTGGTGATGATTATTATAATGAGTTTGTGGGGATCCCGGATTTGTTTAATGCCGCACCTTATATAGATACGGAAGCTGTACCAAGAAGTAGTGAACAGCCTGCGAGAGTTTTAGACAACAATGATCCAATGGGAATGGGTAGGATTCGCGTACAGTTCCCATGGCAGGAAGACAAAAACCAGAAGGCCCCATGGATCAGAATGGTACAGCCTCACTCAGGATCCGGAAAAGGATTTCATTTTATTCCGGAAACTGGCGAGGAAGTGCTCGTTGGTTTTGAGGGCGGAAATGCGGAAAAGCCTTTCGTGATAGGAACGCATTATAATGGTAGTGAAATCAGCTCTTATCATACTTCAGGAAATGATAAGAAAGTTATTCATACCCGAAGCGGAACCAAGATTGTTTTAAATGATGCTGAAGGAAGCATTTTTATAGAAGACCCGAGTGGAAATACTTATTTGATGGATGGGAAGGGAAATATTAATGTGAATGCACCGAATGACATGAATTTTACGGTAGGAAAAAACCTGAACATTAATGTTGGAGAAAATATGACTATAAGTGTGGGTCAAAATATTTCTACAAATGCAGGAAATAACATTGGGGTTACTGCTGGTAATGACATTATAGAAACGGCAACGGGAAATAGAATGGAAATGTCAGATAATAGAACGGAAATAGTACAAAAAGACTATACCAGACAATCTGATACTTCAGACATCTTTGCGAAAAAAATAACAGCCATTAGTTCTGAAGAAGATATTTTGATACAGAGTGCAAAAACTGTGCATATGAATAGTGGAGAAAAAGGAACTAATCATTAACCAAGAATATTATGGCTATTATAAAGCAAGCAAAAAGCATAAAAATAGTAACATCCAAAAAGGATATTGTTATGACAGAAAATTTGGGTATTTCAACTCAAAAAAAAATGACTTTTGATGCCATTGAAGATAATTTGGAGTTCAACTCTGTGAAAAAAATAAAAGCAGATGGGCGGGATTAGTTATGGTAATTGGTCTTCAATTAAAAGAGAAATATTTCCTACTTCCGTAAATTTTGAATGCTCTAAAATTATAGAATATAATATTGCTCTTAATGAAACGAGAGAGGTTAAATTTAAAGTAGGTGGGAAAAATGACGATGAAAAAAGAGAAATAGAATTTGAACTGAATAATTCTAATATTTCTTTGTCTACATCAAAATGGAATGCTGAAAATGAATGGATTTTAAAAACTAAAATAACAGCTAAAGAGTTAGGAAATACTACAATTACAGTAAAAGCAGAAGGGAAAACACTTAACACTATAAAAGTAAAATGTGTTAATTATAAGGATGTGTTTTCTAATGCGGAATCAAAAAGATTGATTGATGAGATACATTATATAAAACCAAAAGCCGACGCAGAAACAGAGCCTGAATATGATGAAAATTATTGTATGCAGGCGGCAGAAAGAGGCATATCAGAATTATTAAAAAATTATACCGATTTTTATTCTGTAGAAAGAGGAACGGATAAACATAGAAATCGAATTGGTTTTTCTGGTTTAACAGCTATAGACAGAGGAAATAAAATCAAAGCAAATGGTTATGTTTCAAATCAATTTGAATTTAATGATTATTCTATTGATCATACAAAAAGAAAATCCATTATAGATTCAGCAAATTATGGTAAAGTAAAATATGATATCATCAATTTTAATACAGGAGGTAAAAATAAATTATTCGGTTATTTTGAAAATATTATTAGTAATAAAATAGGATTTCATGTTTTTTATTTTACTGTTACAAATGGGTTTCATACTTTACTTTTATTAATTGACAATTCAAATCCTTGTGATGCCAAATATGCTATCTATGACCAACATGGCATTACCTCTTCTTCTGGAAACTTCAGTGATATTGCAGAAGGGATTAGAAAACAAACCAGTTGGACTTTTGCTAATACTTGCCTGAATAGGTTTAAATCAGGAAAATCTTCACAGTGGGATTCCACTAAAACAATATTATGGAAAATCCAAAGAAAGTAGTATTTTATTTTGTGTTACTAATTCTAATTTTTTCTTGTAAAGGACAGGAAAAAAATGATTTTATTCTAAAACGTAACGATGATATTTTTATTAAAGTCCCATTCTTATTGGGAGAAAGAAGAGGGGAAAATTTCTTTGTTGAAAATGACACCATTTTTTTTAAAACGGTAAAAATTAATGGTATTGAAACAGAAATTAAAAATAGTATTGATATTGAATCGTTTGCTTTAATTCCAATTAATATAAAGGAAAAAAAAGAAATAAATAATCCTTATTATTTAAGCAATCCTTTTTATAATTATTTCATAGATAGAAACCACATATATATATATAGAGATGATTTGCCAACTCCACAATTCTTTCAAATTGGAAAAGCAAAGGAATATAAAATACTAGGAGGGGCATATTTAAAAATAAACAATAAAATTTATTGGAGAGGAATTGAAGTTTTAAACGCAGATATAAATTCATTCAAAGTCGTTAATGTCCAAAGAAATAAATCTGAATGGCAGGCTTCAATAGGTATGGATAAGAAACATATATATTCTGGAGATAAGGTAATGCGTTATGAAGAATTTTCAAAACACTATTTTTTGAACAAGCAAATCCTTAGCTGGTGCAAACTTCATGATTGTAACATAAAATAAAGATATCATAAGAATTTATATGGGAGTTTTGGTTATATGCTAATGGCTCAGAAACAGAAGCTTTCGTGAAGGGAACGCCTTAACGTGAGCGAGACCTCCGACTAAAGTAAATTATTTAACAACATCAATAATGGAGATTAGCATTCTCAACTATTACGTCAGGAAAGGAGATACATTAGAATCTGTTGCCCGGGAAACAGGCGTCTCTGCCGAAGTATTGAAACGATATCATAATACCTACTGCAGCCTTGATGAGCTTATCGGACATGATCTTGACAATGTGCGTAAAATACTCATTCCTCCGCCTGAAAAGATCAGAGAACTGAGAGAAAATAACAGTATTGTTTCAAAACAGGAAATGCGTCCTTCGCATTATCTGTTCAAAAATTTCTATGCAGACAATTACAAAGTAAGTGAGCATTTTGAAAAACCGGGAACAGAAGGTTTAATAATAAGTTACGTCGTTTCAATAAATGTTCATAAGCTTGAAAATAAGGGATTTATAATCAAAACGAAAAGTTCTGAGTTTAAAAAAAATAATGAAGTTCCCGAAGATAAAATAAGCATGCTTTCAATATCCTGCATGAAAGCTCTTTATCCTGTCGCTTTTACTGTTCCTGCTCAGGGATCTATTTCCGGATTTTATGATTATAAAGAAATGATAAGAACATTCAGGAAGAAATTGCAGGACCCTGAAAATTTTTTTGTAGGTGAGATTTCTCAGGCTTATATTACTCAATTCAGGAATTATCTTGACAATGAAAAACTCCTGCTTGAAAAATTTCGCTCTACATTGCTTTATCAGTTCCTGTTCCCAAAAATGGAATGGTTTCATAAAAACCAATCTTGGGAAGAAAAATTATACATCATTCAAAATTCATTTCCTGTAACATGTTTGATGGAAGCTGAATACCATGATGAATCAGATGGTCATATTCTGACAATACTCCGCGGAAATATAAAAGACGGCTGCACCTTACAGGAATTGCTGGGAGGAAGGAAATTTCCCGAACATTCTGAAGAACCGGTTTCCGGGGAGATAATTTGTGAATATGAAAAGGAAAAGCATACAATGCAGCTTTTAAAAGCAAAAATCAAAATTATTTTGAAAAATAAGGATAAAATATACAGCACTCATAAATTAATTCTTCAGAGAAAAAATTAATTTATTAAATTTAATCAATCATAAAAACACAACATCCGATGAAAAAATATCTTATCCAGACAGGAGATTCCCTTTCATCCGTTGCAGAACGATTTTCTGTAAAAGATGCACAAACGCTTCGGAGTTTTCACAATACGCATTGTCCTCTGGAAGACTTATTGGGCTATGAACTGGTTCCGGGAAAGCAGCTTTTGATTCCTGAGGATGCACAATATCTCAAAGAAGATGAAAAAACTTCCGATACATTAAACGGCTATAGTGATAAAATCCTGTCCGAGGATAAAAAACAGGACTTACAGCAAAAAGAAGAAACCTCAAAAAAGCAAGAAAGCCAAAACAGCATAGGCCGTTCCGAATTGCACGACGGAAAATACTTTGTTGTACAGAAAGGAAGGTGTCAGTGCAATCAGGGTTTTAAATATCCGAAATTCAAAGTAACCAGCCATCAAAAACTTTATTGGAATGACGCACACGGACAGCCAGACTATCTTGCCGTAACCGAAGACGATACTCAATTTGATCCTGTTGCGCAGCCTTTCGGACAATGCAAACTGAAGCCCTCATCCGGAGGGTATCTTCCATGTGTTTATGCACCGGCAGGGAAATGGACAAAAATCTATGAAAATGTAAAAGTGATGGACAGAAGCTGCGTCACAGAAATCTCCGAGCTGATGTGTACCTCCGGAGGAAAAATTACCATTCTAAAACATGGTCAGCAAAGTGAACCCGTGAAAAGCCAGGTTGCAAAAGCCGATGCTCAAGAACAGCATGTATACAATCCTATTATGGATTTTCAGAGATTTCAGGAGGAGTTTGGGAGTAATTATGGAATGGCGTGGTAATTTAAAAACAGGATGATGAATAAAAAAGGCGTTTCGGCAGTTTCCGGAAACACATCTCCTGTAGTGGGAGAAAAATACACCTATCATATTGCAGGTTGGTATCCCGATACATTGGCTTTGGAAAGAGATCCCTCTCAGGTTACCTGGGAACTTTTCATAAAAAGGAGCAATGGGAAATTTGGTACCACGCATATTAAGAAAAAGGGAATCGGTGATTTCACATTTGGTGAAAAAGCGTTAGGACATACTTTCCGTTTAGAAGCTTATCTTTATAAACCTGAGGGAGGTGGATTGATCATCACGCCAAGGCGGGACAAAATACCGCGAATAAGTAAAGTAGAACTGTTTTATGTGGATGATTCCAGAGGCGATACGTTCAGCTTTATGGAGAAATTGCGGGCAAGAGCTTATACAGTGAATCTGTTTGATGAAGAAGTTGTTTTTACCCTTTGGGAGGATGATGCAAAGGGAGGCGGACATAACAAAAGCAATGCGCCCATTGCCACTCAAAAAACAAAAGTAGACCACAACGGCATTGCTGCTACTGAATTTCTCCTGTCGAAAGCTTTAACGCAAAAAGCCATGCAGGGCGAAACAGATCCCCAACAACTAGAATTTTATATAACAGTAGAATACTATTCCCATAAAAAACATGCCTCGGATAATGTGGAAATCAACAATCCATTTCTAAAGGGTTCAAAACCACAATTTAAAAAACCGCCAATATCTTCCGTTTCCAAAGCAAAAGGCTCACCGGCAGAACAAAAACCGAAATCTAAAAAAGAGGAAAGAGGGATTTTGGAAAATATTGATGATCAATTTCGGGAACTTTGGGATTGGAGCGAAAGTAAAGGAACGATAAAAAAAGACCAGCGGCCAACCATTCGGAAACCGGAGGGAAGAAGCCCGGTGGTGGTGAGTGAGGCTAAGCAGGAGAAGAAGGAAGACGATAAATGTCTATGTAAAGGGTACGATTTGGTTTGGGGAAATAAAATTGGTTGTAATGAACGGAAAAAAGTTGTAGAAGTAGCTAAAAACTTAGAAGTTGATCCTAACTGGTTAATGACCGTAATGGCATTAGAGACAGCAAAAACATTTAGTCCTGCTATAGATAACGGAATTGGTTATGTTGGGCTTATCCAATTTGGAAAAGATGCTGCTGAAACAGTTGGAACTACACAAGAAAGATTAGTTAAAATGTCTTTCATAGAACAAATGGATTACGTACATAAACATTTAATGCCAAAAAAAGAAAAATACAAAACTTTAACGGACTTATACTTAGCTGTTTTATACCCGAAAGCATGTGGGCATGGTTCAGAAAGAGATTATGTAGTTTTGCATGGAGCTGCATATCGAAATAATCCTTTATTTTTTAAAGAAAAAGGAGAATGGGAATATAAAATAATTGAGAAAAGTGGAAGAAAAATTAAGAAAAAAATTCCAACAGACCCCGATGGAAATACTTATGTTTGGGAAGTTACAATGGTGGCTCAACAGTTATATACAGAAGGCTTGTCTGTAAAAGAAAATAATTTTAGTTGTGGTAGTAGTCAAGAAGAAGAAAAAAATAATTCAATATGTCCTAAAGATTGTTCACAGTGCTTTGAATATGCAGATGTCTGGGAAAATCCTGAAATAAGTAGTGATAATGGGGGTAAAAATAACAATAGATATGGGAGAAGTAAACGAGGACATAAAGGAGTAGATATTTTAAGTGGTCCTGTATATAAAGCCGTTCATTCTTTAATGTGTGGAATCGTTGAAGCTGTAGTGACATCATTTAAAACAAATCAATATGGATATCTTAAATTGGGTAATGTTATAAATGTAAAGTCGAAAGATAAAAATGGAAAAACTATATATATACTATATTGCCATTTAGATAAAGTATATGTTAAAGTTGGAGATAAAATTCAGCATGGTCAAAAAATCGCATTATCCGGCTCTACAGGCAATGCTTCCTATTCTGGTCTTCCAAATGGAGTAAAAGGACATGGGATTGATAAAAAAAATTGGCATTGCCATATTGAAGCTTGTGCTGATGGTGCAAAAGCAGTTACTTTTTTAGGCAAAAATAGATTACAACCTGAGGATTATATGAAAACTAAATTTGACAATAATGGTAATGCAATTAAATAAAACTATATTTCTGATAATAGCAATGCTATTATTTTCTTGTAAAGGAGATGCTCAAAAAGGGAAAAATATCATCAAAGAAACTTCTATTAAAAACGAGCAAACAAAGAAAAACTCCAGTATAAATTTTTTTGATAAAAGATATTTTGGTGGATATGAACTTGCTATAGATGAATCTACTATTTCAGATCACCCTTTTTTTCGGTATTTAGCTTGTAAAGATTTGGGATATTTCAGTGTTCATTTTATTCCTAAGGAAAAAAAAATACTAAATTTTTGGATGAATGATTACTATAAAAATATAGATTTCAACAACTACAATTTCGGAAAGGATAAAAATAAAATAAGTACACTTCTAAAAAGCAATTTAGACAAATATTATATTTTTTCTTATTTTGTTTCCCCAGAATATCTAAACAGTAACGGAGAATGCACTATAGAAAATGTTTTTCTAAAAGAAAATTCTAAAGCGGAGATTTATTTATACGATAATAATTTGAATAAATGGAATTATCTAAAAAGAATAAATGGAATTATCTAAAAAGAATAAATGCTGTAACTATTTTACCGCCTTATGCAGATTATGAATTTTTCAAGGCAAATTTTCCGAACCTTTTCAAAGATGAAGCTGGTTCTTCTATTTCTAATTGGTATGGAAAATATTCATTGACACTTAATGAAAATAGTGAAGATTGGAGAAATATTCACGAGATAAAACTATCTATATCAGAAAACTCTATAATTTATTCAGCAGAAGGATTTCAATTATATGAGTTTTATAAATTATCATCAAAAGAAAATAATAATAATCTACAATTAGATTTTTCAGAAGCCCTTGATAATACAGAAAACGAAATACATTTAAAAAAAACAAAAGACTTTGGGGTAATTTTTTTCGACGGTAAAAAATATAAGTGGCTATGCCCATATATAGACGAAAATTTTAGTGAAGGAAAGGAAAAGACCTATATTTTGAAAAAGGAGAAATAATCAAGGTATTCTGGAAGCAATATAATTTTTATTGGAACAAGTGTAAGAAGAGCAAAACAGGAAAAAGTTTGTGAATGTGAAGCTAGAGTGAGAGCTGCGGATTTTACGTGTAGGGGAAGTACAAGAGAGTTAATTAATCTTTAGAATATAACAAAAAAACAAAAAAGAATCATATTGTTTATATTTCCCATGATTTTGAAAGTGGTTATACTAAATTATTTGGTGGTGGAAACTTTACGAATTCACCCCATAATAAAAATGTGGTAATCATCCACAAATAAAGTTTTATGTTATACAAAGAAGAATGGAGATAAAGTATATAGTTCTGCAGCAGGAGCTTATCAAGTAATGGGATATACATGGAGTGATGATGGTATGATTAGTAATAGAAAAACTTATAACATAAATTGCAATGTTTTGAAAATTGATTAATTTGATATTTCTGTATACAGATTGTAAATTCCAATATTCATTATCGAATTACTTAGTTATAAATTCAATTACTTATTCAGCAGTTTCAAGAATATTCCTACTCTGGTTGAAATATAGAAATCTTTTCCAAAGGGTTCAAAAGTACCCCCCCCTTAAGCTATATAGATACCTTAACCACCAAGCTGAATGCACGGATCTGGAAGTTGAGGTTTTGCAGTTTACTTTACCAAAGCCTTGTAGGGCGAAACAGATCCCCAAACAACTAAAATTTATGTAACAGTAGAATACTATTCCCATAAAAACATGCCACGGATAATGTAGAGGCCAAAATACTTTCCCGCAAACTTCGAAAATCCCACACTTCCCAATCTTTTTTCTATTTTTGTATAATTCCTTATGCTCATGAAAAAGATTATTCTTATTGAAGACGAAACAAGTGTGGTGTCCTTTATCAAAAAAGGACTTCAGGAAAGCGGGTATGAAGTTTCTGTAGCATTTGATGGGAAAACCGGCGTTCAGCTTGTACGGACCAATGATTTTGATCTCGTTATTCTGGATATCATGCTCCCGGAAATGAATGGGCTCGATGTCTGCAAAGAGATCAGAAAAACCAATCAGCATGTTCCAATCTTGTTTCTAACGGCACTCGGAACATCTGAAAATATTGTCCTTGGATTGGAAAGCGGCGGAGATGATTATCTCGTAAAACCATTTAAATTTATTGAATTGGTTGCCCGCGTAAAATCACTTTTAAGGAGAAGTACCAATGGAAATACCGCTGAAATTGAAGAGCCCGAAGCAGGTCAGGAACATGTTTATCAGTTTTCGGATCTAATCCTTAATGATTACACTAAAAAAGTAACAAGAAACGGAGAGGAGATTTCACTTACCTCAACAGAATACAAGCTGCTGCTTTATTTTCTTAATAATCCTGAGAAAGTAATTTCGAGAGCAGAAATTCTTGATGCGGTTTGGGGAGTCAATTACGAACTCGGAACAAACGTTGTTGATGTTTACGTCAATTATCTAAGAAAAAAACTGGATAGCCAAGAAGATAATAAACTCATCCATACCGTTATAGGAATGGGATATGTTTTAAAAAAAAACTAGCGGATGTTCAATAAAGTCATTACCAATCAGACCAAAACAATGGTGCTCCTCATGCTGGTTTTTACAGCTATTATTTTGCTGTTCAGTGGGTTGGTGTATTTTTCTATTGTTAATTTTTCTCATCAGCGATTTTACGAACTTTTAAAAATCCGCACCACCACCATCATTCAGGTAGAAAAAAGCAAAGATAATCTGGATCTTCCCGAAAACTATATTCTGAACGGTCTGAATGATGAAGAGCTTCCGATGGAAAGAGACTATGTTTTTGCGGTTCCCACAGATTCTAATTTTAATAAAATTTCACAGGAAATTCATATTCCGTCTTCTTTTTTCAAAAATATCGTCAGAAAAGGGGAAGCAAATTACAATGACAAAGAATTTTATTATATCGGACAGACTTTCCGGCATGATAATAAAAGCTATATTGCGATTGCTTCAGCAAAAAACCATTATGTGGTATATTACCTCGGATTCCTGAAGAGAACATTGATCACCTGTATTGTGCTTTCGTTGTTTTTCAGCATGATTTTTTCTTTTTATTTATCTAAAACATTGTTTAAACCGATCCTGAAAATTACAGGAAAGGTAAAGGAAATCAGTTCCGAAAACCTTCATCTTCGCTTGGAGCCGCAACCGGATAATAAAGAGCTGAACGAGCTGGTGGAAACATTCAATGATATGCTGAACCGTATCGAAACGTCTTTTGAAACCCAGAACCACCTCATCGGAAATGTTTCACATGAATTAAGGACGCCTCTCACTTCCATCATGGGTGAAGCAGATGTGGCGCTTTCGATTTCAAGAACCAATGCTGAGTATAAAGAAACACTCGGAATCATCCTTGATGAAGCCGAAAAACTGGATAAAAAAATTAATGCGCTTCTGATGATCGCACAAACAGGATTTGACGGTAAGATCCAGAAAATGGATAAAGTACGGATGGATCAGCTGCTCTGGGATGTTATCGAAACTTTACGGAGAATTGATGTAAGAAACAATATTTTTCTCGATATAAGCATGCTGCCCGATAATCCTAAAAAGTTAAAGGTTCAGGGGAACGAACAGCTGCTTCATCTTGCAGTTACCAATATTATCCAGAACGGATGTAAATATTCGAATTTCCAGCAGGTAAAAGTATCTCTGGGTGCTACTGATAATGATGTTTATATTATCGTTAAAGATAACGGAATCGGTATTCCGCAGAAAGAGATGAATAAAATCTATGATCCTTTTTTCAGAGCCTCCAATACAAAGAATTATGAAGGGTACGGAATAGGGCTTCCTTTAGCCAGAAACATCGTCAGAATGCATCATGGTGAATTGATTGTAAGTTCCTACGAAAACCAAGGAACAACCGTACAGCTGCGCTTCCCGAATTTTTACAGCACCTTGCAGGAAAATGAAAGGGAAAGCTGAGAGCCTTCTAATCATAAAAAAACCAATCTCATTAAGATTGGTTTTATTTTTTTATTTAAAGTTGAATTTTACGGTAAACATTACCTGGCTTGGCCTCAACTGTATTCTTGTGTAAGAAATACTTTGCGGATTGATATCGTAAGTTTCAAATACTTTTTTATTGGCTATATTCATCCACTTCAGTTCAAAATCAATTTTCTTTTTAGCCCATGTAAACTGGTAGGAAACATCAAAGAATCCGTTAGTATATTTTTGATCAAGAGCACTTGTATTCACCTGATCCCAATTAAATCCTATCGTATGATTCTCAATCGGATAGAAGAAAACACCTAAGTTGTGATTATATCCGCTTCTGGAGTTTTCATTATTCAGCTGAGGTGTATTACTTTTACTTACTTGTTTTGTCTTTGAGATATTAAAATTATAATCAATACTCATCCAGCTGAAGTAGGTATTGTTGAATTTAAATCCGTAAGACTGAGAATTATTTCTGCTGGTATAGGCAAACCCGTTCTGATAAGCGTCGGATTTCGAAGTATTGTTGCTGTAGCTTAATGAAGCATTTGTTTTAAATTTCGGGAAATATTTACCAACTTCAGTGCTGTATCCGTTATTCAGTACATGATTTTCCTGCTCTATGTATTGCATGATGGTATAACCCGAATTATTTCTTATCGGAGACGAAATAAGATTTCTTTTGGCATCCGAAAATCTGTAATTCACGTTAAAGAATAAGTTGTTCAGCGGATTTCTATATTCAATTCTTGTTCCTGCAGATTTTGTATTATTCTGAGGAATAGGGTTATTGGCAGCCATTGCGTTAATTCCGTTTGGAGAAGTCATCAGGAATCCGGAATAAGCGGTATTAACTTCACCAAAGTTATTATTGATATTGGCATTTACAGAAGCCTTCCAGAAAGATGCAAATGTATATTGTGCAAAAACATTGGGTTCAAAAGTTACTTTGTTTACGGTTTTCGATACCAATCTTAAAGGATCTTCAGCTTTAATATTATTGGAGTTTACCGGGAAGTTGGCATACACCATCCAGGAATCATTTTTATAATTCACCCCAACACTTCCGTAAGGAGTTGCAGTGGTATAAGTAAGGTCATTACTATATGCTGAAAGCGGAGTAGTATCAGAAGACGGAACCGTTATTATATTTGAAAGATCAGATACAAGATCTGTTGTTTTAAAATTGAATCCTATTTCCGGAGTAAACGTCCATCCTTTTGTAGAAAAGCCGATATTGGCAGAGTGGTTGGCTTCAAATGTTTTCAGTCTCAGGCTCTGTCTTACAACACCGTTTCCTGAAGGGGTAAAAAAGCCAGGTATTTCAAGATAGGATGCCGGCGAAACTTCAAGAGTCTGCCTGTCTGTCTGATAATTAATAAATGATAAAACATTTACCATTTTTTCTTTCCATGGAACAATCGTACTTAATGAATTCTGGAAAGATGTTGTAGGAGATTCAATAGCTTCCTCACCATGTCTGTTAGAATTCGTCAAAGAATTTGTTCTGTCTGCAATTCCTCTATCTGCATTCCAGAATTGTGAGAAGCTGGTGGTATTTTTAAAGAACCCTTTTTTAGCATTTTTCGTAAATATCAGCTCTCCTTTCGCTTTATCGGTATAAAAGTTATTAAATATATTTTGGGTAACAGTAGACGCAGGTTCATCTGTTGTGGCAAAATAATCTGTTCTGCTGTAAGATTCTCTTTCCACTGCATTATTCGTGTAGTTGGCATTGGCTTTCAGTTCCCATTCTTTTTTCTTGTCAATATTGGTAAGATAATTGGCAGACAAATAATGAACATTATTCATCAGATACCTTTTTACCGGAAGATTAGGCGTGCTTGCATTTTCCACATTCAGCCAGTCATTCTGGGAGGCATTAATTCTTCTTCCCTCAAACCTGTTTCCGAACGCAAGAATATTTCCTTCATTTTCCACCTGCTCTCCCATATTATTGGTCTTGTAGTTGACTACCCACTGGCTCTTCTGTCCGAAGAACATCGGCGTAAGCTTAACGTTCCAGAGCCACGGATCTCCAAAACCTGTTCCTACTTCGCCTCTTCCTGTCATGGTAACGGAATTTTTAAGTTTGATGTTGATCGCTGCCTGATCCGAAGGCACTTTATCCTGAAGGATTTTTACAGGCTGATGATTTTCAAGGACTTCAACTTTTTGTACGGCATCTTTCGGAAGCGAGTTGTTGATCGTTCCGTAGCCGCCTTCCATAAGGTCTTTTCCGTTAACGTAGAACTTATTGATGGCATTACCCTGATAAAGGATGGTTCCATCCGTATTCACTTCTATGCCCGGAATTTTTTTCATTACATCAGCAAGTGTTCTGTCGCTTTTACTGTCAAAGGCTTTAAGGTCATAGGAGATGGTATCACCTCTTGCCGTAATCATCCTTGTTTTTAGCTGCACTTCTTTGATTTCCGTAGCCTCGCCCTGCATTTTGAAGTTTGCAGTCTGATCGCTGTTGCTGATCTGCTTTGTTAACGGTCTTTGATTGAATGCCTTTACCTTCAGGTCTACATTAGACTCCGAAGAGGTGAAAGTTACTTTGTACTCTCCCTTGGAATTGGTAATTGCATAAGCAAGGATGGCATCTTTGCCCGGTTCTTCTATGGTAACACTGGCGCTGGGAATTGCCTGGCCGTCTTCATCCGTAATTTTTCCCGAAACAGTTTTCTGTGCGAAAGAAAGAACGGAGAAAAAAATCATGACGAATAAAGTAATTTTCAATTTCATAATTTACTATTTATGCTATTAGTTAGTCGTTAAAGCTTTTTGTTACACAATAAGAAAGATTGATATAAATGAGAAAGGTTAAAAAAACATTTATCACTACAAAATTAGTGATAATTTCTTTTGAATATGAATTTAATTGTGTTTCAGCAAGAAATTTTTGTTTTGCACTCATTTATTATATTAAAAACTGGAAATTGAATGGGAAGGATTAATTTTTTTTAA
The DNA here is from genome assembly GCF_023195755.1 of Chryseobacterium nepalense. Lineage (NCBI taxonomy): Bacteria > Pseudomonadati > Bacteroidota > Flavobacteriia > Flavobacteriales > Weeksellaceae > Chryseobacterium > Chryseobacterium nepalense. Next base: position 2,621,370 of record NZ_CP096203.1, read on the forward strand.
GAAAAAATTTAATTTAAAATAGGATTCTCGTTTTATGAGTTTATCAATAATTTGTTGTAATAGGAAATTATTTTTTAAATAAATGTTTTAATCATATTTTATTAACTTTTTATGAATTAGCTTTATCGGATAAAGTTTTTATATTAGCACTAGATGGATCTTTTTTGTTCATTATTGTGTTTTGATACCCTGTAAACTTTACAGGGTATTTCATTGTAAGAAAATTTTATTTAGAATAAATAGGTAAAAATGATTTGAATCATAGATTAAAAAAAGCTTAAATCTGTTAACATATATTTTTATTTAATAATTTTGTAACATTAAATTTTAAACAAATGGGAATCAATTTAAAGCCTATTGATATTGTAGATGACATTACAAGAGAAGAGTTCATTGAAAAATATCTTAAGCCCAGAAAACCTGTGGTGATTAAGAATATGGCGAGAAAGTGGCCTGCTTATCAAAAATGGACCATGGATTACATGAAGGAAGTAGTAGGAGATGTAGAGGTTCCGTTATATGACAGCAGCAAGGCTGATCCCGCCGCTCCCATTAACGCATCTGCCGCAAAAATGAAGTTTACAGATTATGTGGATCTTATCCAGAGAGAACCTACAGATCTCAGAATTTTCTTTTTCGATCCTATCAAGCACGCCAAAAAATTACTGGCAGATTATATTTCCCCTAAAGATCTGATGGGCGGTTTCCTGGACAAATATCCCTCCATGTTTTTCGGTGGAAAAGGATCTGTAACATTCCTTCACTATGATATCGATATGGCGCATATTTTCCATACCCATTTCAACGGAAGAAAACATATTCTTCTTTTTGATTACAAGTGGAAAGAAAGGCTTTATAAAATCCCTTATGCTACCTATGCACTTGAAGATTATGATATCGAAAATCCCGATTTTACAAAATTTCCTGCACTGGATGGAGTAGAAGGCATAGAATGTTTCCTTGAACATGGCGACACTTTGTTTATGCCAACCGGATGGTGGCACTGGATGAAGTATCTGGATGGAAGTTTCTCCATTTCCCTGAGAGCATGGGACAAATCCTGGGCTGTGAAAGCACATTCTTTGTGGAATCTTACGGTACAAAGGAAATTTGATGATGTGATGAAGAAAAACTTCAAGAAGAAATACATGGACTGGAAAGAGAAGGTGGCCGTTAAAAGAGCCGAAATCGCCTTGAAAAGAGGATTGCCCAAATAGACAACTTAAAAGAGACTGCCTTAATAGACAGTCTCTTATTTTTTATCTATTATTTAATATTTTATATATTGAGGATCAACAAAGTCGGTAAGCCAGACCTTATTTTCTGAAAGATAAAATAGAATTCCGTCTGCATGCATCTTTCCTGTCATGATGGTAAGAAGAACAGGCTTTCCGTGGCGCATTCCGACTTTTTCGGCTGTATCTTTGCTGCTGCTTAAATGCACATGCTGTCGGCTTCTTTTTTCAATACCTTTTTCTAAAATAGAATCCAAATTATTTTGCGCCGTTCCGTGGTATAGAAATTCCGGTGGCTGCTGAGGTTTCAATGCAAGATCAACAGCAATGGAATGTCCCTGGCTCGCTCTTATTTTAGTTTTATCCTCATTAAAAATAAAACGTTTCTTATCATTGGTTTCTACCACTTCATCAAGCTCATCAAGGGTAAAAAGGATATTGTTATTCGCGCATTTTTCCTGCAGTTCTTTTACATCTGCCCATCCATTTTCATCCAGGTTCAGGTTAATGATTCCAGGTTGATGTCTTAATACCAGACTTAGGAATTTGCTTATTTTTTTATTATGTTTTTCGTTCATTACTGTTATTTAATTTTTCTTCTAATTTTTCGCAGAGCTTTTCAATATCTTTCTTTCTTGCCAACATATCAACCCAATCTTTTGGAATATTTTCAAAACCGTAATAAATTCCGGCAATTCCACCGGTGATGGCTCCTGTGGTGTCGGTATCTTCGCCTAAATTAACGGCTTTTAAAACCGCTTCGGAATAATTTTCAGAATTAAGAAAACACCATAATGATGCTTCTAAACTATGGACGACATAACCACCTGAACTGATAGAATCTTCGGGAAATTTTGAAATATCATCTTTCAAAATTCTGTCAAAAAGTTGGATTTCTTTAGGGTTAAAGCCTTGAATTTCTTTAAGTTCCAAAGCTGTTTTCTGTGTATGGTGATAAGCTTCAGCCTTACTTTTTCCTTTGATTAATTCAATGGCAAAAATCACATAAACGAAACAGGCAAACACCGAACGAAAATGTCCGTGCGTGATTGAAGAAACTTCTTTTACCTTCTGATACAATTTTTCAATATTTTCTTCGTCTTTAAGATAGAAAGCCAAAGGGAGGGTTCTCATTAAAGAACCATTTCCATTATCTTCTTCAAAAATATTTCCCGAAAATTTTACGTTTTCTCCTTTTATTAACCTAGCAATGGAGTGCCTTGTTGTTCCCCCGATATCAAACAATCTTCCGTGAGCGGTCCAATGTCCGTATTTACCCACTTTACGAAGCTTTGTCCGATCTTTTCCAAATCATAACTTTTTGTAAGTTCATCTGCAATGCAAAGAGTTAATGAACTGTCGTCGCTCCATGTTCCTTTCGGTTGGTTCCATGATCCGAATTCCCGCATATTTTCAACGGGAAATCTTTTTAAAATTTCCCTACTAGTGAATTCCACCGGAACACCAAGCGCATCACCCACACAAACCCCGAAAATTCCCGCTTTTACCTTATTGTCCATCAGGCAAGATTTATCAATTTATCAAACAACAGTTTCATGCCCTGTGTTGCAGTCTCTTTCATCACAACAGCTCTTTGTCCGTACCCAAAACCGGTTTCATTAGGGTTAATCACTATTAAAAGGCAGGCATCTTTAATATCATGAATCAGCCCGGCTGCCGGATAAACCTGTAACGAAGTTCCGATGACCAGAAAAATATCAGATTCTCTAGCCATTTTTGTAGCTTCCCTCATCAGAGGGACATCTTCCCCGAACCAAACGATAAACGGCCGTAATTGTGCCCCGTCTTCCGCTTTATCACCAATATTAATGTCGCTTTTCTGTTCGGAGATTAGGGTTTTATCATTGCATGAGCAGGATTTAAATAACTCGCCGTGAAGATGTAAAATATTCGTGGAACCTGCTCTTTCGTGAAGGTCATCAATATTCTGAGTTATGATCTGAACATCGAAATATTGTTCCAGTTCTGCTAATAACCGGTGTGCTTCATTAGGCTCTACCTCATGAAGCTGCCGGCGTCTCTGGTTGTAAAATTCCAGGACTAATGCTCTGTCTTTTTGCCATCCTTCAGGACATGCTACATCTGTGATGCTATGATTTTCCCAGAGACCATCTCCGTCTCTGAAGGTTTTTATTCCGCTTTCGGCACTGATTCCGGCACCGGTTAATATGGTTAGTTTTTTCATTGGTTTTTTATTTTTAAACACAAAGCTCGCAAAGATTTTATTTACTGCTAATGGTTTAAGTTCGCAAAAGTGTTCTATTTAACAAAGCTTACAAAGACTTTAGTCTGTAATATTCTTTAACAATGTTCTATAAATTTCCTCATTTTCCTCATCAAAACAAACGAAGATTACTTCTTCCAGAATTTCTGATTTGAAATTTTTTACCTCCTCAGTTGCAATTTTGCCTGCGAGTTCCTTTGGAAATCTGTAAACTCCGGTACTGATGTTAGGAAAAGCAATGGTTTTTACACCAAGGCTTTCTGCTAATATCAAAGAATTTTTATAGCAATTTGCCAATAATTTTGAACATTTTTCCTCATCTCCATCCCAGACCGGGCCAACGGTATGAATGACATATTTTGCAGGAAGATTTCCCGCAGTGGTCACAAAAGCTTCACCGGTATTGCATTTACCCTGTTGGTTTCTGATCTGAATACATTCTTCTAAAATTTGTTTTCCTCCGGCACGATGAATGGCCCCGTCAACTCCGCCTCCGCCTAATAATGAAGAATTGGCAGCGTTTACGATAGCATCTGCTTCAATTTTGGTGATGTCGCCTTTTATTAATTCAATTTTCATGTTTTATTTATTGAGTTTGATTGCTCTTGTAATTTAAATATAAATAAGGTCTGCGAAGATCACTTTACACTAACTGCTTTTAAGTACGTCAATGTAAGCTAATTACATCTCATTATTCAGATCAGACACTTTCGATATTGTTTACAGTTCTTGTTTATTCTTAGTTCCTCTCTTACTTCCATTAATGCAAATCCCAGAAGATTTTCGCCATTCCATTGTGCCGGATTTTTAGCTTTAGGATCTGTTTCCAACATTCCGATTCCCCAAATGGTATCGTAAGGACTTGCTTCAACCAATATCTTATCCCCGGTTGAGAGCAGGAATTCTTTGAACGTTTCATTTTGTGAAAATTTTAGTAGATTTCCCTGCTTCACAATATGGTATTTATGTTCATCCCAGATTTCAGGATTAAAATTTCTGATTTTTCTTCCTAAACTTTTTGCCAGGTTTGGAGTTTCAGAGTTTAAAATCTTTTCTAAAATTTCAGTATCATTGAATAATTTTGCCTTTCCTGCCATCATGTAATGCTCGGCGGTTTTATATATAACCTCTTCTTCTCTGAATTGTAAAGGAAACCACTGACTAAAGCAAGCCTTGGTAATTTCATCTTTAACAGTATGCCCCCAAAAGAATAAAAATTCAAGATTTTCATTTTTGTTAAAACGATCGACAATGCTTTCTAATGTATAGGTCATGATTGCGTTATTATTACACAAATTTAGTAAAACGAAAGTTGAAGCTCCAAATTTATTTGTGTTTATTTTACGCTAAAAATATAAATATTTGATTTTCAATATGTAAATTTCATCAGAATATATTTTAATATAAAAAAGTAATTCGAATGATCAAGAGAACAGAAAAGAATAAGAGTAATATTTCCCGTAAAACAACAATTAATATAATGTAAAATACAAAATATGTTTTTAAATTAAAATATACCATTTGTTGATATTGATTATTAAAAAACAATTATCTTTGATCCAGATTCTGAAAACAATACCATGAAAAAAAGTATTTAACCAATTCCCTCAGAATTAATTGTTCAATTCTTATGAGTTGAGCTATTCCTAAGGAGAAAAATAAATGAAGCCCGGAACTGGAAAGGTTCCGGGCTTCTTAATCAAATCGATGTGCAAAGGTTGAATATCCTTATAAAAATTGATCTTTTTGGTTGTAGCTGATACTATATCAACTCAAAAAATCAATACCTAAGAAAGCAGCTTTTTAGCCATCTCGGAAATACTTTTTCCGTCGGATTTTCCGGCTAAGGATTTAGATGCTATTCCCATTACTTTTCCCAAATCTTTCATAGATTCGGCACCGGTTTCGGCGATAATGTTTTTCATTTCTGCTTCCAGCTCTTCTGCAGAAAGCTGTTTCGGAAGAAACTGCTCAATTATCTTCATCTGGGCTTCTTCTACTTCCGCAAGATCATTTCTTCCCTGTGCAGTAAACTGTTCTGAAGAATCTTTACGCTGCTTTACCATTCTCTGAAGAATGGCAATTTCCTGCTCTGCGGTAACTTCTGCTCCTCTGGCTTCTGTTTTAAGCAATAATATTTGAGATTTTACGGCACGAAGAGAATCCAAAGCAACTTTGTCTTTCGCTCTCATAGCCGTTTTTATCGCTTCATTTATGGTGTTTTCTAAACTCATTTTATTTTGGCATTTAGCTGCTGGCAATTAGCTGCTGGCTCTTAAACCTGACTTTAGAGCCATTTGCAAGAAGCCAATCGCCAGTAGCAATTAATCTACGTCTTTATTCAAAAATCTGTTTTCTCTGATCTGCATGTTTCCATTGTTTTCAGACAGATAAGTGTTGATATTCTGTTCTGAAGCATTGGTTCCTTCGATAGAGATATTCTTTCTTTTAAATGCCGGAACCGATTCAAACTCGCTGGAACTGTCGAAGCTCTGGTAACGAGAATTAAACTCTTTCAATTTATTTCTGCGTTCCATTACTCTTTCCTGATCAACTGTTTTATTCACGAAGGTGAATTCTTCTTCTGCGGGTTTAGGCGCCTGTGTTTCAGGTTGAGTTTCTGCAACAGGTTCTTCTTTCAGATGCTGAAAGAAATGCTCAACTTTCTGAAGAGGCTCTTCCGTAAGCTGGTTTACCTCGGTTGAAGAAGTAAATTCCGCTTTCGGCCCGAAATCAGATTTTGGATCCGTATTTTTTGATTCATTTACAAAAAAGCTGAACTCAACAGGTTTTTCTTCAGAATACGATCTGGCTGAAGCATTTCCTGCTTGCGGCTCCTCTTTTTTCTGATCAAAATCAAATTTGAAAGACTCTATTTCAAGATCATTCGGATCTTCCGGTTCTTCATCAAGAGAAAACAGGCTGAAAGACTCTTCTTCTTCGTTTCTCCAGTTGTGTTCCGGGGTATGAACCGTATCTTCCTCTCTGTCAGTGAATTTTATTTCAGTTCTGGCAGGTTCTTCTTCAATGATCATTTTTTTTTCAGAAGATGAACTGAAGAATGGAGCATCATTATCTTCGTCATCAAGTCTGAAAAGGCTTTTCCCTCCAAAATCGTAAGACTGCTCCGGTGCGTCTTCTCTTTCCTGTCTTGTTTTGAATGGAGATTCTTTCGGTGTATCAAAGCTGTCGTTCAGACTGATCTTGATTTTCTCTGTAGGCCCGGAAAATTTTTTATTATCATTTGAAAAACCTGTGGCGATTACAAGAACGCTTACAGAGTCACCCAATTCTTCATCAGAACCCACCCCGAAAATGATATCTGCGGTATTTCCGGCTTCTTTTTGAATATGATCCATAATTACCCCGATCTCATCCATTGTTACTTCTTCCACACCGCTTCGGATCAATAAAAGAACGTTTTTAGCGCCGGTAATTTTATTATCATTCAACAATGGTGAATCCAATGCTTTTTTAACGGCTTCTTCGGCTTTATTTTCACCTGAAGCAACTCCGGTAGACATCAATGCCGTTCCAGAGTTCTGAAGCACGGATTTAGCATCTCTAAAGTCAATATTTACATCAAAGTATCCGGTGATTACCTCGGCCATGCCTTTGGCTGCATTGGTCAATACCTCATCGGCTTTTGAGAATCCTTGTTTGAAGCCAAGATTTCCGAACTGCTGTCTGAGTTTATCATTATTGATAACAATAAGGGAATCTACATTATTTCTTAATTTATCAAGACCATTTTCCGCCTGCTCCAGTCTTCTTTTACCTTCAAAGCTGAAAGGAACGGTAACGATACCTACCGTAAGGATTCCCATATCTTTTGCCACTTTGGCAATTACGGGAGCAGCACCGGTACCTGTACCGCCACCCATTCCGGCAGTGATAAATACCATTTTTGTATTCTGGCCCATAGCCGCTTTGATATCCTCGATACTTTCGATAGCTGATTTTTCTCCTACTTCAGGATCGGCACCTGCTCCGAGTCCTTCTGTAATCGTTGTTCCCAGCTGCACTTTATTGGCAACCGGATTATTATCCAAAGTCTGGGCATCTGTATTGCAGATCACGAAGTCTACCCCGTGAATCCCTTTTTCGTACATGTGTTTCAGTGCGTTGTTTCCGCCACCTCCAACACCAATCACTTTTATTATTGATGAATTTCCTTTTGGCAAATCAAATGAAAACCCCTGTGTCCCTATATTTTCCATAACTATACTTTTATAATTGATAATTGATTGATGATCAATGACAAGGAAAAGATCATTATCGCTTATCATTTTATCATTTATATTTTATTCTACTTCTTCAAAGAATTTTTTTACTTTTTCCATGAGCGACTGCCCGAAAGTCAGTTTTGCTGCTCTTTTAGACTGCTGCTCGCTTACTGTATGCTCGGGTTGTGCAATTTCAGGCTGCTGTACGATGTTCTCCTGAGCCGTTTCTGCTGCGGGAGACTGTGTCTCGGTCTTTGTTTCGGCAGGCTGTTCAGGTTCCTGGAGTTCAGCATTCTGTTTTTTATCCCTGATCTTTAAACTTTCCATTAATAACCCGATGGAAGTTGCAAATTCAGGTCCTTTAAGATACTGATTTTTATCATTCGCTATGTATTCGTTAGCAAAACCGATTCTGCTGTCAAATCCTGTGGTATAGTTCGCCAGCTGACGCAGATGCTTAAGGTTGGACCCGCCTCCTGTAAGCACGATTCCTGCAATAAGTTTTTTCTTCTGTTCGAATGCTCCGTACGCTTTAAGTTCCGTATTCACCATTTCCAGGATTTCTTCTACTCTAGCATTAATGATTTGTGCCAAAGTTTTGAGTGAAATCTCTTTATCCGGTCTGCCGTGAAGCCCCGGAATGGTTACGTAGGTACTGTCTTTTTCAAGTTCAGGAACTGCTGAACCGAATTTTACTTTTAACTGTTCTGCATGCTTTTCGATGATAGAACAGCCTTCTTTAATATCTTCGGTAATTATTCCGCCACCGTAAGGAATTACACAGGTGTGACGAATAATATTGTCTTTAAAAATAGCGATGTCGGTAGTTCCGCCCCCGATGTCTACGATGGCTACTCCTGCTTCTTTTTCTTCTTTGGTTAATACGGCTTCTGAAGATGCCAATGGTTCCAGGGTAAGGGCTTCCATTTCGAGTCCCGCCTCGCGTACACATCGTGCAATGTTACGGATGCTTCCCATCTGTCCTACCACTACGTGGAAGTTGGCTTCCAGACGTTTTCCGTGCATACCGATCGGCTCTTGAATTTCTCCTTCGGAGTCTACTTTATATTCCTGGGGAAGTACATGGATTATTTCTTCACCGGGAAGCATGACCAGCTTCTTGACCTGATCTTTTAATGCTTCAATGTCATCATCTGTGATGAATTTGTCCGGATGTTCACGCATAATATAATCAGAGTGCTGCAGAGAACGGATGTGTTTTCCTGCAATCCCTACCGTTACTTTACGGATAGGAACTCCTGCGCTGGACTGTGCTTCAGACACAGCAGCTTTGATTGAATTAATGGTTTGTGAAATATTATTCACAATACCTTTGTGAACACCAAGACTCTTAGCCTTCCCTACACCGAGAACTTCTATTTTCCCGTGTGCATTCCTCCTTCCGACAATCGCGACGATTTTCGTCGTCCCGATGTCCAGACCTACTGAATACTCTTGATTTTCCATTGTTTATATCGATTTGATTTTTTATTCTATTTTAATTTTCGCCTTTGTTTTCGGCTTTGCTGCCGTAGATTTCTTCTCTGTTTTTTTTATTTCTTTTGGCTTGGTTACTGTTTTTGGTTTTAATGAAGAGGAAGTTGGTTGGTTAGTCTTTTTTATTTCTGCCGGTTTGGGCTTATCGTCGGCTTTCTTTACCGGAACTAATGAAGCTTTTGCCAGTTCTTTATTTCTTACATTCAGAATACTGTCATTTTCTTTAAAATAAGGATTTAAAGTGGTGACAATCTGGTTCTGATATTTTACCGATACCATTTTGTATTTTTCGGGATCCTGATAAACAAGATATTTTTCTACAAAGGTTTTAAAACCTTTTACTTTAAATTCAATATTGTCCAGATCTCCGATTTCTACTTTATAATTACCTTCGCTGGTGAGCAAATTGTAGTCGCCGTTATCTTTTGAAATGCCGATGAAATATTTCTTACTGAAATCATCTTTATCGATCTTTTCTACCAATTCCGCGAGTTTCCGGTATTCGTCCTTCTGTACATCTCCCGTTACCAGCATGCACGGATGAGAGTATGTTTTAGAAATGGGAAATTCTATTCCTTTTTCGTCTACATAAAAGTCACGTCCATTTTTATTAAGCCTGAAAACAGGAACCCTTTGCTTGATATCCAGGTTCAGTTTCCCGTTCAGATTAAGGTATACATTAGCGCTGTCTACAGCAGGAAGGGCATTGATCTTCTTTTCCAGGGCAGGAATATTAAGATCCCCCACTTTTCCGGAAGGGTTTTCTTTTTTTACAATTTCCCGGATATCTTTTTCATCAATAAAATAAACTGGTGTTTTCTCACTCATTTTTACAGAAATTTTATTGTCCGTAATCTTCTGTCCACTGAATTTCTTCAATGAGAAACTCAGCAGAAACCCTAGAATGATTACTGTAATGGCAATTTTTAATATTCTGTATTTATTTTTCATTTTTAAATTTTTTAACGCTAAGCTCGCAAGGCTTTTTTCTATTATTATTTGTTACTTTTTTGCTCGCAAGGGCGTTTCACTCAGCGAATGTTAGCTGAAAACATTATGCTTTTTATACTTTTATTATGGTATTTAAACCAAGCTTTATAATTTATTTACTACTCTTTTTACTCCGTTTTTAAATAAGCTAGAATGAAAATTTAAAATCATCCCCAATTTCATTTCTGTAATTCTTAAATAGTTAAGAAGCTGAAAGAAATGATACGTATTAATTTCCGGAGCAGCTTTTATTTCAATAATAACTTTATTCTCAATCACCAAATCCGTTCTGAATGCTTTCTCAATTAGCAAATCTTCATAATTGATACTGATATCTTTTTGACTCTCAATCCTAAGTCCACTATTTTTCAATTCGTAGATTAAGCATTGCTCATACACATTTTCATAGATTCCTATTCCAAGTTTTCGATGCACTTTCATCCCTGCATCAAAAACTACATTTGATATTTCATTTTCTGTCATCTTGTGTTTTTTATTCCTAAATGATATTTCCAGTTATCATTTGCTAAGTGAAACGCCCTTGCGAACGACTTTATAGGAGTTATATAAATTCCGTTGCGCTCGCTGCGTTTATTAAATTAATATTTACTCATCCACTCACAAACAGGATCATACAGCGTATCAATATTCCCTGCGCCTACGGTGAGAAGGATGTCAAATTCTTTTTCTTTTATTTTACTGAAAGCATCACTTAATGTTGAAACTTCCTTTTTATCTAAAGTCACTTTTTCAAGGAGCCAGTCTGAATTAATACCTTCAAAGTTTTCCTGAAGTTCTCTTGCCGGATAAATATCAAGCAGGATTAATTCATCGGCCTGACTCAGGCTTTCTGCAAAACCGTCAGCAAAATCTCTTGTTCTGCTGAACAGGTGCGGCTGGAAAACCAACAGCAGTTTCTTTTCCGGGTAAAAAGTTCTGATTGAGCTCATTACCGCATTGATTTCAGTCGGGTGGTGAGCGTAATCGTCAATGTAAATTTTACCGTTCTCATATCTGTGTTTGGTATATCTTCTTTTAATTCCTTTAAAATTGATAATTGCTTTTTTCAAAGTCTCAAAATCGACTCCCAGGTTATGAAGGATTGCCAATGCCACGGTTGCATTTTCCACATTATGGATTCCCGGAATTTCCCAGGCAAAATCTTTTACTGTTTCTTCCGGAGTATGAAAATCAAAATAGATTGTATCATTCTCCATACGCAGGTTATCAGAATAATAATCTGCTGTTTCATTTACGGCATAGGTGAGGTGTGGTCTTCCGATGTCAATCCCTTTTCTTACAAAAAGCTGTTTGTCGTCCGGAACCAATGCGGCAAACTGCCTGAATCCCTCTTCAATGGTGTTTTTGTCGCCATAAATATCCAGGTGATCTGCATCGGTGGAGGTGATCACTGCCCAATCTGGAGAGAGATTAAGAAAACTTCGGTCATATTCGTCTGCTTCTACCACAGAATATTGAGTCCCATTATACAGAAAGTTTGATTTGAAGTTCTCGGAAATTCCGCCCAAAAAGCAGGAGAACGGCAAATTCGCTTCTTTACATAAATGCGAAACCAAGGTAGAAGTTGTTGTTTTTCCATGAGTTCCTGCAACAGCGATACAGTCTGTATTTTCTGTAATTAATCCCAATACTTTTGCGCGTTTCAGAACTTCAAACTTATTATCGTTAAAATAATCCAGAATTTCTAAAACCTTAATGGCAGGTGTATAAATTACCAAAGTATCATCTTTCTGCAGTGAGGTAATTCTTTCGTCAATTATATCATCAAAAACAATATCAATTCCTTCGCTCATAAGGGACTGGGTAAGCTTGGTGTTGGTTTTGTCATAACCAGACACTTTTTTGCCCGAAGCATGGAAATACCGTGCCAGAGCACTCATCCCGATGCCTCCGATTCCCACGAAGTAAAAATTCTGATATGTTTCTAAATTGTTCATTTATTTAAAATTTCATTTTGTCATTCTGAGGAACGAAGAATCTCAACATTATAGATTCTTCATTTCACTGTGTTCCATTGAGAATGACAACCGTTTTTATTTACTTTATCACTTTAAAATCTCATCTACAATCTCTTTTGCTGCATTTGGCTTCGCAAAATATTTGAGATTGCCGGACATTTCTTTTCTTAAATTTTCATCATCACAGATCTCTGTGAGCGTCTTCCAAAACTGGTCTTTCATTTCGGAATCCTTTACCATTCTTGCAGCATTTTTCTCCACCAGATTCATCGCATTCTTGGTTTGATGATCTTCCGCTGCAAAAGGGAAGGGAACCAATAATACAGGCTTCTGCGCTACTGCCAATTCTGAAATGGCAATAGCTCCCGCTCTTGAAACAATAACATCCGCTGCAGAATATGCGGTTTCCATATCTTTGATGAATTCTTTTAACTGGATGGAAGCTGGAGGCTGGAGGCTGGAAGATAATTCGCTGTAGTCCAGTTTTCCGGTCTGCCAGATCAATTGGTAGCCTTTTTTCTTTAGGTTTTCCAGATTTTCTTTCCAGGCATTGTTTAATGTTCTTGAACCTAAAGATCCGCCGACAGATAAAATGGTCAGTTTATCTTTATCAAGTCCCATTTTCTCTTTTGCCTGAGCAGTATCCTGCATTCCGGAAACAATAGTTGAACGAATAGGATTACCCAGAAACTTTATTTTTTCGGACGGAAAGCCTTCTACTTTTGGATAAGCAGTAAACACTGCTTTCGCTTTTTTACTTAAAATTTTATTCGTTACACCTGCATGGGCATTCTGCTCCTGAATAAAAATCGGGATTCCCAATTTGCTTGCTTCATACAAAGCCGGTCCGCTTGCAAAACCGCCTGTTCCTATCGCGAAATCGGGAGCGAAACTTTTAATGATCTTTTTAGATTTAGATAAACTTTTTAAAATCTTAAAAGGCAGCCCTAAATTAGAGAGGATATTTCCCCGGTTGATTCCGGCAATATCAATGCCTTCTATTTTGTAGCCGGCCTGAGGAACTTTTTCCATTTCCATTTTGCCGTTGGCTCCAATGAACAAAAATTCTGCATCCGGAAATCTCTTTTTGATTTCGTCTGCAATAGCAATAGCCGGGAAGATGTGTCCTCCTGTTCCGCCTCCGGATAATAAAACGCGGATGGCTCGTGGCTTCTGGCTATTGAATGATTGATTGTCCATTTTTTATTTTATCTGTTTTAAATTTGACAGGATTTGCATCCTATCCTGATTTATGTCGTCCCTTCGAGACTCTTTTTTTATTTAAGCAATGTCGTTTATTTCTGCAATGCTTTGCTTTTTGCCCAATCCTTCTTCATCATAAATCTGGATTCGTGAGCTTATATTTAAAATTATTCCCAGCTGTAAATAGGTTACCAGCATGGATGTCCCCCCATAGCTGATCAATGGCAACGGCTGGCCGGTTACCGGGATCAGATTGACGGCTACCGCAATATTTACGGAAAGCTGTATAAAGATCATTACCCCGAGACTGAGCACGAGCAACGATCCGAAAAATGCCGGCATTTTACTGGCAATCATTACAATCCTGATCATCATAATTAAATACATACTGATCAGAAAGGCTGCACCTATTACTCCATATTCTTCAACAATTACCGCAAAAATAAAGTCGGACGCAGACTGTGGAAGCATTTGTTTTAATGCGCTTTTTCCGGGTCCCATTCCTGTTATCCCACCGTGGACAATGGCTGCTTTAGCCTGCATTACCTGATAGTTTTTAGCTTTTACACTTTCATCGTCTACATCGGCCGACTTGGCTTTGCTTGAAGTAAAAGTTTCGATACGGCTCATCCAGGTGTGTACCCGGTTTCCTCCGATAAGGTTTGTGTTGAGTGCAATAATCAAAAACAATACAATTGCAATAAATGATGCGGAGATGAATCCTGCAATATATTTCCAGTGAAGCTGCCCGATAATCAATACAATCACAGAAACCATCAGGATCATTAATGCCGTAGATCCGTTATCTTTTGCAACAAGAACAAAGACAAGGAGAATAGGGCCAAAGATGTACATGATATTTTCAATCGGAAGCCTTTCTCTTGTTATTTTTTTGGTCAGATACCTGCAGAGATAAATGATCAGCATAAGGAATGCAAAAGAAGAAGGCTGGAATGATATCGGCGTCCCCGGAATTTTCAACCATCTTGAGGCACTTGCTCCATCGATGGTTTGCCCGGTAAACATCGTGACAATGAGAAGAATAATCATTAAACCAAGCAGTATGCTGCTGAGCTTTCCGATGTATTCATATTTTACCATTCCTACCACTCTCATGATCGAAAGACCTAAGACTACGAAGAACATATGCTTGATCACGTGACCTGTTGTAGTCCCGTTATTTACGATATATTCCAGATTTGAGCTTGCAGAATATACAGGGAAAATAGAGAAGATGGAGATCACAAGAATGACCATCCAAAGTACTTTATCGCCCTTCAGGAATTCAAATCTGTTTTCTGTATCTTGTTCGTTCATATTTAATGCTGTTAGCTTTTGGCTAATTGCCACCTGCTTTTAAAACCTGCTGTTTAAATTGTTGTCCCCTGTCTTCATAGCTTTTAAATAAATCAAAGCTTGCACAACATGGTGAAAGTAAAACCATATCTCCTTTTTTGGCCAGTGATTTTGATATCTTTACTGCTTCTTCCATGCTTGAAGTATCGTAAATAAATTCTTTTTTATCCCTAAAGAAGTTGATAATCTTTTCATTATCAATGCCTAAGCATACAATTGCTTTTACTTTTCTTTTGACTAAATCTTCAATTTCGGTATAGTCATTTCCTTTATCGATTCCGCCAACAATCCATACGGTTGGATTTTTCATACTTTCCAAAGCGTAATAGGTTGCGTTGACATTGGTCGCCTTGCTGTCATTGATGTATTTTACGCCATCAATCTCTGTCACAAATTCCAGTCTGTGCTCAACGGCCTGAAAAGTCATTAGTGAATTTCTAATACTTTCATTATTGATTTCCAGAATCTTACCCGCAATTGATGCAGCAAGACTATTGGCTACATTGTGATTGCCAAGAAGAGATAATTCCTCGATTTTCATTGAGAATTTTTCTTTCATTTTAACCACAATATTTTCATTATCAACAAAACCTCCTTCAGACAGTTTCTCTTTAGTGGAAAAAGGAATCATTTTCGCTTTAACCTCCAGCTTTTCAAGGATATTTTTGCTCATTTCATCATCTTTATTGTAGATGAAGAAATTGTCATTTTCCTGATTTTCCGTTATTCTGAACTTTGCTAATGCATATTCTTCATAGTTGTAATTGTACTGATCCAAGTGATCCTGTGACAAATTCAGCAATAAAGAAATATAGGGTCTGAAATTCTGAATATCATCAAGTTGGAACGAGCTTACTTCCAATACATAATAGTCGTACTTTTCGTCGGCAACCTGTTTAGCAAAACTGTACCCGATGTTTCCTCCTAAGCCTACATTCAAGCCGTCATTTTTCAGGATGTAATAGATTAAGGACGTCGTAGTTGTTTTCCCGTTGCTTCCTGTAATCGCGATGATTTTGGCATCGGTAAATTCCGAAGCAAATTCAATTTCCGAGGAAAGTCTTATTCCTTTATCGTGGATCTTATGAATGATGTCTGCCTTTTTAGGAATTCCCGGGCTTTTTACAATCCAGTCTGCATCCAGAATTCTTTCTTCATGATGGTTTCCTTCTTCAAATTCAATTTCATTATCCGTAAGAAACTGCTTATAGTGATCCTTAATAGCCCCCTGGTCTGAAAGAAAAACTTCCAGACCCTGTTTTTTAGCCAAATAAGCAGCGCCACAACCGCTTTCTCCTCCTCCTAAAACAACTATTTTCATACTTTTTTGCTTTATGCTGTAGCTATAAGCTTTAAGCCTGATGCTTATCGCTTATTGCATACCGCCGGTTTATCTCATCTTTAATGTAATGAGACATACAATTGCTAACATTACCCCTATGATGATCATCCTGTTAACGATTTTGCTTTCATGAAAACCGCCTTTCTGATAATGATGGTGAAGAGGTGACATTCTGAATAATCTATTGTTCTGGGCATATTCAAGCCCGTATTTTCTTTTTCTGTATTTGAAAACAATCACCTGAAGCATGACGGAAATGTTTTCTATTAAAAAAATTCCGCATAATACAGGAATCATCAGTTCTTTTCTCAGAATAATTGCCAGAACGGCGATTACACCACCCAGCATAAGGCTTCCCGTATCTCCCATAAACACCTGGGCAGGATAAGTATTGTACCAGAAAAAACCGATCACAGCTCCTACCATGGCGACTACAAAAATGGTGGTTTCACCCATGTTGGGAAGGAACATAATGTTCAGATAATCAGCGAATATGATGTTTCCTGAGAGATAAGCGAACAATCCCAATGTGAGTAAAATAACGGTGCTGGTACCTGCAGCAAGACCGTCTATTCCATCAGTAATGTTGGCACCGTTTGAAACGGCTGTTACAATGAAAATTACAATAGGGATGAAAACAACCCATGCCCATTCGTGAGCATCTTTATCATTCATCCAAAACAAAATTCCGCTGTAGTCGAATTCATTATTTTTTGCAAAAGGAACGGTGGAAACGGCAATCTTTTCGGTAGGCATGAAGTTTTGCTCTACATTGTTACGGTTTACCACTTTAGCGTCCAGATATTTTCTTTTTACGGTAATATCGGGGTGAAAGTACATTGTAACGCCTACAATCAGACCTAATCCCACCTGACCTACGATTTTGAACTTGCCACTGAGGCCGTCTTTGTTCTTTTTTATTTTTTTCAAGTAATCATCAAGGAAACCGATGGCGCCCATCCAAAGGACTGAAACAATGAGAAGAACAATATAAATATTGGTAAATTTTGTAAACAGCAATACAGGAATCAGCGTGGCCAGAATGATAATTAGCCCTCCCATAGTTGGAGTTCCTTCTTTTTGCTTCTGTCCATCTAAACCGAGATCACGTACCAGTTCGCCCATTTGTTTGGCTCTCAGATAATTAATGATTCTTTTTCCATAGATAAGAGCAATGGTTAAAGAAAACAGTACCGCCATTCCCGCTCGGAAAGAGATGTATTTCAACAATCCAAGTCCGGGGACATGGATTCCGTGGTTGGTTAGATATTCGTATAGATAGTATAGCATTTTTTCAAATTTTAATAAATGATAAATGATGACTGATGAATGATAAAACCAATTAACATTTATCAATTATCGATTATAAATTTTTACTTGCTCATCAATTTCCAAAGTTCATTAATGGTTTCTTTATCATCAAAATGATGTTTCACACCATTGATTTCCTGGTAGTTTTCATGGCCTTTTCCGGCTACGAGAACAATATCTTTCGGCTCAGCAAATTTTATCGCCATTTTAATAGCTTCCTTCCTGTCAGGAATGGAAGTATATTTGCTGAAGTTCTGGGGTTCTACACCCGCTTCAATTTCTTTGATAATGGCTGCAGGATCTTCCGTTCTCGGGTTGTCTGATGTGATAATCGCCAATGTTGATTTTTTGGTGGCAATATTTCCCATTTCAGATCTTTTAGCGTGATCCCTGTTGCCTCCACAACCGAAAACTGTGATCAGTCTTTCGTTTTTTGTCCTAATGTCGTTGATGCTGTCCAGAATGTTTTCCAAAGCATCCGGAGTGTGAGCATAATCTACAATAAAAATGATTCCGCCGTCTGATTTGAACGTTTCAAACCTTCCGGAAACCCTTTTTAGCTGGCTGATGGCCTGCAGAATTTCTTCCTGCTCAAAACCAAGCTCTGAAGCTATCCCAAACACCAGCAGTAAATTATAGACATTAAATTTTCCCGTCAGCGTTGTCCAGAATTCTTTTCCGTTGAAATTCAGCAGCATTCCGTTAAAATCCACTTCCAGTAATCTTCCGTGATAGTCTGCCATGGTTTTCAAAGCATAAGACTTTTTTGCTGCCTTTGTGTTTTGAAGCATGACATTTCCGTTTTTATCATCAATATTTGTGATAGCAACGGCGTTTCCATCCAGCTCATCAAAAAATCTCTTTTTTGTTTTTAGGTACTCATCAAAGGTTTTATGATAATCCAGATGATCGTGGGTAAGATTAGTAAATCCGGCGATTTTAAAATGGAGGCCTTCAATCCTGTTTTGGGCAATACCGTGAGAACTTACTTCCATGAAGGCAAATTCACAGCCTTCTTCAACTGCCTGAGCCAGAATTTTATTAATAGTGATAACATCAGGTGTTGTATGGGTTGCAGGAATGATCTGGTCTGCAATTCTTATCTCTACTGTAGAAATCAATGCAGAATCATAGCCTAAATTTTTGAAAACATCAAAAAGTAAGGTAGAAACAGATGTTTTTCCATTGGTTCCTGTAACACCGATTAATTTTAATTTTTCTGAAGGATTTCCGTAGAAATTAGAGGCCAGCTGGCCCAGCGCTTTAGATGAATCTTTTACTTTAACATAAGTAATACTTTCATCAAGAATTTCCGGAAATTCTTCACAGACAATAGCTTTTGCGCCTTTTTCTTCAGAAGCTGCAATAAATGAATGTCCATCCACAACCGTTCCTCTCATTGCGATATACAAAGAGTTTTCCGTAACCCTTCTGCTGTCGAAAACCAATTGTGAGATTTCACGGCTGTCATCACCATGAATTTCTAAAACTGGAATTCTCTTTAATAATTCATTTAACTGCATTTATACTGATGCTTTATATTCTTAAAATATTTTCATTTTTAATAGGATTTTATCCTATTCTGTTTTAAATTGTCCTTTCAGGACTGTTTCTTTAATTTTGCAGAGACAAATAAATTCTCTGATTCTTACTAATCATGGTGCCTTCCATTGGAAATTGCTCTTTAATTCTTCCTACGCCTTTAAAGTCAACACGATATCCCAAATTTTCCAATTGCGGAATCACGTTTTTACCGATCAGTCCCACAACATTGGGCATCTGTTTATTATTGACGGCTACTTTCACATTAGGCTCAACCATTTTATTGAGGTTTACCTTTCTGTCAACGAGCATTTCTCTTTCAATATTTTGTGGCGTTTTCAGGAACGTTTTTCCAGCAATTTCCTTAAATACGGGGGCTGCAACCGTTGCTCCGTAAAACCCTTTCGAAGTATTCGGCTCGCTGATCATTACATAACACGTATATTTTGGATTATCAGCGGGATAGAAGCCTGCAAAGGAAGAGCGGTATTTCATAGGCCCGGGAAGCCAGTATTCAAATCTTGCCGTTCCTGTTTTTCCCGCCATTTTCAGATTCGGGGTAAAAATACTCTTAGCCGTACCTTTTTCCACAGCTTTTGTTAAAGCATGTGTCATCATTTTAACGGCTTTGTCGGATGCCATTCTGCTCACCATTACTTCTGGTTTTGCATTGTACATAACCTTTCCGTCTTTCATGATTTTATCGATGAATAGTGGCTTCAGCATTTTGCCATTGTTAGCAACACCGTTGTAGAAAGTTGTAAGCTGTAACAAGTTAATATTGGTAGAATATCCATAGGCGATGGATGCTAATGTTGCGGCATTCCATCTTTTACTTTCCGGAGTAAGAATTTTTGGTTTTGTAATTCCGGGAAGTTCGATATCCATTTTATCAAACAATTTCCAGCGTCTCAAATGATCAAGGAAAATCTGGGGTTTTTCCGCATAATATTTCGTAATAAGCTTTGCAGAGCCTACATTGCTGGATTTGGCCAAAACATCACTGATGTCGTATGTTCCGCCGCCGTGGCCATCGGAAATTCTTTGTTTGGCATATACCCAGATTCCGTTTCCTACATCTACGGTTGTATTTTCGTCAATAAAACCGTCGTCCATTGCAGCGAGAAGGGAAATGGTTTTAAAAGTGGAACCGGGTTCGATATTATCTTTTAAGGCATAATTGTAAGAATCTACATACTCTCCGTCATCGTTTCTTCTTAGGTTCACCATTGCGCGAACCTTTCCTGTTTCCACTTCCATTACAATGACAGTTCCGTGTTTTGCTTCGAAATTAACAAGCTGTTTCTGCAAAGCCGAGTGCGCAATATCCTGAATTCTAAGGTCTAGCGTAGTGTAAACATCTTCTCCGTCAACAGGCTCCTGAACTTTCCAGAAGTCAATCGGTTTCCACTGTGAGGAATTAATTCTCTGTTCCAGTCTTTTTCCGTCGGTTCCTCTTAAATATTTTGAGAAAGCACCTTCAAGACCGGAACTGTACTCACCGTTATCCATTCCGATTGTTCCTGCTCCGATTTCGGAAGTAGCCAGTTCTCTTTTATAGTTTCTGTCGACAATAAAGCCTCCTTTATTTTTGCCTTTTTTGAAAATCGGGAATCTGCGGATTCTGTCGTACTGGTCAAAATCAAGACCTTTCACCAAAGTGTAATATTGGTTTTTCTTTTTTCTCTGCTCGTCAAACTTTTTTCTGAAGTCACCTCTTGGTTTCCCAAACATTTTGCTCAAAGAATCCGTTAATGCACCGATATTATTCGTGTAAACGGTATCCTTCATCGTTTTAAAATCAAGATAAATATCATAACGCATGACAGTTGTTGCGAGGATAGAACCATCTGAAGCGAAAAGATTTCCACGGGCAGCTTTAAGAGTGGCTTCGCGGTAATTTTTATTAATGTAATCGTCTTTAATTTCCTGAACATTAGTATTCTGAAGGATTACAATCCTTGCTAAAAACATGACAAACACGCACAAAGCTACCACTGCAAAGAGGTAGCCCCAACGTAACGTTTTTTTACGCTTGTTATCGTATTCATTTTGTTTTTGCATCTGTACTGTCCAGTTTTATGAGCAATTTATGAGGATGGCTTTCCAGGGTCATCAAAGAATCCCGGGCGACTTCTTTCCCCAACTCCGATTCCATTTTTACTTTGATCAGCTTACTTTGTGCATAAGCGTTTCGTGATTTATATTCTTCTGTTTCTTCCTTTAAGGCATTAACGATTTCTATCTTTTTATTAACCAGGTGATTGCTGTAAATCATGGCCATCATCAGCACAAAGAGCAGGAGAAAATACCGGTAATGTATTTTGATTTCATCCCGGTTCAGGAAATTTCCTTTTATAATGTCTATAAAAGTGAGTTTTTTCTGAGGACGATATGTTGTTCTTTTTGCCACAGACTTTGTCTGATTTATTTTTATATTATTTTGTTAACCACCCCGTCAAAAATTCTTTGAATTTTCGCCACCCCTCCAGAGGAGGGGAAGTTGCGGGTGGAATTTATCCTACCTTGATTCCTGTTCTCATTTTAGCACTTCTGGCTCTTGAGTTTTCTTCAATTTCTTTTTCATCCGGGATAATCGCTTTGCTTTTTACCAGCTCGAATGCTTTTTTATAATTTCCGTAAATATCTCTTTCCGGTTCTCCTTCAAACATTCCGTTTTTCAAAAATCTTTTTACCAGCCTGTCTTCCAGGGAGTGGTAAGAAATGACAACCAGTCTGCCTTCAGGTTTTAAAACATTGTATGCCTGAACAAGCATTTCTTTCAATACTTCCAGCTCCTGATTTACTTCAATCCTGATCGCCTGAAATAACTGGGCATAAAATTTATTTACCTTATGCGGCGGAATGTAACTGAAAAGTTTTTTCAGATCTTCCGTTGTTTCTATGCTTTTTGTTTTCCGGTGATGCACAATATCTCTTGCCAGCTTTCTTGCTTCTCTCAACTCACCGTAATGGTAAAATATATCCGCAAGCTCTCCTTCTTCATAATCATTGATAACTCTTTTAGCATCAAGATTCTGCATTACGTTCATTCTCATATCCAGTGGAGCATTGCTTCTTGTGGAAAAGCCTCTGTCGGCCTCATCAAATTGGTGGGATGAAACTCCAAGGTCGGCCAGAATACCGTCTACTTGGGAAACACCATGCATCAGCAGAGAGTTTTCGAGAAATCTGAAATTCTGATTGATTAATGTAAATCTCGGGTCATCGATCGTATTTTTAAGAGCATCGAGATCCTGATCAAAGCTGAAAAGCCTTCCTTTGTCGGAGAGTCGGCTCAATATTTCTCTTGAATGGCCGCCACCGCCAAAAGTACAGTCCACGTATGTTCCGTCTGGATTCGTTACCAAATCATCAACACTTTGCTTCAACAAAACGGGGTTATGATACATGTTTAAGTTGTGTTTTTTAGCTTTTTAATTAATAATCAACTTCGTTTATTCCTCATCGAAAGCGCCCATCACATCTTCGGCTAGGCTTGCAAAGTCTTCTTCGTTGATGGAAATTACTTTTTCGTAAGCGTCTTTATCCCATATTTCGAAGAGTTCTCCTGCGCTTGTAATTACAATATCTTTCTGAAGGTTTGCGAAAGTCATCAGATCTTTTGAGATCTGAAGTCTTCCTGCATTGTCCAGCTCTACTGTTTTTACACCTGCCGTAAACATTCTAATGAAATCAGCATTCTTTTTAATGAATCTGTTTAGTTTATTAATTTTGCCCATCACTTTATCCCATGCATTCATAGGGTAAACTTCCAGACAGGATTGGAACACGGATCTTTTAACTACAAACGTTTTATCGTCGAAGTTTTCCATTTGTTTAATCAAAGAAGAAGGTAGCTTTAAACGCCCTTTATCATCGATTTTACACTCATATGTTCCAATGAAATTTTTCATTTGGGACAAATTTATATAATAATTTCCAAAAGTTCCCACTTTTTCCCACTTTTTGCCTTAATGTTGATAAGTTTTATTAAATCTTGAATTTCAGTTGTTTAGTAAACTGGTATATAGGGTGTTGACTAAGTTGTTATTCAGTCCATAGCAAAGTGTTTAAGAAAAAATGCTTTAAAAAGCAGTTTGGTATATTATTTTTATTTTAAATTAGGCTTATCAAAATATTTTTGAGGTTTAATTTGTATTTTTGCAAGGCTTTATTAAGGCATTTTATGATATTTAGTACAAAAAAAGAAAAGAAATACACCTTCATTGAGGCGGGAGAAGGACATCCATTGGTGCTGTTGCATGGTTTAATGGGTGGGTTGAGCAATTTCGATAAGATGGTTGATTTTTTTTCAGACAGGGGATTCAAAGTATATGTTCCCCAGCTGCCAATCTACGATTTGCCGGTACTCAATACCAATCTTACAACATTAGCAAAATATATCGCCAAGTTTATTGAAACCCATGTAGAAGCGCCCGTAACTATTGTAGGAAACTCAATGGGAGGGCATATAGGGCTGATTTTAACACTGGCAAGACCGGATCTGATCAAAAATCTTGTTCTGACAGGAAGTTCAGGATTGTATGAAAGAACTTTCGGAGATAGTTTTCCGAGAAAAAACGACCGTTCGTATATCAGGAAAAAAACGGAAGAGGTTTTCTATGATCCTGCTATTGCTACGGAAGATCTTGTAGATGAGGTTTTTTCAGTGGTGAATGACAGGATGAAAGGGATCAAAACCGTCATGCTGGCCAGAAGCGCGATCAAGCATAATATGATTCATGATCTTCCGAAGATCCTTACGCCAACCTGTCTCATATGGGGAAAACAGGACAACGTAACGCCTCCTGAAGTAGCGGAAGATATGCATAAATTCATTCCGAACTCTGATCTGTTCTGGATAGACAAATGCGGTCACGCAGCCATGATGGAAAAGCCGGATGAGTTTAATGAAATTCTGTACAGCTGGTTAAAAGATAAAGTTTAAATTAAATATAAATGAACCATTAAGAACTTTCTTAATGGTTTGTTTTTCTAAAAATATTTTAAGATGGTTATTAAAACAGCAACATTCGTAAAGAGTAGCGGTAAATGGCAGGATTGTCCGGAGCCCAATATTCCGGAATATGCTTTTATCGGAAGATCCAATGTTGGAAAATCTTCACTCATCAACGCCATGATGAATCATAAAGATCTCGCCAAAACTTCCCAAACTCCAGGGAAAACCCAGCTCATCAATCATTTTTTAGTGAATGAAAACTGGTATCTTACGGATTTGCCGGGATATGGGTACGCTAAAGTGTCGAAGTCAATCAGAAAAGATTTTGAAAAGCTGATTACAAACTATATTCTTAACAGAAAAAATCTCGTTAATCTTTTTGTGCTGGTAGATTCCCGCCATAAACCCCAGACGATCGATATGGAATTCATTCAGTGGTGCGGGGAAAGCGGTGTGCCTTTTTCTATTGTCTTTACAAAAGTGGATAAACTAAAACCAAATGCCGCGATAAAAAATGTTGAAGATTATAAAACAGAGCTGCACAAAACATGGGAAGATCTTCCTGAAATCTACGTAACCTCTGCGGAGAAAAAAGAAGGTTGCGATGAAATCCTTGATTTTATTCAAAAAACCAATGAATTTCTGGCTAATAATAATGTAAATTTCGATGAGTAATATTATCTGGAAGATCAAAACTTTTGAAGAATTTACCATTCCGGAATTATATAATGTTCTTAAAGCAAGAATCAATGTTTTTGTAGTAGAGCAGAACTGTCCATATCCTGATCTGGATGATTATGATCAGAAAGCAATTCATATCTGGGCTGAGAAAGACGGTGAAATTCTCGCAAACTGCAGGATTTTTGACAAAGGCATTAAATATTCTGAAGCTTCGATTGGAAGAGTGCTGACCACTGAAAAGGGGAGAGGGAAAAATCTTGGAAAGCAGCTGATAGCCTATGCTCTTGAAGCTATCGAAGCACGCTTTTGTACCAGTGAAGTAAGAATTTCCGCACAGGATTATTTAATTAAATTCTACGGAGAATTCGGTTTTGAAGATACCGGAAAGAAATATCTGGAAGATGATATTCCGCATACGGAAATGATCCGCCGGAAAAAGCAGGAAAGGCTTTCAGATCTCTGAAAGCCTTTTCCAATATAAATCTAATTGTAAAAATGTTCTAATTTCCGTTTACGGGATTTTTTCTTTCGTAAGAATTATTGTCAAAACTGATTTTATAGCTGGATTTAAACAGTTTGCTTGGTTGATAATAATCTGTTGTAATAACCTGGGCACCACTTTCCTTAGCCTTTTCAAATCTTGAATAATCTTCTTTACGGGCTTCCATCGTATCTGCATCTGCCCGTGTTCTGATGATATATCCTTGTTTTACAAGCTCTGCAATTTCGGGATTCGGATCATTTCTGAATAACACCGCAGCCTCAGGCGTTCCCGGCTCGGAATTGGTGAAAATTATTCTTCCTTTCAGCGAAGGATGTCCTTTCATATAAAGATCTCTGTTTTCACTGTTGTTGTCGAGAACAAACAGAAACTTGCCTTTCGCATCCTGTACCTTTGGCCAGTTTTTATTTAAAACAGCTTCATTTAAAGTTTTATAAGAACCGCGGATATCATCCGGAGTAATGATTTTATTTTCCCCTAAATATTTTCTGAGCTCATTGTCAAGATCATCAAAAAGTTTTGAAGTATAATGTTCCGCTTCTGTTCCGAACTGGTTGGCTTTTCCATCCTTTGGTTCCAGAGTAATAAAAACAGGATCATGATCAGGGTGCATGTCCGACCATTTCTTTAAATCTTTCAGGCAGTCTTCCAGTGTATAATATTGTGTCTGGTAATCAATGTCTGTAATATGAATCATTTTATAGCCGGGCTTTTTCATTTTACCTTCGGGATCAAATGGCTGGGAAGTTTTTACAAGATCCAGAATTTTAGGATGGGCATATTTTCCGCCTTTGCTGTCTGCGTACACATCTATTTCAAGATTTCTTAAGCCGAGGTCCAGCTGTTGCGGAATAGGAATATGTTCATACTGAATTCTCGGCAGAAAATTCAAGGTGTCTTTTTGTGATAAATAGCGGTACACTTCCGGCAAAATTGCCTTTTTATAAGAATTATGGGAGCCTATTACCTGTACCTGATTTATTTTTAGATTATTAAGATTCTGCGTCTGTGACTGGAAAAGTTGTATAGATGTTACATACAATCCTAAAAGAACTACCTTTTTCATTGTTTCGATTTTCTTTGGCGAAATTAGGAAGTCTTATGATAGTCGGCTTGTATATTATGTTAAGTGTTCTTTAAGATTATGTAAATGAATATAACATGATGAATTATTAACTGGCTGAAAATTAAAATGTCAATTTTAAACAATCAATAAGGAATTGATATTTTATTGATTTTAAGATAATATTATGTTAAAATGTTTTCAGGTTAAACGTTTTTACTTTGTATCCCGAAATAAAAACTAACGACGGGCAGAAATGAAAACCACTGTTGCGGCAACAACAGCGGCTTTTACTAAGCATGTAACGTCTTGTAATTACTTACTTAATGATATGTACCACAAAATTAACTCTTTTAGTTTTAAAAAACTAATTCCGGTTGCGATGATTTTCCTGTTGGCAAATCAAACCTATGCAGAAAATCTTTCGGCAAATCACAGTATTGCTTTCCAGGTGAACGAAACAATTACCGGAAATGTAACGGATCAGGACGGTGCTGCCATTGCAGGAGCAACAATTACTGTTGTTGAAACCGGAACTCAGGCTACGACCGACGATGCCGGAAATTTCAAAATTTCTGCAAATATCGGTCAGACATTATCCATTTCTTATGATGGATATGAAATTCAGACAACCAAAATTTCAGGAACTGCGGTTTCGGTTCAGCTGAAATCAAATAAAGAAACCACCGCTATTGAAGAAGTAACACTTGTAGGATACGGGTCTCAGAAAAAATCTGATTTAACCGGTGCGATCAGCCAATTGAAAGCAGAGAACTTCAAAGAAGGGATGAATATTTCTGTAGACAACCTGATGCAGGGAAAAATCGCAGGGGTGCGTATTGTACAGACCAGTGGTGAACCGGGAGCCGGTGTGAATGTTTCCATCAGGGGAATCGGATCCATCAGAAGCGGAAGTACACCTTTATTCGTTGTAGACGGTGTGCCGTTGAATAACGACCCGGTAAGCGCGCAAAGCCCGAATGTAGGTTTGGGAAATGTACAGGCTAAAAACCCGCTGAATTTTCTGAATACTTCGGATATAGAATCAATCACAGTACTAAAAGATGCATCGGCTGCAGCGATCTATGGAGCAAGAGGATCAAACGGAGTTGTTCTGGTAACTACAAAAAGAGGAAAAAAAGGAGAGCCGATCTTCACTTATGATACCTATTTAGGTTTTTCTTCAGTCATTAAGAAGCTCGATCTTTTAACGGCGGATGAATATAGAACGGCTGGTATTAATCCTTTGTATGATCATGGAGGAAATACCGACTGGCAGGACGAAATTTACAGAAATGCCGTTTCTTCCAATCATTCGGTGTCTTTCTCAAAAGCTACGGACACAGGAAGTTATTTCGCATCCCTTTCTCATATGGATCAGGATGGTATTGTTTTAAACAGCAGCTTTAAGAGAACAACTGCCCGCCTGAATGCGGAAGAATCTTTCTTCGATAATAAAAGGTTAAAGGTAAAACTAAACCTTACGGCGAGTGACATCAAAGAAACCGGAATTCCGAACGGAGGAAATGCCGGTTCAGACGGTCAGCTGATTATCCATGCTTTGATGGCGAATCCTACCCGTTCTGTATACGATGAAACCGGAAATTTCACCAATTTCAATATGAATGCTCATTACAATCCTTTGTATTTGCTGAGTGTGTATAATGACAAAACCAATACATTCAGGATTTTGGGAAATACGGAAGCGACACTGAGAATTTTACCCGGACTTAATTATAAATTTAATCTGGGTGTTGATAAAACCATGTCGGAAAGAAATACAACCATGTACCCGAACGTTACCGACAGAACGCCGAAAGGGATGTATGTACAGGCTAATCTGGATTCTTACAACGTACTTTTGGAACATTATCTGACGTATGATTTTAATCTGAACAGGCATAATTTTAATGTTCTTGGTGGTTTCTCTTATCAGAAATTTAAGAATACGGGGACTTATTTCGGAGTAAGAGATATTGCTGCGCAGGGAGCGGGAATTTCTCCGGAAATTAATCCGGGATATTCGGGGACGGCTTTTGTTCCGGGTGCGGGTTATGCTCAGGAAAATGAATTACAATCCTATTTTGGAAGGGTTAACTATAATTTTGATAAGAAATATTTGTTAACAGCTTCCCTGAGAGCAGACGGTTCCACCCGTTTCGGAAAAAATAATAAATACGGATATTTTCCTTCTGTTGCTGTGGGATGGACGGTTTCTAACGAGAATTTCCTTAAAGATTCACAAATCATCAACGAATTAAAATTGCGGGGAAGCTGGGGACAAACCGGAAACCAGGAAGTTCCAAATAAAATTACGCAGGCAAGTTCGTCTCTTACGCAGGCCGCAGGATACTATTTATATCCTAATTTAAATTTAATTAACGGAGTATCTATTAACAGAACGGTAAATCCTGATCTGAAATGGGAAGTTGTGGAGCAGAGTAATATTGGTGCGGATTTCAGCTTATGGAAAAACAAATTATACGGATCGCTTGAATATTATCACAAAACAACAAAAGACCCTATTCTGAATATTCCTTCAAGCCCTCTAAGTCCTACCAGTACCGTATGGAAAAATGTCGATGCGAAAATTGTGAATAAAGGTTTTGAATTTTCATTAGGTTCAGAAATTATTCGGAATGAAAACTTTACCTGGAATGTTGATGTAAACGGAGCAACGGTGAATAATGTGGTAAAAGACCTTCCGGTTTCTGCCATTTATTCGGGAGAAGTTTCCGGGCCGGGACTTTCCGGGGTTACTGCCAATATTTACAGAAACGGCTATGAAGCAGGATCTTTTTATATGTACAATTACCTGGGAATAGACGCGAACGGGAAATACATTTATGAAGACCTGAATGCAGACGGAAGAATCGACCAGAATGACAGAAAGATCTTTGAAGGAGCTATTCCTAATTTCACATTCGGGATCAACTCTTACATGAAATATAAAAAGTTTGATTTCGCCTTCTCTTTTATCGGACAAACCGGAGGTTACCTGGTAAATAATACAGCATTGGATCTGAACATCAATAATTTGGCATCAGACAGAAACGTATTGAAAAGTTTTTATGAATCAGGGGCAAGCTTTACCAATCAGCCGCAGCTATCTTCATTATATCTTGAAAAATCAGATTTTCTTCGTCTGAATAATGTAAGATTAGGATACACTTTTGATATGAACCAATTGAAGTTCCTGAAAAGCATCAATTTGTATATCAGTGCTCAGAATCTGTTTACCATTACCAATTATTCCG
The DNA here is from genome assembly GCF_023195755.1 of Chryseobacterium nepalense. Classification (NCBI taxonomy): domain Bacteria; kingdom Pseudomonadati; phylum Bacteroidota; class Flavobacteriia; order Flavobacteriales; family Weeksellaceae; genus Chryseobacterium; species Chryseobacterium nepalense. The sequence goes on from NZ_CP096203.1 coordinate 2,650,762, forward strand.
GATACGATCCGCTTGTTGACACCAATAAGCAGGTGGGAGGAAACCAGTCTCTGGGAATTGATTACACTACTTACCCGTCTGCAAAGACATTCATTCTGGGAGCAACTGTTAAATTTTAATTAAGCTAAAAAATTATGAAATCTAAATTTTTAACGATCAATAAAATCATTTTATCCGTTGCTGTATTGGCCTTAACAGGCTGTACCAATCTGGATGAAAAAGTAATCGATGAGGTACTGGGTGCTGAAGTGGCAGATCCGGAAGCAGCTCTTGCTGCAGCGTATAGCCAGCTTGGGGAGGGAACTTTTGTAGATCACGGAAGTGTTTTTGCTTTGCAGGAATACTCTACGGATGAGGCGCTCTTACCAACGAGAGGAAGCGACTGGGGAGACGGCGGGAAATGGAGAGCCATGCATGAATTTACCTGGGATGCCAACAGTGATGTGGTAAAAACAACCTGGAACCAGCTGAATTTCGGAATTACAAAATCTTTAACCGCCATCTCAAGTGCCAATAAAAGTACGGGAAGCAATAAGACATTATTTTTAGCTGAAGCAAAAGGGTTATTAGCATTTTATACTTATACCACGATTGATTTATTCGGGCAGGCTCCTTACCGAGATCCGGACAATATCAACGCGCCGATCCAGATCAGAAAAGCAGATACAACCATCGATGAGCTGATTAAAGAAGTGGAAGGACTTATTCCTAATTTAGCGGATATTAAAACCCAGAATACCCATGCAGGAAGATTCACGAAACAGGCGGCTTATGCTCTTTTGGCAGATATGTACCTGAACAGGGCAGTTCTTAAGAATAAAACTGCAAGTTCCTTCAACTTCACGGAACAGGCTGTAAATGGGGGAGGGACGGATATGGATAAAGTAATTCAGTATTCTAATTTGTTGATTAATAATTCGTTGTTCAGCTTAGAGTCCAATTATTTCCACAATTTCGATATCAATAATGACAACAGTAAAGAAATGATTTTCTCAGTCGTTCAGAAGAAATTTGCAGGCTCTGATAAAGGTTCTGATAATGATCTTGCTTATATGTCGATGGAAAGAATTCAAAAGCCATCTCCGGATAACAGAGGAACCAATGCTTCTTGTATAACTCCTGAATTTTATTACTCGTGGAACGGAAATCACGATGACCCGCGCTTTCAGAGATCATACCAGTACGAAGACGGAACCTGGTTCCGAAATGACGGTACCGATGTGAGCGTGCCTTCTACAAGCAAAGTGGAAGGAACCGGAAAACCGTGGTTTCATTTCAACAGAGGTCTGCAGGTTGGGCAACAGTATGGTCCTAAAATTCTTTCAAATGGTAATTTTGATATGACTTCAGACGGAAGAATTAAAGTGTACAAATTATTCACAGAAAAAAATACGACACTAGCAGCTGATTTTACTCCTGAGCTGAATTTTGACAACCCTTCGGAGGCCGTATTTACGCAGGCACAGATCAACAGAGGGGTAAGAAATTTCAAGTTTGAATTTGATCCCGGGTACGGAAACAACGGAACGAGTGGGATGGATGTACCTTTGTACAGACTGGGAACCATCTATATGATGAGGGCGGAAGCGTATTTCAGAAGCGGAAATATAACGGCAGCATTGGCAGATGTCAATATACTGAGAACAAGCAGAACGAATGACGCTTTAAAGAACAATGCTCCGGGTATTGCTCTAACTACTCTTGATGCGAATACATTATTCAGAGAATCAGGATTTGAGCTTTACTGGGAAATGTACCGAAGAAAAGCCATGATCAGGTTCGGGAAATTTGATCTTGCCGGAACAGCAAAACCTGCATCCCAGCCTTACAGAAGAATTTTCCCGATTCCTCAGGCAACTATTGACGCCTCAAAAGATTTTACACAAAATCCTGGATATTAATATACTCATAGACTTACCATTAATTATTATTAGAAAAGCGAAGAGAACAGTTTCTCTTCGCTTTATTTTTTTAATCTTTTAAACCTTCAAGGTTTGATTTTATTTATTACTCTGTGTTCAGCATTCCCAATTCACCGAAATGCTTTTTGAATTTCTGGATTTTAGGACCTACCACGGCGCTGCAGTAAGGCTGTGTGGGATTTTCATTGTAATATCCCTGATGGTATTGTTCTGCCGGCCAGAATTTCTCGAATTTCGTCAATTCCGTAACATAGGTTCCCTGCCATCTTCCGGACTGTTTAGATTTTTCAATAGCTTCTTCGGCTTTTGCTTTTTCGGCGTCGTCTTTATAATAGATTACCGAACGGTATTGGGTACCGATATCATTACCCTGTCTGTTCAGCTGTGTAGGATCGTGAAGGAAAAAGAAGACATCCATTAACTGTTCATAGGAAATAATGGAAGGGTCATAGGTAATCTGTACTACCTCAGCATGCCCTGTCTCTCCCGTACATACTTCTTCATAAGTGGGATTGTCTTTATGTCCTCCTGAATACCCTGAAATAGCAGACTGCACGCCTTTCAGCATGTTAAAACAGCTTTCCACACACCAGAAACATCCGCCACCGAAAGTAATTTGCTCTAAATTAATGTTATTCATTGTAAGTTGATTATTGTATTTGAATATTTTCTCGTTAAAGAATAATGGAGAAAAAACTAATCAAAAATAAGGAAAAGTTTTTCAATTTTTGCGTCATCATCCGATTCAAATCTAAATGATGATGATAGATCAGACAAATTATTTTTTGCAGCAAGTAAGAATAATTGACTTTAAGATTAAAACGTTCTTTTAAGCATATAAAACAGTAAAACTATGAATTTCTAAAACAAAAGTCTGCTAAATCAGCGTGATTTTATTTGACGCAAAGAATTTATTTTCACAGCATATTATTTCGGGAAGACAAAGAAGTATCAGCAAGCTGATTGATGAAGCTGACGCTCGCTTCGCGCAGCAATTTATTGCCTTTGTCTTCTAAAATCAGCGAGACAGCAATTTATCTTTGCGTGAAAATATTTATCAATAAAAAAGCACCCTTAAAAAGGATGCTCATGTTTATGTATACGTTCAATTTATTTCTCCCAAACCAAAGCACTTGCTCCCAGAATAGCAGCATCTGCCTCATCAAGTTCACTGAAAACCAGTTTCACTTTATTTCTGAAAATAGGAAGTAAATTTCTTTCCATATGAAGTTTTGTAGGTTTTAAAATAAAATCACCCGCTTTGATCACTCCGCCAAAAAGAAGAATGGCTTCAGGAGACGAAAACATCACGAAATTAGCCAAGGCTTCGCCCAATTTCTGCCCGGTGTACCGGAAGACCTCAATGGAAATCGGGTCACCTTTCAATGCGCATTCGTGTACGGTTTTAGAATTTATGGATTCTTCAGGATATTGATTGAGCAGAGACTCCGGAAACTCAGCACGCATTTTTTTTGCAGTAATGGCAATTCCTGTAGCAGAGGCATACGCTTCAAGGCTTCCTTCGGAACCTGTGCTCCAGTGTTTTCTTCCGCCAGGTTTTACAATGGTATGTCCAAGCTCTCCGGCAAATCCGTCATGTCCGTAGATAAGCTTACCGCCTGCAACGATGCCGCTTCCTACACCTGTTCCAAGAGTGATCATAATGAAATCCTTCATTCCCCTTGCTGCCCCGAAAAGCATTTCTCCGATGGCTGCAGCATTGGCATCATTGGTTATGGTACAGGGCAGTCCGAATTTGGCTTTCATCAGTTCCGCAAAAGGAATAATTCCTTTCCAGGGAAGGTTCGGGGCCTGCTCTATGGTTCCTGTATAGTAGTTGGCATTTGGAGCTCCTACTCCTATCCCATCAAAATTTTTCTCTTTTCCGTGGCTTTCAATCAAAGGATGAACAGCCTCGTATAAAGCATCAATATATTCTTCTACGGTAGGATAGGCATCGGTCCGGATATTTCCTTTTTCCAAAACCTCACCTCTGTGGTTTACCACTCCAAATTTTGTATTTGTTCCGCCAATATCAATTCCCAGCGCAACATGTTTTGACAAATCTACTAATGACATTTCTATTCTTAATAATTCTAAAAGGCTAAAATTATAAAAAAGATATTATTATTAGACGATTAAGCAGCATTTTATTTAAAAAAAATATTATGTTGTTTTTACCTTTTTCTTTTTTCTTCTTCCCCACCATATCATAAAGCCTGTTACTGGTAATGAAGCACATATGAGACTTACGATAAAAGCGATGATCTTGGTTGGGAGTCCCAGAATAGATCCTACGTGAATATCATAATTGGCGCCCACCGCTTTTTCACCAAAATTTTTATCTTTCATATCGTGGGTATGAAGCAATTCTCCTGAATTTTCATCGAAAATGAGGCTGCTGCTTTTATGATAAGAGTAGGATAAATGTTTCACGTAGACTTCAAAATTCGGGTGTTCATGATCGTCCATATGCTCATGGCCGAGATCAATGGAGAACCCGTAAGAATCCGGGTATTTTGCTTTAACGGTATTACTGATCTTATCTAAAGTTCCTTCCGTTCTCATTTCAATCGGAGCTTTGGTTTTAATGGAAGAAAAATCAGGATAAGCAGTTTCACCTCCGGAAAAAATAAAATAGATCGCAGCCTGAACGACAAAGAAAGCATAAAATAACCCGGTTATGGAAAAGATCAGCGCAAAGATCGAAGCATAAAAACCAAGAACATTATGAAGATCGTAGTTTTTTCTTTTCCAGCCTTTTACGTTTTGCCATTTAAAAGAAAAACGCTGTTTTCTGGCGGCTTTATTTTTCGGCCACCAAAGGATGATGCCTGAAATGAGCATGATAATGAATATGATCACGGGAATGCCCACCAGATACGTTCCCCAGGACTGTTTCAGAAGATAGCTCCAGTGAATCATTTTTACAATCTGGAAAAATCCGTTTTTCTCGTCGTAAGTACCCAAGACTTTTCCATTATAAGGATTTACATATGCTACTTTATAGATCGGAAATTCATCAAAATAATTCCAGCCTTTGGGATCGTGTTCGTACCAGTAAAAGAGATAAGACATCTTTTTATCAATCGGAATATTTACCCAATGAACAGGATATTTTTCTTTTACCTGTTCTACAACGGCTTTTTCCAGAACACGGATCGGGAGAACCTGTTTCTGATCAATTTGTTGCTCATTATGATAAATTACTTCTTTGCGGGTGAAATTTTCAATTTCATCTTTAAAAACGTATAATGCTCCGGTAATCGAGATAATGAAGATCAGAAAACCGATGCCTAATCCAAGCCACAAATGCAGCTTGCCGATCCATTTTTTAAAAGTGCTTGGTTTTTTTTTATGGTGATGTTTTTTCCTCATATTCATCCTAATTGCCGCAAAGATAATATTTAATTTTTATTTAGAATATTTACAATTAAGGATTTTCATCAGGTTTTTTTAATTTTAAATGTAAATTAGAAAGCGCTTCAATTACTAGTGAAACGCTTTATTTTAATTTAAATCGGAATTAATTTAAAATTTATATTCGATGATGAATGTGCCCCTCATTCCCAATGCATTGGTAAAATCACTGTCCCGGGCCGCCCACCATGCAATTGCCGGCTGATACATTTTGTTAAAAAGATTTTCAATTCCTAATGACAGTTTCCAGTTTTTGTTGAGATCGTAGCTGGATTTAAAATTGAATACTGTATAAGCAGGAACTTTTCCTTCACCATATACAAAAAGTCCGGTTTTAACATTTGGCTGAAATCTGTCTTGCTCGAACGCGTGAAGCATATCCAGTCCTATAGATAATTTATCAACGGGTCTTGCCTGAATATAGGCTAAAACTTTAGGCGCGGAAATTCTGCTGTTATTGATCCTGGTAGAGTAGTCGCCGTCATCTTTAGGTGAGGTAATACCTTCCATCCAGCTGTAGCTTCCCCCGAAACTGATCCATTGTGTGGGAGAAAAATGCAGAAATCCTTCCACTCCGTACACTACTTCAGGAGCTCTCTGAATTGTCAATGCACGATCCGGACTTTGTATGAAAGTCGCTCCCAATTTTGAAGTACTTACGTAAGACGTGAGTTCATAATTGAGCCATTTGGTGATTTGTCCTGTTGCCCCAAATTCATAATTGTTAACAATAATCGGTTTTGTTTCCAGATTATTGATCGTTTCTGAAGTTGAGGTCCTTAAAATTCTTCCCAATTCATTAATAGAATATGCCTGAGAAAAGCTCCCGAAAATATTGATTGCCTGATTGATATTATAACGAATTCCCACATTTCCTACTACCGCATTGTATTCAAGATCTCCTCCTTTTACAAAGATGCTTTGGGTGAATGTTCCGTCATTTTTAATGGTTGACAAGGTATTGAAATCACCAACTTTTACTCTGATGTTTTCATAACGGAGTCCTCCTTTAATGGTTAATTTTTTCATGAGATCAATTTTAACCAACATAAAAGGGGCAATATTTGTCATATTCATATCCGGCGTCCAGTAACGGCCGTCTTCCAGTTTCTGAACGGTCTGGTCATTCAGGATATCAACCCCGTAAATCATTTCAGCTTGTGAATTACGCGTATTCCAGAGTTGGGTGTCAAAATTGGCTCTGGCGCCGTATTTTTTTGAAATTACATTCGATTGTCCGCCATTGAAGAAGGTATCGCTGTATCCGTATACCGTTCTGAAATCCTGAAGATAAAGATTTACATTTAATGAAGTTCCCTGCCAGATTCTTTTATTGTCGTAGCTTAATTTCAGATTGTGATTTCTGGGCGTTCCCTGCGGTGTGGTTTCCAATCCTTTTCCCTGGCCTTCTCCAATCGTCGGGATCAATCCGTATTTTCCGGTTTTAAGGCCTAAATTAAGATCAGATTTGGAGGCATATCCGATATAGGAGGCTTCAATTCTGTTATTTTCATTCAAATTGTATCCCAGCTTCAGCATTCCGTTGTAATTATCCATTTTTGCGGTGCTGTAGGTTGGGCTGAGGTTTATTCCATCTGCATCCTTCATGTATCCCGCTCTTTCATAAGCGAAAGATGCTACATAGTCGAAATTTTTGGTAATTTTTCCTGATAAAAGCTGGCTCGCTCTGAATCCTAATGTTCCACCGTATGGCTGACCCGTAATACCTGCCTGGGAAATTCCTGAGATTTTCTTTTCTCCACTGCTTTTTCTCGTGATGTAATTAATGATACCGCCGTCTGCACCGTTCCCGTAAATGGATGAAGCACCTTTGATCACTTCTATTCTTTCAATAACGGAAGGATCAATCACTCTGAGGTCTCTTGCGCCGTTTCGAAGTGGGGTAGACTGCGGAATACCATCAATCAGCACCAAAACCTGGCGTCCTCTTAACGTTTGTCCGGTATTGGAGGTTTGCCCGGAACTCGTTGCCAGACTCGGGACGGTATATTGTAAAATGCTTGTAACATCTGAATTTACCGTTAATTGTGACTGGATCTGCTTTTGATTGACAATCGTTACAGACCCCGGAATTTCCTTAATATTTTCCTTTTTCCTCGACGCAGTCATTACAACTTCATCCACATCTTTTACCCGTAATGTGTCGCTGTGCTGAGCAAAAATCGTTGCAGAGGCTAAACCAGCAGCTGCTAAAATGGTTTTTTTCATGATAATTTTCTAATTCCTTTTTTCTTTCTTTTACCCCACCATATTAAAAAGCCTGTTACAGGCAATGACGTGCATATAAGACCTGTAATAAACCAGATTATTTTTCCGAAAATCCCAAAATAAGATCCTGCATGGATGTCATAATTGGCATTGGCGTATTTTTCGGCGGTGGTTAATTGTTGGTGCGGTTTGTTCATCAATAATTTTCCAGAATATTTGTCAAAAACAAGCTGGCTCCGAATGGCAAATTTGCCGTCTTCACCATATACGGTAACCGGAATATTTTTCAGATCTTTTCCTTTTTTATTTTTTCCGTTCAGCGGAATTCTAAAGCTTGATGAAGACACATATAATTCTTTTGTTTCCTTTGCGGTAAGGTCGAAAACAGATTTTTTAGCTGATAATAATGAGTCGGGAGATTTAATTTCTTTTTCTTTCGGCAGCTCTGCTGATCCTGATAGTGCAAAATGGAAAGCATTTTTAACCCAGGGGAATGAAAAATAAATACCGGATAAACTTAATATCAAAGCAATGAATGAAGCGTAAAATCCTAAAATATTATGAAGATCGTAGTTCTTCCTTTTCCATGTGGTAATGTTTTTCCAGCTAAACCGGAACCGGCCTTTTCTTGCAGTCTTATTTTTTGGCCACCAAAGAATGATTCCTGTAATGAGCATCATAATGAAGAGCACAACAGGAATTCCTACAACATATTTTCCCAAGTCTGTTTTTAATAATAAACTCCAGTGAATGGATTTCAAAATTGGAAATATGTCATATTTTTCATCATATACACCAAGAATTTCTCCATTATAAGGATTAACATATACCACTGTATTAATTTTCACCTCATCGAAATAATTCCAGGCTTTTTTATCTTTTTCGTAGTATAAAAATTCGTAAGATTTGTTTTTGTCTAAAGGAATTTCAACAGAACTGATCGGAAGCTTTTCATTAATTTCCAAAGAAACTTTTTCCTTCAGAGTTTCAATTGAAAGGGGTTGATGCGTAATCGTTTTAGCTTCCACATAAATAACATCTTTTCTAAGTACGCCCTGAATTTCGTCCTTGAAAACATACAGAGACCCTGACAGTGAAACAATAAAAACAATAATCCCAACGGCCAAGCCGAACCACAAGTGCAGTTTGGCAGACCATTTTTTTATAAATGAAGGTTTCTTTTTATGGTGATGTCGCTTCCTCATAGTAAAAAGTTAACCTTTTGAGGGGTTAACTTTTAATTATTTAAAATTTGTATCCTACTGAAAGTCTGAAGTTTCTCGGAGCTTCTGCCTGATAATAGTAATATGCTCCGTAAGGTGATCCTGAATAAAGGAACCTGTTAAATACATTGAATACATTCAGTCCCACTCTGAATTTGGTATTTTCCCAAGATAAGCCGGCATCGAACTTCAGATAATCATCCATATCTTTCTGATCTCCGGAGCTTGCCCAGTTCCAGCTGCTTCTGTCGGCAAGGTATGTTCCTCCGAATGAAAGTCCGAATCCTTCCAATGCACCTGTTGTAAATGTATAATTCAGCCATCCGTTTGCCGTATGTTTAGCATAACCAGGCACTCTCATTCCTACAGGGTTATTTACCGGATCGTTTGATTCGGTCACTTTGTTTTCTGTGAATGCATAATTGATAATAGCATTAAATCCTCTTGTAATTTCTCCTTTCAGATCAAATTCGATTCCCTGTACACGTGTTTTACCAAGGTCGATCACAAAGTTTTCCAGGGCGCTGTTAGCAGGATCATTTACAGTAGCATTTCTTTTGATGATGTTATATAACGATAAAGTTGTATTCCATTTTCCGTTAAACCAGTCTCTTTTTACACCTACTTCCATATTGTTTCCGGTAATAGGTTTGGGTATACCTCCTGTTCTGAAGAATCCGGCCTGTGGTACGAATGACTGATCGTACAAACCGTATACAGAGGTATTTTCGTTAATAGAATAGCTTATTCCCACACGCGGTGTTATTTTATCTGCTTCTGCGTTGGTTCCGTATGAGTTTTCCTTAACATTTGTATATCTCGCTGCAAGGGTCAGTCTTAGAGCATCATTGAAAAAGCCTAATTCATCCTGAACATATAATCCGGTATAGTTTTGTTCGATAGTGCCGTAAGGAGTAGCTCTGCTTTGCAATGAGGTACTGGTGTCAAATTGAGCATATCCGTTTGCCGGAGGAGTATATGTTGTTGAATTTACATTGAAAGGATTGGCATCTGTATCCAGATTATGAGATTGATTCCAGTCTGCCATATATTTTTTTGAGCCTAAATCCAGTCCTGTTAATATTTTATGAGAAACCGCCCCTGTTTTTACATAACCGTTTAAGAAAACCTGTCCGAATTTCATTACATTGCTTGCTTCCCAGAAATAAAGAGTTCTGATCATATCACCATTTGGTAAAAATTTGGATGGCCAGATATCGCTTCCTAAGGTATATTCGTTAACGTAGGTAAGCTGGGAGGTCAGTTTCCAGTTTTCATTGAATTTATGCTGAAGATTAACATTTACGGTATTATTATCTACATTAGTAGGATCAATTCCGGGATCTGTCATTGTATATTCTACAGGTTTGGTAGCATACCCTTCGTAGCTGAAAACATATGCAGAACCTACTTCAGACATTTTTGCCTTCTGATAAATATATTCTGCCGTTAAGGTTGTTTTATCTGTTAGATTTACTTTTAAAGACGGATTGATAATGTATCTGTCGTTGAATTCATAATCTCTGAAGCTTTTTTTATTCTGAGCCATGAGATTCAGTCTGAAGGCAACTTTATCTGTAATTTTTGTGTCAATATCCGTTTCACCTCTGTACATATTGAAGCTTCCTAAAGTTACTCTTGCGGAACCATTCAAAGATTGTCCTGTCGGCTTTTTGGTTACAATATTGTAAATACCGCTTGGTTCACCGTTTGACATTAGGAAACCGGATGGACCTTTTATAAATTCGATATGATCTACATAACTCATATCTTCACTTAGCGGCCCCCAGTTTGAAGTAACGTTTACTCCGTTCATAAAAGCTGCAGCTCTGGAACCCCTCATGTTTACTCTGGTATACATGTCTCCCCAGTGTTCTAATCTCTGTGCCCCTGCAACGTTTCTTAAAACACCGTCGCTTAATGTTGTCACCTGCTGATCTTCTAATGCTCTGTTGGTAATGATAGATACATTCTGAGGAATTTTAATCAACTCTTCGTCCAAACGCATAGAAGAAGATCCTTCTTTTTCTACATATTTTTTGTAATATTTTCCATTTACAACAACTTCCTCAATATCATTCGACTTAATCGTATCGTTCTCCTGAGCAAAAGTTAGCATAGAACCTAACATCGACGCACAGATCAGCATATTTTTCATGAAATTCAAATTTCCTGCAAATATATTGTTTTTAATTATTCTAAATAAATAATTGACTTGATATTTGTCATAAAATTAATATACGGTAATAATGCAAAGCCGCTCCAGAACTATCTGGAGCGGCTTTGTATTATTTCGAAACTACTATTCTTATGCCGGAATTTCTCCTTTATACAAGAATGAAATAATTTCTTTATTCAATTTGTCGATCATTTCACTGAATAAGTGGAAAGATTCCTGTTTGTAGATTACCAGTGGATCTTTCTGCTCATAAACAGCACCCTGCGAAGATCTTCTTAAATCGTCCATTTCACGAAGGTGAAGTTTCCAGTTTTCATCAATGATAGATAAAGTGATGTTCTTTTCAAAATCGTTGATTAAGCTGTCGCATTGCGTTTCAAAAGCTTCTTTCAGATCGGTAACAATAGTCATTGTTTTGTGACCATCTGTGAATGGAACCTGGATCATTTTAAACATTGACCCCTGGTTTTGATACACATTTTCAATAATCGGGAAAGATTTTTCTTTCAGTAAATTCAGCTTCATCTGATAATCTTCCTGAGCAGCCTTGAACAGAATATTCGTAAGATCCTGAATGGTTTTGCTCTTGAAATCATTTTCAGAAACCGGAGATTCCATCGTAAATGTTTTGATGATCTCGTATTCAAAATCTTTATAATTTCCTGATGCTTTTCCTTTAGCAACAATTGAATTGGAAACATCGAAAATCATATTCGTAATATCATACTTCAAATGGTCTCCGAACAAAGCGTTCTTTCTTCTCTTGTAGATAACGTCACGCTGTTTGTTCATTACATCATCATATTCAAGAAGTCTTTTTCTTGTTCCGAAGTTGTTTTCCTCTACTTTTTTCTGAGCTCTTTCGATAGATTTAGAGATCATGGAATGCTGAATCACTTCACCTTCTTTATGACCCATTCTGTCCATCATTTTAGCAATTCTTTCAGAACCGAAAAGACGCATTAAGTTATCTTCAAGAGATACATAGAACTGAGAACTTCCCGGGTCTCCCTGACGTCCTGCTCTACCTCTCAGCTGTCTGTCAACACGTCTTGAATCGTGTCTTTCTGTACCAATAATGGCCAAACCACCGGCTTCTTTTACTTCTTTACTCAGCTTAATATCCGTACCACGACCGGCCATGTTGGTAGCGATAGTTACCACACCCGGCTGTCCTGCTCCTGCAACAATTTCCGCTTCTTTTTTGTGAAGTTTCGCGTTAAGAACCTGGTGATTAATTTTTCTTAATTGAAGTGCTTTTGAAAGCAACTGAGAAATTTCAACTGAAGTTGTACCTACTAGAACAGGTCTTCCTGCAGCTGTTAGTTTTTCAACTTCTTCAATTACAGCATTATATTTTTCACGGTTGGTCTTGTAAACCAAATCCTGTTTGTCATTTCTTAAAATAGGACGGTTGGTAGGAATTACCACAACGTCTAATTTGTAAATTTCCCAAAGCTCACCGGCTTCCGTTTCAGCAGTACCTGTCATTCCCGCAAGTTTGTTGTACATACGGAAATAATTCTGAAGGGTAATGGTCGCAAAAGTTTGGGTAGCTGCTTCGATTTTTACACTTTCTTTCGCTTCAATTGCCTGGTGAAGACCGTCTGAATAACGTCTTCCTTCCATAATACGGCCTGTCTGCTCATCAACGATTTTTACTTCACCGTCAATCACCACATACTCATCATCTTTTTCAAATAAAGTATAGGCTTTAAGCAACTGGCTCATGGTATGAACTCTTTCAGACTTTTCGGCAAATTCGGAGAAAAGTTTTTCTTTAGCCTCAAATTCTTCTTCTTTCGAAAGATTTTTAGCTTCCAGTTCTGCAATTTCAGTTCCGATGTCAGGAAGAACGAAGAAGTTCGGATCAGAATTCCCTTGGGACATATACTCAACACCTTTGTCAGTAAGGTCTACCTGATTGTTCTTTTCTTCAATTACAAAGTAAAGATCTTTATCTACAATCGGCATATCGCGGTTGTTGTCCTGCATATATTGTGCTTCCACTTTCTGAAGCAATGCACGGTTTCCGCTTTCCGATAAGAATTTAATTAATTGTCTGTTTTTAGGAAGTCCTCTGTAAGCCTGAAGCAATTTGAAACCTCCTTCTTTGGTATTTCCTGCTGCGATTAATTTTTTTGCTTCATTAAAAATGGCAGAAACAGTTTTTTTCTGAACTTCAACAATTCTGTCGATAGACGGTTTCAGAACATCAAATTCCTGTCTGTCTCCCTGCGGAACCGGACCGGAAATAATTAACGGTGTTCTTGCATCATCTACCAATACGGAGTCAACCTCATCTACGATCGCAAAGTTTAGTTCTCTTTGTACCAGTTCTGAAGGTGAAGTTACCATGTTGTCTCTCAGGTAATCAAACCCGAATTCGTTATTGGTTCCGTAAGTAATGTCTGAATTGTATGCTTTTCTTCTTCCGTCTGAGTTCGGCTGGTGATTGTCGATACAGTCGATTGACATTCCGTGGAATTGGTACAATGGTCCCATCCACGCCGAGTCTCTTTTGGCAAGGTAATCGTTTACTGTTACTACGTGAACGCCTCTTCCCGGAAGTGCATTTAAGAAAATAGGAAGCGTACCCACTAAGGTTTTACCTTCCCCGGTTGCCATTTCGGCAATTTTACCGCTGTGAAGAATTACCCCTCCAATGAACTGTACATCATAATGTACCATATCCCAATTTACCGGTGTTCCTGCAGCATTCCATGAGTTTTTCCAAACGGCTTGATCTCCCTGGATTTCAAGGAAGTCCTTACCTGCTGCAGCCAGCTGTCTGTCCCAGTCGGTTGCTGTTACACGGATTTCTCCGTTTTGTGCCCATCTTCTTGCTGTTTCCTTTACCAAGGCAAAAGCTTCAGGAAGAATCTGGCCGAGGACTTTTTCCTCAATTTCGTATGATTCCTTTTTAAGAGCTTCAATTTTTGAAAAAAGCGCTTCTTTTTCATCAACGTTTTTCGAATTTTTTATCTGCTCTTGTATCTGTTCTATCTGAGCTGTGATTTTGCCGGTTGCAGACTTAATATTTTCTTTAAACTCAGCAGTTTTTTCTCTCAGTCCATCGTCAGACAACTGTTGAATATTGGGCTCAACAGCTTTGATTTTTGTTACAACTTTTTTTACTTCTTTTAGGTCCTGCGCTTTCTTGTCTCCCAAAAACCCTTTAAGAACTTTATTTAAAAAACTCATAAATTTTTTGCTTTATGCCTAAAGCGTATGCTTTAAGCGTTTTTAATAACACGCTTTTCGTGTAAAATTGATATATAAAAAAGGGCAAAAAAGCTCTAAGCGACGCCTAAAGCCTGATTGCTTTTAATTTAATATTCGTCTTCGTTCCAAAGGAAGTCTTCATCGGTAGGATAATCACTCCAAACTTCTTCAATTGATTCGTAAATCTCTCCTTCATCTTCAATCGCCTGAAGGTTTTCCACTACTTCCATTGGTGCACCAGTTCTGATTGCATAATCAATAAGTTCTGCTTTTGTCATTGGCCAAGGTGCGTCACTTAAATATGAAGCTAATTCTAATGTCCAGTACATAATTTTCTAATTTTTTTGCAAAAGTATAAAAATAGCTTATATTATATGCTTTTTTACACCTGATTTTCAATTCTTTTTATTAATTTTTGTTCATTCTGCATCATACACCTTTGTTCAGGTGTGATGCCAGCATGTTTGCTGTCATTTTCTCAAAAACCATTCCACAAAAATTTTTATGCCATTTTGGAAGTTTGTGTCAGGTTTATAGCCAATTAATGTCATAGCTTTTGTAATATCTGCATTGGTTTTCAGGACATCTCCGGGCTGCATTGGCAGATTTTTCCGGATGGCAGATTTTCCTAAAGCAGCTTCTATAGTTGACAGCATTTCATTAAGTGTTATCACTTCACTCTCTCCAAGATTAAGAATCTCATAAATGCCGGAATGTGTTTCCAGATAATCAATTGATTTTAATATTCCATAGATGATATCATCAATAAAAGTATAATCTCTTGCGGTGGTACCGTCGCCGTAGAAAGGAATTTCCTGATCTTCTAAAATTAGTTTTGTGAATTTATGAATGGCAAGATCGGGTCTTTGTCTGGGGCCATACACCGTAAAAAATCGCAGCTGTATCATATCGATTTTATAGAGATCATGATATACATGGCCTAAAATTTCACCACATTTTTTAGTTGCTGCGTAAGGTGAAATAGGATTATCTACATTGTCGCTTTCGGAAAAAGGAATTTTTTCATTGTTCCCATAAACGCTTGATGAAGAGGCTGCAATAACTTTCTTAATGTTAAATTCTTTACACAGTTCCCAAAGGTTCATGGTTCCGCGGATATTTACTTCTTCATACTCTAAAGGCCTTTCGATGGAAGGCCTTACTCCTGCCAAAGCTGCCAGATGGATCACCATATCAATAGTATGCTCGCGGAAGATTTTTTCAAGTCCTTCTTTATCACGGATGTCCTGATAATATAAAGTATAGCAGTCTGATTTGGTAATGGAAATCAGTTTGGTAATATCTTCCTGCTTTTCCACAAATTCAAAATCCGAAAAATTCTGTATTGAATCTAAAGTATTCTTAATTTTTATCTGATAATTGTAGAAATCATCAAAATTGTCAATGTTTATGACAGAATGTCCCTTTTTTAATAATTGTTCTACAAGGTGAGAACCAATGAATCCGCTTCCGCCCGTTATAAGATAGACCATTTGTGACTTTTTATTGAAGCAAAAATATAAATTTATTTTTTGAAAATATAATCATTACTTTTACTTTATAAAGTAATATATACAATATGCAGTTTCAGGGACAAATTTTAAAAATGACAAGCTTCAACGAAGAACCGATTCAATATTATCTTAATCTTTCCGGCGATCTTATTCATATGAATGAACTTTTCGGAAAAGAATTAACGATAAAGCATATTGGTTTTCAATGTGTGAACTGTCAGGAAAACAAACCGATTTACCGAATGGGTTTCTGCAAAAACTGTTTTTTTGAAAGTCCTTATGCAAGCGACACCATCATCCGTCCCGAACTTTCCACTGCACATCTCGGAATTGCGGAACGGGATTTGGAGATAGAAAAAGGAATTCAGCTTCAGCCTCATACGGTGTATCTGGCTTACACGGGAGAAGTAAAAGTGGGGGTGACGAGAAATACGCAGATTCCTACAAGATGGATTGATCAGGGCGCGACTTTTGCTCTGCCTATTGCGAGAACCGAAAACCGGTATGAAGCAGGGATGATTGAAGTTGCTCTCAAACAGCATGTTCCTGATAAAACCAGCTGGAAGAAAATGCTCAAGGATGACCTGGAGGATGAAATTGATCTGGCGGATTTCCAGCAGAAAATTAAAGAATATTTTCCTGATGACTTCCAGAAATTTTACAGTGAAGGCGAAACGCTCTGGAGATTTGATTATCCTTTCGAAAAGCCTGAAAAAGTAACATCTTTTACGCTTGATAAAAGACCGGAGTTTACCGGGAAGCTTACAGGCATAAAAGGGCAGTATCTGGGTTTTGATGGAGGGGACTTCATTAATATCAGGGGCCATGAGGGATATGTGATTGAACTTACAGTTTCTTAGAATGAAGCATCCAATTACCTTTTTTTTCTGGATTCTGTTTATTTCATGTCGTGTACAGTGTCAGAACAGTCCGGATTTTTCGGAAAATAATATTTCTTATAAAGAAGTTGATGCTGAAACCGGATGGCTGAGGATTCATTTGAAAAACCCCAGCAAATGGGGATATATCAATAAAGACCGTTTGGTTGTTATTCCTTTTGAATATGATTTTCTGAATCCGTTTAAAGACGGACTGGCCTATGCCGAAAACGATCACAAGAAATTCTTTATTACCAGCGGTAATCTTAAACTCAAAGGAGACTATGATGAAGTACGTATTTTTTCGGAAGGACTTGCTGCTGTAAGAAAAAACAACAAATGGGGATTCATCGATAATAGAGGGAGCTTAATTATTCCGATGCAGTATAATGCAGTGGATTATTTCAGGGTGAGCGGGTTGTGCAAAGTAACCAGAAACGGCAAGTCCGGCTTTATAGACAAGCAGGGCAAAGAAGTAATTCCTATTATTTATGAGGATGCCTTGCAGGAAATGAAAGACCGGAATGTCATCGTAAAGAAAGGCGGTAAATGGGCCGTTTTTGATAGTACAGGAAAACAGCTTTCCGAATTTAAATATGCTGAGCTAAAGAGAGCATACATAACAGATTTTTCCAAAGATATTTTCGACAGGGATGAATCCACCTTTTTTGAAAACGGAGCAGCATTGGGAGTTGTTAATGGGAAATACGAATTTATCGACGTCAAAGCCCTGGCAGCTTTTCCGGACAACAAATTTGATTCAGCCAGTGTATTTGATACTTTTAAAAATGCGGTGGTGAAAAGAAATGGCAAATATGGCATTATAAAAACAGACGGAACTTTTAAAGTCCCTTTAATTTATGATCTGATCGAATATTTTGATACTAATCATGCCTTTTCAGAATATTACAATGCGAGAAAAGGGAAAATTTATTCTATTTTCAATAGGGATTTAAAGAAAATCGGGGAATCACATCAAGCGGTTTATAATGATTTTTCAAATTCCAATCCGACACTGATCTTTAGAAATTTACAAGAGAAAACCGGTATGGTCGACTGGCAAGGAAATATTTTAATTCCGTTTGACTATGATGATTTACGGAAAATAGAAAGTACATCGTTTTTATGGGTAAGGAAAGGAGAACTGAGTGGTATTATTAGTAACCAGGGACATATTAAAATCCCTGTAAAATACAAAATTCTATATTCGGTTTACGATAAATTTGATGATAAAGACCAACTGGAAAAAAAATTATTTATCGCAGATGGAACGCTGATTGATATTAACAATAAAGTCATTATGGATGAATATGATTCGATAATGCCGGTTTATTATAATCACGATAAGCTTATTGTTTCCAGAAATAAAAAATTCGGCATTGTCGATGTTAATAAAAAAACCCTTTTGCCCTTGGAATACGATGAGATATCGAATTGGGTTGAGTATGGTCCGGAAAAAAGGCATTTTATCAGGAAGAATGGCAAATACGGGCTGATAGATCATGAAACGTTTAAGACCATTGTTCCTCCGGTTTATAACCAGATGGAACAAAGAGGAAATATGATCTTTGTAAAGAAAGGAGAAAAAGCAGGGATTCTGGATATTGATAATAAAGAAATATGTCCTTTTGTTTTTGATGAAGTAAAGCCGCATAAATATTTCGGCTACCGTAGTGGGGAAAACATAGGTTTTTATTCGAAAAAAGGAGGTCGGTTTTTCCTGATCACTTTGCGGGGAGAAGTGCAAAAGGAAATTCCGGAAAAAGAATATAAAGAGAATACAGAATAATAAAATTTGACAATCATGAAAAAATGGGTTAAAAAGCTGTTTGTTGGTCTGGGAATTTTGTTGGTGATTATTTTATTAGCGAATTTCGGACTTAACATCTGGCTTAAAACCCAGCTTCCGAATTACATTAAAAACAATACCGATTATAAGGTTTCCTATAAAAGCCTGGAAGTAGATCTGCTGTCAGGAAATATTCTTGCAACAAAAATATCAGTTAATAATAAAAATCCCCAAAATAATAATGTAATTGGTCTTCAGGGAACAATAGATACACTCAAAATAAGCCGGTTCGGGATTTATGATGCGTTATTTAATAAGCAGATCAGCTCATCGGATCTTTTACTTTCCAAACCAAATCTCAACGTAATTCTCGCCAAGCCGGTAGATGATAAAACCGGGAAAAAGAGAAATCCTGTAAAATTTGAAAATATCAGGATCAATGATGGGAATGTCAGTGTTTTCAGGCATACTAAACAAAAATTTCTTTCGGTTCAGGATCTTGATCTGTATGTGGAAAATCTTCAGTTAACTGAAGAATCGGTGGAAGATAAGCTTCCTGTTGTTTTTGATGCCTACGATATTAAAGGGAAGAATTTTTTTATTCGTCCCGATGATGTATATGCTCTTAAGATAGATGCTATCAGGACATCAGACGGGCAAATGACGGTCGACAACTTTCAGTTGGTTCCGGTATTGGATTTTGAACAGTTTAAAAAATATTATCCGAAAAAAAATAAGCTTTTCCAATTTGCCATTAAAAAAATGGAATTCAAAGATCTTGTTTTGAAAAAGAATAAGTTGTCTCTTTCCAATGCAAGTTTTTACGAACCCAATCTCTTGATGTACACTACGGATGTTGTTCCTGTAAGGGTAAAGAAACCTTCCGACTTTGAGCTGGATCTGGAAAATATAAAAATGAGCAATGCAACCATTCAGGTCATGAAGCCTGATGGTAATAAGCTTTTATATGCTAAAAACCTTAACGTTGATGTCAACCAGCTGAGATTTGATAAAGAAACCAGAGAAGAGCTCATCCCCGTAGGATATAAAAACTTTCAGATTTCAGGCAGAGATGTCTTATTTTCCAATCACCAGGACTTTACAATCGGAAACATCAGCCTGAATCCTAAAAAAGGAGAATTAAGGAATATTTCTGTCGTTCCTAATGGAAGTGCTCCTGAAAAAACCTCAATGAATCTCTTAACAGATTATATCCGGTTTACAATTAATAAATGGGATTTTACTGATAAAAAGATGAATCTTGATGTCAATGAGGTTCTCATGAGCCGTGTCAAAGGAAAAATTACTGCCGGAACAGGTAAAACAGTTAATCGCAAAAAGCAGAATTTTAACGGGATCCAATTTCCCATAATAATCAGGAAAGTTGTACTGCAGAATTCGGATATTATTTACTCTAAAAATAACCAGCCGCTCAGTTTTCAGGATCTTAATGCAACCGTAAATGATATTCAGCTCATTAATAAAAAGGATAATTCGGGAATTGAAGCAAAAATAAGTAAATATGCTGTTTCAACTAAAAACTTCGGTTATAAGGCGAAATTCTACAATATGACGGCAAGATTTTTAAAGCTGGACCAGAATACGATAAACGTAACAGCATTTGCAATGAAGCCTTTGGTTTCGAGAGCGCAGTTTATCAAAATGATTCCTGTGGAAAGTGATTTGTATGATATCACGGCAAACCAGATTACAGCGAACGGAACCTGGGATTTATTTTCTGATCA
Organism: Chryseobacterium nepalense; assembly: GCF_023195755.1. Classification (NCBI taxonomy): domain Bacteria; kingdom Pseudomonadati; phylum Bacteroidota; class Flavobacteriia; order Flavobacteriales; family Weeksellaceae; genus Chryseobacterium; species Chryseobacterium nepalense. The sequence continues at coordinate 2,670,886 of NZ_CP096203.1, forward strand.
GAAATTAATCCGCGCTTCAAACGTTACAATCCGTAATGCAGATGCCAATATTTTCAGAAGTAAAATTCCGGAAGATGATCCGAAAGAAAAACCCTTGTATTCAAGAATGCTGAGATCTATTAAAATCCCGATGGTTGTCAATAATCTTAACCTTAAAGATTCAAAATTGGTCTATGAGGAAGATACGCCGGAAAGTGCCGGTCCCGGGAAACTGACCTTCAGTAATTTTAATATGAATGTTAAAAATTTAAATTCTGCCAAAATCAAAGGAAATCCAACGCGGGTTGATATTAAAATCAACTGTTCTTTTATGAATCTTGCACCGCTTTCGGTAAACTGGAATTTTGATGTGGCAGACCAAGGTGACCGTTTTGCTATTTCGGGACGAACCACCAATCTTCCGGCTACGGGAATTAATCCGTTTATCCGACCTTATCTTCATGTAACGGCTACCGGGACTATTCAGGAAATGCTTTTTAATTTCAGAGGAAATCCAAAAGGACTGGACGGAAAATTTAATCTTAAACATAAAGATCTTAAAGTAACCATTCTGGATAAAGAAAATAAGGATAAAAAAGGTTTTCTTACGGTGGTTGCCAACCTGCTGGTGAAATCTGATTCCGGGAAGCTTCCGGAAGACGTGGATGTGGAAGATGTGGAAAGAGATCCTACTAAGTCGTTTTTCAATCTTTTCTGGAAAGGTATTGAGCAGGGGTTAAAGAAAACATTAATAGGAATCAATATTGATAAGGCCAAGAAAACGGTTGATAAAACGGCTGCCGCTGTAAAGAATGTAAAACAGGATGTAAAAGAGATGAAAGCGTCTGCCAAGGAAGTTGGACAAGCTATTAAGAAGAATCCCGAAACAGAGAAGGTAAAAGAAAATGATAAAGAAAAGAAAGGATTTCTAAAAGGAGTCTTCCGGAAAAAAGAAAAATCCGAAACTGAATAGTTTCGGACTTTTTATATTAATCAAAATCAAATTCGTCGCTTTCCAGAATAGGAACTTCACGAAGGAAATTATCAAATTCTTTTGGATAATTGCTTCCTGCACCATAAGAATCGATAATCATTCCGATATTCCCTTCAGTATCTTTTACCAAATACAAAACGGCGTTGTCATCAGGACTGCTTGGGCCTTCGAAACGATAAGTTTTTATGATAGTAAGTTCATTTGGCTGATATACTTTCTCAGAGTTTTCCAGTTTCATTTCACATTCTTCATTCATTCTGAATTCTCTGTGGATACCTCTTTGAGTGAGTCTTGTCATAACCTGACTTAGTGTGGTCATTTTGTCAATATTTCCTGTGCCTTCCATAATAATATTTTTCTTTTAAGATGCAATAATTAAACCAATCATCTTATTATGGTATTTTATAAAAATGATAAATCGTATTAACAAAAATTTATATTTGGCAATTTATATTGGGTATACTTTTTGCAGTAATCACCGTAATAAATCAAACGAAATATGAAAAAGGAAGTTGGCGTTTTACTGGCGGGAGGTGTTGGTCTTCTGGCAGTATTAAGTATCATCGGAATTAAAAAAATATTACACAGAAAAGATAAAAGATACAGTGATTCCTATTCTGATTATCACAGACATTTTGATAATAGAAATGTGGAAGAAGACTATCACGGTATTGAATTTTATGCTCTAAAATAATAAAACACGATATATCCAATTTTTTGTAATCCGGTACCGTTAGGCTGCCGGTTTTTTTTGTGGAAAACTTTCATGTTAAAACTTATTATTTTCCAGGATTTCCATTCTAATTTTACAAAATCATGCAGAATGAAAATATCATAAAAGGACAGGGAGCTCAGCGAAACATAATCAACCGTTTCGACCGATATACCTATGAGCCGGAAGATGAAGACTATGAAGCCCTGAAAACATCTTTTACCGAAGTATTCCCGAAAACTATTGTAAATCAGGTGAAAAGCGAAGATCTCCCGATGGAATATTCCATGAATCCTTACCAGGGTTGTGAGCACGGCTGTTCCTACTGTTTTGCAAGGCCTACACATGAATATTGGGGCTATAGTGCGGGAATCGATTTTGAAAGAAAAATTATGGTAAAGAAAAATGCTCCTGAACTACTGGAAAAATTCTTTCAGAAAAGAGGGTATAAACCGGAGCCTATTTTACTTTCCGGGAATACGGATTGCTATCAGCCCGCAGAACGGCAGTTCGAGATTACAAGAAAAATTCTTCAGGTTTGCCTTGATTACAGACATCCGGTAAATATCCTTACAAAAAATGCTTTGGTTCTTCGGGATCTTGATCTGTTAATACCGATGGCAGAACAGAATATTATCAGTGTTTCCTTAAGTATTCCAACCATTAATGAAGAGCTGCGAAGAAAGATGGAACCACGGACAAGCTCTGCAAAAAATAAACTAAAAGCTGTAGAAATCCTTTCGGAAAATAAAATTCCGGTTAATGTCATGGTGGCCCCAATTATTCCCGGACTGAACAGTGATGAGCCTCTTTCTATTTTAAAAGCAATCTCAGAGGCGGGAGCACAAAGTTTTGGTTATACTTTGGTAAGGCTGAATGATACAGTAGAGCCTGTTTTTGTAAACTGGATCGAAAATGCTTTTCCGGACCGTGCGCAAAAAGTTTTAAATTTAATCCGTTCGATGCGTGGTGGAAAGCTTGGTGAAAAAAAGTTTTTTGACCGCCAGAAAGGAGAAGGGAACATTGCGGAAATGATTCACAATACTTTTAAAATCGGAAGAAAGAAATTTTTTGACGGCAAGGAATTTCCGAAACTCACTACAAAAAATTTTACCGGCTCGAAGGATCAGCAGTTAAAACTATTTGATTAAATAAAAAAACCGCTCCCAAAAGGAACGGCTTCTTTTATGAAAAAATGTTTCTGATTGAATTACATCGTATCATCAGGACATTTGAAATCTTTACTGCATGTTGCGCAGATAATCACATTACCACATGCATACATACAAAATTCCGGCTCAGGAAGTTTAATTCCAGCTCCTGTAATACTTTTTAATTGGCCTTTGCTTAGTTTTTTTAAATTTTTCATATTGTTTTCGTTAAAAATTTGATACTTCTGTAAAGATAAATAAAAAATGAATAAGTCAAACAATTGTGGTATATTATTTTTATGTTAATATAAATTTGTTTTATTTTAAAATTTTAGAATAAAAAAAACCGGACACATTGCCCGGTTCTTAATTATTTTTTGATCAATCCCAATTCGATCAAGCGTTCATGAAGAAATTCTCCTGCTGTTGTATCTTCATACAGTTTCGGATGATTTTCATCAATACAGTTTTCCAGTGCATTTAATGACATCGAACTTACCGGGTGCATAAAGAAAGGGATTGAATATCTTGAAGTTCCCCACAATTCTCTCGGCGGATTTACGACCCTGTGAATGGTAGACTTCAGCTTATTATTGGTATGTCTGGACAACATATCTCCTACATTAATCATCAGTTCATCCGGTTCTGCGAGGGCATCAATCCATTCTCCCTTATGATTCTGAACCTGCAGCCCTTTTCCCTGAGATCCCATCAATAATGTAATGAGGTTGATATCTCCGTGTGCGGCAGCTCTCACTGCATCGTCCGGCTCCTGTGTGATCGGAGGGTAATGGATTGGCCTTAAAATAGAGTTTCCTTCAGCAATTTTATCATCAAAATAGAATTCATCAAGACCAAGATAAAGAGCTAAAGCTCTAAGCACATACTGTCCTGTCTTTTCCAGCATCTGATAAGCTTCCTTACCCACTTCGTTGAATTTTGGAAGTTCTTCAACGATTACATTATCCGGATATTCATCCTTATATTTGGAATCTTCAGCTACGTACTGCCCAAAATGCCAGAATTCTTTCAGGTCTCCCTTTTTAAAGCCTTTTGCAGTTTCTTTACCGAATCCTACATAGCCTCTTTGTCCACCGATTCCCGGAATTTCATACTTTTGTTTCGTTTCCGTGGGTAGGTCAAAAAAGTTTTTCACTTCTCCATACAATTCATCTACCAATTTGTCATCAAGAAAATGGCCTTTTAAAGCAACAAAACCAATTTCTTCATAAGCTTTTCCGATTTCATTTACAAATTTCTGTTTGCGTTCCGGGTCACCCGAAAGGAAATCACGCAGGTCTACACTAGGTATTTTATCCATTTTTAGAAATTTAACGAATGGCTAAATTACAGATTTTAAATGAAATCTTTTTACAGTTAATTATTTATCAATTAAATTTGTCATATGAAAAAATATTCTTCCAAAAGAAGTATTCAGATATTGGCGCATCTTCTTCAGCAGTACGGAATTTCAGACATTATTATTTCCCCCGGATCCAGAAACGCCCCTTTGGCAATCCATTTTTCCGAAACAGACAGTTTCAACTGTTACAGCATCGTGGATGAAAGAAGTGCTGCTTTTGTCGGGCTTGGAATGGCAATGAGCGAGAAAAAACCTGTGGCCATAACCTGTACAAGTGGTTCGGCGGCGGCTAATTATTATCCTGCCATCACGGAAGCTTTTTATTCCAATATTCCGATTTTGGTTTTAACGGCCGACAGACCAATGGATTATGTGGATATTTTTGACGGACAAACGATCAGACAGAATAATCTTTTTCATCAACATTCTTACGGGGATTTCCAATTGCTGGAAGACAGTAAAGAAAACGCGGAAGACCTCAATTTTGACACGATAAAGAAAGCTATTGAACTGTGTATTGAAAAACAGGGCCCGATTCATATCAATATTCCTCTGGAAGAGCCTCTGTATGAGCTGGTTTCAGAGCTTCCGACCTTTCCTACGGTTGAGAAAACAATCAGACAGAAAGAATATGAAATTCCTTCTAATTTAGTGGCGGAATGGAACACTTCCCAAAGAATCATGATTCTGGTAGGAACAAGAGATTACAGTCCTGAGCTGGAAAATCAGCTTACCCAGCTTGTTAAAAATCATTCTGTTGTGGTTTTAAGTGAAGCAAATTCTAATCTTCATCATGAAAAATTTTTCAGGCATATCGACCGATATGTTTTTAATTTTACCGAAGAAGATTTTAAAACCTATGCACCTGATTTACTGATTACGGTAGGGCAGAATGTTGTTTCTAAGAAAGTAAAGCAGTTTCTGAGGAAAGCACACCCGAAACAGCACTGGCATCTGGATGAAGTATGGCAGCCGGACACGTATTTTGCGCTTACGGAAAAGGTGGAAGTGAAACCTGAAGTTTTTTTCACCAGACTGATGAAATTTATTAACCTGGAACCCAGCCCGTATTTTAATCTCTGGGATGTTCTGCGCGACAAAAAAGACGCAAAGCATGAAAAATTTCTGAGTACGGTAGACTTTTCAGATTTTTATTTTTTCCATAAAACTTCGCAGATGATTCCTGAAAATTATAATGTGCACTTCAGCAACAGTTCTGCAATACGCTATGCTCAGCTTTTTGATTACGGTAAAAGGAAAATTTACTGTAACAGAGGAACAAGTGGAATTGACGGATCAACCTCTACCGCAATGGGATTTGCCATAAAAAATACAAACCCTACCTTATTAATCACCGGTGATCTCAGTTTCTTTTACGATATCAACGGACTTTGGAATCAATATATTCCACCATTTGTAAGAATCATGATTTTTAATAATGGTGAAGGAAATATTTTTAAAATTATTCCGGGTCCGGGAAATGCAAATCCTAATACACTGGATGAGTTTATTGCAACCAAACACCACAAAAATGCGGAATTTTTGGCAAAGCATTTCGGGTTCTCTTATACAAAAGTGGATGACGATATTACCTTAGACCGAGTTCTTGAAAATTTCTTCAAACCTGATAGTCAGCCTAAAATATTGGAAATCAATACGCACGGTAAAAACAATGCAGATATACAGAAAGCATATTTCAATTACTTAAAGGAGAGTTAAAGATCTTCATATTCTTCATTTCCGGGTAAATTAATGATTCTGTCAATAGGATAAATGAAATTTTCATCAAAATCATTCAGAGCGTTAATAATCTGGAAATGAGAAAATTCTTTAATATTTTGAAGGCTGATTTCTGTTTCTTTTATTTCTTTTTTTCTTAAAAGATGCTGTCGCTGCACACCGTTAAGGAGATAAGAATTGGGTGTAAACCAGTCTTTTCCCTTTAAAAAAAGAATGTTTGAATAAGAGGTATCGGTAATATGATTGTTCTTAACGATGATGATTTCTTCAGCTTTGGCTTTCATCTTCATTCTTTCGAGTTCCTTTCGGTCTTCAAACTTAAAAGAATAATCGAAACTGTTATTTTCCACCAGCTGAAAGCTTTCAATTTCCGGGATGGCGTATGGAATCATCTGGGTTCGTATTTTCTTATCCAGATCATATACAATTCTAAATTTAAAAAGGCCATCCTCGTCATGTTCCAGATGCTTATAAATTTTAGCCAGATCAAGGGTTCCTTCTTTCCCGAAATGGGCGAAAGCTGCGTCTACACGTTTCTGATGTAATTCCAATAAGAAGATTTTCTGGTCTTCAATCTTTATACTTTCAATGAATTGGTACATAAATTTTATTTTTCATTTCCTGATACTCGTCTTCAAGCCTGCTCATATGGGTAATTCCGCCGCCACTTTTAAAATACATCTGAGTGCCTTCCTTTTCAATAAAACGGATCATCACGCAGCTGTCCAGGTTTGTACCGTCGAACCAGCCGCATACTCCGGTATAATATCCTCTGTCATATCCTTCCGCATCGAGGATAATTTCCAGGGTTTTCGGCTTGGGAGCGCCTAAAATAGAACCGGCGGGAAGCAGCTTTTCCATGATGCTGCCCAGCTTTCCGTAAAATTCAGGTTTTAAGGTTCCCGATATTTCAGAACTCATGGCATACAAATCTTTCTGCTTAGTCTTAATGAAATCAATATACTGGAATTTGTCCACCTTCACATCATCAGCAACCATACTGAGATCATTCCGGAGAAGATCCACAACCGTGTAGTGTTCTGCTTTTTCCTTGATGTCATTTCTTAAAACTTCTGCAGCATTTTCCACCGATGCATCAATGGTCCCTTTCATAGGATAAGTGAATATTTTTCCGTCAATAATCTTTATGAAAGTTTCAGGAGAAAAAAATACAAAAAAATCCTTATAAAAAACTTTGTATTTGGCAGAAGAATGATAAAAAATTTCTTCAAGAGTTAAATTTGTTTCAATTTTTGTTTTCCGGGTATAATTTACAAGGTAAGAATTTCCGAAGCGAATATTTTTCTGTACTTTATCAAAGCCAATTTTGAAACTTTCCAGGGTTTCGGGAAATGATTTCAATTGTATATTTTTAGATAGGGTCTGTTGTTTTTTTGTGTTTGAAAAGTTCTGGAAATCAATTAATAAACCAGATTTTTCAATTTCATTTTCTTTAAATATTTCAACATTCCGGGCTGGGAAGTCGACAATGAAAAAATAGGGAACTTTGTTGAGTGAAAGTTCGTCCATTTCCATAAATTTTTGATGATTCGCTGAAAACATTCCGCAAAAGTAATTATTGATGTTTACTTTTGCACAAAATTTTTAAATGGAAAATAAATATCCACAGAAACCGGGTCTTGATTTTATACTGAAGCAGGCATTTTTCTATTGGAATAAAACATTGGTTTTTCAGCTAATGTTTTCGGTGCTTTACTTTGCTATATTTTTTACTTCTATGTTTTTCTTTGCCGGAAAATTCGGAATACTGGATCAGCAGCAGGAACTTCTGGAAGCATACAAAAACGGAATGGATGCTTATCTTGCAAAAGCAGCGGAACTTGGAAAAACGGATAATTCACGATATTTCAGCTTTGCATTTCTGGGAACACTGGTTTTTCTTTATCCTTTAAATCTTGGACTTTTTCAAATTTTCAGAAAGATCGATTTAAAAGAAAAAATTGAGATCGGAGATTTACTGGCGGGTTACAACGGAACAAATTTTTTCAGATATATCTCTTACGGTCTGTTTTGGTTTCTGATCTACGGAATGATCTTCAATACCATCATTCTGCCTGTAATCTGGGTTTGTATTACGATTTTTGTAGCTCCGATTATGTTTTTCATGAACCGCACGATTCTGGAATCAATTTCTTTAAATTTTAAAGCTTTGAAGATGTTTTTTGTGGAGATATTCGTTTGTATCATCGTAGCAGTGCTCTTTAAATATATCGGATTCATGTTATTTTTCATCGGTGGATTATTTACATTTCCTTTCTGGAATGCAATGATTTATTCGCTTTATAAAGTTATTTTTTCAGAGAAAAATTAATTTCGCATAGTTTTTTAATGAATTTCTGCCAAAAAAAATTAAATTTGGTAGAAACAACATTAAAACATAAACACCATGTCAGAATTTAATGAATTTGATCAGCAGGGCTCGGTTCCGGAAAGAAATACAGGCTCTATTATTTCTCATGCTTTCGAGATGTATAAAGGAATCTTTCTTTATGCGATTGTAGTGATGATTATATGCATAATTGCCGATACTATTGTACAGTCAGTTACAGGGTATAATTCCTGGGGAGGGTTCAGAGATTTCAGAAGTTTCAATGATTTTGATGATAACAGTTTTTATAAATATGATTACTGGAGCGGGCCAGGAGCTCCTTTTTATTATTCATTTTCATTTATTCTAAATGTTTTATTGTCTCCATTGTATGTAGGGCTCATCTATATTGCTAATAAATACAATAGCAAGATTGGTATTGATTTCTCGGATCTTTTTATCGGCTACAGGCAAAATCTTGGCAATATTATTATTTACAGTTTAATTACAAATATTATTTTAGGAATTTCCATAGCGCTATGCGGACTTCCTTTTTTCTTTGTTTTTCCTCTTTTCTTTTTGGGTTATCCCATCCTCTTGTTTGAAAATGCTACGGCGATGGATGCACTCAGTAAAACATACAATATTGCAAAAGACAATTATGGTACATTTTTAGGTACATCACTTTTGGGGATTCTGATTAGTGCTGCCGGATTAATCCTATGCTGCATCGGAATTATTGTTACGGCTCCTTTTATCCTTGCAGTAATGTATTCAGCCTATTGTGCTTACCTCGGAAAACCAAGACAAATACTATTAAACAAATAATGAATAAAGAAGAACAAATAAGCAGTATAAAAATAAAACAGGTCGCGCTGCTTGCTATAATTCTCATTTTGGCAGGCTTGATCTGTTTTAATCTTGCACTTTTCATTCCGTCTGTGTTAGGCGCTATCACCATTTATGTGGTTTGCAGAAAGTATAATTTTTATCTTCAGGAAGAAAAAAAGTGGAAACCCTGGGCTTCTTCCCTGGCTTTAATGTTTGCAAGTCTTATTGTTCTTATTCTTCCTGTTTATTTTATTGGTGACCTATTGATTGAAAAGCTCGGGAATGCCCAGGCTTATATGGATAAGTTTAATGTTTTTCTTGAAAAAATTCATACCTACATCTATTCTAAAATAGGATTTGATATTTTGAGTAAAGAAAATATGGATAAGCTTAAAAACAATGTCGGACAATTTTCTACAAAAGCACTGAGTGGTACATTCAATACACTAACTGTAGTGATGTCCATGTATTTTATCCTTTATTTCATGCTTGAAAAACCAAGATTTTTTGAAAGAATACTGTCATCTTCTGCACCGCTGAAAAGATCGAATGTATCTTTGATAGGCGAAAAAATGAGAAAGCTTATTATGGCGAATGCGATTGGAATCCCCGTTGTAGCGCTTGGACAGGGAATTGTTGCTCTGGTAGGATATTTCATTTTTGGTGCACCAAGCCCCATACTGCTGTTCGCCTTAACGGCTGCAGCCTCCATGATCCCTGTAGTAGGTGCGGCAATCATCTATGTACCGATCTGTATCTACATGATTGCAGAAGGAGATACAGGAACCGGGCTCGGACTGGCTGCGTATTGTATGGTAATTGTAGGATTAACGGATAATGTTTTACGTTTCACGCTCTTAAAAAAACTGGAAGATATTCACCCATTAAATACTGTTTTTGGAATTATAATGGGGATGAATCTTTTCGGGTTCATGGGATTGGTTTTCGGACCAATTCTTATATCTTTGACATTGCTGCTGATTCAGGTATACAGAAATGAATTTTCGGATGATGATACTCCGGATCTTAAGCTTCCTGATAAAGATGATGAGCTGGAGGAAAAAATTAATTTAATTGTATAAAATGGAGTACGGAATAAACCCCGAAATATTAAAAGAAATTTGTGAGGTGAAAATGCCTTTCGGAAAGTATCAGGGAACAATATTGGCAGATTTACCGGTAAGTTATCTTGAATGGTTTCAACGGCAAGGAATGCCTAAAGGTAAATTAGGAATGCAGCTGTCTACCATCTACGAAATAAAGGTAAATGGCTTGATGGATTTGTTAGCTCCAATTCGTTCGGGTCTTTTAAGGAAATAAATCTAAGAAGATTTACAAATTTATATTAGCTTTAAAGTTTTTGAATTACATAGGTTCCCAGAGTTCAATCTTATTGCCTTCAGGATCAAGAATGTGAATGAACTTTCCAAAGTCATACACTGCCATTTCGTCTAAAATTTCAATATTTTCTTTTTTCAGTTCCTGAACCAAATCCTCCAGATTATCAACCGTGTAGTTGATCATAAATTCTTTTGTTGAGGGCTCGAAATACGTTGTTGTTTCAGGAGAAGGACTCCACGTCAGCGAACCTTTCGAATTTGAATCTGCCATGCCTTTCCAGTCGAAAGTTGCGCCATATTCATTCACATCAATTCCCAGATGGGTTTTGTACCATTCTTTCAAAGCCTTCGGATCTTTGCATTTGAAGAATATACCTCCGATGCCTGTTACTTTTTTCATATGTTATTGTTAGTTAAGTTCTGTTGAAGTTTCGGCGGCAGCGAAGCTGCCGCCGAAACTTTTATCCTTTCAAAGCAGCAATTTCATCTCTTAATTTTGCGGCTTTAATGAAATCCAGGTTTTTCGCCGCAGATTCCATTTCTTTCTGTTTTTGGGCGATTACCTTTTCAATATCTTCATTGGTATAGCTTGCTTTGGCCTCTGCAACTTTCTGAAGGATCTCTTTTTGGGTATACTTTTCATCGGGGAAATCTTTCGTTCTTCCCACTAAGCTTTCAGAAATCTTTTTATTTAAAGCAACAGGCACTTTTCCGTGTTGTTGGTTGTATTCCATTTGCTTAGCTCTACGATATTCGGTTTCATCCAGGGTGGCCTGCATGGATTTGGTGATCTTATCGGCATACATAATAGCTCTACCATTAAGGTTCCTTGCGGCACGGCCTACTGTTTGGATCATAGACCGGCGGCTTCTGAGCATTCCTTCTTTATCAGCATCTAGAATGGCAACCAGTGAAACTTCCGGTAAATCAAGCCCTTCTCTTAATAGATTAACTCCAATAAGAACGTCAAAAAGACCGACTCTCAGGTCCTGCATGATCTGAATACGCTCAAGGGTTTCAACATCAGAGTGGATGTATCTTGTTCTGATTCCGAATTTTGTAAAATATTTAGTTAATTCTTCGGCCATCTTCTTCGTGAGGGTCGTTACCAGAACTCTTTCGTCAAGATCAGCTCTTTTCTGGATTTCCTCCATTAAATCATCAATCTGATTAATTGTAGGTCTGATTTCAATAATGGGATCCAAAAGACCGGTCGGACGAATAATCTGCTCAATATATGCTCCGCCGGTTTTTTCAAGTTCATAGTCTGCAGGCGTGGCGGAAACATAAATAACCTGGTTCTGAATCGCTTCAAACTCTTCAAACTTTAAAGGTCGGTTGTCCATTGCGGCAGGAAGCCTGAAACCATACTCCACCAGAGATTCTTTCCTGCTTCGGTCTCCGCCGTACATCGCATGTACCTGGGGAACCGTAACGTGGCTTTCATCAATTACCATCAGATAATCTTTTGGAAAATAGTCGAGAAGGCAGAAAGGCCTTGTTCCCGGTAATCTTCCGTCAAGATATCTCGAATAATTTTCAATTCCCGAGCAATAGCCTAATTCCTTAATCATTTCAAGATCCAGTTCGGTACGTTCCTGCAATCTTTTGGCTTCGAGAGGTTTTTCTACTGAATTAAAAAAATCAACCTGTTTTACGAGATCATCCTGAATATTCCGGATGGCGCCATTCAATGTTTCTTTTGAGGTTACGAAAAGATTGGCAGGATAAATCTGAATCTGTTCAAAACTGGAAGTTACATTTCCGGAAACAGGGTCGAAGCTTTGAATTTTTTCAATCTCATCTCCGAAAAACTGAATTCTCACCGCATTATCGGCATACGCCGGGAAAACGTCAATAACATCTCCTTTTACACGAAATGTTCCTCTTTGAAACTCATTCAATGTCCTGGAATATAAAGCGTTAACTAAAGAATGAAGAAGTGCCGTGCGTGTTACTTTCTCTCCGATAGCAATCGAAATAAGAGATTTATGAAATTCCGTAGGATTACCGATACCGTAAATACATGACACCGAAGCTACAATTAAAACATCTCTTCTTCCCGAAAGCAGACTTGCCGTAGCAGAAAGCCTTAATTTTTCGACTTCTTCATTGATACTGAGGTCTTTCTCAATATAAGTTCCGGTAGTGGCAATGTAGGCTTCCGGCTGATAATAGTCGTAGTAGCTGACGAAATATTCAACGGCATTCTCAGGAAAAAATTCTTTAAATTCCATGAAAAGCTGTGCTGCCAGTGTTTTATTATGGGCCAGAACCAGCGTTGGTTTCTGAACATTCTGAACGACGTTCGCTACCGTAAAAGTTTTCCCGGATCCGGTAACTCCTAAAAGGGTCTGGTATTTTTCACCAATTTTAATACCTTCGGTAAGTTTTTCAATAGCTTGTGGCTGGTCTCCGGTAGGTTTATATTCTGATTGAAGTTTGAATTGCATAGATAATTGTGATCTTATCTAACAAAAATACGAAAGATATATTTGTCATTTAAAGTATTCACTCACTGAAAAATGTTTTTAATTACAGAAATATTGTAAAATACAAAAGCACTCCTTTGGAGTGCTTTTTTTTAATTTACTCGAAAGACATTGTTAGTGACATTTTCATTCCGTATGGAACAGCTTTTCCATCTTTTTCTGCAGGTTTCCAGACCACATTTTCATTGGCTTTCTTAAATGCAGAAACTGCTTCATCATTAAAGGTTTTGTTATTGCCGGCAGGGTTGATATTGGTAACACGTCCATTTTCATCAACCGTGTAAGTAATGTCTGTTTTCATCATTTTTTGTTCTTTTCCATGTGTGATTTTAGATGCGTCAAATAAGCTGGCTACTTTATTTCTTAGCTCATTTTGGCCTCCGGGATATTCTGCAACAGTAGTAGTACTTTGTAAATTGCTGTCGATTTTCGGTTGTATTTCCGAAGATTTATCGGTGCTTTTCTCTTTTTCCAGGCTCATTTTGCCTGAAGGAAGAAAGTTATTGGCAGGATTATCTTTTGTTTTTTCGACTGTTGAACTATCTTTCGCTGAAGATTTTATGTGTTCTTCTGCAAAATTTTCTGCTTTGTTTTCAGAATCTTTTTCTGGCATTTCCGGGAATGTTTTGGCTGCGCTTTCTACGTTTCCGGCATATGTTTTCTGTACAAATAATCCGAAAGCGATAAGTAATACAGGAATGCTGATTACTTTTTTGATGATGGTCATTTTAGACTTTTTAGTGTTCATCATAATAAATCTTTTTTTGGTGTTATTAAAATTGAATGTATGGGTAAGGTTATAGTTTTGATTTAAAATAATTTCGTCCAGAATTAAATTCTGATAATCTTTTATGTTGAAATCATTTTTTAAGACAGATTCATCTGCCAGAAATTCATGATTGGTAATAATGGCTTTTCGGTAAAAAAATATCGAAGGATTGAACCAGGTAAAGGCTTTCAGGATTTCAATAATTATAACATCGACGCTGTGCTTCTGTTCGAGGTGGCTTTTTTCATGCAGAAAAATCCGTGGATCTATTTTACTGTCAATGAGATAATTTTCCCCTAAATAAATAGTATTCCAAAAGCTAAAAGGAGAGGTATGCTCTTTGGTAATCAGGATATTTTGGTTGTGATACTTTATCCTCTTGCCCTTCATCTTTTTAATTGCTAAAAATGAATGGATCAACTTTATTAAAAAAATCAGGGTAATAGTTCCGTAAATAATCCAGAGCCAGTTAATTAAGTTAAAATTTTCCTGTACCTTAGTAATGTCTAAAACCTGTTGTGTTGTTTCAACGGTCGTTTGAATTCGGTTACTCGGTTTTAAGTTTTCCGATTGAATAGAAATAAATGGAACGGCATAAGAAAACAGAATAGAAAACATTAGGTAAAACCTGTTGAACCGATAAATTTTTTCCTTTTGTAACAACACATAGTATACGGCCAGAAGCATAGAAGACCCTAAAATTATTTTTAAAATAATCATCATTTTTCATCAATTTGCTTGTCAATAATTTCTCTGAGTTCTTTCAATTCTTCTTGTGAAAGTTTAGCATTAGACGTGAAAAAAGAGGCAAACTGCGTCACGGAATTATTAAAAAAACGGTCAATCATGGAAGACATTTCTTCCTTAAAATATTCTCCCTTTGCGACTTTCGGATAATATTCGCGAGAATTTCCATACAGTGTATACCCCACAAAATCTTTATTCTGCATTCTTTTCAGGAGTGTCGCGATTGTTGTTGTTGCAGGTTTAGGGTCCGGATAAGATTCTAAAATATCTTTCATGAAAACCTTTTCTTTTTCCCAGAGTATTTCCATAAGATCTTTTTCAGAATCGGTTAGTTTTATTTCTTTCATATTCTACAGATTTGTAATTGTTTCTACAAATGTAGAATAAAAATTTAAACCGGCAAATTTTTGTGGCACTATTTTTCCATTCTTCAGCAAAATAATCCATCTTAATCATATGAAAACCAATAAATTTTATATTTCAGCGGTCAGTTTGTTTCTTATTCTGGCATCATGTAAAGAAGGCAAAATTAATGCTCAGCAGGCGGGAAGCGACGGAAGTGTTGAAACAAAAGCACCGAATTCTCCGGAATATAAACCTGCCTTTACCGGACAGACGAGAATTAAAGCAGTAAAAACTTCAACACCTTACAATGTTGAAGTCTTGAGTAAAGATTTAGGGAAGCCCTGGGGAATTATTAACCTTCCGGACGGAAGACTTCTGATTACGGATAAAAGGGGATATATGAATATTGTTTCCACTGACGGAAAGCAAATCTCAAAAATTGATGGATTCCCGAAAGTTGATTCCAAAGGTCAGGGCGGAATGCTTGATGTCGCTTTAGATCCGGATTTCGCTACCAACAATATTATTTACTTTAGTTTTTCAGAACCTTATGAAAAGGGAAATCATACGGCGGTAGGAAAAGGAAAATTGTCTCCTGATTTTAAAACTATTTCTGAGGTGAAAGTTATATTCCGTGCAACTCCAACCTATGATGGAGATAAACATTACGGAAGCAGACTGGCTTTCGATAAAGATGGAAATTTATTTGTGAGCACAGGAGAACGGTCCGATAAGCAGACAAGAGTGTACGCACAGCGAACAGATAATTATTTAGGTAAAATATTAAAAATCACAAAAGAAGGAAAGCCTGCTCCCGGTAATCCATTTATCGGTAAAGCAGGGTTTAAACCCGAAATTTATGCATATGGAATCAGAAATCCTCAGGGAATGGCCATTGATCCCAACGGAAATCTCTGGGATGTGGAAATGGGACCGAGAGGTGGTGACGAAATTAATTTAATTAAAGCCGGAAAAAATTACGGATGGGGCGATGTTACCTACGGAATTGAATATTCCGGTGAAAAAATAAATAACGGAACGACTCAAAAAGCAGGAACTGAGCAGCCGGTATATTACTGGGATCCGGTAATCTCTCCAAGTGGTGTTACTTTTTACACCGGAAATATTGATGAATGGAAAGGAAACCTGATGATCGGATGTCTCAGCGGAGAACATATCAACAGAATTGTAATGAAGGATAATAAAGTAGTTGGAGAAGAAAGGCTTTTGTCAGACGAGAAAGAACGTTTTCGTGATGTGCTGAACGGAAGTGATGGCAATTTGTATGCGGTAACCGACAGCGGAAAACTATACAGAATTTCAAAAAAATAATCTTATTGTAGTCTTTTATATAAAGGTTCGGGCTCAAAACGAAGTTTTGAGCCCGAACCGATTTTAAGCTTCCTCAAGCTGAACCGTGAAATGTCTTAACAGATCCGGCTCCCAGGTTATTTTATAGCCTTTTGCAATTTCGTCACGTCTTTCATAAACGTTTTTGATAGCAGCAGCAATATAATCCATATGGTTATTGGTATACGTTCTTCTTGGGATGGCCAGACGTACAAGCTCAAGCTTCGGATAGCGGTTTTCTCTTGTTTCAGGATCTCTGTCGGCCAATAATGTCCCGATTTCTACGGTTCTGATTCCGGCTTCTTTATAGATTTCAAGTCCCAATGTTTGTGCAGGATATTCCGAGCGGTCAACTTTTGGAAGGAAATTCAAAGAATCAATGAAAACAGCATGTCCGCCAATAGGTTTTTGAACCGGAATTCCGTATTCGATTAATTTATTTCCAAGATATTCCACCTGGGAAATTCGGCTTTCTAAATAAGCAAATTCTGTCGCTTCATCAAGACCAACTGCCAAAGCGGCCATGTCTCTTCCGGCCATTCCACCGTAGGTAATGAAACCTTCATAAATAATGGTAAAATTAGAAGCTTTTCTGAAAACTTCTTCATCATTTAAAGCGATAAAACCTCCGATATTTACCAATCCGTCTTTTTTAGAACTCATCGTCATCCCGTCACCGTAAGAGAAAATTTCTTTACAGATTTCTTTGATGCTTCTGTTTTCCTGTCCGGCTTCTCTTTTTTTGATGAAATAGGCATTCTCAGCAAATCTCGCTGAATCAAAAAATACAGGTACTCCATATTTATCAGAAAGTTCTTTCACCGCTTTCATGTTTTCCAGGGATACAGGCTGTCCCCCAGATGAATTGCAGGTAATGGTAATCAGGCAGAAAGGGATATTTTCTTTTGGATACTTTTTATAAACTTCTTCAAGTTTTTCAATATTGATATTTCCTTTGAATGGGTGAAGATCATTAATGTCAAAAGCTTCATCGATCGTACAGTCGATAGCGTGAGCTTTTCTGAATTCAATATGCCCTTTTGTGGTGTCAAAATGAGAGTTTCCGGGTACTACATCTCCTTCTTTTACCAAAACGGAAAACAGAACATTTTCTGCAGCTCTTCCCTGGTGAGTTGGTAAAAGATATTTAAAGCCTGTGATATTCTGTACAGTCTGGTGAAGCTGCTCAAAAGAACGTGATCCGGCATAGCTTTCATCCCCCATCATTAAAGCGCCCCACTGTCTGTCAGACATTGCTCCCGTTCCGGAATCGGTAAGAAGGTCGATAAAAACCTGTGAAGATTTTAGATTAAATAAATTATAGTTTGCTTCTTTAAGCCACTGTTCTCTTTCTTCTCTTGTAGACTGACGGATTTCCTCAATCATTTTAATGCGGAAAGGTTCCGCGTACGGTAAATTCATGATAGTATTTATTAGATTGTTTGTAAGAATTTTTATTTGAAATAATTTCAAATTCATCAAAGGATAATGTGTTTAAAGCTTTACTACTCTGGAGCTTTAAAGATATTATCATCGGAGTGGAATCCTGCAACGCCACCGCTTACCGCAAATTTCATTGCAGAAGCCGCTGTCATGCCCACTACCGGTTTGATGTTTTTTTCTTCCGTAACAATTACCCATCCTGAAATGGCGTAAGAATGCGGCAGGTAAACCGCTACATAATTATGTTTTTCCACGTCTGCCATTTCCTTCTGGGTGAGAAAGCCTATTCTCCAGATTTCAGGATGTTCATTGGTTTTTACCCAGACAGGATCGTTGAATTTTTTCTTATCTCCTACGAATGAAGACATGACATCTTTTGTAGGGGTATAAATGTGCTTAACGCCCGGAGTTTTTTCAAGAAGACGATCCATGGCATCAAAAAAGAACCGTCCGACTACAAATTTGTTTCCTAAATATCCTAAAATTGCTGTAAATACGATGGTTGAAATAAAAACCAGCCCGGGAATCTCTTTGGCTACCGAAGGAATAATATTGTCAATGGAGGTCACTACATACCAGATGACAAACATCGTCAGTCCGATAGGACCAATAATGACAAGTCCCTGAAAGAAGTTTTTCAGGAAAAAATTGGCAATATTTTCAAACGTCAGCTTTTTCAATTTTAAAATATAGTTTTATCCGTGGATGGTTTCTCCTTTTCCGTAAGACTGGATAATTTTTGCTTCATATTCCAGCCATTCTTCCCATCTTGCATTTACTTTCTGCTCATCGCCCAATTGTCTTGCAAATCCTATGAATGTGGTGTAATGATTGGCTTCGGAGATCATTAATTCTCTGTAGAACGTTTTAAGCTCTTCATCTTTTATATTCTCGGTAAGCACTTTGAATCGTTCACAGCTCCTTGCTTCGATCATGGCCGCAAAAAGCATCTTATCAACAATAAGATCATCTCTGTTGCCTCCTTTCTGGATGAAGTTGACCAATTCGTTCACATAATCATCTTTTCGGGTACGGCCAAATATGTATCCTCTCTTTTTAATAATCTCATGAACCTGTCTGAAATGTTCCAGCTCTTCCTGCGCGATGGCAAGAAGTTCGGTTACGATTTCAGGATATTCAGGAAGCATTGTGATCAGCCCGATAGCATTGGTAGCCGCTTTTTGCTCACACCAGGCATGATCCGTTAAAATTTCTTCAATGTTTCCTTCTGCAATATTTGCCCACCTGGGATCGGTAGGAAGTTTCAACTTAAACATGTTTCAAATTTTGTGTAAAATTAAAATATTTTGTGATATGACAGAAGTTTTATTTTGTTTGAAAATTTTCATTTAAATTCATGTTTTTTATGAATTATGTAAACTTGATGGTACTTTTTTTGTTATTGTTTTAAAACCAATTAAAAATATAAACATTATGGAAACAATTACAGCTATTAAAAGTAAAATGAATGCCTTACTTGCATTTGCATTTTCAGTATTCATGTCTATTTTTTCGTTTGCACAAGATACTGCCGGTGGGGTAGTTACTACAGAAAACAATACCACAACCACCACAGAATGGTATGCCAATCCGGTGTATATTATTGGAGGGGCTATTGTTCTCATTATCATTATAGCATTGATAGCGAGGAGCGGAAGAAAAGATTAATAAACAATAAAAAACTGCTATTTAATAGCAGTTTTTTTTCGCAATATTTCCAGGATATTCCATCCAATGCTGTCTACTTTCTTTAATACAGCTGAAATCCCAAATGCCAGAAAAACATTAATGATATAAATTAATATCATTAGAATCCACCAAGGCATTTTTTCTTTTAAGGGAACTACCAAAAAATAAACGAGCGAAGAACTTATTCCCTGGGCGAAATAAAAAAAGATGGCATTTTTACCAATGTATGTTATAAAGCTTTCTGCTGAGATTTTTAACCGGTTATAAAATACGAATAATGTTACCAGAGAAAACATCGTCCAGATAATGTACGGAATTTTAGGTGGAAATTTATTTCTGTTGATCTTATAAAAGATCTCATTTCCATAATACCAAAACATCCATATTAACGCTGCAGCTACCAAAGTATACAAAGCCGGAATCATTTTACCAGGTATTTTTTTGCCTTTCATTCTATTTCCGATCAGAAAAATTGCAAGATAAAATGCTACGTATCCTACCTGTCCGTCCGGATATATTTCAGGAAAAATATTAAACAGCAGTGTTAAAACAACACATAGAGCGATAAACCAATTGATATGTTTAGGAAAAAACCGTAAAATCAAGACTCCGAAAACCGTCAGAATAAAATATACTTTCAGATACCAGAAACTTCCCATGACTACCGGGAAAGTGTCGGCATTGGTATATTGATGCAGGTACCAATTTCCAAGATTTTCCCATTGTGGCGATGTTGAAATACTATTAATTGTATATTTCGATCCAAAGGTGGAATAAAAGTTCTTTAGCCATTCAAGAGAGAAAAAATTCAGGCCAAAAATTTTAAAGAAATAATCCATAAAAAACAGAAAAGTCACGAAAATCATGTATGTGATCTGTAGTTTCAGTAATCTGTAAAGGGTTTTTTCGATATTGGAGCCCGAGGTTATTCCACTTAAAGCATAAAATAAAGCAACATCAAAAACCAGAGAAAATACTCTCACTTCTGCCGGAATATAAAATTGTCCGGACCAAAATGCCGTATGAATAAATATGATAGAGAGTGTTGCCAGCCCTTTTGCAAAATCAATATAGAGATCTCTTTTCATTATATATAGATAATGCATCAAAAGTAAATAAACTTTATGAAATATTTTTAAAAAGAAAAGAGACAGGAATATTGGCCTGTCTCTAAGAAAGATATATCGAAAATGAATGTTACTTTAAATTTTTGAAATCTTCAGCAGAGATTTCTCCCGTCTGAATTTTTTTCAATTCATCAAGATATTGGCTCATGTAAGCATCAAGCTCAGGATATTGAGCATTTTTTGCAGTTTTATAAGTTCCGTTTAAAACGCCCTGATAATAGTAAAAGAAATTATAATCAAATGCAGATGCGGTAAGATCATATTGTCCTAAAAGGAAACCTAAACGTACAGCAGATCTTCTTTGTGGCGGTGTTCCGTGATGACCCGGACTGTTCGTCTGGTAATCTCCGATGCTTTGTGCAAATTCATAGGCCGCTGCGATTTGTGTAAAACTTGTCTGGTTATAACCGTTCGGTCTTCTTAAATAATATCCTGCAAATCCGTCTGCTTCCAGTTCATTAGGTCTTGCCGTAGATTCGTTTACTGAAGGAAGTCCGAAGATGTATTGCAGCTGGTGTCCATATTCATGGGCTAAAATCATAGCGTTAACAATATCTCCGCCTTTGGATTTGGCATCATAATAAATGGCATATCCGTAATAAATTTTACCCGTTGAATACGAAATCGCATTATATGTAGAATTATAATTCGACGGATCGTTTACAAAACGAAGTGTTGGATTGCTTCTTCCCCAAAGGCTCGCAATTTTTGTCATTTGCGAATTCATGAAGTTAGTGTCTGTAGAATTCTGTAAAGATGTCAGTAAAACGGCAGATGAGCTCCAGTTTTGGTCTACATAATAACATACTTTCTCTAAAGCATTGGGTTGTTCGATTCTTTGACTTTCGGTTTGTTGTTCTGGCTGTACCGGAGTTTCCAGTGTGTCGTCGTTACATGCTGACATAGAAAGTGCAGCAATTGCTCCCGCCAGGATGCGGAAATTAAAGTTTCTTTTCATATAAAATATTTTGGTTTAGCGAAGATATATTATTTAACGGAAAATAATATCACTTTATTGTGATAAATTATTCAAAACATAGTTAAAATTTTAATTAAAAAAGATTGGATTGAATTTGAGGAGATTAGAAAATATTTCTTATATTTGCACCTCGAAATAACTAAAAATTTTATAAACAATGTTTGCAATTGTAGAAATAGCAGGGCTTCAATACAAAGTTGAGCAAGACCAGAAGTTGTTTGTAAACCGTTTATCAGGAGACAAAGGAGGTAAAGTATCTTTCGATAAAGTACTTCTTACTGTAAACGGAGCAATCACTGTAGGCGCCCCAGCTGTAAGCGGAATCACTGTAGAAGCAGAGATCCTAGACCACGTAAAAGCTGATAAAGTAATCATTTTCAAAAAGAAAAGAAGAAAAGGTTACAAAGTGAAAAACGGTCACAGACAATCATTAACTCAAATTCAGATCACTGGTATTACAGGATTTGAAGGAGCTAAGAAAGCAGAAAAACCTGCTAAAAAAACAACAAAAAAGGCAGATGCTGAAGCTGCTGAAAGTGCAGAATAATTGTTAAACCAAAAAACCTTAAAATAAAATGGCACATAAGAAAGGAGTTGGTAGTTCCAAAAACGGTAGAGAATCTCACTCTAAAAGATTAGGGGTAAAGATTTTCGGTGGTCAGGAAGCTATTGCCGGAAACATTATTGTTAGACAAAGAGGTACACAACACCACCCAGGTGCAAACGTGGGAATTGGTAAAGATCACACTTTGTTCGCTCTAGTAGACGGTAAAGTAGTTTTCAGAAAGAAAGCAAACAACAGATCTTTCGTATCTGTAGAAGCAAACGCATAATTTAAGCGTTTCATAAAAATAAAACCTCAGCAATTTGCTGAGGTTTTTTTATTTTATCAAATTCCAATCACGAATGAATATATTTCTTATATTTAACATCAAATCAAACAAAATTTAACTGATATGAAAAATTTAAAGAAAATCACAAGACAGGATCTTAAAGAAGTTACGGGAGGTATCGCTCCTGTAAAAGAATGTTTACCATGCAATATTTATTGCAGTATCCCGGAAGGAGAAAGGCCTCCGTGTAATATTGTTTATATTGTAGCACATTGCAACGGATGTAAAGATTATCCTGCTGAGTCCTAAGAAACAAAAATCTCCTTCGTGAAAGGAGATTTATTTTTTCTGTTAAAAGTTTACCTGGAATCCGGCTTTTATGCCAAAGGTTGAAATATCAGGTCGGTCAAGATAATTTCCTCGCCAGTTAAAGTCTACCCTGAAAATTCTCAGGTTTCCAAAACCTATATTCTCGATTCCGAAACCATATTCGTAATAAATATGATCAGTAGGAGCAGAGTATTTAAAGCCTTCCACGTTAATGGCTTTAGAAGCGTCGCTCAATGTACCGTATGCTCCTCTGATAAAGGCTATTTCTCTTAATTTCAGTTTTTTAATTAACGGAATAAAGGAAAGAATCTTACCGTTAAAATGATGTTCCAGATGTAGTGTTGTGTAAGTGTCTGCTACAAATTCATAATAATTCAGCTGTGCAAAAGTATTCTGTGCAAGACTGTACGACTGGTTTCCGGGAATCACATTCTGCAGCGCCAAAGGAACAGTGTCGAAGTTCTTTCCGGCTTCAAAGTTGACCTGCAGTTTTCCCCAGCTGCCAATTAAAAACGGCTTGTAGAAAAGGAACTGTAGTTTATTATAATTAAAATCAGATCCGAATAATCCTTCCACTCCTTTCGTGTATTTTAAGACAATGGTCGGAGCCAGAGTTCCATGCTCATAACGATCGATCCCGGTCTGGGAAAATTTCGCTCCCGGTCTTGCGATCAGGCTAAGCGTAAAGTGCGAATCGTTTGTGGTTTTCCTTAAAGCGCCATCTTTATAGTACATCAGGCTGAAACCATCCGGATTGGCAGATTTAATGCTCTGCATCGTTCCGTCGAGCCTGATCTGGAAGTTCTTCCAGGGTTCGATTGAGGTAAAGACGTTTGTCTGATTAAGCGAGCTTAAAGATGCGTTTTCTCCTCTTGCAAAAATGGTTGAAGAGGCAAAAGTCCTGGCCATAATCCCGTCATCATTGGTAAGCTGTACTCCTAGCTGAAGTATATCTCTCCGGGTTCCGGCTCCTACGGTAAACCTGTTTACCCTGTTGAACATGAATCTTGCTTCGGCTCCGTATTTTACCTGCTGGTCTTTGAAACCGTAAGCCGTATAAAACTGAACCCTCCACGGATCATTTCTTGTGAAATAAGTTCTTGCGCCCAAACGTATTCTGTCTCCTTCTACCTCATTTTTACCGTAAACAGAGAAAATAGGACCAATATCAATACCTAATTTTTTTACATTATAATATCCTGAACCCAACGTTTCATACAGCTTTACGATTCTGTTGAATTTCGGAGTCTGCTGAAGTTTATCAAGCATATCATAAATTCCCTGCTCGGATTTAGATAAAGAGTCGGGTCTTGCTTTAAGCCAGTAGGCGTCATCTTTGTCTGTGAAGCTATCAGAATATTCTTCTTCTTTTCGTTTGAAAACCTGATCTTCCAAAGGTTTGTTAAATTCATATTCGGAATAATCGACCGACCGTTTGGCAACAATGCTTTTTGCGGTTTTCTTTTTGGAAAACGGCGTCATTTCAATTTCGGTAACAAATTTTCTCGGTAAAAAAGTATTTTCGTCGGGATTATCATACTCCAGTTCGGTAGAGATCCCGTTGATGAAATTAACATTGATTTTCTGGGTGGATTTTAAAGTGGCTCCCAGCACGGCATAACTGTCTGTATCAATATACAGATAACCCTGAAAAGCCAGAACCTCCGTTCTTTTCGGCTGATACCTGATCTTAAAAGCATTTTCTCCGCGAACGGAAACGGTGTCAATTAAATTATAATCATACGTGCTGAAACCTGTTTCTCCCACAGGACTTGGAAAACCGATATCGAAATAATTTAAAGTATTATCATAGATATTAATATCCCGGTAAAGGTTTTTGGCGGTAAGTGTTACGATCTGGTTGTCCTGAAACCCGGATGTTTTTTGTGCGACCAACAGTCTTTTTGTTTTTTTTGAAGGTCTGTTTTCGCCGTAATTTTCATACACCGCTTCATTAAGAAATACAGGAAGTCCTATTTTACCACTGGCGGTAGAATCTTTATAATCGAAAATAAATTCAAGTTTATTGAAAATTTTTCTCTTCATAAAGGCGCTGTCAAGGTTGTTTGCGTCAAACTGGATTTTTTCGTACTCTTTATAGGTGTACGTATCGAATTTATCCAATCCGTTATTTCTTTTTCTGGCCCAGACTTTCTGCATGATGGCATACGCCGGGTTTTCCTTTTTATTTTTATATTTCGGTTTTTCGTTGTGGATCACTACTTCTTCGATGTTGCTTACTTTTTCCTGCGAAAGTTTTACAAAAATATTGTTGGCATTCTCAGGAGTAACATCTACGGTTTCTAGAGCGTAATTTTTTCTTAAAAACTTCAGCTTGTAAATAATGCTGTCCGACTGAACGGCAAAGTTTCCCGAAGTTGTTGTTAATGCAGCCTTATTGCTTTCATTAATAAAGATATCGACACCGCTGATTTCTTTATTCGTTTTGGCGTCTGTAATTTTTCCGCTGGCAGCATTTTGGGCATATACAAAATGGGAAAGGAGGATAAAAATTAAAAAGGGATAATATCGCGGTCTGTTAATTAACATTTGTTGTTCTTCAAGCTATTGCATAAACAAAAAGTATGCAGATTTATTGTAATGGTTCAATAGTATTTAATTTTTCAAGTAAATAAATACAAAACTGCAAATGTAATGAAATAACGTGATTGATAAGTTGCTGTGCTGTTATTATTTTGTTAAAGTGATTGGTGCTTAATAAAATAAAAAAAAGACCTACATTGCTGTAAGTCTTTTTGCTCCTCCTGCTGGGCTCGAACCAGCGACCCTCTGATTAACAGTCAGATGCTCTAACCAACTGAGCTAAGGAGGAATTTCCTATTGTTTTAGTGGTGCAAATATAAAAGGAATATTAATATCAAACAAATTTTTGGTTTAAAAATAATGAGAATTTTCCTGTAATAATGGGCAATGTGAGCTATATAATTATTTTTCAGATGATTAAATTTGTCTTATCAGAAATTTTATTTTCAGAATAGGTAAATAAAAAAAGACCTACATTTCTGTAAGTCTTTCTGCTCCTCCTGCTGGGCTCGAACCAGCGACCCTCTGATTAACAGTCAGATGCTCTAACCAACTGAGCTAAGGAGGAATGTCCTTTGTTTTAAGTGGTGCAAATATAGGACGAATATTTATACCCTGCAAATATTTTTTTAAAAAATTTGAATATTACAATTTTCCTGCAACTATCTTGAATATATCGCTTCCGAAAATCAGGATCATTAAGCCTAAAAGGAAGATTACACCGATCATCTGGGCATTTTCAAGAACTTTTTGAGGCACCGGTTTTCCAACAATAATTTCATATAAAGTAAAAAGCACATGGCCACCATCTAACCCCGGAATCGGAATTAAATTCAGGAAAGCCAGCCAAACCGAAAACATGGCCGTAAAACTCCAGAATGCAACCCAGTTAACAGAAATATTACCGTTCGCATCTTTGTCAACAGGCATATTTTTAACGATGGCAATCGGGCCGCCCACGTTTTTATATCCCTGAATTTTTGAATTAAACATGATTTTAAACTGCTTTACCTGCATCGTAAGCGCTTCAATGGTTCTTACAAAACCTCTTGGAATCGCTTCTCCGAAAGAATATTTTTTATTGGTAGTTACATTCGAAAGGGTCTTTTGAGCAGTTTTTATTCCTAATTTACCATTTTTATCAACCGCTGCAGAAACCGTTTCAGAATTGCCGTTTCTCAGAACCTCAATTTGTACTGTTTTTCCTTTATTTTGATTCAGAACAGTTCCTACCTCATCAAAATACTGCGTTGGCTGTCCGTTAATAGCAATTACTTTGTCTCCTTTTACCAGTCCGGAAGCTTTTGCTGATGGTGTTGCCAATGAATCAATAATCATTGGGAATCTTGGTAGGATGTATAATTTCGCTTCTTTCTGCTTCAGAACATCCGCAACACCGTCATTATTAATCGGGAAAGTGGTTTCTTTTCCATCTCTTAAAACGGTTACATGGTCTCCCAATAAAATATTGATGGAAGCATTTTCCAGCCTTTCGGCAGGTTTTCCGTCGATGTTTATGATTTTATCGCCATTCTGGAATCCCATTTTTTTCCCGGCTTCCGTTACGCCAATTCCGCTGTTGAATTTCGTAAGGTCGGTGTATGTTTCACCATTAAAAAGAGAAAGGCAGGTGTAGATGAGCCAGGCTAGGAAAAAATTCACGGTAACACCTCCCAACATGATAATCAGTCTCTGCCATGCCGGTTTCGATCTGAATTCCCAAGGCTGTGCCGGCTTCTTCAGTTGTTCGATATCCATGCTTTCATCAACCATTCCGGCAATTTTCACATATCCTCCGAAAGGCAGCCAGCCGATACCGTATTTTGTCTGTTCGGGATGTTTTCTCCAGTCACTGTCCGGAAGTTTTGATATATCGATGGGAACTTCTTTCTTTTCGCCGTTCACTTCAATGATTTCGGTATCCGGAAGGTTTTTGGAAAGAAATTTATACTGCCATTTTCCATTGATTTTTTTCATTGAAAAAATTGAGAACCACGGGTCAAAAAACAGGAAAAATTTCTCTGCTCTGGTTTTGAACCACTTTGCGGGTAAGAAATGCCCAAGCTCATGAAGAAGGACTAAGATAGAAATGCTCAATATAAATTGAAACAGTTTGATTGCTATTTCCATTAATGCTTTTGTATGTTAATTTGCAAAGGTAACAATTCTCAAAACTATGCCAAATAAAAAAGCTTCCCGAAACGAGAAGCTTTGTCATATAATATGATGATTTATTATAAATTAATAGAAACACCAAGACTGCCATTGTTGCCGACTTCCGCAAAAACCCCGATTCTCTCCGTAAAGAAATACCTGGCTCCGATATGTGCTCCCAGTCCGAAATCTCTTCCTACAACGCCTACATCAATTCCCGGATAGATATCCAGTTTCTCGGGAAGTTGCAGTGCGTCTTTCAAGTGAAAGTTCAGTCTTCCAAAAACGAAAACACGGTTGTCGTCATCATTGTCTTTGTAATTACTGAAATAGCCGTTGATTCCGGCGCCTACAGAAATAAGCTGGTTCAGTCCGTAATCATACGTTCCTGTAATTCCTGTTCCGTAGCCCCATGCGCTTAGTCCTGCATTGATTTTCTGATCTCCTTTTCCTGTCCAGGCCTGCGCACTGGCAGTTGCTCCTGCAAAAATAAGCATCAGCACAAAACACAATTTCTTCATATAGTATCTTTTTATGTTATTATTTAAAAAATATCTGCAACAAAGATAGAACCGAAATCATCCGAAAATCGTATTTTTAGTGAAGTTTTTTAACATAGTTTATGAAAATTACAGCACTGAATTTAGATATCGTCTGGAAAAATAAAGAAAAGAATTTTCAATTGATCAAAAATGAACTGCATCTTCAGGAAGCGGATCTTTTTCTTTTACCGGAAATGTTTTCTACAGGATTTTGTATGGATGCTTCAGAAGTGGCAGACAGGAATCTGGAATCTCTTGCATTCCTGAAAGAAATGGCAAAGAATAAAAATGCGGCTTTCTGCGGAAGTGCTTCTGTGCAAGAAGATGGTAAGTTTTACAACAGGATGTATTTTGTTCATCCGGAGGGAAATGTGGATTTTTACGACAAACGTCATCTTTTTTCCTTTTCGGGAGAGGATAAGGTTTATACGCCGGGAAAGAAACGGATTGTTGTTAATTATCAGGGTTTTAGGATCTTGCTGCAGGTCTGCTATGATCTCAGGTTTCCCGTTTTTGCAAGAAATAATGACGATTATGATATAATTTTGTATGTCGCCAACTGGCCTGAAAAAAGAGTGGACGCCTGGGAGCATCTGTTGAAAGCGAGGGCTATCGAAAATCTTTCCTTTGTTTTCGGGCTAAACAGGATCGGGACCGATGGAAATAATCTTTTCTATAAGGAAAGTTCCCATTGTTTTTTTGCTGACGGAAAGGAAATTTCTATAAAAGAAGGAAATCTTGTTACTGCAGAATTGCATTTAGAAGAATTAAAAGATTTCAGGGGCCATTTTCAGTTTTTAAATGACCGCGATTCTTTTGAAATTAAGTTATGAAGGCTAAAGTTAAGGTCGAGGCACATTGTATTAATCTTGGTCTCAACCTTAGCCTTAATCTTAAGCATATTGTTTTAAAAGCTGTGTCAGCGTATTCACATCATGAACGCCGCTCTCCTTCCAGAGCATTTCCCCGTTTTTGAATACGGCCAGCGTAGGAACGCCGCGCACACCATATTGTGCTGCTAAAGCAGGATATTGATCTACATCAACCTTAATGATTCTCGCGCTTTCGCCTACATTTTCTTTAACGGTATTAAGAACCGAAGACTGTACTTTGCAGGGCTGACACCACGTTGCAAAAAAATCTATTAAAACAGGTCTTTCAGAATTGATAATTTCCTGGAATTTTTGTGACATTGTTTTGGGTTTTATTAGTCTAAATTAGTGTTTTTAGAAGGTTTTTCGTCCTGGATGGCTTTTACATTTTTCCACGTTGTACCATCATAAACTTCAATACCTTCTTTCTTTAAGATTTCCATCGCCTGATCCGCCTGGATTCCTTTGTTACAGAAAACAACTACTTTTTTTCCTTTCAGAGATTGTGTGTTTTCAGATAGTTCAGCTAAAGGAATGTTAATCGCATTTTTTGCCGATCCTTCTTCATACTGTTCAGCAACTCTTACATCTACAAGAACTACATTCGGGCTGTTCACCACGTCTTTGATATTTTTATCAGGAAGCGTTGCAGAAGAGCGTGTTTTGCATGAGTTCAATATAAAAATTAATACAATAAAAAATCCGTAGAAGCTTTTCATTATTTACAGGGTTTTAGACTGGCATACAAAATCAGAAGTAGGAAGCTTCCCTGTTTTTTTAATTCCGTTAAAACCTCCTTCCACTTCAGTGAAATTCCTGATTCCGTGTGAATTAAGAATGCTTGCGGCGATCATGCTTCTGTAGCCTCCCGCACAATGCAGGAAAAAATGTTCAGCATCATCAATGGTATTTATCCACTCACTGATTTCATCCAGAGGCCTGTTGTAGGCGTTGTCAATATGTTCGGCAGAATATTCCGAAATTTTACGGACATCGATCACTTTAGAGGTTTTATCAAACTGCTCTGCAAATTCTTCCGGAGAAATTCTTTTTATTTCGTCGGTTTCTTTACTGTTGTTCTTCCATGATTCGAAACCTCCTTTCAGATAGCCTACAACATGGTCAAATCCAACTCTGCTTAATCTGGTGATGGCTTCTTCCTCAGTACCTTTTTCTACTACCAATAATAAAGGATGTTTTACATCAACAATTAATGCCCCCACCCAAGGTGCAAAATCTCCCTTCAGTCCGATATTGATAGAATTAGGGATGAATCCTTTATGAAACTCTGCCGGGTTTCTCGTATCTAAAATCAAGGCACCGGTTTCTTCGGCATATGCTTCGAAATCTTCAGCAGGAATTGCGGTCAATCCTTTATTCATTACTACGTCAAGGCTTTCATAACCTCCTTTATTCATGGCAACGTTCATCCCGAAATATTTGGGAGGTGCTGTAAGCCCGTCAAGAACTTCCTTTACAAAAGATTCCTTATCCGGCTGATTGAGTGCGTAATTTGTTTTTTTCTGATTTCCTAATAGATCAACGGTTTCTTTCTGCATATTCTTTCCACAGGCAGAACCTGCTCCATGCGCAGGATATACGGTAATGCTGTTATCAAGCGGCATAATTTTCGTTTGAAGGCTTTCATATAGAATTCCTGCGAGATCTTCCTGGGTGAGGCTGGTTGCTTTCTGTGCAAGATCAGGTCTGCCAACGTCTCCGAGGAATAAAGTGTCACCAGTGAAAATAGCAGTTTCCACTCCGTTTTCGTCAATTAGGAGATAGGTGCTGCTTTCCATCGTGTGGCCGGGCGTATGGAGAACTTTAATTTTTACATTTCCGATCTCAAAAATCTGATTGTCTTCCGCGATAATAGCGTCAAATTCAGGTTGCGCTGTAGGCCCATAGACGATAGGAGCGCCTGTTGCTTTGCTCAGATCAAGATGGCCTGAAACGAAATCTGCATGGAAATGGGTTTCAAAAATATATTTTAGCGTTACATTGTCTTTTTCCAGACGATCAAGGTAGGGCTTTACTTCTCTTAAAGGATCAATAATAGCTGCCTCGTTTTCGGATACGATATAATAGGCACCCTGAGCCAGACATCCGGTATATATTTGTTCGACTTTCATTATGTGGTGTAACTTTTTAAGTTTTTTTTAATATCTGCAAAAATCGTGTTTATTTTCTGAAAAAAGGCAAAATAAAAAAATCTATGCCAATAGAATAAATCTATAAAGTCCAGACCTTCTCGATATGCGGTAGTTATCATAGTCATACATGATTCTGTGGTACTAAGTTAGGCATATTTGTTAATATTTTGCGGATGAAATTAATCATAATGAAAACTTAGCCGGTTCATATTTTAAAAAAAAATTATATTTATGTAAAAAATCAAATGGCAGACAAAACACAATTTATTGAAGAACTGAGTGCAAAGTATACATCAAAAGGAGAATATATTATTTTAGGCAAAGGCATGCTGGACGGAGAAGTGGTTCCTGAAGTAAATGTTGCGATTCCTTTAAAGACGATCAACCGTCACGGACTTATTGCAGGAGCTACGGGAACCGGGAAAACCAAAACCTTACAGGTGTTTGCTGAGCAGCTTTCCCACAAAGGAATTCCTTCCTTGGTTCTGGATATAAAAGGAGATTTCTCGGGAATTGCAGAAGCAGGAACAGAAAATCCGGTTATTCAGGAACGTTATGCCAAAACACAGCTTCCGTACAGTCCGCAGGCTTTTCCTGTAGAATTAATGACGATTTCGGGAGAAAGAGGCGTAAAGCTGAGGGCTACCGTAACGGAATTCGGGCCGGTACTGCTGAGTAAGATCCTTCAGCTGAACGATACACAGCAAAGTATCATGGCCATTGTTTTTAAATATTGTGATGACAAAGGACTGCCTCTCATTGATCTGAATGATCTTAAAAAGGTTCTTCAGTATGTTACCGAAAACCCGCAGGGAAAGGCGGAACTCTCGGCTGATTATGGTTCAATCGCATCATCTTCATTGGGAGCAATTCTGAGGTCTATCGTAGCACTGGAACAGCAGGGAGCGTCAAAGTTTTTCGGTGAATTAAGTTTTGATGTACATGATTTGCTGCAGACAAGAGACGGGAAAGGGGTGGTTAATATTTTAAGGGTAGCAGATATTCAGAGCAAACCTCAACTATTTTCTACATTTATGCTTTCGCTTTTTGCAGAGATTTATATGACATTCCCTGAGGAAGGCGATACCGGCAAGCCGAAACTGGTATTATTTATAGACGAGGCGCATCTTATTTTTGATGAATCTTCCAAAGCCCTGGTTTCGCAGATTGAAACAATGGTAAAGCTGATCCGTTCCAAAGGTGTCGGAATTTACTTTATTACCCAGATACCCGGAGATGTTCCGGAGGCTGTGCTCTCGCAATTAGGGTTAAAAATTCAGCATGCGCTGAGGGGTTTTACGGCAAAAGATAAAAAAGAAATTACAAAGGCAGTGGAAAATTATCCCACAACGGAATTTTATGATGCTGCCACTTTAATTCAGAATCTCGGAATTGGCGAGGCTTTTGTGACTGCTCTGGACGAAAAAGGAATTCCTACCCCTTTGGTACATACCTATTTAATTTCTCCTGAATCAAGAATGGATGTTCTTAATGATGCGGAAATTTCAGATCTGACAGGCCAATCTGCTTTGGTTATTAAATATGAAAACGTGGTTGATCGTGATTCGGCGTACGAAATGCTGGTAAGAAGAATGGAGCAGGCAGCAGCGGAAGCTCCTGTAAATCAAAAAACAAAGCCTGCAAAAGAAGAGCCGGGAATGGTTGAGCAGATTTTGCAAAGTAAAGCAGCACGCACTTTTACCGGGACGCTGATGCGGGAAGGAGCAAAGGCCATCTTAGGGATGCTGGGTCTCGGCGGTAGGAGAAGATAATCGATGTTTTTTGTAATACTATTGTAGGGTATTCATGCACAATTTTGATAAGATTGATAGAATTTTTCCTATTTTAGCAGGATTGTCTTAATGAAGATATGGCATGTATTGTGTTATTTAAGATAAGTACAGTCTGTACACGTTATAATTAATCTAAAAGAAAGTTGTATAAAGTTTAAATGTATTCAATTATTGATATAGAAAGCAATGGTGCAGGTTACAGAAAAGAATGCATTATAGATATTGCTATTTACAGGTATGATGGGCAAAAAATTATTGACCAGTTCATCTCTCTTGTAAATCCCGAAAGCGATATCACGCCTTTTGTGCAGAAACTCACCAATATAACTCCCAAAATGGTAAAAACAGCTCCGAAATTCCATGAAATTGCACGCAGGATTGTGGAAATTACGGCCAATACTACTTTGGTGGGGCATAATATTGATTTTGATTACAGAATGCTTCGCCAGTCATTTCAAAGATTAGGTTATGATTTTAAAATCAATACTTTAGATACTATTCCGCTGGCTAAAAAGCTCATTCCGGATGAGGTGAGCTATTCACTTGGGAAGTTGGTAAAATCTTTAGGTATTCCTCTTACGAACCACCACAGAGCGGATGGAGATGCACGTGCGACGCTTGAGCTTTTCAAACTCTTGATTTCAAAAGATACTGAAAACGAGATTATTCAGAAGCAGCACGAGGAATCTAACGCAAAAACCTATATCAATAAGATAAAGGTACTTACTCAGGATCTTCCGAACGATAAAGGATTTGTGTATTTCCAGAATGAAGAGGGTAAAATTATTCTTTCAGATTACGTTCAGGATATCAACAAGTTTTCCAAAAAGGTTTTCAATTCCAAATCCAAACGATGGGAAGAAATTCAGAAAGCGGTTGAGCAGATCAATTATGAACTTACTGGAACCGATATTATTGCCAAACTAATCCTGAATTCAAAAGGCATCAGAAAAAAGGAAATATTACCTTTCGGCCTTTATCACAGAAATCAAAAATATGTGGTTGAAAAAAACAAGCTTAACAAAGCTGAAAAGCCAATCCTGAAATTTAGGTCTTTTACCCAGGGTGCAAAGGCTGTTGAATTCATCAGTAAACTGGAAGAATATACGGATGTTGAAGTTTTTAAAAAGAAAATTGATTTTAAAAAACGCAATGAGCTTTGGCTGGGATCCGGCAGAAGACTGGGTGAAAAACTTTTTCTTCTTGTTGAAAACGGAAAGGTGACTTCTTATGGATTTTACGAGCTTTTTACACAGATCCAGACGCTGAGTAAAATTTCAAAATTAAAAATCGATCTGCAATACCAATCGGGAGATTTGGTAAATGAACTGCAACTTGCGCTTTTGCGGGGAGATTTTGAAACACTGCCGTTACCTAAGTAACTGATTTTTACTTATCAATAATTTAGCAAGATTTAAAAAGATAAAACACGCATATTTTCCGTTAACCGAGGGAGTTTCGGAGATGTGCGCGTTCTGCTGCTGTCTGATCTTTCAGCAATATGTTTAAAGCTTGTAGATTTTTTCAAAGTGAAAAATACTTTTTTATTGTGGTTTTTAAGTTTTTTTTTCTTTTAAAATTAAAAGAAAAGAATAATGTTCTATGTATTTGATTTTAAATGGTAAACAATTTCTTATTACCTTTGTACTTTCTTAATAACATAAATAAGTTTTACTTAATTAATTATGAATCCAAAAGAATTACTGAAGATTGCCAATGAGTTTGGTACACCGGTGTATGTTTACGATGCTGAATCGATTAAAACCCAATACGAAAAACTTACATCATCTTTTCTTAAACACACGAAGTTCTTCTATGCTGCAAAGGCGTTGACCAATATCAATATCCTTAAGTATGTCAAGAACCTGGGTGCTTCTTTGGATTGTGTATCAATTAATGAAGTGAAACTCGGGCTAAAGGCTGGGTTTACCAAAGAAAAAATATTGTTCACCCCCAATTGTGTGGATCTTGCCGAAATTGAAGAGGCAATGACCTTCGGAGTACACATTAATATTGATAATATTTCCATTCTTGAGCAGTTTGGCAACAAATACGGCAATACCTATCCGATTTTAGTAAGAATCAATCCGCATATTTTCGCTGGAGGAAACTATAAAATTTCAACAGGGCATATCGACAGCAAATTCGGAATTTCCATTCATCAGGTACGCCATATCGAAAGAGTGATGAAGTCTACCAACCTGAATGTAGAAGGGCTGCACATGCACACCGGAAGCGAGATCAAAGATCCGGATGTATTTCTTCAGGCTTTGGACATCATGCTGGAATTGTCTGAACACTTCCCGAATTTAAAATATCTGGACATGGGAAGCGGTTTTAAAATTCCATATCAGGATACCGAAGAAGAAACGGATGTAAAAACGCTGGGTAAAAAAGTAGAAAAGGTAATTGCCGAATTTTCAAAATCCACTGGAAAGAAGTTTGAGCTTTGGTTTGAACCGGGGAAATTTCTGGTAGGAAAGAGCGGTTATCTTTTGGTGAAAGCCAATGTTATTAAACAGACTACGGCAACGGTTTTTGTAGGGGTGAATTCCGGTTTTAATCATCTGATCCGCCCGATGTTCTACGATTCCTACCACGTTATTGAGAATTTATCCAACCCGAAAGGTGCGGAAAGGATTTATACCGTCGTAGGAAATATCTGCGAAACCGATACTTTTGCCTGGGACAGAAAACTGAATGAAGTAAGAGAAGGCGATATTCTGGCATTCCACAATGCGGGAGCTTACGGCTTTGAAATGAGTTCTAATTTTAATTCGAGACTTAAGCCTGCCGAGGTATTATTCTTAGACGGAAAAGCGCATCTCATCAGAAAAAGAGATGAATTTGAAGATCTTCTAAAAAATCAGATTGAAGTAATTTAATATTTATATAAAACTCTACAGAAACGTAGAGTTTTTTTATTTGTAACTTCTTATTCAGATTTTATAATCCTTACATTTGTTAATGGCATAATCTTTACAGGATTAAGCTTTTTGATCCATTCCACTTCACGTTCAAATAATAACACCAAAAAATATTAATTATGGCCAAAAACATCGCAGAGCAGATTGTAGAAATGCTCGAAGAAGCCAATGTTAAAAGAATCTACGCTGTTACCGGAGACAGTCTCAATCATCTAAATATCGCTGTTAAAAAAAGCAGTATCGAATGGATCCACGTAAGGCATGAAGAAGCCGGAGCATATGCCGCTGCCGCCGAAGCTGAACTGGACGGGTTTGCTGTATGTGCCGGAAGTTGTGGCCCGGGACATGTGCATCTCATCAACGGAGTCTATGAAGCCCATCGTTCGCACGTTCCGATGCTGGTGATTGCCTCCACGATTCCGAGCAATGAAATGGGAATGGATTATTTCCAGGAAACAAACACCATAAAACTTTTTGATGACTGCAGTCATTACAACCAGATGATCACAAGGCCGGAGCAGGTACAGAGAACGGTGCAGACAGCCATTCAGCATGCAATTTCCAAAAAAGGAGTGGCAGTAATCGGTCTTCCCGGCGATGTATCTGAGCTGGATGCGGAAGAGGCAACAACGTCTAACAAGATTTTTAAGACAAATCCTATAATTCGTCCGTCAGATGAAGAATTAAACCAGTTGGCCAGTTTGATCAACGAAAGCGAAAAAGTAACGGTTTATTGCGGTATCGGTGCAGAAGATGCCAATCCGGAGGTTGTGGAATTATCAAAACATCTAAAAGCACCGGTGGGGTATTCTTTCCGTGGAAAAATGGCCATCCAGCCGAATAACCCAAATGAAGTAGGGCTTACCGGGCTTTTAGGGTTGCCTTCTGCTTATCACGCAATGCATGAAGCGGATCTGTTACTTCTTTTAGGTACCGATTTTCCATATGAGAAATTCATGCCCGTTAAAAATAAAATTGTTCAGATTGATGAAAGTCCTGAGAGATTAGGACGAAGAGCCAAGCTTGAACTTGGACTGGCGGGAGATGTAAAGGAAACGATCAAGGCTTTATTGCCTTTGTTAAAAGAAAAAACAGATGCAAATTTCCTGAAGCAACAACTGGAATTCTATGAAAAGGTTAAAGAAGATCAGTTAACCTATGTAAAAGACCCCGGAACGGAAAACGGAATTCAGCCGGAGTTTGTTACCTATACTTTAGATAAATTAGCAAAAAAAGATGCGGTTTTCACGGTGGATACAGGAATGTGTTGTGTTTGGGGAGCCAGATATATTACCGGAACGGGCGCAAGAAAAATGCTGGGTTCTTTTAATCATGGTTCTATGGCGAACGCTATGCCGATGGCGATTGGAGCTTCTCTGGCTTATCCGGGAAGACAGGTTATCGCGATGTGTGGAGATGGGGGACTTTCAATGCTTTTGGGAGATATGGCAACCATTTTTCAATATAAACTTCCTGTAAAGATTATTGTATACAATAACAGATCTCTGGGAATGGTAAAGCTGGAGATGGAAGTAGGAGGTATGCCGGATAATGAAACGGATATGGTGAACCCGGATTTTGCAATGATTGCTCACGCCATGGGATATCCCGGAAATAATGTTCACAAACCTGAAGAAGTGGAGACTGCTATTAAAGAATGTCTCGATTACAACGGACCTTATCTCCTGAATATTTTTACCAATCCTAATGCGCTGGCCTTGCCTCCGAAAATTGAATTCGACCAGATTCTTGGGATGACGAAATCAATGGCTCAGCTGATGCTTGGTGGAAAAATGGAAGAAGCGTTAGACACTGTGAAAAGCAATTATAAACACATAAAAGACATATTGTAAAAAAGCAGCTTCATACTTTACTTTTGTATGGAGCTGTTTTCTTTCAACAGAAGAAGTATTATCTTTGTTTATTAATTCTAAATATCCTATGAAAGCTATTTTGTTTTTATCAGCACTTTTGATTTCAGGCTTTGCATCTG
Organism: Chryseobacterium nepalense; assembly: GCF_023195755.1. Lineage (NCBI taxonomy): Bacteria > Pseudomonadati > Bacteroidota > Flavobacteriia > Flavobacteriales > Weeksellaceae > Chryseobacterium > Chryseobacterium nepalense. The sequence continues at coordinate 2,708,407 of NZ_CP096203.1, forward strand.
CTCAGTTTGATGTAGAAGACAGGGATGATAATTTTATTACGGAAAATAACAGGAGTATTTTAAAAATAGATATTAAAGAACCCTTGCTTCAGGTTGCCGTAAAGAACTGCAGTGATTTTCAGGCCGCTTCTTTTGAAGGTGGAATTCCAGCTTATAAAGAAATTCTTAGAAAATATATGTATGTCTATCTCAATACCGATTTTTATGTTCTGAACGGAGATTTTACATTTACCATTACGGTAGACCAAAATGGGAAAGTTACCGATATTGAAGGGTCTCCCAAAGTTGCCAACAGCCGTATATTCTTTGATGATATGAAATATATCGTAAGAAGAATAAAGAAAAACTGGATTCCTGCTGTCTGCAATGGAAAACCGGTGACCTCGCAAATAAAAATCAAAATGAATTTATCTACCATCGCAACTGATGTGTAAACAAACTTTAACCATGAAATATTATTTTTTAATACTGCCTTTATTGCTTTTAGGTCATAAAGGCTTTTCACAGCAAACAGACATGTATGCGATTAAGGGACAGGTTGTAATAAACATGAATTTCACCAATAACACTTATGATCATGATTAAGATATTTCCTTTACTTGCTTTATTATATTATTCGTCTTTTTGTGCACAGATTAACAATGCATATTATTCAGCAGGAGAAGAAGCTTACAAAGGAGGTGCTGAAAAGATGTATCAGGATATACATGATGTTATGATTAAAAAAAATCTTCAGAAATGTGATAAAAACGAATATTTTTATGTTAGACTTAAAATAAATGATGCAGGAAAACCGGGACTTATAAACGATAAGAGAACCAAAGAGTTTATACAAAAATCACCTTGTGCTTATGATTACGTTGTTAAAACACTCGGAGAACTTCACGATTGGCTTCCCGATAAGAATGTGACATCTTTTGATGGTAAACTCTATGAGTTTCCTTTTTTTCCTAATGATTTGATCGGAGATAATTATAAAACAGGCTACAATGCTAAAGAGCAGACTGAAAAAGCAGCCTATGAAGGAGGGACTGATGCTTTCAGAAAAGAGCTTGTTTATTTAATAGAGCAATATCTTTCAGATTTGTATAAGCCGGAAGGAATTTTTGAATTATCTTTCACAGTAGATGAAAATGGTAAAGCATCCAATTTTGATATTTTTCCCAGATCTCCTTCATCTGAACAGTTTGTGAGTGATATTAATACAGTTACCAAAAGGATGAAGAATAAATGGACAGCTGCAAAATTCAGAGGGCAAAATATTTCTTCAAGAAATGTAGTTAAAATAAAATTCAGAAATGATTAACTCCTGACATTCTGTCACAATTTTGTATCTTTGCAAATTCAATAAGTTAAGTATTTAATGTTTTGAGTTCAAATCTGTATGTGTAGAGCTACAAACCTTAAATTTTAAACCTTAAATAAGATTATCGTGCAGGAAAAATATATAGACGAAACAAAACAGGGAGAAGCTTTTGCTATTGCCGAAAAAGATGGTAACTCAAAGAAATTGTTTCTTGAGAGCTATGGATGTCAGATGAATTTCTCCGACTCAGAGATCGTTGCATCCATCCTTAATGAGCAGGGATACAATACCACGCTTAAGGTAGAAGAAGCAGATCTTATCCTTCTGAATACATGTTCTATCCGTGAAAAAGCAGAACAGACCGTAAGAATGCGCCTTTCCCAGTTCAAAAACCTAAAAAAAGAAAAACCCAATATGACAGTTGGAGTTTTGGGTTGCATGGCGGAAAGGCTGAAAACAAAATTCCTGGAAGAAGAACAATTGGTAGATCTTGTAGTGGGTCCCGATGCGTACCGTGATTTACCGAATCTTTTAAAAGAAACCGAAGATGGAAGAGATGCCATCAACGTCATTCTTTCTAAAGAAGAAACGTATGCAGACATCAATCCTGTCCGTTTGGGAGGAAACGGTGTTACGGCTTATGTTACCATTACCAGAGGATGCGATAATATGTGTACATTCTGCGTAGTTCCTTTCACCAGAGGTCGTGAAAGAAGCCGTGATCCGCATTCAATTTTAGAAGAATGTAAAGGTCTTTGGGAAAACGGATATAAGGAAATAACACTTTTGGGGCAAAATGTAGACTCTTACCTTTGGTACGGAGGCGGCCCGAAAAAAGACTTTATCAAAGCATCTGAAATGCAGAAAGCAACTGCTGTGAATTTTGCCCAATTGCTGGATTTAGTAGCGAAAGCAGTTCCTCAGATGAGAATCCGCTTTTCAACCTCAAATCCTCAGGATATGAGCATTGATGTCTTCAGAATGATGGCAAATCACGAAAATATCTGCAAATATGTTCATTTACCGGTTCAGAGCGGAAGCAACAATATGCTGGAAGCAATGAACAGACAACATACCCGTGAAGAATATTTGGATTTAATTAAAAAAGCCAAGGAAATCGTTCCGGAAGTCGCTTTTTCTCAGGACATGATCGTTGGTTTCTGCAATGAAACAGAGGAAGATCACCAGGATACATTGAGCTTAATGAGAGAAGTGGAATATGATTACGGTTATATGTTTGCTTATTCAGAAAGACCGGGAACGCCTGCTCACAAGAAAATGGAGGACAATATTCCTGCAGATGTTAAACAGCGGCGTCTTGCGGAAGTAATTGCTTTACAGGGAGAATTGTCAAGGAATAGAATGAAGTCTTATGTCGGAAAAGTGCATCAGGTTTTAATCGAAGGAACTTCCAAAAAGAATGAAAACCAATGGAAAGGAAGGAATTCCCAGAATGCGGTTTGTGTATTCGATAAGCTGGAGGGTCAGAAAATTGGTGACCTGGTGGATGTTTTTGTTTTTGACAACACCCAGGGTACACTTTTAGGGGAAACAGTGAAGTAGATTATTTGGGCAGCTTTTCCGCCTTCCGTTCCCGCTTTTTTATTTTTTGAAAAATAAAAGAGCTCCACTCAAGTCGGGCTGCGTGCAATTCAATGATAAAATAAAATTTAGAATATATTCTTTCAATGAAAGATTTACAAAATACACAACTTCTGCAAAATATTTCTTCATTACTTGATAATGCAAGAAAAAAAGTTGCTGTAGCTGTAATAGGAAAAATAATTGTAGAAGGATAAAAGATTCTAATGAAAGAAAATTTTATGAAACTGAAAACAAGATTTTATTAACATTTTAAACTCAGACAATGGAAAAACTTCATAAATATTGCCTAAGTGTATTGTTAGTAATCATCTGTACTAACATCTCGGCGCAGGTCAGCAATGGCTCTGTGGAAAACACCGATTGCCAACAATTGTACAGGCTATACAGCAAGATTTTGCAGCAGGATCATGGAGTTTCTAAAGAATTAAGTGTTCTTAAAAGATCCGTACGGAATTTTGTAATCAGTCATAAAGAAAATGCTGCTGATCTTATTGGGCGAAGCTATCCTGATCAGGATCAAAAATTTTCTTTTAAAAATAAGTCCGGAGCAGATATTGCCGAAAAGCAAAAACATCAGCTGCTCCTTAAAAATTTTGAAAAAAACAGTAAAGAAAATCTCTTTACCATCAATTTATATTTTAAAACTAAAGTTTCAAAAGTCAGGAACAAAGATTATTTAAGTACAATTGGTTAATTATTCAGACGAGTCAAACATTTAACTAAACTTACAGCAAAAACTGTAAAAAAATAATCTAAAAACTTTACGTATGAGCAATGAGCTTCAAAATATAAAAAACCGTTTTGGAATTATCGGGAATTTTCCGGCCTTAAACCGTGCTTTGGAAAAAGCCATCCAGGTAGCACCTACAGATATTTCGGTCCTTGTCATTGGGGAAAGTGGTGTCGGGAAAGAATTTATTCCTAAAATTATTCATTCAGAATCCAAAAGAAAACACCAGCCTTATATTGTGGTGAACTGCGGAGCGATTCCGGAGGGAACCATCGACTCAGAATTATTCGGGCATGAAAAAGGAGCCTTTACCGGAGCTACGGCAACCAGAAAAGGATATTTCGAGGTGGCAGACGGCGGAACCATATTCCTTGATGAGGTAGGGGAATTGCCTTTGCAAACTCAGGTTCGTTTATTAAGAGTGCTGGAAAGCGGGGAATTCATGAAAGTAGGATCTTCACAGGTCCAGAAAACCAATGTGAGAATTGTTGCAGCAACCAATGTTAATATGATGAAGGCCATCCAGGACGGAAGATTCCGGGAAGATCTTTATTATCGTTTAAATACAGTGCAGATCGATATGCCGCCTTTGAGAGAAAGAAAAGGAGATATTCATTTACTATTCAGAAAATTTGCCATCGATTTTGCCGAAAAATACAGAATGCCGGAACTGGAACTTGAGCCGGGAGCGGTGCATTATGTCGAAAATTATACATTTCCCGGAAATGTACGTCAGCTCAGGAATCTTGTTGAGCAGATGACTGTTGTAGAGAGGAACAGGCATGTTACCCCGGAGAAACTGGCAGAGTATATTCCGATGGAGTCTCATCTTCCGATGGTTGTAAATACACCGAATGCTCAAAAACAAAGTGATTTCGGCAGTGAAAGGGAAATCATGTACAAAATTCTCTTCGATATGAGAAACGATATTAATGATTTAAAATCCTTAACTTCGGAATTGATTAAAAACCGCGGTACATCTGATCTGAGCAATCATGAAAAAAATCTGATCAATAGGATTTATACCCCTGAAAGCCAGCAGAATGTAGCGCCAAATTCATTGCTGTATTTTGAAAATAAAAATAATGATGCACCGGTAATCCAGAATCCTACCATTATTTCCGGACAGGACGACAGCTATGAAGATGTGGAAGATATAGAAATTGAAGAGCACAGACCGGAATCCTTATCACTTCAGAACAATGAAAAGGATCTCATTATTAAAGCATTGGAAAAACATAAAGGCAGAAGAAACAAAGCGGCAGATGAATTGGGGATTTCCCAAAGAACCCTGTACAGGAAAATAAAACAATATAACTTAGAAGAATAATAATCATGATTAAACTTAACGCAAAACCGGTCAACTTTAAAATGGGAGAATACATCAGCAACGGATATGAGTTTTACAAAGCAAATTTCGGAAGTTTGCTGGGAGCTTTTCTGCTTGCCATGATCATGTCCATTATCCCTTTCTGCGGGCTTTTGGCGATAGGGAATTTTTATAAATATTGCCGCGATTTAAGAGCCGGAAGAAATGTAAGTGCAGGGGATATTTTCAATTTTGATGATTTTACGCCTTACTTTCTGATACAACTGGTTTTGCTGGGCGGGATGATGGTAATCTATATTCCGATGCTGTTTATGATCCCGATGATGGCAGACAGAGATCCTTCCGCAGGTCCGCCAGCTCTTTTTATTATTTATATGATCTTCGTTTATATAGCGATCTTAATCGTTTGTCTGAAAGGATTCTATATGCCTGCTTTAATTTCTCTAGGAAGAATTATAGATATTAAAGAAGCATGGAAGATCTCTTCCGTAATGACTAAAGGAAATCTATTGTCAATCTTTTTATATTCACTGGCTGTAGGAGTCTTATCGCAGTTGGGGATTATTGCATGCTTTATTGGTTTGATTTTTACCATGCCTTTTTTGTATGCTGCGCATTACTTTGCGTATGAAGATGCTTTGAAGCAGGTTACCTATGATGAAATTCAGGAAATTGGAATTAAAAATGAACTTTAAAATTAAAAATATTAAAATCGGGCAGCCAAAATTTTGGCTTTTGCTGTTGTGTTTGTCGGTGCTGAATTCATGCTACACTTTCACGGGCTCATCTCTTAAAGATGAAAAGACCATTCAGATTAATGAGTTCCCGAACAACGCGCCCTTAGTAAATCCTACGCTCTCGCAGCAGTTCTCTACAGACATTCAGAACAGGTTTTTACAAAGAACAACGTTAAAAGGAACAAAAGAAAACCCGGATATTCTGGTGGAAGGTGAAATTACGGATTATTCAATCACACCTACAACGATCAGCTCTAATACCGTAACCAATCAAAATACGGGAGGAGTAATTCAGGAGTCACAGAATAAACTCACCATTACAGTGAAAGTGCATTATGAAAACAGACTTCATCCTGAACTAAGCTTCGACAGGTCATATTCTGATGAAGCGGTATTCAATAGTAATTTATCGCAATCTGATATCGAAAGCTCTCAGGTGAAAATTGCGACCGACAGGATTATTAATAAGATATTTAACGACATTGTAGCGAACTGGTAAGATGAATCATAGAGTTTTAGAATTATTAAAGACCCCAAAAAGCATTCAGTCGGAAGATCTCAATCTTCTGAAAGAGGAAATTAATTCTTTTCCCTATATTCAAAATATCAGAGCATTGTACTTGTATGGAGTTCATCTGTATGATAAAGAAAATTATCAGAAAGTGCTCTCTACCACAGCAGCATATACCACGGATAAAAAAATCCTTTATCAGCTGATTAACGGTAAAATCCAACAGAAACCTAAGACAGAAACTCCTGCGGAAACAATACAGGAAAAAATCATTCCTATGGAAAATCCGCTTCAGCTTTTATTGCGGTCTAAAGCTTCTGTTTTTCCTTTAAAAAGAGAAGAAGAACCCGTTTCGGAAGATCATCCTGAAACAGTTGAAGAGACGGCAGAAATACTTGCTGACGACGAAAATAGTTTTGGAATACCTCCGGAGCCAAAGCCTGAAGCCAAAGAAGTTTTTGTAAACGGGGAAAGAAACAGAATTTTATTTGAAGGAGAAGAGAATTTTCTTGAAGATGACAATGTTGAGGTGATTGATCTGGAATCCACACTGGAATCCGGTTCTATTATTACTCAAAAACCTGATAAAAAAGAAGAAATAGTACAAGATCAGGAATTTCTTCAGGAGGATGAAGATCCTGAAATTATTGAAGCTGAGGATTATACACCGGAAACCATTATTGAAGAAGAAAAAATAAAGTCCGAATCCGAAAAAGAAGAGGTTTTAAACAATTCTGAATTAAGTTTCCATGAAACTGAATCATTTCTTCCGGATGTTCAGATCACTCAAAATGAAAATGAATCTGAATATGAAAATACAGAAGAAGTAGCCGACTTCACTACGGAAACAATTGTTAATGAAGACAGGCTTTCATCGTCTGAGGAAAAAGAAACCCTTCATGATGATTCCGAATTAAGCTTCCACGGAATGGAATCTTTCCTGCCGGAAGTGAAAATACAACCGAACACGGATGAAAAAATAAAGGAAATTTCCCAGCCGGGTTTCAGCAAGCATGAAGATGAAATGCGCAGACTGATTGAAGAGGTTGAGAAAAAAATGAAAGAGAAAGCAGCTTCCGAAACTCCTAAAATAGAGGAAGAGCCGGAAAATGCAGGAAACGACATTAGCTTTTCGGAAACACAAAGTTTTGAGGTGAAAACTGAAGAACCGAAATCTGAAGAAACAGATAAAGAAAGCGTTATTGAAAACAACGTTCAGCTCGAAGCCTCAGAAGAACAGGTGGAAGAAATTTCAGAAGAAAATAAAGCAGCGGTTGAACAGGCTCCGGAAGTAAATACTGCATGGAAGCCAATGTCACTCGAATCCAATCTTCCTGATTCTTTATTAAGTAAATCTGTAGAAAATGTTCAGCCGCAACCTGAAATTCCTGCTGAATCCAAAGCAGAAGCTGTTCAAAAAGAAATTTCTGAAGAAACGGGCTCATTAGCGACAACGGAAATTATCGAACCTGTTGAAAATATACCTGCGAAGCCGGAAGAACTTACAGAATCAGAAGATGAAGATACAGCTGTGGAAATGAAGAAGGAGAATAAAGAGGAAGCACCGGTGATGAATGTGTCATTCTTTAGCTCAGGATGGACGATTCCTCAGCCTGAAAAGAAAGAACAAAAATTGGAAATACAGCAGGAAAATGCACAGAAAGCAGCAGAAACAGCCTCTTCTGTTGAAAATGTAGTGGAAAACAAAAAATCCAGTCTTCTTGACAGCAATGTTCCGGGATTCATCAATACATGGCAAAGCTGGCTTAAGATTGACAGATCTTCGGAAACAAAGCAAGATAAAACAGAAGTCAAAAATAAGGTCATTGAGACTTTTATCGAGAATAATCCTAAAATCAGCCAGCTGAAGGAGGAAAGTAATTTTATCATAAAGGAAAAAGGAGACGATATTTCTCATTTGATGACGGAGACACTGGCCAACCTTTATTTTGAACAAAAGCTTTACACAAAAGCCATTAAGGCTTTCGAAACCCTCATTAAAAAAACACCTGAAAAGAAGGAATATTATGAAAACAGGATTCAGGAAATAAAAGACTTCAGAACCAAAGGATAAATCTATGAATATACTATCCATAAATGCTTTTCAGATACTAACTGTTGCTATATTCGTCGCTGTATTGTATGCAACAGCCATAGCAGTTCTTTTTAAAAACAGATCCGGTATTTTGCCTTATCTGGCATTGATTCTTTTTCCGTTAATCGGTCCTTTGGGAATTATTGTAGGAAATTATACAAAAAAAATAAAATAATTGGGGCGGAAATTTTCCGCCCCAATTATTTATGCTGATAATGAATTACTCTCGGTTATTAATCTTTTTTCATCGATTGGCAAAGCTTTATAAACTGCTCTTCAACATCCTGAAACTTCTCAGGCATTTCAGGAGATATCCAGAAAAGCATGGCCATTGTTTTATTCCCGAAGCTTTCTTTAAAAAGATCTTTATGAAGACGGTAACATTCTCTGAGCAGCCTTTTCACCCGGTTTCTGTGTACCGCTCTTTTAAAATATTTTTTTGAAACCGATACCGCAAACTTCGTATGTTCAACAGGCGCGGCAGTCTTATCTTTCAGAATAATAATTCTCAGGTTCCCATTGCTTCGCCATTTACCTTTTTCAAAAAGTAAAGAAATCTCGGTGTTTTTTTTAAGCTTTTCAGCTCTGGGATATTTAAAGTTTGTCATTTACGACGTAAATATAAGAGAATTTAATCTTTTTTCACCAGGTAATTAATTACCTCTGCTGCCGCATACAATCCGAAAATTGCAGGAATAAAGCTGATAGTTCCGTAAAAAGATCTCTTATAATTGCTCCCGTCAGTCATCTTTAAACTTTCCTCATTCTGAATTTCATTTGAAAAAACACAACGGATTCCTTTGTTGATTTTCTCCTTTTTCAGTCTTTTCCGTACCTGTTTTGCAAGGTAGCAGTTATGGGTTTTGCTGATATCCCGCACCATAACTTTACTGGGATCTGTTTTTCCGCCGGCTCCCATCGAGCTTACCACTTTTATTTTTCTCCTTCTCGCAGCAATTAGCAAGGTTAGCTTAGGCGTTACGCTGTCGATACAGTCTAGGATATAGTCGAATTTTCCTTCATCAAGAACCTGGTCCATCCTTTCCGGGTTAAGAAATTCATTGATTTTGGTTAAATGAAGCCTGGGATTGATGTCTAAAAGTCTTTCTGCCACCACTTCCACTTTATGTTTTCCTACGGTTGAATGCAGCGCAGGAAGCTGTCTGTTGATATTCGTGATGTCTACCGTATCGCCGTCTACAATTGTCATATTGCCGACTCCGGCTCTTGCGAGGAATTCTGCGGCAAAAGAACCGACTCCTCCTAAACCTATAACCAGTACATTTGCCTTCGTTAGCTTTTCCAGACCTTCTTCTTTGATCAGAAGTTCCGTTCTTTCCAGCCAGTATTTATCCATTTTTTATTGTCTCTAAATTTTCTAAAACTTGTTGATGTAAATCCTCGGGCGAAATAGCTTTTATTTCTGCAACTTTTAGATACAGATCTCTGATATCAAAATCATCATTATCGGTTTCTAAAAAGATTTTATCTAAAGGAGTAATTCTTAAAGTATTTTGCAAAGATAAATTATACAAAAGCGCTTTTCCAAAACTCAGGTAAAAATTATTTTTAAGCAAATCTTCAGCAATGCTTTCTTTTTTATTAAAACCATGAATGATCATGGGCTGTTCGGCATACTTTTTAAAAGAAATCACTTCATAAAATTTTCGTACACAATGAATGATGACAGGTTTTTTAATCTCATTGGCGATTGTGATCTGCCTCAGAAAAACATCTTCCTGCATTTTCAGATCAGCTTCTGCAAAAGAATCCAATCCGCATTCTCCAATGGCAATACAGTTTTCTGTAATAGTAGATTCAATCCACTGAAACTGCTCTTCTAGGGTTCTGATGTTAATAGCTTTAGGATGAATCCCAATGGAGTACGGAATATCAGTCGGAACACTATTCAGGTCCAGGTTGTAAATTCCGAAAGAAATATTTTTCTTATGATGATGAAAATCAAAAAATTCCATATTCAAAAATACTATTAATTTACATCTTGCGTAAATTCTTAAACGAACGTTTATAAAATCTGTTAAAAATTTCTTAACTTTACTTCAAAGTGCATTGCATGAAGAAAAAATTTACAGAAAAACAAATACACATTTTAGACATTGCCGAAGAGCTGATTGCAAAAAAAGGCTACGAAGGCACATCCGTAAGAGACATCTGTTCCAAAGCAAATATCAATGTTGCGATGATTTCTTATTATTTCGGGTCTAAAGAAAAAATGATGTCTTATCTTTATCAGTATCGGGTGCTGAAAACAAGAGAAAATTTTTCCGAGTTTGCAGATACTATTAAAGAAGGGAAACCGGAAATGCAGATGAAAGAAATTATTAAATACATTGTCGCACAGTTGTTTAAATACAATTACTTTCACGGATTCGTTACCCAGGAACTCCGCCATACGGAAAATCTCAAAGACGAATTAATGGATTTTTATCAGCTTTTTGTCAAAAAACTGGATGAGGTAATAAAAAAAGGAGTTACCTCAGGTGTATTCACTTTTACTCCTAAACCGGAAGATATTCTCACCACCATTATCGGATCCACTTTATTTGTAATCCGGAACCGGAATTTTTATGAACTCTATGTTCCGAATAAAAGCGAGGAAACCTATTCCAAAGAGGCAGAAAAAAAAGTCAGAATGAATCTCTTAATGAGTGTTTTTGCAATTTTAGGATACGCAGCAGACTAAATTTACGTTAAATAATCATAAAAAAAAATCTATTGACAAAAAAGTTATATTTTTGCAAATTAGTAAATCGGCTGTATAATCCGAAAACTGTTGAATTTTTTATATGAAAAAATATATTTTAGGTCTTTTTGCTGTAGCGGTAGTAGCATCGTGCGTAAGCAATCAGGAAAGAGCAATGAAAAGTGCGGATAAAAATCTCATCTTAAAAACCGCCAATGACAATTTCGCTAAAAAGAAATGGAAAAATGCATTGGCTCTTTATGACAGGCTTGCCAATTTAGTGGCAGGAACGGATGACTTTCCAAATGTTGCATTTAATACAGCTTATGCCAATTATTACGATAAGAATTTCAGATTAGCAGGAAATCAGTTTAAAAACTTTGCGGTGAATTTCCCGAAAGATCCGAGAGCTGAAGAAGCAGCATATATGGCCGCTTTGTGTTATTATGAAGGTTCCATGGATTATAACCTGGATCAGTCTACCACACAGTCTGCCATCACAGAACTTCAGGAATTCCTGAATAATTACCCGAATTCGGAAAGATCCAAAAATATCAGTACCCTGATTGATGAACTATCTTATAAGCTTGAATTCAAAGCCTATGAAAACGCAAGACAGTACTTCAAAATGGGAGAATATAAAGCGGCTAACGTAGCCTTGGAAAATGTTCTTGAAGACTTCCCGAGTACAAAACTTCGTCCGCAGATTTATGATTATATCATAAAATCAAGATATGAGTTGGCTACAAAGTCTGTTTATGACCTGAAAGATGAGCGAATTGAAAGCGCATTGGCATTTACAAGACAGATTGAAAAAGAAATGCCAAATACGGAACTTGCCAAAACAGCACTTGATATCAGAGAAAAACTTGAAAAAGAAAAGAAAGATTTTGTAGTTGTTAAAAAGCAAACCGAAGCAAAAATTGCCGCATTAACGGAAAGACAGAAAAAACTTCAGGCTCAGAACGATGAAAAGACAAAAACAGAGCAGCAGATGAAAGATCAGGTAGAGGCAGAGAAGAAAGCAACACAAATCCGAAGAGATAGTGCAGCGATTAATACACCTCCGCCGGCAGCCACTTTCAAAATTCAAAGATAATTCGTAAATTTGCGAACTTAAATAAAAATAATATTCTCAAAATGAGTGTAAAAGATACAAAAGCAGAAGTTAATACCATTACTTACGATAAGGATAAGATTGAAGACAAAGTAGGCTCAATCTACGAAGCGATTGTTATCATGGGAAAAAGAGCAGAGCAGATCAATGCTGAAATCCGTACGGAACTTCACAATAAGCTTGATGAGTTTGCGGTTCACAATTCTACCTTGGAAGAAGTTTTCGAAAACAGAGAGCAGATCGAAATCTCAAAGCATTACGAAAAGCTTCCGAAGCCAACTTCCATTGCTATTGAAGAATGGCTGAACGAAGATATTTACTTCAGAAAAACTGAAGAAAGAAAATAAAAATCAGTATATTTTTATAAATAAAGGTCATAAAGGAAATCTTTTCTTTATGACCTTTGTTGTTCGAACAGGTTTGTAAGAAAAAATAAGTAATTTAGTATTCTTAAAATTAAATTGAATGAGCCTTTCCGGGAAAAAAATTCTCATCGCGGTCTCTGGAGGAATTGCAGCGTACAAAATTCACTTTCTGATCAGGGATTTTATTAAAAAAGGAGCAGAAGTACAGGTCATCATGACACCTGATGCTGAACATTTTGTAACCAAGCTTAGCATTTCCACCCTCTCCAAAAAACCGGTATATTCAGATTTTTACAGTGACAACGGAACCTGGAACAGCCATGTGGAAATGGCACTTTGGGCAGACGTGATGATTGTTGCACCCTGTACCGCGGGTACTCTTTCCAAAATGGTTCACGGGATGTGTGATAATCTTGTCATTGCGACTTATATGTCAGCGAAATGTCCTGTTTTTATCGCTCCCGCAATGGACCTCGATATGTATGCACACCCTTCAACCAGAAGAAATCTCGAACTGGCGGAAAGCTTCGGGCATATTGTAATTCCTGCCGAAACCGGCGAACTGGCAAGTGGACTGAGCGGACAGGGAAGAATGTCTGAACCTGAAACCATTGCCCGGACAATAGAAGATTTTTTTGATGTAAATACTAAAAAAACACTCGAAGGCAAAACCGTTTTAATTACAGCGGGACCTACTTACGAAGCGATTGATCCCGTACGATTCATCGGGAATCATTCTTCGGGAAAAATGGGATTTTCCCTTGCAGAGGAAGCTTCAAAAAGAGGAGCAAAAGTCATTTTGATTTCGGGACCAAGTTCTGAGAAACCGATCAATAAAAGTATTGAACTGCATAAAGTGACTTCGGCAAAAGATATGCTGGCAAAAGTTTTTGAATTTTATGATACTGTTGATATTGGAATTGCCAGTGCAGCAGTTGCAGATTATGCTCCTAAGGAAGTTGCTAAGGAAAAAATTAAAAAAAATGATGAAAATTTAACGATAGAGCTGGTTAAAAATCCGGATATTCTTAAGACCATGGGCGAGAAGAAAACGCGGCAGTTTTTAGTTGGTTTTGCGCTTGAAACCCAGAATGAAGAAGAAAACGCCAAAGCAAAATTTGAAAAGAAAAATCTGGATATGATTGTTTTGAATTCCTTGCGTGATGAAGGTGCCGGATTTAAGAACGATACCAATAAAATAAAAATATTTACCAGAACGGAAAAGAAAGAATTTGATCTGAAATCTAAAGAAGATGTCGCTAAAGATATTCTGGATTGTATTGAAGCTCAAATTTTAAAATAATTTTAATAAATTTCCGTTCTCAATCTTTACTATAAAAATGAAAAAATTTTTAAGCATATTTTTAATTCTGTTTTTATTCAGCCAAAGTTTCTCCCAGGAGTTGCTGGCTACCGTACAGGTGAATGCCCAACAGCTGGGCGGAAGTAACCAGTCGGCATACAAAGCGCTGGAAAAAAGCCTCAGGGATTTCATTAACAACACAAGCTGGACAGGAAAAAGGCTTCAGAATTTTGAAAAGATAAAATCAAATTTTGCGATTGTTATCAGCGAAAGAGACGGAAACAGATTTAGGGGAAGCATTGTCGTACAGGCAGTTCGCCCGGTGTATAATACCACTTATGAATCTCCGCTTCTCAATCTTCAGGATCAGCGTTTTTCTTTTGATTACGTGGAAAATGAAAATCTTATTTTCAACGAAAGACAATTTTCCGGGAAAAATCTTATTGATGTGATCAGCTTTTATGTTTATGTAATCTTAGGAGTTGATGCAGACAGTTTTCAGTCGATGGCAGGAACGCAATGGTTTCAGAAAGCCCAGCAAATTGCCCAGAACGGAGAGTCTCAGAATACGTACGATGGGTGGAAGCAGATTAATGAACCGAGAAGCCGTTCTATTTTAATCAAAGAAATAATGAGCCCGAACTGGAACCAGCTGCGTGCAACCATCTATTCTTATCACAGAGCAGGACTTGATAATCTCTTTAATCAGGACCAGACTGCAGCTAAAAAAGTGATTTTTGATGCTTTAATGCAGTTAAGGCAATACGAAAATTCTTTCCAGCAGGCCTATTTTTTTAATCTTTTTATGGATACGAAGGCTGATGAGATCTTTAATATTTTTAATTCCGGGAACAATGGAGGGATCGTTTTGGCAGATCTGAAAAACGAATTGATCATACTTTCTCCTAAAAGCACAGAATCCCGCTGGAACAAATGGAAACAGTAATCTTCACTTGAATCCTGAAATCTAATGTTCTATATTTGCAATAGCTAAAGTAACCGCTATTATCAATGCTTTCGAGAATATACATTAAAAACTTTGCCCTTATCGACACCCTTGAAGTGTCTTTAAATAACGGTCTTCAGGTGATTACCGGGGAAACTGGTGCCGGAAAATCTATCATTTTGGGTGCTTTGCGACTGATCCTTGGAGAAAGGGCAGATGTAAAATCGATCTCAAAAGCAGAAGAAAAAAGTATTGTTGAGACCGAATTTGCTTTAAATAATCAGTTTAAAAAATTCTTTATCGAAAATGATCTGGATTATGAACATCAGACCATTATCCGAAGAGAGATTCTGCCTTCAGGAAAATCTAGGGCTTTTATTAATGATGTTCCGGTCACTCTGGATGTTTTAAGAGAGTTGTCTTCTCAATTGATCGATATTCATTCCCAATTTGAAACTTCCAACCTTTTTACAGCAGAATACCAATTTAAAATTATTGACGGACTTTCTGAAAACAAACAAATTATTCACGATTATCAGAATGAATTTTCGGATTTTCAAAGTCTTAAAATACAGCTTAAAAAACTTCAGACACAACTTTCAGAGGCTAATAAGGAAAGCGACTATAAAACATTTTTACTGAATGAGCTTGAAGAGCTCCACCTGGACGATGTTGATTATGAAGAGCTTCAGAACCAGCTTTCCATCCAGGAAAATGCAGAAATGATCTCCGATAATCTTGCTCAGGTGTTATCAAGATTTCATCAGGAAGAAGTAGGAATTCTCTCATTTTTTAATGAAGCTAAAAACAAACTCTCCAGGATTGCGGAAGTGTCAGGAAGTTTTAACGAGCTTAATGAAAGGCTGGAAACTTCCTTCGTGGAATTAAAAGATATCATTTCCGAACTGGAGGATGAAGCAGAAAACATTGAAGTGAACCCGGAAAATCTGGTCTTATTAATTGAGTTAAATAACAGGATCAACAGCCTTTTTATAAAGCATAATGTTACAGATGTTTCCGGATTAATAGAGATCAGGGATCAGCTGTCAGGAGAGCAGCAGGGAGCATCGGAACTGGAATCCCAGATTGAAGATATTCAGAAGAATATTGCTAAAAAAGAAAAATCACTTCAGACGTTATCCGGCACATTATCAAAAAACAGGAAAAAATATATTCCTGTCTTTATTAAGAAAACAGAAGCTTTACTCAAAAAATTAGGCCTTGAGAAAGCCAGAGTAGATATTGAATTGCAGGATACCGCTGATTTCAATCAATTTGGGAAAGAAAATATTCAGCTGTTGTTTCAGGCAAATTCCGGATTTCCTTTAAAACCTATTCAGACCGCCATTTCCGGTGGTGAAAGATCGAGAGTGATGCTGGCTGTAAAGAAAATTATTGCCGAGAGTGATGAGCTTCCGACCTTAATTTTAGACGAAATCGATACCGGCGTTTCCGGAAAAGTAGCGGAAGAGATCGGAAACCTGATGCGCGAAATGTCTGCCGATATGCAGCTGATCGTCATTTCTCACCTCGCTCAGGTGGCTGCAAAAGGAAACAACAACTATAAAGTGGTGAAGCAGGATGTGGCCGGAAGAACACAATCCACCATCGTTTCTTTGAGTGATGAAGAGAAGCTCAACGAAATAGCCCAGCTTCTTTCCGGAAGTAAAATTACAGAAGCAGCGTTGGCGCAGGCTAAAGAATTAATCGGATAAATTTGAATTTATTTTAAAATATAAAGACTTCTGAATTTTTCAGAGGTCTTTTTTTTAATTTAGTTTGTCATCCTGAAAGGGTCTAAATATAGTATCAACATTTTAATCATACGTTTAAACTCTTGAAGAATGATAGTCTGTATCTCTTTTTATAGCTAAAATCTCCTGAGCTTACCAACAGCATGTTTGAAACCTCCGGAGAGGTTCTTTGGTTTCCTGCAACTTGCGGGAGACTTCCGGAGACCTCCGTTGGTTCCCTGCAAAATGTTTTAAACAAACGGAGAACTGCTGAAGACCTACGCAGACTGTTAGGAACTTCCGTAGGTGTCGGGTGATTCTAAGCAGGGTTATTTTGATTACTGTAAAATACATCTTGATTAAAAGTTAAAAATTGTAACAATTATATCTTTATAAGAACTAATGTAATAAAAGATAACTATGTTTATAAAATTCCTGAAATTAGAGTTCAAAAGTTTTTTTAGAGGAAGTTCTTTAGGAATCAACCTCGCGATGAAAATTCTTCGCTTTATCGGAATTCTCTATTTTATGGCATGTTTGGTGGGAGGAGCATTTGGTGCATTCTTTTACATTCAGGAGGAAATGCATCAGAACCCGATACAAGTGGTTTCCAGGTTTATGATCGCGGCCTGGGCGGTAGATCTTATTGTGAAATACATCTGGCAGGAATTACCCACACAAAACATCAAGCCTTTTCTTACCCTTAATATTCCTAAGAAAACGCTGGTCAATTATATGATGGGTAAAACTTTTCTGTCTGCTTTCAGCTGGCTGAATTCCCTGTTTCTGATCACCTTTGCCATTATCGCATTGTTCAATGGATATAATGCATCGGGTGTCGTGGCATGGCTGGTAGGAATTTCCCTGTTATTTTATCTGAACAATTTTATCAATATTCTTTTTAATGATAAAGAGATTGTTGCCATTATTGTCGGCTGTATTTTTACGGGAGTGGCAGCATTAGGTTATTATAATATTGTTCCTGTTCTGGATTATTCTGAAAAGTTTTTCTTTAATTTTTACGAAAGACCTTATTTTGTAGTAATTTCCGTTGTATTGTTTTCTGCTTTATGGAAAATCTGCTTCAGTCATATCCGAAAAGTATTTTATCTGGATCAGGGACTGGAGGTTAAAAAAGAGGTCGGGAAAACAGAAAATATCATGTTCCTGAATAAATACGGAGCCATTGGAACATTCATCAACAATGATATTAAATTACTAAAACGGAATAAAGTTACCAAAGGAATTGTATGGGGCAGTTTTCTGTTTCTTTTCTACGGATTACTGATGTTCTCTTCACCTATTTATAAAACACCGGCCATGATGATGTTTATGGGATTGTTTGTAACGGGAGGATTTCAGTTTATGTTCGGACAGCGGGTTCCTGCTTTCGACAGTTCATATTATCCATTAATGATGACCCTGAATGTTCCTTACAAAGAATATTTAAAAGCAAAATGGTGGCTGATGAATATCGTAACAGGCTTTTCTATCATTCTGGCGTTGTGTTACGTCTATTTCGGATGGGATATGTACCTTACTTTTTTTGCGGCAGGAATTTATAATATTGGGGTCAATTCTCAGTTTACACTCTGGTCTGGGGCATTCAACAAAATGCAGATTGACCTGAATGCAAAAGAAAAGAGGTTCGGGCAGAAAAACAGCTTTAATATGAAATCTTTGCTGCTGCTGATTCCTAAATTATTCTTACCGATGGTTGTATTTGCAATCGTAAAATATTCTCTCGGAATTGAGGCCGGCGTGATAAGCATTGCTGTTTTGGGATTAATAGGATTTTTATTAAGAGAAAAAATATTCGATATTATCGTAAAACATTATAAGGTAGAAAAATATAGTACATTAGAAGCATTCAAAAATAAAGACTAATATGATCACAATTAATAATTTAACAAAAACATACGGCAAAGCAACCGTTTTAAATATAGAACATCTTGAAATTCCGAATGGTGAAACTTTCGGTTTGGTAGGAAATAATGGTGCTGGAAAAACCACTCTTTTCAGCCTGATGCTTGATCTGATTCAGGCAACAACAGGATTCGTAAGCATCGACGGAATAAAAGTACACGAATCTGAAGCGTGGAAAAACAAAGTTTCTGCTTTTGTGGACGATTCTTTCCTGATCGGTTATCTTACTCCGGAAGAGTATTTCTACTTTATCGGGGAGCTAAGAGGCCAAAACAAAGCTTCTGTTGATGAGTTTTTAAAACAGTTTCATGATCTATTCAACGGTGAAATTTTAAATTCCGGGAAATATGTCCGTGACCTTTCTAAAGGGAACCAGAAAAAAGTGGGAATTGTTGGCGCCATTATCGGAAATCCTGAAATCATCATTCTCGATGAGCCTTTTGCCAACCTTGATCCTTCCACGCAGATTAAGCTTAAAAACCTCATTAAAGAATTATCAAAACAGGAGGGTGTTACTTTCCTTATCTCCAGTCATGATCTTTCGCACACAACGGAAGTCTGCAACAGAATTGTTGTGGTAAATAAAGGCCAGCTGGTAAAAGATATCCAGACCAATCCGGAAACGTTGAGAGATCTCGAGCAGTATTTTGCAGACCAGATTTCAAGTCCGGCAGAAAGTGCGAATAGTCCTGTTTAATAGATATTAGCAATATTTCAGATTTAAAAATCATTTATCCATATTTATGGCACATGAATTAATTTTGTTCTGCTAAAATTTAATTTATGAAATTAATTGAAAAACTGAACTGGAGATATGCTACCAAAGCAATGAACGGTCAGAAAGTGCCACAGGAAAAAGTGGATAAAATATTGGAAGCGGCAAGACTAGCCCCTACATCAAGCGGTCTGCAGCCTTTCGAAATTATTGTCATTACCAATCAGGAAATTAAGGAACAGATAAAACCTCATGCATGGAACCAGCCGCAAATTACGGATTGCTCACATCTTTTGGTTTTTGCAGCCTGGGATAATTATACCGAAGAAAGAATCAACAGGATGTTTGATCTGACAAATGAAATCAGAGGTTTTGAAAATGAAGGATGGGAAAACTACAGACAGATGCTGTTGGGAATGTATCCGCAAAGACCTGCTGAAGAAAACTTTACGCATGCCGCAAAACAGGCTTATATCGGGTTTGGTGCAGCGATTATCGCAGCGGCTTTTGAAGAAGTAGATTCTACACCAATGGAAGGTTTTGTTCCGGAAGAAGTGGATAAAATTTTAAATCTACAGGAAAAAGGGTTAAAAAGCGTTCTCTTACTGCCTTTGGGATATAGAGATCCTTCGAACGACTGGCTGGTAAACCTTACCAAAATAAGAAAACCGAAAGAAGATTTCGTTACAGAAATCAACTAATTATTAATTATTTTACTCATAAAAATACCCTTTCAATTGCTGAAAGGGTGTTTTATTTATTATTTGAATTTCTCCGGAATAACACTGTAAAATCTGTGTTAATCAGTGAGAATCTGTGGGAGTTTAAAACTCAGCATTTGGTTTCCAATCCACCACCGCTCTGATAAACGCTTCTGCATTTTCAACAGGAATGTTTGGTAAAATTCCGTGGCCTAAATTGGCAATATATCGGTCTTTCCCGAAACGGTTGATCATTTCAGTCACCATTTTTTTGATTGTTTCAGGAGTTGAATGCAATCTTGCAGGATCAAAATTTCCCTGTAGCGTCATTGTGTGATTGGTTAACGTTCTTGCAAACTCAGGCTTAATCGTCCAGTCAACGCCTAATGCGGAAACAGGAGACTGTACCATATCTTCCAGTGCAAACCAGCATCCTTTTCCGAAAACCACAACATGCGTCAGCGGACTTAATGCTTCAACGATCTGGTTAATATATTTCCATGAAAATTCCTGATAATCTGCCGGAGAAAGCATCCCGCCCCAGGAATCGAAAACCTGAACGGCAGACACTCCTTTTTCAACTTTTCTTTTCAGGTAAGCAATAGTAGTGTCTGTAATTTTTTGAAGTAACAAATGGGCTGCTTCCGGTTGTGTAAAACAGAAAGATTTGGCAATATCAAAAGCTTTGCTTCCTTTTCCTTCCACACAGTAGCAAAGGATAGTCCAGGGAGAGCCTGCAAAACCGATCAACGGAATTTCATTATCTAATTTCTGTAAAGTCAGTTCAATAGCATCAAAAACATAGCCTAACGTATCATTCACATCAGGAACGGCAACATTCTGAACCTGTTCCATCGTTCTGATCGGCGTATCAAGCCACGGACCTACTGATTCCTTCATTTTAAAATCGATTCCCATCGCCTGCGGAACCACCAAAATATCCGAAAACAAAATGGCTGCATCCAGCGGAAATCTTCGGATCGGCTGTACGGTGATTTCGGAAGCCAGCTCGGGAGTCTGACATCTTGTGAAGAAATCATATTTGTCGCGAAGGGCAATAAATTCCGGCAAATATCTTCCTGCCTGCCTCATCATCCATACAGGAGGTCTTTCTACGGTTTCTCCGCGAAGCGCTTTTAAATATAGGTCGTTTTTAATCATAATCTATTAAATAAAATTGTCGGTAATGAACAATTGTATATCAGTTTTTGTTTAAAATTTCTTTTCGTATCAGCTTAAAAAGAGATAAGAGAGTATTACCTTCAGCCGTTAAAACTGCTACTGAACTGTGTTTTCTGATTTCACGGGATGTGGTTTCACCAATGGATATCAGCGTTATATTTTCCAGTGAATTCTGCTTTGCAAAACTACGAACTCCGCTCGGACTAAAAAATACGACAGCATGATATTTTTCAGTTATTACCGGATTAATTTCTTCGGTGTTATAAACGATAACTTTTTTGTATTTAATATTTTGCAGCGGAAGATCATTGTCTAAAACACTTATGGCCAGGTTTCCGCAGAAGTGGAGAAAACGTTCATGCTGGCATTTTGCGGTAATAAATTTTGAAAGGGTATCTGCATTTTTCAGTACTTTGAAAGTTCCGAACCCGTATTTCCTTACCGCTTTTTTCGTCTTTTCCCCTACACAGTAAATCTTGTTGTAGTTTTTTGCAGTAAAATCTTCATCGGGTCTAAAGCCATTTCTGAAAAATGAATCCACGCCGTTTACACTGGTAAAAATGATTGAATAATCTTTCAGGTCAAAAGGATGAATTTGTACAGGAGTTGTTTTTATCACCTCAATACAATCAACCGCAATATCATCTCCTAATTCTTTGGATATAATCGTTCGGTCTATATTTTTGGTAAATAAGATTTTCATTTTTTAGCTTTAAGCCTGAAGAATAATGGAATTTTAAATCTGATTTTTAATTTCTGCCATCAGTTCTTTTCCTCCGTTTTCCAAAACAACTTTAGCGAAATTTTTTCCGAAGTTTTCTTCGTTGTTATACACGAAATTTTCATCGGTTGAAATACAATTTTTACCATCTAAAGAACAAAGTGCCGCTTTAAAACGGATCTGATCTTCAAAAATTTCGGCAAAAGCTCCGATGGGAGCCGTACAGCCACCTTCCAGTGTATTAAGAAAATTTCTTTCCATTTCCACGCAGATTTGGGTGTTTGTATGATTGGTAAACCGTCTTACGATTTCGTTGATTTCTGTTTTGTCTGCATGACCCGCAACTGCAATTACCCCTTGTGAAGGAGCCGGGATTAAAAACGGAAGCATTTCATAATCGATGTCCATTTTCATTCTTTTAATTCCTGCCAAAGATAAAATGGTAGCATCAAAATCACCATCTTCCAGTTTCTGGAGTCTGGTCTGGATATTTCCACGGATGTCTGAAAATTCAGCATTAGGAAAATTTTTAAGCCAAAAAGCTCTTCTTCTCAAGCTGCTTGTTGCCAGTTTAAGCTCGTGAAGTTCCTTGTTTTTTGCAGATTCTTTACGGATCAGAACATCCTGAGGGAAATCCCTTTCCAGGTAAGATACGATCTCAAGATTTTGAGGAAGATTCGTGGGAACATCTTTTAAAGAATGTACAGCAATATCGATCTCATCGTTTAATAAGGCAACATCAAGGTCTCTTGTAAAAACGCCGGTAATTCCCAGGGAATAAAGAGGCTGAGTAAGATTTTTGTCGCCGGATGATACAATAGGAACGATTTCCGTTAAATAATTATTGTTCTGAAGGTGTCTCGCAACTTCTCTTGCCTGCCAAAGTGCCAATGCGGAATTCCTGGTTCCGATTCTAATGCTTTTCATTGAATTCGTTGTTTGGTTGTTCAACTAATATTTCGTGCATTAATTTACTAATTTCTTCGGCTTTTAACGGATTATCGATGATATATTTTGCAAAGCGGTTGGTAATTTTCTGGATCATTTTATCAGAAAGTTCCATATCCGTGATGTTTATGTATTTATTTTTTTTGTAAAAATTATGCATTTCATTGCGTTCCATGTTCTTGAGAACGGCTTTGAAATGATGAATATTGGGAGCGAGCTTTCTCTTTTTTTCCCATTCAAGAAAATCTTTCATCAGTTCCTTGATAATTTTTTCAGCTTTCGGAATCTCTTTTTCCCTCTGCTGAATCGTCTGTTGGATCTGCTTTGAAAGTTCATCAACATCAATCAGGGTTACATTTTTGTTTTCCGTAACGTCCTTATCCACATTATTCGGAATAGACAGATCGATGACCAGTGTTTCTTTTCCGTTTGGGAAATGAGATTTATTGACGATAGGATGTCTTGCGCCGGTTGCTACAATGAGAATGTCTGTTTGCTTCAGCTCCTGATCAAATTCAGTATAATCAATATGAGGAATGTGATATTTCTCTGAAATTTTTTCAGCAGTTTCCTGTGTTCTGTTGGCGATTTTTATTTTAGGCTGATATACGTGCTTTACGAGATTCTCCACCGTATTCTGGCCTATTTCTCCTACTCCCAGAAGAAGAATGTTTTTTTCGGTAAGTCTTTTCTGGTTGTTAAGAATATAATGAACTGCCGCATATGATACGGAAGCCGCACCATTGGAAATTCCGGTTTCGTTTTTAATCCTTTTTGAAATCTGAATGGCTGCATTGATAGCCCTCTCAAGATAAGGATTGGAATTCTGTCTTTCTTTTCTGAATCTGCTGTATGCTTTTTTAATCTGGCCGATAATTTCAAAATCACCGATGATCTGGCTTTCCAGTCCGGCCGCTACTCTGAAAAGATGGGCCAAAGCTTCTTCTTTGGTAAGAATGTTGGCAAACTGAAGAAAATCCATCAGATTAACCCCGATTGTTTTACAATATTCTTCAGCAACCAGCAGATAATTAGATGTGGTAGTATAAATTTCGGTTCTGTTACAGGTTGAGACAACAAAGGCGTCCCCTAAATTTTCATTATGAATCCGGGTGACAAAATTTTTAATATTTTCGTCAAAGAATGCAAATTTGCCTCTTGTTTCTACATCAGCTTTTTCATAGCTAATGGAAAGTACGGCAAAATTAGATGTCTGATGTATGTTGGAATACTGTAACATAAGCGTGGCAAATTTACGTTTTTTTTGATAAAACGCTTTCTTATAATGTATATGATAATTATCGTAAAAAACTATTTTGGGATGATTCTAAATAATAGCAAAACATAATATTGGTTTCTGAAATTAATGGGAAATAAGATTTTAGAATTAAAAAAATCAAAATAATACGAATCAAATCACATCTGTGTGCAATAAAAAAAATAGTTCAATTCCTGTGATGCCTTATTAGGCCTGTGTTATCTTAAATCTGGTTTAAATTAAAGTCTGTAAATACTTAAAGTAAAAGTTAATAAGTGATTATAAATTTTAATAAAATTTTAACCAAATTATCTGCATGTTAAATTTCTTTAGACGTCTTAAATTTATATCTTTGTAACTCTTTAAAAAATCAGAAGTAAAAGTATGAGTTTATTCGATATGTTTACGCAAGAGATTGCGATAGACCTGGGTACCGCCAACACCCTTATCATCCATAATAATAAAATTGTTATAGATCAGCCTTCGATTGTTGCTATTGAACGTTCAACAGGAAGACCGATTGCTGTCGGTGAACAGGCGAAACATATGCAGGGTAAGACTCATGAAGATATCAAAACAATCCGTCCGCTTAAAGACGGTGTAATTGCCGATTTCCATGCTTCTGAACACATGATTAAAGAATTTATCAAAAAAATTCCAGGAATTAAAGGTAAATTTATCCAGCCGGCTTTGAGAATCGTAATCTGTATTCCTTCAGGAATTACGGAAGTTGAAAAAAGAGCGGTAAGAGACTCTGCACAAAAAGTAAACGCAAAAGAAGTACGTCTGATTTATGAGCCAATGGCAGCTGCAATTGGAGTAGGAATTGATGTTCAGAAACCGGAAGGAAATATGATCATCGATATAGGCGGCGGTACTACGGAAATTGCAGTAGTTGCGCTGGGAGGTATTGTCTGCGACAAATCTGTGAAAATTGCTGGCGACGTATTTACCAATGACATTGCATACTATTTAAGAACTCATCACAACCTTTACATCGGGGAAAGAACTGCGGAAAGAATTAAAATTGAAGTGGGTTCTGCCGTTGAGGACCTTGATGTTGATATCGAAGATATTCCGGTACAGGGTAGAGACCTGATTACAGGAAAACCTAAAGAAATCATGGTTGGCTACAAAGAGATCGCAAGAGCTTTAGACAAATCCATCATCAGAATTGAAGATGCGGTAATGGAAACGCTTTCCCTTACTCCTCCGGAATTGGCTGCTGATATCTATAAAACAGGTATTTATCTTGCTGGTGGTGGCGCTTTATTGAGAGGTTTGGCGGACAGATTGCACAAAAAGACAGGTCTTCCTGTTTTCGTTGCAGAAGATCCGTTGAGAGCTGTAGTTCGCGGAACAGGAATCGCACTTAAGAATATGGATAAATTCAATTTCTTAATAAAATAATTCTAACTTTTTACGACATATATCTGAATGGGATTTTTGCTGAGATTATTTTCGAAGAATGCACTTTTTGTTTTCTTTATATTTCTGCAAATTATTGCTCTTATTCTGATATTCTCTAAAAATGCCATGCAGAAATCCTGGATCGCAGGACAGTCTGCTGCACTGAATTCCTGGGTTTCGGGATATATTGATGAAGGGGTTTCTTATCTGAAGCTTAAACAGATCAATGAAGACCTTGTTACGCAAAATAAAGCCTTAATGATGGAACTTTACGGAAAACAGGGCGCTAAAAATCCTCAGTTCAGGAAAGTTCATGATACGCTGGGAGGCGGACAGATCTATACATTTGTAGATGGTGAAATCGTTTTCAACAGTATCAACAGAAGAAATAATTATTTTACCATCAACAGGGGAAGAAGAGATGGCGTATTTCCGCAAATGGGAGTTATGGCTCCTAAAGGCATTGCAGGAATTGTGATCAACTCTACAGACAGCTATGCTTTAGTACAGTCGGTGTTGAGTGTAAATAAAATCAGAATCAATGCTGCTCTTAAAAATTCGGGGTATTTCGGAACGCTTACGTGGAACGGGGACAATTCCCGAGTGATGCATCTTGCTGATATTCCAAAATACGTAGCCCTGAAAATTGGTGATACTGTAGTAACCGATGGTAAATCAGCAATCTTTCCTAAAGGTGTAATGATTGGTACTGTAGCAGGATATTCCGTTGATAATAAAACAGGGTTTTGGGATATTTCGGTTGAGCTGAGTGAGAAAATGGGAGCACTGAGTAAAGTTTATGTCGTTAAAAACCTTAAAAAAGCGGAAGTACAAAAAATTCAGGATACGATGCAATCTGTAATAAAAAAGGAAGATGATTAGCAGAACTTTATTTACGGACATATTAATCATGATTTTCCTGGTTGCATTACAAATTTTTGTATTGAACAGGATTACCATTTTCGGGAAGTATACGCCGGTGCTTTATCCTGTATTTGTTATGTTTTATCCTTTTTTCAGAAATAAGTTCCAGTTTTTAGCATTGAGTTTTCTGATTGGACTGTCGGTTGACGCATTCCTCTATTCCTGGGGAATCAATGCTTTTGCGACAACCCTGATTGCCTATTTCAGGACATTGATTTTTAGAACTTCTACAGATACTTCTACAGATTTCTTCTCGTTTCAGTCCCTACAGTGGGCGCAGTTTTTGCTGTTTTTATTTACGAGCATCTTTTTGCATCAGCTTTTAGTACAATATATAGAGTTTTTTAAGCTGAGCAGATTTTTTGAAATATTATTTAATGTATTGGTAACGAGTATAATTTCATTTATATTTATAGTTATCTACGCATTAATATTTAAAATCAAACAAAAAGTTTGAACACACGTTATTTAAAAATCTTTTCCGTTCTTCTGATAATCGCTATGATTTTTATAGCGAGATTGGCTTATTTACAGCTTTTTACCGATAGGTATGCGCTTAATGCCGCCAATACTTCCATTAAAATAGAATATGTCATCCCACAGCGTGGAGTTATTTTTGACAGGAACGGGAAGATTATGGTGGGAAACCAGCCTGCCTATGAAATTTCTTTTACACAGGCTCTCATGAGACCTGATTTTGATACAATTGCCTTCTGTAATCTGATGAAAATTTCTAAAAACGATTTTATCAGAACCATTGATGCCATTAAGAAAGAAAAATATTATTCCAAACTGACGCCGATGACTTTCATGAAAAATCTCAGCAGGGAAGATATTGCGAGGGTTCAGGAGATTATATTTAAATATCCGGCATTTAGTATTGTGTCAAGGCCACAGCGCCAGTATGAGGTTTCAACTTCCGGAAATCTTTTGGGATATACGAGTGAAGTAAACGAAAGAGAGATCAAAAAAGATTCTGCCTATTATCTGCCCGGAGATTTCATCGGTAAAACGGGAATTGAAAAGGCTTATGAAAAAGAATTGCGGGGGATTAAGGGAATGAAGTACATTCAGAAAGATATTAAGCTTCGTAATGTAGGACCTTACAAAAACGGATCTCTTGATAAAGATGTGGTTACCGGGAAAGATATCACCCTTACTATTGATTATGACCTCCAAAGAATTGCAGAGGAAATGATGGTCAACAAGCATGGTGCAATTGTGGCTATTGATCCCAATAACGGCGAAGTTTTGGTGGCCGCAACAGGTCCTGATATTGATCCCAATCTATTTACAGGCCCAAATAAATCAAGGAATCTCTACGCTCTTTCAAAAGATACGATTTACGAAAATAAACCAACCTTTGACAGGTCACTTCAGGCTGCATATCCGCCGGGTTCTACCTTTAAATTGTTAACGGCTCTTGCGGCAATGCAGATGGGCGTAATGGATGAGAAGACAATTTTTCCCTGCGGTGGCGGGTTTTATTATAAAGGAAAAAGAATTAAAGGTCACGGCGGTGCAGATCCTCTAATCCCTTCTATTCAGGTTTCGAGTAACTGTTTCTTTACATATGCTTTTATTGCGATCATTAAAAAATATCCCGGAAATCCTTCCAGAGGTGTTGATGAGTGGAAAAAAATCATGAGCAGCTTTGGGGTAGGTGAATTTTTAAATAATGATTTTGCAGTAGGAGCCAGAGGTAGAATCCCTTCTGGTGATTTCTATGAAAATAGATTTAAAGCCATTATGAAAGCCAGTGGTTCTAAAAGAACAGACTTTAAAAACTGGGACGAGATGTCCACCGGTGCCATCTACAACGGAATGGGACAGGGGGATGTACTGGTAACGCCGCTTCAGCTTGCCAATTATGTTTCTGCTATTGCCAATAAAGGATGGTATTATACTCCTCATATCGTTAAAGCAATTGACGGAAAACCAAATCCTGATCCAAGATTCAAAAAGAAACATCAGACCTTAGTTGATAAAAAGCATTTTGATCCTGTATTAAGAGGTATGGAAGCTGTTGTTTTGAATGGCACGGCACGAGGCTTAAAATCAAGTGATTTTACCCAGCTTGCGAAAACAGGCACTGCGCAGGTGCCTCAGGGAAAGGACAATTCGATTTTTGTATTGATCGCTCCTGCAGATAAACCGAAGATTGTAGTAGCAGCCGTTATGGAACATGCAGGATTCGGAGCAACCTGGGCTGGTCCGGCAGCGACAATTATTGCTGAAAAATATATTACAGGAGACATCAAACGTGAACACCTCTATAAGAAAATGGTGACCTCCAGTTTTATGCCTGAATACAAAAGACAATGGATTGCCGATCTCAAGCGTAAAGGCCTTTACAAGCCAAGTGAGGATTCTATAAAGCAAAAAAGAATTCTGGACAGCTTAAAATTGATAAAGGAACAGAAGGCTAAAATGCAGAAAAAGGCAGAAGAGGAAAAAAAGAATGTAAATAAAACAAAACCGGCTAAGCAATGAAATGGGCAGAAGGAATAGATAAATTAGGTCTCGGTCTGTATTTTCTGCTTTGTGCTTTTGCCATTGCAAATATTTACAGTGTAGATCAGAAATTAGGAGAAAAACAATTGATTTTCTTTGGTATTTCACTTTTTGTAGGGCTGGTAATTTTCGTGGGAAGAAGTAAGTTCTTTGAAAATATGTCAGGGATTATTTATATTGGTGGCGTCTTGTTACTGATTGGGTTATTTCCTTTCGGTAAAGAGATTCTCGGACAGAAAAACTGGTACAAGTTCGGTAGTTTTACGATGCAGCCTGTGGAGTTTGCCAAAATCGGGACCGCATTAATGCTTGCCAATTATGTTTCCGGTCCTGAATTTAATTTAAAGAATAAAAAATCATTTTGGACTACATTAGCTATTATCGGGATTCCTGCAGTGGTGGTTCTGGCTATTCCTGATGTGGGTTCCATGTTGGTTTTTATCGCATTTTTCATTGCATTATACAGGGAAGGACTTAGCGGATTATTATTTGGAGTAGGATTTCTTTTTGCTGCAGTTTTCCTCATTTCCCTGGCTGTTAATCCTATTTGGGTTGCCCTTGCCATTGTTTTGATCGTAGGAGGGTGGATTGCCATGAATTACTACAAAATGTCATGGAACATTATTTCCATTTCGGGAATTGTAGGATCGGTTGTTTTACTTTGCGGACTGGCCTTCGGTTCGCCATATATTTTAGAAAAACTTCCAAAGCACCAGAGAGAAAGAATTGAAGTACTCTATAAAGGTGAAAAAGCGTTCAGAGATACATCGGGATACAATTTGCTGTATTCAAAAACAGCGATCGGATCTGGCGGACTGTGGGGGAAAGGATATCGTGAAGGTTCTGTTACCCAGGGTAAATTCGTTCCCGAACAGGAAACCGATTATATTTTCTGCACCGTTGGCGAAGAATGGGGCTTTGCAGGAAGTGCATTGTTGATCCTTTGCTACATGGTTTACATTGGAAGAATCTATTATCTGGCAGAACAACAGAAATCGGGGTTTAACCGTGTTTTTGGATACTGCTTTGCTTCGATCCTTTTAATGCACTTTACTATTAATTTAGGCATGGTTATGGGCTTGTTTCCGACGGTTGGGATTCCTTTGCCTTATTTCAGTTATGGAGGAAGTTCTCTGCTTGCCTTTTCGATGATGACCTTTATTTTCTTTAAATTAAATTATTCGGATAAGAATAGCTTGGTATAAGCGGTAAGTCTCGAATAGTATCAAAATCTCTGCATCTCAGCAAGAGGTAATTTTTTAATTCAATCATAATCTATGGAAGAAGTGTACATTTTAGATCAAACTTTCGAAAATGCAGATTTTTCACAAATTCAAAGAGGAGAATATGAACACTGTATCTTTCGGAATTGTAATCTTGAATATGCTGATCTTTCTGGTTTCAGTTTTAATAACTGTGAATTTACAGGCTGTAATCTAAGCATGGCAAAACTCTGTAGAACCGCCTTCCGGGAAGTTATCTTTAAAGAATGTAAGATGTTCGGCCTTCATTTTAACGAATGCAATGAATTTGGAATGTCGTTTAGGTTTGACGGATGTTATTTAAATAATTCTGTTTTCTACAAACAAGCATTAAAAAGACATTATTTAAAGATTCAAAATTGATTGAAGTCGATTTCTCTGATGCTGATCTCTCACTTGCAATATTTAATAACTGTGATCTGTCCGGCGCTGTATTTGACAATACAAATCTCGAAAAAGCTGATTTCAGAACATCGGTTAATTATTCCATTGATCCTTCCCAAAATAAGCTTAAAAAGGCAAGATTTTCACTTTCTCAAGTTCATGGACTATTGCTTCAATTCAATATAGAAATTGATAAAAACGCATAGTTGTTTATATAAGTTTTTATTACATTTAATTTAAAGAAAAGCAATTTTCTTCCTTTAGGGGTGGATTTGCAAAGCAAAAAAGTTCAGCAATAAAAAAACCATCAAAAATTTTGATGGTTTCATTATTTAAATCAATTATTTAAAATTAAAAATTTGTTCCGTTTGATGCGGGAGTTGTTGCTGCAAGATTGTTGATTGCTTCTCCGTTCTCATTGATTATTCTTTTTCCGAATCTGTACTTCGGACCCCAGTAAGAGTCGTTCAGTGAAGAAACCATTACTCCTTTTGAGGTGGCAGCGTGAATGAACTTCACTTCACCATCTTCCGATACACTTTCTACAATACCTACGTGAGAAATTCTTCTTCCGTGAGAAAAGAAAATCAGGTCTCCTTTCTGAAGATTTTCTTTTTCTACTTTTTCTCCCTCCTGAGACTGGGAAGCTGCTACTCTTGGTAAGCTAAGCCCTGCTGCTGCCCCGAAAACGGAAAGAACAAAAGCTGAGCAGTCTATCCCGTTTCTGGTCATCCCTCCGTATCGGTAAGGAGTTCCCAGGTAAGTCTGTGCTTCTGTTAAAATATTGTCGATGGTTTTATTGTGCATGATTGCTTTTGCAATCTCAGAATTTTTAATGGAATTTTTAGCATTTGCTAAAGAAGCTGCCTTTTCTGCAAGAAATGAATTAATCAGTTGTTGCTTGTCCTGCTCCATTTTGTGAGTGTCAATAGAAGCTAGTTTGGCATCTGTTTTGTATTCTTTAGCGTAAGTTGCTGGTTTTGATACTACATAATTTGTAACACATGATTGTAACGATACTGTAGAAACTAAAGCAACTAAATAAAACAAAACTCTTTTCTTCATATATATTTGATTACCGTGTTAAAGGAATAAGTATTTTTCAAAAGCAATACAAAAATATGTATTCCCTACAAAAGAGCTTTGGTATGAATATTATCATGTTCTTTTTTTAACACATTTTAACATATTATTTAAGTATGTTAAAGAAAAATAAACCGCAACGGCCTATTTTGGGTATGTTAGCGGTTTTTTTTATTAAGATTCTTTAACAAAATAAAAACATATATGCTTCAGAATCTGTGGTATCTGATGAATAACTCTAATTTTAAGAATTGGATCAATAGTATTTTTTAGAAGTATTTTTAAATAATATCCTGCTGAAATCCAGATTGTTGTTAATATTGAATTGGAATGCATTCCTAAAGTGTGATAAAAAAAACTCTCCGGGAAATACCGGAGAGTTTAACTAATATGGAACTTTACAGATGTTACTTTGTAAATAACATTTCTCTATATTTTGTCATTGGCCAAAGCTCATCATCCACCATCATTTCAAGAGCATCTGATGCTTCTCTGATATCGTCGAATAGCGGCTTCACTTTATTGCAGTAATCTTCCGCCTGCTTTTGGCTTTCAGTAACTGCTTTAGCTTCTTCTCTTGCCTTGATAAGATCTTCAACACCTAATTTTATTTTAGATACATTCTCAGAAATACTTGTGATTAAGCTCATCTGTTCTTTGGCCAGAGATTTGAACTCATTATCTCCAAAGATTTCTTTAAGGCCTTTTACGTTTTCAATCAGTCTGTTCTGATAATTTAAAGCAGAAGGAATAATATGGTTTCTTGCGATGTCACTTAATACTCTTGCTTCAATATCAATAACCGTTGAATATTTTTCTAATTTGATTTCGTTTCTTGCTTCAACTTCTCTGTGAGTAAAAATTCCCAACTCTTCATAAAGCGATAAAAACTTCTCATCCATTTCCTGTTTAAGAGCTTCAGGAGTGGTTTTTAAATTATTTAATCCTCTCTTTTCAGCTTCTTTTGCCCAGTCGTCAGAATATCCGTCACCTTCAAACATGATGTTTTTACACTGCTTGATGTACTCTCTTAATACGTTGAAGATAGCTTCGTCTTTCTTAAGACCTTTTTCAATTAATGCATCCACTTCTTTTTTGAAATCACGAAGCTGTTTTGCTGCGATGGTATTCATTACCGTCATAGATTCTGCGCAGTTTGCAGAAGATCCAACCGCTCTGATTTCGAATTTATTTCCTGTAAATGCAAAAGGAGAAGTTCTGTTTCTGTCGGTGTTATCCAACAAAATTTCAGGAATTTTTCCAACAACATTCAGTTTTAAATCTGTTTTTTCGTCCGGGGAAAGTTTTCCTTCCTTTACTTTTTCAAGCTCTTCCAGTACTCTGAAAAGCTGGCTTCCGATAAATACGGAGATAATTGCCGGTGGAGCTTCGTTGGCACCTAATCTGTGATCGTTGCTTGCTGAAGCTATACTTGCTCTTAAAAGGTCTGCATATTCATGAACCGCTTTGATGGTATTCACGAAGAATGTTAAGAACTGTAAGTTTTTCTTAGGGTTTTTTCCAGGGCTTAATAAGTTTTCACCGGTATCGGTTGCTAAAGACCAGTTATTGTGCTTTCCGCTTCCGTTTACGCCTGCGAATGGCTTTTCGTGGAATAAAATATGGAAATGGTGTCTGTGGGCAACTCTTGCCATTACATCCATCAATAAAGAATTGTGGTCAACGGCAACGTTTACCTCTTCGAACATTGGTGCAAGCTCGAACTGGTTTGGTGCTACTTCATTATGTCTCGTTGTTACAGGGATTCCCAGTTTCATGCACTCCACTTCTAATTCCATCATGAAGTTCATTACTCTCGTAGGAATAGAACCGAAATAATGATCGTCCAATTGCTGTCCTTTTGCGGGAGAATGTCCTAATAAAGTTTTCCCGGTTAATACAAGATCCGGACGGGATTGGTATAATGCTGAATCTACAAGGAAATATTCCTGTTCCCAACCTAAAGTAGGCGTTACTTTGGTAACGTTTTTGTCAAAATACTGCATTACATTGGTTGCAGCTTCATCCACAGAGTTAAGTGCTCTTAAAAGAGGCGCTTTATAATCTAAGGTCTCTCCGGTATAAGAGATGAAAATGGAAGGAATACATAAAGTTGTTCCCATGATGAATGCCGGAGATGTAGGATCCCATGCTGTGTATCCTCTCGCTTCAAAAGTGTTTCTGATACCACCGTTCGGGAAAGAAGATGCATCCGGCTCCTGCTGGATCAATAAATTTCCGCTGAATCTTTCGATGGCTCTTCCGCCTTCAATCGGGGTGAAGAAAGAATCGTGTTTTTCAGCAGTGCTTCCTGTTAATGGCTGGAACCAGTGCGTGTAATGGGTTACGCCTTTGCTCATGGCCCAGTCTTTCATTGCTACAGCTACCTGGTCTGCAATGTGTCTCTGGATTTTAGTTCCTTTTTTTACTGCATCCATAATAGAATTGAATGCTTCTTTTGTTAAATATTCTCTCATTGTCTCTTCTGAGAAAACATTTTGGCAAAACAATTCGGATAGTTTTACAGGAACTTCTACAGAATTATCTCTTCTAAAGTCCTTAAATGGTAAAGTTTCTAACGCTTTGAATCTTAAAGTTGACATATTAGGTTTGATTTTTACGATGCAAATTTACGAAAAAAATAAATAAAAAATATTTTGACCCTAAAAAATTAAGGGGTAATTGTAAAATTAATGAAAATTTAAATGGGGATGTAAGCTTTAAGAGGGGTTTTGTTAAAGTAGAGTTATAAATAAAAGACCTAGTCTGTTTGTGAACTGCTGGCAACAACTCTATTATTAGATAAGTACAATTTATAAATTTATCCCATAAGCATTACTAAAAGTTTTCATTTATTTTATTAATTATGATTAAAGCGGAGGCTGAGGGACTCGAAGCCTCCGGTTTTTCTTAGCCCCGATTGCCGCGACATCCTTTTTTGTCTGCTTAGGTCTTAAAAATCGGAGGACAAAAAAGATACAGCAGAAAGCGGGAAAAAGCTCCTGATTAACTTCTGAGATTTTAGAATGATAAGGTTTGAGTGTTTCGAATACTTTCGGGTTAAAATGCAAATAGATAGCATTCTTTTATATTATGTTAAGCCATTTATTAAAAGACACTTAAAATAATTTAGACGGAGATTTTGTATATTTGTGTGAAATTTATTTTATGACAAATTCTAGAGCTAGAGAAACAACGGAAGCAATTGAAAGATTGTATATTTCTATGAGACACCTCTTTTACAGAGGTTTTTTTAAACCTGCCGGTGTTTCGGGGGAGACGATCAGAAGTTTGTTAAAGACCATCAATCCGGAAATCTACGGAAGTATGAACGTGCCGAGTAAACTCGAACTGAACGGTTTGATGTATGTGCTGGACAGGCTTCCGGAAGGAATTGAAGAATGTGCTTTTATTCATCTTACTTCGGATGAAGGGTTTGATAAAGGAAGTTTCGAACCGATTGTTCCCAAAAAGAGAAGAAGAAACTGCTACAGGATCGATGAACATCAGATGAATATCGAAGTGCTTTTGGGCCGTTCCGAGATCTATGATATTCTTACGCATTTAACTTTCTTATTTATAGAAGCGGATAAGGTAAGAAACCTGGCTTTCATTCAGGATGAAAACTGGAAGCCGACACGTGCTTTCAAAATCATTGAAGAAGTAGTAAAAGGAGAAAAGAAATTCAGCAGAAAAGAAAAAGAAGTTGCGCTCATTCACCTGTCTTCTCTTATAGGACGGACTTTTGATGAAACTTTAAATGCTTATAATACTTTCGGTGAAGATAATAATCCGGACCGTCTTTTCAAAATCATCTATAATCTCGCTAAAGTGAGTCTTGAGGATGCAAAACAAACCAGAGAGCGTGAAATCCATTTCAGTGCCATATTGAAAGAAAGAGTAGGGCATCATTATTTCGGTGAAAAGTGGGCTCAAAAAGTAAAAGAGGTTTTGTATGAAAACGATCTTCACATGCGTCCGCTCCATATTATTTCAGCCAATATGCATTCGGTGAAAAATATGCTGTATGCCAATGAAGCCCTCAAAAAGAAAGATCATAAGGTCGACTACAAACTTTACGGAGAAATTTCTGATAAAAAAGAGCTTCGCGACAAAGTTTCGAAATATGCGCTTGAACAAGGGATGATCTATATTAATGATAAGAGCGGAAGTAATATTGATGTTCAGA
Organism: Chryseobacterium nepalense; assembly: GCF_023195755.1. NCBI lineage: Bacteria > Pseudomonadati > Bacteroidota > Flavobacteriia > Flavobacteriales > Weeksellaceae > Chryseobacterium > Chryseobacterium nepalense. The sequence goes on from NZ_CP096203.1 coordinate 2,744,106, forward strand.
TCATCGACCTCAGCAAAGCCGAACTTAAAAATACGCCGTTTCAGGATATTAAATTCGGAGGCGATGATGTGATCATGGTTTTTGATTATGCTTTCGGAGAGCAGGCTTTTGAAGTAATGGATGAGTTACTTAGACCTTTTGAGCATAAAGGCGAAGTCTATATGATGAAAGTAAAGTCCGTTTCCATTATGGGGAAAGCAGGAATTCTCGCCGGAGGTAAAGGAGATATCATGATCCCGACCTCACATATTTTTGAAGGAACAGCAGATAATTATCCATTTGAAAATGCCTTAAAAGCGGAAGATTTTAAAGATGATGAATTGCAGGCTTTTGAAGGACCAATGATTACCGTATTGGGAACTTCACTCCAAAACAGGGATATCCTTTCTTATTTTATGAATACCTCGTGGAAAGCCATCGGACTTGAAATGGAAGGAGCACATTACCAGAAAGCTATTCAGGTGGCGTCTAAGATCAGGCATCATATTACACCGGATCTTTTTGTGATGTATGCTTATTACGCTTCGGATAATCCGTTGGAAACAGGGAGTACGCTTTCTTCAGGCGGTTTAGGACTAACAGGAGTGAAGCCTACTTATCTTATTACATTAAGAATATTAGAAAAGATTTTACAAAGCGGAAAAAAAGAAGTTTCTGTGAAAAAATAATTTTTATTATAGAATCTAAATCCCTCAAGGTTTCTAAAAACCTTGGGGGATTTTTTATTTACCACGAATTACAAAATTTTGTGCTTAAAATTGTGTTTTTTATTTGAGAAATTTGTGTTTAGAAAACTTATCTTTAAAAAAATTAAAACAAATGAGCTCAACATCACAAATAGCCAAAAGATTCCGTGAAGTGTTGCTGGATGGTTTATGGATTGCCAATACCAATTTTAAAGACCAGTTATCCAATGTAAATATGGAACAGGCTACCGCTAAAATAGGTTCTCTGAATACCATTGCCATGCTTACTTTTCATATTGATTATTATATTGCCGGACTTATCCATGTTTTTGAAGGCGGAAATCTGGAAATCAGGGATCAGTACAGTTTTGATCTTCCTCCGGTAAAATCTGAAGAACAATGGGAAAGTCTGAAGAGCAAATTATGGAAAGATGCCGAAAAATTTGCAGTCTTGCTGGAGCAGATGCCCGATTCTAAAATGAATGAAGGATTCGTTGATGAAAAATACGGTACGTATCTCAGGAATATTGATGGAATGATTGAACATTGCTATTATCATTTAGGTCAGATTACTTTAATTAAAAAACTGCTTCAACAAAAAGAATCTGCATAATATGTAAATCAGCGGACAAAATTTAACAACTTAAATAATTTTAATCTAAACTTTATGAATAGAATAAAACCTCAACAATAATTACAATTTTTGAGGTTTTTATTTAAATACATATCTTTAGAAAATAAAAAATTTAAATGAAAAGATCTTTTGCAATCCTGTTTGCGTTTGTCATTTCTCAGTTTCAGGCTCAGCAGGGGCCTTATTATCAGCAGAATGCGAAGTACAAAATGGATATTGATGTTAATGCTGAAAAATTCACTTATGAAGGCAAACAGACACTGGATTATAAAAATAATTCTCCGGACGAACTTAATGTAGTGTATTTTCATCTGTATTGGAATGCCTTTAAGCCTAATTCGATGATGGATCAGAGAGTTGCCGGACAAGGAAAAAACGGCGATTCAAGATTGCAGAAAGACGGAATTTCCAGACTTGCTTCCATTCCGAAAGATCAGGAAGGTTCTCAGAATATTCACTGGATTAAACAAAACGGCAAAACGCTGAAATATGAAATTCAGGAAACGGTAATGAAAGTATATCTGGCCGAGTCTATTAAGCCAAATTCTTCAACAACCTTTACATTAGAATGGGATGCCGTGATTCCGCAGCAGATCCGAAGAAGTGGAAGAAACAACAGGGAAGGGGTGGATATGACCATGACCCAGTGGTACCCGAAAATTGCAGAATATGATTATGACGGCTGGGCAACCTTTGATTATATCGGAAGAGAATTTCATGCACCATTCGCGGATTTTGATGTTACCATTAAAATCAATAAAGATTATGTAATCGGAGCAGGAGGAATTCTGGAAAATCCAGAAGATGTAAAAGGGTATGATCCGAATGCAAAAATTAAAGCAGATAAAAATAAAGCAACATGGAAGTGGACTGCTAAAAACATTCTGGATTTCGCCTGGGCTGCAGATAAAGACTACATTGTAAAAAGCTTTGACGTTCCGCAAGGTCCAAAAGTCTTCCTGGTGTATCAGAATAACGATAAAACAAAGGTCTGGGAAGAGGCGCAGCCTTATCTTACAAAATACTACCAGCTGATGAATGCGCGTTTCGGGAAATATGTCTACCCAACATATGCCTTCATTCAGGGTGGTGATGGCGGAATGGAGTACGGCATGTGTACCATGATTTTAGGTGAAGCTCAGGATATTGAAGGCTTGATGGGATTAATGGCCCATGAAGGGGCTCATTCCTGGTACCAGCAGATGTTGGCTACCAACGAACCGATGCGTCCGTGGATGGATGAAGGTTTCACGAGCTATGCAGAAGGATATGTGATGAATCAGTTATTTCCACCGGCACAGGAACTTCCAAACCCTTTCGTGAATTCAATCAACGGCTACAGGAATTTTATTAAAAAAGGAATTGAAGAGCCTGCAGTATGGCTGGGAGATCATCATGACAACGGTACTTCCTATACTTATGCTTCTTACGTAAAAGGGGAGCTGTATCTTGTGCAGCTGGGGTATATTATGGGTGAACAGAATTTAACGGAAACCCTGAAGCAGTATTACGATCAATGGGTGCTGAAACATCCTTCCGACAGAGATTTTCTGCATATTGCCCAAAAAGTTTCAGGAATGGATCTGAAGTGGTTTCATCATTACTGGATCAATACAACCAAAACAATAGATTACGGAATCAAAGATGTGAAATACGAAGCAAAATCTACAACCATTACCCTGGTAAATAACGGTCAGGTTCCAATGCCGGTTGATTTTAGCATAATAACGTCTGATAAAAAAGTGATCACCTATCAGATTCCGATGAACATGACCCACACTTGGAAAGAAAAAGATGCTTACGGAGAATTCAAGACAATGCCTTATTGGCCTTGGACCCAAAAGGAATACGTTATTACCGTTCCTTACACAAAATCGCAGTTGTCTGTTTTAGGAATAGATTTCAGTGAAAGAATGGCCGATGTGAATATGAAAGATAATTTTGTTGAAGTGAAATAACGTTTTAACATAGATAAAAAATCCCTGCAGAAATTTTTCTGCAGGGATTTTTATTAAAGCATTTCCTTTCACCATAAAACTTATTTTGAAGATTGTAAGCAGGCTTATATAAAATCATTAAATTTAAAGCCTTAAATAATTAGTGATTCCATTAGACCAAATAAATGAATTCAATAGTAATTAATGTAGGAAACAGCAATATCAGATTCGGTCTTTTTAATGAAGATAACTGCGATATTTCGTGGGTCATCAATACTAAGCCTTACAGAACGGCAGACGAGCTTTATGTTCAGATGCTTATGCTATACCAGACCTATAAAATTCAGCCAAAAGAAATTAATAAGATCATCATGGGTTCTGTAGTGCCTCAGCTCACAAAAATAATGAGTTCGGCCATCAGGAAGATCCATGGGATCAATCCGGTGATTGTCGACAGAAATACTCCATCCGGAGTTCAGGCAAAATCCAAACAGATGGGAACTGATATTTATGCCAATCTGGTAGCGGCCCATAATATGTACCCGGATCGGAAGAAGATTGTGCTGGATTTCGGGACGGCGCTTACAGCAAGCTGTGTTGCTGAAGATGGCGAAACCTTAGGCGTGATTATTGCTCCGGGGATTATTACTGCTCTCAACTCACTCATCAGCCAGACTGCCCAGCTTCCGGAAATTGAGCTGGTGAAACCGAAAACCGTTTTAGGATTGGATACTGTTACCTGTATGCAGAGCGGAATGGTATACGGATTTTTAGGAATGGTGGAAGGTTTTGTAGACAGGATTAATGATGAGGTACAGGATAGTTGTTTTGTAGTAGCTACAGGCGGGGTATCCCATGTTTATAAACCTTTAACGGATAAAATCCATGTGATGGACAGGCTTCATACGCTGAAAGGACTTTATTTTTTAGGAAAAGATCTGTAAGGCTGATGTTAAGTCTGGTAAGTGTATGCTTAATTTATATACAAGTTTTTGAAGACCTAACTCTAAGCCTTAATCTTAATTCATCATCTCTTTGATCTGAAAAATTCTTTTACAATAGAAGAGCATTCATTTTCCATAATTCCGGTTACGATTTCCGTTTTAGGATGGAGGGTAAGATGTTTGTTGATGAAACCGCGCTGCTCGTCTCTTGCGCCGATTACTACTTTTGAGATCTGTGACCACGAAAGGGCTCCGGAACACATTACACAGGGTTCCAGCGTGACGTACAGCGTGCAGTTTTTAAGATATTTTCCGCCAAGAAAATGAGCGGCGGAAGTAATGGCCTGCATCTCCGCATGGGCAGTAACGTCATTCAATGTTTCGGTGAGGTTATGTGCTCTTGCAATGACCCGGTTGTTGGAAACCACCACACAGCCAATCGGAACTTCATCTTTTTCAAGGGCGAGATGCGCTTCGCTGAGCGCCATTTTCATAAAATATTCGTCGGTAAACATGTTAATCTTCAAGTTTCATTGTTAAAGGAAGCCGGAAACGGTATCGTACGGGATTTCCATTGACAACAGCCGGGAAAAATTTCTTTGGAACAGAATATAGGGCAATTTCAGCCTGTCTGTTAAAAGTAAAATTCTCTCCCTGTGCTTCAACATTTGTTATCGTGCCGTCAATTTCTACAATGAAAGCAACAATGGTTTTAATCGTTTTAACCTCAGAATGAACACCTCCCAGATAAAACAGATCGGAAACTTCTTTTCTGAGTTCATTAATGCCTCCGGGATAGTCTGCTGCTTTATCGGTAATTACAGTGGCTACAGCCGAAGCCTGGGAAGATGTATTTGTTTTTATGAGGTGCAGTCTTCCCAGATCTTCCAGGTTCTTTGTTTTTAATAAAACGCCGGTAAGCGCAACATTTTCTATACTATCCATTTTCTGCATGAAAAGCTGATAATCGCTTTTTATGGAAGCTTTATGGAATTGGTTTGTTTCCGCATCAAATTTTTTCTTGAATTCCTGTCCCAGCATAGAACGATGCTGATTGTAGTATTGTTTAACAAGCCTGAAATCTTCAGTCTGCTGGGAAAAACAAAAAGAAGAAATTAAGAAGAAAAAGTATGGAAGCAGGAATTTCACTGTGATATATTTATGTAAATGTAATCAAAAATACAATACATTGTTTACTCTTTCAGATAGCTGTTCAGGGACTCCTGCAGATGGTTGCGTATTTCATCAACTAAAATCTTCGGTTCTAAAACCTGAACTTCTTTTCCGTACGATAAAATTTCCTGCATAAAATCATAGGTAGGATGAAGAAAGAATTCAAAATAGATTTCTTCCGGCGTTTCCTTTATTTCTTTCTGGGATTGGTGAAGCGGAAAACTTTTGATGTACTCGCCCTGATGTCTGCTGCATTTCAGAACAATCTTCTGAGGATTCTGTGCAGTAAGATTCATAACCCCGAAAGCATTTTTAAAATGTTCCCTGAAGTTATATTTGTACTTTTCTTTAAATTGTTTATCATTCACATCAAGATAATTAATCCTGTCCAGCCCGAAAGATTTCAGCATTTTATCCTTTGTGTCAATGGCAATGAGGTACCACCGGTCTTTAGATTCTTTTAATGCCAGCGGGTGTACCTTTCTTGAAGTCATCAGTTTATTTTTATAATTATAATGCTCAAAAGAAACGATTCTTTTATTTCTGATGGCAAAAAACAGATCATAAAAATGCTCAACTCCTGTAGGCTTTCTGCTTTCAAAAAAGATAAAATCTGAAAAATCCGGATGAAGATTCAGAGCATTGCTTACTTGGAAAGATTCAAGTAATTTCTGGTTGTATTCATCCACTTCCATGATCGGGCGGCTCTCAATATAATATCTGTTGTCACCTTTCTTCTTGTTGTGAATGGAAAGGTTAAACAGATCGGAAATTTCCCTTATATCCCGCTGTAGAGTCCGTATCGAATAGCTTTTGATTCCTGCATCCTGAAATTCAAAAGAATTGAGCAGATAGTCTTCCAGTTGAGGATAAGTAGCAGGAGAGCTTTCTAATCTTTTAATGATCAAAGCATATCTTGTCAGGTAAAAATCTTTTTTCATTCGGATATAATTTATGATGCAGTTTCTACGGTTATTAATTTCATGGAACGCTTGCGTTCATGGTTACCTTCTCTGAGACAAATATAAATGCTTAATGCGACAAAATGTGTCGTGTTTTATTTTTGTGGATAAGTTTTAAAAGTCAGCATTGCTTGAAAAGTTTTTTGTCAATCATAATTTTTCAGACTAATTTACGATATTTCGATAAAATTTATTCAAGGGTTTATATTTTAAATTGCTTGAAACCAGTGTTTTAACGTGAGGGTGCTGAAGTTGTAAAAGTAGTTATGATTTAAATAAAAAATATGACTACTAAAGAGTTTAAAACGTTCAATATGCCCTGGGAAGCAGTATATGGATATGTTCAGGCAGTTAAGAAAGGAGACACGGTATGGATTTCAGGTCAGCTAGGTCATAATATGGACGGCGTACTTACTGACGGTATGGAAAATCAGTTCAGGCAGACTTTTGAGAACATTGGAAAACTACTTTCCGGGTTTGGAATGACTGCAGATGATGTAACGGAAGAAGTTATTTATGTGACGGACATGCAGCAGGGCTTCGAGGCAAGAAAAGTTACCGGAAAAGAATTTTATGGTGAAGCATGTATAGTTGCCAGTACAATAGTCGCTGTAAGTGCGCTTGCTTTGCCCGGACAGATGGTAGAAATTAAAATTGTAGCAAGAGGCTAGTATTTTTTAATCTAAAAACATAAAACTCTGCAGTAGCAGGCGCTGCGGAGTTTTATGCTGTTTATGTGAAAGGTTAGGTAGTTTTTATATTTCATCTTCAAGAGTGTCGTTTTCAAAGTCATCCCTGAAAAATGTTTCAATAGCATCAAGGTAGTTTTCATAATCGTTTTCTGCATTCTCGATGTCGCTCCAGTCAATGGTATAAAGGGGGTCATCAGAAACAGTATCGTAATGTTGATTTGGTGTTTCCATAGTATACATGAGATTGGTTATAGTTAATGATAAATTTCTGAAGCTCAGATGATGATAATTTAAGTTTTCATGGTTATTAATTTAATTTCAATGGTTATTTGAATTACCCTGGATTATCATTAAAATTATATTTAAGTGAAATCACTTAGTTCAATTTCGTCACCCATGAGCATAAGGATATCTATTTCAGAAAGTATTGATTTTAGTTTTATGGCTCCCATTTTAAGGTCATTTTCAGACAGGATATACAGCCATACACTCCGGATGAAATCTTCAAAAGGAATACTTTGATCATACATCTGGGTGTGTGTTTGAGCCGTAAGCACCAACAGCTGTTTTACAATCTCCCGGCAGTCATTCATTTTTCTTTCGAAAGGACTCAGCACGGTAAGTATGGTATTTTGAATGTTATAAAGAGCATCTGCTGCTGCCTTGGTCTGGTTTTTCTTGATATTGTTTCCTCTGCCTTCTGTCATTTTTGCAGCTAATATTTTACTTCTGAAACCTGCCATCTCAGAAACTTCACTGATGTTGTAAGTGGATAAAATATCTTCCGAAGCTTTCAGCCAGAGCATAATTTTATCAATAAAATGATGATCTTTTTTTTCAAGTGAAGAAACAATTCCCGGGAATTCCTGCAGCTTCTCCTTAAGTAGGTTTACCAGAATAAATTGCGATTTTCTCATTATTCAGGAATTAGGGTTTCAATGATATTTCCATTAATGTCTTCATATCTTGACCATTCCATTCCGGATTCGCTCACGCTCATTTTTGCATAAATAAGATATTTGGGATCAATGCTCATCAGCTTGCCGGCTTCTACTATAATATCATGTTCCTCTACATTCTCAAGCACTTTTTTAGCCTCAAGAAGCGTGCGGTTTTTGATGCTGTTTTTAAGCGTTTCCGACTTTACTTCGCCCCAGGTGAAATTGGGAAGCGTTAAACAATAATCTGTAATATAATCGGGAATGATATAGAAGTCTTTTTCTTTTTCTGGAGTGATGATCTGTATATTGTCTTTTTTCATTTGATAAATAAGATCATCATAATATATTTCCATGTCTGCCAGGAAAACCCTGAGCTTTTGATCACTTGAAGTATCAGCAGCGTTGTAGCCTGTTTTCAAAACTTTGGTAATTTCGTCGTAAGCGAAATCTCTAAGTTTGAGAATGGGCAGTTTTCCTCCCTGTGCAAAAGGAATGGTAAGATCTACTGTTCCTATTTTCATTCTTGGGATTGAAAAATTTTTCAGCATTTCATCCTGTGCATATTCTTTTGCGATCTGTAGGGTCTGAAGATCGGCCATCTTTCGGGAATTGGCAATTTCAGATACAATGCCTCCCAGATATTCATTTAATTTTGGCATGATTAATTGTTTAAAATAATAATGGTTGGAAAAAGGATGGCCACCAGAGCAGCCATCCGGAAAAATTAATAGTTAACTGCGGAAATACTGTCTTCCAACATATCCATAACCCTAGCAAGGCCGGCCGGCAATTCGTCATTTACCGCTCTCACATGAACTCCCAGAGTATACGTTCTTTCGGTTGTAGAAGTGCTGGATGAAGTCTTTTTGTACGATGCGGATGCATTAAACTTCACCTTCCAGATTTTTGCGCTTAGGCTTGCAGAACCGCTGAATTCGCTGGAAACATTTTGGGTTTCCACTGAGTTTAGTTTAGCGTTAAAATCAATGGTCATCTCATCAATTCTTAAAGCAGGAATCGTAAGCATGGTAAGAAAAGGGACCTTTAGGCTAACTTCTGCAGTAGTAAATCGCTCTGTTGCCGATTCTGTGGTAGCATCTGGATCATAATCAGGATTAGGAACCGACTTTTTGTAATTAAAATCCACATATCTTAAAGCAACCGGCTCGTCTTCTTCTTCAGAAGGAATAAAACCTACTTCTTTAATAAAATTGACCTGTGAAATGGAAGCGTCATGCTGTGCTTTCACTGCAGCCTGTAACGGACCGCCGATGTAAACGCTGAAATCTAAACTGTTTAATTCTTGTACTAAATTTGCCATAATGTTTAATGGTTTGAATGGTTAATAAATTGATTATATAGCAGTGCTAGCAAACTGATATTCATGGGTAAATACATATCCTGTTCAGCAGGAAGCTGAATAATATCGTTGTCGGATACGTTTGGGAGCTATAGTCCGGGTCGGCTATTGAAATTTCAAATCAAAACTACAATTTGTAGGATTTTTTTCATGGTATTTCGTTTTTTGGTTATTGTTTTTAATCTTGATTCAAAAATACCAGGTGAAAGCGACAAAACTTGACGTATAAAATTATTTTTTTAAATAATTTATAAGGTAAATAGCTTATTTTTCCTTTTTATAAGGTAAAAAGCTTATGTTTTGTGTAAGATCAGTTTCTGAACAATTTCATTCAGGATATCACGGTTATCATCAATAAAGCAGAGTCCTGCCTGTATCAGATTCTCAATATTGGATCTCCTTACATTATCCATTGCCGGAGAAGCATTTTTCAATGAGGGATTAAGCCGGTAGTAGTTTTTCTGGTTTTGCTGTTCCAATGTATCAAACATCTGGCAAAGCTGATAATCTACTGTTTCTGCATTGGCAGACATTAAGATATCAATGATAGGATTTACCCAGCTTATCTTTCCTGCCTTTTCCAATTTTCTGAAGGAATAAGATTTTGACTCAATACCTGTCCCGATGGAGATAACGATCATATCATTCACCGCAGGATGATTGGTTTTCTGTTGATCCTTTAAAATCTCTGCAAAAGGAATTTTCCGGGCTTCCGCATAAGCGCAGAGCGATGGATTATTGGCAAACATGCCGCCATCAATCAGGCTGAAAATTTGTCCATATAAAGACTTGATCTGAACCGGTGAAAAATATGTAGGCGCCGCTGAGGTTGCCCTGCAGACATCTTTTACATAAAAATTATCTGTATTAATCCGGGCTTTCCAGGAGTTAAAGAGTTTCGCTCTTCTGTTTTCGATATCATAGCTCGTTATTAAACACGGTTTTATCAGTTCCTTTAATTCTAAACTTCCAAAAAAGTCATTAAGGTTTTTTTCAAGTGCTTCCTGGGAGATTTTTTCATTAATCAATCCAAAGGGATTGACCAGCCTTTCCCAAAAAGAAACCTGAAATATGTCGCCACCTTTTTCAGCATAAAGTTCCAGCCCTTTTTGGATGGAATATTTTGCTTTTCGGTGTTCATTGGGACATAGAATAATAGATGCAATCAGACCTCCTGTACTGCTTCCGGCAACAAAGTCAAAATAATCACCGAGTTTGGCTCCCGGCTTATCATAAATCTGCAGCTGTTCTTCTATGTAACGCAGAATAATGCAGGTGATAATTCCCCTGATTCCGCCCCCGTCCAAAGAAAGAATGGTTGTCTTTTTCATTTGATTTTACTTTTTTTGGAGAAAACCAGTCAGCTAAAGACAATAAAAACCAATAGACTTTTAAAAATGGCTATTGGTTTTTTTTATTATTTAGAGATGGTTTGGTGTTTCTCTCAAGGCAAAAGTAGTACGGGAAAGCGACAGAACTTGTCGTGTTAAAATAATTTTTCAAACAAAGGAGAATTAAAATGCCACATAGTCCTCTTTATCGCGCTTCATTTTAATGAGTTTTCGCCAGCTTGTTTTTATAATTCCTTTTTCGGTAAGAATTTCTTTTTTTTCAAAGTGTGGGAGATCTTTGAAGGTCTTCCAGTTACCACCCCACTCCCAGCCGTATTTAGCAAAAATTTTCACACATTCGTACCAATCGGCTACCTTGTCATTATCCCAGTCTTTGGCTGTATCCCAGCTGGCTGTTTTACCATCAATCATCATACAGATGTCAACGGCCAGTCCGTAATTGTGAATGCTTTGTCCGGCTTTGGCATTGGTCACTTTTTTTCCTGAGGTAATTCTTCCAATGGCGTAGAGTTTTTCCTGTTCTTCAAAACTTCTCAGCCCTTGCGTAATTCTTACTTTTGCTCTCCCGGTTAAGGCCTCATTGCAATCTTTAATAATCTGTTTTACTTCTTCCCGCACGAAAGGATGGAGTTTTTCAATTCTTTGTAATGTTACTTTATCCATATTAATAATTTAGCGTTTTGGGAAACAAAATTATAGGTTTGTAGCGACAAAACTTGACGTATTAAAATAAATTTAAACGTCTGTTTGTCAGCAATTTAAATTTAATGTTAAAATTTATATTAAACATAATATTATGATTTAAAAGTTATAATTTTGCGTATTGAATTGTCCCGTTTTTCATTATGTATGCTCTGGTAGACTGTAATAATTTCTTTGTTTCCTGCGAACGAACCCTGGATCCGGCGCTTGAAAATAAGCCCGTTGTTGTGCTTTCCAACAACGACGGATGCGTGGTGTCCCGAAGCAGAGAGGCCAAGGATCTGGGCATTCCTATGGCTGCGCCGGCTTTTAAATATAAAGAACTGTTCAAAGAGCATGACGTGAAAAGTTTTTCTGCAAAATTTGAATTATATAATTTTAAAAGCCAGCAGGTTATTGAGATTGCAAAATCATATGTACTGGATTATGAAGTATACAGTATTGATGAGTTATTTTTAGACTTTACAGGGTTTAAATACATCAATATCCATGATTATTGTATTGAAATCAAGAACAGGATCGGGAAGGAAGCGAATATTCCGGTAAGTATTGGCATTGCTCCTACAAAAACTTTATGCAAAGTCGCCAACAGAATTGTAAAAAAATATCCGGATAATTTTGATGGTGTGTTTATAATGGATTCACCCGAAAAAATAGAGAAAGCTTTAAAGTGGTTAGATATTGGAGATGTGTGGGGAATCGGCCGCAGGCTTGCCATAAAGATGCATGATAACGGCGTTCATAAAGCATGGGATTTGCTTCAGAAACCGGAAATGTGGGTGCGTAAAATAATGGGAATTCACGGCGTAAGAATGATCAATGAGCTTAAAGGAATCCGACAGCTGGAACTGGATGCTCCATCTCCGAAAAAATCTATTGCCGTAACCAGAAGCTTTATGGAGATGCTCACCAAAAAGGAAGATGTACGCGAAAGGGTGGAAACCTTCGGGATGTACTGTTCGGAACGATTGCGGAAGCAGAACACATGTTGTAAAATGGTAACGGTTTTTGTACAGACCAACCGTTTCCGAAAAGATTTGCCGGAATACAAAAATGCCATCAGACGGGTTCTTCCCAATCCTACCAATTCTTCTATCTTGATAGGAAGAGTGGTAAATGAACTATTCGAGGCTGTTTTCAAAGAAGGATTTCATTATAAAAAAGCGGGCGTGATCGTTAATGATTTTGTCCCTGAAGACCAGAGATTGATTAACTTATTCGAAGAAGACACCCAAAACCAACATTTACCGGTTATGAAAGCGATGGATGCGATGAATAAGAAATTCGGGAAAGATAAAGTACGACTGGGAAGCATGAGCGGAGAAAATACTTACGGAAGAAAGCAGTTATCCCCGGAATATGAGGCTTTTCTTAAGAACAATACTTTTACGGAAGCCAATTTCAGATTCCATTAGTCAGCAAATAATTGTACGGTTTCATTCACAAGGAACTTTACCTGATCCGGTCTTCCCCGGTCATTTTTCGGAAGATTGTTGTAGCTTCCTGTTTTTACGATAACCATATTGTGTTCAGGAACCATGATGATGTATTGTCCCTGCAGCCCTAAAAAATAATAGTGTTTAATGGGATTGTCATCATTGATCCAGAATCCCATTCCGTAAATTTCTTCAGATTTTTTCGTCGGGGTGCGCATCTGATTAATAAAATCAGGATTCAGGATTTGTTGGTCTCCTGCTTTTCCGTCATTCAGGAATAACTGTCCGAGCTTTGCAAAATCCTTTGCGGTAGCGTGGATGCAGCAGTAGGTTTTTTCCATTCCGCTTTCGTCGGTGCTCCATTCTGCGTTTTGTTCCATCCCCAGCGGAGTCCATATTTTTTCAGATAAATAGCTCGCAAGAGTCTGGCTGACCGCTTTTTTCACAGCGAAACCCAAAAGTTGGGTAGAACCGCTTTGGTATTCAAACTTTTCTCCGGGATGTTGCTTGAATTTTCTTGAAAAGGTAGCTTTTATAAGACTTCTCCCATAATATGCTTTTGCGTTTGGCAGAAATGGATTTTTATAGTTTTCCTCCCAGTTAAGTCCGGATTCCATTTGTGCCAGATTTCTCAGTGTCAAACTTTCTGTAAACTCCTTATTTCTGAATTCATCAAAATAATCAGAAAATTTATTGTCAATACTGTTGATTTTCCCTTCTTCAATCGCTTTTCCTAAAAGCATCACGGTAACTGCTTTTGCCATGGAGAAAGAATTGGTTTTTGATAATGCATTGTAGCCGTTCCAGTATTGTTCATGGATGATTTTGCCGTTTTTTACAACAAGAAAAGAAGCAGTATTGGAGTGAATCAAATCATCAACTATATTTTTCGGTAATGGGGTTTTATTGTATTCCGGATGTTTTTCCCAAGGAACAGGATTTCCGGCCGCAATCAGATTGTAGGAGAAAAATTTGCCATCATCAATATGGGCGCTCATTTTCCCTTTCAGATAGGTTTTTGAAATTCCGTTAAAAATATAACTGTATCCTAAAAGATAAAAAAGTACTGCGGCAATTACAATAAATGTAACAAAATAAATAAGAATTGTCATATCAATAGATCTTAAAACAAATGTAAGCTAAATTTGAAATATCACATAGAATGACATTTTAACAAAAAATAAAAGCCCTGATTTCTCAAGGCTTTCATTTATATTTTTGAAAGTAAATTTCTGAAGTTGGTCTTTTCATCAATGATTCTTCTCAACTCTGAAACAGGAACCCGTTCCTGCTGCATCGTATCCCTGTCTCTGATCGTTACGGTGTGGTCAGTTAATGAATCGTGATCAATCGTAATACAGTAAGGCGTTCCTATGGCATCCTGTCTTCTGTAGCGTTTTCCGATGGCATCTTTTTCTTCGTAGAACAGGTTGAAATCGTATTTCAGGTCGTTGAAAATTTTCTCAGCATATTCTGCCAGACCATCTCTCTTCATTAACGGAAGAATAGCAGCTTTAATCGGTGCTAAAGCCGGTGGTAATGATAAAACTGTTCTTTCGGAACCGTCTTCCAATACTTCGTCTTTTAAGCAATGAGAGAAAATGGAAAGGAATAATCTGTCCAGACCTACAGAAGTTTCTACTACGTAAGGAACATAGTTTTCATTTCTTTCCGGATCGAAGAATTGTAATTTTCTTCCTGAATGCTTTTCATGAGCCTTTAAATCGAAATCCGTTCTGGAGTGGATACCTTCCAGTTCTTTGAAACCGAAAGGGAAATTAAACTCAATATCAGCCGCAGCATTCGCATAGTGCGCCAGCTTTTCGTGATCGTGGAATCTGTAATTTTCATCACCTAATCCTAAAGCTAAGTGCCAGTTCAGACGTTTTTGCTTCCATTGTTCGTAGAATTCCAATTCTGTTCCCGGAGCCACGAAGAACTGCATTTCCATCTGTTCAAATTCACGCATTCTGAAAATAAACTGTCTTGCAACGATCTCATTTCTGAATGCTTTACCGATCTGTGCAATCCCAAAAGGAAGCCTGTGTCGTGATGTTTTCTGAACATTCAAAAAGTTCACGAAAATACCCTGAGCGGTTTCCGGTCTTAAATAAAGGTCCATCGCAGAATCTGCGGAAGCACCGAGTTTCGTCCCGAACATCAGGTTAAATTGTCTCACTTCCGTCCAGTTTTTAGAACCGGTATCGGGATCGGCAATTTCCAGCTCTTCAATTAACGCTTTTACATCGGCAAGGTCTTCATTTTCCAAGGATTTTGCTAATCTTGAAAGAATGGCTTCTCTTTTGGCTCTGTATTCCAAAACTTTTGGATTCGTAGCCACAAACTGATCTTTATCAAAAGCCTCTCCGAATCTTTTGGCTGCTTTTTCAATTTCCTTGTTCTCTTTATCTTCAATTTTAGCGCAGTAATCTTCTACTAAAACGTCTGCTCTGAAACGTTTTTTAGAATCTTTATTGTCAATCAACGGATCGTTAAAAGCGTCTACGTGGCCCGATGCCTTCCATGTTGTAGGGTGCATCAAAATTGCAGAATCAATGCCGACAATATTTTCATTAAGCTGTACCATGGCTTTCCACCAGTACTGCTTGATATTATTTTTGAGTTCGGCACCGTTTTGACCATAATCGTAAACAGCGGATAAACCATCGTAGATCTCACTCGAAGGGAAAATAAAACCATATTCTTTAGCGTGAGAAATCACTTTCTTGAAAACATCTTCTTGCTTTGCCATATTTTTAACGTCTGAAGTTGCAAAAATAGTGAAAAACCCGGAAGTTGGAGGTGAGAATACAGAAGTTTTTATAACGCAGGATTTTAGGAGTCGGGAACCTGCTTTCGCTACTCGCTATTTTCCGGGGGCGGCGAAGCCGCGCCGCCAAAATCCCGGAAAATGAGCTCAGACATGCCGCTCAATCAGGACTAGGATCGCAAACTTCAAACAACCCTCACAGGTTTTAAAACCCGTTAGGATTAATAGAAATTCTCTACTTTTGCCGGATGCTAGAAATTCTTTACCGAGATGAACATCTTATTGCCATCAATAAACCCAGCGGATTATTGGTTCATAAATCTTTTTATTCCGGAGAAGCGGATACCTATGCCATTCAGGAATTAAAAAAGCAGATCGGGCAAAAAGTGTATCCGGTACACCGTTTAGACCGGAAAACTTCGGGTGTCTTGCTGTTTACTTTGGATAGAGAGACATTGAGAATCATGAGCGATCAGTTTGCCACGCGGGAAGTAGAGAAAAAATATATTGCAATTCTGCGGGGCTGGGCCAAAGAAGAAGAAACCATTGATTATGACTTGGTAAATGAAAATGAAGTGACGCAGAATGCTGTTACCTACTACCGTCGCCTGCAGACTTCGGAAATAGACTTGCCTTTTCTAAAACATCAGACCTCAAGATACTGTCTGGTTGAAGCAACTCCTGAAACAGGAAGGTTCCATCAGTTGAGGAAGCATTTTAAACATATTTTACATCCTATTTTAGGCTGCCGGAAACACGGCTGTAATAAGCAGAATAAGTTGTGGCTTCAGACATTTGGCATCAGCAAAATGACGTTGCATGCCCATCAGCTGGCATTTAATCATCCGATTTCCGGCGAAAAAATAACAATTAATGCTACAATAGATAATGATTTTAAAAAAATTGGAGATATTCTGAATCTGGATTTGAGTGCCTATTCTTAACATGCAGTTTGTCATCCTGGAAGGATCTACACAAAGCATTAATGCTTTCAGTTCCTATGGAGTCACAAATTGGGTTAATTTCATACTATTGAATAAACGACTGCAACCCTAGCCCCGATTGCAATGAAAATCCTTTTTGAAAAAAAGATTGTAATGGAAAGCGGGAAATAGCTCTTAAAAATTATTTGACAACTTTATTGTACTAAAAGTGTTTAAATATATTGTTAATATTTCGTTGATTACGAATTCCAGATTAAAATAAATCCAGCAGCTGTTATAGACAGTATATATTATATATTTTTTTCATTAATATCACAGGTTAATGGAACATTAATTTTAAAATGAGTATTTTTGTAAAACTTTTTTTCAATGTACAAATCGCTCATTCGCCCGATTCTTTTCAAATTTGATCCTGAAGAAGTTCATCATTTTACTTTTGCAATGCTGAAAAATTTCGGATTTATCACTAAATTATTTTTACCGAAACCTATTGAAGACAAACGTCTGGAAAGAGAAGTCTTTGGATTAAAATTTAAAAATCCCGTAGGACTGGCTGCCGGTTTTGATAAAAATGCTGTTTTATTTAATGAATTGGGAGATCTGGGTTTCGGATTTGTAGAAATAGGTACGGTTACGCCGAGAGCACAAGCTGGGAATCCTAAGAAGAGGCTTTTCCGTTTAATAGAAGATGGCGGAATCATCAACAGAATGGGTTTCAATAACGACGGACTGGAAGCTGCCATCGAAAAACTGAAAGGTAACAAAGGGAAAATCATTATCGGCGGGAACATCGGTAAAAATACAGACACCACACCGGAAAACTATACCCAAGATTACCTGGAGTGTTTTGAAGGTCTTCATCCTTATGTAGATTATTTTGTGCTGAATGTAAGCTGTCCGAATGTAGGAAGCCACGCCAAGCTGGAAGATGTAGAGTATCTGAGGGAGTTAATTACCGAAGTTAAAAAAATTAATCAGTCAAAAGCTGTACAAAAACCTATATTACTGAAAATTGCTCCGGATCTGAATAACAATCAACTTGATGAAATCATTGATCTGATCGCAGAAACGAAAATTGACGGAATTGTAGTTTCCAATACATCGGTTAACAGGGAAGGTTTGAAAACATCACCGGAAGTGTTGGCACAGATCGGAAACGGTGGTCTCAGCGGAAAACCGATTCGCGAGCGAAGTACGAAAATGATTAAATATCTCTCCGATAAAAGCAACAGATCTTTCCCGATTATTGGTGTTGGAGGAATTCATTCTGCAAAAGATGCCCTGGAAAAACTGGATGCTGGAGCAACGCTGGTGCAGCTGTATACAGGATTTATTTATGAAGGACCGGAATTGATCAATGATATTAATAAAGCGCTTTTAACACGGGCAAGCAGAATTTCAAGATAAAATTAAGAAGAGGGTTTATGAACTCTCTTTTTTATTGTTTTAAAGAAAAAAATGTGCAATCGTATAAATAACCAGTCCGACCAGTCCTCCCACTAAAGTTCCGTTCACCCGGATGAACTGAAGGTCTTTCCCCACTTCCAGTTCCAGTTTTTCACTGAGCTCTTTTCCCTGCCAGTTTCCTACAGTGGAACTGATGAGGTTTCCAAACTGATGCGTATTTCTAAGAATATACTTATAAGCCGTTACCCGAATCCAGTCATCAATCTTATTCTGAAGGTTTGCGTCCGTTTTCAAATTTTCGGAGAATTCATCCAGGTTTTTAGAAATATATTTTTTTAAAGAAGAATCTTCTTCCTGAAGTTCGTTTTTCAATGTATTTTTGATGGAAACCCAAATGTCATTGGAGTATTCGTTCAATTTATCGCCTTTCAGAAGATCGTTTTTAATAATTTTAAATTCTTCCTCCCATTTCGGGTCTTCTTTCAGGTCAACGGAAAAATCATGAATTTTTTGGGTAATCAGGTTCCTGATTTCATGTCGCGGATCTTCTTCAATTTCCCTGAAAAAGTCTGAAAGTCCTGTGGCGATTTTATCAGCAATTTTATTATCAACAAAAGAAGGAATAAAAGTATAGCTTCCTTTTTTTACCCGCTCTTTAATGAGTTCATCATTTTCAAGAATATAATTTTTGATCTGTGCCGAAAGATTGGTTACCATTCTCTGATGGTCATTTTTCTCAATAATATAACCAATCCCGTTTCCTACGATTTTATTAAGTTTGATATCATCGGTCATTTCCTGAACTTTTTTACTGATGAACTGGCTTACGGCAGTATCGTCAAGCTTATTGAGAATATCCAGAACAATATCCGAAAGATTTTTAATGAGGATCTCCTGGTTTTTTTCCTTTGAAAGCCATTCACCCACAAAGCCTGAAATTTTCAGCTTCATCATGTAAGGTCTGATATTCTGTGGAGAAAGAAAATTGCTCACCACGAAACTGCCGAGATTATCACCCAGTCGCTCCTTGCTGTTTTCAATAAGGTTGGTGTGAGGAATGGGTAATCCCAACGGATGACGAAAAAGCGCAGTAACCGCAAACCAGTCGGCAAGCGCACCTACCATGGCTGCCTCAGAAAAAGCCCGTACGTAACCTACCCAGTCGGAATCTACGTTTTTTTGGAGAAGAGTGGTGGCAATAAAAATGGCCGCCATCAAAAGGAACAGTCCTGTGGCAAATGCTTTGTATTTTCTTAATTGTTTTCTTTTGGCCTCATCATTCATATTCTCAAATTTAGTACATTTGGTATATATTTTTTACCACAAAAGTCACAAAAGAATTTTCAAGATTAAAGTTGAAATGTTTCTGCTAAAGTACACACTAGATTTTTATATACTGTGAAATTCACCAGGATCAATTTTGGCTAAAAACTTTTATAATTTTTGTGGTTCAATTTTTAGTTACCTAAATCTTTAAGTAAATCTTATGCAAAACGAAGCAAAAAACAATCCATACTACTCACGAACAGACAGAACAGCGGTGAATATTTCCAACGAAGAATGGAAAAAAATACTTTCGCCGGAACTCTATGCTGTAGCAAGAGAAGCGGCAACCGAAAGAGCCTTTACCGGAAAATACAATGAGTTTGATGAACTGGGAGAATATTATTGTGCGGTATGTGGAAATCATCTGTTCAGGTCTACTGAAAAATTTTCCAGCAGCTGCGGCTGGCCGAGCTTTTTTGAAGCAGATAAAGAAGGGGTTTATTATAAAAGAGATGTAACCTACGGAATGGATAGGGTAGAAGTACTTTGTAAAAGATGTGATTCCCACCTTGGGCATGTTTTTGACGACGGGCCGAAGCCTACCGGATTAAGGTACTGTATGAATTCCGTAAGCCTGGAGTTTGTTTCGGATGAACAGATATAAAATAGTTTTTATTCACGAAATCAGTAAGTTAAAGTTTCTTAAATTTGAGTTAAACTAGTGGAGTTATTCTTCCAGATAGGTATGTTTTTATACATTTGCTGACTCAATTGGATTTAACATATTATTGAATGAAAGGATTTTATAGCTTATTAAGTATTGTTTACATGGTCACTACTTCATTCTACCTGTCACCAGAAAAAAAAGAGACAAAGAATGAAATCAGTACAAAAAAGATTGAAAGAGTAGCCGACAAAAAATCGGAGAACACCACAGAGAAAACAGTATCATCCTCAGAAGAGTTATACAGGTCTATCGCATTTGAACAAGGGCATGAGCTTAACGAAGAAGTTTTCTTCAAAGCCTTAACAGGGTTTGAGAATTTGAAGAAAGCTGGTTTGCTTAATCAGGATTCGCATTTACTTACGGTATGCGATTTTTCCATGTCCTCAAATACGAAAAGACTTTGGGTAATTGATATGAATGAGAGAAAGGTATTGTTCAACTCACTGGTAGCGCACGGTAAAAATACCGGAGAAGAGTTTGCAACGAATTTTTCTAATACCGATAGCTCACTTCAGAGCAGTTTAGGTTTTTATATTACGGATGCAACATACAATGGGGACAATGGATTTTCCCTGAGACTGCTGGGAATGGATAAAGGATTTAATGATGCGGCGTACAGAAGAGCAATCGTAATGCATGGCGCAGATTATGTAAGTGATGAATTTGCAGCAATGCACAAAAGAATCGGAAGAAGCTGGGGTTGTCCGGCTGTACCCAGAGATCTTACCCAGCCAATCATTAATACGATCAAAGGGAGAAATCTTCTTTTTATCTATTATCCTGACCAAAATTATCTTTCTAAATCAGAATGGCTGAAAACGTCAATATAAATGAATGAAACTTCGGAATTTATTCCAGCAATACGATTAATGAACACTCCTGACGGAAGCAGTACTTTTGAAACGGGAAAACTTCCTGTTCTGAAAACAATCAGTACAACTTCTTTCCGCATTAGCAATACCGTTGAAGAATGGGAGAAATCTGATCATCCTGCACCCAGAAAACAATATGTGGTAACCGTAAAGGGTAAAATCCGGTTTAAAGTGAGTAACGGAAATACATTTCTTATTGAACCCGGAATTATTCTACTCGCTGAAGACGTAGAAGGAAAAGGGCACAGCTGGGAATTTGAAGAAGGAGAAATATGGGAAAGGCTTTATATTCCTATTCCTGATCATGGCGACAGTTTCTTCATTTCTGATCATCATTAGAATTATTTTAATTGATTAAATAAAAAAGCAGTCTGAATAGCAGACTGCTTTTTTGATAAGAATATTTATTATGAAAACTTCTTGAAAATCAATGTTGCATTATGGCCACCGAAACCAAAAGCATTGCTCAGAGCGTAATTGATGGTTTTCTCTTTAGCCTCTCCAAAAACAATATTGATATCTCTGGGAATATTTTCATCTATGTTGTGAAGATTAATAGTTGGCGGGATAATTCCTGTCTCGATGGCTTTAATGGATAAAATCGCTTCGGCGGCTCCTGCTGCCCCCAGCAAATGCCCTGTCATCGACTTTGTTGCACTGATATCGAGGTTTTTACTTCCTTTAAATAATTTGTTTATTCCGTTCAATTCCACAAGATCTCCCATCGGGGTTGAGGTTGCGTGAGGATTAATGTAATCAATATCTTCCGTGTTGATCTGAGCTTCCTTTAATGCAAGCTGCATGGCTTTAATGGCTCCGATACCGTCCGGATGAGGCGCGGTCATATGATAGGCGTCCGCAGTCATGGCAGCTCCCACAAGTTCTGCATAAATTTTTGCGCCTCTTGCTTTTGCATGTTCATATTCTTCAAGAATTAAAGCACCTGCCCCTTCTCCCATAACAAAGCCGTCTCTGTCTGCATCGTAAGGCCGGCTTGCAGTTGCAAAATCATCATTTCTTGTAGACATTGCTTTCATAATGGAAAATCCTCCGATGGAAGCTGGTGTAATGGCTGCTTCGGATCCTCCGCTCACAATAACTTTTGCCTTTCCAAGCCTTATATAATTAAAAGCATCCATCAATGCCGTATTCCCTGTAGCACATGCTGAAATCGTTGTATAGTTGATTCCTTGCAGTCCAAATTTCATTGAAATCATTCCTGAAGCCATATTGGCGATGAACTTCGGAACGAAAAAGGGGTTGAACCTTGGTGTCCCGTCGCCTGCCGCAAAATTCATGACTTCACTTTCAAAGGTCCACATTCCGCCTTGTCCGGTTCCCCAGATCACGCCGGTGTCAAAGGGATCCATATTTTCCAGTTCAAGCCCTGAATCTTTCAGCGCTTCAGCTGTTGAATACATGGCGTATTGTGAAAAAAGATCACTTCTTTTGATTTCGTTGTGCGTTAGATGAGCTTTAGGATCAAAATTTTTCACTTCGCAGGCAAAATGCACTTTAAATTTTTCCGTATCGAAATGAGTGATTTTGTTGGCTCCGCTTACTCCGTTGATGCTGTTTTTCCAGAATTCTCCTACGTTGTTTCCCAAAGGTGTTACTGCGCCGAGACCTGTAATGACTACTCTTTTCATTGATAGATATTTATCTTTTATTGGGTATGTATCATCAATCTATAAAACGATGATATTTTTAATTGTTTATTTTGAATAAATTGGAAGTTCCTCTTGCAATAATCCGTGATTTGTCTGCATTCCAGATTTCACACTGTACATTTATGAATTGCTTTCCTCTTTTAATGATTTTTGTTTCTGCAACAATAATATCATTTTCTTTGGCGGTAGAAAAATAATCAATGACATTATTGATGGTAGTTATGAAAGATTTTTCATTTAACGAAAACATAGTAGCGCCAATGATATCGTCGATAATTGCGGCTGTGATGCCACCATGGAGATTTCCCACAGGATTAAGCCATTCGTGTCGTATGGTGTATTGAAATTCCAATTGTCCTTCTTCTGCGGAAAGAATTACAGGATTCAGCCATTTCATAAAAGGGGATGGCGATTGGGTGAATTCTTTTCCTATAAACTGTTTTAATTGCGCAAGTCTGTCCATTATTTATTTTTCTAATATCATGGTAACGCCCTGCCCGCGGGCTGCACAAATGGAAATGAAACCTTTTCCGCTGCCCTTTTCATCTAAAAGTTTTGCCAGAGTGGCAATGATCCTTCCCCCTGTTGCCGCGAAAGGATGTGCGGCAGCAAGACTTCCGCCTTTCACGTTCAGTTTATTCCGGTCAATTTTTCCTAATGACTTTTCAAGTCCGAATTTTTTGGCCACATCATCGTTTTCCCAGATTTTTAATGTCGCTAAAACTTGTGCAGCAAAAGCTTCATGAATTTCATAATAATCGAAATCTTCAAGGTTCATTCCTGCTTTTTTCAGCATTCTGTCGGCGGCAAAAACCGGAGCAAGCAATAAATTCTGCTTATTTTCGACGTATTCTATTCCTGCTACTTCAGCATATGTGATATAGGCCAGAACCGGAAGATTATTTTCTTTTGCCCATTCTTCACTGGCAAGTAAAATGGCAGAAGCGCCATCGGTAAACGGTGTGGAATTTCCCGCTGTTAAAGTTCCGTTTTGTTTATCAAAGGCGGGTTTTAGCTGGGCCAGTTTTTCAAGGCTTGTGTCGCGGCGGAGATTGTTGTCTTTATTCAATCCGAAAGCAGGAGAGATCATATCATCGAAGAAACCTTCATCGTATGCTTTTGCCATATTCTGGTGGCTTTTAAATGCCAGTAGGTCCTGATCTTCACGGTAAATTTTATAATATTTTGCAGTAATTTCCGTATGTCCACCCATCACAAGCCCCGTTTTAGGTTCCTGTCCTTTGTATGGAACCGGCATCCAGTCTTTCAATTTCGGGTTTAATAGTTGTTTGATTTTACTGAAAACAGATTTTTCTTTATTGGCCTTTAGTAAAGCTTTTCTCAATCGGACAGAGGTTTCGAATGGAATATTGCTCATCGCTTCAACGCCACAGGCAATACCACTCTCGATCTGGCCTAAAGCAATTTTATTTCCAATATAAATTGCTGCTTCAATTCCTGTGTCACAGGCCTGTTGAAGGTCACATCCGGGAGTGGCGGGATCAAGAGCCGTTTCCATCACCGATTCCCGGATAAGGTTGCTTTCGGAAATATGTTTAATAACAGCGCCTCCGGCAACTTCTCCCAAAAGTTTTCCTTGAAGGTTGCAGCGGTGGATCAGCCCGTTCAGTGCGGCAGTCAGCAGATCCTGATTGCTCTTCTCCGTATAAGCAGTATTAATTCTGGCAAACGGGATTCTGTTGTATCCTACGATGGCCACTCTTTTTGTTTCCATAGGGTGATATTTATGATGGATGTATATTCAGTTCTTTGTTAATGATATGTAAAACTCTGTCTAATGCCTGGTTTAAAAATTTTTCTTCTCCGGTTGTTTTAGATAATAAGATTCCGCCTTCAATCAGCATAATAAAAAGTGAAGCATATTCTTCCGAATCAGCATTGGCAGACAACTCTCCGCTTTTCTGACCTTCTATAATTACTTCCGAAATCTTGGAGATCCATTCTGTGAAAGATTGAGTTACCTGCTTTTTAAGTAAAGGAAAAGTGTCATCAGCTTCGGTGGCAGCGTTCATCAGCGGACAACCTCCGTTTAAAAAAACCGACTGCCAGTTTTTTCTGTAGAATGCAACAAATGCATTTAACTTATCCATCGTAGAGGGAAATTCATCACCGAAAGACCGGGACATGCTTTGTTTTAAAAGACCGGCGTTGTATTTATATACTTCTAAAGCGACCTGATCTTTATTTTCAAAATTTCCGTAGATGCTTCCTTTTGTGAGCCCGGTAGTTGCTGTAATGTCTGAAAGTGATGTAGAGGTATATCCCTTGGTGTTAAAAAGAGATGCCGTTTTTTCAATGATGAACTGTCTTGTTTTTTCAGCTTTAGACATTTAGATCAGAATTTTATACAAATATACAGAAAATATACCAATCGGTATATTTTAATTTATGATTAAATTTAAATAATATCTGTATAGTTTGTCAGCATCAAATAGGATACAATTAAATTCTTTATTCATAATTTTTGGTTAAAGCCAAGGTATACTAAACAAAAGCGGGCTAAAGCCCGCTCCTATTGATTTTTAATCGTAGCAACTATGGGATCTTAATTTTCTAAAGTTGCGTTTAGGGTAATTTCAAAATTAAATGCAGCGCTTACAGGGCATCCTTCTTCTGCAATTTTAGCATATTTCTGGAACTCTTCTTCTGAAATTCCCGGAACTTTTGCCGTTAAAGTAAGCTCTGATTTTGTAATTTTTCCTACACTAGGATCAAGGGTAATTACAGAAGTTGTTTTTAATTCTTCAGGGGTAAATCCTGCCTGGGAAAGTTCTGCGCTTAATTTCATGGTAAAACATCCTGCATGAGCTGCAGCCAGCAATTCTTCAGGATTTGTGCCTACTCCGTCCGCAAAACGGCTGTTGAATGAATATTGCGTTTCGTTTAAGGTTGTGCTTTGGGTAGTTAAATGTCCTTTACCTTCCTTGATGTTACCGTTCCAAACGGCTGTAGCGTTACGTCTCATAATACTTTAATTTTTTTATTGTTACTATTGTTTATTTTTGATGTTACAAAGATATATTGTGTTTTTGTCTGGATAAATACATAAAAGACCTTAAATGTTGTACTTTTTTCCCGATGTATAACTTTTTTTGAAATGCGCAGGAGTATTTCCTGTTTTGTTCGTAAAGAGGCGGTTGAAATATGCCGGATCTTCATATCCCAAATCATAGGCAATTTCTTTTACGGTTTTATCGGTATAAATAAGAAGTCTTTTGGCTTCAAGAATTATTCTGTTGATGATTAGCTGATTGGGAGATTCTAGTTGTAGACTTTTAAATTTATGGGTTAATGTTTTGGGAGCTATATGCAGAAGCTCTGCATATTCAGATACATTATGTTTTTCTCTGAAGTGGATTTCCATAAGCCTGCTGAAATCCCGGAAAATGTCGACTTCATTACTGGGGACTTTTATAGATCCCTTGTCAAGGTTCTGTTTTTTCCATTTTCTGGTAGCGCGGATGATGATCTGCTTCACATACGTCCGGATCATTTCTTCTGCAGAAGAATCTTTCGATTCAAGCTCGTGCTCTATATTTTGAAAAAGCTGCTGAATGATGATGTTTTCTTCATTATCAAGCTCTACAAAAGGAATTTCGAAAATATTATGAAATAAAAGTCCGTCACAAGCAACTTCTTTATCATGGATTTGGATACAGTAAAAATCACGATTGTAGTATAGTAATTTTGCCTTTTCCTGCGCTTTTATAATTTTGACATGCTGATTCGTTAAGAAAAAAAGGCTGGGCTGAGTAATCTCAAAGTAATTAAAATCTACCGATATCTCATAACCCGCCGGAATAAACATGATTTTAATGTCATAACGAAATTTATTACCATTAATGGTTTCAAGGTTATTTTCCCAAAAATTTTCAATACCGAGTCTTTTATACTGATCTTCAAAAATAAGCGTTTGCGACATGATTTTACTTTACTTTAAAGATACAAAAAAGCATGGTTTCTTTTGTTACGATTGAAACCATGCTATTTAATTTAAGGTTAAATATTTGTAAAGATTAGAATGTTACATCCAGTCCTACATAAAAATTGGCTTTCATGATAGGAGCGTAAACCATTCCGCCGTCAAAATAATTTCCGAAAGGATTTTTAAAATCGACAATCGCGTTGCTTTGTGAGTACGAAGTTAAGTTTTCGCCACCCAGATAAGCTCTTATTTTCTGGTTGAAATTTCTTGAAATCTGTGCATTCAGAACACTGTATGATGGTGAATATGCTGCAAGCTGAAACTGTGAAGGATTGGATGAAGTATCCGGAAGCCTTTGTTTTCCTACGATATTTAAAGTCGTGTCAAAGCTCCAGAAGCCGCCTTTATCATTTTTATTGGTTGAATAGGCTGCATTTACAAAGCCTCTGTGTTTTGCCATAAAAGGAACTGCTCTTCTTCCGTTCAGGTAATCGGCCTGCACATCATAATATTTATAGGCAAATCTCAATTCAAAGTTTTTGAAAGGCATTAGATCCCACTGGGTCTGGAATGAGTTGGCAAAAGATTTTCCCTCAAGATTATAAAAGGTTAGCTGTTGAGGTGAGCGGTCAAGGTCTACCATCACCTGATCCTGAAAATCTGTCCTGAAAAAATCTGCTATAATCGAAGATTTTCTTCCGAACAGTTTAAATTCCTGCTGAAGGCTGGCTCCGTAATTCCAGGCTATTTCAGGTCGCAAGCCATAAATGTTACCGCCATTTTCAAGAATCTGAACCGTTCTGTTGGAGGCAAAATACTGTTGGCTTTCCGCAAAAATATTAGCCGTTCTGAAGCCTCTTCCTGCAGACAGTCTTAAGATAGTCTGTGGAGTAATATCATATTTGAAATTCAATCTCGGGGTAAATTGTGTTCCCGCTAAATTATGAAAATCAATTCTTGCTCCTGCAACCAATGTATATTTTAATCCTGTTAAAGTATATTCTGCAAATGCTCCCGGAACAATTTCGTTTCTTTTAAAATTTTGCGTTAAATAGTTTTCGTCATATCCGTCATACATGAAGCTTGCACCGGCTTTGTATTTATGATTCGTGTTCCCAAGAATACTTTCAAAAATTAAATTTGAATAATAGGTATGCTGTTTTCCGGAATAATTTCTCAATCCGAAAAAGCTGTCCTGCTGATGAAAAGTATATTGATTCATCCAGCCAAGGCTTTGGTAAGGTTTCCCTTTAAAAACATAGCCTGTTTTATTCCATACCTGAAATCTTGAAATATCGATGCCTACACCGTAAAGAGATTGTTTGTCCTGTGGAATTTTTTTATCAAATCCTACCTGGCCTGCAGTTCTTTCATCTTTAATAAAATTAATTCCAAAATGAGAACCGAATCCCGATTTCTCCAGATCGTTGTAATTCAGTAAGTACGCGGCATTCAGCTGTGTGCCTTTCGGCCTGTCTAAAAAGCCGTCATCATTCATATCCGTATCACCGAAAGTTCCATTTCCGTGAAGGAGAAAAGTCTGTGACCATTTGTCGTCGATCTTGGAAATACTGGTGATGTTAGCTTCAGTTCTTCCGTTAAAATCTGCAAAAAGGTTTAGCGAAGTTTCAGGTTTTTCAGAATTTTTCAGTAATTCTGTATTGATTTGTCCTGTTATGCTTTCATAACCGTTTGTTACAGTGCTTCCTCCTTTTGTAAGCTGAATGCTTTCAATCCATCTTCCGGGAATAAAATTTAATCCGTAAGCGGAAGCAAGTCCTCTGATCTCCGGAAGCAATTCCTTGGTTAGGCTGGTGTATTTCTGATCCAGGCCCAACATTTTCAGCTGTTTGGTACCTGTTACCGCATTACTGAAAGAAACATCTACTGTTGCATTTGTTTCAAAACTTTCGGATAAATTACAGCACGCGGCTTTCAATAATTCTTTTTTATCGATATTAAAAATTAATCCGGCTTCTTTTTTATTAAGTGAAGTGGATGCTTTTGATGCTGTTACGGTAACGCCTTCAATGTTTTTTTCATGACTGGTTCCTGCATTATGGTTGTGAGCGGCTTCTGCAGTTTCTTCAGTATGGACTTTCGGATTGGTCTCTCCAAACGGAATTTCCCTATCGTATAAGCAGCATGACGGCAGATTTTTGTAAGTGCTGTCGTTGGCTTTATACTTTTCATTGTCGTGTCCTACTTCCGCAATCTTTTTTAATATGGCATCTGCTGAAGTTTTTTGGGAATTAAAGTTTAAAGCGACAGTTTGTTTTTCTGCATTCCATTCTGCAGAATCTGCTCCGGCATCTTTTGCTGCCTTTTCAATTCTTGCTTTGCAGGATTCGCAGTTTCCTTTTACATAAAATTCATTTTCCGCCTTTGCGTGCATGTGATGCTCTTCGGAAGTTTGTGTACTGTTTCTTTCGTAATGACAGCAGGCCGGAAGTGCTTGGTAAGAAGCTTCATCGGCCTGAAATTTTTCATTGTCATGCCCGGCCTTTGCAACTTCTTTTAAAATTTCGTTTGGGGAAACATTATCATCCGTTTCTACTGTTAAAATCTGTGAGTCTACAGAATAGTTTGCTGTTTTTGCCCCTGCTTTTTTTGCGGTTGTTTCAATTCTTTCTTTGCACAAGTTGCAGTTTCCTTTAACTTTAAACTGGTTTTTAGAAAGATGCTGTGCCAATACGAAAGGTGAACATAATAAGAATAGACCAAGAATAATCCTGGAAATATATAATTTCATTGTTGTTTAAGATTTAGATTAATTAAATTAATGTAGCCATTAACAATTTAATTGTCTAACAATCATTAATAGACTGATAACTGGTACATTGTTATTTCTTATTAATTAACCTAATTTCGGGGGTTGCCAGATTTCTCTCAGACGACCAGAAAGATAAGGGTCGGAGTACTGGAAATTTAGATTTTTGTTGGATTTATAATATGAAATATCCAGTTTAAGACTTCTGGAAAAAGGTGTTTCTATAAAGCTGTAACACATTGCGCAATAAGAGCAGCAATCATCATTACAAGAACTTTTCTGTTTATTGCTGTGATTTTCTTTAGAATGTTCTGTATGCTGTTTTTTACAGCATGAGTTTTTCGAAGATTCTTTGCAGCATGTTTCCTGCTTATTCTGAGCATAAAAGTTATCCTTAGGAATCAGGAAAATTCCTAAACAAAAAACAATTGTTATGATCTGAATGAGTTTCATCAATGCAAAAATACAAAAATTATGGTAAAGGATCACCAACTTTTACGCTTCAATTATGCCAGGCTTCTCCATGAGCCGGGTTTAAAGCAGGTTTTGGACCTGTTGGTGCGGGAGTAGGCACAGGAGCAGGCGTATTTTGGGCAATGTTCTGCGGTACGGCTTGAGGGGCGGCAGGCTTGCTGTTTAATGGCTGTCCTACGGGAATATCACATCTGTGGCCCGGTTCTCCGTGCGGCGGATTCATTCCTTTTGCTGTTTTAATATTTTGAGCTTTTCCATTTTCCACAGAGAATTTTCCGGGCTGTAAAGAATTGGGATCAATCTGGATGGCTTGTGCCTGATTAGTTGTTGCTGTCGCAGCCTGTGCAGGTTTACTGTTCAGAGGCTGTCCTACAGGAATGTCGCATCTGTGGCCCGGCTGTCCGTGAGGAGGATTCATTCCGGGAGCTGTCACTGCTGCTGTAGCAGAAGGGGTTTGTGCAGGCTGGATTCCGGCCTGGTCCAGCAATGAAGCTTTGGGAGCCTGATTTGCCATCATGGCAGGCTGCTGAACACCGGCTTCTTCTTTAATATAAGTAGCCCTTTCGTCTTTTTTACAAGAAACTGTTACTATAGAAATAGCAATTACGCTAAAAATTATATTCTTCATATAAAAACAAAATTAGCAAAACATTTTGAATTGTTTTGCTAATTTATATTTATCATAAGGATTTTTATAATTAATTTTTAACCAAAAGCCTGAATCCTTCACCATGTACGTTGATGATTTCCAATCCTTCATCATCTTTCAGCAGCTTACGTAATTTTGCAATATAAACATCCATACTTCTTGCTGTAAAGTAGTTCTCTTTTTTCCAGATTTTTCTTAGGGCAAGATCTCTTGGCATAAAATCATTTCTGTGAATGCACAGAAGTTTCAGCAGTTCGTTTTCTTTAGGGGAAAGCTTATATTCATTGTCTCCCACTCTCAGCTGTCTCAGCATGGAATCAAAGAAGATGTTACTGATTTTGAATTGTTCCTGTTCTTCATTTTCCAGCGTTGAACTTCTCTGAAGGATCGCTTTTATTTTATACAGAAGCAACTCCGTATCAAAAGGTTTGGTGATATAATCATCTGCCCCCAGCTGGTATCCTTTCAGGATGTCTTCCCTCATATTTCTTGCAGTCAGGAAAATAATAGGTGTATTTTTATCAATTTTTTTTACGTCTTCAGCTAGTGAAAATCCGTCTTTCTTAGGCATCATCACATCGAAAATACAGATGTCGAATTCATTTTCGGTGAACTCTTTTAATCCCTGCTCTCCATCTGTGGCCAGAGTAACTTCAAAGTTATTGATGGTTAAATAATCTTTCAGTACTGCCCCGAAACTCTGGTCGTCTTCTACTAATAATATTCTGTTGCTCATAGTTTGACTTATTAATGTTTAACAACTGGAATGAACATGTCACTCTCTCCTTATATTTGTTTATTTGGTTGATTTCTATTTAATTCATCGGCAGCTTAATGGTAAATATGCTCCCTTTTCCTTTTTGGGAATCTACCAGGATCTGACCTTTATGAAGTTCTACAATCTTTTTCACGTAAGAAAGTCCTAACCCCTGTCCTTTTACATTATGAATATTTCCTGTTTCTTCTCTGAAGAATTTTTCGAAAATTTTCGTTTTATTCTGGGTTTCCATTCCCATTCCTTTATCTGAAACTTCTATCACATACCAATGTCCTTCATTTCTTGTTTTTATAGAAATTTCGGGTGCTTCAGGAGAATACTTATTGGCATTATCCAGAAGATTTACCAGCATATTGGAAATGTGAAATTCATCAATTTTAAAATTATATTCCGTTGCATTGAATTCCTGGATCAGCGTTCCGTTTCTTTGCTGAATAATGAGATTAAAAGATTCTGTTGTCCTTTTAATGAGCTCTCTTACATTGGTTTCTTTTAAGAATAATTTTACCTCATTCCGTTCAAGCTTCGACATGTTTAATACATTCTCCACCTGTTTTTTCATGCGCAGGTTTTCCTGTTTTATCAGTTCGGAATAGTATTTTACCTTATCCGGATTGGTTGCGATTTTATCATTTGCCAGAGAGTCGGTAGCTACGGAAATGGTTGCCAGCGGCGTTTTAAACTCATGAGACATATTATTGATAAAATCCGTTTTTACTTCTGCCAGTTTTTTCTGTCTCATCATGTAATTGATGGAGATAATATAAATTCCCAGAATCGTAAGCAAAGACAGGAAAGTTCCAAGCAGCATCGGCCAGTTGTTCATTGCCAGTGAATATTCCTTTTTAGGAAAAACCAGCGCCAGTGTATATAATGTTCTTTCTTTAGAATCTGTAAATAATGGATAGCTGTACGTATTATTGTTATTTTTTTCCTTGTACAGTTTGTTGGCAACACTTGTAAGCTTATTGCTTTTATCGATAATTCCATACCCGAAAGTCGCCGAAATTCCTCTTATCCTCAATTCTTTGGTAATCACGGAATCCAATGTTTTTTCATCTACTCTTTTAGTAATCGGCAGGTTATTACCACTTACTTTCACAAATTCTTTCATGGCATAATCACCATTTTCAATATCACGGTTGATATCTGCCGTGAGAAGCTCGCGGTTAGTAGTATCTCTTTTTATTTTGTAGGATGCTTCATCTGAATACAGTTTGGTGAGATTCAGGGAGTCTCCTTTTGGCGAAATGGGAAGCTGGTTCTTTTCAATAATACTTTTGGAGTAGACAATTTGTCTCTGTGTTCCGGAATCTTCTACCTGCTGTATGGTGGTAAGAGAAGGCTGATTATTGTTAGCAAGAATGGTATTTCTGAAATCTTTATTTTCAACATTCAGGTACTTATCCACTTCAGCCTCACCAATAATTTTTGATGTATTTTCCAGTGCAGAGTAAACTTTGGAAGAAAAATCCTGATCCAATGCACCATAGTATCTTTTCAGCCAATAAAACTGGAGCGTGACGAATACAATCAGTGAAATCGTCATAAACACCGATATTATTGGGATGAATTTATTATTCATTACTTAATAAATTTAAAAAACAGAATGTTAAAATTAAATATTTTATGAGTTCATAAACAAAAAACGAGCCATAAAATTGTGTAATTTTTCTTAAAAATGCGTTTTTTAACATTTATTTATAAATTTTTAATTCTTTATCATAGAAAAAGAGTGTTCTCTAAATAAAAACTAGATTTGTATCTATAAAATAATATGAAATCTGAAATCATTTTTAACAGAGATCCGGAATCTGCCAGTATTTATGTCATGAAAATGTATAATGCTGAAGTTTCTGTAATTTGGGATTATTTCACGAAATCCGAATTGCTTGATCAATGGTGGGCTCCAAAACCATGGCAATGTGAAACAAAAACTCACGAATTTAAAAAAGGAGGAACCTGGCTGTATTCAATGCTAGGTCCTGAAGGAGAAAGGCATTATGCTAAAGTAAAGTACGGAGAAATAACGGAACACCGGAGCTTCGACGGGACAGACTCTTTCTGCGATGAAAACGGAAATGCAAACCCGGATTTTCCAGAAACAAAATGGCTGTTCGGATTTACAGGAGTGGAAGAGGGTACGAAAGTAACGGTAAATATTCATTTTGCATCTGAACAAGCGATGAACCAGCTTTTGGAGATGGGATTTGAACAAGGTTTCAAAGCGGGTTTAAATCAATTGGAAAGTATTCTCAGTAGTTATGATATTTAAATATTAATAAGAGCGGACTTTAGTCCGTTTTTTAATGTAAAATTTCACAGGCTTTAATCAAAATTAAAGCACAAAAAATGGAAAGTATTTACTTTCCATTTTTTATTTCATTTTAATTTAAACAATTTCTTCATCCTGAAAATACTGAATGATCGCTTTTTTCATTAAAAGCTGCTGTTCATTCGGTTTCAGCTCGGGAAGATCTTCCAGTTTTTCAAAATGGGGATAGCCGTCATCATCGTAGTGAGAAAATTTATAGTATCCGAAAGGTTCCAGTAATCTGCATACTGCGATATGAATGAGATTCACCTTGTCGTCTTTTGTATATTTCTGCTGACCGCTGCCCAGTTCCTGAAGGCCAATCAGGAACAGATACGTTTCTATCGGTGCATTCTTTTCCGTATCAAAATTTTCAACGAAAAATTGTTCTATTTTCTGCCAGTATTCTGCTTCGTTAATCATTTTTGTTTTCTAATTTTAATAAAAACGCATATTCTAAAGCGTCTTCCTTTAAAGATTCAAATCTTCCGCTTGCTCCGCCGTGGCCTGCGCTCATGTCGGTCTTGAAAATGAGAATGTTATTGTCGGTTTTAAGCTCACGTAACTTTGCAGTCCATTTCGCGGGTTCCCAGTATTGTACCTGAGAATCATGCAAGCCTGTTGTAATCAGTACATTTGGGTATTCTTTCGCTTCTATATTATCGTAAGGTGAATATTCCTTCATGTATTGATAGTATTCTTCATCGTTTGGATTTCCCCATTCATCATATTCCCCAGTCGTTAATGGAATGGTTTCGTCCAACATGGTGGTAACCACGTCCACAAAAGGAACCTGAGCAACAATACCGTTGAATAGAGATGGCTCGTAATTCATAACCGCACCTACAAGCAAACCTCCCGCACTTCCGCCCATCGCGTACAAATGTTTCGCAGACGTATAATTTTCTTTCACTAAAAATTTGGCGGCATCAATAAAATCGAAGAATGTATTTTTTTTGAATAGCATTTTCCCTTCCTCGTACCACTCTCTTCCAAGGTATTCTCCGCCTCTGATATGAGCAATGGCATAAATAAAACCTCTATCTAAAATTGACAGCCTCACATTCGAAAAACTTGCGTCTACGGTATGTCCATAACTTCCGTAACCATACAAAAGTAAAGGAGTATCCGCAGATTTTTTTGTGTCTTTATGATAAACCAAAGAAATCGGAACTTTTGAATTTCCGTCTCTTGAGTCTGCCCAGATTCGTTCGGAGATATAATTTTCTGCAAGGAATTTTCCGCCCAAAACTTCCTGTTGCTTAAGAAGTTTGGTGGTTTTTTCCTTCATATTATATTCATATGTTGAGCTTGGTTGCGTCAAGGAAGTATAGCCATAGCGTAATACTTCTGTGTCAAATTCAAGATTCACTCCGATATAGGCCGTATATGTTGGATCTGAAAAAGGCAGATAATGAGATTCCTGCGTTTTTTCATCAATGATCTTAATCTGCAGGAGTCCTTGTTCTCTTTCTTCCAGAACAAGATAGTTTTTAAAAATCTCGAAACCTTCGAGGAGAACTTCCGGGCGGTGAGGAATAACATCAACCCAGTTTTCTATGCCGCAGTTGCTGATCTTTGTTTTTACGATTTTAAAATTAAATGCATCGTCAGCATTAGTGATGATATAAAATTCGTCTTCATAGTGCTCCACAGAATATTCCAGGTCGTCGATTCTCGGTTGAATAATTGTCCAGTCTGCAAAAACGTTATCCGAAGGAATAAATCGATGTTCGTCCGAAATGGTGCTGGAGCTTGCGATAAAAATATATTCTAAAGATTTTGTTTTAAAAACATTCACATCAAAAGTATCATCTTTTTCATGGAAAATTAAAACATCTTCTGAAGTATCCGTTCCAAGTTTATGCCTGAATACCTGAAAAGCTCTTAAGCTTTCATCTTTTCTGATATAAAAAACATGTTCATTATCATTGGTCCAGACTGCTTTTCCAGTGGTATTTTCAATTTTATCCGAAAGGATTTTGCCTGTTTTTAAATCTTTAAAATTGATGCTGTAAATTCTACGGCTTACATTGTCCGTTGAAAAGGAAGCGAGTTCATTATTCGGAGAAACGGCAACGCTTCCCACTTCGAAATAGCTTTCGCCCTCCGCCAGAATATTAACATCAAGAATTATTTCTTCATTGTTGTCTAAGCTTTTCTGCTTTCTGCAGAAAATAGGATATTCTTTTCCTTCTTCATAACGAACAATATACCAGTACCCGTTGAAAAAATAAGGTAATGATTCATCATCTTTTTTGTAACGGGCTTTCATTTCTTCAAAAAGTTGTTCCTGCAGTGGTTCCGTATCTTTCATGACGAAATCAGCGTAGGCATTTTCTTCTTCAAGGTATTTTATGACCTCCGGATTTTCCCTTTCATTAAGCCAGAAATAATTGTCAATTCTTTTATCACTGTGTGTTTCAAGGATTTTTTCTATTTTTTTTGCCTTTGGAGCTTCCATTCAATATTAATTCTTGTTCAAATTTAGTTAAAAAAAAACCATCTTTTCTGTATGAAAAGACGGTTGCTTTATATTTTATCGTAAAACTTACTTGTGAAGCGATTTGATAAACTTTTCCAGAGCCATTGTCATAGACGGAGTTTCCTTTGTAGGCGCCATAAGATCTACTTTCAGCCCTGCTTCTTCAGCAGCAGCCAACGTTGTGGTTCCGAAAACGCCAATTTTTGTTTCTTCCTGTTTGAAGTCCGGGAAATTCTGCTGTAATGATTTAATACCCTGCGGACTGAAGAATATCAGCATGTCGTAATCTTTTACATTGATATCGGTAAGATCGCTGCAAACCGTTCTGTACATGATGGCTCTTTTCCAGTCTACATTGGAGGCTTCCATTGTTTTCACAATATCAGGGCTCAATACATCAGAAGATGGCAAAAGGTATTTCTCTGTCGGGAATTTTTTGAATAAAGGAAGAAGATCCGAAAAATTCTTTTCTCCGAAGCTGATCTTTCTTTTTCTGTACACAATATGTTTCTGAAGATAATTGGCAATTGCTTCAGACTGGCAGATGTATCTCATCGTGTCAGGAACCGCAAAACGCAGCTCTTCTGCTAATCTGAAGTAATGATCAATCGCATTTTTACTCGTGAAAATAATTCCGGTATATTGCGTAAGATCGATCTTCTGTGTTCTCAATTCTTTATTGTCAACTCCTTCTACGTGGATGAAAGGGCGGAAATCTATTTTTATCTTTTCCTTCTTTGCAATATCCAGGTACGGAGACGACTCACTTGGCGCTGGTTGAGAAACCAATATTGACTTTATTCTCATCATTGACAGTTATTAAAAAAATAATAATTTCCAAAGCAACAAAAGAGGTGCAATTTGGAGGGTGCAAATATACAAAAATTTATAATACCATTTTTCAGGTAAGATGTTATTCTTGTGAAATAAATAGAAAAAAACCTTGAAAATGAATACAAAAGAAAAAAAGTAGAAGTAATACAAAAACATTTTATTTCTGTCCAGCGGGAAATAATAGTGAGTTACACATAAAACAATAAGGATGAAAGACAGTATAAAATAAAATTTTGTCGCAGTAAAATAAAAAACAGTCCACTTTTTTCCGTCACCCGTACTCTGAAAAAATAAAAATCCCAAACCGGATTTAATCATATAAAAAAAGATCACTGCAAGTAAACAGAATCCGAATTTGTTCAGCTGATATCCCAAGACCTGAAGATCGGCAATATACTTTGGGACAGTAGGAATATACTGCGAAATCAGTACGGATAAAGTAAGAGCGGTAACGCACGAAGTGATCGCCCAGCTCGGAAGATTGTTACTCGCATCAAAATATTTCTGTAGCAGAAAGTCTTTTAAATTGGCTCCCCTCTCAATGATATTCATCATAAAAAGGTACAAAAAGATGCAGCCCAACAATATAAAGATCACCCAATCGTTGTTCTCAGGTATTCTTATGTGATTTGTAAAATGTTGTGATAACGGCAAAGGGTATTTTTTTGCAAAATTATAGATTATTTTGTATAAAATAAAAAGGTTAAATAAACTATCTTTGCAAACTGAAATGAAAAAGCTCGTCATCATTCCCACCTATAACGAAAAGGAAAATATTGAAAATATTATTTCCGCAGTTTTTGCATTGGAAGATGACTTTCATATTCTGGTAGTAGATGATTCGTCTCCCGATGGCACCGCAGAGCAGGTAAAAGAATTGCAGAAAACACATCCCCACTTTTTGCATTTATCAGTAAGAAGAGTGAAAGACGGATTAGGAAAGGCATATATTCACGGGTTTAAATGGGCCATTGAAAATAAATACGATTATATTTTTGAGATGGATGCGGATTTTTCCCACAACCCGGCTGATCTTCCGAAGCTTTATGAGGCGTGTCTGAATGCTGATATGGCCATCGGATCAAGATATTCTAAAGGGGTAAATGTTGTGAACTGGCCAATGGGAAGGGTTTTGCTTTCCTATTTTGCTTCAAAATACGTGCGATTTGTTTTGGGACTTCCTATTCATGATACAACAGCAGGTTTTGTCTGTTTTTCAAGAAACGTATTGGAAGAAATCGGACTGGATAATGTGAGATTAAAAGGATATGGGTTTCAGATCGAAATGAAATTCCGAACTTTTAAAAAAGGATTCAAAATTGTAGAAGTACCTATTATTTTTACCAACAGGATCCTGGGAGAAAGCAAAATGAATGGCGGAATCATTCATGAGGCGGTTTTTGGAGTTTTAAATTTAAAATGGAAATCAATCATCAACAGATTATGAAAATGATGCGGTATAAATATTCGCTCAGAATAGGTGTCTGCAGAATTTCATCAAAACAGATAAAAATTAACTGATGAAAAAATTGATCTTCTTCTTCGTACTGATATCTTTATTCTCATGCGGAGATTATATTGATAAGCCAAAAAATCTTGTTTCACAGGATAAAATGGCTGAAATTATGGCAGATCTGGCCATCAACGATCAGGCAACTTTCATGTATCCGAATTCAAATCTTGAGGCAGGAACAAGATATGTTCTCAAAACCCATCATGTAAACTCAGCGGATTATATTGAAAGCTTTAAATATTATGTGGTGAAGGAGAAAATGAACGGGATTGTTGAAGATGCGCAGAAAATATTGTTGAAAAAAGATCCGAAGGCGGAAAAATATGTAAAGGATAAAATGAGTAAGACCGGGAATACTGAAAATCTTCCTCTTTTATCAAGATAATTATAAAATGCAAAAGTTTTTTACCATAGAAAAAACCTCTCAGGGAAAGGCAAGAGCCGGAGAGCTTACTACAGATCACGGTAAGATCCAAACCCCGATTTTTATGCCTGTTGGAACGGTAGCAAGTGTGAAAACAGTTCACCAGAGAGAATTAAAAGAAGATATCAAAGCCCAGATTATTCTGGGAAACACTTATCATTTATACCTTCGTCCGGGAATGGACACCATGCAGGAAGCAGGAGGTCTTCATCAATTCATGAACTGGGATCTTCCGATCTTAACGGATTCCGGGGGCTTTCAGGTGTTTTCATTGGCAAGCAGCAGAAAGATGTCTGAAGAAGGCGCAAGATTCAAATCTCACATCGACGGAAGTTACCACATGTTTTCGCCAGAAAAATCCATGGAAATTCAAAGACAGATCGGTGCTGATATTTTTATGGCCTTTGATGAATGTGTTGCGTATCCATGCGAATACAACCAGGCCAAATCATCCATGGAGCTTACGCACCGCTGGCTGAAAAGATGTATTGACTGGACAGAAAATAATCCCGAATTATACGGACACAAACAAAGGTTGTTTCCCATCGTTCAGGGATCAACCTATTCTGATTTAAGGAAAATATCCGCACAGGTAATCGCAGAAGCCGGTGCTGAAGGAAATGCCATTGGCGGACTTTCCGTAGGTGAGCCTGAAGAAGAAATGTACAGGATTACCGATGAGGTTACCGATATTTTACCAAAAGAGAAGCCAAGATACCTTATGGGAGTAGGAACTCCATGGAATATCCTGGAATCAATCGGCCTGGGAATCGATATGATGGATTGTGTAATGCCCACAAGAAACGCAAGAAATGCCATGCTTTTCACATGGAAAGGGGTAATGAATATGAAGAATGAAAAGTGGAAAAAAGACTTTTCGCCGCTGGATGAGTTTGGAACAAGTTTCGTAGACAGAGAATATTCAAAAGCATATGTAAGGCATTTGTTTGTTTCTAAAGAATATCTTGCCAAACAGATTGCCTCTATTCATAACTTAGCTTTTTATCTGGATTTGGTGAAAGTTGCTAGAGAACATATCTTAGCGGGAGATTTTTATGAATGGAAAAATTCGGTTGTTCCGGTTCTTCGTCAACGATTGTAAATTTAAAAATATCAAAATAGAAGTCCCGAAGGGACGACCTAAATTAGGATGCAATCCTATCAAACATAAAACCAATTTATAACGCATTAAAAAATAAAATAATGCTGAAAATTATAGACAGATATATTGTAAGAAAGTACCTTGGAACCTTCAGTTTCATGCTGATATTGCTGTCTGTAGTTGTTCTGGTGATTGATGTTCAGCAGAAAATTCCCAGAATTGAAAACGCTACCGCTATTGATCCGAAATTAAACCTTACCTATTTTCTGGTTCATTTTTATCCGTTCTGGATTGTTAATCTTGTGATGACATTTCTTTCTATTCTGGTATTTATTTCAGTGATCTATTTTACGTCCAGAATGGCAAACAACACGGAAATTGTTGCTATTATCAGTAGTGGGGCAAGTTTCCACAGGTTTGCAAGGCCTTATTTGCTTACCTCGCTTTTTATCGCTGTAATTTCTTTAGGAATTAACCATTTTGTATTGCCCTGGGCAAATATTCAGAAAAATCAGCTCGAAGCGTATACGTATAATGCTGCCAATAAAGAAAAAGTTTTGGGGACAGCTCCGGTTTCCGCACAGCTCAGCAAAACGGAATATATTTTTATCAATTCCTGGAGAAAAGAGGATCTGCCAGAAGTTCCCGAAAGATGGTGATTAAAGCTTCGGATGCTTCCTGGGATAAGGATAAAAAAGTTTTTGTACTGAATTCTTATACAGAAAAAACCATCAATAAAGATGACACCGAAAAACTGTCAAATGGATTTGATATAAAGAAAAGTTTCGGTCATGATCCCGAAGAGCTCTTTCCTAATGAATTGTTAGGACAAAATAAAACAACTCCGGAACTTCTCAAGTTCATTCAAAGAGAAACCGAAAAAGGAAACAGCAATCTGAATGCCCACCTGAATGAGCTTTACCAGAGAACTTCTATGCCTGTTTCTATTGTAATACTTACCTTTCTGGCGCTTTCGCTTTCTTCACAAAAAAAACGTGGAGGGCTGGGAATTAACCTTGCGGTAGGGATCTCGCTTGCCTTTGTATTTGTATTCTCATTTGAAGCCCTGAAAGTGGTTTCAGAGAATAAAAGTATGTCTCCGGTTCTTGCGATGTGGTTTCCGAACATTGTTTTTTCTCCTCTTGCCCTATACTTATACCTGAAAAGAGCCAATCAGTAAAGCAGTTTTATTTCTTTGTGATAAAATGAATGTAAACCATCATTCTCCAGGTCAATCCATAGATTTCCATTTCTGTCAGCATTTTTAATAATGCCATTTTGTCTCTTTTCGTTAAGTTCAAATACAGAAATCTCATTTTTTCTGAACAGACTGTTATTGAAACGGCTCATTATTTCATCTTCAGAGGGGAATTTATTAAAGTTTTCAACGAGAAAATCATGAAGACCTTGCGTGAAGTCATTTAGATTGAAATATTGTCCTGTTTGTGTTAAAATAGAGCCTGCATTTGATATTTCATCAAATTTTTCCTGAAGGATATTAAAGCCTGCGCCAACGATAAAATAATTATTTTGATTAATTTTTTTCTTTTCAATCAGAATTCCGACGATTTTTTTATTTTTAAGGATGATATCATTAGGCCATTTTATTTTTACGGTATTTCCAGTCAAATTGGCCAGGAAATCATGAATAAGAATTGCGGTATAATAATTGAACATGAAACCGGACAACGAAAAATTTTCCGCCTTTATCGCTAGAGTATAGGCTAAATTTTTTTCAGCGGCTGATGACCATGTATTTCCGTATTGACCCCTGCCCCGGGTTTGATTAAAAGTGTGAAGCGCAACAAAATCAGAATTTTCATAAAGTAAAAACTTGGAAATTTCGTCATTAGTAGAAGAGGATTCTTTTAAATAGAAGAGTTGACTCATTTAAGAAAACTTTAAGACTTTCGGGGGCTAAAAGTAAGGCTAAAGTGAAAGAAAAACAATAAATTTGCAGATTATAGTATTTTTTAATGAATAAAACAGCAGAAAAACAAGAATTATTAGATAAAATCGTTGAGGCAATTCAGGATGTAAAAGGAGAAGATATCATGATCTTCGATCTTTCAAACATTGAAAACTCTGTCGCAGAGACCTTTGTGATATGCAGCGGAAACTCAAACACGCAGGTAGCCGCACTCGCAGGTAGTGTTGAAAAGAAAGTGAGAAACGAGCTTAAAGAAAGACCTTGGCATGTAGAAGGGACTGAAAATGCAATGTGGGTGCTGGTAGACTATGTTTCAGTAGTTGTCCATATTTTCCAGAAACAGGTACGTGAGTATTACGATATAGAGGAGCTTTGGGGTGACGCTGTCATTACCAAAATCGAAAATGAATTTTAATTTTAAAAAGTATCAATGAACAATAAAGGATTTAACTGGTTTTTTCCTATCATGATTGTGGCACTCGTGCTGTTCTTTGTGGTTAATTCCATGGGTGACAGCGGAGCAAAGACAATCGACGAAGATGGTTTCTTTAAAGAAATGCAGGCAGGAAAAATCCAGAGAGTTTTAATAGATAAACAAGCCCAGAAGGCTGACGTGTTTTTAACACAGGCTGCCAAGACAGCTACCGTAAAAAAAGACGATAAAGCAAACCCTTTTTCAAGCCTCTCGATGGCACCAAAAGCAGATTACACGCTTAAATATGGAGACCTGAGATTATTTCTTGAAAAATTCGATGCTTTAAAACAACAGAATCCTCAGATTACCACATCTAAAGATTATGCAGAAGGTGAAAGCCCGTTGATGAGTATTCTGATTCAGGCATTAATCTGGATCGCTATTTTAGGACTATTTTATTTCCTTCTTTTCAGAAGAATGGGAAGTGGAGGCGGCCCCGGAGGACAGATTTTCTCCATCGGTAAATCCAAAGCAAAACTTTTTGATGAGAAAGAAAGAATTCAGGTTACATTCAAAGATGTTGCAGGATTAGAAGGGGCGAAAGAAGAAGTACAGGAAGTAGTGGATTTCCTTAAAAATTCAGAAAAATATACGAAACTGGGAGGTAAAATTCCTAAAGGAGTACTTTTGGTAGGGCCTCCGGGAACCGGTAAAACGCTATTGGCAAAAGCAGTGGCAGGGGAAGCTAAGGTTCCTTTCTTCTCACTTTCAGGTTCAGATTTCGTGGAAATGTTTGTGGGAGTAGGAGCTTCCAGAGTAAGAGATTTATTTGCTCAGGCTAAAGCTAAATCACCGGCAATTATTTTTATCGACGAGATTGATGCGATCGGTCGTGCCAGAGGGAAAAACAACTTCTCAGGCGGAAATGATGAAAGAGAAAATACATTAAACCAGCTTCTTACGGAAATGGATGGTTTCGGAACAGATACCAACGTCATCGTAATGGCTGCAACCAATAGAGCGGATATTCTTGATAAGGCATTGATGAGAGCAGGGCGTTTCGATCGCTCCATCTATGTTGATCTTCCTGAATTGCATGAAAGAAGACAGATCTTTGATGTTCATTTAAAGAAAATCAAGCTTGATGATAATGTAGACCGAGAGTTTTTAGCAAAACAAACCCCTGGTTTCAGCGGTGCAGATATTGCCAATGTATGTAATGAGGCGGCATTAATTGCGGCAAGAAACAACCATACTTCAGTTACAAAACAGGATTTCCTTGACGCGGTAGACCGTATTATCGGTGGTCTTGAAAAGAAAAATAAAGCGATTAAACCTTCTGAAAAGAAAAGAGTGGCTTATCATGAAGCAGGACATGCTACCATTTCATGGTTGGTAGAACACGCTTCACCTCTTTTAAAGGTAACGATTGTTCCGAGAGGACGTTCTTTAGGAGCAGCATGGTATCTTCCGGAAGAAAGACAGCTGACGACTACTGAGCAAATGCTCGACGAAATGTGTGCTACTTTAGGGGGAAGAGCTGCAGAGCAGGTAATCTTTAACAATATTTCGACAGGAGCTCTTTCTGATTTGGAAAGTGTTACGAAAAGAGCACAGGCAATGGTTACGATCTACGGATTAAGCCCGAATATCGG
This sequence comes from Chryseobacterium nepalense, assembly GCF_023195755.1. NCBI lineage: Bacteria > Pseudomonadati > Bacteroidota > Flavobacteriia > Flavobacteriales > Weeksellaceae > Chryseobacterium > Chryseobacterium nepalense. The sequence continues at coordinate 2,787,870 of NZ_CP096203.1, forward strand.
TAATATATCTTATTATGACAGTTCAGGTCAGTCTGAATACAATTTCGGAAAACCATATTCTGAGGAAACAGCAAAAAAAATCGATATAGAGATCAAAGGCATTATTGAAACTCAGTATGACCGTGCCGTTCAGATTCTGACTGAAAATAAGGATAAGCTCGATGCGCTTGCCAATAAACTTCTGGAAAAAGAAGTAATTTTCAGAGAAGATCTTGAAGAAGTATTCGGAAAAAGGGCTTGGGACCCGGAATTAACGGAAAAACCGGTTACCAATACGATTCCTGCCTCACAGCAGCCGAATGAAATTATCATTAAAGATAAAGAGGAAGATAGTGAAATTCAGGCACCTGAAAGTCCTACACAAATCTAAAAATCTTTTGAAATAGATTAGAAAAACCTGACAGTCTCTGATTTGTCAGGTTTTTTCATATTTATCGGCACGTTTTTAGATTTCTATATGATAATTTTATATTTTTGTATAAGTGTCTAAAAAAATAAATTAAATTGAATTTATTCAAGAGGATTGTAAGCAAACTTACCAACCAGCCTGAAGAAGAAGAAAAGCCAAGTCTGGAAAAGCTCGGAGATTCGCTTAAAAATGCGGATCTTGACTATAAATTTGCCCAATTGTTTACTCATTCAGGAGGATTTTTCAATTACTGTGCGGATGAAGCAGAGGCATTAAAAACACTACACCAGATTATCAAAATAGAGGGAATCAGCAATGTTTTCTGCTGGGATAAAGATCTCCAGAATTTTTTAAATGTTGTAAAAACTCCTTACACTGAAGAACTTCAGGGTAATAATGACGCAAGTTTTATCACCTGTGAATATCTTATTGCCTACGATGGGAGAATTATGCTTTCCCATAATAATATTTTGCATTACCACTCTTCAAGACTGCCCAACAAGATTATTGTAATGGCTAACGTTTCACAGATCGTGAATAATCTCAATGACGCGATGGGGAAAATCAAAAGAAACGGGAATATCAAAAACCTTACTTCTATCAGCGGAGCACAGTCGAAACTGGATACTTCTTCCAACAGCAACACCAAACTTTTTTTATTGTTGCTTGAAGATTAGGCATCAACGTATAAATTTTTAAAATTTTGGACAAAAACCTTATTCAAAGAACCCTGTCAGGAATTGTTTATGTAGCAATCATCATTCTTTGTACAACTCCTTTTGGAGCAAAGCTCATCAATAATATAAGTCCCGATCTTATTAAACAGGAATATCTTTACTACGGACTGATTACGTTTCTTTTAGGAGCAAGCTCATGGGAATGCTTTAAAATCCTGAAATTTGGCAACGGGTACGAAAGATGGGTGGTTCTTCCACTGATCATCTTTATTTTCTATATTTTTTCTAAAAGATATTTCAGCTTTGATTTTTATTTTGATTTCAGGTTCAGTGAAATTCTGGCTCTGCTTTTAATAGTCATCGCTGTGGTCACTTTATTCAAATATCCTAATGAATTATATTATGACAGCGGAAAACTTATTTTTGCGGTTATTTATGTGGCTTTGCCATTCAGTTTTGCATTAGGCCTTCCTAAATTTTCAAGATTTGATGATAGATTCACACTGGAAGTTTTTTTCCTTTTTGTTTTAATATGGAGCAGTGATACTTTTGCTTATTTAACAGGGAAATTTTTTGGCAAACATAAAATGGCTCCTAAAATTTCTCCTAAAAAAACCTGGGAAGGATATATCGGTGGTGTTGTGCTTACTTTGGTATTATCTTATTTTATCGAATATTATCATTCTGATCTTCGTGGAAACTGGATGGTAGTAGGATTTCTGGTGGCCGCATTCGCTCCTGTAGGAGATCTTGTGGAAAGCCAGCTCAAAAGAAATTTTGGTGTTAAAGACAGCGGAAACATCATTCCGGGACATGGTGGAGTATTAGATCGGCTTGATAGTTTTTTAATCTGCGTTCCTGTCGTATATTTGTACTTTATATTAGAAAAATTTATTTAATCTCATGAAATTACACAGAGAATCGAAAGGAACAATCACCGTTGCCTCCTTATTGTTTATCATTTTGAGTGCATTGGCCATTTATTTCCTTGAAATGTGGTCACTGGTGATCATTCTGCCTTTATTGGTTATTTACAGTCTTGTATTCTGGTTCTTCAGGGTGCCAAACCGTGATATCCTTGATCATAGGGAAAATGTAATTGCTCCGGTAGACGGAAAGGTAGTAATGATAAAAGAAGTGGAAGAAGATGAATTTATAAAAGGAAAAGCAATTCAGGTTTCTATATTTATGTCTCCGCTTAATGTTCATATCTGCAGATATCCGGTTTCAGGAAAAGTAATTTACAAAAAATATCACCCCGGAAAATATCTTGTAGCATGGCATGAGAAGTCTTCTACGGAAAACGAAAGAACTACCGTCGCGGTGGAGAGCCTTACCAATCATCAGGTAGTCTTCCGTCAGATTGCGGGATATGTAGCCAGAAGGATTGTTTTCTATTGCAATGAAGGGGATGAGGCGAAAGCAGGCCACGAGTTCGGCTTTATTAAATTTGGGTCGCGGATGGATGTTTTTCTTCCTCTGGATACTGAGATTATCTGTAAGATCGGCGACATTACAAAAGGAGGATTGGATGTAATTGCAAGAATGAAAGACTAATTAATTATTAAAAATACGGTAAGGCCGCTTCTGATGGAGCGGTCTTCTTTATTAATATCATTAAATTCATTAGCAGATTTGCATCAATATAATATTATAGTGGTTATTTTGATACTTATTTGATACTTTGTGGTATTTCGAGGGGGTTAATTTTGTATTTTTGATGAAATAATTTTAATATTCATGAAAAAATATTTACTTTCTTTAATAATTTTTACAGGACTTTGCAAAATTGCAGCTCAAACACCAATAGATGTATTTTCACAAATTGTATTTTACGATGGTTACGCTTCCAATATTGTTGTGCCGGTACCAACAAACACCATCAAGCTGGCTAATTTCAGATATGCAAAAAAATTAACAAATGTTGAATTGAATTCATTTGAAAACAAAATTCAGATGAACGTAACCATCGGAACACTTTGCGATAATTATGACAGAATCGGGGGTGTTCATCTGGCAATGGTCCCGAAAGGTCAGAATTCTTATACATTAAACGATACTTCTGTAAAGAGATTAGAAATTGCAAGGTATATTACTCCTTTCATGAACAAAAATCTTTCTCCAACAGAAGTCCCTTATTCTTTTCAGGTGGATAATCTTTATTCTATATTCAGCAATATGGCAATCCGCAATGCGTATGATATCTGGATTGAACTGGACGTTTTCGGGGTTCCTTATGCTGCCAATACTCAAGTTGCAGGATGTGCAGGAAGAAACGATGTATTTACCGGAACGCTTAACTTTATGACGTATACTGATCCTTCTGTTACAGAAACATTCAATACTCTGATTCCACTTTTAGATTCTAATGAACTCAATAATTATAATAATACAGATCAGGCAGGTCAAACCGTAAGGCTTATTAATTTTAATCTTACACAAAGTGCTACTGATGCTAAGTTCTTTATTGTTTCAACCCCTCACGGAGCGAATACCAACGGAGAAGAATATGTAAGAAGGCAAAACTTTATATCCCTGGACAATAGTCAGGTTTTGACCTTTACTCCCGGAGGAACCTCATGTGAGCCTTACCGGATGTATAATACCCAAGGAAACGGAATTTACGGGGCCAGCCCAAAGCCAGATTCATGGTGGACTTCCTGGAATAACTGGTGTCCGGGTGATGCTGTGCCTATCAGGAGCTTTACCGCAGGTTCTTTATCGGCAGGAAATCATACAATAAAATACGAAGTACCCACAGCTGTTTTTTATGGGCAGGATGGAAGAATCGTCCTTTCAATGTATATGCAGAGCAATAGCCAGCAATTATCTGTAAAGGATGTTTCTACGGTTGATGTCTCTGTCTTTCCGAATCCAACAGCGGATTTTGTGAATATCTGTTCAGATAAAAAGATAAATAGTATTGCTGTTTATTCTGCAGAAGCAAGAAAATTAAATGAGGTAAGAGATTCAAAAGTAGATCTTTCAGATTATCCTGCTGGAGTTTATATATTGGATATTACTCTTGAAGGCGGACTTCAGTTTAAGCATAAAATAATAAAAAAATAAAGATCAACTTCGATATATAAATTAAGTATTTAAAATATTATAAAAATCCCGATGTTCTAAAACGTTGGGATCTTTTTATTAATGGAAGTTCACTTTAATTATCATCAGTTCAAAATTTAAAAATGTACAGAAACCATTTTCTGAAAACAAGCTTAATGTAATTAATAAACCTTTTTAACCTTATCAATCAAACTTAAAATTAATTCAAGGGATAAATCTTCTGTCGGATCAATTAACAGTATTTTGAATTTCTTTCTGCCTTCCTGAAGAAGTTCCGGATGATCAATCCTGTCGCCGTGGTAAAAGCTGATATAATATTTCTTATGTTTTTTGCTGAAATTAAAATAACACAGCATTTTCTTCCTGTATTTGAAAAAAGGCAATCCGAAGCTGAACGTTTCGGTGATATTTTCCGTGTCGGATTTCAGGATTTTTTCGCGTAAAAAAAGAAGAGTACTTCTTGCAGGCTCTTCCAGTCTGTAGAAATACTCTTGTATGGGATTCATTATTGAAATTAAATTTAATCGAAGTTTTGCAGCTCCACCAGCTTGTTATACATTCCTTTCTTTGCGATAAGATCATGGTGTGTGCCTTGTTCTATAATCTTTCCTTTTTCCATCACTACAATCCAGTCGGCTTTCTGAATAGTTGAAAGACGGTGGGCAATGACAAGAGAAGTCCTGTTTTGCATCATTTTTTCCAGAGCATCCTGCACAAATCTTTCAGATTCTGTATCCAGCGCGGAAGTTGCTTCATCAAGAATCATAATCGGTGGATTTTTCAGTACCGCCCGGGCAATAGAAATCCTCTGTTTCTGTCCTCCTGAAAGTTTTCCTCCCGCTTCACCAATGCTGGTGTCGTATTGCTTGGGAAGATCCATGATAAAATCATGGGCATTGGCAATTTTTGCTGCCGCCTGAATTTCCTCTAGAGTAGCATCAGGCTTACCCAGAGAAATATTGTTGCGTATAGAATCGTTGAATAATATATTGTCCTGTGTTACAAGCCCGAATAATTTTCTGTAACTGGATAATTTTATATTGATGATGTTTTCTCCGTCGATAAGAACTTCACCTTCATTAACATCATAGAAACGGGTTATCAGATTTGCCAGTGTACTTTTTCCACTGCCGCTCTGTCCTACCAACGCTATCGTTTTACCTTTCGGAATGGATAATGAAAAATCCTTTAGGACTTCACGGTCTTCATATCCGAATGTAATATTTCTGAATTCTACATTTCTTTCAAAATCTTTAATTTCTTTAGCGTGATTCAGTTCTTTGATATGATAGTCCGCATCCAGAATTTCAAAAATTCTTTTGGCAGAAACTTCTCCTTTCTGAATATTGGAGATCGCTGAAGATAAAGCTTTCAAAGGTTGAAGAATCGTGTAAAATAAAGCAATGTAAGTAATGAATTCACTTCCGGATAAGCCTTTTCCCTGAATGGCAAGCCTTCCTCCGAAGTAAACGATCATCCCAATAGTAATAGCACCCAGAAGTTCACTCACCGGCGAAGCGAGCGCTTTCTTTTTAAAAAGTTTTAAGGAGAGTCTTCTTATATTATTGAGAACGTCATCAAATCTTTTCTTAATCTGTGGTGAAGCATCAAAGATTTTAATAATCTTCAGTCCTACCAGTGTCTCATCAACAAAAGAATACATTTTTCCCAATTCGTTTTGGGCTTCTCCGGTATCTTTTTTCAGGCTTTTTCCAATCATTGAAATTAGCGTCCCCATAATCGGGAAAACCACAAGTGTAAAAATAGTAAGCTCAAAATTAGAATACAAAAGATACCCCATGGTAATGATGATTACGATAGGAGAACGGATAAGGTCAATTAAACTGTTCAGAATATTGCCTTCTACTTCACTTACATCAGAAGTTATCCTGGCAAAGACATCGCCTTTTCTGGAATTTGTAAAAAACGATACCGGTAAATCTAAAATTTTATCATGCAGTTTTATTCTGAAATCTCTGGAAACTCCGGTTCGTGAAAATGTGAGGTAAAACTCCGATAGGTAACTGAAAATATTTCTCAGGAAAAACATGGTGATAAACAGAATACAAGTTATAAGAAGGATGTATTCCGGTCCTTTCTCAATCTGCACCTGCTGGATCTGGTAATTGAAGCTTTCTTTTAAAAATGTTCCTGCCTTTGAAATTCCTTCATAAGTAGGTTGTCTGTTAATCTTTTCTGTTTCTTTATCAAAAAGGATATTCAGCACCGGCATGAAGAAAAGCATGGCAATAATATTGAACAGTGCGTATAAAATATTAAAGAAAATTCCGGCTGCAATTGATTTTTTATAGGGAAGTATGTTATCTATCGCTCGTTTATAATAACTCATTAAATTTTAGATTAATTTACAAAAATAAGGAAATTTAAATGATAAGACGTTTTTAAAGACCTTTTACTTTCTCTAATATGTTTTGCTGGCTCTGGTTTTGTTACAAATATTTTATGAAAAATAAAAAACCACAGATTTCTCTGTGGCTTCTGAAAGATTAAAACCGTACAGAATTATTGTATTTCGGACTGAAATTGTCTGGGGATAATTTTTCAAGCGTTTTTCCCAAATTATTGATGATCTCAGTGAGGTTATCAAAATCTACAACACTGATATCGTCGCTTTCGTTGTGGTAATGGCTGGCTTTTGTCATATCCACAGTGGAAAAAGAATGGGCAATGATCTTCTTTTTCACAAAACTTACATTATCCGAACGGTAAAACAGCTGCTGTGCAGCGTAAGGATCCGGATTAATTTTGAGTCCGTTTGCTGCGTTTTCATTGAAAAGCTCATCCAGGTCAGAAAATTCATCACCGGTCATGAAAAGTGCATTTTTCCCGAATGCGGATTCTGTTGCCACCATTTCAAAATTGAAAAGAGCTGTCAGGTTATTATAAATTTTATCCAGATTTTTATCGTTTGAAATAGCTTTCGATCCCAGCATTCCTTTCTCTTCACCGTTAAAGGCCATAAAAACCAGGGAGAATTTCGGGTCTTTATTCTTAAAATAGTCTGCAATTCCTACAAGTGTTGTGATTCCGCTGGCATCATCATCGGCTCCGTTATAAATATTGTCTTTGGAATTATTACTGGTTCCGATGTGATCAAAGTGCCCGGAAAAGCCTAAATATTTATCTGTTTTACCTTTTTTAATCCCGCAAACATTATACACCGTTTTGCCTTTGTAGTTGAAAGGTACAAGGTAAGAATTTCCTGTGCAGTACTCCAGATTGTTTTCTTTAAAAAGCTTTGCAATATAATTGGCTGCATTTTCATTTTCCTGGGTTCCGATTTCGCGTCCTTTCATTTCGTCTGAAGCTAGCGTTGAAAGGACGGTCTGAATCCTTTCTTTAGAAACTTCCTGAGCGAACGAAAATGCTGAAAAAAGTGAAAAGGTAAGGTAAGTAAGTTTTTTCATGTATACAATTTATAGATAATCTGTCGCAATTTAAATAAAAATGTTGCACATCACTGTGCATTATTTGCATTGAAAAGCCGAAAAAATAAATCTGTGTACAAGGGACAATTAAATAAAAAAAACAGCTCCTGTAAAAGAAGCTGTTCTCACTCAAAAAATCGTTGTACGGTTATCGAAGTCTGTCTACAGATTTTACGAGCCTTTCATCTTTTTTGATATATAGGTTTGCAATAAACAAACATATAATCGCAATTAATGGAAATATTGGCTCAATACCCTTCTCAGGAAACTGAATTCCTCCGGATAAGTTGAGTAACCAGTAAATCAATACACCAACCAACAAAGCGTTTATAATGATGCTGATGTTATTCAGCAAAATTTGTCTTTTTCTGTTTTTATAACTGAATACACTTAATAATCCAGTCAAAACAAGGACTACACACGCTGTATCCAGCACAGGCAGACTCTCTGAAATGATTACATCCTGACCTGTAATGAACAGGAACACAGCGGCTAAAACTGCCAGGAATGTCCATATTGTCTGTATCCTTTGTATCATTATAATTAAATTGCTTGCAAAAATAGCATAAATTTTGCACAATTCAAAAATAAGTGTAGATTTGCATTATACAAATGTACTTGAAAACCAAAGTCACCGGACTTACTTTTCTTACTCACAATTAATTACATTTTTTACATTAAATATGTTTAACATTGAAACGTTAAGGTCAAAATCCGTAACGGAGCTGACTAAAATCTTAAAGGATTTGGGCGTTAAAGTTGCAAGAAATAGCACTGACAATGACAAAATCTTTGCAATTCTTGACTTTCAGGCATCGAATCCCAAAGTGGCAAAAGAATATTTCAACGCCACAGAAAGCAGTATAACTGCCGAAGAGAAAGCCACGGAAAAACCTGCTAAAGCTCCTGCCAGAAAAGCTGCTCCGAAAAAAACAGCAGCCAAGCCTAAAACAGAGGCTAAAGCCGAAGAAGCCCCAAAGGCTGAAGAAAAAACAGAAACAGAAGAGAAACCTTTACAGGAGCCTATCCAGGAAGAGGTAAAAGCAGAACCGGCAGAAATAACAGAAGATACTTCAGCACCGGCTGCAAAGAAAAAAAGGAAAAGAGTTTCCACAGCAAATGCACCTGTAACAGAAACACCACAGGAAAAACCGGAAGCCCATAAAAACACAGAATCTCCAGAACCTGCTCCGGCAGAAGAAAGGCCAAACAACCCTCAAACTCAGGCCAGATCCCAAAAAGGACAACACAACAACAATCCGCACAATAACGGAAATCAGAATAAAAACCAAAACCAGAACCATAATCAAAACCATAATCAGAATAAGCAACAGCAGCAACAGCAGCAACATTCTGAAAGAAATGATGAACACCCGGAACAAAAAAAGGAGTTCAGTTTCGATGGTATGGTAAGTATTGAAGGGGTACTGGAAATTTTACCGGATAATTACGGCTTCCTTCGTTCATCAGATTTTAGCTATATTTCTTCGCCGGATGATGTGTATGTTTCTACTGCCCAGATCAGGAATTTCGGATTAAAAACAGGGGATACCGTAAAAGGCATCGTAAGATTACCGAAAGAAGGCGAAAAATATTTTTCTTTATTAAGACCAACGGAAGTTAACGGACGTGATTTGGCGTTCATTAAAGACCGTGTTGCTTTTGAATATTTAACTCCGCTTTTCCCGGAAGAAAAATTTAATCTGGCAGGAAAAGGATCTACAATTTCTACAAGAGTTGTCGATTTGTTTGCGCCTATCGGGAAAGGACAAAGAGCCATGATTGTTGCCCAGCCGAAGACCGGTAAAACAATGCTTCTGAAAGATATCGCCAACTCTATTGCGGCAAACCATCCTGAAGTTTACATGATGGTACTTCTTATTGACGAAAGGCCTGAAGAGGTAACCGATATGGAAAGAAGTGTCAATGCGGAAGTTATTGCTTCAACCTTTGATGAAGCGGCAGAAAAGCACGTGAAAGTAGCCAACCTTGTTCTGGCAAAAGCTCAGAGAATGGTAGAATGTGGTCATGATGTTGTGATTCTGTTAGACTCCATTACAAGATTGGCAAGAGCATACAATACGGTAACACCGGCTTCAGGAAAAGTACTTTCCGGAGGGGTGGATGCCAATGCGCTGCACAGACCGAAAAGATTTTTCGGAGCGGCAAGAAAAATTGAAGGCGGAGGATCTTTAACGATTATTGCAACGGCACTTATTGATACAGGGTCTAAAATGGATGAAGTGATCTTTGAAGAATTCAAAGGGACAGGAAATATGGAACTTCAGCTGGACAGAAAAATTGCCAACAGAAGAATTTATCCTGCTATTGATCTTGTAGCATCAAGCACCCGTAGAGATGATTTACTTCTTGATGAGGTAACCTCGCAGAGAATGTGGATTTTAAGAAAGTATCTTTCTGAAATGAATCCTATAGAAGCGATGGAATTTGTTGATAAAAATATCAAAGGAACTCTTAATAATGAAGAATTCCTGATGTCCATGAATAAATAATAAATTAATTTATTTTGTTAAATAGAAGCACGGATCACTTGATTCGTGCTTTTTTGTTTTTAGTCATTTTATTAAACTCTAACTTCTTTCTTCTAACTTTTTACTATTGCAATTCATTCTAAATCAATATATCAATGTTAAAGATTTATTAAAGTAATGCCTGTTTTTTGAATGTAGGCTTATTTATGGTTAAATTTGGGTTAATAACATTAAAAATAAAATTATGTCATTTGAATTACCAAAACTAGGATATGCTTACGACGCATTGGAGCCGACAATTGATGCAAAAACAATGGAAATCCACCATACCAAGCATCATCAGGCATATATCGATAATCTGAATAATGCAATTAAAGGAACTGATCTTGAAGGAAAATCAATCGAAGAAATCTGCCAGACAGGAACTGATAAGCCGGCTGTAAGAAATAACGGAGGAGGACATTTCAATCATACTTTATTCTGGGAAATTTTAACTCCGGGAGGAAGCAAAGAACCGGTAGGAAATGTAAAAGCTGCTATTGAAACATATGGCGGTTTTGAGAAATTCAAAACTGATTTCTCTGATGCTGCTAAAACAAGATTCGGTTCAGGATGGGCTTGGTTAGTAAAAAATGCTGACGGTTCTGTTTCTGTAACCTCAACCCCAAACCAGGATAACCCTTTAATGCCTGTTGCGGATGTAAAAGGAACTCCGGTGTTAGGTCTTGATGTTTGGGAGCATGCTTATTACTTAAACTATCAGAACAGAAGGCCAGACTATGTAGCTGCGTTTTTCGATGTAGTAAACTGGGATAAAGTGGAGGAATTATTCAACAAATAATTAAAACTATTCATAAAAAAGAAAGGTTCAGAACAATTCTGAACCTTTTTTAATATCTAGTAGTATCACTTCCCGAGAGTCCGCTCATCCTCAATCCATATTTCCAATTAACATATGCAAAAACCTGATATAATTTATATTCAAATTTTATCCCGTAATTTTCTTTAGGATCATAATCTATAGAAGATTCTATAATATTTCTGTATCGGCCTGAAAAATAATAAGAATTCCATTCGTTTACTAAAATTGTATTCTTCGTTTTGAGGTAAGATTCAGAATATTGACTGATAGGTTTTGCAACGGCACTCATGAAATAATCAAACTGGGTGTCAATTACTGTGAGATCCCATTCGCCATCATCGTTTTTAGATGGTTTCATTTCGGATTTCTCTTTGTCTTTTTTAGACTTATCCTGAGCCAGACAATTGAATGGTAAAAGAATAATGATTATTAGGAATACTAAATTTTTCATACAGATAAAGGTACATAAAAAAAGCACTCGAAATGAGTGCTATAGGTTTATGGTTCTTTCTGGAGAACTACAAATGCCGGAAAGTGGTCACTGTATCCTCCTGTAAACTGATCGCCATTCCAGGACCTGAAGGGATATCCTTTATAGTTTCCTTCTTTGTTCACCAGATAAGGAGGCGCGAAAATTTCTGCCTTATACACCGAATATTCTTTTGTCACCTGATCTGAGATTACATTTTTAGAAACAATAATCTGGTCAAATAAATTGGGAGCATCCTGATAAGCCAAAGAAGCAACTCCTTTTTTGTACAAAGGATACATTAAATTAAGATACGGTGTGGTTTCACTAAGATCTTTCGGGCTTGGCTGAGCTTTCAGATAATTCTTTAGGCTTGAACTTACCGGATCATCGTTAAAGTCACCCATCGCAAAAAGTTTTGTAGATGGATCCGCAGCTCTTACACTGTCCATTTGCTGTTTCAATAAAGCTGCTGCGGCATTCCTTTTAGGAAGTGAAGCTGCTTCGCCTCCCCTTCTGGAAGGCCAGTGATTCATGAAAAATGCCACCTTTTCGTTATCAAGGAAACCGGTAACCACAAGGATATCTCTTGTATATTCCCTTTTTCCGTTGTCACCGAAGATTTTCAATTCTTTTTTCAATGAATTGGTGGGCGTAAATCTTCTCTTCTGATAAATAAGCGCGACGTCAATTCCTCTGTAATCATAAGAATTATAATGGATGATGCCGTAATCGTATTTCTTTAAGGCTGGTTCTTTTATAAGATCTTCAATAACCTGTCTGTTTTCTACCTCAATAAGTCCGACTACTGCAGGAGCTGTCTTTGTATATTGAGCGCCCATTTCTGAGATCACCTTTGCTTCGTTGGCAAGTTTTGCCTTATAAATTTTGGTGTTGTAATTTTTGGGGCTTTGTGGCGTAAATTCTTCAGAGCCGCTTTGGTATCTTACTGCTTTTTTACCCACTAATGCGCCGTCACTCCATACGCCGTCATATTTTTCGGCTTCTAAAAATTTGATGGAATCCATCGGAATGCTTCTGTGGAACGCCGGATTTTTGATGTCTTTTGTTCCGTCGATATAATCTGCCGAACGTATAGTGTCCCAAAGGTTTTCTACATTCAGAAATCCTACTGTTGCTACCTTTCTCAGTTTTCCCTGTTTCTGAGAGAATGCCATCACTGATAGAAAGATGGCCAGGAAACTCGAAAATCTCTTCATTATCTTAGAGTTATTATTAATATTAATTTAATCTGCAAATTTACTTTTTTTTAATTGATGGCATTTTAAATATTTGTAAATTTAAAATGTGAAGGTTGCATTTTTACTTATAATGATTCTTAAAAGTTTGCAATGTTAAGAAAAAATAACCTGAAAAACATTGTAGATTATAAATTTTGACTAAATTTGCCTCCCCAACTTTTAAACTGTTGAGAATTAACAAGAAAAGTATTTAAAAATAAATATACTCATGATTAAAAAACTATCATTAGTCTCTTTATTTACTCTGCTTCCAGCTTCATATTATTTTGCGCAGACCACTGTTTCTGCGTATCTGAAAGATGCTGATGGAAAGCCTGTTGAAAGGGCAGAAGTAGATCTAAAAGGGAAGGACAATGATGTAACGGCGGACAAAATAGGATATTTCCAGTTTGTAGACATTATGCCGGGACATTACCAGATTGTAATTACCAAACCGAATTATGAAACCAAAGTAATGGAGTTTGATGTAATGGACAATGAGAAGAAAAAGGATTTAGGAGTAATTACCCTTTATTCTACGCTAACAAACGCGGATCAGGGTTTAGCAATCATTGACAGTGATGACGAGAGCGATGAAAACAGCAACCAAGTTTCCACAGTAGGCTTGCTGCAGTCTTCACAGGATGTATTCAACAGGATTGCGGCGTTTGATTTAGGGTTTTACTGGTTCCGTCCGAGAGGTATTGATGGCAGAACAGGTGAAACAATGATGAATGGCGTGTCCATGGTAAAATCAGATAATGGTAATGTGGACTTCAGTAACTGGGGCGGACTTAATGAAATCACCCGATATCCCGAAATCGCAACCAACCATTCTCCGTCAGAATATGCATTCGGTGGCAATAGTGGGGTTATTTATAAAAATACGAAAGCCAGTGAATACAGAAAAGGGTTTCAGTTTACCCAATCGTTAACCAACAGAAACTACCGAAACAGAACTTCCCTGCGATACAGCTCAGGAATGAGCAAGAGCGGATGGGCGTTCACTTTGATGGGCGCAAGAAGATGGGCTGAAGAAGGAATTCAGGAAGGAACGTTCTATGATGCCTACGGAACCTATCTTGGTGTTGAAAAAAGATTCAGTGATAAACATACGATGACTTTCAATTTCATCGGTTCTCCATACAGAAGATCTACCGCTAGCCCGAGTACTCAGGAAGTGTATGACTACAGAGGTGTGCACTACAATTCTTACTGGGGATGGCAGGATGGAGAAAAGAGAAGTGAAAGAGTAAGAAAAGGCTTCCAGCCGATCTTTCAGGTACAGGATTTCTGGAAGATCAATAAAAACTCAAATCTCTGGACTACTGTTTCTTATCAGCTTGGTAAAGACAGGGGTTCCCGCTTAGACTGGAATGGTGTAACCAATCCGTCTCCTACATACTACAGGAATTTACCGAGTTATTATCTCAACAGCATTATTTATAACGCAACAAATAATCCGCAATTCACACCCGCTCAATTTACATCTTTAATTGATGGATATAATACGAGCTTAAACAGCTGGGCAAACGGAGATCCGGAAGTTACGCAGATTAACTGGGACAGAATTTACAGAAACAATATGAAGACTGATGTTGTAGATCAGGCTGAAATGTCCCGACTTTACGGGTTAAACGGAAAACGCTCGAAAATATATCTGGTTGATGATGTAAGCGACGATAAAATATTTAATGCAGGAACGCATTATACTTATAATTTTAATGACCGTACCAAGTTTATTTTAAACGTTTCTTATCAGAATTACCGATCTGAGCTTTATCGTGAAATGAAAGATCTTTTGGGCGGAGATTATGCGATCAATGTAGACCCTTTCAAAGAAACCGCAAAACCTGGATCTACCGGATTCTACAATACCCTGGACTCCAATGTTGAAGTAAAGGTGGGAGATCGTATGATGTACAACTATATTCTCAGAAGACAGGAAGCAAAAGTAAATCCGGGTCTGAAATTTTCAACTGGGAATTTTGATGTTTTCGTTTCTGCGTTGGCGGGTTACTCTTCTTCAAGCAGAGAAGGATTGTTCAAACATTATTTATATGAAAATTCTTACGGGAAAAGTAAAGATTATAACTTCTGGAATTTTGGTCTGAAAGGACAGGTTGTTTACCGAATCAATGGTAGAAACTTCCTGGTGTATAACGGAGCAATGTTCAATCAGGCGCCGTTCCTTGAAGATTTGTTTATTAATCCGAGAATTAATGCTCTGGTAAATCCTACCATCAGAAGTACGGTGTATACGGCAAATGATTTAAGCTATGTGGTAAGTACCCCTTTTGTGAAAGTAAGAGCTACAGCTTATTTGGTTGATACCCAAAATGAGACGAATGTACAGCGATTTTTTGCTGATGGTATTCAGCTGAATAACACGAATCCGGACGGAACCGTTTCTCAGGTTCAGAGTGCTTTTGTAACGCAGGTAATGTCTAATGTTGAGAAAAGAAACATGGGTGCCGAATTGGGTGTTGATGTTAAAGTATTACCAACATTATCCTTGCAGGGTCTGGCCAGCTACGGACAGTTTGTATACAGAAACAATCCGGATGTATATCTTGTTTCCGATGCTTCTGGAAGCAGTGTTACTTCATTCGGGAAAGCTTACATTAAAAACTACAAGCAGGGAGGTACTCCTCAGCAGGCTTTCTCTTTAGGCTTCCGTTATAATAGCCCGAAATATTGGTGGGTAGGTGCCAACTGGAATTATCTGGATGATAATTACCTGGATCCGGCTCCGGCATTAAGAACAAATAATTTTATTCAGAATGCTTATTCAAGTACTCCATATCTCGGTCTTACGAATGATGATGTAAGAGATTTGCTGAAACCGGTAAAACTTCCTTCCGCATTTTTCTTAAATGCCAATGTCGGAAAATCTTTCGTTTTCGGAAAGTATTATCTTTTAATCACAGCATCTGTTAATAATATTTTAGATAATAAAAAATACATCACTGGAGGCTTTGAGCAGACAAGAGAAACTAAAGCTGTTGATTTTGCCACAGATTATCTTAGCCCGACGCCTTCTTTCGGACCAAAATACTGGTACAATCAGGGACGTTCCTATTTTGTTAACTTACAATTCAGATTCTAATAAAAAATAAAACAATTATGAATAATATCACTAATTTTTTAAAAACGGCATTTCTGACAGTAGGAGTATTGTCTGCAGTGTCCTCTTGCGTGAAGAACGACGAGTGGGAAACACCACCTATCGAGTGTTCAAATAAATTTCCGGAGCCTACTATTGCAATGGCTGACTTCGTTGCCCAAACTCCTTCTACAGGATATAAATTAATTACTACGGATCAAATTTTCGACGGTTATATTGTGTCATCTGATGAGCAGGGAAATTTCTATAAAACCATTTCTTTTCAGGATAAGACATCAGATCCTACTGTGGGTCTGCAGATTGAAGTGGATAAGGCAAGTAATTTTGCTGATTTTCCGGTAGGAGCACACATCAGAATTAATGCAAAAGGGTTGCGTCTTGGTTTAGACAGAGGAACTGTTAAATTAGGTTCTGAAGATCCTGTTTATGCTATCGGAAGAGTTCCTCAGGCTCTTGTAGGAAGATATATGTCAGGAGTTTGTAACGGAAACGGTTTGGATATCCAGACTATTGTTCCTAAGCAGCTTTCTTCTTTGGCTGAGGCTAAAAATCCCGCTTTAATCAACACTCTGGTTACAGTACCGGATGTTCAGTTTAATATTGCTGAAATTTATCCTACTGTAAAAAAATATATCGATTATGATGCTGGAGGACAGGGGTTGGATACAGACAGAAACATCGAAGATAAATTAGGAAATTCTGCAGTGATCAGAAATTCGGGCTTCTTTAAAACAGGAGGAGAGCTTCTTCCTACAGGAAACGGAAACATTACTTTTGTCGTAAGCCGTTATAATTCAACCTGGCAGATGCTTATCAGAAGTATTTCGGATATTAAATTTACAGGAACAAGAGTAGATGCTACACCGCCAAAAGGGGGTACGGCTATCACCTATTCAGGATCTTTCCTTGAAAATTTTGAAAGCTATCCTACTAATCCTACCAATCTTGAAGTATATCCTAAATATGTAAACGATCCTGTTTTAGGAAACAGATACTGGCAGCTGAAAACTTTCAGTAACAATAAATATATTCAGCTTGGTGCAAATTCAGGTTCAGGACCATATGTAACATATTTTGCGGTGCCTGTTGATTTTACGGCTGCAAATAATTTAAAGTTTGATGTCAATGTAGGATTCTTCAACGGGAATGCTTTAAAAGTATATTACACTACCAACTATACTCCGCTGGGAGATATTACACAGGCTACCAAAACAGATATTACTTCTGCATTTACCATTCCTGTGCTTCCTACAAGCGGATACGGAACATTAGCTCCGGCAGGAACCTATACGTTCCCAACTACTTTAACAGGTAACGGATTTATCTTATTTGAATATTCAGGAAACGGAAGTGGTGTCACTACTACCATTCAGCTGGATAATATTCAGGTTCAGTAAGATTTTAAAATTTAAATATTTAAAGACTGTCCAAAAGACAGTCTTTTTTATTTCAGTGAATTTTTAAATTCATTGTAAGAATCTCAAATATGACTTATTTAACTGTAATCGTTGGATCCCAGTAATAATAACCAAATAATATCTGATTATTACTATTATTTGGGTCTAGTTGATAGAGTGCAAATTGTACATAGAAATTCTCAGTTCCGGTGCTTCTTACTTTAGAATCGAAGCTTGAGAATGTAATATTGGCAGTATTTGCGGGCAGTCCGTTTGCCGAATTATAATTGGGAACTACGGCCTGTTGTCTTGTTACAGCATCATATACAAAGGTGTTAAAGACCTGATCGCCGGACCAGTATTTAATATTGTATATAATTACTGCATCATCTGAATTTTGTGATATTGAAGTGCTCCTGAAAGACACTTCATCTCCTGCCTTTGCACTGAAATTTAAATCTGCTGTACCCTGTCCCGAAATTGCATTTGTGTTTGATACAATCATATGCTGACTGTTGTGATCAATTCCTGTCGGGTTATTTGGATCCTGACTTGGATTGGGGTAATTTGACTTTACATAGTCGGTGTCAATAACTACCAAGATGTCAATCTCTTGGCTCGATGAGTTTAATTCTAAGTCCATTGTATTAATTTTGTTTTTGGTTTTCCTACTCTTTTGGCTTTTCGGAAATCGCCTCGTTATTTATAGTGGTTTCTGATCTCCACTTTGGTTTTGTAATATTACATAGTAAATTTATATGTTTGGAAATGAGAAAGATAGAGTATAAATGCTGAAATTTCATAATTGGTATTTTTACGCAATAAATCCCTTAATGATGATATTTTAAGTAATTAAGATTAAATGAAAAATAAAAGCCACTGCATCTGCAGTGGCCATATTAATATTATGTTTTTAAATTAAAAGGAAACCTCATTCACTTCTTTTCCCCGCTGGAAATTCATGGTCCTCTGATTTCCTTTATAAGCGATATTTACTAGGTTAATCTGCTTAGGAAAAGCACTGAGGAGTATGGTATTTTTAATTCTTAAGGTATTAATATCTGAAACGCCCCCCGTTTCAAAGTATACCCATACTGTTTCTCCACTTACCTGGCTTCCTGTGAACGTTATTGTTTTAGGAGAGCCATTGACATACACATCAAAATTATTGTTTACATATTTTTTTACTTCTGCTTCAAATGCTGCCGTATTAGGGTTTATTTTAATAGCGTCTGAAATATGGTTTGTATTCATTTTTGTGGTGAACTTCAAGGTTTTACTTCCCTCGATATAGTCCACTTTTGTCATTGAAGAGAAAAAGTCTACATTCATGAAACTCATTAACACAAAAAGTGTTAATATTCCTGATATATAAAAATAATTTTTCATCTTAGATAATAGCTTTACAATCATGATTGTTTATTAAAAGTGACAAATAATATGCCAATTAAAAGTTCACATTTACAGAATATTTGTCATAAAATGCCTTAATATGTGCTACTGCTTCGTCGGCTGTATCTACCACACGGTAAAGATCAAGATCTGCTTCATTAATCATTTTTTCTTTCAGTAACGTGGCTTTAAACCAGTCCAGCAAACCACTCCAGAAGTCAGATCCCACCAAAACAATCGGGAATTTTCCGATCTTATTGGTCTGAATCAATGTTAATGCTTCCGTAAGCTCATCCAGCGTGCCGAATCCTCCGGGCATTACTACAAAACCCTGTGAATATTTCACGAACATCACTTTTCTCACAAAGAAATAATCGAAGTTCATGGAATATAATTTATTAATATAAGGATTAAAATGCTGTTCAAAAGGAAGATCAATATTAAGTCCGATAGATTTGCCCTCAACATTGAAAGCGCCTTTATTTCCTGCTTCCATAATGCCGGGTCCGCCACCGGTAATAATTCCGAAACCTAGCTTTGTGATTTTTTCTGCAATTTCCACCGCCATTTTATAATATTTGCTCTGCGGTTTTAATCTTGCCGATCCGAAAATAGAAACGCACGGACCAATTTTGGCCAGTTTCTCATACCCATCCACAAATTCAGCCATTACCTTAAAGACCATCCAACTGTCTTTGGTGATGGTTTCATCCCACGTTTTCTGTCGAAGACTGTTCTGAAGTTTTACGTCATTACTATCAAGTTCAGGATTTACCAAACTCTCATCTCTGGTTCCTTCAATTCCCATTTCAACTTATTTAAAATATTTTTCGGCTCGTTTTATAGATTCCGGCTTTCCTACATCTATCAATATGCTTTCATGTACAAATCCATGAATTTGTTCCGTCTGCATAAGGTCAAGATATTCTTCCATCACGGAAAACTTGCCCGTTCTTTTTATTTTGTCAAACATCAGAGGATTAATACAGTGAATTCCGCTAAAAGCCAATGCTCTGAAGCCTTTATTGAATTCTGCAAGCCTTTGTTCACCGGTCTGTACATTAAGCCAGCCTCTTAAAATCATCTCATCATTGAAAAGCAGTTTTCTGGAGCTTTCCCTGTCCGAAACGGCTAATGTAGCAAAATCTTTTATCTTTTTATGATATTCTACAAATTGTGTGATATTCATATCGGTAAGAATATCAGCATTCATAATAAGAAAATCTTCCCCATGATCGAGGAATTTTCTAGCAAAAATTAAGCCGCCTCCTGTTTCCAGCAGCTCATCAGATTCATCTGAAATTTCAATTTTACACCCGAAATTATCATTCCGGTTTAAAAAATCAATTATTTGATTTCCAAAATGATGAATGTTTATGACGAAATCATTTATCCCGAAATTTTTTAAATATTTAATATTTCTTTCCAAAAGCGGAATATCATTCACTTTCGCCAATGCTTTCGGATGATGATCAGTGAATGGTTTCAACCGGGTTCCTTTTCCCGCCGCAAAAATTAGAGCCTTCATATTTTATGAGTAATGAGTAATTGGTAATGAGTAATAAATGGTTAACAATAAATAATAAAATATCAACGAATTTAAAAATATTACTTATTGCACATTACTCATTACTTATGATTAAGTTGGTGCTGCTCATCGTGATGCAGGCTTATTTCCACTTTATCAGCATATTTTTCTTCAATGAAATGAGCTATCTTTATGGCGGAATATACGGACCTGTGCTGTCCTCCGGTACACCCGAAATTGATCTGCAGGTTCTCAAATCCTCTTTCCAGGTAATTGTCTATGTTGATGGAAATAAGACTTTTGATAAGGTCTAAAAATTTAGGCATATCGGTTTTTGTTTCGAGAAATTCCTGAACACCGATATCGTTGCCGGTCTGGATTTTATATTCTTCAATTCTTCCGGGATTCAGAATACCACGGCAGTCGAAGGTAAAACCGCCTCCGTTACCTGTTATGTCTTTCGGAATTCCTCCTTTTTTGTAGGAGAAACTGTGTATGTCAATGTGTAGCATTTTATTTTTTAATTTATTTTAATTAACCATTAACTTCTGAAAAAATCTTAATGGTTCAAGATATCCTTAATTTTTAAACTTGTTTTTGGCAATTGTAATTGTTCAATCACTTTCTTAAGTTCAGGGTACTCTTTCATATTCTCCCAACTGTCTGCAAATGTTGTAATATTTTCAATTCCTTTTTCGATGCTTGCGATGAAATGAGATTTCCTTTGGATCAAACCTCTGAAGCCGTAAGCTCCGAGTACCTGCAGAAATCGCATCATCTGGAGCGGTTTTATGGATTGTCCTAAATCCTGTTTTGTCGTTTCACTCTCAAATTGATGGATATAAAAATTAAGCATCTCATTTTTAAAGTCTTCCGGAAAATTGGCTTTTGCCTGAAATAAAAATGAGATTACATCATACATGAAAGGTCCTTTCATAGCAGATTGATAATCAATGAATGAGACCTCATTTCGCTCATTTACCATAATATTTCTGGACTGAAAATCGCGGATCATCAAGCCCTTGGGCCCAAGATTCTCTATCAATAAAGCTATTTTTTTAAATTCTTTGAGCAAGGCAGATTTGTGATATTCCAGTTCGAGAACATCGGCCACAAAATTTTTAAAATAATAAAGATCATGAATTACAGGAAGTTCATCATAGCTTTCGTATTCAAAGGCTTTTGTAAAATTGATTTTATCCTGCGTGAGTATCTGCAGCTGATAAAGCTGTTCCAATGTCTGCCGAACTAAGTTTTTTACATTTTCAGATAATCCTTCTTTTGTGATAATATCGGAAAGGGTATTTTCTCCAAGGTATTCCTGGATATACATTTTTCGGTCTTCAGAAACAGCAAAAATCGCAGGTGTATTGAGCTTTAGATCAGAAAATATTTTCGAGTAATACAGAAAACTTTCATTTTCCGTAATATTTTCATTGTAAGTAATTATAAACTTTCTATCGGCTTTAGCGAAAAAATTTACTCTCGAAGAGCCACTTTGAGCTAACGTGATAAACTCAGAAGACTTTTTTCCTGTAATATTTTCAAAAAACCGTTTTGCGTTCTCAACATTCATAGGCAAAACAAATATAGTAAATTACAGTCTAATTTCTATCTTTGTTACATGTTAAAGGATTTTAAACCGGTGTTAAACATTTTGTTACGCTTCGTTATTGTATACGTAGTGTTACTCCTTGCTTACCAATATTACCTGAACAGTTTCCGCTATGGAGGTCTGGATCCTTTCTCGCGTCTCATTACGGAACAGGTAAAGGATGTTCAGAATTATCTTGGGTATCCTACTCAGCTTTATGATGATGTAAAGGGAGAGCAGGTATATTTTTATGTAAGAAATTTTTATCCGACCCGAATGGTGGAAGGATGTAATGCGATATCGGTAATGATCCTTTTTGTTGCATTTGTAATAGCCTTTTATAAAGGTTTTAAAACTTTTATTTTTATATTGGCGGGACTTGTTTTACTTTATATAATGAACCTTTTCAGAATTGTGGGATTAAATATTGTAATGACCGATCATAAGGAATATGGTAAAGTTTTTCATGATTTTATTTTTCCTGCCGTAATCTATGGAACTGTTGTGCTTCTGTGGCTGATCTGGATAAAATTCTTTGCTTTAAAAAATGAAAATTCTTAGCTGGTTTATTGTTATTTTAGGCGTTTTCGGCCTTATTGCCGTACGTGTTTTCGAGGATAGGCTTTTTTATGATCCTTTTCTTGATTATTTTCATGAAGCCAATAAAAACCAGCATTTTCCGGATTTTGTATGGGGGAAGCTGATGGCCGGTCATCTGTTCAGGTTTTTTCTGAATCTTTTTTTCTCCTGTTTAATCATTCATTTCTGGTTCAACAATAAACGCTGGACTATACAGGGAGCTCTTTTAATGGTCATTGTCTTTGCCATTACTTTTCCAATTTACCTGTATTGCATTTCTGACCGGTTTGAGCTGGGTTACCTCTTTTCTTTTTATATGAGAAGGTTTGTGATCCAGCCTTTGATTCTATTGCTGATTATTCCTCTGTTCTATTACCGCCGGTATACGTTTGAAAATAATACTTAGGCGTTTAAGATATATTTAGATATACCTAAGATGTATAAATATATATGTAATACATGTATGGTACTATATAAAGCGTATAGCTGGATATTTAAGATGTATTTTTATATATGTAACATGTATACGGATATATCTAAGACGTAAAAATATAGGTCTAAGACGTAGAAATATATATCTTAGGTAGATTTTCGAACACAATAACTTAAAAAAATACTATGATGATTAACAGAAAGTACCTGCAGAAAAGCCAACATCCCCATCCTCATATCGGGCAGTTAATAAAAAGGGTAATGCGGGAAAAGAAAATTACTCAGGCTGAGGTAGCCAGACGCATGGCACTCACTCCTTCTTCCATTGCCAAATATTTCCGTCAGCCCTCTCTCCAGTTCGGTATCCTGTGGAACCTCAGTATGGCAATAGGGTATGATTTTCTGACAGCGCTTACCGATTACTATCCTCCATCTTTACCTCTCAACGAGGATGCTAAGATTGTAAAAGAACTTGCTGAAAAAGAACAAAGAATAGCAGATATGGAAAAAGAGATTGCAATTTATAAAGCTGCTTTAGGAATAAAAGCGTAAGCTTTTTGCCACGGAGATTTTTTATTCTGCCGTATGTTTATCAATGCAGGTTACATTTTCCGGGGTCCAGGTTACTCTTTTTACAAAATCCCGTTCCCGAACGGGGCAGTCGGCAATCTGGCAAATAGGGCATGAGATGGGTTTGCAGTCGTCCATATGGAAATTGAACTCTACACTTCTTTTGGTATTTTTTGCAAGAAGGATGATCATTTTCTCCATTTCATTGTGTGCATCCCGAAGGCTGTAATACCAGGGTAAAGTAATATGGGCGTCAATATGGAGGTTGGCGCCAAACTGCTGGATTTTCATGTTGTGAACATCAATCCATTCCGTACGGCGGTTTTCTTCAAGTACTTTAATGATCTGATTCAACAGATCGGGATCCTGTTCATCCATAATTCCGCTTAGTGATTTGCGGATGATCTTATAGCCTATATAGATGATATAAAACCCGAATAGTAGTGCTACAACCGAATCCAGCCAATAAATTTTGGTAAAATAAACAACAATTAAGCTGATTACCACTCCCAATGTGGTAATGGTGTCGGACTGAAGGTGTTTTCCGGATGAAATCAGGACATGCGAATTTTCGTGCTTACCTTTCTTAATAGAAATATAGCCTAAAAGATAATTGATAATAGCTGTTGCTGCAATGATGGCAATTCCCCAGTCGAGCTTCTGCAGTATTTTACCGGTGATAAGGCTGTTGATTCCTTCGTAGATAATCATCATACCGGCAATGGCGATCAGGGCACCTTCTATTCCTGATGTTACAAACTCTACTTTTCCATGTCCGTAGGGATGGTCTTCGTCCTTAGGTTTTGCTGCCAAATATAAGGAGTACAATCCCATGAACGCACTGATTACGTTAACGATACTTTCCATGGCATCGGAAAATACAGAATCTGAATCCGTAAGTTTCCACGCGATGATCTTTCCTATAAAAAGGATGATTCCAAAGGCGGCAATTAGCTTTTGAAAGGCTAATTTATCTTTATTATTATTTTTCTGAACGTTCACAGGTTTGATAAAAAAAAGAATCTCAATTCTGAGACTCTTTTTATGTTTGTTAGTTTATACTAAGTTGTTGGCTGCAAGATATTCTGCGATCTGTACTGCGTTGGTTGCAGCGCCTTTCCGCAGATTGTCTGCCACAATCCAGAGATTCAGGGTCTTGGGTTGCGAGAGATCCCGTCTTATCCTTCCTACAAAAACTTCATCTTTTCCTTCTGAATAAAGAGGCATCGGATATTCGTTGTTTTTAACGTTGTCTACCACCACAACACCCGGAGTTTCGGATAAGATTTTTCTTACTTCATCAAGGTCAAACTCATTTTCAAACTCAATGTTCACACTTTCCGAGTGTCCTCCCTGAACGGGAACACGTACTGCAGTTGCCGTAAGGTTAAAAGTGTCGTCCCCTAAAATTTTCTTAGGTTCTTTCATCAGCTTGATTTCTTCTTTCGTATAATCATCATCTGCAAAAACATCGCAGTGAGGAAGAGCATTTTTGAAGATTTGATAAGGATATACTTTGGCGATGGTTTCATCTCCGCTGATCTCAGAGTTCAGCTGATCTACGGCTGCTTTACCGGTACCGGTTACAGACTGGTATGTAGAAACGACTACTCTTTTCAGATCATATTTTTTATTTAAAGGCCCTAGAACCATCACCAGCTGAATTGTAGAACAGTTTGGATTGGCAATGATTTTATCTTCTTTCGTCAACACATCTGCATTGATTTCTGGAACGACAAGTTTCTTATCAGGGTCCATTCTCCATGCAGAAGAGTTGTCGATCACGGTTGTTCCCGCTTCGGCAAAAAGTGGTGCAAACTCAAGTGATGTAGAACCTCCGGCAGAAAAAATAGCAATATCAGGTTTGGCAGCTATAGCGTCTTTCATGCTTACAATCGTAAATTCTTCCTGTTTATACTTCACCTTCTTACCAACAGATTTTTCGGATGCTACCGGGATTAATTCTGTGACAGGGAAGTTTCTCTCCTCGAGAACTTTAAGCATAACTTGTCCAACCATTCCTGTTGAACCTACTACAGCTACTTTCATTGATTTAATTAAAAAATGTTTTGTTAATATATTTTATGCCCCGAAGACTCTTGTCCACGGGAACGCGAATGCAAATAAACCTACTGCGATCAGTCCCATAATCACCACTCCTAAAGAGATGGTAGGGTTGGCTTTTACTTTTTTGTTTACGATTGTCATTAAAACGGCTGCGATCAGCATAGAAAACGGATGTTCTACATATTGGAACCTGGCGTAAGAATCACTCATTAAAGTTCCTGAATCCAAAGCTGCTTTAAAGCCTGGAGAAAAAATTAGCAGCAAGCAAATTCCCACTAAAAACTGAATGTGAAAGAAAATCATCGTGAAAAGCGTTGTTTTCTTTAAGAATTTGTTCACTTTACCGCTAAACCCAAACATGACCGTTAAAAGGGCAACAGTAAATAAAGCGACTAAAACTAATTCTAAATACCCAAAGCCTTTATGGGCACTAAGGAAAATTTTGTAAAAATCCATATCCTAATTTTTTCTTTTTTAAAGTACACAAATATAGCAAAAATCCCGGCGAAAAGCCGGGATTGATATTGAGAAAATCTAATGTTTTTATTTGATTAGAAGTTGAAAGAAAGATTAGCTGCCCAAGTTCTTCCAAATCCGAAGAATACTCTGTTGCCGTCAGCAATTCCTTTATACATTCTTCCTGCCTGCTCATAAGTTTTACCTTTATCAGGATCATTATTAGCAGTTATGGTATCACTACCAAAAATATTCGTAGCTCCATCAGAAATATACGTCGTATCCAACAAGTTGTAAATGTTAAATCCAACAGTAAAATACTGATCCTGATTTCTCAATCTGATTTTGTAAGAAGCTCCTACATCAAAAAGGTTGAAATCCGGTAATTTAAGTGTCCCTCTTTCCTGATTTGCCTGATTCATGAATGTCTGTGCATCAATAGTAGAGTAAACTTCTCCAACATATCTCCATGTTCCATACACATTAAGATCTTTTACAGGCTTTATTGTTGCTCCTAAAGATGCAGTAAGTTGCGGGATACTGTTGTTGCTGCTTCCACCTACTTTTACACCATCAAGGTATAATGTTGTATTTGCGGCTCCATCGATAGGGTTGTTGTTGTCATCAAAGTTTGTACCTGTAGCATTTCCTTTGTATTTGTAATCGCCTATAGAGATCATTCCGTTAATATCAAGGAAAGAAGTAGGTTTATATACTCCGTCAAATTCTACTCCCATATGAAGCTGTGTAATTCCGTTAATCTCAGTATATCCATTTACAATGCTGGTACCTGTAGGAGATGTTGCATCTGGAATCTGGAATTGGATGTTTGATCTTCTTAGCCATCTGTCAGACCATTCAGTTCTATATAAATTGACATTAAAGCTCAGTTTAGGAGATCTGAATCCGTAACCTATTTCCGTAGAAAATACTTTTTCATTAGTAAGGTTAGGGTTAAGTAGTTGCTGGTTGTTTGGATAAACTGAATTTAAGAATGGCTGTCTGCTGTAATACCCAATATTTGCAAAAACATTATGGTATTCATTGATATTGTAGTTTGCACCTCCTTTAATATTATATCCGATAAGATCTTTAAATCCTGTCTTTGTGTTTACCGTTTGTCCTTTAAGAGTACTTCCGTCTTTTACAAAATTATCAATTCTTTGATAACTTTGATTTGATACTGAACCTTGTACAAATGCAGATAACTTATCATTTGTATATTCAAGCTGACCAAATCCGCTGTACCATAAAACCTCTCCGTCGTTACTATAACCTATTTGCTCATTAAGCGGAGCAGTAGATCCTCCGAAAGGATTCCAAGATAGCTTTTTGTAATCGTACACTTTGTTTACTACGTAAGGTGCAACATTTGCATTTCCTCCTTCTCTATAACCAGTAGCTCCATATAAATCAGATGCTACCTGATAATGATAGCCATAATAATATCGGTCATCTGTACCTACAGAAAAATTCCAGTTTTCATTAATTTTATGTTGGAAATTTGCTAAGATACCATACCAGTTATGAGAATTGATGCTTGCTCTTCTGATAAGAGTTCCTCCGTTTGCAGCATTTGCGGCATAAGGGTTTACAGCTGCATTGGCTGCAAATACGGCATCGTAGTTAAAATGACCCGTGTTATCATAGAAGCTCGTTAAAGATTTTCCTCCAACTCTGCCCAGATCACCTGTTCCTCCGCCTCTACCATTAGACATGTAAAGTACTGTACTTAATTTTGACTTTTCACTTATAGTCCAGTCCCAGTTTACCATCATTACAGGCTTAGCATAGTAATTTGATCTGTTTGCCAATGCTACTCTCTCACCATTTGGAGCTGTATAGTATCCGAAATCTGAGTTGTATTGTCTGTATGGAGTACCGTCTTTATCAGGATTATATGTTATATAGTTTCCTATTGTTGGAGCAAATGTTCTCTGGTCATGCCATTGTGGTGCAGAAGTTAATGTAAATTGGAAGTTGTGTTTTTTATTTGGTTCCCAACCTAATGCAAAATAATAAGCATATGCCTCAAAATCTGTATTTTCAATATATGTTCCTCCTGAGATTCTACTCATTAAAATTGAAGAAGACCAACCTTTATCGGTTTTTCCTGTATTATAAGCAAATGAAGCTTTTAAATAGTCATTGTTTCCAACTCCTAATCTTACAACGCCACCTTTTTTCATGTCAGCAGAACGAGTAAGGTAGTTAATTGTTCCTCCAACAGAAGCAATAGCTAATTTGGATGAACCTAAACCTCTTTGTGTTTGAATAGTGCTTGTTACATCTTGTAAACCGGTCCAGTTAGAAAAGTATACAGTACCACCTTCCATATCATTTACTGGCATACCGTTTACCATTACAGCGATGTTTCTAGATTCGAAACCTCTCATGGTAATACTTCCATCTCCAAAACCACCACCTGATTTTGTAGCGTATACTGAAGGTGTGGTGTTTAAGATTTCGGTAATTTCTTGATTTCCTAATCTTTCTATAATCTGTGCTGCCTTAATAGTTGATGCGGCAACCGGTGTCTTTCTATCCTTTGCGATATCTGTTACACCCTGTAAAATTACCTCCTCAATGTCTGTGGATTTTGATGCAGAATCCTGAACCTGTTGAGCGTAATAAACACTAGCTGTAGATAATGTGATTATCGCAGTTAGCATTGATTTGTTGATTAATTTCATAATCGTTAGTAATAGTTAGATTTAAATTTTCTGCAAAATTCGGGAAATAAATTTTAACCAATATTAACTTTATGTTAATTTTTACTCAATCTTAATAAGCTCTATAATTCTGATTTACAATGTATTGAATAATAATTGGATTTTCACATGAAAAAAATCACATTATTGAATTTTTAACAAAAGGCTGTGGTTTTTATTAAAAATTCAACTTTATTTTATAGCTTTAAGGCTAAGATCCATATTCTCGGCGGAGTGTGTTAAAGCTCCTGCAGATATATAGGTGACCCCGGTAGAAGCTATTTCTTTCAGCTGATCGCGCGTAATTCCGCCTGATGCTTCGGTTTCGCATGAGCCGTTGATCATCTTAACTGCTTCTTTCATCATTTTAATATCCATATTGTCAAGCATGATTCTGTCAACTTTTGCGTTAATCGCTTCACGAACCTCTTCGAGATTTCTGGTTTCAACTTCAATTTTGAGTTTTTTCTTATTTTTTTTGATGTAATCTTTTGCCATTTTTACAGCATTGGTAATGCTGCCGTTATAATCAATATGATTATCCTTCAGCATGATCATATCATAAAGGCCATAGCGGTGATTTGTCCCGCCGCCTATGGCAACGGCCCATTTTTCGCAGATCCTGAAATTCGGTGTTGTTTTTCTTGTGTCCAGAAGCTTGGTTTTAGTGCCGACAAGACGGGAATCCCAGTCATGTGTAAGGGTAGCAATTCCGCTCATTCTCTGCATGCAGTTTAAAACCAGTCTTTCCGTTGAAAGAATAGATCTTGCGCTTCCTGTTACAATGAAAGCGACATCGCCAATTTTAACGGCCTCACCATCTTTCACAAAAGCTTCAATTTTTAAATTTTTATCAAAAGTTTTAAAGATAATTTTTGCCAGTTCTACTCCCGCAATAATACAATCCTGTTTTACCAGAAGTTTGGCACTTTGTTCCAGGTCTTTAGGGATCGTAGAAAGGGTAGAGTGGTCTCCATCCCGGATATCTTCTTCCAAAGCATTTTTTATAAACTGTTTTAAAGCTTTATCGGTAACGTATGGTGGTTTTTTCATATTTCATATTTTATTAGTAAAGCAAGATCTTTTTCCAAATGAAAGATCATGATTTATAAAAAGTAAAAAATTATTTTTTTTAATAATTTTAAAATATTAAGCCAGATCTTTATTGTAAAAAGCTCCTTTGTTCTCCTTCATTTCCATTGATTGGGTGATGATGAGGTGAGCAACGGTTGTTAGATTTCTCAATTCTGAAAGCTGTGGAGATAAAATAGAATAGTGGTAAATTTCATCCACGGCAGCAGCAATTTCCTGATGTTTCTGAAGTGCCATATTCAGACGGCGGTTGCTGCGTACAATTCCTACAAGATCGCTCATCATTTCCTGAAGTTGTTTTCTGAGATAAGAGACGATCACCATTTCATCCATGATTTTCATTCCTTCTTCATTCCATTCGGGAACAGCTTTGAGATCATCGAAATTAAAATGGTTTTCATTTAAAAGCTCAACCGTTTTAATGGCTGCATTATGCCCGAAGACCAATCCTTCAAGTAGTGAGTTGGATGCTAACCGGTTCGCTCCGTGAAGTCCCGAATTGGTACATTCTCCTACCGCAAAAAGATTTCTTATAGAAGATTGTCCGTCTTTGTCTACTTCAATTCCTCCCATGAGGTAATGGCATGCCGGAACTACGGGAATAAGCTGTTTGAAGGGGTCAATTCCTTCATCTTTACATTTTTTATAGATATTCGGGAAATGTTCAAGGAATTTTTCATGATTCATTTCACGGCAGTCCAGTCCTACATATTCATCACCTGTAATTTTCATTTCGGCATCAATAGCTCGTGCCACAATATCTCTGGAGGCTAGTTCTTCACGTTCATCATATTTTTGCATGAATTTTTCGCCTCTTTTTGTTCTTAATTTTGCTCCGTCTCCACGCACAGCTTCGGAAATCAGAAACAGCATTCCGTCAATTTTACTGTATAAAGCGGTGGGGTGAAACTGGTAATACTGCATATTGGAAACCTTTCCTTTGGCCCTGGCAACGAATGCAATTCCATCTCCTGTAGCAATAGTGGGATTGGTAGTATTTTTGTAAACATGTCCGGCACCTCCTGTGGCTACCAAAGTTATTTTTGAGGTGATTTTTTTTATTTTTTTAGACTTTTCATCTAAAATATAAGCGCCGTAGCAGTGGATGTCGCCTTCATTCAGTTCTTTTCCGGGAACATGGTGCTGGGTAATAATGTCTATAACATAATGATGGTCAAGAATTTCAATATTGCTGCTTTTATTGGCTGTTTCCAGTAATGCCCTTTCGATTTCGAAACCTGTGATATCCTTGTGGTGTACAATTCTGTTTTCCGTGTGGCCGCCTTCTCTTCCTAAAGCAAATTCACCATTTTTCATATCAAAATTAGCGCCCCATTCCACGATTTCATTGAATCTTGCAGGAGCTTCGGTGACGACCATCTTTACAACATCACGTTTGTTTTCACCGTCTCCGGCACGCATGGTGTCTTCAATATGTTTGTCGAAATTATCATTTTTAGAATCCGTAACCACGGCAAGTCCACCCTGTGCATATTTGGTATTGCTTTCGTCTTCATCAGATTTTGTTACAATAATTATTTTGGCATCAGGAAGCTGCTCAGAAACTTTTATGGCATAGGAAAGCCCCGAAATCCCGGAACCGATTACTAGTACATCCGCTTTTATCATATCCTTAGTTTAAGACAATCGTCTAAATAATTAAATAAATTTAAACAATTTTTCGTTTGGTTTTCTTACTTTTTTCATGTGCTGGAAATGATCTTCTTCCGAACGGTAGCCTAAAGCAAGGGTAACGGTTACCTTTTCTGACTCGGGATTTATTTCTAAAATTTCCTCGATAAGATCCTGGCGAAAGCCTTCCATGGGACAGGTGTCTATGTTTTCAATAGCCGCAGCGTACATGAGGTTTGCCAATACAATGTAAGACTGCTTTTCTGCCCAGTTGAAAATTTCATCATGAGTTTTTTGATTAATATGCTGATTGATGCTTTTTCGGAAGAGGTCCAGTTTCTCCTCCGGAGTTTCCCTTACTTCCGAAAGGTGTCTGAAATATCCGTTGATGTAGCTTTCATCCAATTTCTTTTTTGAAATAATAGCAATCAGATGCGAGCAGGTGGAAATCTGTGACGGATTGTAAAATGCCGGAATTAGTTTTTCCTTCATCTCTTTACTTTCCACGACAAGAATTTTATAAGGCTGAAGACCCAGAGAGCTTGCAGATAACTTTCCTGATTCCAGAATATTATGCAGTATTTCCCGGGGAATAATCTCGGTGTTAAATTTTTTCACAGAATATCTTCTGCTTAAAGCTTCCAAATAATTCATATCACAAATTTAAGGATTGAACGTGAATTAATTCGGTTTTAACACGAAATATGCGAAATTATTACTGCGTGATTATTATAGATGTTAAGTAATCTTCAAGGTTTTTAAAACCTTGAAGGTTTGGGCACGTGTTGATACAAAAGCTTACGGCGGCCTGAAAGGCCGCCGTAAGCTTTTAATAAGGTTGATAATTTAATCCCTGTTCTTTACAAGCACCCATCCTGAGTAGGTAATAGGTGTGTTTTTTTTGTCATTTTCATTCCAGGAAACAGAATACCAATAACTTCCGGTGGAAACTTTTCTTCCTCCCATAGTTCCGTCCCATCGGTATCGGTTGGTTTTATCTGCTTTATGAATCAATGCTCCGTATCGGTCAAAAACATTGAAAACAAGATTTTGTTTTCCCGCAAGTGCTGAATAATCGATGCCGTCATTTACACCGTCTCCGTTAGGCGTAATCACGTTGATGATATTTGGAACCACCACGGTAATATCAATTGGCTGGCAGTCATAAGCATCTTTTATATAAATTTTCAGATCACCACGGGGAATATTTTTGAATTCATTGGAGTCTTGCCAGTTAATTCCGTCAATGGAATATTTATAAGGTGCAGTCCCTCCGATTGCATATACCGAAACAACATTATTCGAAATGTCGACACTCGAAATTACAGGCTGTTCAGAAGCATACACCTTTACTTTCTGGGTTGCAATACAATCGCCTGTTTTTAATTTTACCCAATAGGTGCCGACTCCCACATTGGAAATTGTCTGGCTTGTTGCACCGGTACTCCATTCATAGGATGTAAATCCTGCTCCGGCATCAAGGGTGGTGGTGCCTTCTATACAGATGATTTTATCCTGAAGAACAGTTGAGAAAACCGGAGGAATTACCTGAAGGGTTACTTTAGCAATATCGAAACATCCGAATGTGTTGCTCACTCTGATATAAATAACACCATTTGGAGCAATGTAATTTGTAGGATTTAAAATTTCATTGGTTTGATTCTGAGCATCTGTAAGAGAAGGATAATACTTTTTTGTAATACCTGTTGATGTTGTAATTACCGGAGCTGTGGTAAGGTCAAAATGCCCTGTTGATGGATTGGTTTCCAGGAAACATGTTCTCAGGGTAGCGTCTGTTGTGGTGACTGTAGGTGCTACTTTCAGGGAAATGGTTGCGTCATTATTATCACATAAAATTGAAGTTGGATCTTTGATGACTACAGAAATATTTGTGTCTGTGCTATACTGGAAATTGGCTGGATTAGTTATTGGAGTTCCGCTGCCTGTTATATAATACGCAAAATTATAATTGCTTGGAACTGCAGTAAGCTGGGAGTTTAATTCTGTTAAGTCAATTGTTGCCATTCCTGTAAGGTCCGGACAAATATTTTTTGTGATTGCAGTCTGCAGCAAAGGAATTTTATCAACATAAACCTTTACGTTTTTAATGGAATGCCTTGATCTGTTTCCTCCTGTGGAAGCTGAAAATCCGAAATAACCTACCGTCATTGCCGCTGCTGTTCCTGATGGGGCAAAAGACTGATTGCAGATTTGATTTCCATCAATGGTAATTTTTACGATCCAGTTGGCAGGAGCCGCCGGGTCTACCTGTGCGGTCACTTCAACATGTTTATATGTTGTTCCCTGAAAAGGAAGCGTGGTGTTCATGTCCGGTGAGTGGAAAGAACTTCCCGGAATGTTAAAAAATTCAACATTATTGTTGTCGGTAGTGTTGGCAACTTGTCCGTAGGCAACATGCACTTTGCTCATTACGGCAGTAGTGGTATTATTGTAGGTGTCGAATCCTACGATAAATCCTACCGCATTCTGTGATACACCAAGTCCTGAACCTAAAACGCTGGCTACCGGCGGGTTGGCAAGGTACCAGAAAGCAATACCGTCTCCATTGGCCGTCTGGTTGGAATCCATTCTGAAATCGAACTCCACGCGCCACTTGTCACAATATTTAAGATTAATTGGATCGTTTAAGCGGATTGATCCGGATTGGTTATTGGTATCCGGAGTAAGCTGTACAAAATCTGTATTGACTACAGTGGGGGCTACCATTGTCCATCCTGTTGTATTTACGGGATTTCCTGTAAGCTGATAGGTTTGGGAGAAAAGGGTATTGTAAAAAGAAAGTGTGAAGATAAAAAATAAAAAAAGGTAGTTTTTTTTCATATGCTAGTCGTATTAATTATGATTGTAAATGTAATTAAATTTAAAAGGCATGTACGGTGTATTGCTGTTGTAAAGTGTCTGTGAGTAGATAATGTGTATCATAATCTGCTGAAATGGAAGCTCACTTCATATTGAAGTGAGCTTTAAGATATTTTATTCTCAATCCCGGTTTTTAACAAGGATCCATCCGGAATATTTTATAGGCGTATTTTTCTTGTCATTTTCATTCCAGGAAACGGAATACCAATAACTTCCTGTAGGAACTTTTCTTCCTGCTGCAGTTCCGTCCCATCGGTATTGGTTGGATTTATCTGCCTGGTGGATTTTGGCCCCGTAACGGTCATATACATTGAATATGAGATTCTGTTTTCCTGAAAGTGCAGAATAGTCAATAGCGTCATTGATGCCATCTCCATTCGGTGTTATTACATTAATGATATTCGGAACTACAATATTGATGTCAATAGGATTGCAGTCGTATGCATCTTTTACAAAAATATGGTTGTCTCCTCTGGGTATATTATTGAATTCATTAGAGTCCTGCCATTTAATTCCGTCCGTAGAATACTGATAAGGTGCGGTTCCGCCGTTCACATATATTGTAACGGTCGTGTTTGAAATATCAACACTTGAGATAACAGGCTGGTCAGAAGCATAGACTTTTACGGTCTGGGTTGCCTCGCAATCGCCTGTCTTCAGCTTTACCCAATAGGTACCCACCCCGACATTTGAAATTGTTTGGGTTGTTGCGCCGGTGCTCCATTCATATGCGGTAAATCCGGGTCCTGCATCAAGGGTTGTTGTATCTTCCATACAAATAATCTTATCTTCAAGAGTGTTTGAGAAAACCTGAGGGATAACGATAAGATTAACCTTGGCGATGGCATAGCAGCCATTTCCGTTAATAACTTTAATATAAATGACTCCGTTTGGCGAGATATAAGAATTAAATGTTAAAATTGAGTTTGTTCCGTTTTGGGCATCGGTTAGGGAAGGATAATATTGTTTCACAACTCCGTTTTGAGTCGTTACAGGGGCTGTTGTAAGGTTAAATAATCCTGTTGAAGGATTGCTTTCAATAGCACATGCTCTTAAAGTTGCTTCCTGAACTTCCACTACAGGAAATAATGCTAATGTAATCTGTGCTACATCGGTACATCCTTGTGGAGTAGTGACCTGAGCATAAATAGTAGCCGCAGGAGAAAGAAAAGCAGAAGAATTGGTGATCGGGTTGATATGATTATTGAGGTCATACATTGTATTATAAAATACAGCGGTACTTCCCGGAACGGATGATAATGTTGCTGATGTAAGATCAAACACTGCTCCGCCGGCGTTATTGTTGTTGCATCCGGTAAGCGTTACATCATTGGCGGCAAAAGGACTTGGTGTAAGTACAATAGTTCCGTCCCCGTTGTCACATAATGTGGAAGAAGGATCTTTTACTACAACGGTAATAGTAGTTGTGCCTGCAGAATATTGATAATCGGCAGGATTGGCAATTGGTGTTCCCCCAGGTCCGAAATAGGAGAAAGTATAATTGGCCGGATTTGTTACAAACTGGTTCTGGAATGAAGTTAGATCCACACTTCCGTTTCCTGTTGCCGGATTTACACATACAAAAGGGTTGATTGTATTTGTTAAGATGGGCACTTTATCAATATAGATCTTTGCATTTTTAATGGAATGTCTTGCACTTGCTCCGCCTGTTGCTGCAGAGAATCCGAAATAACCTGTCGTCATGCCTGTGGCTCCTCCTGAAGGAGCAAAAGACTGGTCAACAATCAGTACGCCATCTATTCTTATTTTGATAAGCCAGTTGGCAGGGTTGGCCGGATCTGTTTCTCCGTTTACTTCTACATGTTTATATGTTGATCCCACAAAAGGCTGTGTAGGATTCAGGTCTGCTGAATGAAAAGTGCTTCCTGCGGTATTATTGTACTCGATATTGTTATTCAGCCCGTTATTTGTTCCGTACAGAACGTGGATTTTGCTCATTTGGCCTTCTGTAGAATTATTAAAAATATCAAATCCTACCATCAGTCCGCTGGCATTAGCAGGAATTCCGAGACCTCCTCCCGAAACAAATCCCGTAGGAGGATTGGCCAGGTACCAAAAAGTAAATCCGTCGCCTCTCCCATATTGTGCAGTTCCGTTTCCGTCAATCCTGAAATCAAATTCAACTTTCCATTTATCGCAATACTTCAGGTTGATAGGATCCTGAAGCTTTATCGCTCCATATTGGTTTCCGATGTCCTGGGTGAGTTGTATGAAATCCGTACTGACAGAGGCGCTGGAAACCAGATCCCACCCGGAAGTATTTACAGGGTTGCCCGTAAGCTGATAGGTCTGCGCAGAAATTTTGCCGGAAAAGCAGATTAAAATCAGGAGAAAATAAGAGAGCAGATTGTTTTTCATGAAGTGATTGGTTATTAATTATTGAGTTTTTTTAGTTGGCCATTTATGTTTTTGGTTTTAGTATTGCTTAAAAAAAGACCACTCCGCAAACCGAAGTGATCTTAATGTAAATTATTATTCTCTGTTCTTTACCAATACCCAGCCATTGTAAGTGGTCTGCGTACTATTTTTGTCATTTTCGTTCCATGTAATGGTGTACCAGTATGTGTCAGTGATTACTTTTTTACCGCCGGTTGTTCCGTCCCATTTATAATTTCTGATTTTGTCAGCTTGATAAAGCTTATTTCCGTATCTGTCAAAGATGGTGAAAACAAGATTTTTTTTGTAAGCAAGCGCAGAATAATCAATCACATCGTTTACATTATCGCCGTTCGGGGTGATGGCGTTAATAAGATTTGGAACCGTAATCTGTATCTGAATTGGTGTACAGTCATAAGCATCTTTCACGTATACTTTTACTTCACCTCTCGCGAGTCCTGTGAATACATTAGAATCCTGCCAGTTTACACCGTCAAGGGAATATTGATAAGGGCCTTTTCCTCCTTTTACGTTTACGGTAATGGTATTGTTTGTAATGTCGATCGTAGCAATAACAGGCTGAGGTGAAGGATTTACCCTTACCATCTGCTTTGTTATACATCTTCCTGTTTTTAGCTGTACCCAATACAAGCCTGGTGTAATATCCTGAACAGATTGTGTCGTGGCTCC
The DNA here is from genome assembly GCF_023195755.1 of Chryseobacterium nepalense. Lineage (NCBI taxonomy): Bacteria > Pseudomonadati > Bacteroidota > Flavobacteriia > Flavobacteriales > Weeksellaceae > Chryseobacterium > Chryseobacterium nepalense. The sequence continues at coordinate 2,825,082 of NZ_CP096203.1, forward strand.
CGTGCTCCATAAGTAGGTATCAAACCCCGGGCCTGCATCCAGTGTTGTTTTATCGTCAATACAGATCGTCTGATCTTTTAATACTGAAGAATAAACAGGAGGTAAAACTTTAAGTGTTATTTTAACAATCACAAAACAACCGGCAAGATTGGTGATTCTTACATACACTGTAGACGATGTCGAAATATAATTGTTTGCCGGCACAATTTCATTGGTATCAGCAAGTGCGTCAGCTTCGGTTTTATAATATTTTTTTGTAATGCCTGATGCTGAAGTCACATTTGCCTGTGTAAGATCAAATGATGCTGTTGTAGGAGCATTTTCTATAAAACATGATTCTATCGTGGCATCATTTGACACGATCGGTGGGAAAAATGCCAGCGTAATTGGTGCTGAACCCACACATCCTAACGGTGTGGTTACTTTTACATATACCGTGCCCGCTGCAGAAACATAATTTGCAGGATTTGAAATTTCAAGCCCGGCAGTAAGGTCTGCTAATGTTTTATAGTATTTTTTTGTAGAGCCTGCGGGTTCATTTACATTTGCTAAAGTAAGGTTAAAGGTTGCTGTTCCGGCGTTATTGTTATTACATGCAGTAAGCGTGGCCGGAGTTGCAGTAAATGGTGATAGATTGAGTTGTATTTTACCATCCGGGTTGTCACAGAGTAATCCTGAATTATCTTTAACCAATACCGAAACAGTGGTATTGGCGCTGAACTGGTAATTCGTAGGGTTTGTGATGGGGGTTCCTGATACACTGTACGAGAAAGTGTAGTTTGAAGGGTTAGCTACAAACTGATTCTGGTAACTCGTTAGATTTACCGTTCCCTGTCCCGTAGTCGGGTTCGGACAAAAAGTATCGGTTACTGTTGTCTGATTAAGGGCTACTTTGTCAATGTAAACCTTTACGTTTTTAATGGAATGTCTTGATCTGTTTCCTCCTGTGGAAGCTGAAAATCCGAAATAACCTATCGTCATTGCCGCTGCTGTTCCTGATGGAGCAAAAGATTGGTTACAGATTTGATTTCCATCGATGGTAATTTTTACAATCCAGTTGGCGGGAGCCGCGGGGTCTACCTGTGCGGTCACTTCAACATGTTTATATGTTGTTCCCTGAAAAGGAAGCGTGGTATTCATGTCCGGTGAGTGGAAAGAACTTCCCGGAATGTTAAAAAATTCAACATTATTATTATCGGTAGTGTTGGCAACTTGTCCATAGGCAACATGCACTTTGCTCATTACGGCAGTAGTGGTATTGTTGTAGGTGTCGAATCCTACGATAAATCCTACCGCATTCTGTGATACACCAAGTCCTGAACCTAAAACGCTGGCTACCGGCGGGTTGGCAAGGTACCAGAAAGCAATACCGTCTCCATTGGCCGTCTGGTTGGAATCCATTCTGAAATCGAACTCCACGCGCCACTTGTCACAATATTTAAGATTAATTGGATCGTTTAAGCGGATTGATCCGGATTGGTTGTTGGTGTCCGGAGTCAGCTGTACAAAATCTGTATTAACGACAGTGGGGGCGACCATGGTCCATCCTGTTGTATTTACGGGATTTCCTGTAAGCTGATAGGTTTGGGATAAAGCATATTTCGGAAAAAGAAGCAATGCATTTACCAATAAAAAGAGGTAGATTTTTTTACTCATTTATTAGACACTTAGATTTAGACGTGTCAAAGATATTAAATCCTAATCAATAAATATATATTTAATGTTAATTTTACCGAAATAGATGGTTATTTTATAATAAATGATAAGTTATATCAGTAAATACTGAAAGGTTATTACTTGTATTTAGTTTGAATATAAATTAAAAAAGAGAATTCTTTTCCATATTTTCAAAGTAAGTGTCAATGGCTAAATCTGCTGATGCTGCGGCAGTTACGGCAAGTTTATCGCATAGTTCATTCTCAAAATGGCCGGCATGGCCTTTAATCCAGTGCATTTTTGGCTTATGAAGATTGTACAATACCACAAATTTTTGCCAAAGATCAGGATTTTTTACATTTTTCCAGCCTCTTTTGATCCATCCGGCAAGCCAGTTCTGATTGATGGCATCGGCAACATACTTGCTGTCGGTATAAACATGAATGTCATTTTCAGGAGATTTCAGTTTTTCCAGAGCAGTAATTACGGCGAGAAGTTCCATTCTGTTGTTGGTAGTTTTCCTGAAACCTTTTGAGAATGTTTTCTGGTAGTTTTTTTCGGGGACCCGCATGAGAATTCCATACCCGCCTTTTCCGGGATTTCCGCTGCATGCGCCGTCGGTGTATATTTCAATTCTCATATCAGATTGAGGCTGAGGCTAAGATTTAGTTTAAAAAAATAAGGAATGATTTAACTATCAATTATTTTAAAAAGGAAAATCATCGTCATCATCAAAATCATTCATAGAAGATCCTGATACCTGGGAATTATTCGGAAGATCAAATGCTGCTCCGGGCTGTATGGTTGTTTTAATCTTATCAAAGCCACTTGGTTCGGCAGACCCAAAATTAGAAGGGTATCCGCCACCCATTCCGCCATCAAAAGCTGCTTCAATATCCCCGAATTTAGCAAAATGTTTCAGGAAGGATAAGCGAACATCGGCAGTTGCGCCGTTCCTGTGCTTGGCGATAATAAGCTCTGCCTGGTTTTCCGTTGAGGTTTCCTGGCCTTCTTCATCATTATCCCAAACGGTGATTTTATAATACTCCGGTCTGAAGATAAAGGATACGATATCCGCATCCTGCTCGATTGCTCCGGATTCCCTAAGGTCGGAAAGCTGGGGTCTTTTTCCGGGACGTGTTTCCACACTACGCGAAAGCTGCGAAAGAGCAATAACAGGAACATTAAGTTCTTTTGCGATGGCTTTCAGTGATCTTGAGATCATGGAAATTTCCTGTTCACGGTTTCCGGTTCCTTTTCCGCCGCCACCGGCTGTCATCAGCTGAAGATAATCGACCATAATCAATCGTACACCATGCTGCATTACCAATCTACGGCATTTTGCACGGAAGTCAAAGATAGAAAGAGAAGGAGTTTCATCAATATAGAGCGGAGCATTTTCAAGTTCTGATACATTGGAGAACAGTCTTTGCCATTCTTCATCGTCCAGTGTTCCTTTTCTTAATTTTTCGGAAGAAATTCTTGTTTCGGACGCAATCATCCTCGTGATAAGCTGTACGGAAGCCATCTCAAGGGAAAACAGAGCCATCGGAATTTTGTGTCCTACAGCGATATTTCTTGCCATGGAAAGAAGAAATGCGGTTTTTCCCATTGCCGGACGTGCCGCAATAATGATAAGGTCGGAATTCTGCCATCCTCCGGTTTCTTTATCCACATCACGGAATCCTGAAGGTACCCCAGAAAGACCTTCTTTGTCTTTTAAAGATTTAATGGTGTCAATGGCCTGCTTTACTAATGAATTAGCGGTATCAAACCCTTTTTTGATCGTTCCGTTGGTGATCTCGAAAAATGACTGTTCGGCTTTATCCAACAATTCAAAAACGTCGGTTGATTCTTTATAGGCGGCATCAATAACGTTCGCCGATACATTAATTAAACTTCGTAAAATATATTTTTCGAGAATAACACGAACATGATATTCGATATGTGCAGACGAACTTACTCCCATCGTAAGATCAATGATATAGCTGTCTCCGCCGGCAAGATTCAATCTGCCTTCCTTCTTCAGATCCTGTATGATGGTCATTAAGTCAACCGGCTGGTTTCCTTCGTAAAGTTTTAAAATGGTAGAAAAAATTACCTGATGTCTCGGATCATAAAAAACTTCCGGTGTAAGTAAATCAATAGAATGGTCCAGACCCTTTTTGTCAATTAAAAAGGTTCCGATAACCAGTCTTTCGAAATCCAGAGCATTTGGCGGCATTTTTCCGTCAGCAATGGAGAGTTCTTTTGCAAAGTTTCCGTTCGTCAATGAAGATAATGTTTCTTTCTGCGCCATAGTTCTGCAAAGATAGTTTTTTTGAAAAGCAATTAAAAAATAGTATTCAACAATTTATGAACACAGCATTGTTAAAATATAATAAGAATGCGGTTTTGTGTTGATGTGCATAAAAAAATCACCTCTGTTAAGAGGTGATTTAAATATTTGAAAATTAACGGGTTGATTAATCGATGTTTTTTACCAATACCCAGCCGCTGTATTTGGTTTCGGTATTGTTTTTATCATTTTCAGTCCACGTTATGGTATACCAGTATGTACCGGTTACGATTTTCTTGCCATTGGAAGTTCCGTCCCAGGTATAGTTCCTGATTTTATCGGCACGGTACAGCATGTTTCCGTATCTGTCATACACGGTGAAAACAACATTTTTCTTATATGACAGTGCTGAATAATCTATATAATCATTTTTGTTGTCCCCGTTTGGCGTAATGGCATTGATCAGATTAGGAACCGTTACCTGAACGCTGATAGGGTTACAATCATAAGAATCTTTCACATATACTGTATTTTCGCCTCTCGGAAGCCCGGAGAATACGTTTGAATCCTGCCAGTTCGTACCGTCAAGTGAGTATTGGTAAGGACCTTTTCCTCCGTTTACGGTTACGGTAAAAGAATCGTTTGTGATCTCAATATTGGTAATAACCGGTTGTACGGAAGCGCTAACTTTTACTGGCTGTAATGTCCAGCATTTTCCTGTTTTTAATTTAACCCAGTAAACACCTGCAGACACATTGGAAATAGATTGTGTGGTAGCACCTGTGCTCCATTCGTAAGCGTCAAATCCAGGACCTGCATCTAAAGTGGTTTTATCTTCTATACAGATGATCTTATCTTTAAGAATGGAAGATGTTACCGGAGGTAAAACTTTCAGGTTAATTTTTGCAATAGCATAACAATTCGTGTCATTAATTACTCTCACATATACCACACTTGTTGTTGCAATGTAAGCTGCGGGATTTAATATTTCATTTGTTCCTGCTACAGCATCGGCTTCTGTTTTAAAATATTTTTTGGAAGTTCCTGTCTGAGACGTTACTACTGTTTGTGTCAAATCAAACGAAGCTGTTGTTACATTTGTAGCTATATAGCATTCTTCAATAGAGGCATCATTTACTACAACAACAGGATTGAACTGTAAAGTAATCTGGTTGTATCCTGTACATCCCTGCGGCGTTCTTACTTTTACGTATACTGTTTTTGGAGCAACAGAGGTATATGCAGAAGGGGTTGTAATTTCATTGGTTCCTGCATTCAGGTCCGCAAGGGTAGGGTAGTATTTTTTGGTTACATTCGTTGAAGTCGGATAAGAATTTGCAGTCGTCAAATTAAAAACTCCGGTTCCTGCATTATTGTTATTACAAGCCTTTACAGTAGTAGGAACTACATCAAGAGCAGGTAAGAACTGCAGTGTTATCTGGGCTGTTCCTACACATCCTTCTGAAGTTGTAACTTTTACGAATACTGTTTTCGGAGCGGCAGACGCATAGGAAGAAGGATTGGTAATCTCATTGGTTCCTGCGTTCAGATCGGCCATGGTAGGATAATACTTTTTAGTAACGTTGGTAGGGTTGTAGACATTCGCAGAATTTAAATCGAAGTACCCGATACCGGTATTATCGAAATTACATGAAGATATTGTTGCGTCCTGTACTACAATATTACCTGATCTGAATTTGAATTTACCAACTTGGAAACATCCGTTTATAGGATTGTTCGGGTTGGCAGGATCGGTATATTTTAATCTGTAATAATAGATGGTTGTTGCATTCACCATAATAGGCGTCGTAATTGGCGCATTTCCCGTGATGGCATCATTGCTTGTTAAATGGTAAGATACCGTAAAGTTCGGGTTACCGTTGATAATTCCTGTAGATAGAGTACTGAAATCAAACATGGTAGGCAGAGCACACTTTAAAATTTCATTCGGATCTGCAGGGTTTGCAGCCGGAGAACCTGGTGCAATAAATGGATTCGGTGTTAATGCAGGGTCTGTAAATGCAGAAGTAAGGGTTGCAGTTCCTCCCCAGGTTAAAGAAAATCCTAAAGAATTATGACTGAAGTTATCTACCAATAAAACATAAGTTTGGCCGGCAGTTACATTCATAGGTGGATTGTATCCTGCATTCGGTGCATTTGGCGGGTTGGCGGATAGCCCGGTTGGGTTTGGCCAGGTTCCTGTCATTCCTGCATAATTACAGGTTACGGGCGTTCCTAAGTTTCCGCATGTAGGGCTTGGTCCCCATACTGCCCAGTCATAATCGGCTGAGTTTCCCGGTGCGGTAGCAGGAAGGGTTAAATCTACATTGGGTGTTATTTCGAAAGTTAATGTACCCGAAGTTGCTACCGTAAAGCTGTACCATACAGAGTAGTGTTCTCCACCTTTTAGGCATAGCCAGTCCGGTGCAGGATTGGGGATATCAGTAACTGTTCCGGGGCCCGTAGGATCATAGGAAATATTTGAATTTCCACATACCGGAATAGCAGTAATACAATCCGACTGTGAAAAAAATAATTGTGAGAAAAATAAAACAGTCAGCAATAGTACTTTCTTCATTAGAAATGATTTTTATAATTTATTATTTTTTACATGTGAAAAAAACCGCTTAAGAAAGCGGTTTTCTTTATTACTTTATTCTCTATTTTTCACCATCACCCATCCGGAGAATTTGAATGGCGTATTTTTCTTGTCATTTTCATTCCATGTTACGGTGTACCAATAAGTTCCGGTAGGTACTTTCTTGCCACCTGTGGTTCCGTCCCATTTGTATCCGTTGAATTTATCGGCTTGTCCTACTTTTACACCGTATCTGTCAAAAATACTTAGTATTAGATTTTGCTTACTTGCCAATGCGGAATAATCAATTACGTCATTCACACCGTCTCCGTTAGGAGTAATAACATTTACGAGATTCGGAACAACTACAGTAACTGTAATAGGATCGCAGTCATATCCGTCTTTTACATATATTGAATTGTCACCTCTTGGAACATTTGTAAAAATGTTAGAATCCTGCCAGTTGATTCCGTCAAGAGAATATTTGTAAGGTGCGGTTCCACCTACAACATTCACAGTAACGCTATTATTGGCAATATCAATACCGGAAATGACAGGCTGATCAGAAGGATATACTTTTACGGTTTGTCTTGTAATACAGTCTCCTGTTTTCAGTTCTACCCAATAAGTACCTACAGTTACGTTATTAATGGTCTGTGTTGTAGCACCTGTGCTCCATTTATATCCTGTAAATCCTGGTCCTGCATCCAGCGTTGTTGTATCTTCTATACAAATGATCTTATCATCCAGCGTATTTGAATATACCGGTGGTAAAACAACAAGATTTACTTTAGCGACTCCGTAACATCCGTTTCCATCCGTTACTTTTATAAATACCACGCCGTTCGGAGAGATATAGGTGCTTGGGTTGGCAATCTGATTGGTTCCTGCTACTGCATCAGCCATTGACGGATAATACGTTTTAACTCCTGTTTGTGTCGTAACTGGTGCTACTGTAAGATCGAATGAAGCCGTAGCAGGATTTGTTTCGATGAAACAAGATCTAAGCGTTGCTTCTGTTACCGTTACTACCGGGAAGAATGCTAATGTAATTATTGCAGTTGCTTTACAGTCAAATGGTGAAGTGAGCAATACATACACGCTACCACCAGCGGAAACATATTGATAAGGGTTTGTGATTTCGTTGGTTCCGGCATTAAGATCCGCTAATGTCGGGTAATATTTTCGGGTTACCGTAGGATCGGCATTTACGTTAGCCGTCGTAAGATCAAAAACAGCAGTCCCTTGGTTATTATTGTTACACTTCGTTAGCGTTACATTGGTCCCGGTAATGGCTTTTTGTATGAATTTGAAACTACCCGGAATTCTACATCTGTTAATAGCGGTAGCCGGAGCCCCCGGAACCGAATAGGTAATTGCATAGAAATAGGTACTGGTAGTATTTACGGTAATAGGTGTCGTAATAGGGTTGTTTCCCGAGATCGCATCATTTTGATTATAATAATATGATACATTAAAGTTCGGGTTATTGTTTACAATACCGGCTGAAAGCGTTGTAAAATCAAAAACAGCAGGATTTGAACATACTACAACTTCTCTTGGAGAGTTTGGTGTAGGTCCTGGAGTTCCCGGCTCCATGAAAGGATATGGCTGGAATGCACTGTTGAAAGGTGAGACCAGTGTAGCAGTACCTCCCCATGACAATACGAAACCATTAGCGCTCGATGAGAAGTTATCTACAAGGAGATAATAGGTTTGTCCTGCTACTACGTTCATGCTGGAACAGAATGCAGAGCCTCCTGCGCCTGAAGAGGTATTGGTTGCGGTTGTGTTAAGTCCTGTTGGGCCATCGTCAGCAGAATAATTACATCTGATAGGTCCTCCTAAATTTCCACAAGTAACATTAGGCCCATATACAGCCCAGTCATAATCATCACTGAAATTATTCGGGTTGATAACAAACGTTAATGTACCTGATGTCGCAATGGTAAAAGTGTACCAAATGGAGAAGTGTTCAGTGCCTAAACATCCTCCAAGGGTTTCCATTACGCTACCAGGACCTGTTGGTGTAAAAGAAATAGGTGTATTTCCGCAAACCTGTACGTTTCCGCCGCAATCTGAACTGGATTGTGCGAAAATGGTCTGGGAAATTAAAATTAAAAAAATATATAGAGCTTTTTTCATTTTAGTTGTTTTAAAGTTTGCAATGCTAGATTAATTCATAGATGGAATCAGTATTCTGCCCCATGTTGCTGAGCCGGTAGAAGCATTTTTATTTTCAAATGCTTTCAATGCGTTCTGAAATTGTTTTTCGGCATTTCCTTTATTGCCGGATCTTTCCTGAAATTTGGCTTTCAATATAGCCAGTCTGGGATTGTTCTGTGCATTGGGTTCAGCTTTTGCAATGAATTGCGAAGCCGCTTCCAGATCTTTTTTAGCATCTGTTCCGCTGATCTGAGATCTTTGAAGCGCGATCAAACCTAGCAGTATGTCTGCTTCTGCATTGTTCTGCTTGTTGTCTGAATAAGCTGCTTTTCCATATTTTCTGGCAAGTGCATTGATTTCAGAAACATCCTGGGATGGCGTTTTTTTAAGCTGCAGTTCTGCTTTCATATACATGGCTACTGCCGCATAATAATACGCTTCCCATTTTTCCGTAGGTTTTGTAGAAGTGTACCTGGAAAGCTTTTGAAAAGCATTGTCGAAGTCGTTTTCTGTTTTAGCATTATTTACCTGCGAAACAGTTTGTTTGAAGTCTTTTTCGGTATAGTTCTGAGCATTTAGGCAAAAACCAATTACCAAAAAACAAATAAGTAGAGTTTTTTTCATGTAAGGGAATTTTATATCACAAATATAAAAAATTATTAAATTTAAATTAAAGTTTTTAAAATTAATTTAATAAATTGATCTTTATTGTCTTAATATTGCATTTTTCTCAATTTTTTATTGGTGGTTCCTACGACTAGTGCAATTAAAACAGTCATTGTTCCGCCGAACACCACAGAGCGTACAACTCCTAGCAATTTAGCCATCAGCCCACTTTCAAATTGCCCCATTTCATTACTTGACATGATGAATATTGAATTCACACTAAGCACTCTTCCTCTTATATTATCCGGGGTTTTCAATTGTACAATGGTTCCTCTGATCACAACAGAGATGCCATCCAGCATTCCGCTCATCATTAAAAACAGAAAGGAAAGCCAGTATAATCGTGACAATCCGAAACCGATAATGCAAAGTCCGAACCCTGTAACCACCGCCAGCAGGATTTTACCCTGATTTTTTCGCAGCGGAACTACGGACAAAATGGTAATGATGCACATAGAACCAATGTCTGAAGCTGCATTCAGCAATCCGAATCCTTCAGCACCAACTTTAAGTATATCGGTAGCGTACACCGGTATCATGGCAACGGCACCACCAAAGAGTACGGCAAACATATCAAGACAAAGAGCACCAAGAATTTCTTTTGTTTTTAATATATAAGAAATTCCTTCTTTCATACTTTCTATAACGTTAATATTCTCTTTTTTGTATTCGGAATGTTGTTTATTTAGCTGGAAAAAAAATAATGATGCCAAAAAGATGAGTGAAATAATTACAACAAGAGTCCATTTTACTCCAAAATAGCCAATGAGAAATCCGCCTGCTGCATGACCGCAAACAGAGGAAATGAGGAATGTTGCCTGATTTAAAGTAACCGCATTCGGGAGGTTGTCTTTTTTTACAATTTTAGGAATCATAGAGGGGACGATAGGTCCTATGAAAGCTCTTGCAATACCGGTGAAAAAAATTACACCATAGATAAAATAAGTAATCTGATGTCCCGTAAAATGCATTTCTACATTAAAAAAAGCGGGAATTAGCAGCAGTCCGATTAAAAAAATATAAGCATAATTGCAAATCAGTAATAATCTTTTCTTTTCGTTCATATCAATCACATGGCCGGCATAGAGTGCACAGCTTACTGCCGGAATTACCTCTGAGAAACCGATGAGGCCTATTGAAAACGGATCTTTTGTTAATTGGTACACCCACCATCCCAATAAAGTGGCGAGCATTCTGAATGCTAGAACTATAAAAAATCTTCCCGTAAGAAGGTTTCTGAACTCGACATTTTTTAATGTCTGTAGCGGGGTCAAAGAAATCATTCCACAAAAATAGCCTCAAATATGGATTTAAGGCTATGTATATGGTAAATTTTTAAATGAAAAATTGAATGACTCCTAAAAGATAAAATCTATTTAGTTGTCTGCACGTGATGCACTGATCACTAAGGCTGCAACGCCAGCGGCTCCGATGATTGAAGCTCCTATTACCGTTTTTGCTTTTCTGCTGTCTTTCACGGCAGCAACATTGGCCTTCGGTATTGTTACAACTGTACTGTCTTTTTTGCCGGCAGTCCCAATGATATTATCTCCATCTACATTACGGAATAATATTTTTTGATTTTCTGAACCGTCTCTCATCATTACAGTATACGTTCTTCCTGCCTCCAGATTGGAATAATCATTTTTAGCAGTATCCATACTATATTTTGTGGTTGCACAAGATGAAATTACAAATAACGACGTTAATAAAGATGATTTTAAAAGTACAGATGCTTTCATTATTATTTTTTAGTTTTCCAAATTTATAATTTTTTTCGAATATATGTTTCCGGAATTGAAAAAATGTGCTTAAAGTTTATATATTTTCAATAAATCTGCAATTTTTCTGTCATTGGCAAGTCGGGGGATTTTGTTTTGTCCGCCCAGTTTTCCCTGTGATTTTGCATATTCCTGAAAAGCGTTTTTCTTTAAAACCGTAATATAAAGTTTCTGAAGAATATTTCCTGAAATAAGATCATCATAATAAGTATTGCGTTTTCTAAGCTGATTGTCCAGTTCATCCCGGAACAGCTCAAGATTTTCAGGTTGTTTTTCAAATTCAATAAACCATTCATGATAGGGAAGGCCATGTTCAGGATTCACCTGCGGGGCAAGATGGAATTCGGTAATCTGTGCAGGGCAATTCTCTATGGCTGCTTTCATTGCTTCCTCTATTTCAAACGCAATAACGTGTTCGCCAAAGGCAGACGTAAAATGTTTCGTCCTGCCGCTTACCTGTATCCGGTGTGGATTTTTACCGGTAAATCTCACTACATCGCCGATAGAATACGCCCATAATCCTGAATTCGTAGTTAAAATCAAAGCATAGTCTTTGTTAAGCTCAATATCTTTTAAAGTTAATCTTCTCGCATCAGGCTTGCCATATTCTTCCAAAGGAACAAATTCGTAGAATATTCCGTGGTTGGTTAAAAGCAACAGTCCTTCTTTTGTATGGTCATCCTGAAAGGCAAAAAAACCTTCAGATGCCGGAAATGTCTGTACGATATCTACCTTTCCTCCGAGAAGTTCTTCCATTTTGTCGCGATAAGGCTCATAATTTACGCCTCCTGTCACAATCAGTTGAAGATTTGGGAATATCTGTTTGATTTTTTTGCTATGTCTTTCCACTAGCTTTTCAAAATACATAATCAGCCATGGCGGAATCCCGGAAATGAGAGTCATATTTTCTTTCTCCGTTTCTTCTACAATCTTGTCAACCTTGGCCTCCCAGTCTTCCATGATATTGGTTTCCCAGCTCGGAAGCCTGTTTTTTTGAAGGTATTTGGGAATATGATGGGCTACAATTCCTGAAAGACGGCCGGTTTTAATCCCGAACACTTCTTCAAGTTCAGGACTCCCCTGAAGAAAGATCATTTTGCCGTTTACAAAATCGGCATTGTTTTTTTTAGCAATGTAATGAAAAAGAGCGCTTTGGGCAGCTTTCACCTGAAATGGCATTCCTTCCTTGGAAATAGGAATATACTTTGAGCCTGAAGTTGTTCCTGAAGTTTTTGCAAAATATTCCGGAACATCAGTCCAAAGGATGTTTGCCTGTCCTTTTTTTACCCTTTCAATATAAGGTTTTAGGTCTTCGTAATCCGAAATTTTCACCTTATCCTGGAAATTTTTAACGGATCTGATGTTTTCAAAATCATGTTCTCTTCCGAAAAGCGTTTTTTTAGCAGTATCCACAAGGGAAAGTAATAATTTCTCCTGGTTTTGTTCAGCATTTTTTTTGAATTCTTCAGCTTTGCGCACATGTTTTTTTGCCCAAAGCAATGCGATATTTTTCTTAAGAAAGTTTATCATTCTTCAAATTTATAAATAACTGAAGAATCTTTGAAACTTTATGAGCAATATCCAACAAAAAACCGATGAATGAGTGGTCATCGGTTCTCGAAATTTGATTATGAAAATAACAACTATTGTTGAGTATTACTTGTTTTCTTTGTACCTCTTATCCGGGGTACCGTCTTTTTTCATTTTTTTGTTTTCCTTATAACGTTTGTCCGGTGTTCCGTCCTTTTTCATTTTCGCAGCTGCCGGAGCTGCTTCAGCTTTGGCTGGTGTAGCCGTTGCTGCAGATTTGGCCGGCTTTGAAGCCTGTGCTGTTTTTGCTGGCTGGTGATTATTGGCGGCAGTTGCCGGAGCAGTTTGCTGAGCGGTTGCAAGGCCAAGTCCAAGTGCGATTGACATTGCGGATAAGAATTTTTTCATAAGAACTTTTTTTTCTTGTTTCTTGAATCAAAGGTATATAAAATTTTTACTGAAAAAACTCAATTTCAGAACCTTAACTAAAGTTTATCACAGCTTAAAAAAACATTAAACATCCTTTCAGAGAAGTCTTTTAGAATACAAAACCTGCTTTCCTTAATAAAGAAAAGCAGGCTCTAACATAATGTATGAAAAGTTGGTTATCGGGTACAGTTAGCCGTCCACGATTTTCCGTCCTTTAAATATAATATTTTTAGTTCATTATTATCAATTCTGATGTAAGATGTCGCTGTAGATCCTACCATTACCAGAGTATTATCGCCCTGTTGGTTAAATTCTACTCCGTTAAGATCAGGAATTCCGTTTGAGAAAGCGAAGTTGTATTTGGTTCCGCTTGCAATTTTTGTTACGAATACACTCCCGTCATTCGAGCTGATGTTGTTGTCTCCATCTGTATAGCCTACGCTACCTCTGTAAGTTCCTGCAAAAAAATCATTGTTGGCAGGATCGTCGTCGTCGCTGCATGATGTAATTGTCGTGACTACAAAAAATAATAACACGAACATTCCTAAAATTTTGATTGTTTTTTTCATAATAATATTCTTTAATTTTGGTAGTCTTGAATTTCCAAACAATGTGCCATTTGGAAAATGATTGTTCATTTTAACTTTTTGTTTGAGATTTTAATAAAAAATTAAGATTTTTATCTTTAAACACTTTGTTTACGAAGAATTGGCGTGATTCTGGAATGGAAATTAAGTTGTATCTTTGTAAAGATCAAACGGTTTCGGAAAACTCCCGAAATCGCTTTTGTCGTTTATACCATTTTTTATGCAATTAAAAACCATTAACGAAAAATTCCTTCCGGATCTCCTTCAGAAGGAATTTGGGAAAGAAATTTTCATTCACCTGGAAAACCATCAACATATATCCGTAAAAGGCAGTGCAGGATCAGCCGTTTCTATAGTTGTGGCCGAACTTTTTCTCACCCGTAAAAAGACTGTTCTTTATATCGTTGATGATAAAGAAGACGCACTGTATGTCAATACGGAGATGGAAGACCTTCTGGGAAAAGATAAAGTGCTGTATTTTCCAGCAACTCATCTTGAGCCTTATCAGGTGGAGAAAACCCAAAATGCAAATCTTGTTTTAAGAACAGAAGCTATTAATAAAATTACATCGGGGAAATCTCCGAAAGTAATTGTGGCCTACGCTGGTGCGCTTTCGGAAAAGGTGCTTAAAAAGGAGGATTTTAAAGCCATTTCCCATCATATAAAAGTGGGCGATCAGCTTGATTTTGATTTTGTGGATGAACTTCTGAACCATTATAATTTCCAACAGACCGATTTTGTTTCTGAACCGGGAGAGTTTTCTGTAAGAGGAGGGATTGTAGATGTTTTCTCTTTCTCTAATGAAAAGCCTTACCGTATTACTTTTTTCGGGAATGAAATTGAAGGCATCAAAACGTTCGATATCGAAACACAGCTTTCTGTAGATAAGGTTGAGGATTTCCAGTTGGTTTCCAATATGAATTTTACGGTAACCGGAAGCCGGGTTTCTCTTCTTCAGCTCTTGCCAAAGGAAAGTATGGTGGTTTCCAAAAACGGGATTATCGGAATGCAGAAGCTTAAAACGTTCTATGAGAAAGCGTTGGAAAAATATGATACTTTAAGTAAGGATATTGCCCACAGAGCGCCTCAGGAACTTTTTATCTCCGATCAGGAATTTTTATTCGATTACAAAAAATTTACCACGGTAGATTTCGGAAGCGTTTCTATTGAAGGTCTTATTGATCTGGAGGAGATCAAAATAGATCAGATTCCACAGCCGTCGTTTCATAAAAATTTTGAACTGCTGATAGAAGATCTTGAAGAAAAACAGAGTAACGGTTTTGATACCTGGATTTCATTTACGGGAGAAAAGCAGAAAGAAAGGCTTGAATCTATATTTGAAGAACTGGAGCATGAGCTTCCTTTTAAAAGTTTTAAATCTGAACTTCATGAAGGATTTGTAGATCATAACCATAAATTGCTTGTATATACAGATCATCAGATCTTCGACCGATATCAGCGCTATAAGGCAAAAAATACATTTGCAAAATCGGAACAGCTTACCTTAAAAGATTTAATGTCTCTGAAAATAGGAGATTATATTGCCCATATCGACCACGGAATCGGAAAGTTTATGGGGTTGGTAAAGGTAAATAATGACGGTAAAATTCAGGAATGTTTTAAACTTACCTATAAAAACGGGGATCTCTTGTATGTAAGCATTCATTCACTTCATAAAATTTCAAAATACAATGGTCCTGAAGGACGTGAAGTGGTTTTGAGTAAGCTCGGATCACCAACCTGGAAATCTTTAAAACAGAAAACAAAAGCGAAAGTAAAACAAATTGCTTTTGATCTTATAAAACTCTATGCTCAAAGAAAGACAGCCAAAGGTTTTGCCTACACTCCGGATTCTTATCTGCAGAACGAGCTGGAAGCGAGCTTTATTTATGAAGATACTCCGGATCAGGAGAAAGCAACCATTGATGTGAAAAAAGATATGGAGGCAGATATGGTAATGGACAGGCTGGTTTGCGGGGATGTAGGTTTCGGGAAAACGGAGGTAGCGATCAGGGCTGCATTTAAAGCGGCAACAGATGGAAAGCAGGTTGCCGTATTGGTTCCTACCACAATTCTGGCTTTTCAGCATTACAGGAGTTTTAAAGAAAGACTTAAAGATTTTCCGGTAAATGTATCATATATCAACCGTTTCAGAACGGCCAAGCAAAAATCTGAAACTCTGGAAGCACTTAAAAACGGTAAGGTTGATATTGTTATCGGAACGCATCAGCTGGCGGGCAGTTCCGTGAAGTTTAAAGATCTGGGATTGCTGATTATCGATGAAGAACATAAATTCGGAGTTTCCGTAAAAGATAAATTAAAAACGCTTAAAAGCAATGTTGATACGCTCACGCTTACGGCTACACCTATTCCGAGAACATTACAGTTTTCATTAATGGCTGCAAGAGACCTTTCGGTAATCAAGACTCCACCGCCGAACAGACAACCTGTGGAAACACAATTGGTAGGCTTTAATGAAGAAATAATCCGGGATGCTGTTTCCTATGAGCTCCAGCGTGACGGCCAGGTATATTTTATCAACAACAGAGTTGAAAACCTGAAAGAAATTGCGGGATTAATACAGCGTCTGGTACCGGATGCAAAGGTTATTACGGGACATGGGCAGATGGAAGGGAAGCAGCTGGAGAAAAATGTCCTTGATTTTATGGAAGGAAAATATGATGTGCTGGTTTCTACGACGATTGTTGAAAGTGGAGTGGATGTTCCTAATGCCAATACTATTTTCATTAATGATGCACAACGTTTCGGAATGGCAGATTTGCATCAGATGAGAGGGAGGGTAGGACGAAGCAACAGAAAAGCATTCTGTTATCTCATTACACCGCCTTATGATATGATGACCTCTGATGCCAGGAAAAGGCTGGAGGCCATCGAACAGTTTTCTGATTTGGGAAGTGGTTTCCAGATTGCTATGAAAGATCTTGAAATCCGTGGTGCAGGAGATCTATTGGGAGCTGAACAAAGTGGATTTATTAATGAAATGGGATTTGAGACCTATCAGAAATTAATGCAGGAAGCACTGGAGGAGCTGAAAGATGACCAGGAATTTGAAAATTTATTTGAAAATGAGGAGGAAAGAAATAAGCTCTTTAAAACAACAAAAGATATTAATATTGATACGGATCTTGAGCTGATGCTGCCGGATTCGTATATCTCCAATACGGAAGAAAGATTATTACTCTACCAGAAGCTTGCTGATATTGATAACGAAAAAAACCTCGAGAAATTTGAATCTGAATTGAAAGACCGTTTTGGAAATCTGCCCGAGGAAGCAAAGAATTTGCTTAAAAGTGTCAGTTTAAAATGGCTGGCATCGGAAATCGGATTTGAGAAAATTGTTATGAAGAACGGTGTATTTCTGGGGTATTTCCCGGGTAACCCACAGGATAAATTTTATCAGACAGACAAATTCAGACATATCATCAGTTATCTTACCCAAAACCCGGCAGAAGCACAGCTTAAAGAAAAAACCGGTAAAGAAGGCAACCAACTGATGATGCGGAAGGATAAAGTAAGGAATGTTGATGAGGTAAATTCTCTTTTAAAATCAATGCTTAAGGCAGGTTAATTCTTTAATATCATATTTTAGACAGTTTGTTTTTTTATTTTTTTTAAAGTATATCAACTCGGTGTGAATTTTTTTTATATTTGTATCCATGAAAAAAAATAAACACAAATGTATAGCCGGGTTGTTTTTTTATGTGACGCTTAACGCACAGGTTGGAATAAAAACACAAAATCCAAATGCTGTGCTGGATGTTAATGGAACAGCTTCCTTAAGGAAAGAACTCAGAGTTGGAGGCACTGCCAGTCAAGTGGGTAGCGCCGGGCTTAATGGCCAGGTTTTGGTTTCTCAGGGCGAGGGTCTGCCTCCAGTCTGGAAGTCTTTGAACGTGTCTTTTGTGGAAGAAGGACAGTATAAGTTAATTAATTCATATTTGTCTACAGATCAGGTTGGTATAACAAGTCTTTCTGCCAATGTTGCTGCTGATGGAATATATCAAAGCAATATAGGAGATGATATTACAGATATTACTAAAGGAAAATGGGTAAAAATTACAGGTCTGGAAAACAACTTTGTCATTAAAAACAGTAAAAATAAGCTGAATTACCAATTTCAGACAGGCGTTGAAATGAAAGCGCCGGCTGCAACAACTTCGCAAAATATTACTTTTACATGTGCTGTTTTCAGAAACGGAAAGCTTGTAGCAGTAAGACCCGATAAAATTTCTTCCAATAATAATAGCACCAAGCAAGGGCTTCAGGATTATATTTTCACACTTAATTACACGGAACAGAATATTCCTGCAGGTAATCAGAAAATAGAAATAGCCTGTCGTAAGATAGATTCTTCCAGTCTGACTACTGAATTCACAATAGGTAGGAATATTTCTAATAGCAATACAATTTCCAATGCATTTACTTTAGAATCTGTATTTAAATTAGATATCATTGAATTTGTAACTTACTAAATATAATTATGAAAAAACTATTAATAATCTTGTTATCAGTAACCCAAATTTATCTTTGTGCTCAGGTGGGGATCAATACAAGATCTCCCAAATCTGTTCTTGATGTAAACGGAGATGTGAATCTAAGAGGAAAATTATCTGTATTGAATACCACCAATAACCAGATCACTACCGGGATCAATGATCAGGTACTTGTTTCTCAGGGTGAAGGGTATCCTCCCATCTGGAAAACTTTACGTATTCCTGACTATGAACAGAATAAGTTTTATCTCATTTTCAGCAGCTCATTTTCAGACAGGACAGGCGTAAAATTCACCTCTTCGGAAGAATCTTCCAATGCTGCAACAATATCGACTACCTTTGTAAAAAATGTAAACATCAGTACATTAAACTTGTTCAGAAAAATTTCATCATTATCTCAGCCGTTTACTTTATATAGTGCTACAAGCAAAATGTATTTTCAGTTTGAAACTGTGGTGCAGGCAGATTTCCCTTCCAATGGCAATCCGGATATCTCCATAGATTATGCATGCGGAATTTTTGTTGATGATAAACTGGTCAATTTAAGACAAAGAAATATTAAGGCAAGCTCCGGAACCAATACATTTATCACTCACAATCAGATAGGTATCTCAGAAAATCTTTCAAAAGGTAATCATACGGTAAGCGTAGCCTGTGCTAGATTAAAATCATATAATTCTACGGCAACACTTGGTATAGGAATTAATGTAGCCTCCAATATTGACAGCTTTATTGCCCAGTCATCCCTTAAAGTGGACGCTTATGAAGTTCCTGAAGTATTTAACCCAGTAACAAACTAAATCATGAAGAAAATATTTATCATCATAATTTCACTATCTTCGGTTGGCTCATATGCCCAGGTGGGTATAAATATGGCTACTCCGGTGGGTACCCTGGATATTAACGGAGATCTTAACGTACGAAATGAGCTGAGAACAGGAGGAACAAATACTGTAAAGGGAAACGCAGGCACAGCGGGGATGATTTTTCATAATAGTTCCGATCTTACGGTAAACGACTGGAAAAATATAAAAATTGCTGACGGACAAGGCAGCATGTCTATTTTCTTCATCAATACTTTAATAGATCAGTCCGGGGCAACGTTTAACGGATCCAACGGCGCTACCACTCCATATACGGAAGACTCTGTAATTGATAATACCTGGACCGTACTATCCGGAACGCAGGATACTTTTTCAATCAGTAAACCTACTAACAAAGTCGTATTTTCATTTCAGACAACTGCACAAAAAACAGGAAATGGCAATTCTTCATCAGGATTTGCATGTGGTGTTTTTCTGGATGATAAACTAAAGGCTGTAAGAACAGATGTCGTACTGGGTACGGATGGGACTTACAAAATTTTCAACCTGAATGCAACACTTACTGATATTGTTCCTAAAAACAATTATTCTGTAAAAGTAGCGTGTACTAAAAGGAATATAAATTCAGGAACGTTGGGAATAGGCTTTCCTGTTAATACTTCTTTTCTTAATGCTGCAATGGCACAATCTGTATTTACAACTTCAGTATTGCAGCCTTATTAGATGGTATGAAATGTAATTAAATCTAAAGAAAACAGCTTTTTTAGATTTTTGCTTTAATATTTATCTCGAAATTTAGTTTTCCGATCAAAGAAATTCAATTATATTTGAGAGCTTAAAAATTAATAACGTATGATAAAGAAATACTTCATTTCATCTCTTGCTCTTTTGGCATTAAGTTTTTCTGTTTCCTGTGATAACACTACAGAAGATCCTCCTAACCAAAATAATAATAATTCGGGTGGAACAACCATTACAGGCCCAAGGATTTTGAGTAAAATCACAAACGGAAATATTGACCAGGAAGAGTATATTACGAATGCAGGAGTTCTTTCTCAGGCGCTGATCAGAGATGCGGGAAGCAACAATACCATTACCGCTACGGTTACCTATTCCGGCGACAAGATTTCAAAAATCAAATATCTGGATAATGTAAATCCTCATGTTATTAATCATCTCTATACGCTCTCATACACCGGAGGAAAATTGTCTGAAATAACAATGGACCAAACGTTGGTTTCTTCCGCAAACCACAGTGATTTCACCGTCTATTATGATGCAAACGGACAGTTATACAGAATTGTAGAGAAGAAAAAAATGGGAGGCAGTGCCACTTATACCCATTACGTGGAAAATAAGTTTACCTTCGCTGCAGGTAACGTGGCAAAGCTTGATTATACAACAATGCTCATGAATGGTGGAAATCCGGATCCTTCAACCTCAACTACCATGTCATATGCATATGATAATTATGATAACAAAATAAATCCTTATACCACTCTACCGAAAGAATATTTTATGGTTACGGGTACTTTATTCCCGATTAATTTTAATGCATTGTCATCTAATAATACGGGAAAGATCACTTTAATAAGCTCGGGTGCGCCGCAGACCAGCGTGCCGAAATCTTATCTGTATGATGCTCAAAATTATCCGGTTTCAGATCCCGGACAGATTGTTAAATATGTGTATAAGCCTTTATAACTACATTTTATCTTTATTAGTTTTGTTTGAAAAGGAATAAAAACATGATTTTTATTCAAAAAAAAACTATATTTGTGGAAAAATAAATAATCCCACCTTGGAATGAAAAGACTTTTTTATTTTGTTTTGCTTTTAGTAGGTATTTCTGCAGTTCATTCTTGTAAAGATTTATCGGATGAAGACGGAAATCCTTTGCTGGATATTAACAATAATACCGGACTTATCGGTGCACGTGCACTTTACAGAGAAATCACTGATGCTGATACACTGGCAACCTATCATTATAATGGCCTCCAGGTGTCCAGAGTGGATACGAGAAAGGCTTCAGTAACAGATGTACAGTATAGTGGGGATAAGATAAGCAGGGTAACCTTCAAAGGTTTTCTGGATGCTGATAATAACGGTACACCTGATGCAGACAGTACCTCATACGAACAACAGTTCACTTATGGCAATACGGGAAGATTAGAAATTATTTCCGAGACACGTTCCGTATACAACAGAACAGCCCCGGTTCCGCCATCAACAACTCCGGGACCTTGGACGATTCTTAGAAAATCAAAAACACTTTATAATCTTACATACAATTCTACAACATCAAAACTTGCCAAGATTGTTATGCAGACCGGAAACGAAACAATAGGTGTTCCTTTTGCGTACAGCAATTTTTCAGAAACAACCTATGAATATTCGGGAGATAATGTAACAAAAGTAATAAGAGGTTACGGACCTATCGCAGGAGGTGTATTCGGTGCAGTAAACACAAAATATGGCTATGAGTACTCCAATTATGATGCCCAGATCAATCCGTTTACGCTATTGCCACTGGCTTATAAAATTTCCAGATTGTTATCCACTGAGCAAAATGACATGGAAAGCTGGATCCTATCTCCAAACAGTCCTAAAAGAAAATCCGTTTCTGATCTGATGCAGCCGGTACCGGTACCAGTAGTTGTATCTACAGATTACAATTATGACGCCCAAACGTATATGAGAAAAGGATACGGCGTAAACTACATTTACAAACCGCTATAAAAATAATCTTTAAATATTACTAAACTCAATCTGTTACAGATTGAGTTTTTTGTTTTTAATACCTTAATTTTGCAAAAAATTTCTCAATGAAATATTTGATAGTAGGCCTCGGAAATAAAGGCTCAGAGTACGAAAATACTCGCCACAATATAGGTTTTAAAGTGGCGGATAAAATTGCTGAAACATTGGAAGCTCCTTTTAACAGCACCAACTTCGGATGGATGGCAGACGGGAAGTACAAAGGGAGAAGAGTATTGGTTTTAAAACCGGATACGTATATGAACCTTTCGGGAAATGCTGTGAGATACTGGATGCAAAAAGAAAATATTCCTTTGGAAAATATATTGATCGTAACGGATGATCTTGCACTTCCTTTCGGAACATTAAGAATGAAAGGAAAAGGATCTGATGCAGGGCATAACGGACTTAAAAATATCAATGAAGTTCTTCAGACACAGAATTACGCCAGGCTTCGTTTTGGGATTTCGGCAGACTTTTCCGAAGGGCGGCAGGTAGATTATGTCCTTGGAACCTGGACTGAAGAAGAAAACGCAACACTTCCGGAAAGAATTGAAAAGTTCTCCAAAGCAAGTTTGTCATTTGTATTTGCCGGAATCAATAACACCATGTCTGCTTTCAACGGGAAATGATATACAAGGCAGGATTTTTAAACAATTAACGCTTATATACCGTAATGTCCATCACAATTTTTTTCTCAAGAAAATTCTTTTCATTGGGCGTAAACCGGTAATCGTGTTCCTGCTCAAAAAATTCCAACGGAGTTGTTGCTCTGTCATCAGCCTTCCATTTGATGGTCATTGTAACATTGTTTACGGAATTGATGTCTTTATCCGAAAATGAGAAAGAAGTGCTCGGGAGAGGGTTCGTTGTGTCTTCTCTAAACTCGGATTTATTTTTTTTAGGCTGCATCTGAGTCATATCCTTTAGCAGGAGAGAAAAAGGTTTCCCGATGTATTTTTCTTTATTGATTTCAAATTTTTTAACATAAGACAGCGTATCCGATACCGCCTTTTTCCCGGACGTTTCCTGAGATTTAATGAAACCATTAAGGAGGCAGAGAAATACACAAAGAAGCAATTTTGTTGATACAGGCATGGTTGATTTCAGGATTTTACTGTTCAAAAGTAAGAATTTCCGGAATAATCTGACTGATCTATGTATGTTTTATTATTAAAGATATTTACTTCTGGTAATCTACAATAAAAAGGCCATCGAATTTGATGGCCTTCTGATGTACTTTTAAAATTTAATTTCCGATCTATCTAACTATAACATATTGATTGATTGTCTTTCCGCCAAGCGACTGAAAGATAGAGATGCTTACAACCAGCTTACGGCTCCAGTTTCCACATCATAATTAGCGCCTACAATTTTAATCTTGCCTTCTTCCTCAAGTTTTCTGAGTGTTGAACTCTGCTTGCGAATATCTTCAATAGCGCTTTTTACGTTCTGATGATTTAATCTTTCTAAAAGATCGCTGTTTTTTGAAGAACGCTCTTCGCCGTCTTCTATTACCTGTTTAATGATCGGGTCGAAGTGATTGATAAGATGGTTCAGGTTATCCATTCCAAGACCTTCAATTTGTGCTGCATCAAGTCCGCCTTTCAATGCTCCGCATTTGGTGTGTCCCAATACGACCACCAGTTTGGAACCCGCTACGTTACATCCGAACTCCATAGAACCCAGAATATCCTGATTTACAAAATTTCCGGCAATTCTGATGCTGAAAATATCCCCAAGACCCTGATCAAAAATAAGTTCGGCGGAAGTACGGCTGTCTATGCAGCTTAACACTACGGCAAATGGCCACTGTCCCTCACGGGTAGCATTTACCTGCTCCAGAAGGTCTCTGTTGGCTTTAAGGTTATTTACAAATCTCTGGTTTCCTTCCTTTAAAAACTCTAATGCTTTTTCAGGGGTGATGGTAGACTGAGTTTCGTGAGTGTGTGCTTTCATATAATCTGTTTATATTTTAAAGTTAAAAAAATTATTAAATTGAGCTTACATAGCTCTTTTATGAGTGACTACAATATGAGAATTTTCGTCTCTTTCATAGTCTCTGTATGAAGTTTTGAATCCTAAAAGTTCTACATTAATGTCTTCTTCTTTGGCTCTGATATTAGCAAAATCCTGAATCATCTCCAAGACATCGGTGGCAATATAAGAGGTTCCTCTTGCGTCAATGGTAACGGTAGAATTCGGCTTTATATTTTTCAATGTTTTTTTAATGGCTGCTTTATTCAAAAATGAAACTTCCTCGGCAAGTTTAATCGTTATTTCATCTGCATCATCAAGCTTCTCTCTGCTCAGATAGTAAGCTCGTTTCATATTTCCCTGCAGAATATAGAAAACGGAGATCGCAAGACCTATTCCTACTCCTTTCAGCAAATCCGTTGCCACAACGGCAACTACAGTTGCCACGAAAGGAATAAACTGGAATTTTCCCAATTGCCAGAAATGTTTGAAAGTGGCCGGTTTAGCAAGCTTGTATCCAACCATAATCAATACCGCCGCCAATGTTGATAAAGGAATAAGATTTAAAATAACAGGAATTGATAAAACACAAATTAACAGGAGGATCCCGTGGATAATGGTTGACATTTTCGAAGTTGCTCCTGCATTGGCATTCGCAGAGCTTCGGACTACTACCGAGGTCATTGGAAGTCCGCCGATAAATGAACTTACCAGATTTCCTATTCCCTGGGCCTTTAATTCCAGATTGGTATCTGTAATTCTTCGCTGTACATCCAGTCTGTCGGAAGCTTCAATACAAAGCAGCGTTTCGATAGAAGCTACGATAGCAATTGTTGCTCCGGCAATCCAGACTTTCGGATTCATAAAGCCATTGAAATCAGGAGTGGTAATAAGGTTTTTAAAATCATCCAGCGACTGTGGTACCGGAAGAGACACCAGATGTTGGGTTTGTATTGCCAGTGAGCTGCCTGTCATTTTAAAAATTTCATTCAGGACTATACCTGCAACTACTGCTACAAGCGCTCCAGGTAGCATTTTTATTCTTTTTAAAAAATGAACTTTATCCCAGGTGATTAATATAGATATAGAAACAAGCGTTACAATAATGGCTCCCGGATGAATGGCTCCGAATAACTCTGAAAAATATCCGAAGTTCAGTCCGTTATCAAAAATCGACTGATGACCTTCGTAATCTTTATCAAATCCTAAAGCATGCGGGATCTGCTTTAAAATAATAATGATCCCGATGGCTGCAAGCATTCCTTCAATAACGTTATTGGGAAAATAATTTGAAATACTTCCTGCTCGTATAAACCCTAAAACTAATTGAATAATTCCGGCAATGATTCCGGCACAAAGAAAAATATTAAATGCACCAAGGTCTGTGATCGCGGTAAGTACAATGGCTGTTAATCCGGCTGCCGGACCCGATACAGAAATATTGGAATTACTGATTGATCCTATGACCAGGCCTCCCACGATACCCGCAATGACTCCGGATAAAGGGGGTGCTCCTGAAGCAAGAGCAATCCCTAAACAAAGGGGAAGCGCTACTAAAAATACTACGAGTCCTGAAGGGAAATTCTCCTTTATTCCTCCTATTAATGATGTTTTTTTCATGATAAACTGCTGTGAATAGAACTGATTATTATTCTTTAATAATCAATTACAAAAAATTGGAAATTTAATTTTATAAATAGTACATCCTGTTCAATATCAAATGATATGAATAGTGATAAAAAATTAACTAAAAAATTAAGCTTCCGGAGGCGGAGAAAATATAGATAATAAAGGCGACAGATGAAAGGAATCATCCACAGGTACAAAAGATTTTTCTTCCAGAGAAGGCTCGAAAAACTTCAGATAATCAAATACATCCAGAGTTTTGGGAAGGGTCTTTTCGTAAACAATAAAAGATGAAGGATGAGAATGTGGTTCTTCTTCATTAATTACAACATTGGTCCTCGTGAGATCCCAGCCCACTACCGAAGCTATACCCGGTAAAGCCGTGAAGTTCAGAAAAAACAGTAATGTAATAATACTCCAAAGTTTCATTTCACATTTTTTTAAGAAAAACTATTTGGTTTTTCTGCTCATAACCCAGTCGGAACTCGTAAGGTTGTAAATTTTCTGGATGTCTTTGAGGATTTTCTCAAAATCAATTTCCAGATCAATAATCTTACCTGTTCTAAGGTCAAACACCCAGCCGTGGACAACAGGATACTCCTCAAGAATGTATCTTTCCTGTACACAGGCCATTTTGATAACGTTGATGCACTGCTCCTGAACATTCAGTTCAACCAGCCTGTCATAACGTCGGCTCTCATCTTCAATAGAATCCAGCTCGCTTTGATGAAGTCTGTAAACATCACGGATATTTCTGAGCCATGGATTCAGTAATCCGAGATCTTCAGGTGTCATGGCTGCTTTTACTCCACCGCAGTTATAATGGCCGCAGACAATAATGTGTTTTACTTTCAGATGTTCTACAGCATATTGAATAACAGCTGTTGAACTCATATCCAATGTATTAACAATATTGGCAATATTTCTGTGGACAAAAACTTCGCCGGGTTTAGCTCCCATCAGCTCTTCAGCGGTTGCCCTGCTGTCTGAACATCCTATGTACAGATAATCTGGATTCTGGGTCTTTGCAAGATCATGAAAGAATTCCGGATTGTCTGACAGTTTAGACGCTACCCATTTTTTGTTGTTTTCAAAAATAACTTCGTACGATTGTGACATAATTTTATTGGTATAATTATTTATTTCGTGTAAATTATTTTTAAAATCAATAGACTAAATCAATAATGCTACAAAAATAGAATTTTTAGTGAAAAATCAACGATTTTTAACAAAGTTTAATATTAAAATATGCTTAAAATCATGTGACATTACCACGATTCATACAAATAATTTAGATTAAATAAAATTACAAAGTAAAAATCAGAAAATTAGTACTAATGTTGAAAAATGTTTAAGCTTAAATCATTTTAAAAAATTCAATCATAAATTAATTTTTTTTACTCCGGAAGTTTACTGTAATTGATACTTTCCATTTCCAGATTTAAATATTTATTTTCTTGGTTTTTATAAGTGGAAGGTGCTTCCAATCCCATATATTTCATAATTAACGGATAAATATAGGTGGTCTGCGTCTGCAAAGCTTCCCGGCCTGTAATTTTGTAAACCGAAGGTACTTTATCACCGAACCAGATAAAAAAAGGAACCTGGGTAGATTCTTTAGAGTCTATGTGCAACAGCTTACTGCCCTGTACTTTCAGCCCATGATCGGCAACATAAATGACAACTGAATTTGTATTTTTTAGCATGTTGAAAATACTTCCGAGAACATAATCCGTATATTTTACAGAGCTGTCATAGCAGTTCAATCCTTCGGAATTCCAGGTTGAAGGTAATCTGTTGCACGGATTAGGGTGGCTTCCCATGATATGCAGAACCACAAATTTATTTTCTGAACCGTGAATAACTTTCTTAAGTTCCGGAATAATAACCTCATCATATCCGTTGATCCATTTTTTATTTTTAGAGAGTGAAGCAATTGCCGTTATTCCTCTGGAGCTGGCCTGAGTACTAAGCCAGAAAGAATTGTATCCGCTTTGATTGGCAAGGTTAATAACATTATATGAAAGCTTGTCATAGCGTTGTTTAAATTCATCCGGATGGATACTGGAGAGCATCAGCGGAACACTAAGGTTGGTTATTCCCGCGGGGGAAACGGCATGGTCAAAAATCATCATATCCTTGGCCTGCTGTTCTGCATTTGGAGTCGTTTTTTTCCGTATCCATATAAAGACATATTCTGTTTTCTTTCGGATTCTCCTATGATGAGAATTACATTTTTTACTCCCTGCTGTATTTTCCTGCTGTTAAATACAGGAGTATTTTTTTTAATGGCATCAATATCCTGCTGTAATTTCATTGCCACATTAAAATCAGATAGATGATAATACACGTTCTTAATCATTTTTCCGCCTCCCTTATTGCTTATATATCGGTGTTTAAGATAAAAAGCAAATGGCATTATAATCCATAACGAAGCAATAAAAATAAATTTACCGTTGAATCTGACGGTACTGTTTTTAAGATAAATAACAGAATACAATAACAATCCGAAAAAAATGATAAAAAGGATACCTGGAAGAATAAACATGTAAGACATACTGAAAGCCTCGTGCATATTCGTTTCCAGGATACTTATGGCCATTCCCACATTGAACCCTGAATGATAAACAAAAAAACAGGATACGGAAATAAGAAAGTTAACACTTAGCAATAAGCATAATATGACTGATAATACAGCACTATATTTATTTTTGAATAGAAGAGCATTAAAGACAAGAAAAGATAAGAACATGATTCCATATTCCAGAATATTCCGGATACTTTCAAACCTTTCCTTATCGAAAAGTTTTTGAAAAATAAACTGAAAAGAAAGTAAAAGACCTGTAAGGTAAAGTAAAATGATAAGTGCGGGAATTATTTTTTTTAGCATGATATTGTGTTTTCTTTTGTTTGGTAAATTTTCAAATCTATACTTTCCGGTTGATATACTCTTCTGTAGCATTTTCTGCCGGAATGATTTTAGCGGGGTTTCCAAGTACAACGGAGTTGGAAGGAACATCAAAGTTGACATAAGAATTGGGAACAATCAGTACATTATTTCCAATCGTCACTGCTCCTACAATAACCGCATTAGTACCGATCCACACTTCATTGCCGATAACGGGAGAGCCTTCATTCTTACCGCGGTTCTGCTGCCCGATGGTAACACCTTGGGCAATATTGCAGTTTTTTCCGATAATCGTATCCGGATTGATGACCAGGCTTCCCCAATGGCCAAGATAGAAACCTTCCCCAATTTGTGTTTCAGGATAAATCTGAAAACCATACTTAATCTGATAATGCCGTAAAACCATTCTCCAAAATATATTTAAAAATCTTATTTTCTGATATTTCTGAGCCATCCTCAAAATATAAATAAAGTGAAGATTGGGATTGATGCATTTTTTCCAGATTTCAATTCTGGAGAGCCACTTTCCGCTTTCCCGGTAAAAATCTTTCTGAATGATGGAGTGATCTGCCATGATATTTGCTTTTAGACTTCGTCAATAATTTTTTGAAGATGTTCCACCGATTTTTCCAAAACAAACGGAAGCTCAGTCTTTGCAATTCTGTTTTTATATTCTTCAGCAATGTTTGGATCGGTAAGAAATTTTTTCATTCCCTCATAAATTCCTTCTTCGGAGTTTGGAGTGATGGTTCCCAGCCTGCCGTCCTGAAGAAGATCCCGTATCCCTGAAATATCGGTTGCTGAAACAGGTTTGTTGAGGATAAGCGCTTCTGCAATAATGGTAGGGAACCCTTCATGCCTCGATGACATAATATAAAAATCTGCTTTTTTCAGATAAGGGTAAGGGTTACTGCTGAAACCATACATTTTTGCCGTTTCCTGAAGGCCAAGCTCGTTTAGCTGATCCTTAATATTATTAAAATCATAACCGTCACCAATGATTAGCAGCTGGTGTTTCAATCCTTCATCAATAAGTTTTTTATGAACATTCAGCAGCCGGTCATAGCCTTTCTGCGGATATACCGTACCTACGGTGACAAATGTTGGAAGATTTTCAGTAAAAGGATAATCATTGATTTCAGCGTCTGCTTTTTTCAGCGTATCATTCCTGTCGATCGGATTGAATATTTTGATAACAGAAGCTTTTTCTGTTTCATTTTCTGCCAGGTCGCACATTCCGTCACGGAGTTTATTGGAAATTACGAGGATTTTGTCAAACCTGAAAAATTCACGGATTACCTTTGATGTATAGCCTTTTACGTTGAAAATATCATTCTGTACCCAGATAATTTTCTTTGAATTTTTCTGCGGACTTGAAAGTATTTCCCTGTACATCGCATGGATGGCTGCAATTTCTACATCATATTTTTTATTTTTCAAAATAAACCGGTAGAGCAGAACAGGAAACCAAAGAAACATTTTCTCATAAAGTACCCTGAATGCTTTTACGGGAATATCTTTCGGTCTGTTGGTAGTAATCATCTCTCCTTTTATGAGGTAGTGCAGCGTTATCCATGAAGGAATTTCCTGTATGTACAGTCCCGAGTATAGATTCAGGAGAAGATCAATTTCGTATTTATCCGGGGGAAGGTTTTTCAGGAAATTAACCAATACTTTTTCTGCGCCGCCATGACGCAGCGAGCCTATTCGAATGAGGATTTTTTTCTTTTTCAATTTGTTTTTTTTCTTTTGTGTTTACAAGAACTAAGTTATTTAATTTTTCTCGCTTTCTTGTACTTATGAGGAAGATTTTCTTTGATGTAAGCATCAAGTTTTTTTCTGTCCTTTTCCAGTTCCCTGGGATATTCCGGATTGTTTTTTAAAACGATGTCTCCGTAATCTTCTATTGTGCAGAGAAACTGTGCAGGATTTCCGATAAATACCGTGTTATCAGGCATCGATTGCGACAAGACGGAATTGGCTCCCAGAATACAGTTGTTTCCAATTTGCACATCCTGCATAATCACACAGTTCAGGCCGATGGTGCAGTTGTTTCCTATTTTTATCCTTCCCAGGATTCTGGCATCTTCATAGCCGGGAAGTTTTCTCAGTAAGGTAGTGGTTCCGCCATGATTTACAAACCTGACGCCGGCAGCAATATTTACATGGTCTCCAATTTCAATAAGGTAGGGTTCGGTTCCGAAAAAAACTTTATCGGGCATGTTGAAATTCCGGCCCACCTTCATCCCTTTATATCTGGCAACCGCAAGACTGGCTCTATTGAGGAGGGAATGGCAGAGGGCATGCGTTTTTATTAAAACTCTAAATAAAAAAATCATCACAAGTGTACATTTGTTTTGTTACTTTTGCAAAGAAAGAAAATTTATTAACATGATAAAAATTTCTAAAATAGAATATTATCTTCCTCAGTCTGTGTTGACTAATGATGATCTTGAAAA
Source organism: Chryseobacterium nepalense (assembly GCF_023195755.1). Lineage (NCBI taxonomy): Bacteria > Pseudomonadati > Bacteroidota > Flavobacteriia > Flavobacteriales > Weeksellaceae > Chryseobacterium > Chryseobacterium nepalense. Next base: position 2,855,818 of record NZ_CP096203.1, read on the forward strand.
ACTGTTTCCGGAATGGAGTTCGGAAAGAATCCACGAAAAAGTAGGAATTTCGCAACGCCACATTTCTTCTGATAATGAAACGGTTTTGGATATGGCTGTAAAGTCTTCTGAAAAAATTTTTGAGAATTACGACCGCAGCAAGGTAGATTTTATTTTATTCTGTACCCAAAGCCCTGATTATTTTCTTCCAACAACCGCGTGCCTTCTTCAGGACCGCCTGAAACTGAGAAAAAATATTGGCGCTATTGATTTTAATCTCGGCTGCTCAGGTTTTGTTTACGGACTGGCTTTTGCCAAAGGCCTGATCTCAGCAGGAATTGCCAAAAGTATTCTTCTAGTAACCTCAGAAACCTACAGTAAACATATTCATCCGGAAGATAAGGGAAATCGGAGCATATTCGGGGACGCCTCCGCATCGGTTATTGTAGAAAAGGCAGAAAATTCCCGTGATTACCAGTTTTGCCTGGGCACGGACGGAGGCGGTGCTGAAAATCTTATTGTAAAAAAAGGAGCGTTTAAAAAAGATTTTGAACTCAACCCCGAACATGAATTTAATCCTGAAAATATATACATGAATGGTCCTGAAATTTTTAATTTTACGATTGAAAATATTCCCGGGCTGGTAAAAGAGACCTTGATGGTGAACGGAATGGACATGGATGATATTGACCATTTTGTTTTTCATCAGGCAAATTCTTTTATGCTGAATTATTTACGGAAAAAAACGAAAATTCCGGCGGATAAATTCTACATTGATATGGAAAAAACAGGAAACACCGTATCTGCTACTATTCCGATTGCCCTGAAAAATATGATGGATAAAGGAATCTTAAAAGAAGGAGATAAAATCCTTATGGCTGGTTTTGGTGTAGGATATTCCTGGGGAGCCACCGTCATGGAAATGTAAAACAAATTTTAAATTATACCCAATGAAAACATCTGTTTTTTTAGAAAAACTACAGGAGGAACTCGAAGAAGATGAAACCTTAACTACAGAGACCAACCTTAAATCTTTAGAAAGCTACGATTCAATAAGCCTGCTTTCCATTATTGCTTTTGTGGATGAAAATTTCAATAAGAAAATTGATACCAAACATTTTAAAGATATAGAAAAGGTTTCGGATCTTATGAATGTTATCGGGAAAGAAAATTTTGAAGATTAATGGATCCTTTTTCATTAAAAAACAAAGTAATTCTTATTACAGGAGCTTCTTCCGGCATTGGAAGAAGCTGCTCTGTGGAATGCAGCAAAAGAGGAGCGGATCTTATTCTTGTGGGAAGAAACCATAACGAACTGATGATAACGGTATCCCTGCTTGCTCCCGAAACTAAAGCCGAGATTATTGCTGCAGATATTACACAAACTGGAAATCTGGAAGCGATGATAGCAGATAAGGTTGCGGACTTAGGCAAAATATCAGGATTTATACATTGCGCGGGAATTGAAAAGACATTGCCGCTAAAAAAGCACAGTGCGACACTATATCGCGATATATTTGAGATCAATGTTATAGCCGGCTTTGAAATTGCTAAAATTTTATCCCTAAAAAAGTATAAAGATGAAATTTCCAGCTTTGTATTTATTTCTTCGGTTGCCGGAATAGTGGGAGAGCCGGGAAAAGCAGCCTATTCGGCAAGTAAAGGAGCGGTAATTTCCGGTGTACGCTCTTTGGCGATGGAGCTCTGTAGAAGCAATATACGTGTCAACAGTATAAGCCCTGCGATGGTAAATACCCCGATTTTAGAAAAGATGTTTCAAGAGATCGGCGAAGAAGCCTCTTCGGAAATTATCAGGAAACATCCTTTGGGAATAGGAAATCCTGAAGACGTGGCAAATGCCTGTATTTTCCTGCTTTCTGATGCTTCAAAGTGGGTCACTGGAACAAATATGGTGGTTGACGGAGGATATTCTGTTCAGTAATCAGCTTTTACAGATTGTAGTGATCATTTCTTCAATCATGTTAAATATTCTTTGATTATCAAACTGGCTTTCAATATCTGTAAGATTTGCTCTGATCTCAGCAACAAGTTCAGGATCAGTAAGGAACGTTTTTATTGCAGAATACATTTCATCCGTTTCATAACTGATGAGGTATCCTGTTTTCCGGTCTTTGATCATGAGTCCCACATCGCCAACATTGGTAGCAATAATAGGTTTCCTGAGGATTAATGCTTCCGCGATTACAAGAGGCCAGGCTTCAGATTCTGAGGGAAGAATAAAGTAATCTGCTTTTCTGATGTAAGGATAAGGATTCATCTGATTTCCTTTTAAAATAAAGGTTTTTTCAACATTGTATTTTGCTGCCTGTGAAGTCAGGTTCTTCATTTCATCGCCATCACCTATGATAATGATACTGTGTTGAAATCCTTCATCAATAAGTTTTTTATGGGCTTCAATAAGTTTATGGTATCCTTTTCTTGAATGCAGCCTGCCGATCGAAACAAAAACGGGGCCTTCCGGAAATACATCAGGTTCTTCTTTTGCCTTATGTTTAATTTCCTCAACAGGGATAGGATTGATAATTACACTTTCGGCCGGATACTTAAGATTGGGATAGTAATGATGCATCATATCCTTAATTTTATGAGAACAATAGACCATATGATCAAATTTGGGGAAACTTTTTAATATTTCCGGTACCAAAGGCTGAAATTTAGGAACATTAATTTCGGAATGAAACCATCCTATTTTCTTTGAATTTTTGTTGGTTGAATTAAGTATTGCATCATAATCTCTATAATCCATGCCAATTTCCACGTCAAAAATATCATTGATAATTCTGTCTGCAATGACGGGATTGTTTTTCAGCTTTTTCAGTTTTAACCTTCTTCCTGCAAGCTGGATTTTTTTCAACAGGGAATTGCGGGAGAAATCTTCTTTTCCCGGGGTAAGATGTATTTTTCTTACGTGTCCGGGAATTTCATCACGCAGTTTACCCTGGTTGAGCGTAAGACATACAGTCATTTCAAATTTATCAGGATCGAGATTGTTAAGTAAGCTCAGCAATACTTTTTCTACCCCTCCCATTTCCATGGAACGGTGCCTGAATAATATTTTAATTTTTTTTTCTGACATTATCCGAAGATTGATTGTAAGGTAATCTGTATTTTTTTTCTGATTCTGAAAGGCATTTGATGCTGATATTGAAGCAGATCAAATATTTCGTCGGCACTGTTGTAAAATTCAGGGATTTTTTTTCCGTTGATGGTTGTAAGTCCTCTTCTTTTCATCGTATTGAAAATGACCCTTGCAAAATATTCGTGAGATTTCTTTTTGTTCTCATTTTGTGAAATTCCTCCTTCATGGGTTCTGTAAAGATAATTGGTTTCATCAATGAACCGCACTTTTCCTTTTTCATACATTTTCAGGTACAGATCCTGATCTTCACCTATTTTTAATTCCGGATTTATTTTCTCCGTTTTGTTATAAATTGTTTTCCTGAATGCTACAAAATGTGCAATCTGAATGGGAAAGTTAAAAAAATAGGGGTTGCCGTTCGGTACCTGCATGGCAGATCTGAAGGGTGCAATTGGGTTAAGATGTTGATCACAGGTCATAAACCTGGAATAAGTAAGTACGGTATCTTGTTTCTGAAACAATTCTATTGATTTTTGGATAGCAGTGGGAGTAATGGCATCATCGGGATCTACAAATCCGCAGATTTCTCCTTCAGCCAGATCAATAAGCTTACTTTTAGTGACGCCTACGCCGGAATTTTTATCATTTTCAAAAAACTTAAATCTGGAATCTCCTGAAATGATTTCCCGTATTTTATTTTTCTCGTTTTCTGAAGAAGCATCATCCAGAATAACCGCCTCCCAATCTGTGTATGTCTGCTGAATTATACTTTCGTAACAATCCCTGAAGAAATGAGAATTGTTATAATGTGCAATAAGAATGGAAAACTTCATGACTGTTCTTTTAACATTAAATCCTGATGATTGACTACAGTTGTATTGGCTGGAATATCCTTGTAAATAACACATCCTGCTCCAATAATACTGTTGTCACCAATGGTGACTCCTTTCAATACCGTAACATTACTGCCGAGCCAGCAATTGCTGCCAATTCTGATCGGCGCTTTGGTAAACTCTGAATGAAACAGTTTAAATTCCGGTTGAGCCTGATAAAGGTGGTTATGATCATACAGCTTTACATTCTCTCCGAACAACGTATGATCGCCTATGGAAATATGTTCCAGGCAATTGATGGAACAGAAGTTATTCATGAAAAAATGATCCCCGATTTCTAATGTGGAATTCTTTTCTACAAGGATATGTACATAATTTCTAAAGTTAGCATCGCTTCCTATGGTAACTTTATTTAAATTTTCATGGAGTATGAAATGGTCATTGATTCCCAGCCTTATTTCTTTGAAAGAAACATTAGGATGTCTTTTGAGGAGAGAAATTTGATTCCTTCTCTGGATTTTTGCTAAAATTTCATTAAGCATAATAATTTTTTTCTCATTTGTATCATACAAATATAATTTGTTTTACATAATTATAAGAATAAATCTTATTTTTGTGCCTTAAAATTAACACTTTATATCAAGTTTTCGAATATGAAAGCGCTTTTGAATAAAGTAAAGCATGTTGCGATTCTGTGAAGATTAGTCAGATTACATTTACCCGTTTTATCGCTGCAATGGCGATTGTTATTTCTCATTTTAATAAAGATTTGTTTCTATATAAGATCAGGTTTATTTCGGATATTTTTCTCCGCGCCAACGTGGGGGTGAGTTATTTTTTTATTCTTTCCGGTTTTATAATGATTGTCGCCTATCACAGAAAGGAAAAAATAGAGTATCTGGATTTTTACCGAAACAGGGTAGCCAGGATTTATCCCTTATATATTGTCGGCTTGCTGCTTTATTTTTTTACCAGATATTCTGACGTCAGTTTTTATAAAACTTTTTTATATCTTTTCGGCATTCAGAGCTGGATTCCCGGAAAAGCCCTAATTCTGAATTTTCCGGGCTGGTCTATTTCTGTAGAGTTTTTGTTTTATCTGATTTTTCCCTGGCTGTATAATTATTTATATTCTAAAGGAAATAAAAGCATTTGGATTATTGCCGTTTTGATCTGGATCGGGACTCAGGTATTCTCCAATTTGTATATTAATTCTCCTGCGTATAAAGGTCCGCATACTGAGAGCCATGAATTCAGTCATTATTTCCCGCTTTGGCATATCAACGAGTTCTTAATAGGAAATATAGCAGGTTTACTCTTTGTGAAAAACCGTAAAGAAAAGAATTATGATCTGGCAGTTGTTGTATTTTTTATTGCAATTATCCTGTCTTTAATTTTCATTCCGTTGAATTTTCATAATGGGCTAATGGCTGTTTTCTTTGTTCCTGTAATTTACCTAATTTCCTGTAATAACGGTATTATAACTAAAGTTTTTGCCCTTAAGCCATTGGAATTTCTTGGAGAAATCAGTTATGCCATTTATATTATCCATATCCCTGTTTTATATATTGTAAGATCGGTTTTATGGGATTATTTCCAAATATCTGAAAATAATACATTGTTTTGGATCTACATGCCGGTTTTAATGGTCGTTTCGGCTGGCTTTTATCAGTTTATTGAAAAGCCAATGCGTGATTATCTGAGGAAAGCAAGTTTTTTAAAGCGATAAATTAGCTTACCGATAAATTTAGTTTAAAAATAAATTCAATTAAACCGGAATATCAAAAAAGATCCTTCCGGAAATTTATATTGTACAATCCGGAGCAGATGCTTTGGTAGTCGGTAAAGAGATACCTTACGATCATTCCCCATTTTTTCAGAAAATGCGAATTTGCAATACGGAAGCTTCGGTATACTCTTGTAATATGCAGTTTGACATCATCGGGAATGCTGCTTTCGGTCTTTGCCCAATTGTTAACTTCCTCCCATAAAATAACCCTTGTTGAGGCGGGCCTGATTTCTCTTGCATCTACTTTGGTGATCCTGTTGTTCTCATGAACACCACGTACGGCAACTGCCTTGTCGAGTATTCCGGGATGGAGATTGAGATAATAGGAGATACGGAATAAAAATTCGGTGTCCTGATGAAGTTTTAAATGAGTTTTAAAAAAGCAATCTACCTTCTTTAGCGCGCTCCTCCGTATGGTAAGTGCATCAATGCTGAACAATCCGAATGTTCCTTTCATGTTCAGCAGCCCGGGAAAAACATCTTCCGGCGGATGTTTTTGGTAAACGGTAGTCAGCCGGTCACCGAATATTTTATAATATTGTTTTTTTGCTTTTTCTGAATAATAATGAACACCTATTGCTCCATAAACTCCCTCTACGTCTTCGTTCACCAATAGCTTCTTTTCTGCTTCAAAACGGTTGGGGAGATAATAATCATCCGCGTCGAGAAAAGCAATGAAATCACCTTCTGCCATAGTTATTCCTACGTTTCTGGTGGCTCCTGCTCCATGATTTCCTTTGTCAAGATGCTGATAAAGCTTTACCCGGCTGTATTTTTTAGTAAGTTCCCGGCATATCTGCAGTGCATTGTCGGGAGATTTGTCTTCTACCAATATGACTTCAAATACTTCTTCGAACTGAAGTGCAGACTCTACAGCCTGGGAAACATATTTCTCTGCGTTGTATACGGGAATAATGACTGATATTTTCATTTGATATGTGTTTTAATTAATAAAAAGAGGTATTGGCAATTCATTTATAGATACGATGAACACAGTTTTTTTAGATATTCTCCCGGCGGTATTTCTGAGAAAAAATCCTCAGTATACCTGTTGAATTCTATTCTATAAAAAGAACCTTCTTCTATTATTTCATAACATGCTTTTTTGCCCAGATATTTTTCCAGGTGTGATAAAATTTCATACAATGTAAATTGATAGGGATATGCCAGATTAACAATCTCATTATTAAAATCTTTCAAATACCGGTTAATAAATGATGCAATATCCTCTGTGCCGATCAGGATTCGTCTTGCATTGTTGTGCAGCATAAGCTTATTTTCTGAAAGGATTGATTTTTTCAGAAAATTGATTAATGTATTAGGATTGCCGCCATGTCCTACTGCATTTCCTACTCTGAAGATGATAAAGTTGCTGCAGAGTTCTGCAATCAGTTTTTCAATATTTAATTTATGAATTACGTAATAGCTTTCAGTTTTCGTAGGATCATAAATACTGCAGGTAGAAAAATAGACAAGTTTTTTGTCAGGATTCTGGCTGATAACAGATTTCAGAAGTGAAGTTTCTCTCTCAAATTCAGATAATTTCTTCTCAAGAGAATTGGAAACTCCTGATGCAAAGAAAACAACATCTTCTTTATCATAAAATTGTAAGGCATTTGCCATAATTCCATTACCTATAATCATAATTTTTTTTCATCATTTGTTATTTAAGACTTAAAAAAGGCAGGATACTTTAAATTTAATAATCCAGGTCTGTTTTTTCCAGTTCTTTTAACCACCTAAGATTATCACACCTATAATCTGATTACGACAGATCAGCTTTCGGATAATCCGATTGTTTATAAAAAACTTTTTCCTTCTTTAAGAGATTGTTTTTTGTTATGAAAAATCATTTTCCAGTTCAATGAATGACAGATCTTAATTTTGATGTAATGCTCTTCAAGCGATTTCAGCCTGAATGTTAATAGAGATTTTATCATCATTTTACAAGAATTAATATATATTTCCCTTATCGACAGTTTATTATTAAAAGGATCTGAAAGCATCATAATTAATTTTCTTTCATAAAGCAGAGCGGTATTATCAAAATACTTATTTTCAGTTCTTTTTTCTCTGTCATGGAAGATAATTGCTTCTGGTACAACACCTATTTTCAGATTATGAAATAATACCCTCTGACAGTAATTGTCATCTTCTGCATAATGGTAAAATGAAGGACTGAAACCGCCAACCTTTTCAATACAACGTCTTGTCAACAACCAGGCAGCGGCATTTACAAAAGGTAATTCATACAGTGGCGCTAAATTTTGTAAAAATATATCCGAATATAATTTTTCACATTTTAAAGGAATGATGTAATTTGAAAAACTAAAGTCCAGCTCGGAGCCATTTCCATTAAGGTGCATCGGGCTCAGAATGCCGAAATCAGGATTTTTTTTTGCGATTTTAACCAAATAGTCAATAGTACCGGGTGTTATATAAACATCCTGATTCATTAAAAATATATAATCAAAACCCTGTTCGTACGCTTTTTTAATTCCGATATTATTTGCCTTTCCGAAACCTGAATTGGCAGGAAGCTTAATAAGCTCTACCTGTGGGAATTTTTGCTCAATGATAAGAATACTATCATCGGTAGAAGCATTATCAACGATAATAGTGTGCTCAATTAATCCCGCCTGATCAATGGATGATAAACAACGATCAATCCATTTGGTGGAATTATAATTTACAATAATTATTTTAACCATTTTTCAACCTTTAATTTGAGGCTTTGTTTTTTTTAATTCTTCAATATCCTTCACAAAATTCATTACAGAGGGGCACTTTGCCTGTATAAACAGATTTATCTAAATAAATTGATTAAAAAGTCATATATCCTGTATAGTTTACTGTTGTATATATTCTCTAGTTTTTTTTCATAAAAGGTTTTTCTTTTTAAAAGTGAGATATAGCTTGGGTAAAATTCATGAAAAAGAGCTTTGTGCTTTTCGTAAATCATTTGATAGATAATTTCTTTTTTATGATCATCCCTAAAAACATCATTGTTTCTTGAACTACCGGGATGAGATCTATAATTGAAAACCGGGTATTCTATTTTGGTAACAGGAAGATTGCGATGAGAAGAAATAAGCTGTATCCAAAACTCCCAGTCTTCAAGACCATATGTAAGTTTTTCGTCATACATTATACCCTGATCGAAATATTTTTTTGGAAACATGGAAGTACAAAATAATTTGTTTTGCAGTAATAATTCCTTGATACTGAATCTTTCCTCTACTTTTGATTTATTATTGATATGACCAAACATTATCGTATCTGAAAAAACAATCATTGTTTCCTTATTTTTAGTAAACACTTCTAACATTTTCTCTAGTGCTAAAGGGTTTAGCGTATCATCTGCATCAAGAGGCAAAATATAGTCTCCTTTTGCGTGCTTTATTCCATTGTTTCTGGCACAGGATACTCCTTTGTTCTTCTGATATATATATCTTATTTTATGATTAATGAGTCTTTGAACGACCTCTGATGAATTATCTGTAGAGCCATCATCTATAATAATACATTCCCAATTTGTATAGGATTGAGCCATAATAGAGGCGATGCATTCTTCTAAATACAGAGCATGGTTAAAGCAGGGAACTATAATTGAAATTTTACTTATCATTCCTCAGGGTTTTTAATTTATACATAATAAATAAGACCTAAAATATGTTCTTATTTATTATATTTATCCAATATACTTTTTAATGTATTCAAGTATCCGAAGCCATACTTTCTGTCTGGCTCCAGAATATTACCTTCTGCCCATTCATTCCATGATTTGATAATCAATAACTGTTCGGGATAATCATTTTTATCCTCAAGATAATCAATCGCTTTTTCAATCTGCTTTTCAAATAATTCCGGTGATGTATCAGTAAGTACAACTCCTCTATAGCCACTTCTGGGCGTGTTGTCCCAATTAGGTAGAATGCATGGGTAAGTAGCAACATTGCTTTCTACAAACTGTAGATCATTAACAATAGCTTTGGCATCCTGAGTCAGGACTTTCGGTTTAATTTTTTTCTTAAATCCGAGTAGTTCTGTTATTCTATTTTTATAATATTGGTAATGGGAAATATATTCTCCTTTCTTAATATATGGGATCCATGCTTTCTGAAATGCATTGGATATTTTGCCGTCATACCCCATTGATTTTAAATCAGTATCATCTCGGAGTTTATTGGATGCCATGATATATAAGTCATCAAATCCGTTCTTTTTTGCTAACTCCCTAAATTTTGAAATGTAGTGAGGATCTCCTTCATGTAAATGGTTTGGATGGTAAATTATAAAAAGAGGCTTATTGTCTACCTTGATATATCTTTCGTCTTTAAAGAATGGAAGAAGGTAGTTGAAATGATCTATTAAATCCTGTTCATCCGGATAGACTTGCTCTACCAGAATCTTCTCTGCAAGACCATGCCATATACCGGACCATGTTTCGTTTGCCCAGCAGAAACAAAAAGGAAAATCTGGTTTTTTGGATGTAAGGACATCATTAGCAATACGTTCCAGTAATTGTTTTCCGTTGCCAAACCAGTAATGATAGTAGATAAACCCATAAACTCCATGTTCTTTTGCAATCTGCGCCTGATGTTCTCTTACTTCCGGAACACGCAGGTCATAATATCCCAGATCTGCCGGATATATGGGTTGTTCGTGGCCGTTAAAAAGAGGTTTCGCTTTTGTGACATTGGTCCATTCTGTAAAACCTTTACCCCACCATTCGTCATTTTCGGGAACAGGATGGTATTGAGGGAGGTAAAAAGCAAGGGGCTTTATTTTTTTCATCATTTGTTTTTTAAAGTGTTTTAATAAGTCTTGCAGGAATCCCCGCGATGACTGAATTTTTCGGAAAACTTTTATTGACGACCGAGTTGGCCCCGATAATGCTGTTTTCGCCAATGGTAATGCCTGGAAGAATACATACGTCTTCACCTATCCATACATTGTCTTCGATAACGACAGGACCTTTAGAATATAAAGGTCTTTGTGCCGGGAAGTTTTCAAGGTCATTTACGGTTATATCTCCGTGGGAATGATCGGAGATATATATTCTGCTTGCCATAAGAACATTATTACCGATAACAATCTTATTTATAGCTCCAATATGAACATCAGAATTGAAAATTACATCATCACCAATGGTTATTTCTGGAGTAAAAGTTTCTCCCATAAATCGATCCCAGGCTTCAAGCCTCAGATGATATAATGAACTGAAATTTTTACCTATTGAAATGTATTTTGGGTTTTTTATCCAATGCTCTTCCGGTAATATGGAATTTGCTCCGAAACTTTTAAAGCTTTTCTTTGCCCACTCATTTATTTTATTTTGTACATGCCTTTTATATGCACCGGAATTCAGTACATCAAATAAAAAATTGATAATATGTTTTTTTAATAAATTCATATTTATGATATTGTAATGATGCTTTTTTCGATTATCTTATAAAATAGCTGTTTATCAGTTCTATAATTCTATCCTGCTCAGTTTCCGATAATTCATAATAAAAGGGAAGCCTCAGAAGACAATCTGTAAAATGATCCGAATGAGGAATGTCCATTTCAGGGTTATCGGCTAGGAAAAAGTCGCTTTTATTTAAACTTAAATAATGGAATACGGGATGAATATCTTTTTCTTTTAAATACTGAATCACACGGGTTCTCTCTTCGTAATTGTTAAAAACAATATAGAACATATGAGCATTATTTGTTGCGTAAGAAGGCAAGTCAGGTAAAGAAATAAATCCTTTTTGCTGTAAAGAAATGAGTCCGGATTTGTATCTATTCCATATCTCTAATCTTTTTTTCTGGATAATCTCCAGATTTTCAAGCTGAGCATATAAAAAAGCAGAAATAATTTCGGATGGTAAAAATGATGAACCAAGATCTACCCAGCCATATTTATTAACTTCTCCCCGAAAGAATGCACTTCTGTTGGTGCCTTTTTCCCGAATGATCTCAGCACGGTTAAAATATTGGGAATCATTAATGACGAGCATTCCTCCTTCGCCGGCAATGATGTTTTTGGTCTCATGAAAAGAAAAAGCGGCAAAATGACCTATAGAGCCTAAAGCTTTTCTGGTTCCATCCGAAAATGTATAGTAGCTATCAATTGCCTGTGCTGCATCTTCCACTACAAATAAATTATATTTATGCGCAAGAGTCATAATTTTTTCCATATTACAGGCTATCCCTGCATAATGTACGGGCACTATCACTTTGGTTTTTTCGGTGATATGCTTTTCTATTTCTGTAGGATCTATATTAGGATTGTTTGGGTAAGAGTCTACAAAAATTATCTTGGCTCCACGAAGGGCAAAAGCATTGGCTGAAGAGACGAATGTATAGCTGGGCACAATTACCTCGTCACCCGGCTTTATATCACATAAAATAGCGGCCATTTCCAGTGCATCTGTACAGGATGTCGTCATCAGCACTTTCGGGAAGCCATATTTCTGTTCAAAAAAATTTTGGCATTTTTTTGTAAATATTCCGTCACCGGATATTTTACCGCTTTTTACCGCTTCTTCGATATACGAAAGCTCTTTGCCTATGATAAATGGCTTATTGAATGGGATCATATCTATCTTATAAATTTTGCAGGATTACCAACATACAATCCTAGTGTATCTAAATTTTTTATTACTACGGTGCCTCCTCCCAGCTGGATTTTTTCTGAGATGTTTATATTGTCGATAACGGTGCTGTTGATCCCAAGAATGCAAAGTTCTGAGATATTTACAAAACCGGCGATGCTTACTGATGGAGATAAGAAACAATGTTTGTTTATCACCGAATCATGGGCAACAGAGCATGAAATGTTGATCATGACATTGTCACCTATTTCAACATCCTGATCAATCATGCAATTAGGATATATAACGGTTCCCTGACCTATTTTGGCTGTAGGATCAACGATACTTGTTGAGTGTATAAAAGTGTGGAAAGGGATTTTATTTTTGAAATTTTCAAAGAGTTGTTTTTTAAATTCTAGATGTTTGTAACCAATGGCAATAATCAGTTCATCAAAAATATTCTGTTTAAAAATATCTTCAACATCATTAGTGTTTCCTAATATTGGGATATTCTTTATGGTGCTTCCTTTTTCCTGAAAATCATCAAAAAAGCCAACAACTTTATGCTCTGTATCAGAATGTATGTGATACAGAATCTGCTGGCCTAAATGCCCTGAACCTATGATTGCGATCTGTTTCATAAATAATTAATAATATCTTTCATATTGCTTATTCTATCCGTAAAGTTGGAAAATATATGTTGTCTGTCAATTAATAAGGTTTTGAAACCCAGTTTTTTGGCAGGAATAATATCCAATTTTAAAGAGTCTCCGATATAAAGAACTTCTTCTGGATTCACATTTAACTTTTTTAGAGCTAATTCGTAAAACTCTAAAGAAGGCTTTCTATAATTTTCATTCTCAGAAATTATTATTTCAGAAAAGATGTTCCGGCCTATCAACTGATCAAGTATACTGCCTAAATTACTGTTGAAATTGGATAAAACGGCTTTTTCTATCGGAAGCTCATTCAATATGGATAAATCATCAAAAGCTTTCCATTCTAAATATGAACATGCAGTAAAAATCTCATTTAATATTTCTTCTGAAGGAATAATACCTAACGATAACAAAAGTTCTGTGTTGAAGTCTTTATAAAATTCTTTTGACGTTCTGTCGGGAAAGTTTATAATTTCCGATAAAAGCTTATGATGATACTGAAGTTTTGCTTCTTCAATTTCATATGAATACTTTGCCAGAACGCTTTGTATTTTATAATACAGGGTAGGTTTGTAAATTAGCGTATTGGCTGCATCAAAAAGAATTATTCGGGTTATTTTGTTCATTTAAAAAATATAATGTTGTGATGAATTGTCTTTTAATTCGCTAATATTACTGTTGTGAGGATAAATGATATCCAACATGATTCTTATGGCACTACCATCGGTAATATTTGGTTCAGAAGGGGGAATCTGATACAAATGCTCTTCTAAAGTATATTTAATGTCTTCGAAGCCAAAATTAGAACGGATAGAATTGGTTCCGGATATTCTGCAATTAATCTCAAAAGGAACAATTTCTCCGTTTTCCCTTACCATAGACTGAAGATTTGCGCTTCCTATAAAGTGATTGCAGGAAATCATTTTTTCTAAAATATCCTGAAGTTGCTTATCATACATCCGGTTTACAAAGCATTCATTTGTAGCACCGTTTTCCAATTTTCTTTCAAGAGTAATAAATCCATGTAAAGTTTTTTCTTTCGAAACATAAAAAGCGGTGGTAATCTCTCTCCCTGTTATTAATTCTTGCACAACGTAACTGTCATCAAAAGATTTGATATCAGAAGGATTGATGTGGATTCCTCTTGAACCTCTGCCTTCTCTGGGCTTTATAATATAATTTTCAAATTTTCCTTTTTCATAATCACCAGGCAGATATGACTGCGCAAAAGGGAGATTGTTTTTTTTATGATGCAGAAATGTTAAATACTTATCTAAATAATTTTTTGAAGTTTCTAGGCCGCTTACAACCACATTAGTCTTTAGCTTATTTTGGTATAAAGAAAGATAATAAACCTCATAATCCGTGGAAGGAATGATCAGATCAATTTTTTCATTTTCTACAATAGAGTTAATGGCGGATATATAATCCTCATCCATTGCATAAGGTACTTTATAGAAGGTATCACAAAGATAATTGCCGGCAGAAAAATCAGTGACGTTACAACCAATAATCTTTATGGGAAATTGAGTTTTTTTAATGTTTCTCAAAATTCCCTGGCCAACATTTCCTCCGATCCCTGTAACTAAAACTATTTTTTTTTCCATTCAATTAATTCCTTTAATCCTTGTTTTATTGGTATAAATGCATGACTGCTGACACTGAGGTCATTTTCAAAATATTCTATAGATCTTGAAAAGTCTTTCCCATGAAAAGTAATTTTACAGCCTGTTAGTTCCTTGATAAAGTCAGCAACTTCAAGGTTCGTATAATTATCGGGTGATATTGCCAATATGATTTTATTTTTATCTTCAAGCGATAGTTTTTTTGCCAAACGAGCAACATCCTCTGCGTGAATATAGTTTTGCTTTCTGTCGCCTTTACCTAAAAGTTCAATTTTATTGTTTTCTATTGCGGAAGTAACAATTTTTGGTAAAAAAGTATTTTCTTTCATGGATAAGCCATATATCGATGAAATTCTGAGAATAGCATATTTTGAACATTTTTCAACTATTTTTTCAGCAAAAAGCTTACTTAAGCCATATAATGATGATGGTGATGGAGTAGTACCATTATTTATGGTGCCACTATGTATTCCATCATATATAGCAACGCTCGAAAAATACACTATTTTAGAATTCGCAAAATGTTCTGTAATGTTTTTAATGAGAAGAATGTTAATATTTAATATGTTATCCAGCTGTTCAGGATCATTGGATATCAACGCGCTTAAAATGTATACAACATCTTGATTCTGATCAATTTTTTTAAAATCAGAAAGTGGATGGTTTTTATCTGTCAATCGAGATGGCTGACTATGATAAACAACAGAAACATGATCTTCCGAATGTTGTTTTAGAAGATAGGCTGTAAGCAAACTGTTAGCTCCGAAAATTAATACCTTTTTCATCTTTTATTGTTCAAGAATTTGCTTGAAAATCTCTTCAGCATATTCGTAAGAAGAAAATTCTTCAACCTGCCTTACAGCATTTTTAGAAAAATTTTCATAATCATCTTTATTGAGTTCAAAGACTTTTCTTATTCCTTCTGCTAATTTTCTGCTGTCCATTACAGGAGCTTTATACCCGTTATAATCATCTATCACCATGTTGGTAAGAATTCCTGTATCAAAGCCTACTACAGGTGTTCCACAGGCGAGAGCTTCAGATACCATCATAGGGCCTGAATCTTCAATAGATGTGTTAATAAAAAGGTCAGCAGCCTGATATAATAAGGATAATAGTCTGTAATCTTTTATATAATCTATTTTCTGTTTTTTAAAGGTAACTCTGCCAAATTCTTCATTTACACTATTGGAAACCACCAAAAGCACTATTTTTTCTTTCTTTTGCATTGGCAGTTCTATGTCTAGCATTTCAAGCGCCTGAAGAAGATAAGAAAATCCTTTTCTTGGATCTTCCATATTTTGAGCTCCTGTTAAAATATAAAAGCAATCATTGGATAGAGAAAATACTTTTTTGGCAATGGATTTATTTTTACTGTTAAGCAGTTTTGTATCAATCAGGCTATTAATGTTATGAATTGTTTTCTGGCTTTTATATATTTTTGAATTTTGGGCTTGGAGTAAGGTTAGCCCTGAACCAGCGATAATTTGAAAATTGGCTTTTTGAGCATTTTCATATTTTCTTTCAAAATTATTTTTGGCTGTTATTTTTTCATGTTCTTTTGTAATTGCAGGGCAATACTTACCACATCCTTTGATGTAGCCTTCACATCCCCAGGAATAGTGGCATCCTCCTGTAAAATGATTCATATCTACCGTAATATTGTATATTTTCGCTTTGGTCGCATTATATATATTAAGCATATCTGTACTGTTGAGAAAATCAATTGTCATTCCTGTAAAGACAAAATCAGGTGTAAAACCTACAATTTTCAGCATACTTTCAATATGTATATTTTCTGATGCTTCATTTTTGCTCAAAAAGGAGTATTTCATATCTGTACTGATGACTTTTGATGGCTCTACAGGACTGATCTTATTTTTGATTTTATTCACAATTCTCATAACAAGATTGGCCTTCGCTGATGAAAGAGATAAATGCCTGTATTGCTTTATGAAATTTTCATTCTTTGTTTTATGCTTTACACACATGACGACATCATGTCCCATATTTTTGATAATATGGGCAACTTTATAAGCGGCTTCATATGCGCCATTTACATCACCTGTTGAAAGTATTAATATATTTTTTTTATCCATTGCTATTACATCCATATTACAGGGGGAGTTATAATGCCATTGTCTGTGTCTCCGGCAAGAAAATTTTCATGTCCTGTTTCGATGATATTAAGCTGGATACCTCCCTCTACAATATCGTAAAGTTCTACTGAAGGGGTATCTATTGCCAAGGAAAGCAGATAAGTATTTGGGATTAATTTGCCGCCTTCTATTTTTAAAATAAAATTGTTTTCATTTTTTTCTTCGAAAACTTTTCTTGTAATGAATATTACATTTTCAAATTTATCTAAAATGGCAATATTTACTCTAATGCCTTTATTTACATCCCTGTTAATGAAGCTTATATCAAGATTAATATCTTCATTATGGCCAAACTCCGTTGTCTCTACAGATTTATTATTATATATCCTAACTCTTTTAATCTGGGCTTTTTTGCTAAGGTCTTCTATGTATCTAAATTCAATATTAGGGGACAGTTCATTGATAATATAATTTTCTAATACACTGTTGATGTCTCCCCGATGAGCTATCTTGCCGTTTTTCATCAATATTCCGGATGTGCAAAGCTGCTTCACGGCCGTCATGTTATGGCTTACAAAAAGTACGGTTCTTCCTTCTCCTTTCGTTACATCTCCCATTTTCCCAAGGCATTTTTTTTGAAACTCTGCATCTCCTACTGCCAGAACTTCATCTACAATCAGAATTTCAGATTCCAGATGTGCAGCAACTGCGAAAGCAAGGCGTACATACATCCCGGACGAATATCTTTTTACGGGAGTATCAATATATCTTTCCACTCCGGAGAAATCCACTATTTCATCAAATTTTCTACAAATCTCTTTTCGGGTCATTCCGAGGATGGCGCCGTTCAGAAATACATTCTCTCTGCCTGTCATTTCAGGATGGAAACCTGTTCCTACTTCTAACAGCGATGCAATTCGACCATGGGTATATATTTTTCCTGTTGTAGGTTTGGTGACTTTGCTTAATAATTTCAAAAGAGTAGATTTGCCGGCACCGTTTCTTCCGATAATACCTACAGCGTCGCCCTGCTCAATTTCAAAATTGATGTCCTGCAGAGACCATACATAGTCAGATTCACCTTGTATAGTTCTGTCATTTGCCTCGCCGATCTTTAGATAAGGATCTTCCTTTCCTCTGATTTTGTACCACATACGGTTGAGGTCATGAGAGAGAGTCCCGGTGCCTACCTGTCCTAATCTGTATTGTTTCGATATATTTTCTGCTTTTAAAGCCAGCATAATAATAGTATTGGGAATGTTAATAAAATTTTTTTAAACGGTGTCCATAAAAGTTTTCTCCACCTTATTGAATATAAGGGTTCCCGCCATCAAAAGTAAAAGAATAATACATGTGCTTACTGCAAGCATTAGAGGAGAAAAGTCTCCTGTTCCCAGCCATGCATGTTTAAAACACTCAAAAATCCCTGTTAATGGATTGTAAAAAGCCAGCTTTTTAAAAAATCCGGGTAAGGATGACGTAGGATAGATTACAGGAGTTGCATACATGTACAGGCTCACTCCAAATACCAAAAGCATGCTGAGGTCTTTGTATTTTGTGGTCAGGGAAGAGAATATCATTCCTGTGCCTAATGCAAAAAACGCCATAAGAATAATAAGGAATGGTGTTGCCAGCATCCATATATTGGGATGAATTGCTCCCTTAAATAAATAATATATCCAGACCATAAGGAATAACAGAAACTGTACCCCGAAACGCATAAGATTTGAAATAACAATAGATACAGGCGTTACAAGTCTTGGGAAATATACTTTTCCGAAAATGCCTGCGTTTCCTACGAAAGTGGAAGATGTACCCAGAAGGCACGAAGAAAAATAATTCCAGAGGGTGACCCCCGAAAGATAAAATAACAAAGGTGGTGCGCCATCTGTAGGCAGCCGTGCTATTTTGCCAAAAACAATGAGAAAAGTAATTGTCGTAAAGATAGGGTTTATAAAAAACCAGATGGGACCTAAAATTGTCTGTTTAAAACCAGATATGAAATCTCTTTTTACAAACATGTAAACGAGATCTTTGTAATTCCATACCTCTTTTAATTTTAAATCGAGCAGAGAATGCCGGGCTTCAATTATTTCGGTCCACTTTTTTTGTGGTTCATTCATTTGTGTTATGTTTATTGCAAATTTATATTATTTTCTTATATGTAGTATATTTATTCTTAAAAATTTATTATTAGGTTAAAAAAATTAAAGGTTATCTTCAATATGGGAACATATTATATTGTGAAAACCAATTAAAATGCTGTTTTTGGTGGACTTATTCCGTTTATTTATTTACCAGCTGTTTTAAATACTCGCCGTAGCCACTTTTTCCATATTTTACCGCTGTTTCCAACAGCTTTTCTTCATTGATGAATTTGTTTCTGAAGGCAATTTCTTCAATGCAACCGATTTTAAATCCCTGCCTTTTTTCAATTACCCGAACAAATTCCGACGCATCATTCAGAGACTCAAAAGTTCCGGTATCAAGCCATGCAGTACCTCTGTCTAAAACGCCTACTTCAAGCTTTCCTTTATTAAGATAAACGTTATTTACATCGGTGATTTCAAGTTCACCTCTCGTGGAAGGCTGTATGTTTTTTGCAATTTCAACAACCTCATTGTCATAAAAATATAATCCTGGAACAGCATAATTGGATTTTGGTTTCAGTGGTTTTTCTTCAATGGAAACCGCTTTAAAATCATCATCAAATTCTACCACTCCATACCGTTCAGGATCTGAGACGTGGTATGCGAAAACAACCCCACCTTCCGGGTTAGTTTTATTTTTAAGCAAAGTTCCCATCTCGGAGCCATAGAAAATATTATCACCCAAAACCAACGCCGCGGCGTCGTTTCCAATGAACTGATCGCCCAGAATGAAGGCCTGTGCCAGTCCGTCCGGGCTTGGCTGCACTACATATTGGATGTTACATCCTATTTGTGAGCCGTCACCCAAAAGCTTGATAAAACCTTCCTGATCATGGGGTGTTGTAATAATCAGAATATCCTTTATCCCGGCTAATAATAAAGTAGACAGCGGGTAATAAATCATCGGCTTGTCATAAATAGGCATCAGTTGTTTACTGACTGCAATGGTAAGAGGATAAAGTCTGGTACCTGAACCTCCTGCTAAAATAATACCTTTCATTGTATTGTGTTTAGTGATATTGTTTTTCGTAGTATTTCTGATAGTCTCCGCTTGTTACATTTTCCAGCCACTCTTTATTTTCCAGATACCAGTCGATGGTTTTGGCCAATCCTTCTTCAAAAGTTACCGACGGCTTCCATCCCAGATCTTTATTCAGTTTCGTAGCATCGATAGCATAGCGTTTATCATGGCCCGGTCTGTCTTTTACAAACGTGATCAGCTTTTCAGAATAACCTTCCGGTCTGTTCAGTTTTGCATCCATTTGTCGGATAAGTTCTTTTACCAGATCAATATTCTGCCATTCGTTGAATCCTCCGATATTGTAGGTTTCTCCCGTTTTGGCTTTATTGAAAATCTGGTGGATTGCTTTTGCGTGATCAATTACAAAAAGCCAGTCTCTGGTATATTTACCGTCACCGTAAATTGGCAAAGGTTTTTCATTGATAATATTTGAAATACAAAGTGGAATAAGCTTTTCAGGAAAATGGTTGGGACCATAATTATTTGAACAGTTTGATACGATAAAAGGCATTCCGTAGGTGTTTCCATAAGCTCTCACCAGATGGTCGGATGCTGCTTTTGAAGCTGAATAAGGAGACTGTGGATCGTACGGCGTTGTTTCTAAAAAGAATCCGGTTTCACCCAAACTTCCATACACTTCGTCGGTAGAAATATGATAAAAAAGATTTTTTCTTTGTTCATTCGGGAATCTTCCATGGGTGTGGTCGGGATTAAGTGTCCAGAATTCTTTACATAAATTTAAAAGATTCGCCGTACCGTTTACGTTGGTATTGATGAATGCCATTGGGTCCGTGATGCTTCTGTCTACATGGCTTTCTGCTGCCAGATGTACAACCGCATCAGGATTATATTTTTCAAAAACTGTTCTTAATTCTTCAGGATTGGTAATATCTGCTTTTTCGAAAACATAATTAGGCTCATTTTCAATATCCTTTAAGTTTTCAAGATTTCCTGCATAAGTAAGCGCATCCAGATTGATAATGGTAATCTCAGGATTATTTTTTACAAATTCTCTTACCACATGCGAACCGATGAATCCGGCACCGCCTGTAATGATTATATTTTTCATTTTTTTAATTTATAATGGTTTTGCGGCCAATGCTTTTATAATAGAATCCGTTTTGCTCGGGAATTTCCAAAGGATACATATTTCTTCCGTCAAAAACAGCTTTGTTTTTCATTTTTTTAGCCATGAGTTCAAAATTAGGATTTTTGAATTCGGGCCATTCCGTTGCAATGAATAAGGCATCTGCGTTTTCCACTGCTTCGTACATGGTTTTGGCAAAATGAATTTTATTCCCAAGAATTTTTTTTACATTATTTTCTGCAACGGAATCATACGCAACAATTTTTGCGCCTTTTTGCAATAAAATGGAAATATTATCAAGTGAAGACGCCTCGCGGATGTCGTCGGTATTTGCTTTAAAAGCCAAGCCCCACATTGCAATTGTTTTTCCTTCAATGCTTCCGCCGAAATATTTTTCAATTTCTCCAACTAGGATTACTTTTTGTGCGGCATTCACTTTTTCAGTTGCCTCCAGAATCTGAAAGTCAAACTCTTCATTTTTTCCTGATTTTATCAGAGCCTTTACATCTTTTGGAAAACAGCTGCCACCATACCCGATTCCAGGAAACAGGAATCTGTGGCCTATTCTGTCATCACTTCCCATTCCCAGACGAACTTTATCTACATCTGCTCCCACCTTTTCACAGTAGTTGGCAATTTCATTCATGAAGGTAATTTTTACGGCAAGAAATGAATTGGCTGCATATTTTGTGAGTTCGGATGATTTTTCATCCATAAATATAATAGGAATCCCGGTGTTGGTAAATGGCTGATAGATTTTTGCCATAATATCCTTTGCTTTTTCCGAACTAGAGCCTACAACCACTCTTGAAGGATTCATAGAATCTTCAACGGCAAAACCTTCTCTCAGGAACTCCGGATTGGAAACCACGTCAAAAGGAATTTGGGTTTTAGATTCAATAACCTCCCTTACTTTATCGGCAGTACCTACAGGAACGGTACTTTTATTTACAATAACTTTATAACCGGTCATCATGTCTCCGATATCGGAAGCAACCTTCAGAACGTAAGAAAGGTCTGCAGATCCGTCTTCTCCCGGCGGGGTTGGCAAAGCAAGGTAGATTACTTCGCTTTTGTCTAATGCTTTTTTTAAATCGGTTGTGAAAAATAATCTTTCGGATTGAATATTTCTTAAAAACATCTCCTCAAGATTCGGCTCATAAATGGGAACTATGCCGTTTTTCATCCCTTCAACTTTTTTTTCATCAATATCTACACAGTATACTGAATTTCCAAGTTCTGCTAAAGTCGTTCCTGTGACTAATCCTACATAACCTGTTCCTACAATAGTAATATTCAAAGTAAATGTATTTTTAAAATTAGTACAAAAGTAATAAAAATACCATCATGGTAATGTTTTAAATAATAATTAACTTATTGTATTGATAATAAGATATTTTGCATTTCTGAGAAATATTCGTATATTTGCATTGGATTTACGGAAAAAAATGGGAAGGCCTTCGGAAGAAAGCCTTTTTTCGTACGGGTAAATCATCATTTTAAATAACATATGGAGTTTAGAAAAAGAATTGAAGAATTATTAAATGATTTTCTGGAAACCAGAAAAGATTTATTTCTTATAGATCTGAAAATTTCTCCCGGAGATGATATTACAGTGATTTTGGATGGCGACAACGGAGTCTCTCTGCAGGATTGCCTTGATGCAAGCCGTGCAATAGAATTCAATATGGACCGTGAAGAACATGATTTCAGTCTTCAGGTAATGTCTGCCGGTCTGAGTGAGCCGCTTGCCACTCAGAGACAGTTTGCTAAAAATATCGGAAGAGAGATTGAAGTTTTAATGAATGACTCTTCAAAAATTGAAGGAGAGCTGGTAAAAGCAGACGAAGAAAAGATTACACTTATCCTGCGGTATCGCAAACCAAAAGATATTGGTAAAGGTAAAGTAGATGTAGAGGAGGAAAAGGAAATTCCATACTCAGACATTAAAAAAGCATTAGTAACAATTAAATTTTAAAAGAAAAAAGAATACATGGACAATATAGCGTTGATTGAATCCTTTGGTGATTTTAAAGACGAAAAGGGAATCAGTAAGATTGATCTTATGGCAATTATTGAAGATTCACTGAAAACTCTTTTAAGAAAGAGATACGATTCGGATGATCATTTTGATGTGATTGTGAATCCTGATAAAGGAGATTTTCAGATATTTTTAAATAAAACCATTGTAGAAGACGAGATGTCTGAAGACGATGATCTTGAAATAGAAATTTCCGAAGCTAAAAAGATCGATCCAACATTTGAAGTAGGAGAAGATTTTACCATGGAAATTCCTGTTGCACAGTTGGGAAGAAGAAATATTCTTACCCTGAAGCAGATTTTGGCTACGAAATTGCAGGAGCACAACAATGCTATGCTGTATGAGCAGTTCAAAGACAGAATCGGAGAGATTGTTGTAGGAGAAATTCACCATATTCGCCACAAGCACGTAATTCTGCTTGATGATGAAGGAAATGAATTTATACTTCCCAAAGAAAATCAGATTCCTTCCGATTTCTTTAAAAAAGGAGAAAATATCAGAGCTATTGTAGAAACAGTAGATTTCAAAGGGTCAAAACCACAGATTATTATTTCCAGAACTGCACCTAAATTTCTTGAGAAATTATTAGAACTGGAAATTCCTGAAATCCAGGACGGAACGATTATTTTGAAAAAAGTAGTGAGAATTCCTGGTGAGAAAGCAAAAATTGCAGTAGATGCTTACGACGACAGAATTGATCCGGTAGGAGCTTGTGTAGGGGTGAAGGGATCAAGAATTCACGGTGTGGTAAGAGAATTGAGAAATGAAAATATCGATGTGATCCAGTGGTCTAAAAACCCTGAAATTTTGGTAAAGAGAGCTTTAGGAAATGTTACCATCAATAAAATTGACATCAACGAGGAACAACAGTATGCGTTAGTATACACTCCGGTTGAAGAGATTTCCAAAGTAATCGGAAAACAAGGTCAGAATATCAGACTTGCTTCTTGGCTGACAGGTTATGAGATCGATGTACACAGAGAAGCCAGTGAAGATGATGATGTTGAACTGAAAGAATTCAATGACGATATTGATCAGTGGATTATTGATGAATTCAAGAAAGTGGGGCTTACCACTGCAAAATCGGTTTTGGATAAAGAAACCGAAAGTTTATTGAATATGGTAGATCTTGAAGAGGAAACCATTGAAGAAGTGAAACGTATTCTGAGAGAAGAATTTGAAGATTAAGATTTGTAAATAAATTTTAATAAACAGTAAAAAAGAAATACTTTAATTTTAAGAATTAAAAAACAGTAAATAATATAGATGCCAAAAATTAGATTAAATAAAGCGGTTAAGGAATTCAACATTTCCATGTCCAGATTAGTAGAATTTTTACAGTCAAAAGGCATTGAGGTTGAAAGCAATCCTAACGCTCAATTAGAAGAAGCGGCATATTCTGCATTGGAGGCTGAGTTTGCCAAGGACGGCGAACAGCGCAAGGCTTCCCATGAGGTGGTGATCACAAAAGTTCCGGAAGAAAAACTGGAAATTGAAGAAAAGAAAACCCCTGAAGTAATAAGAGCTAAAGCTAATAAACCGGAAACTAAAATTTTAGGGAAAATAGACTTAGAGGCTAAAAAACCTGAAGTGGAAGAAACTCCTGCTCCAAAGCCGGAACCTGTGGCTGAAGAGAAAAAAGAAGTTGCTCCTGAAGTTAAAGCAACACCTGAAAAGCAGGAATTCAAAGTTCTGGATAAAATAGATTTGTCTCAGATCGAGTCCCGAAACAGACCCGTGAAAAAAGACAAACCGAAAACAGAAGATAAAAAAGAAGAGGAAAAACCTGTGGAAAAAGCACCTGAAGCGGTGAAAGAAACACCTAAACCAGCTGAGGAAGTGGCTCCAAAACCTGTAGAAACGAAAGTGGAAGCTCCAAAGCAGGATGATGATCAACAGGAACCTCAGAAAATTGAAACCGTTTACCAAAAGCTTGACGGACCTAAAATCGTTGGGGAAAAAATCGACTTAACGCAGTTTGCTCCTAAACAAGGCGCAGGTGCTAAAAAGAAGAGAAAAAGAATTGAGAAGCCGGGACAAAACCCACAAGGTGGAAACAATAACCAACAGGGAGGTAATAACCAAGGTCAGGGAAATCGTCCGCAAGGTCAAGGAGGTCAGGGTGGAAACCGTAACCAGGGTCAGGGTGGACAAGGCGGTAACCGTTTTGGAAACAATAACCAGGGTGGCGGACAAGGAAACCGTCCTCAGGGACAAGGTGGCCAAGGTGGAAACCGTTTTGGAAACAATAATCAAGGTGGTCAAAACCGTCCTCAAGGACAAGGAGGCCAAGGAGGAAACAGAGGTGGATTCAACAGAGGCGGACAAGGCGGAAACAGACCTGGTCAAAGAACAATGCCTGTTGAATTAACTGATGAACAAGTAAAAAACCAAATCAAGGAAACCCTTGAAAAACTTACGAATAAAGGAGGTAAATCCAAATCTGCAAAACACAGAAAAGATAAAAGGAACTTCCGTAGAGAGCAGGACGAACGTCAGCAGGAAATTGATGCAGCAGACAGAACATTAAAGGTAACTGAATTCATCACGGTTGGTGAATTGGCAAGTTTAATGAACGTGTCTCCTACAGAAGTAATCTCTGCATGTTTCTCATTAGGAGTTATGGTTACGATGAACCAGAGACTGGAAGCTGATACCTTATTATTAGTAGCAGACGAATTCGGTTATAAAATTGAATTCTCAGATGCTGATCTTGGAGAATCTGATGCAGAAGAGGAAATCGACTCTGAAGAAGATCTTCTTCCAAGAGCTCCGATTGTAACCGTAATGGGTCACGTTGACCACGGTAAAACATCTTTACTTGACTATATCAGAAAAACCAACGTAATTGCCGGTGAATCCGGAGGAATTACGCAGCACATCGGTGCTTATAATGTGAAACTGGAAAACGGACAGAGAATTACATTCTTAGATACACCGGGTCACGAAGCGTTTACGGCGATGAGAGCGAGAGGTGCACAGGTTACTGATATTGCAATTATCGTAATTGCTGCCGATGATGATGTAATGCCTCAGACAAAAGAAGCAATCTCCCATGCACAGGCTGCAGGGGTACCAATGATTATTGCCATCAACAAAGTTGATAAGCCGAATGCAAATCCTGATAATATTCGTCAGCAGCTTTCCGGGATGAATATCCTGGTAGAAGAATGGGGTGGAAATGTTCAGGCACAGGAAATTTCAGCTAAATTTGGTAACAATGTGGATGTATTGCTTGAGAAAGTTTTATTACAGGCCGAATTACTTGAATTAAAAGCAAATCCTGATCGTTCTGCAAACGGAGTGGTTATTGAAGCTTCTCTTGATAAGGGTAGAGGCTATGTAGCAACGATGTTGGTGCAAACCGGAACTTTAAGAGTTGGAGATTATGTGGTGGCAGGTAAAAATCACGGTAAAGTAAAAGCTTTGCTTGATGAAAGGGGTAAAAATCTTTCTGAAGCAGGTCCTTCCATTCCGGCAACTATTTTAGGTCTGGATGGAGCACCTACAGCAGGTGATAAATTCCGGGTTTATGCTGATGAAAGTGAAGGTAAAGCCATTGCCAACAAGAGAGAACAGCTACAGAGAGAACTATCAATCAGAACTAAAAAACATACGACTCTTGAAGAATTAGGCAGACGTATTGCTCTAGGAGAATTCAAAGAATTGAATATTATCCTTAAAGGTGATGTGGACGGTTCGGTAGAAGCACTTTCTGACCAGTTACAGAGATTATCTACAGA
Source organism: Chryseobacterium nepalense (assembly GCF_023195755.1). Lineage (NCBI taxonomy): Bacteria > Pseudomonadati > Bacteroidota > Flavobacteriia > Flavobacteriales > Weeksellaceae > Chryseobacterium > Chryseobacterium nepalense. The sequence goes on from NZ_CP096203.1 coordinate 2,882,528, forward strand.
AGAGATCAGTGTTAAAATTCTTCACTCAGGGGTTGGTCAGATCACAGAATCTGATATTAACTTAGCGGCAGCATCTGATGCGATTATTATCGGATTCAACGTAAGAGCCGGTGCTAATGCCAAAGATCTTGCAGACAGAGAAGAAATCGAGATCAGAACCTATTCTGTAATCTATAAAGCTATCGATGAGGTAAAAGAAGCGATGGAAGGAATGCTTTCTCCGGAAATTCAGGAGCAGGTAATCGGTAATGTGGAAATACGTGAAGTATTCAAAATTTCCAAAGTGGGAACTATTGCAGGATGTATGGTTCTTACAGGAAAAGTTACGAGACAGTCCAAAGTACGTTTACTGAGAGATGGCATTGTGAAATTCGATGGTGAGCTTGAAAGTTTAAAACGTTTCAAGGACGATGTGAAAGAAGTCACAAAAGGATACGAATGTGGATTGAACCTGAAAGGATATAACGACATCGAAACCGGTGATATTCTGGAAGTTTACGAAGAAGTAGCTGTTAAGAAGAAATTGAAGTAATTTAATTTTGTATATTATTAAGCTCCGCCCGCATCTTCGATGCGGGCGGAGCTTTTTTTATGTCAATTTGTTTGAAAACATGAACGTCAGTTTGGGTGTCCGATGAAATCGGGATGTATCGAGAACCAGTGAACAGATGACGTTCTTCATTCAATAAACTTCTCAATACAATTTTTCAAAATCTATTCGAAGCGACGAATAAAGTCAAAAAATAAGAAGTTTGAAAATATACATCACGAGATTTGGCGAATGTATTTAAACAGACGGGTTTTCCGCATTCCCTAAATTGGAGCTTTCCGTTCTGTTCACCAAAAGCTTATTGTACTGATCCGTTAATGCGTTAAGCTGATTGATAACGGTAGCATATGGCGAAGGCGGAGTTTCCACCAGGAGATGAAGCGCATCAATCCTGTCCCTTAATGCATAATAGGCAGTATTCGTTTCTTCCCTTTTCAGCTTGATGGTTTCCGGGTTTGCATCACCGTATTCTTGGGTTCTGGAAAGATATTTCGTGTTGAATTCTTCGTTGACGGTTTTCAGTTCGTTTACCCAAGCTGAAAGATTAAAAGTAGAAACAGCATCCGTAAGTTCGGGTTTACTTTGCCAGTCGAGTATGATGTTGTTGAGGGTAGCTGTCTCTGCCTGGTAATTCAGTCGGGCAATACCGCTGCCGTAAAGTTCCATGTTGGAGAGCAGAAGCTGTGCCTGCTGTTGTCTGCCAGCTTCATAATGGTAGGTTTGGCTGAGCAGGAAATAGTAGATTCCGTTGACGGCATTATCCCTTCTTTCATCCAGTATCAAAAGTTCCTGAGTTTTCTCGCTTGCCATTGCTTTTTTGTACAGGGCTTCCAGTTCGGTAATTTTCCCGGCAAAAGCATTGAGTTTGGCTTCGATCCCTAACTGTATAGAGTTATTCAGGTTGATAATACCTAAATAATCTTTCACATATTGCAGGTACTCTGCGTTACGAAGTAATTTTAATTCAATTGTGTTCATATTTTAAAATATTTTTTGTTTTTCTTTTTTGCCGGAATCTTTGTTACAGTACTGCGGCAATATTTCCCGCTTACCGGAATGCTTGTTGCAGGGGTGCGGCAGACTTTCCCACCTTCCGGAAAACCTCTTGCAGGGGTGCGGGAAGCTTTCCGGAAACAGGGAATATTATTTCGCATCCTGTGACTGACTTATCCATAACTCTACCTGCGCTTTTCAGTCATACAATATTCAACTAATGTCATGGCGCATTGTATTTTTTCCAAAAGTACATAAAAATTTCTTTTAATAATATAATCCGGAAACCAGTAATTTTCTTCCGTATATTTTTCGAATATTTGTCACCTATTTGTTGAGTTATAAAAAAGTGATATATTTAACCATTAAAACATTAACCATTAGGATGAAGACTCTATTTTTCAGGCTCTGCCTGACTCTTCTGGTCAGCCTTTCTGTGTATTCCTGCAGAACTGACCAGTTCAATGAAAACGACAACTACCACAACAGCTCAAAATTCCAGCTTATCTCGAAGCGAATTTCCCTGGACGAAGCAATACACAAACTGAAGCTTATTCCTGAAATTGAGAAGGTAAAAACCGTGATGAATGCTCAGGCAAAAACAGTAAATTACGGAAACGGTATTTCCATCGATACCGATGATGTAACGTATATCGAAAACGGACCCAATTACCATACCTACACATTCAATATCAAGCGGGAAAATGCTCCGGCAGATGCTCCTGTTGAGAATCTCGTGTTGAGCCCTCTTACCGATGGCACTTACAGAGAGCTTTTGTTTTCTTACAATCTTAGCTTACAGGAAAAGCAAATCCTGATGAATGGGGGCTTTGTAGATACCAAAAATAAAGTGACTGTTACCGATCTGCAAAAAGGCACTTTCAACGGTGGCGGCCAACTTTCTAAAAGCACGGTATGTACCTGGACTATAGATACTCATTATACAACCTGCAGTGAAGGGGTGCATTCACATGGTGAGCCTGCGGGAAGCGGAGAGCCCGGTACCGGTACCTGTAATGCAAAAACTTTATCTCAATTGATTGTACTGGTTGTAGGAGATTGTAAAGCGATAGGAGACGACGGTACTCCTGGTGGATCTACCGGTCCGGGTACAACCGGCCCCGGAACCTCACCGGGAGGACTAGGAAGCGGTGAAAATGATGGCAGCGGAAACACCGGCTTACCATCCAATGAAGTCGGAAACTGCAACGGTGGCCTGACGGCTCCCCAAACCCCCAATTATGATATAAGTGATGGAGGATGTGGCGGCGGAATACCTACACAGCCAACTTTGCCTACTAAAAGTATAACACCCTGTGCAATGCTCAAAAGAAACTCTAATGATACGGTGTTTCAGGATAAACTTGATGACTTAAAAACACGGGTGATGCCATCGACAAACGGGTATGATGAGCATGAAACTGCTGTTGTCGTAACCAATGATCACGGACAGCTTGTTTATAACACCTACGTTATGCCAAAAGAAATAGGCCCCAACGTACAAGCTGTAAAAACAGGAATTACTAACTCTGATATTGCAGTGATGCACAATCATACGGTGAAGTCTGCTTTTCTGGCTCCTTCTTATCTTGATCTGGTAGACTTCTATGATCATTACAAATATTTGGATGCTGCGGTTAAACCATATTATATTTATTACCTTGCATGCTATAACGGCGAAGTATATGCCCTGAAAGCAGATAATATTGCTGCTTTAGATGCTTTCTTTGCAGAATTTACAACCATTGGTAGCGGAAACTTTTCTAAGGATGAACAAGCAAAGGCTTATAACAAAATGAAAAGAATTTATAAGATAAATGGAATGAAGGATGAAATTCCTCACGATAAAGAAAAGTCTGAAAAGATATTTTTGAGGATTATTCAGAGTTTCGGAAATGGAATCAGTTTATACCGAAGAAACAATACCACATGGGGTAAATTAAAATTAGATCCCGACGGAACAGTGAAAACAGATGATTGTCCTTTATAATTTGAAAAAACAAAGAAATGAATAAACTAATTTTATTAATAATATTACTGTTAACTATTAACTGTAAAAGTCAGGCTAACATTATTGACGCTACTGATGTTTGCAATCATAATTCTATTAACTTAAATGATGGAAGTCTGTATTTGAAAGATATAAGCAATATAATTATGCCCTATTTAGGTGTATGGAAATGGACATCAGGAAACAAAGAAATGACTCTAACATTGATTAAACAGACTAAATATCACTATACTTCAGGTACAGATAATTATTACGCTGACAGATTGGTTGGTTATTATGTATATAAAGAAAATGGGTTGACAATCATAGATACTTCTGGAGATAATTTGATGGATGACTATGGATTGAAAGTCGAATTTGACATAGAATGTGGAGGCGGCGTTGTAGCTTCTTTTTTTAAGGATGTCAAAAAAGAGAAAAGTTTTATAGTAATATTAAAAAAACTCTCAACCACACAAATGAAGTTTACTGGTAAAGTAGGAGAAGGCACTTATCACATTGGGAGAACACCTACTACGGTTTATCTGGGAAGTACTTTTCCTTTGGAGATGGTTTTTACAAAGCAGTAAGAATATGAAGGTTGCTATATTTATCTTAAACTTTATTTATTGTTTTACATATTCACAGAAATATGAATATCGATATCAATTTTTTTTTATAGGAGAAAAAATAGAAGAAAAACAAGAATTAAAACTTAGCAATAGAATTATTATTCCCAGTTATAAATATGAGCATGATTTTTTTAAAATAGATGATGATGTTGTTCTTTTACCGTTAATGAAAAGAAATGTTCCTTTGAGAGAAAGTATTGAAAGCCAAACAACTTACAAGGTTATAAAAGTAATAAAAGGACAGTATGATGAAAAACTGTTAAGTTCTGTTCATACGACATATATCTCTGAGCCCCCAATCTTTGAAATTCAAGAAGCAAAAAAAAGTCAATATGTTCTTATTGGTGTTATAAGATTAGAAAATATGTGGTGTCAAAGTTTTGTAGAGAAAGTCTACCCGATTAAAAATAATAAGTGGGTTTTGCCTTATAAAAATAATTACCCTTTTATTAATTATAAAAAAGTATTTCCTAAGAAAATAAAAAATTCTGAAAGGGTAAAAATGATAATCAACGACTCGTTTTATAATACAAAACATTACTCTATGCCTGAGTTTGTAAAACCATACTATAAAAAAAGGAAAAAATATATAGCAGTCACTCAAGCATTTGTTTTCTGAATTTGAAGAAAAAAAGATATTTGGGAGAGTGAAAAATTATCTTACTAAGAGAACATTCTACCACGGTTTATCTGGGAAGTACTTTTCCTTTGGAGATGGTTTTTACAAAGCAGTAAGAATAAAAGAGATTGTCTCACAAGAAACAATCTCTTTCTATAATCCAGAAGGAAAATTTAACACTATAATTCTGGATAAACTTTTATTGATTTAGAAAATTAACCAGTTTTTTCAGATCTTCTTCTTTATCAAATCGAATTTTATTCTCCTTAAGAAAACTGTTTAGAGCTTCTTTTTTTTCAGGAAATTGTTCGATAATTTCTTTCTTATTGTTTGGACGCTTGATAAATCCTTTTTCTGTTTTAATATAATAAGTCGGAGGTAAGATATTAAAATTAGCAGGCTTATCCGTCGCATAAGAATTTGGTGCAGGCACAAAATCATTAAATTTAGCTTTCACCTTTTTGTATAGTGAGTTTTTGCCACTTGCTATCTCAAAAAAATATCCCTTCAAATCATCGTCAATATTTAATTTCACCAATACTTGCTTCGTATCAGTGAATTCAACTCTTGTAAAAGGATTCTCAGGTAAAAGGGCCAGAACTTCATCTCCTTTCAGAAATTCTATATTATCAGAATAGGCATTATAGCGTGCAGGTGCTGTTTCAGCATTCATCTTATCAGAAATAATAAATCTTGCCGGAGAAAATGTTTTGTCTAAATAAGGTGTACCTTTAATTTCATCATATGATAACCCCCTTTTTGAGCCTGGAGAATCTACTTTAAACATTGAGCCTCCCGTGGATAATTGTCCACCACTGTATGATAATGCGGTTAATTGCTGTGCAGATAAAGTATATGATGATATTAATATAATAATACCTATAATCTTTTTTGTCATTTTTATAAACTTTATTGTAAAATTACAAAATATATTATTATTATTATTATTATAAGTTATGCTTATTTATTAATGAGAATTTAATTTTAATAATTGAGATAATTTGAATATAGTTTTATTTGTATTAAATGCAAATATCGATTATCTTTTGGAGCATAAAATGTTTCCAGCGAATATCGCATTCGGAATAATAAGAGGATTACATATGGTTTGTAATAAAAAAAGAGCTTCTCACAAATGCGAGAAACTCTTTTTATTTTTTAAACGAACTGTTGTTTATTCTTTAATAAATTTGAAGCTTTTAATTTCTCCTTTTTTATTAATGAAATTTGCTATATAGTTTCCTTTAGTTAAATGACTGATATCAATTCTGTTATCAACTAGCTTAGAAGTTATTACTAATTTTCCTGAAGCATCATAAACATTAATTAACAAATCTTTATCTTTCTCGTTAATCTGAATGTAATTCTTCGCAGGATTAGGGTAAAAATCAACTTTGCTGTCATTAGCTTTAATAGCTTCGGAAGTAGAAAGTGTGCCCAGATTATCAGATGTTGCGATTAAACTGAACTTTTGGTTATTCCCAAATAGATTTCCTTTATGTGTAATAGTAATTGTATATGTTCCGGAGGGATTATTAATATCTACTCTTTCAAAATTATCAACATTATTTGTCCCAGTGTTGGTAGCAGGTAGCGATGGACTAGACATGCCCTGAAGTTTCCATGGATAGTAATCAACGCCATTTTGAGTTACCTTAATGTCAAGATCATTCACTAAATATTTAGTAGTTGGATCTACATCTCCATTATTGCTAACAGGTGCCTGTGGATCTGTCCAGCAAATGGATATTTTTAATGGACTTGTGCCACTGGCTGTTATCGTTTTGGTGTAAGTAGCATTATTATTAAGGGTAAGTTCTTCTATAACGCTCTTAGAATTTGTACTGGAGTTTTTATCACGAATTGCAATGGCAGACTTTTGTGCATTAATAAGTCCCCAACCGAATCTATAGTCCGGACCAATCGTTGTGCCTGCCTCATCAGCAGTGTGAAGAATTAATCCTTTAACTGTTGCTGACCTCATAAAATTACCATAAAGCTGATTGTAGTATTGCTGTAGCAGAACAACTACACCGGTAACTCCAGGTGATGCCATTGAGGTTCCTGACATATACCCGATAGCAGTATCAGAAGTAGATAAGGTAGATAAGACATTTACTCCTTTCATTGAAATATCTGGTTTAATTCTACCATCGTCAGACGGGCCATAGCTACTAAATGGAGACATTAACACGTTAGACGGATTGACATAATTTAAAACCTGATTTACGGCTGCAACAGTAATAATATTTTTTGCATTCCCATGACCAAAAATCATATCATATCCTTCTTTGCTGTTTATTTGAATTGATCCTGGCGCTGTAGTCGAATTACGGTCATTACCAGCTGAAACAACTGGAAGATAATATGGATTGTTAAAACATATATTATCAATTTGACGAGCTCTGGAATCGTAGGCTCCATAGAACCATAAACTGCTTAATTGTCCTATTCCGTAGGAATGATTGGAAACTAGTAATCCTGAAGATGCCTGATCTAACATTTCGGCTAAATCATTTGTCCAATCGTGTGATAATAAAGAGGCGTTAAATGCAAGACCTCTTACATCAGGATTTATTCCCTGGGCGCAAATCGTACCGGCAACATGCGTTGGGTGCTCTTGAAAATTAGTACCATCCACTAATGTTATTTTGCTGTTTGTTCCCACCATAAACTCCTGGTGTGTATTCCGCACATTGCCTCCATCCCAAATAGCAGCAGTCATATTTTGACCCTGAATGTTTATGCCGAGGCTCCCGCCGCTATATAACTGATTTGCCCTTGCAGTGTAAGCAGCACCTGAATTAGTAGTCCATGCATATATTTTTTCTCCATTAGGCAATACATCCATTAATTCCTGTATTCCCATATCTCCAAACTTTATTATTTTTTTAACATTTGGATTTTGCTGTAGATATTGTTCTATTCTAATCTTACGTTGATATTCTTCAGTATTTAACGATTTTAGAAGTAACTGATTAGCAATCTGGTCAGAATGGCTGGCAATTTCTCTTCTTTCTTCCTGTGTTTGAGCCTTAGCAATGAAAGAGGCGAGAATTAACCATCCACAAAGAGTATATTTTTTCATTTTAACACTATTTTTGGCAAATATATGTAAAATATGTTATTATATTAGTTCATATAATTATTTTACATAAAATTTTGTTCAAAAAATTTGGCGGTTTTAATATTTATTAACATATTTGCACGAAATAATATTAAAATTTGTTAATATGAATGTTAAATTAAGTGTGCTAACGGCGGGCGTGCTGTTCTTCACTGGACAATTGGCTTTTGCTCAGGATTCTACCAAGACCCAGCCGGTTAAGGAGCAAAAGATCGAAGAGGTTGTTGTACTAGGTTATTCTAAAACTATTACAAAAAAGAACTCAGCAGTTGCGTCAAATACGGTAGCAGATGTGTTTCTTGAAAATAGACCAACTACCAATGTATTAACGACATTACAGGGAGCTGCTCCGGGTGTATTAATGAATGGTGGATCAGGTAGCCCGGGATCTGCTAAATTCAGCTTGCTTATTAGGGGAACAAGTTCAATTAATGGTAATACTGATGCATTAATTGTTATTGATGATGTACCTTCAAATGCTTCTGAATACAGAAACTTGAATCCAAACGATATTGAGTCGATGACTGTTCTTAAGGATGCTGCAGCAACTGCGATCTATGGTAACAGAGGAGCAAATGGTGTTGTTGTTATCAGAACGAAGAGAGGAAGATTTAATAGTGGTTTTAAAGTTTCATATACTGGTATGACAGGTATGTCCCTAAGACCATTGGATAAATACAGACTTGCTAATACTAGTCAGTACTTAGATATTATGAGAGATTATGGTTTAGGCCCAGGTACGTCTTCTTATGATACAGCATTGGCTGGTCAGGCAGCTGGAATTGATACAGACTGGAAAAATGTATTTTTTAAGCCGGAATTGTATCAGTCTCACGATGTGGCTATTTCGGCAGGTGGAAGTACTGTTAATTCATATACCTCTTTTGGATATATGGAGCAAGGTGGAGCTGTTCCAACAACCGATTTCAAAAGATTTACTGTTAGATCAAATATTCAAGCTAAATCAAAAGATGAAAAGTTAACAGTAAATTCTCAGATTGGTCTTGCTTTTTCTAGAAGAAATGAATTGTTTGAGGAAACCAGTACGGCAATTAGAAACAACTCTGTGCAAAACCCACTTTTAGGAGTTTTACAAGGTTTGCCATATCTAGCTCCTGGTGTTTACGCTAACGGGACAGATTTATTTAATACAATTGGTACAAACTTTAATAATGGAAACAATATTTATGTACTGGAAAATTTATTAACTAAAGGGAATCTTCCTAACTTTGTTGACCAAGTTTCAATCACGGGCAACTTAGGAGCATCTTACAGTATCACCAAGAATTTTAGCTTAAATAACAAATTGGGTGTTGATTACAGACAAGGGGATAGAATCTCTGGTCGTGCGCCATGGTCTTATTTGGCTCAGGCAACCAGAGGAGCTAACACTTATACTGGTAATGAAACACAGACTACAACAAGGGATTTAAGTATCAATAACGTAGTATCTGTAGGATATAACGGTCAGTCTGGTGAACATACTTTAGATGCTACGGCAAGTTTAGAGTATAACAAAGTTTATTACAGAACGACTACCAGAAATCAAAATGGTCTTGACCCAAGAACATATGTTCCTGGATCTGGTACTGGTTATGTGCCATTTGATGGTACTAACTACTTGCCAACGGTGGGTGCATCAAGAATTACTGCCGGTACTTTAGGATACTTTTTAACCACAAATTATGATTATGCAGGTAAATATGGTTTTAGTGGGACAATAAGAAGAGATGCAAGTTATAGATTTATCGGAGATAATCAATGGGCTACTTATTGGTCTGTAGCGGGGAGATGGAATATTGATAAAGAATCTTTCATGGAAGGATCTACTTTTAGTAACTTGAAACTTAGAGCTTCTTACGGTACTAATGGTAACCAAAATATCCTTGCCGGTAATCCAGGAGCTAATCCATTACTTACTGCAAGTACTATTGTAAGAGATCAGTATACGACACCGACTGGTTACGGGAACGTATTAGGTTCAGGTTTCGGATATGGTAATCCTACGGTACAGTGGGAAGATGTGGCGCAGGCAAATATCGGGTTAGATTTCACCTTATTGAATAATAAATTAGAAGGAACTCTTGATGTCTACAACAAAGTAACAACAAACTTATTCAGTTCTATTCCTGTTTCAGGGGTGTCAGGAACTTATTCCGTGTCAGGGAATAACGGGAAAATGACGAATAAGGGTATTGAATTGGGATTGCGTTATAATGTTATTAATAAGAATGATATAAGATTTAGCATATTCGCAAATGGTTCTTATAATGATAACAAAATTAATGATTATACAATTAATGGTGATCCGGAACCGGGAACTACAACTACTATTGCAGGACGTCAGTTATTCGAATGGTTTGTATACAAATATGCAGGTGTTAACAAGAGTAATGGTAATCTTTTGTTTTACACGAAAGATGGCGGTGTTACAGAAAAACCAGATGTTAGTGACGCTCAGTATTTAGAAGTTAGTACTGTTCCTAAGTATGCAGGAAGTTTTGGCTTTGAATCATCGTACAAAGGTTTCTTCTTTGACGCTTTATTTACATTCCAAAAAGGTGTGAAAAAATTTGATAACGCATTGTATTGGTTAGCAAATCCAGTTGGATTAGGATCTAATGCAGTAGGTTCAGGTAACTTATCAACAGACTTGTTAGATGCATGGAATCCTCAAAACCCAAATAGTGATACTCCAAGCCTAAGAGCTACCAATTGGGATTATACAGCGGATTCAGATTATTTCGTAAAAGATGCATCTTTCCTTAAGATAAGATCTGCAACAATTGGATATCAATTGAACAAAGAAATGTTAAGAAATATGCCTATTACGGGTCTTAGGATATATGTTCAGGCTGAAAACATTTTTACATGGACAAAATGGAGAGGTTTCGATCCTGAACCTTTGGTTGGGTCGAGTTTAAGTATTTATCCGAATCCAAGGATGTATACATTAGGAGTAAAAGTTGATTTTTAAATTAAATTAAGAAAATGAAAAAAATATTTTATATACTATCAGTATTTTTAGTAATGACATCGTGTAGTGATGCGCTAGATATCGTTCAGGATGGTGAAATAAATGATCAAGCAACAGCGTTTCAGACTGTTAATGATATGAAGTTGTTTCTGAATGGAAGCGTATATACTTCTGTTGATCCGTTGAATGAGATATCATTCACATCAATTTTTACTGATGAGGTAGGATATGGTCCTGCTGGGGTTAGTACCACAGATATCCAGACACATAGATGGGTTTTAAACTCAACTACTGGAGATGTTGCCGGAATTTGGGCGAGCAATTATAATATCATCAATAAAGTGAATATTCTTTTAAATGGTAGTAAATTGATCAATTATAACAATCTTAATGCAAGTGATAAAGCATTATATACTGCTATTTTAGTTCATGCCAGAGCAATCAGAGCGTATGCGTACACAACTTTAGAGTCTTACTTCTCTACGGATATGAAAGATCCAAATGCTTTAGGAGTAATGTTAAGTACTGAACCGGCTGATATATTGAATACAAAATTACCGAGAGTAAAAAATTCAGAGGTTTTTGCTTTAATTGAATCAGATCTGCAGTATGCGCTTACCAATTTTTCTACTACAAGTGTATCAGCAGGTGGATCATTACTGTTAGCACAGCATTATTTGCAAAAACCTGCTATCCATGCTATAGCAGCAAGATATTATAACTATAGAGGTGATAATACCAATGCAAAGCTAAATGCAACAACAGCAATTACTACCAGTGGTTTAACACTTCAGCCTGCTAGCACAGGAACTGGTTACGTTACAATGTGGCAGGACACTACTAGAGGTGAAATTTTATGGTCTCTATCCAGACCTAATAGTGCTGTAGGTTCATGGTCAAACATTGCAGGTTTATTTACAACCAACTCTACAGATATTAACGGATCGGTAAATTTTGATATGAGTAGAAAACTCTATTCCTTAATCAACAACCAAATTCCGGGAGATGATATTAGAAAGGACGCTTTTGTTGATCCATCATCTGTATTTGATAATTTTTATCCTAATGGACCAAATCCTAGAGAGGATGATGTGATTGTCATTAACAAGTATCCGGGGAAAACCCCTGCTAACGTTCCTGCAACAACTCAATTGAGAAATGATATCAAGATGTTCAGATTATCTGAAATGTATTTCATCTTAGCTGAGGTTGCTGTTCGTGAAGGTGATCTGGCGACTGCTGCTACTAGAATCAGAACAATTAGAGGAAATAGATCTAAAGGTGGCTTAGCTGCAACAATTACTTATACTTCTCCTCAGCAGGCTTATGCTGATATTCTTTTAGAAAGAAGAAGAGAGCTTTGTTTTGAAGGACACCGTTATTTAGATTTAAAAAGAATGGGTGTAGCTGCAGGTGTAGGTATAGACAGAGATAAGTATGATGATGATAATCAGACATTACCATTAACGCTGCCTGCTAGTGATTACAGATTCACATCACTTCCTATTCCGTTGGATGAGATTAATGCTAATCCTAATGTTCAACAAAACCCTGGTTATAATTAATTTTAACAAAACTTATGAAAAAAATTGCATTTTTAATATTGGCCTCTTTTATCTTCCTGCTTAACAGTTGTAAAGATGAGGCAGAGGTATATGATGGTCAGCCCTTCCTGCATTTCAATAAGGGTACAAGCGGTGAAGCTGTTGTGAGACAAAATACTGGATCGACAACTGTTACTATCGATTTTGGTACGATTCAGGCATTATCAGGTGCAGCTCAAGTGAAGCTGGTAGTAGATAATACAGTTTCTACAGCCGTTCAAGGAACAGATTTTCAGATTTTGAATCCTGAAGTTACAGTAAACGCAGGTCAGATTGGAGGTCAGTTTCAGGTTAAGCTTCTTGAAGCAACTGCAACTGTTGAGCCTAAAGTAATTGTATTTAAATTGCAGTCTTCATCAATTGCGAATGCTACTTTCGACCAGACTTATATCTTAAGATATACTAAGGCTTGTGAATTTAGCATCACTCCTTTTTCTGGAAACTATACAGTTGTAACTGATACTTGGGCGGATTATGAACCAGGAGATACAGTGGTCTTACAACAGGGACCATTGCCTAACCAATTCAAGATATTGGCGAGCAATAACCCATATATTACAAACTTTAGTACGGCATATATGCTTGTAACTGTTAATACTGATGGAAGTATTGCAGTAGCTTCAAACGAACCGTTTAACTATGGTGGTTCAACAGGAACTCTAAATATAACTGGTAGTGGAACAGTTAATTTCTGTACTGGTGCTATAAATATCAATGATCTTGATTTTCAAGGAGCTGCCGGATCGGCACTTAATAATCAATTTGTTTTAATTAAAAATTAAGATATAATTCATTATAATAGATCCGTCTCACAACAAGTGGGACGGATTTTTTTGTTTGATGGAGGCAGCTACTCCTTAATAAATTTAAAACTCTTTATCCTCTTTTTGCTTATATAGCTCGCAACATAATTCCCTTTTTCTAAGCTGCTTACGTCAAGTCTGTTATTTGTCAGTGATCTATTTAAAACCATTTTTCCTGATACATCATAAACCGTAACTTTCAAATTACTTTTAGTTTCATTGATATAAATATAATCCTTGGTAGGATTTGGGTAAAACTGTGTTACTTCTTTTTGTTGAGTTTCTCCTACACTTAAAGTACTTAAAGACTCGGCTGTTGCTATTAGAGAAAAGTTCTGACTGCCCCCAGTTAATGTTCCTTTATGGGTAACAGTTATTGTATATGTTCCTGAAGGATTGTTAATGTCTATTCTTTCAAAATTATCCGCATCATTAGTTCCTGTATTCGTTACATTATTGAATGGTATAGACATACCCTGCATTTTCCATGGATAGTAATTTACACCATCTTTTGTGATTTTTATATCCAGATCATTTACCAGGTATTTGGTAGATGGGTCTACAGTCCCGGAATTCGTAAATGAAGACTGAGGATATGTCCAGGAAATTGAAACCTTCAAAGGAGATGCACCGCTTGCGGTAATTGTTTTTGTATAGGTAGCGCCGTTGCTCAAAGAAAGCTCATCAAGTACGCTTTTTTGTAGAAGTTGCAGAATTTTTGTCTCGTATAGCTATGACGGCTTTTTCTGCATTTACCAATTCCCATCCATATTCGTAGTCCGGGCCAGCCCAATATCCCGCTTCATCTGCTGTGTGTAATATTAATCCTTTTACAGTAGCAGATCTCATATAGTTGGAATAAAGTTGCTTGTAATACTGTTGCAATAGTAAAACAATTCCTGTAATTCCGGGAGATGCCATAGTTGTTCCGGATAAAAGACCTGTAGCTGTATTAGAGGTGCTTAGTGTAGACCTTACACCTACACCCTTCATAGAAATATCCGGTTTTATTCTACCGTCGTCCGATGGTCCCCAGCTGCTGAAGGTAGACATCGTTACACTAGATTCATCAACATAATTAGAAACTTCACTCACAGCGGCAACAGTCATTACATTCTTTGCATTTCCATGCCCGAAGATTAAATCATATCCTCCTTTGTTGGCAATTTGAACAGATCCTGGAGAGGAGGTGTCATTTCTGCTATTACCAGTTGAAACTACCGGTAAGTAATACGGATTATTGTAACAGATCTCATCAAATGTTTGTGCCCTCGAGTCGTAGGCACCGTAAAACCATATATTGCTTAAAGAACCAAAGCCATAAGAGTGATTGGATGTTAATAATCCTGAGCTTGCTTGTGAAAGTATTCAGAAAGATCATCATTCCAATCGTAATTAAGTACTGAAGCGTTGAATGCAATACCTTTTACAGTTGATAGAATACCTTGTGCACAAATAGTTCCGGTAACATGGGTAGCATGATCTATATTTGTGGCTCCATCCATATTGGTAAGCTTAGAGGTTGCGTTGACCACAAATTCCTGATGTGTAGTCCGGGCACTTTCGCCATCCCATACGCCTGCAATCATATTTTGTCCCTGGATATTAAGGCCTAAGCTGCCGCCACTATAAAGCTTATTGGCTATTGCGGTGATCGAAACACCTGCATTATCAGTTTGGGCATAAATATATTCGCCATTAGGTAAAACATCAACGAGCTCTCGGACTCCGAAGTTTGGTTGGCTGATTTTTTTTGAGTACCCCGGGATTCTGATTTAAAAATCGTGATAATCGCAAATTGCGTTGGGATTGTTCAATATTAAATCTATGTTGCAATAGTATATTAGCGTTTTATTAGACTGATTTGAAATTTCCTTTCGCTCATCGGCGGTTTGGCCATGGAGCGTGAAGAACCACGAAACTGCAGTAAAAAGTAATAATTTCCCGTTTTTCATATAGATGTGTTTATATAGTCTAAAAATATAAAAACTAAGGACTTTATAGAAAAACTCTCAAGAAAAAAAATGAGATCTTAATTTTCTTTAACATTTTTTAAATCATGGTAGATGGTATTTTATCAACTTTTAATTTGAGTAAAATCTCTATCAAATTTCTGAAAAATGAATTATTCCTTTTAATCTCAATGTTTCAGGCAAGCTTCGATTAGAATAATATTATTTGTATAATTTTAAAGTATTTCTATTTCATTGATTAACTATGCTTTATAAATTTAGAATAATTCTAAATAATTTTTTTCCTAAAAATTAGTACATCCATAATTTTTTTTCACGAAAATTTTTTTCTCAAAAAATTATTATGAATTAATATTTTGAATTAAAACATAGTATTTAGGTTAATATAAAATACTGTAATTCAATTAGTTGAAACTTTATTTGGTTTGGTGATTTTAATATTTATTAACATATTTGTCCCATTAAATATTAAAATTTGTTAATATGAATGTGAAATTACGTGTATTAAGTGCAGGTGTTTTGTTCTTTGTAGGAGGGCAGATGCTTTTGGCGCAAAAAACTAATCAAAAAAAGGATACGGCAACTAAAGTTAAAGACATAGAAGAAGTTGTTGTTGTAGGGTATACCAAAAAAAACAAGGATGTTGTAACTTCTGCTGTTTCAAGCATTAAATCTGAAACATTGGAAAGATATTCTCCTATTACTACAGTAACAAATATACTGCAGGGAAAAAGTCCAGGTGTAGATATCACATCTTATTCAGGAAAACCGGGCTCTGGTGCTAATATTAATATAAGAGGGTTAGGGAATGTTACAACCACATCTGGAGCTAGCTCTCCTTTAATCGTTATTGACGGAAATGTCGTAGGAAATAATGACACAGCGCAGTTTCTTTTAAATTCTATCCCGCCGGGAGATATTGAAGATGTGTCAGTGCTTAAGGATGCTGCATCTGCAGCTATCTACGGATCGCAGGGAGCTAATGGAGTGATAGTAGTTACAACCAAGAATGGTAGAGGTAGAACTACGGTTTCATACTCTGCTCAGTTTGGATTTTCGGAGAAAATCAAGGATATAAACTTTACAATGATGAATGCGGCAGAAAAAATTGCTTATGAGCAAAAAGTTGCTGCTTTAGGAACGGTTGCTGGCTATTATGATTGGCCAGATCAACAGGAAATAAATGACGCTTTGGGTCAGGATCATAATTGGCAAAAAGATATTCTTAGAAGATCATTTATTGAGAGCCATAATGTTGGTATTAAAGGAGGAAATGATAAAAGCAATTATTCTTTATTATTAAGTTATGACAATGATAATGGTATAGTTCAATATTTAAATGCTTTCAAAAGATATTCTGGTAGATTCAAATACAACGGAAAGATAAATGAAAAGCTTGATTTTGGTGTTGGTGTTGGTGCTTCTTATAGAAGAACACAAGATCCTAGGGATAGAAATAATGTTCAGAATCCTTTTAGAGCAATGTATGACTATAATTCATACGAACCTGTTTATAATCCAGATGGAAGTTTTAACAATACATTTCAGGGGTTTCCTATATTAGAAGCTTTAAAGAATAATCCAGAGTATAACTCTGATGTTATTATTGATGCTAATATTTTTGCACAGTATAAAATATTACCATACTTAACATATAAAATACAAGGTTCCGGAGTTTTTGATGCATATACATATGATTATAGAATTCTTAGAGGATCAGTGTTAGATCAAGTACTAGGGATTAATGGACAAGCTTCAAAAACACTTGAGAATTCATTTAATTACACATTCACAAATTTACTTACTTTTAGTAAAACCTTCGGCGAAGTGCATAATGTTGAAGCAACTGCACTTGCTGAATATGTTAATTTCAAATTAGATAGAGTGAATGCTGTGGGGAGAAATTTTTCTTCTCCGATATTATCTGAAGTATCGAACACCTCTACACCTTTTTCTACAACCGGATTTAGTAGAGAAAGAAGACTGTTTGGATATGGTATATTGGCAAGTTATGATTATATGAAAAAATATATTGTAACCGGTTCAGCAAGAAGAGATGCCGATTCTAGATTTGGAGCTAATAATGTTTGGTCAGATGTTTTTTGGTCAGCCAGTGTAGCGTGGAATGTTACTAAAGAAACATTTTTAAAGGATAATACATATATTAATAATCTAAAACTAAGAGCTTCCTGGGGAACTAGGGGTTATAATAATATTCCTCTTTTCATAAATCAACCGTTAATTGTAGGATCAGCATATGGAGGACTTAATACGCCAAATAACTTTGCAACCTTATCTCCATCTGCAACTCAAGGGAATCCTGATCTAAAATGGGAAGTCACAAAGTCACAAAATTATGGAGCAGAGTTTTCGATATTGAAAAATAGAATAAGTGGTACTGTTGACTATTTTATAGATAGTAAAAAGGATTTTATCTTGTCAATACCTAATGTAGGAGATACAGGAGGAGGATATGCAACTTCTATTAATGCGGGTGATATGAAGAATAAAGGTTGGGAATTCTCTTTGAATGGAGATGTGATTAAAACTACAGACTTTAATTGGTCTCTAAGAGCAAATATTTCCCTTTTGGATTACAAGCTTAATAAATTGAGAGGCGATCTTGAAAGTCAAAGAGTTGTAGGGAGTATTAACATGCTGAAAGAAGGAGAGGAGCCTTTTGTGTTTTATCTTGTGAGGAGTGCAGGAGTAAATCCTTTGAACGGGAATGAACAATATTATGATATTAATGGAAATATAACTGAGAACTATAGTCCTAATGATCAAGTTGCGCTTTCAGGAAAGTCACCCTTGCCGAAAGGTTATGGAGGATTTGGAACAACATTCAGATATAAAAACTTTGATGTAAATGCAGATTTTAATTTCAAGTATGGAAATTATATATACAACTACATGGCTTTAAATATGCTGGATTCAGATAACGGAGGAAATAATAATCTTAGAACCGACGCTATTGATTTCTGGACTCCGGAAAACACAAATGCAAGTTTACCAAAACCCGGAGCTGCTCCTAACGGTTTAACTGGTCTTCAAACTTCCGATAGATTTTTACAGGATGGTTCATATATCAGATTTAGAAACCTAACAGTGGGTTATACTTTTGATAGGAAATTCTTAGGAGAAAATAATCCGCTTAAAAAGCTAAGACTTTCTGTAACTGCTCAAAATTTAGCAACATGGACAAAATTTGAAGGAGATCCTGAAGTATCAGTAGGATCTGGTGAAACACAAAATGTATCTGGGGGTACATTTATTAGTGGAGCATATGCTCTTTATAGTTATCCTCAGGTAAAAACATTTTTATTTGGAATTGATGTAGAATTTTAAAAAATTATAAAATGAAAAATATATTTAAAATAAGTGCTCTTTCGTGTTTATTGTTATTGGTATCGTGTAGCGAAGAACACTTTGATGTAGAACCAAATTACTTGGATAATCCAAATTCTGTAACACAGTCAGAATCATCATTTAGGTCACTTACTGATGGTGCCTATGATGCAATGAAAAATATTTTCGATGGAGATAATGGTAATGCCTTAATACTAGCTGACGTTTTGGCAGATAACTTAATACTAAATCCTCAAGGCAGATTAACAAATACCAGTCAATATCAGTGGAGTTATAACGGAACATCCGGTGGAGCAACAGCTTTATTTAGTGATTCTTATTTTGCAATTTCAAGAGCAAACTTTGTGCTTGATAATTTGAACAAAATACCTTATACAGCTTTTATGAAAAATATTGAGGCAGAAGCAAAAGCAATAAGAGGTGCAATGCATTTTGAAGTGTTAAGAGCGTATAGTAAAATTCCTACTCAAGATGGTAGTGCTTCAACTTCTATGGGAATACCATATATTACCGTATTTGATCCTTTTCAGAAGCCAAGTAGAGATGCAACTGTAACGGATTCTTATAATAAAGTAATCGCAGATTTGTTATTTGCATATAATAATATTAATACATCTAATGGTAGTATCGGAAGATTTAATAAGACGTCAGTAGCAGCTCTTTTGAATAGAGTGTATTTATATATGGGTGATTATGCAAATGCCATTACTTATGGAGAATATGTTATAACAAACTCTTCGTCTGTTGGGGCAAGAACAAATTTTGCGGGCATATGGACGGATGCAAATACAGACGGAGTACTTCTTTCGCTATTAAATGGAAATGTAAATACTGATAATATGACGGTAGGAGTATGTTATAATCAGAATGCATCTGGTATTAGGTCTGAATATAATGTTAATTACGACTTATTTCTTAAATATTCACCAACGGGAATTTCAGATATAAGAAAAACAGGATATCTGCTTACAGCAAATTATGCGGGAACACCTTATAATCATATAATAAAATATAGAACAAGAACAGGGTCTTCCACCGCTCAGGTTGTTAATGTTAAATTTATAAGAACGGCTGAAGTATATTTAAATACAGCAGAGGCATATATGAAATCATCAACACCAAACGCAGGACGGGCTTTGCAATTGTTGAATATTTTAAGAGGACAAAGGTATTCACCATATACTCCTGGTACAGAAACCGGAACTGCATTATTAAATGCCATTTATTCTGAAAGAAGACTTGAACTAGCTTTCGAAAATGATAGATTTTGGACACTAAAGAGATTAGGACTTCCTGTTAATAGATCTGCATTCGGACCAAATGTAGATGGTACTGGAACTGGTCCTGGAGCAAGTATAGTTAATTTACAATCATCAGATTACAGGTGGCAGTTGCCGATTCCTCAATCTGAAATAAACTTAAATCCTAATATGAAGCAAAACCCTGGCTATTAATATCAATTTAATGCAATAATCTTTTTTAAACCCGTACTTTAAGTGCGGGTTTTTTATTCCCCATTATTTCTTATTTTTGCCTTACCAAATCTGCACTTGCATTTTTGTATAAAAATCAACACATGAAGTATATACTTTCAATCATACTCTTCTTCAGCCTTACCATAAACGCTCAGGTCAAAAATAAGACCGATGCAAACCAGCTTTCTAAGAATGGAGAAGATACCCTGGTCATTGATTCAGGAACAAAAGATTCCCTAAAAATATTTAAGCCTACCATCAATGATTATTTATATCAAACACAATTTGCAGAAAAAAAAGTATTTGATACGGTAATGACTTTTGACAAAACCTATATCTTTTCGCAATACAACAACAGGGACAACTTCGGGAGAGTTCAGGTTGCTAATATTGGAGCGGGATTCAACCCACTCTCTTATGAGCTAAATCCTGAACAAAACCTGGCACTTTTACCAACCAACAAGTCTTATGGTATACTGGGCATTAATGATATTCACTATTACGATGTAAAAACCCCCACAGCAACATTCATTTACCACAATGCCATGAAAAACGGGGCGGCTCTAAAATCTACCTATACTCAGAATATCGGGAAAAGATTTAATTTTTCTTTGGAATATAGTGGGTTAAGATCTCAGGGAGTATATAGGAACTCCCTGGCTTCCAATAATAATACCCTGTTTACCGGCCACTATGTTTCCAAAAGCGGAAATTATGAATTGTTTGCCCATTATCTCCATCAGAATGTTAATAACCAGGAAAATGGGGGGATTGCAGTAGACAGCCTTTTCCAGAATGGCAACAGTGACTCCAGAAACAGACAGAATATGCAGGTAAATTTGGCATCCTCCAGTTCTCAGTTTTCGTACCGCAGATATTATCTGACGCATCAATTTGCCCCTTTTAATTCTGAGAAAATTCCTTTTAAAATTAGACATACCATTTCTCATCAGGGAAATAAGTACTACTATACCCAGAACACGCCGGAAGCATTTTGGTATGAGGCGCCACAACAGCTTGTTACAGACGGTCCTTTGTCATCAAAAAAATATTCAGATAATTTCAGCAATACAGTAAGCTTGGTTTGGGATAATGAAAAATTTAAGCTTGATGCGGGAGTCCGGTATCAAATGCTGAAGTTAGGTTCAAGCCAGGTCGTTCTGCCTTTGCTCGAAATTCCTACGGAAATCAAAGAAAACAGGATTGGGGCTGTAGGAAATTTGCAGATCAGGTTGTTTGATAAATTTCAGCTCAATTCATTTTTGGAATTTTCCAACGGAACACAGTTTGGAAGTTATCTGAGAACGGCAAACAGTCTGAAATTCGAGCCGGTAAAAGATTATTTTGTTAATGCAAAACTTAATTTTCAGACAGCATACCCCTCATTTAATTATCTTCTGAATACTTCAATTTATAATAATTTCAATTACTATTTTCAGGATGCAAAAAACCAGACGGTAATGGAAGCCGGCGGAAGTCTCAATCTGAAATGGTTCAAAACCGAATTATTTGCTAATTATTTCAGAATTGAAAACTACACTTATTTTGATATGGCAGCGATGCCTAAGCAAAGCGGAAGCTCCGTGAATATTTCCCAGATCGGAGGTGATGCAACATTCAGCTACCGAAATTTTCATTTAAATACAAGATTGCAGTTCCAGAACGTGCTCACAAACAAAGATCTTCTGCCGTTGCCGGGATTTATCGGACGTGTCAATTTCTTTTATCAGGCGAAAGCATTTAAAAATGCAGCCGAAATACAGACCGGTATAAAAGTCTATTATTTCTCAAAATTTGCCTCCAGAGAATATTTCCCGATTCTTAATGAATATATTCTGCCGGGAGCAGGCTCTTTTTCGATTGGCGGACAGCCAATTGCTGACGTTTATTTTAATATGAAAGTTAAAAAAATGTTCTTTTTCATCGAAGGCCAGCAAATAGGAACCGTAATTTCACATAATAAAGCATATGCATTCCCAAGTTATCCAACTTATGATTTCAGGTTGAATATCGGGATAGTATGGTATTTGTTCAACTAAAATTCAGTCAGGTTGAAAACAATTAACAAAATATCTTTTCAGGATATCGTCAGTATCCCGAAATTGGTAAAGGATTTTTTAAATCACAATATTGAAGGTTTTGAAGAGAATACATTTTCTTTATCTCACTTTGAAAAGAAGATCCATGAAAAACAGAGCTCCTTTACTTCAGGGCAAAGAGAAATTCTTGTTGCAGCATTGGAAAAACAGCTTTCAGATCTTACTCTTTCACCGAAGCAAAAACAAAATATAGAGAGTCTAAGGCATACAAAAACATTTACAATTACCACAGGACATCAGCTGAATCTCTTTTCAGGACCTGTTTTTTTTGTGTATAAAATTTTGCAGACTGTTAAAACTTGCTCTTTTTTAAAAGACAGTTTTCCGGAATTCAATTTCGTTCCTGTATATTGGATGGCTTCAGAAGATCACGATTTTGCAGAAATCAATCATTTTAAAACGGAGAACAAGTATTATGAAATTAATGAAAAATCCGGTGGAGCGGTAGGAAGAATTCCTTTAAGTGATACGTTTTTCATTTCAGAATTTGAGAAAGAATTCAAAGACTTTGTTTTTGGAACCGAATTGATTTTAATGCTGAAAGAAGCCTATAAAGCAGGCAATACTTTAACACAGGCTATTCAGATATTGGTCAATCGCCTGTTTTCAGAATTTGGCTTGCTGATCCTTGACGGAGATTCGAAGGAACTGAAGACACAAATGAAAGAAACATTTAAAGATGAGCTTTTGAATTTCAGTTTGTATAAAGAATCAAAGGAAAAAATAGATTTCTTAACTGAAAAATATGGTAAAGTTCAGGTCAATCCCCGGGAAATTAATCTTTTCTATCTTACAGATACCAGAGATAGGATTGATTTTGACGGGAATCAATATATCATTGTTGATAAAAATAAAACGTTTACAAAAGAAGAAATTTTCGAAGAACTGGAAAATAACCCGGAGAAATTCAGCCCAAATGCGGTAATGCGTCCCGTTTATCAGGAAACGATTTTGCCCAATCTTGCTTACATCGGAGGTAATGCTGAAATCATGTACTGGCTGGAACTGAAGGATTATTTCAAAAAAATTAATCTGCCGTTTCCAATCCTGATTCCAAGGAATTCAATGTTATTTCTAAACCAAAAGACATTAGGGAAAATTGAAAAGCTTGCATTAAAAACAGAAGATTTTTTTCAGAATTTTACGGCAATTACCAACAATAAAATCTTAGATGATAATAAGATCTTAAGATTTCTGGAAGAAAAAGAAAGCCAGCTAATGCTTCAGTTTTCAGACTTGAAAGCAGTTGCGGAAACCACCGAAAAGTCTTTTGGAAATATGGTAAAAGCAGAAGAAGTGCGCCAGATGAAATCTTTTAAAAGAATGAAAAAAAGACTCCTTCATGCTGAAAAAATTAAGCAGAGAGAAATGCTTGAAAGACTCGAAAATCTGTTTCTGGATGTACATCCTTCCAAAAACTGGCAGGAAAGAGTATATAATTTCAGTGTCTTTTTTGCAGATCACGGCAATGCATGGCTTGAGACTTGTTTAGAAGAAATGCAAATTGACGAGTCTAAATTAATAATTCTTGCCATTTAATTTTAAAGAAGTATTTTTGTAAATATAATGATCCAATATGATAAAGAGGTTTTTTATTCTGTCCAGTTTATGCATGGTTTTGGGGGTGTCTGCTCAGAAATTGCACACCGTTGTAAAAGGCGATACTCCTTATAATATTGCTAAAAAATACGGACTTACTGTTGATGAATTGCTGAAGCTTAATCCTTCTGTAAAGGATGGTAAGATCGCAATCGGAGAAGTTTTAACGGTTAAAAACGATAAAACGGGATCTTCATCAAAAATGAATGTTCCTATAAAACCTGCCACTGGCGGACAGCTGGGGAAAATTGTTCTACAGCCGAAACAGACCATTTACGGAATTACAAAACAATACAGGATTTCAGAAACCGATCTCAGAAAACTGAATCCCGATCTTGAATCTCATATGAAGATCGGTGATGAAATTACCCTGCCTCTTGAAAGTATAAAAAAATACGGAACCGGCCAGCAGACCACAACTTCAGCTTCAATAGCGAAATCTGATGAAAAGACAGTGGAAAAACCTGCTGTTACAGTTTCAGAAGGAGAATATACTGTTCAGCAGAAAGATAATTATTATAAAATTGCTAAGCAATTCAATCTTACCAGAGAAGAGCTTTTCGCCTTAAATCCGGGACTTGAAGAGAAAGGTCTGAAACCTGGCGAGAAAATTTTAGTTAAAAAATCAGGAAACGGAAATGCATCCGGTGCAGATGTTTTTGAAGAAACAAAAAATTCAAAAGCAAAAATGGATTCCGGAAACGAAATCTCCTCAAAAAACAGCAATACTGCCTCTGATGATTATGTGACCTACACTGTCCAACAGGGAGATACGGTATTTTCTATTGTCAATAAATTCGGAATCTCTATTGATGAATTAATTGCATTAAATCCTGAATTATCCCGTGGATTAAAAGCAGGAATGGTTTTAAAAATTAAAAAGCTTGATCCTGCGTATGTGAAGAAAAACGGAGATGCATTAAGCGTTGTCGTAATGTTACCTTTCGGATACAGTACCGGAGAAACCCAATACAGAACAATGGCTCTTGACTTCCTTACCGGAGCAAAACTTGCCATTGAAAGAAATGCCGGAAACGGGCAAAAATTGGATGTGAAAATCGTAGATTCCGGAAATGAAGCATCTTTCAGGAATTCATTGACACAGATAAATCCGGATAATACCGATCTTATTATCGGCCCATTTTTTAAGTCGAATGTGGTAGATGTCCTTGACTTTACAAAAAATCAAAAAATTCCGATTATAGCGCCTTTTGCCAATTCTCCGGAATTATACAATTACAGCAATCTTATTATCATTGAGACAAACGATCAGACCTATGCTGATAAAATTGTAGAAGAGGTTAAAGCCGCTTATTCTGATCAGAAAATATATGTCCTTGCTGATTCTAAAAAGGAAAATGCCAACTACATAAAAGCAGGCCTTGAGAAAATGTTGAAGAACCCTAACGTTACTATTGTAACCTCCGCTTCGGATATTCAGCTTGACCAAAATATGATGACCGGGCAGTCGGCTCCCGTAATTGCTATTCTTGCAAGTGACAACGATGCAACCGGTGAAGCTTTTGCCAACAGGGTTATTGCATTGTCTAAAGAAGTTCAGGGCGTAAAAGCGTTCAGTATGCATTATGTTCCTGCATTTGAGAAAAAAGTAGATGATCTTGCTCTGGCAAACCTGGTTTATCTCATGGACAGAAAAATCAATACGGAAGGAAATTTTGAAAAGGAAATCCTGGCAGCCTATAAAAGTAAATACTGCAAAACGCCTCCAAAATATGCCATCATCGGTTTTGATGTCGTTAACGATATGCTGACCCGTGAAAACAAAAAAGGTGAGATTTTTAAACAAATAAATAAAGTTCAGACACAGCTGGCGACCAAGTTTGAGTTTGTGAAATCAAAAGCAAACGGAGCTTATGTGAATACGGGATATCGTGTCATCAGACTGGTTCCGTAAATCATCTGATTACTTCTGGAGAATATTATTAACATTATATTTATATTTGCAAAAATATTTAAATTAATAGATGAAAGCACTTGTGTTTCCCGGGCAGGGTTCTCAGTTCGTAGGAATGGGAAAAGAATTGTATGATTCTAGAAAAGACATCAAAGATCTGATGGAATCTGCCAACGAAATTTTAGGATTCGATATCCTTTCTATCATGTTCAGCGGAACGGATGATGATCTTAAGAAAACCGAAGTTACTCAACCCTCAATTTTTATACATTCCGTAGCTGCATTAAAAGCAGTGAACGGTCTTGGAGCAGAAATGGTTGCAGGGCACTCCTTAGGAGAGTTTTCCGCATTGGTTGCCAATGGTGTTTTATCTTTTGACGACGGTTTGAAACTGGTTTCTGAAAGAGCAAAAGCCATGCAGGCAGCTTGTGATGCCAATCCGAGTTCTATGGCTGCAATCCTTGGCCTTGAAGATGCCAAAGTAGAAGAAATATGTTCCCAGATCAACGGGATCGTTGTGCCTGCCAATTACAATTGTCCCGGACAATTGGTGATCTCAGGTGAAACAGCATCCGTTGAAGAAGCATGTGCAAAATTAAAAGAAGCAGGAGCAAAAAGAGCATTATTATTGCCTGTAAACGGAGCTTTCCACTCTCCTTTGATGCAACCTGCACAAGAAAGGCTTGCCGCTGCGATTGAGCAGACAAAATTCAGAAAAGCCACCATTCCTGTGTATCAGAATATTACTACAACAGCAGTTTCTGATCCGGATGAAATTAAGAAAAACCTGATTGCACAGCTTACAGGTCCTGTAAAATGGACGCAGTCGGTTCAGAATATGATTAAAGATGGTGCCACTAACTTTGTAGAAGTAGGCCCGGGAAAAACGTTACAGGGACTGATCAAAAAAATAGACAGCACTGTTGATGTTGCGTCTGCAGTCTAAAAAATACAATCATGGGCGAGATATTTTCACCGGGAAAGCTGATGCTTACTTCAGAATATTTCGCAATGGACGGAGCTCTTGTCTTAGCGGTACCTACCAGGCTGGGACAAGAGTTTTCTTTTAAAGAAGAAAAAGATGGGAAATGCCTTGTTTTCTGGGAAGCTTACCATCAGAACAAACCTTGGTTAAAAGCGGTCATCGATTATAAAAACTGGCAGATCGTGGAAACCAATATTCCCGCAAGTGCTGAATTCATTTTAAAAACATTAAAAAATGTTCAGTTACTTTCTCAAACTAAATTTAAAAGTAATTTTACCTATTACCTTACAACGAATCTTCAGTTTCCGGCAGACTACGGACTGGGAAGCAGTTCTACTTTAATGAACAACCTTGCCGAATGGGCGGGTATAAATCCTTTTACCTTAAATACGATAAGTCTTGGCGGAAGCGGTTATGATATTGCCGTGGCAAAAGAGAGATCTGCGGTGCTTTATCAGAATAAACCGGAGATAAAATATGAAAAGGTAAATTTCAATCCTTCATTTAAAAATGAGCTTATTTTTATTCATCTGAATCAGAAGCAGGACAGCCGGGAAGGAATCAATTTATACAAGTCAAAAAATAAGTCACAAAAACTCGTTGATGAATTTTCGGATCTCACAAGAAAAATTTTGTTATGCAAAGAATTGGAAAATTTTTCTGAACTAATGTTGATTCATGAGCAAAAAATATCGGATTTTCTTGAA
This sequence comes from Chryseobacterium nepalense, assembly GCF_023195755.1. NCBI lineage: Bacteria > Pseudomonadati > Bacteroidota > Flavobacteriia > Flavobacteriales > Weeksellaceae > Chryseobacterium > Chryseobacterium nepalense. The sequence continues at coordinate 2,909,945 of NZ_CP096203.1, forward strand.
ATTCCTGCAGTTAAAGGCCGTTTTTTCGCAGATTGTCCTGTTTTTGTTAAAAGTTTGGGCGCATGGGGCGGAGATTTTGTAATGAGCTCAAAATTTGACGGCTTTAAGGACTATTTTTGGGGAAAAGATTTTAACACTATTTTTGAATGGTCGGATATAATAAGCTTGTAATCAATAGATTATAAAGTTGTTTTTTTATTTGCCATTCTGACTTATATCATTATATTTAAACCACTTTTAACAATTAATTAATATTAATTTTGTTAAACCCAAAAAAGAAATAGAAAATATAAGTAAAATGAAAAACGCTAAAATCATCCAGGATTTAGAAAAATTAGGGATTAAAGGAAACTATGAAGTCGTTTACAATCCTTCTTACGAAGAATTGTATCAGGCGGAAGTTTCTCCTGAAAATCAGGGCTTTGAGAAAGCTGAGCTTACGGAATCTGGTGCAGTATCAGTAAAAACAGGAATTTTCACAGGTCGTTCACCTAAAGACAGATACATTGTTCAGGATGATGTTACGAGAGATACAATTTTCTGGGACGGTAAAGTAAACCTGCCAACAACACCGGGAATTTTTCAGTCTTGTAAAGAATTAGTGCTCGATCAGCTTTCAACCTCCAAAAAAATCTATGTGGTGGATGCTTTTTGCGGAACCAATGCAGATACCAGGTTAAAAGTGAGATTCATTATGGAAGTGGCGTGGCAGGCACATTTCGTTACGAATATGTTTATCCGTCCTTCTCATTATGAACTGCAAAATTTCGGAGAACCGGATTTCACGGTAATCAACGGATCGAAAACAACAAACCCGAACTGGGAAGAGCAGGGATTACATTCTGAAAACTTTATCATGTTTAACCTTACCGAAAAACTTCAGATCATCGGAGGAACATGGTACGGCGGTGAAATGAAAAAGGGAATGTTTGCCATGATGAATTATTACCTTCCGTTAAAAGGTATGGCTTCTATGCACTGTTCGGCAAATGTAGGCGAAGAAGGAGATGTTGCCCTTTTCTTCGGGCTTTCCGGAACAGGGAAAACAACCTTATCTGCAGACCCGAAAAGATATCTTATCGGAGATGATGAACACGGCTGGGACAACAATGGCGTTTTCAACTATGAGGGCGGATGTTATGCAAAAGTGATTGATCTTTCTGAAGAAAAAGAACCGGATATTTTTGCGGCTATCAAAAGAGATGCACTTCTTGAAAATGTAGTTGTAAACAACGGTGTTTCAGATTATACGGATAATTCTATTACGGAAAATACAAGAGTATCATATCCTATTTACCATATCAATAAGATTGTTTTACCTTCAAAGGCAGGACATGCCAAGAAGATTGTTTACCTTTCTGCTGATGCTTTCGGAGTATTGCCTCCGGTTTCAGTATTGGATGAAGATCAGGCGCAATACCATTTCCTTTGCGGATATACTTCAAAATTAGCAGGAACGGAAAGGGGGATTACAGAACCGGAACCATCTTTCTCACCGGCATTCGGAGAAGCATTCTTAACATTGCACCCTACCATGTATTCCAAAACACTGATTGGTAAAATGAAAGAGCACGGCGCCAAAGCCTATCTGGTAAATACAGGATGGAACGGAACCGGAAAAAGAATCTCCTTAAAAGATACAAGAGCAATTATTGATGCTATTATTGACGGTTCTATTGAAGATGCTCCAAAGACAAGAATTCCGATTATGAACCTGGAAGTACCTACATCATTGCCAAATGTTTCTGAAGGAATCCTTGATCCGAGGGACACTTACAGCAATGCTGAAGAGTGGGAAGAAAAAGCAAAAGATCTTGCTGCAAAATACATCAAAAACTTTGAACAGTACTGCAATTCTGAAGAAGCTAAGAAATTAGTCGCTTCAGGACCTCAACTGCAGACACAGACAATTAAATAAATGTGAAATCCTCATCAAACGATGAGGATTTTTTATTTGTAAATGCTTCGGAGTTAAAACTTCTATTAAATAGAACATTTAGTATTAGAGTCTGTCATGCTGAGCCTGTAGAAGCATCTTTATTTTTTTAAATCATTTTAAACTTAAAATTGCCAGCCTATATCCGTCCATCCCGAATCCTGACAGCACCGCATCGGTATTTGCCGCCGTTACAGATTTTTGCCGGAATTCTTCCCTTTTATAAATATTACTGATGTGGACCTCCACTTTAGGCTTCTGAATATTTTTTAAACAATCCGCAATCGCATAAGAATAGTGGGTAAAAGCTCCGGGATTAATCACCAATGCGTCAAAATCATCTTCCTGAAGCCTGTTGATAATTTCTCCTTCAATATTTGATTGATAATATTGGATCTCACAAGATGGAAATTCAGATCTTAGATTACCCAGATAATCTTCCATAGATATATTCCCGTAAATTTCAGGTTCTCTTGTGCCTAATAAATTGAGATTAGGACCATTGACAATTAAAACTTTCATACGATAAATTTAATGGTTTTTACTATATGGTGTAGTAGCCTGCATAATTTTTTAACGAAATATCTAACACAATTTCCGGGGAAAGTCCTGCAAAACAATCGGGTTATCTATTTTAAAACGATTAACTTTGAAAATCAATTCTGTAAAATGCCAATCTGTTACAGGCTATAATAACAAATGATACAGCATATGAAAAAAGATATCGAAAACAAATTAATAGACAAAAACACAAAGCCCACCAGCATGAGAATATTGGTGTATGACTTTCTGAGTTCTCAGGAAGCTGCTTTATCATTATCTGAAATCGAAAATCATTTTGAAACTGCAGACCGGACCACTATTTACAGAACGTTAAAAACATTTGAAGAAAAGGGAATTGTTCACGGTATTCAGGAAAACACAACAACCAAATATAAACTCTGCCACGACGGATGTAACGAAAATACACACAAAGACTGGCATCTTCACTTCTACTGTAAAATCTGTAAACAGACCACCTGCAAAGAAGATATTTCTTTTCCGGAAAATCTTCAAACCAATTTCAGGATCGATGAAATAAGGCTGTTTGCCAAAGGAATCTGTGAGAGCTGTATGGAAAGTTTGCAATAGTGTTGCACGCATTTTGTCTGTACATTTGAAATAAAATTAAAGAATTATGGAAGAATGCTGCAGTACAAAACCAAAACCGAAACATACACATGATCACGAAGGACATGATCACAATCACGAACATTCTCATGATACAGGAAATAAGACTGTATTTCAGATGTTTCTTCCTGCAATTGTTTCTTTTATATTATTATTGATAGGAATTGCTTTAGATCATATTATCAAACCACAATGGTTTACAGGGATCATTCGTTTTATATGGTATTTGGCGGCCTATATACCGGTAGGACTTCCTGTTTTAAAAGAGGCTTTTGAAAGTATTAAAAACGGTGATGTCTTTTCAGAATTTTTCCTGATGGGAATTGCAACGGTAGGAGCCTTCTCGATAGGAGAATATCCGGAAGGAGTAGCGGTAATGCTTTTCTATTCGGTTGGTGAAGTCTTTCAGGGGATGGCGGTAACAAGAGCCCGGACAAATATTAAACTGCTGCTTGATCAAAGACCTGATGAAGTGACGATTTTAAAAGATGGAAAGGCGGAGACTGTGAAAGCAGAAAAAGTCAATATAGGAGAAATCATTCAGTTAAAATCAGGAGAAAAATTGGGATTAGATGGCGAACTGCTCTCTGAAACGGCTTCATTCAATACGGCTGCTTTAACGGGAGAAAGCAAACCCGATACAAAAATGAAAGGGGATTCTGTATGGGCAGGAATGATTAATTTGAACACCGTAAGCCAGATAAAGGTAACCGCCGCTTATCAAGACAGCAAGCTGAGTAAAATACTTGAACTGGTGCAAAACGCAACAGCTCAAAAAGCTCCGACAGAATTATTCATCAGGAAATTTGCTAAAATTTATACCCCGATTGTGGTCTTTCTTGCTATAGGAATTACTTTTCTTCCCTACTTTTTTGTTGAAGGTTATCAATTCAGGGACTGGCTTTATCGGGCATTGGTCTTTCTGGTAATTTCCTGTCCGTGTGCCCTGGTGATTTCTATTCCTTTGGGCTATTTCGGAGGAATTGGTGCCGGAAGCAGAAACGGAATTTTATTCAAAGGAAGTAATTTTTTAGATGTTTTGGCCAATATTCAGCATGTGGTAATGGATAAAACCGGAACGTTAACAGAAGGTGTTTTTAAAGTTCAGGAAATTCAATTTAATAATGATTTTAATAAAGATGAAATTTTAAAGCTCATTAATGCGTTGGAAAGCAAAAGTTCACATCCTGTGGCAACTGCTATTCATGAATATGTGGGAGAAATAGACCATTCCATTCCGCTGGAAAATATTGAGGAAATTGCAGGGCGCGGCCTGAAAGCCAACATTAATGATAAAGAACTGTTGGTTGGAAACCTCAAACTGATGGATCAGTTCAATATTAAATACAATATCGATTCTGAAAATATAGTGTATACACTGATAGCGGTTGCTTACGATAAAAAATTTGTGGGTTATCTCACCATTGCCGATACCGTTAAACAAGATGCACAATCGGCTATCAACCGGTTAAAGGCATTAAACGTAAAAATAACGATGCTCAGCGGAGATAAAGTTTCTGTTGTAAAACATGTTGCCGCCCAATTGGGAATTCCGAACGCTTATGGCGATCTTCTTCCGGAAGATAAGGTTAATAAAGTAAAAGAGATAAAAGCAGGAAAGGAATCCGTTGCCTTTGTTGGTGATGGGGTGAATGATGCGCCTGTTGTGGCACTCAGTGATGTTGGGATCGCTATGGGCGGACTGGGAAGTGATGCTACAATCGAAACAGCCGATGTTGTTATCCAGGATGATATGCCGGGTAAAATACCAATGGCGATCAACATCGGGAAACAGACCAGAAAAATTGTCTGGCAGAATATTACGTTGGCTTTTACTATTAAAGCAGCTGTCCTTATTCTGGGTGCGGGAGGTCTGGCAACGATGTGGGAAGCGGTTTTTGCAGATGTAGGCGTTGCGTTACTGGCTATTCTGAATGCCGTGAGAATACAGCGAATGATCTTTTAGATTAAAATATATTTGAATAGGTAAAACTATTATAGAGCCTTTTTTAATAACCCGAAAAGTTAAAGCATGGGTGCAAAAAGTTTTCTGGTAATTCCGGAAAGTTTTCCGCAAGGTGCAGCGGGTTGTCCGGAAATATCAATGATTTTCATCATAATTGCCCTATAAGAAAACTTTCAGTAGTATATTTGTGGTAATAAAAAGAAAGTTGAGGTTTTTTATTTCCATATTAATCATATGTACTATTGCATTACGTCCGGTTCTGCCATTGATCAATTATGCGGTTAACTATGAATATATCGTAAAGAATCTCTGCGAAAACAGAAGCATTCCTCAATCTACCTGTAAAGGGAAATGTTATGTTGCCAAAGAACTCGCAAAAACAGAAAAACAGTCAAATACCAATCAGACGGTAAAAATTTCAGGAATTGATGTTTTTATATCCCATGAAATTCTTTCTTTTTCGGATAACAGTCAGTTTGATGTTTTAAACAAAAAATCAGAATCGGATTACTTCAATTTCCGTACTTCAGAATATTTTTCCAGAATATTCCATCCACCATTAGCTTAAAATTATTTTCAGCTAATCTTTAGTTGAATTGATACTAAAAATAAAGTATAGCTATCACTTGCTGAGTGCTTAGTTTATGCTGAGCCTGTCGAAGTACCCTTGCGAACCCGTAAACATTAAGTTTACAAAAAACTTGCGAACTTAAAAACAGTAAGTTTATAAAAAAATCTTTGTGATCTTTGCGTTAGAAGACATTATGATTAATTAAGGATAAGCAAGGAATTCATTAGTAAGTCTAGTTTAAAAATCGATCCATTCAAATCATTATTACTTTCAATTTAAATAAAAATGAAATCAAAAGTTATTTTAACAGCATTATTGTCTGTTTCATTAATGGCATGTGCCCAGGAAACGCCTAAAGTAAAACATAAAAAGGCAAAAACAGCAGTAAAATCCGATGCAAAACCGGTGAAATTTGCCAATGCAGTAGACCCGATCTGTAATATGCCGACTGATACCGACATGAAAGACACCGCTGTTTATAAAAATAAAACGTACGGTTTTTGCAGTGCTTATTGCAAAGACGAATTCAAAAAGAATCCTGAGAAATATGTCCAAAAATAAAAAGACCAATAACTCCAAAAGCAAAGTAATTGTTCCGATTGCGGTTATTGCTTTACTTTTCCTCGCGATCGGTGTCGGAATGGGCTATTTCAAAAAAAATCTGTATACGGTAATGAAGGTTCCCGACTTTGAGCTCACCGACCAGAACAATAAGAAAATCACCAATAAAGATATGCTTGGAAAAGTATATCTGGTTGAATTTTTCTTCAGCAAATGTCCCACAATTTGTCCGGTCATGAATACCAATATGAGAGCCATTGAAGATGAGATCAACAATCCTAATTTCGGAATCATTTCCATAAGCATTGATCCTGAAAACGACACACCGCAAGCTCTGAAAGAACATGCCGAAAGAATCGGAGTAAAATCTCCAAACTGGCATTTTCTTACAGGAAACAGGGATTATATAGGTAAGCTTGCTGATCAGTTCAATATTTATGTGGGAGATAAAGAAGATGAAAGCGAAAGCCTGAACCACAGCGGAATGATTGCCCTGGTCGATAAAGAAGGAAATGTCCGGTGCCGGTACAATAAAGAAAATATGCCGATCCTCTATTATTCAGGGTTGAATTATCAAGATCCGGAAGGAAAAGTGCCAAAGCTGAATGGGAAATACCATCCTGACCGCGAAATTTTAATGGAAGATATTAAAAAATTGTTGAAATAGAGGTTTGGAAGATGGAAGTTAGAGGCTGGAAGTTTTATGTAGTATGTAAAGACTTCGAGCTTCCATCACCCGTCTTTCCGCCAAATGATAAACCACCTAAAATAAAAAGTATGAAAATTATGAAAATTGCTGCTTTAAGTGCAGTATTTGCGGCGCAGTTTGCGATGGCTCAGTTTAAACAGACTCCACTTCCGTACGCCTACAATGCCTTGGAAGGAAACATCGATGCGCAGACCATGGAAATCCATTATTCCAAACATGCTGCAGCGTATGTAGCAAATTTGAATAAGGCAATTGCAGGAACGCCTCAGGAAAAACAAACCTTATTCGAGATCATGTCCAATGCTTCAAAATTACCGGCTGCCGTAAGAAATAATGCCGGCGGACACTATAACCACGAGCTGTTCTGGACCGTTTTAACCCCTGAAAAAAATACACAGCCTTCAGCTAAACTGGCAAAAGCAATCAATGAAACATTTGGAAGCATGGATGCTTTTAAAGCAAAGATGGCAAAAGCGGGGGCAGACCGTTTCGGATCGGGATGGGCATGGCTTTCAGTGGACAAAAACGGAAAACTGTTCGTTTCATCTACCCCTAATCAGGATAACCCTTTAATGGATGTGGTAGAAGAAAAAGGAACCCCTATTTTCGGAATTGATGTATGGGAACATGCATATTATTTAAAATATCAGAACAAAAGAGCAGATTATTTGACTGCGATCTGGAATGTAACGAACTGGAAAGAAATCAGCAGAAGATACGAAGAAGCGATCAGCAAAAAATAATTCAGTGAACTTAATTTGCAGCATATTTCTCACACTATTTGTGGTATTCAGACCTCTGGTGCCATTGGTGGAATATGCTGTAAATTATAATTATATCTCCGAAGTTTTGTGTGTCAACAAAAGCAATCCGGAGCTTCACTGTAACGGAAAATGTTACGTAAGCAAACAAATTGCAAAAACCAATGACACCGATTCTTCTCCTTTAAACAAAACAAAAAATTCAGGACAGAAATTGTTGGACATCTACGTCCTTCCTGATATTACGGAAATTAACACATCAGAAGACGCATTCTTTTCAAATTCCAGTTTTCTCTATGAGACGGCGTACTCTTTTCTGTTCTTAAAACCTATTTTCCGGCCACCGGTTTTTTAGTGTATCATTTTATCTTTTTGGGCGATCCCCTTTCCCTGGCTTTTCCGGCTGCACGGGTCGGGCTGTCCGCTACTATCTTTTTTTAGATTCTGCCTTTCGTCAGAATCCAAAAAAAGGATAACCGCTTCCATCCCTATCGCGATGGGGCATATCAACCTATTTATCACTAAAAAATCAACAATGAAAATCTATAAATTTTTATCATTATTCTTTATTACCTTCACTTTGTTTACCCTATCATCATGTAGCAGCAATGACGATGATGAGGTAATGGATTCCACTCCGGGAAATCTTCAGCTAAAATTCGAAAACGGATTCAATAATCTTGGAGATGTAGTTTTGAATCAAACCACCCAAACTTCCGTTAACGGACAAAAGCATCAGTTTTCCACCCTGAAATATATAATCAGCAACATTACTTTAATTGATGAAAAGGGAAGTGAGTTCAAATATCATTACAACGATCCCGACAACGGAGCATTTATCGTAGATCAGGCAGAAGCCGTTGCCGGAATCAATTACATCAACCTGAAAGAAATTCCTAAAAATAATTACAAAAAAGTAAGAATCGGTTTAGGAATCAGCCAGTCGGCTTATCTTTTGGGACAGAACGGACAGGGAATTTTCTGGCAGAAAGCAAAAACTGCGGGAATGGCCTGGTCCTGGGCTGCAGGATACATTTTCACAAAACTGGAAGGCAGATACGGAACATCTTCGGCAACAACAGAATTTATGAACCATTGCGGAAATATGGGGGATACTTCTGCCAACAATACGCCAGATCTTTACCGTGAAATTATCCTTGATTTTCCTACAACAGCAAGAGTGTCTGAAGAAATTACTCCTTCCGTTCATATTCTGGCGGATCTTAATCAATATCTGAGTGGGCAAACCGCTTTAACATTGGATAGTTCCAACGATATGGCAATGGGATCGAACCAGCATCTGGTGAAGGTGACGAACAATATTTCAAAAATGTTTAAAGTAGATCATGTTCACAATGATTAGTTTTTTAAGACCCTCCAAAAGAGGTCGTTCCGGCTCTCTTTTGATTTTACTGTTTTTTACAGCTTTTGTGTTGATATCATGCACGGGCAATGAGGTTATTGAGCCTTTGCCTAAAGATGAAGCTTATCGTCTCGACAAATCATCCGGTTTTCCTGAAATGACTTTCGATAGCACAGGAAACCCAATCACAGTAAATGGAGTTGCATTAGGAAAAAAGCTTTTTTATGAAGGAAAATTATCCAGAAACAATACCATCTCATGTGGATTCTGCCATATTCAGGAAAATGCTTTTACCCATCACGGCCACAATATAAGCCACGGAATTGATGATCGGTTGGGAATGCGCAATGCCCCGCCAATCCAAAATATGGCTTTTTTGAAAAATTATACCTGGGACGGAGTGAGCCATAATCTTGATGAAAGATCTTTGGTTCCGATCACCACTGATTTTGAGATGGACAGTTCTCTTCCTGAAGCAGTAGCAAAGCTAAATGCTGATGCGAATTACAAAAAAATGTTTAAGGCAGCATTCGGGGATGAAAATATTACCGGTGAAAAAATTCTCAAAGCCATTTCCCAATTTATGGCAACCATGATTTCTGCCGATTCAAAGTACGACCGGATGAAAAAAGGAAACGCCGTTTTCACTGCTGATGAAAATCAGGGGATGGCTTTGTTTCAGAATAAATGTGCGGCTTGTCATTCAGGAGATCTGTTTACTGATGAAAGCTATCGGAATACGGGGATGTATTACAATTCGCAATTTAATGACAGAGGAAGATATCGTGTAACCCTGGATTGGAATGACAATATGAAATTTCGTGTTCCGAGCTTAAGAAATGTAGAATACACCGCGCCGTATATGCATGACGGACGATTTTACAGCTTAGATGCAGTGATGAATTTCTATTCTGAAAACGTAGAAAATCAACCCAACCTGGATCCGTTGCTGAAACAAAACGGGCACATCGGAATTCCGATGACGTCTTTGGAGAAACAGAACATTATTACTTTTCTAAAAACTTTAAGTGATAAAAATTTTATAACCAACCCCAAATTTGCAGAATAATAAAATCATGAAGGAGATATTTTTAACATTGGGTTTAACCGCAGGCTTTTTTAGCCAGGCAAAAGAAATCCATGATAGTGTATTGATTCTTAAAGAGCTCAGCCCAATTTTTTTTAATGATTGTGATGCGTGTGGCTGTGCCGCAGGAAATGGATCTTCCGGCTTTGAATCTTTACTGAATCCTCAGTTCATCGGGGTTAAATATTTTGCACAGCATTACAGAGCGAAAGAAAATTTATTCGTCAATGATCTTACGCAGGATCAGTATTTCAATACGCTTCAGCTTTGGGGGAAAATTCCGGTTGCTAAAAACATAAGTGTGTATGCAAGTATTCCTTTTCAGTTTCATAACAAAAAAACGTTACAGGGAGATATCAGAATTGATGGAATAGGAGATGCAAATGTGATGGGAATTTATCAGCTACTCAATTCCAAAGATTCTTCCCACCAGCTAAACGGAGGTTTGGGTTTGAAAATTCCAATTGGAAGATTTGATGAAAAAGGAATTACAGGCGTAAATCCGAGTTTTCAACTGGGAACGGGAAGCTGGGATTATCAAATGGTTCTGAATTATAAATTTCAGAAAGATAAACTGGCGGTGCTGCTGAACACAGATTATACTTTGAAAACTGAAAATAATAAACATTACCGTTTCGGAAACCAATGGAATTATGCGGCGGCAGGATTTTACAGGCTCTGGAAAAATGAAAACAGTATTCTTTCCGGAAAATTCGGAATGCAGGGTGAAGTTTACGACTGGAATAGGCAATTTGGAGAAATAATGCCCAAAACCGCGGGAAGTGCTTTGTACGGAAAGCTTGGTTTTGAAGCTTCATATAAAAAATTCAGTTTGGGCAGTGAAGTGATGCTTCCTGCTTACACCAATCTTGCCGGAGGCGACATTGAAGCAAAATCAAGGTTCAGTATCTTTCTGAATGTTGGGATTTAAATGTAGTATCTAATATAACCTTTACTTTAATGGTGGAGGTTATTTTTTTACGCTGCCATTTGATTAAAATAGATTCGTCGTATAAAAGAAAAAGAGATTCAAAAAATTGAATCTCTTTTAAGTAGCCCGTAGGGGAATCGAACCCCTCTTACCAGAATGAAAATCTGAGGTCCTAACCGATAGACGAACGGGCCAGCTATCTTCTACTATTGCTAGTATGTTAGTTTTTTTGTTTTTATAAGTATCAACTCTTATTAATTACCAGGTTAGAATAGTAATTAAATTTTGTAGCCCGTAGGGGAATCGAACCCCTCTTACCAGAATGAAAATCTGAGGTCCTAACCGATAGACGAACGGGCCAACTATACTTATTAAGCTAGTTTATTAACGTGCTTAGTTAATTTGCTTTTTAAGTTAGCAGCTTTGTTTTTGTGGATAATATTTTTCTTAGCTAATTTATCCAACAAAGCGATAACTTTTGGCAATTGCTCTGTAGCAGCAGCTTTGTTTTCTTCATTTCTTAACACCTTCATTGCTGTTCTAGCAGTCTTGTGGTAGTATCTGTTACGAAGTCTTCTTACTTCGTTTTGTCTAATTCTTTTTAATGCTGATTTATGATTTGCCATATCGTTCAAATGTGAGTGCAAAAGTAAAAACTTTTTTTTTATCTGCCAAATTTATCTTTAAAAATTTTTAATTTTCTTCTGATAAATATTTTCGGAGTTTTCCTATTGCCTGTTCTATTTTAATATTCTCTTCTTCTCTTTCTAATTTTTTGATGGTTGCGGTAAGCATGGCCATCGCGTTGTTCCATTCTCCAGTGGTGTTGGTGAAGGTAAGTCCGTCAATCGTTACTGCAAAATCGACTCTTTCTTCTGTCCTGTAAAGTCTGAAACTTATTTCATCATCACTGCCTGTAATCCCGTCTTCATTGATTCTTAAATCGTAACTTTTTGGGTTAGAGTGGATTTTTTTGAAAAGCAATTTCGCTTCCTGTATTTTTAAATCCGGCATGATATACATTTGTGGCTTTGAAAGAATAACTATTCTTTTTTAAAGCGGTGCAAAGATAATATTTTTTTCTTTTCAACAAAATGCCTCTGTCTATTTTTGGGTGTTTTTTAAGATAAATAATTCATAATGTGTATCATTTTTTTAATAGGATTATTGGGTTTGGAAAGTCGTCTGATGGTAAAATGAATTATAAGTAATAAAATTGAATGATGAAAATGACTGTAATTATTTATCTAATTACAGTCAAAAAAAATCTCCAATCTTTACAGATCAGAGATTAATTGTATGTCGTAGCCTATAGGGGAATCGAACCCCTGTTGCAAGAATGAAAATCTTGAGTCCTGACCACTAGACGAATAGGCCAAATTTTGAGGTTGCAAAAGTAGTTATTAACTTTTTAACTTCAAAATTATATTGCTTTATTTAGCTACTTTTTGGATGACCGTATTCTTAATGCCTTTATTTTCAAGATCTTTCTGGAGTTTTACTGCATCTTCCAGTGTCTGTGCTTTTCCATACGTATAGTAGAAAACACCGTTTTCCTTATTTCGTTCTACGTCCTTCAGGTTTTGCAGGATAAATGAATTTCCGTTCAGTTTATCACCTGCATACACTTCAATTGTATAGTATCCTGTATTCAGCTTCTGATTCGGCATAAAACCTACCGCATATGCATTTCGGAATCCCGCATCTTTAGCTGTTTTGATATTAATATCCCGCACAGAAGCCAGATTTGTGACACCGTAATAGTATTTATACTGTCCGTTTTCCTTAATGGGAAGAATGTAGTTTAATCCTTTTAATGCAGGGTCTCCGTCGTTGTATTTTGTTGGAGAGCTTAGAAGTAAAATTCTGAAGTCATTTTTCAGGGCAACTTCCACAGGTTTTTCCGGTTCCGGTTTTTTCGTTGATGCAGCATATCCTGATTTACGGTCTACCGCTTTTTTGTAATCAATAACCGCTCTGTAAATACTTTCTGCAATTTCATCCTGTCCTTTATCTGAAGCAAGGTAATGGCTTTCTTCGGGATGGTTGATAAAACCAGTCTCAATAAGAACGGAAGGCATCGCATTCATACGAAGAACGTGCAGGTTTTTCTGGAAAACACCACGAGAGCTTCTTTTGTCTTTATTAACAAAGTTGTCTTCCACAAGGCCGCCCAGAAGCAAGCTGGATTCCAGATATTTGCTTTGCTGAAGTTTCAGTGCAATCAGGGATTCCGGTGAACTCGGATCATAAGAACCGAAGGTCTGTTTGTCTTTTTCGTCAAGAAATATCACGTCGTTTTCCCTTTTGGCAACTTCAAGATTAGTGTCATTCTGGTCCGGCCCCTGTACAAAAGTTTCCGTTCCGTAGGCGGTAGGCTTTTTGGAAGAGTTGCAATGTATTGAAATAAAAAGATCCGCTTTGCTTCTGTTGGCAAGGTTGGTTCTGTCCGACAATGAAGGGTATTCGTCTATTTTTCGGGTATAAATTATTTTGAAATCTTTATTTTTTTCGAGCATTGCTCCAACTTTTAAGGTAATGGCAAGCGTGATGTCTTTTTCAGCAATCCTGCCTATATCTTCATAAGTTCTGTTAGCCCCATGGTCATTTCCCCCATGTCCTGCATCCAGAACAATGGTGAATTTCTTTTGCGAAAAAATAAAGTTGATCGAAAGAAGAAGGAGAAATGATAAAATTATTTTAAAATTTACTTTGTGCATCCTACAGTTTTAAAAATTATATTAATTTTGAGCCTTAATTGTATATAAATAAATATAACAAATAAATTGGTCAAAACCGTCTCCAAAAATATATTACAAATTTTAATTATCCTAATTTTTAACAATTTTTTAGCACAGGAAGCTCCCGAAAAATTGACTAAAAATACGGTTAATGATACTATTCCCAAACAAGATACTGTTGTTCTGAAGAAAGAGCCTCTCGAAAGTGTTCTTCAGACCAAAGCAGATTATAACCGCCGGGATTTTCAGAAAAAAATGATTTATCTGAACAAGAACGCACAGGTAAAATACCAGGATGTTCAGATCGATGCGGATTATATTTCCATCGATGAAACCAAAAGTCTTATGTACGCGCGCGGGAAGCAGGATTCTTTGGGAAGATATATCGAGCCCGCTGTTATTACACAAGCCGGTAAAAAATATGAAACCGACGAGTTTCAGTACAATACAAAAACAAAAAAGGCTATCGCATTTAATGCCAGGACCGAGGAAAATGAAGGGGTCATTGTTGCTGAAAAGACAAAGAAATATAATGATTCTGTTTTCGCCATGAGGCGGGCGGATTATACAACCGATGATTATTTCATTAAAAAGAAAGATACTACGGCAGACTATTTTTTGCGTGCTTCCAATATTAAACTGGTTAAAACAAAAAATAAATCTTCTATCATCTCAGGACCTATTCAGATGTATATCGAACAGGTTCCTACTCCGTTAATCATGCCATTTGCGATTTTGCCGTTCTCAGACAAAAGGTCTGCAGGAATCCTGATTCCGAGTTTCGGGGAAAGGCAGGATGTCGGCTTTTTCCTGAACGGACTGGGATACTATCAGCCGATTGGAGAGCATTTTGATCTTAAGATTCTGGCCGATATTTATACAAAAGGAAGCTGGAACTTACGCCCGGAAATGAACTATGTCAAGAAATACAGGTATTCCGGAAACTTCTCCGCAGATATCGGAACGGCGGTGCGCGGAATTAAAGGATTGGATGATTACGGAAAAACAAGTACCTACAGAATTGCGTGGAGACATACTCAGGATACCAAATCAAATCCGTTTCTTAATTTTTCTGCGTCGGTAGATATTGTGAGTACCAAATTCTACAACAATACCCTGAACAACAATTATATTTTAAATCAAAACGTATTAAATACCCAGCAAAATTCAACCGTAACGGTTACTAAGAGATTTTTGAGATTACCGGCAACCATTACAGCAACAGCATCTTATTCCCAGAACTTTGCTACCGGATTGTCAGATCTTCGTCTCCCGCAGATGAATGTGGCAATTAATCAGTTTTATCTTTTCGGCTCTAAAACCGGAACAAGAACAGGATTGCTGGAAAATATCACGGTAAATACTGGAATCAATCTTACCAATTTTGTTCAGACGGATGAAGGAGAACTTTTCAAAGCGGCGATGTGGGATAAATTGCAGACCGGACTAAAAAATAATATTGCCTTAGGAACCAATACCACCATCGCGAAATATTTCACATTCAGTTTAGGAGCTAATATCGATAATGCTTTAACGACTAAAACTGTTAGAAAATATTATGATCCTATTGCCAACAAAGCTATTACGGCAACCGATAAAGGAGTTGCGGGATATTCTACTTTTTCAACGACGGCGAGTATTCAGACTACTTTATACGGGCAGGCAAATTTCAAGAAGGGTTCTGCAATTGAGGCTATCAGGCATATGATGACGCCAAGCATCGGGTTTACTTATTCTCCTGATTTCGGAGGTTCCGGTTTCGGGTATTATAAGAATTATTATGATGCCAACGGAGCTTTAACGCCTTATTCTATTTTTGAAGGCGGTATTGTAGGAACGCCAAGCAGTGGAATGGTAGGCGCGCTGGGATTCAATATCGGAAACAATATTGAAATGAAAGTGAAGTCTAAAAAAGATTCTACGGGAGTAAAGAAGATAAAAATTTTCGAATCTTTAAATCTTTCAGGAAATTACAATTTTGCCGCAAAAGACCATCGTTTTTCCATCCTTACCATCAACGGGCAGTCTTCATTCTTTGATAATAAATTAAGCGTAAACACCAGCTTATCATTAGATCCGTATAAAATCATTTATCTTCCCGGACAGGATACCGGAATCAGAACGGAAGAACTGGGAGGTTTCAGCGTACAGGGCTTTAATGTTCAGCTGTCTTATCCTTTAAGCAGCGAAATTTTCGGCGAAAAAACAGATTATTCCAAAAAGTACCAGTCGAAAGGGGAGGTGAGAAATGAAAATTATTATTTTGATGATGATAATTATGCTCATTTTGATCAGGCCTGGACCCTGAATGTAAATGCGAATTATGCTTACACAAAAAGCTATGCTTCAAGAACGCCCACGAGATTAGCTTCTGTAGGGCTTGACGGAAGTATTAAGCTCACGCCGTTTTGGAATATTAATGCAAGTACTCACTATGATATGGTGACCAAACAATTGGCATATACCAGGATTGGTTTCGCAAGGGATCAGCGAAGTTTTACCATCAATTTTAACTGGGTACCTTTCGGGCAATATAAGGTGTATGATTTCTTTATCGGTATCAAAGCCAACATCTTAAGTGATGCACTGAAATATAAAGACAGAAGTTTTACACAGCCGAATGCACCATTCTAGCATTAGATTTGATATTTGATTATAGAAATAGAATATAAATTTTATATTTGCACCCAAAATAAATTCTAATGAAAAAAATAATCAACACTGTAAATGCTCCTGCAGCAATCGGACCTTATTCACAAGCCAATATGGCAAACGGAATTTTATACATTTCGGGTCAGATTCCTGTAGATCCTGCAACAGGTAAATTGGTGGAAGGAATTGAAAAGGAAACACATCAGGTAATGAAAAATCTTGAAGCTATTCTTACGGAAGCAGGAATGACATTTAAAAATGTGGTGAAAGCAACCATTTTCCTTAAAAGTATGGATGATTTTGCAGTAATGAATGATATTTATGCATCTTATCTTGATGCAGAAAGCTTCCCGGCTCGTGAAACAGTACAGGTTTCTTGCCTGCCGAAAAATGTGGATATCGAAATTTCTATGATTGCTCATCAGGATTAATGAATTTTATAAGAAATACAATTGCGGTTATTGTAGGTCTGGGAATTGCCGGGCTTATTATTACTCTTGGGATAAGGGTGTTTCCGCAATGGATTACTTTTGAAGCTTTTGCTCCCTTTGAGCATTGGGAAAGATTTCTTCAAAGCATGCAGAATGATGATGCATTCTTTGGTTTCCTTTTGTTTATTTCAGGACTGGGAACAACAGTAGGAGGCGTTGCTACAGCGATGATTGTAAAATATGCGAAGGTGGCTTATGCTATTCTAATCGGTTTCATCATGTTATTTCTGGCTATGCTGGATATTATTATTTTCCCGTATCATCCTACCTTCTATAAAATTTCCATTTTCTTAACTTTTTTCCCGTTTTCATGGATAGGAGGAAAGATTGTAGAAATTATTTATGAACGTAAGAATAAAAGAAGAATTTCCGAAAAAGTAAATCAATCATAAAAAACATAAAAAAACGCTGCCAACGGCAGCGTTTTTTATTGATATGAATGTGAATATTTGTTAAGGCATTTTAAATCCTCTGGTATAAATTTGTCCGTAAGCATCCACAAATTTTACCGATACATTCCCTGAATATTTATCAAGAATCTTTTCTACATCTTTTTGCGAATTCACAGGCTTGCCATTAACCTCAATAACAATATAGTTGTCTACGATTCCTATTTTAGCAATCTCGCTTCCTTCTGTGACATTTGTCGCAATTACGCCACTATTTAATCCGTAATCTGTTTTAAATCTCTCATCAAGAGGTTTGAATTCAGCTCCGATTTTTTCTGTAACACTAAGGTCTGCTTTAGTTCTTGTTGAGGTTCCGCCTTTCTGATCTTTCAGCGTTACGGTAGTCATGTTTTCTTTTCCGTTTCTTACATAAGTTACCGAAACTTTATCACCAGGACGTTTGCTTCCAATGGCAATTGATAGGTCTGCAAAGTCCGTTACAGCAGTATTGTCGATTTTCGTAATAACGTCACCTACTTTTAATCCTGCATCTTCAGCGCCGCTGTTATCTCCGAAACCGGTTACATACACTCCGGAGCCAGCTTTGATATTGGTTTTTTTCTCTTTATTATAAGCAGCTACCTGCATGTCATTGGATAAATCTAATGACTGTACGCCCAGGAAGCCTCGCTGTACAATACCGAATTTCTTGATATCTTCAATAATTTTTCTTGCTAAATTGGATGGAACGGCGAAACCGTAACCCTGATAATATCCTGTAGTAGACTGTATTGCAGAGTTGATACCGATAAGATCTCCGTTCGTATTCACCAAAGCACCTCCTGAATTTCCGGGGTTAATGGCTGCGTCGGTTTGGATAAAGCTTTCAATAGGGTTGGCTGCTTTGCCTTGTGAGCTTAAAATTCCTATACCCCTTCCTTTTGCAGAAATAATTCCGGCCGTTACAGTAGAATTCAATCCAAGTGGATTTCCTACGGCAAGTACCCATTGTCCAACTTCAATATTATCTGAATTAGCAAAATTCAGGTAAGGAAGCCCTTTTTCTTCGATTTTTAGTAAAGAAATATCGGTGTTTGGGTCAGTGCCGACTAGAGTAGCAATGTAAGATTTTTTATTGCTTAAAACGACCTCGAGTTTATTAGCTCCTGCCACAACGTGGTTGTTTGAAATAATATAACCATCAGGAGAAATGATTACTCCGGAACCCATTCCTGAAGGCATATTATCAGGAACCTGTTGCTGCTGTCGTTGTCTTTGCTGTCCTCTTCCTCCGAAAGGATCCCCGAAAAAGAAATCAAATAAATCCTGCTCGGAAGCTCTGTTGGCCGTTCTGGACTGGTAATTTTTAATGGTTACTACGGCAGGAACAGTAGTTTTTGCTGCTTTCACGAAATCATCACCCACAGCAGATGAATTCATCCCAGCAAAGGTAACATCAGAAGCCGATTTGGTAAAGTATGACTGGTCCGCACTGTTGGAGTCATGATTAAAATATTGTAAGGTTCCAACGGTAGTAGCTCCTGAGATCACTCCTACTACGGCAAATGGTAATAGCTTTTTTAAAGTACTCTTCATTATATATCTTTCTTATTTAATTATTATGTGAAATTTTCATTATTGTTGTGAACAAATTTAATGCTAAATAAGTATGCACTTGGTATGTAATGTTTTAATTTTAACTAAAATTTAACAGCAATTGTAATACTTTATATAGTTTCCTGTAAATTTGAAATCTTAATTAACGAAACTTAAAAAAAACTTAATGACATTATGACATATGGATGTCTTTATTGTCATAAAGTTAAATTTAATTGAGTGTTATAACACCAAAACAATACCACATCACCCGCCGATATGACAATTGTTATTTTTTCAATAGTTAGAAAATAATTATCTTTGCAAAAATTTTCTCACTTAAACGTTTATAGCATGCAACTGTACAACACCTTAAGCGCAGAAGAAAGAGCTCGACTTATAGATGAGGCCGGAAAAGAGCGTCTTACATTATCTTTCTATGCGTATGCCAAAATTGAAGATCCTAAAAAATTTCGTGACGATTTATTTATAGCCTGGAATGCGCTGGATGCATTAGGACGGATTTATGTTGCTCATGAAGGTATTAATGCTCAGATGAGTGTTCCTGCGGATAATTTTGATGCATTTCGTGAAACGCTTGAGGCATATGAGTTCATGCGGGGTATTCGTCTTAATGTAGCAGTGGAGCAGGATAATCATTCATTCTTAAAATTAACCATCAAAGTCAGAAATAAAATCGTTGCCGATGGTCTGAACGATGAAACTTTTGATGTTACCAATAAAGGCGTTCATTTAAAGGCAAAAGAATTTAATGAATTGCTTGAAGATCCTAATACGATTGTTGTAGATTTCAGAAATCACTATGAAAGCGAAGTAGGCCATTTTGAAGGGGCCATCACGCCGGATGTTGAAAATTTCAGAGAAAGCCTGCCTATTATCAACGAACAACTACAGGATTTCAAAGAAGATAAAAACCTCTTGATGTACTGTACCGGAGGAATCCGTTGTGAAAAGGCAAGTGCCTATTTCAAGCATCAGGGTTTTAAAAATGTTTTCCAGCTGGAAGGAGGAATTATTGAATATACCCGCCAGATTAAAGAAGAGGGGATTCAGAGTAAATTTATCGGAAAAAATTTTGTGTTTGACCACAGGTTAGGTGAGCGAATTACCGACGATATTATTGCACAGTGCCACCAGTGCGGAAAACCGTGTGACAACCATACCAATTGTGCAAACGATGCCTGTCATTTATTGTTTATTCAGTGTGACGAGTGTAAGACGGCGATGGAAAACTGCTGTTCCACAGAATGCCAGGAAACAATTCATATGCCATGGGAAGAACAGGTAAAACTGAGAAAAGGACTGCAGGTTGGAAATAAAGTTTTCAGAAAAGGAAAATCCGAAGCATTGAAGTTTAAAAAGTCAGGTGATTTACCGGATGTGCCTTTAGCAAAAGCAGCAAAACCTGAAACAAAGGATATCCGCCAGAAAATCAAAATCAAAAAAACATTGATCGGAAAAGCAGAGCATTACTATTCAAAATCTAAAATTGCCCAGTTCTTAATTGAGAATGGTGAGCTTGCCGTAGGGGATAAGGTTTTGATTTCCGGGCCTACAACAGGGGAACAGGAAGTGACAATATCTGATATTTTTGTTAACGGAAATTTTAACAATCTTGCAAAAGCTGGAGATCAGATTACTTTCGGGCTTCCTTTCAGAGTTCGTTTATCGGACAAATTATATAAAATTACCGAGTAATGTTTTAGGCCTTGAAACTCCGTAGAGTTTTGTCTGTGTAGAACAAAGTTTTGAAAATAATAAAATGGCGCTCCGTAGGAGCGCTATCTTTTTTATAAATTTAGTTATGAAAAAATCTGAGCTTAGAAAAAAATATTTGGAGAAGAGAAAGTTCTTTTCTGATGAAGAAATCTTTCAGAAATCTGAAAATATCTTTAAAAATTTTATTGAATATTTCAAACCTTTACCGCAGCAAAAAGCACACATTTTCATTCCTATTAATAAATTCAGGGAAATTAATACCCGGTTTTTCACAAGTTATTTTTTTAGTCGAAATATCAGGGTATTTGTGCCTAAGATAGTTGATACAATGCTGATTTCCGTAGAAATTTTTGAGGATACGGCATTCTTGTTAAATCAATGGGGTATCTTGGAGCCTGTTAGCAATGATGATTCAGGGATTACAGATTTTGATTATGTAATTACCCCTTTGCTGTATGCTGATAAAAACGGCAATAGAGTAGGATACGGAAAAGGTTTTTATGATGATTTTTTCAGAAATATTTCTTCGGAATCAAAAAAAATCGGAGTTAATTATTTTAACCCCGATGAAAATATCGATGATGTCCGGAAAGAGGACATTTCTTTGGATTATCTGGTTACACCTACCGATGTACTGTCTTTTTTTAATAAAGGATTGGAATAAAAGTTCAGAAAGAAAAATTTAAACTCCTTTTTTGTATTCGGTGTGGAAACAAGAATGTATTGTGCATTTTTCTCAAACGTGCCCAACGTTTTATTCTTATTGTCGAAATATTCTACACTAAATTTTGCAAAATCCAGCGTATCCTGATTATAGATGTCTTTATATACTTCCAGGTTATTTACCTTAACGGTTTTTACCTTCAGGCTGTCCAGCTCATGAAAAAGATTTTTGAAAGTAAGACTGTCAGGTTTATGAAAATAACTCTGCATCTGGGAATAGATCAGGGTATCAATTTCCGTATTTTTATTTCCGGATAAATACAGTGTTGACAGGTCAAGAAGTTCCTGAACTTTTTGTTTGGTAATGTAATTAATAGCCTGTGCGCTATCCATCTGTACTGCAGGATAGGTTTTGGTATTATTGCTGTTTCGAAGCTTGTCCAGGTCACTTATTTCAGTTTTTTTGTTGTTACAGGAAACAAATGCAAGAAGCAGAACTGTAAATATTAAAAAGTTATTTATTCTTTTCATCTGTTGCAATTTTAAATTTGATGGAGATGATTTTTCCGTTATTGTCTTTTTTCATTTCAATAACACTTAAATTTTTCAGGGATGTAGTAGGGGTTGTTACCAGGGTAATATATTTTTGTTTGTCCAGCCTTTCTATTCCGTAGATATTATTGTCATAAATTTGGTAAATAACAGCATTACTGCTGATGAGGCTTTCCAGCTGATTTCTTTTTCTTTTGAGTTCCTCAGGATCTCCATTAGCATCTTTAATAGAGAAATAATAGGCCGCCATCTTATAATCATCCGGTTTCAATTCAATAATTTCTTCATCTGGTGCGTTTTCCAGGCTTCTGTTGATTTCCAGGTACTCATAAAATGGTGAACTGATCTGCATTTTCAGATTCTTATCCTTCGTAGAGTAATAAAAACATTCTCCAGGCTTGATTTTATAAAGAATCGGGGATTCGTTTTCCTTGATCACTTTAATTTCGATGGTGTTTACAACACCAACCCCTCTGTCTGCGTCAGTGAAACAGTATTTATATGTTTTTGAAAAAATAACATCTTTGAATCCCAAAAGCCCTGTAAGAATTACCAGAACAGAGGTTACAAGAGCCCAGACGTTTTTTCGAACGAAGCTTTTCTTTGGTTTCGACTCATTGGTGCTAATTGCGATAGGCAATTCTTGTTTTTGATTAATTATTTGATTTTCAGTAATTGATTTTTGTAAATCTGTATTTTCAGGTGCTTTTCGGTCCTGTTTTTGAACTGAAATTTCATCTGCTGAGAAAACAGGGGATTCTGAAACTGTTTTTTCAATTTCAACAAGATCTTCATCGGTCATTTCTTCATCATCCTTTAGAAATTCTCCGGCAAAAAGGTGTTGCTTTTTGAATTCGTACCAAGACTCATAACCCGCATAAATACTCAATAAATTAAGCATATCAATTCTGGGTAATTTGGTAACGGGTGAATTTTTAAAATAGGTATAAAAAGATTTTTCGCTGATGTTTCCTTTCGCTTTTTTGCGAAGGTCTTCCTGAAAATAAATGATATCAATTCCCTTCCATTTAGAAATATCATCATAGGAAGGGGTATGTTCTTTCAGGTATTGAGCCTGTACATCCTTTTTCAGCTGCTCAAAGTGTAATAAATCTAAATCAGTCAATTTATTTTAAAATAATTAAATTATTGATTATCATGTATATTTATTTGTAAATCTATTTTACAAAGGTATTACAATTATTTTTCTTAAACAAATTTTCTATCTGCTATACCTTTGTCTCGTT
The DNA here is from genome assembly GCF_023195755.1 of Chryseobacterium nepalense. Taxonomy (NCBI): domain Bacteria; kingdom Pseudomonadati; phylum Bacteroidota; class Flavobacteriia; order Flavobacteriales; family Weeksellaceae; genus Chryseobacterium; species Chryseobacterium nepalense. The sequence continues at coordinate 2,933,071 of NZ_CP096203.1, forward strand.
CAAATAACCGAACAGAGAAAAGATTTTATAAAACAATATTAACAAAATTAAATTTAATTTATTATGAAAAAGTCATTATTCGTAGCTGCTATCGCTGCTATCTCTTTAGTTGCTTGTAAAAAAACTGAAACTAACTCAACTGACGCTTCTAAAGATTCAGTAAACGCTACTGCTGATTCAGCTACTACAGCTATCGATTCTACAGCTGATGCTACTGTAGATTCAGTAAAAGCTAACGCTGATGCTGCTAAAGATTCAGTTAAAGCTGATGCTAAAGTAGCTAAAGAAGAAGTTAAAGCTGAAGCTAAGAAAGAAGAAGCTGCTAAATAATTAAAGCACGCTTTAAAAATAAAAGAACCGCTCACTCAGTGATGCGGTTTTTTTATGCTCAAAATTCTCCAATATGGTAATACTGCAGTTATCAAACTGTTTTTTGTCTCAGTGCTTCATAGCAGGTAATAGCTACGGCATTACTCAGATTCAGTGAATCGATGCTTCCCGTCATAGGAATGAGGGTGTTTTTTCCTTTTCCTATCCAGAAGTCACTCAGGCCAGAATGCTCCGTTCCAAATACCACAGCTGATTTCTCTTTGAAATCTCTTGTATATAGATCTTTTGAACTTTCATCCATAATGGTAGTGTAAATTTCATAACCGTTTTTACTCAGGAACTCTAAAGTCTCCTCATTTGCTGCCTGAAAAACGTTCATTCCGAAAAGACAGCCTACACTTGATCTTATGACATTGGGATTGTAAAAATCTGTTTTTCCGTCGGAAACAATAAGTCCGTCAATCCCAAAAGCTTCACAACTCCTTAAAATGGCGCCTAAATTTCCGGGCTTCTCAACACCCTCTACCACAATGATCGTAGAATCTGCTTTAGGCTTAAATGAAAATAAATCGGTTTCTTTTGTTTTATAAACCCCGATAATTCCTTCTGAGCTTCCGCGGTATGCAATCTTTTCATACACTTTTTCGCTTACAAGATGAATTTTACCTTTTGGAAATTCTTTCTGAAAGATATTTTCACATATGAAAAACTCAACAGGTTCAAAACCGAAGGTTTGTGCCCTCTCATTTTCCTGCTGTCCTTCCACCGCAAAAACTTCCGACTTTTTACGAAATCTGTTATCGGTAAGGAGTTTAGTAATGTATTTTACTTTTTCGTTCTGAAAACTTTCTATTAACATGTTGCAAAATTATGTAAAATCTTTTTAAGATCCCTCTGATAAATGCGCCTTAAGATTAAGCTCCGGCCGAAGGCCAGAGCTTAATCTTAAGGCTATATTGAAAATTTACTCCCCGGAAATATCAAGATGTACCTGCGAGCTGTCGATAAGGCTCTGTGGGAGTTCTTTTTTGTTTTTTATCCCCAGCTGCTTAAGTTTTTGAGTTTGTATTACCAGATTGTCATTTCCTGTAGATAGCTGTTTAAATGCATCATTATAAACATTTTTCGCCAGATCAAGATTTTTACCTACTTTTTCCAGGTTGTCTATAAAACCGACAAATTTATCATACAGCCGGGCGCCGCGGTCTGCGATTTCCATAGAGTTCCGGTTCTGGTATTCACGTTTCCAGAGATCGGAGATCAGTTTTAGGGAAGTGATCAGATTACTTGGATTCAATAATAAAATCCGTCTTTCGTATGCATAATTCCAGAGATCCTGGTCTGCCTGCATTGCTGCAATATAAGCCGGTTCGCTCGGAATGAACATCATTACGAAATCAAGAGATTTCCCGTAATCATCGTAAGCTTTCTGGCTCAGTTGAGCGATATGGTTTTTGATGGATGACAGATGCTGGTTCAGTTTTATACGATATACATCCTGATCGGCTTCATCCACAAGCTCAGTAAAAGCGGTAAGAGAAACTTTTGAATCAATAATTACATTTCGTTCGTCCGGATATTTTACCACGGCGTCGGGGCGCATTTTCTTACCGGAGAATTCTGAAAACAGTGCTTTATTGTCTTCGTCTCTGAGCTCGTGTTCCAGGAAATATTCCCTGCCTTTTACCAGCCCTGATTTTTCAAGGATACTTTCAAGGATCATTTCTCCCCAGTTACCCTGCGTTTTGCTTTCGCCTTTCAAGGCACGGGTCAATTTTTTGGCATCTTCTGAAATTTGCTGATTCAGCTCGGCGAGTTCTTTAACTCTTTCTGCCAGTGAAAAGCGCTCTTTATTTTCTTTTTCATAGGCTTCATTAACACGGTTTTTGAGATCAGTAATTTTTTCCTGAAAAGGCTCCAGGATGGTTTTGAGATTATGCTGATTCAGAGTGGTGAATTTTTCTGCCTTTTCTTCTAAAATTTTATTGGCGAGATTCTCAAACTGCAATTTGGATTCTTCCTGAATTTTGGTTATTTCCTGTTTTTGGGTTTCAAGAGATTTCTGTAAGCTTTCATTGATAGCAGAAATTTCAGAGTTTTTTGCAAAGAGTGCCTGTTTCTCTGTCAGAAGACTTTCAATCTGGGAAGTTTGCTTTAAATGTATTTGTTTTTGCTCAGTAAACTGGGTGTTCAATGAGGTGTATTCTGCTGAAATTTTTGCAAATTCATTTTTTAAGTCATTCAAAAGGTCGGTTTGCTGAAGGGTTATTTCTTTATCATTCATGATTTGTAGATTCAGCTCCTGGATTTTGAGATTTGAATTTTCCAGATCAGAATTGCTTTTGATATAAAGATTATTCAGTTCGTCAAAGGATTTTCTTGAAATCATTGACGATTTTAAGGCAAAATACTGAATGACAGACCCGATAAATCCGCCTGCGATACATCCTAATATTAAATATGTGATCTCCATTTTTCAAAATTACAAAAAGCAAAGCTGATTTCTTTTGCGGGAAACCGTAAGTTTTAATTTGGGAATAAAATTTTAAATAGTATTTTATTAAAAGGTTTTACAGCTCGTTTCAAAACGTATATTTGTACTGTTATTATTGCATCCGTTTAATTTAAATATTCTTTAATGAAATTCTTAAGTATTGCAGCCATTATTTTTTCAGCCGTATTATCAGGGCAGGATTTTGCTAATTATGCTAAATATGAAAAACAAAATCAGGAAATTTTATCCCAAAATATTGCTCCGAATACGGTTTTTATGGGTGATTCCATTACAGAGGGCTGGTTTTCTACAGATCCGTCATTCTTTACAAAACATAATTTTGTAGGGAGAGGAATCAGCGGGCAGGTTACTTCGCAGATGCTTTTGAGATTCAGGGAAGATGTTATTAATCTGAAACCGAAACGCGTAATTATTCTTGCAGGAACAAATGATATTGCAGAAAATCAGGGGCCGATTTCTCTGGATAAAGTATTTGGAAATATTGTTTCAATGGTAGAACTTGCAGAAGCAAATAACATTAAAGTTGTTTTATGCTCTCTTCTTCCTGCATATGATTTTGGGTGGAGAAAGGGTATGCATCCCGCAGAAAAAGTAATTGCCCTCAATAAAATGATTGAGAATTACGCCAAAAAGCGAAATATTCCCTATATAGATTATCATTCCGAAATGAAAGACTCACGGAACGGACTTGATAAAATTTATACGGAAGACGAAATTCATCCTACCGCAAAAGGGTATGAGAAAATGGAATCTATTCTGATTAAAAAATTAGGAATAAAATAGTCTGTTTATAAATTCTTAGTTGAGGCAAGAATCTCAATGTTTTTCACAACATTGTTGCTTTCGCATTTTTTTAATTCTTTAAGCAGGGCTGAAGTTGTAAATTTTGGATTAATAATCTGCGTGGCAACTTTTGCTGCGGCATAATCAATGATGCCAATAACGGATTCACGTAAAAATGCGGGAGTATTTGAAGTGATAACGGCTGATGCCCATGAGGTTTCCCTGGCTTTTGAAATGGCAAAATCCAGAACGGTATTGTCTTTGCCGTTTGAAATTTTATCAACTAAATCTACAGGATAGCAGATTGTATTCAATGAATCCTGAACATTTTGGTTGATCGATGCAATAACGTTGTTGATGTTTTCGAAATCTTTTTTTAAAGGATTAATTTTCCGGTACGGCATAATGGACGCTGCAGAAACTCCGAGGTCAAGATTGATATGAGCATTCATGCCGAGAAAAATATGCTGGAGAATCAACAGGTTTTGATTCTTTGCCGCTTCAAATGCGATATACCATGAATTGGTACATTTTTTACCTTTGGAATACGCTTCCCATGCCTCAAGATAACGGGTGGCAAAGGCAATATCAAGCTGTATCATTCTGGCATTGTCCTCGAATTTTTTCTGCTGGATTCCTTTCAGAACCGCTGCGGTCATGATTCGGTAGGTGCAGGCAAAATATCCGATGGGACTTTGGTTTTGTTTGGCCCAAAGGATAATGTCGTCTAATTTTTTAAGAACTTCTTCAATGGTTTTCATGGTTTTGTTTCTTTTAATAAATATAATAAAACCTCACAAATTATGCGAGGCTGTGTTTGGATAATTTATATAGCTAAGACGCTATTATCTTAGTAAAAGAATAAATATTAAAACATTTAAAACTGTTGCTATAAAAGTTGCAAGAAAGACCACGATATTATCCCTTGTTTTCCGTGTTATGGATTTTATGATCAGATAATTGATGATATAAACCGGAACAAGCAAATAAAAATGAAATGCTGCCAGGAACTCAAATTGATATAAGCATAGGAGAAGAATGACAGAACTTGCAACCGTTGAAACCATAATTCCTAATATACTGAATAGAATCGTGTCCGAATCAACTTTTAGGTTTTCAACATTCTTGCTGATGTGACCATACTTCTGATGAATCATTAAATGGATTTCCTTTTTAGTGTATATATCAGAATCGATCTGTCTGAGGCATTCCAGTTCAGGAGATTTATTCATATAATGCTGATGAATTTCCCGAATAATTCTATTTCTTTCATCCAATGTCTTTTTTTGATCCTCAACTTTTAACTGAAAATCTTCCAAAGAGCCTCTTTTTTTAATCTCTTCTAATAGCTCATTACTTGGCTTACCTTGGTAATCAATTTGATTTTTATATGACTCAATAAGATCTTGCTCTGAAAACTTAGTGTAAAATCCCATTTGATTACGGATTTTCTTTTGCAATTTCCTTATGATGCTTTAAATACATCGGCAACGCAGCCGATCCATACCACGGGAAAATTTCATAACTGAAAACTCCGGCCATTACAGCAGGATCAGTTTTTACCCATTGTTCTGCTTCTTCTTTTGATTGAGTGTTGAAGATAAACATACCACGATAGTCTTCTTTATTTTTCTCTAAAAAAGGACCTGCAACAACAATTTTCCCTTCGTCGGAAAGTTTCCTGATATTGGCTAAATGTCCTTTCATTAATTCTCCCATTTTGGTTTTATCCTCAACTTTTGCAGAGCCGGTAGTGAGCATTACGATAACGTAAGGCTTCATACCATATTGATCGGCTCCAAGCTTTGTGGCGAGTTCCTGGTTGAATATAGTTGAAGAAGCTGTGTCTGATGAATTCTTTCCCGGCTTTCCCGGTTCACCGTCTTTCCCTCTTGTAATGACACAGGAAAAGAGAAATGTAGACAGGAACAGTAGTAATAAAAGTTTTTTATAGCGTTTAATTTTTTATTCTTAGAAATTCCTTAGCCAGTTCAATCATTTTAGGATCACCGGTATATTTTCCATGTTCGTCGGAAAGTTTTACGGTAGGGATCCATTCTTTGTTCGGAGCCTGAACGCCTATTAATTTCATCACAATGTTCATAGGTTTTAAGCCTACATCATTGGTAAGATTGGTGCCAATTCCGAAAGATACCCCGATTTTTCCTTTGCAGTAGTTGGTGATTTCTTCTACTTTTTCAAGATTCAGCCCGTCGGAAAAAATGATATATTTAAATAAAGGATTAATTCCGTGTCTCTGGTAATGAGCAATTGTTTTGTCTGTAAACTCAAGAGGATCTCCACTGTCATGGCGCACTCCATCAAAAAGCTTGGCGAATTTTTTATCAAACTGCTTGAAAAAAACATCCGTGGTATAGGTGTCCGAAAGGGCTACCCCCAGATCACCCCGATAAACATCTACCCAATGTTCAAGAGCCAGTTCGTTAGCCATTTTAAAACCGTATTCTGCGGCGTGAAACATAAACCATTCATGGGCATGGGTTCCAATAGGCTTTACGCCGTATTTCATAGCGAAGTGTACGTTTGAACTTCCAATGAATGTAGAGTTTTTGTTCTGAGTAAGTGCTTCCATTACCAGGTTTTGCACTTTATGAGAATGTCTTCTCCTTGTTCCGAATTCAGCAAAATTAACTCCGAGTTTCTCCAAAGTGGCAGCTTTTTCCAATGTTCTGTTCATGATCACTTCATTAGAATCTCTTTCCATGTGGTTCATTTCATAATGAAGCTCACTGATTAAGGCTAACAAGGGCACTTCCCAAAGGATTGTTCTGTACCAAAGACCTTCCACGATAACGGAAAGCTCTGTTCCTTCCTGGTGTATTCTTACTTCAGAAGGATCATAATGATAGCCTTCCAGAAAATCAAGGTAAGGTAAATCGATATATGGACAGGTTCTCGCCATATATTTTTTTTCTTCTTTGGTAAGTTTTAGTTCCGCCATCTTATTAACTGCTTCCCGTAAAGCAATATCAAAACCGGCCGGAAACTGGTGTTTTCCGCGGTTGATGAATTCATATTTTACCACAGAACCAGGGAATAGTTTTACCACAGCATTCTGCATGGTAATTTTATAGAAATCATTATCAAGAATAGAATTTAATCGAACGCTGTGCATGATTGTGTAATTTATACGCAAATATAATTAATAAAAATAAAATCACCTAAATGTAAGGTGATTTTTTTAATTGCTGATGCGAATTTATTATTTACCCAGATAAGAGTTGTACATCCACACTTCTTTTTCCTGTTCGGTAATATAGTCGCTCATCTGAGAATTCGTTCCTTCGTCTCCAGCCTGATCTGTGATGTCGAGAAGTTCTCGCTGTAAATCAATCACTACTTTAAAGGAATTAAGAATATTTTCTACACTTTTTGTTGCATCATTTACTTCCAGGCTTTCTTTAATGGTTGCCACTTTCAGATAATCGGAATAATTGTGAGCAGGTGTTGAACCCAAGGTAAGTATTCTCTCTGCGATTTCGTCTATTTTTAATACCAGATTGTTGTACAATTCTTCAAATTTAGGATGGAGCGTAAAGAACTGATCTCCTTTAATATTCCAGTGGGAACCTCTGGTATTCTGGTAGAATATTGAATAATTGGCCAAAAGTATATTCAGCTTTTCAGCTATTTTCTGGCAGTCTTCCTCCTGAAGTCCTATAATATTAGCATTTTTCATATTGATGATAGTTTATTTTTGTACAACAAATTTAAGTAAATATTATGCCGAAATGCTAAAATCGTGATTGATGATACTTATCTTTGAAATTCTTAGAATTAATTTTTATGTTGAGTAAATCTAAGCTTGCCTTAAAAAGCTTTTTCATTTCAATGGCTGTTTTTACAATAGTATGCGCCGGATATTATTTATTATCGGTTTCTAAAACAGATGGCCATTATATCTATCTTATAGATGATGCATATATTCATCTGGCAATGGCTAAAAATTTTGCGCTTCATGAAGTTTGGGGTGTTACCAAATATAAATTTTCCTCCACTTCTTCGTCGCCGTTTTTTACTTACATTCTAAGTTTGCTGATAAAAGTTTTTGGAAATACAGACCGGTTTTCTCTGTATGTTAATATTGCTTTTAGTTTCGGGACCGTATATTTTTTAAGCCGGTATTTTTCAGGAATATTCAGTAATGCTAAATATATCGTAATTTCAGTGCTTTTCACATTGTTTTTTTCAGTTCTGCATCTTCAGGTTTTATCCGGAATGGAACATGTTTTCCATGTTTTTTTATTCGTGCTGAATATATACTGTTTATCAACAATTAAAAATAAATTTTCGCTTGCGGGATTTTATCTGTCGTTATTATTGATGGGATTGGTACGTTTCGAAAGCATGTTTTATTTTGTTACGCTTGCTTTTGTCTTTGCTTTAATGGAAAAGTGGAAAGAAACTTTTCTGGTTTTAATAACAGGATTTATTCCGATTGTTCTTTTTTGTTGGTTTAATTTTCAGCAGGACGGACATTTATTCCCGAACTCCGTAATCGTAAAAGGAACAAAATTAAGCTTCAATTCGAATTTTCCACATCAGTTAAAAGCCATTTTTTTAGATAATTTTTTATTGAATGTAAGTTTTTATAAAGTCGGGTTTTTTCCTATTGTGTTAAGTGCTATTTTCATAATAAGGGATTTGAAAGGTAAAAATTTTCAGGATATTATAAGGGACAATTTTTTGTTAATCGTGATTTCTTTACTGATGATTTTTCATTCCATGTTTGCAGACCTTAAAGGAATGTTCCGTTACGAAGCATACATTCTCACCGGATTTTCAATGGCTCTTATTCCGAAACTTAAAGGTCTTTTTGAAAATTTCAGAAGCTATGTTAAAAAGGAAAAGTTAATTGCCGGAATTGTATTGATAAATATTTTTCTGCTAATTTACAAATTTGCCTTTGCTCACAAAATGCTGGAAAACGGCGGGAAAAATATTTACGAACAGCAAATACAGTCGGCAAAGTTTCTTCATACTTATTATAATGAATCAAAAGTAGTGGCGAATGATATTGGAGCGATTACCTACTTTACGGAGATTCAGTTATTGGATACTGCGGGGCTGGGCTCGTTAGAGACTATTGTTTTTAATGAAAATAAAAGGGTTCCTGATGCAGAATTTCAAAATTTTTTGACGCGCTATACGTCCAATAATAGATATGATATTGCTGTTATTTATGATGCATGGCTCCATAATAATATTCCTGGAAACTGGAAAAAAGCAGCTGAACTGAAAATAAATAATCCCGTTACCGTAGCGAGAGATAAAGTAAGTATTTATGCTGTTGATCAAAAAAATCTTGAAAAGCTTAAGGAGAATATCAGAAATTTTAGATGGAACAGAAATATTGAGGTTACTGTAGTAAAGTGAAACGTAAGTATCTGTTAATTAATTTTTAAATAAAAATATTATTTCTGTATAACTGCTTGTTAATTAAAAAAATATTATTATTTTTGCACCCTAAAATAAAAAGCAATTAAATGCCTACTATTCAACAATTAGTAAGAAAAGGAAGAGCCACGCTTGCCAAGAAGAGCAAATCGGCTGCCCTTGATTCTTGTCCACAAAGACGAGGTGTATGTACGAGAGTATATACTACCACTCCTAAGAAACCGAACTCTGCACTAAGAAAAGTTGCAAGGGTAAGACTTTCTAACGGTAAAGAAGTCAACGCCTACATCCCGGGCGAAGGACATAATCTTCAAGAGCACTCGATAGTATTGGTAAGAGGCGGAAGGGTGAAAGACCTACCGGGAGTACGTTACCACATCGTAAGAGGTGCTTTAGACACCGCTGGTGTAAATGGAAGAACACAGAGAAGATCGAAGTATGGAGCTAAGAGACCTAAGCCAGGTCAGGCACCAGCTGCACCAGCAAAAGGAAAGAAAAAATAATCATTAAATAAGGAATAAAACAATGAGAAAGACGAAAGCTAAAAAAAGACCGTTGTTACCAGATCCGAAATTTAATGATCAATTGGTAACTAGATTCGTAAACAACTTAATGCTTGACGGTAAAAAGTCAATTGCATTCAAAATTTTCTATGATGCGTTGGATATCGTAGAAACTAAAAAAGGAGATACTGAGAAAACAGCCCTTGAAATCTGGAAAGATGCATTAACAAACGTTATGCCTCACGTAGAAGTACGTTCCAGAAGAGTAGGTGGAGCTAACTTCCAGATCCCAATGCCAATCAGAGCTGATAGAAAAATTTCTATGGCAATGAAATGGTTAATCAAATATTCTAAAGCTAGAAATGACAAGTCTATGGCTTTGAAACTGGCTAATGAAGTAGTAGCTGCTGCAAGAGAAGAAGGTGCTGCATTCAAAAAGAAAACTGATACTCACAAAATGGCGGAAGCAAACAAAGCTTTCTCACACTTCAAATTCTAATCTGAAATGGGAAGAGATCTTAAATTTACAAGAAATATTGGTATTGCTGCTCACATTGACGCAGGAAAAACAACCACTACAGAAAGGATTTTATTCTATACAGGTGTAAACCACAAAATTGGGGAGGTTCACGATGGTGCTTCTACAATGGACTGGATGGAACAGGAAGCAGAAAGAGGTATTACCATTACTTCTGCTGCAACTACTTGTAACTGGAATTTCCCAACAGATCAAGGTAAGAAATTACCTGAAACAATGCCTTACCACTTCAACATTATCGATACACCGGGACACGTTGACTTCACCGTAGAAGTAAACAGATCTTTGAGAGTATTAGATGGATTGGTATTCCTTTTCTCTGCCGTAGACGGTGTAGAGCCTCAGTCTGAAACAAACTGGAGACTTGCTGACAACTACAAAGTGGCAAGAATGGGATTCGTAAACAAAATGGACAGACAGGGTGCTGACTTCTTGAACGTTGTAAAACAAGTAAAAGAAATGTTAGGATCTAACGCCGTTCCAATCGTTTTACCAATTGGTGCTGAAGAAGATTTTAAAGGAGTTGTAGACTTAATTAAAAACAGAGCGATCATCTGGGATGAAGCTGGACAAGGTGCTACTTATGAAGTAGTTCCAATTCCGGAAGATATGAAAGATGAAGTTCTTGAATATAGAGAGAAATTAGTAGAAGCGGTAGCTGATTATGATGAGACTTTGATGGAGAAATTCTTCGAAGATCCGGATTCAATTTCTGAAGAGGAAATCAACGAAGCACTTAGAAAAGCTACTATTGACCTTTCTATTATCCCAATGACTTGTGGTTCTTCTTTCAAGAACAAAGGAGTACAGTTCATGCTTGATGCTGTTTGTAAATATCTTCCTTCTCCACTGGATAAGGATAATATCAAAGGAACAGATCCGAGAACTGATGCTGATATTGAAAGAAAACCATCTGTAGATGAGCCTTTCGCTGCATTAGCTTTCAAAATTGCTACTGACCCGTTCGTAGGTAGATTAGCATTCTTCAGAGCTTATTCAGGAAGATTGGATGCAGGTTCTTATGTATTGAACACCCGTTCAAACAACAAAGAAAGAATCTCAAGAATCTATCAGATGCACGCAAATAAGCAGAATCCGGTTGAGTATATCGAGGCTGGAGATATCGGTGCTGCTGTAGGATTTAAAGATATTAAAACAGGAGATACGTTATCTGACGAAAAGAACCCAATCGTTCTTGAATCAATGATCTTCCCAGATCCGGTAATCGGTATCGCTGTTGAGCCTAAAACGAAAGCTGACCAGGATAAAATGGGTAACGCTTTGGCTAAATTGGCTGAAGAAGATCCAACGTTCCAGGTTAAAACTGACGAGGCTTCAGGACAAACAATCATCTCCGGTATGGGTGAGCTTCACTTGGACATCATCGTAGACCGTATGAGAAGAGAGTTCAAAGTAGAGGTTAACCAAGGACAGCCGCAAGTAGAATACAAAGAAGCTCTTACACAAAAAGCTAACCACAGAGAGGTTTACAAAAAGCAATCCGGAGGTAGAGGTAAGTTCGCAGATATCGTATTTGAAATCGGTCCTGCAGACGAAGGTAAGACAGGTCTTGAATTCATCAACGAAATTAAAGGTGGTAATATTCCTAGAGAATTTATTCCTGCTGTTGAGAAAGGATTTAAAGAATCAATGAAGAACGGTCCTTTGGCTGGTTTCGAAGTTGAGGCAATGAAGATTGTTCTTAAAGACGGATCTTTCCACGCGGTTGACTCCGATCAGCTTTCTTTCGAATTAGCTGCTAAAATGGGATTCAAAGAAGCGGGTAGAGCTGCTAAAGCAGTAATCATGGAACCTATCATGAAGCTTGAGGTGGTAACTCCTGAAGAATACATGGGTGATATCGTAGGTGACCTTAACAGAAGAAGAGGTACAGTAAACGGTATGGATGACAGAAATAACGCTAAAGTTATCAAAGCTTTCGTTCCGCTTTCTGAAATGTTTGGTTATGTAACTTCTCTTAGAACGTTATCTTCAGGTAGAGCAACATCTTCTATGGAATTCGAGAAATACGAAGCTGCTCCTAGTAACGTTGCTGAAGAAGTAATCGCTAAGGCTAAAGGTTAATATTAAATTAGATTAAAATGTCACAAAGAATCAGAATAAAACTTAAATCTTACGATTACAACTTAGTAGATAAATCTGCAGAGAAAATCGTAAAAACGGTAAAGGCTACAGGTGCTGTTGTAAACGGACCTATTCCATTGCCAACAAACAAGAGAATCTTCACTGTGTTAAGATCTCCACACGTAAACAAGAAAGCAAGAGAGCAGTTCCAGTTATCAGCTCACAAGAGATTGATGGATATCTACTCTTCTTCTTCTAAGACTGTTGATGCTCTAATGAAATTAGAACTTCCTTCAGGTGTAGACGTAGAAATTAAAGTGTGATAAATCTGCTGGAAAACGGAAGTCTGAATGATAAAGTTTTCTGAGCATCACAATTGAGTTTCCAAACGCTGAGCATAGTCGAAGCGTGCTATGATAATAATCCCTTTTCTAAAGAAGAGGGATTTTTTTATGCTTCAAATTTAAAATAAAATGTTAAAATCAGTATTATGTATTGCAAGGTTCTGTTTATTATGTATATTTGGACAAAATTATTACTATGAATAAACTCATGCACCTGATCATACTATTTGCTTGTTCAGTGACCGCACAGACCCACCGTTTTATATACGATGTCGTTTACCGGCCGGATTCTGCATCAACTGAAGTACGTAAAGCGAATTATTATCTTGATATTAATCCGGATGAAACATTTTATTATGAACGTCCTTTCTTTGTAAGCGATTCTATAGAAAAGACTTCCGGTTTAAGAACTTTCAACGGAAAGGTTACGGATCTTATGAGTAAAAAAATTAAAACGCAGGAGTATGTGCTATACAGCATCCAGAGTTTTGATATTTATCAGTTAAAGGACAAGCCTAAAATCTCTTGGAAAATTGAAAAGGAAACCAAAAAGTCTTCTTCTCTGCAGCTACAGAAAGCGACGGCGAAGTTTGGAGGCAGAAATTGGATCGCTTGGTTCTCTAAAGACATTGCTTTTCAGGAAGGGCCTTATAAGTTTCACGGTTTGCCGGGATTGATTGTTGAAATATATGATGATAAAAAGAATTACCATTTTTCATTAAATAAATCTGAAAACTTTACTGAAACACAATTCATAAGTTTCTACAAAAATGCAAAGGCAAGAGGAGTGGAAATCCCGTATTCAAAATACCAATCTATGCTATTGAGCTATTATCATGATCCTATAAAGTTTATCAACAGCGGTCAGATCGAGATTAATGAAGAACATAAATTGGGATTGGAAGACGGAAGGATAATTTATAAGCCTGAAGAACTTCGCCAATATGCACTTGAGGAACAGCGAAGAATTAGAAAATATAACAACCCTATCGAGCTCGACCAAGCAGTTCACTATCCGAAAATAAAAAAATAATAAGTAAACGTAAAATTACTATGCAAAAATATCTATTTGTAATGATACTATTTAGCTTATCATTGAGTGCACAAACGCACCGATTCATTTATGAATATCATTTTAAAACGGATTCCACAGCAGCCGAAAAAAGGAAAGTGAGCATGGTGCTGGATGTGAATCCTGACGAAGTAAAGTTCTATAACTATGATTTTGTTGTTACAGACTCTATCAATAAGACAAAAGGTGAAAACAATATAGTTTGGGATGATACTCCTGCGCTTACTAGAAAGAAAAATTCACTAGTAAATTCAAATTATATTATGGTTCAGAATATGTTTATTGTGGAAACCACTGATAAAATAAACTGGAATCTTGATAACGAGACAAAAATAATCGGAGGTTATAAGCTTCAGAAAGCAACGGCGAAATACGGAGGAAGAAACTGGACCGCATGGTTTACTAAAGAAATCAGCCTGAATGAAGGTCCGTACAAATTTAATGGCCTTCCAGGAATGATATTTGAGATTTATGATGATAAAGATAACTTCAGATTCTCATTAGTAAAAAGTTACAAACTTTATAAAACGTACGAAACCAGAGAGATTCTCGAAAATTTTGGCGGACAGAAACCTGTCAAAATCCCTGAATCCAGACTTAAGAAAATGTTGCTTGACCATTATAATGATCCGCTGCATGGCTTTAAAGAACAATATAAAAACAACACCCATCCTGATGCACGTTTTATGGTAATGGGAATCGAAGTAAAAAGCCCGGAACAGTTCAAAGAACTTTCTGAAATGATGCAGAAAAATATTAAGAAAAATAATAATCCTATAGAAGTGGATAAAGCGATACATTATAACTAATCTTATTACCGGTTAATTTAACCAGAAACTCCGCTACTTCGGCGGAGTTTTTGCTGCTTTTTATTGAAAAAAATAGTGTAATGTCTAAATCAGATCAAAGTATATTTGAAAGATTTTCAAATTGGGCAACAAAATTTACGGGAAGTTCCTATGCATTTATAGGAGCAACATTAATTATAATCATCTGGGGTGTTTCAGGACCTGTTTTTAATTATTCGGAAACATGGCAGCTTGTTATTAATACCGGAACTACAATTATCACTTTTCTGATGGTGTTTTTAATTCAGAAGGCACAGAATAAAGATTCAAAAGCAATTCAGATCAAGCTGAATGAGCTGATTGCCGCCAATGAAAAAGCGAGCAACAGAATAGTGGATATTGAAGACCTCACGGAAAAGGAGCTAGACCAGCTGCACTGCTATTATGAAAAACTTGCGGATTTTGCGGAAGAAGATGATGATATTCATTCCTCACACTCTATTGATGCAGCGCATAGAAATCAGGATCATAAAGACAGAATCTTCAGGAAAAAGCATGAAGAGTGGCTGCAGGAACAACAAAAGAAAGAATCAAACTGATTCTATTCAGATAATTATTAAAATCAATAAGGTTTAATGTTTTCAATAGATGGCTCTTATATAATTGTTAATTAATTTATAATTTAAAAGTTATTATTGCTGTTTTGTTATTAAATTTTAAATTTGTTGCCCTAATTTTAATTTATGAAAACAAAACTACCAATTTTGTTGCTGGCTGTTGCCGGAACAATGGTAAACGCACAATGGAGCAGAACACTGCCTGGAAAAGATGCTGTAAGAAGAAATGATAATCCTATTTATTACAAATTGGATATAGATCAAATTAGAACACAGCTCTTGCAAGCTCAAAAAATAGGCGAAGGCAAAGCGGTCACAATCAAAATTCCTACTCTGGAAGGTAAGATTGAAAAATTTGCCGTAAACAGCTTTCCAGTAGTTGACGAAGCAATGGCAAATCAATATCAACTGGGATCTTACGTAGGTAAAGGAATTGATGACCCTGAAAAATATATCAGATTTAGTGTGGCTCCTAATGATTTTCAATCGATGATTATCAGCAATGGGAAATATGAATTTATTGAGCCTTCCTCTTCAGATAAAACGGTATATTCCATCCACGGGAAATCTTCTAAGAACGGACATGCTTTTGTATGTAGTACTAAAGAAGACAAGCAGGCTGTAGCAAGAATGCAGGACATGATGGCAAAAGGAGCAGCTGCAAAATCCGGAAATCAAAAATATCATACATTAAGGCTTGCAATGTCTGTTACAGGAGAATATACTAATTATTTTGGAGGAACAGCGAATGCGCTTGCTCAAATAAATGCGACTTTAACGAGAGTAAATGGTGTTTTTGAACAGGAATTCAATCTTCACCTTAATATGGTAAGTGCGCCCAATCTTATTTTTTCCAATCCTGCTACCGATCCGTACAGCAGTTCGGAATTTATGTGTAAATGGAACTACGAATTAATGAATGTATTGCACGGAGCAACTTATGGTGTGTCAGATTCAACCTATGATATCGGACATTTATTCGGAGCTAGCGGTGGCGGAGGAAATGCAGGATGTATTGGATGTATAGGAAGTAATGATGTAAGCTATTCAACATATAATGACTGTGCGGATTCATTTGGCAATGCTTACACATACAATTCACCCGATAATTATAAAGGAAGTGGTATTACTTCACCTGCGGATAATATTCCGATGGGAGATAATTTTGATATTGATTATGTTGCTCATGAAATAGGGCACCAGTTAGGAGATAATCATACCTACAGTTTTAACGAAGGAACGGGCGTTTGTGTAGAGCCCGGATCAGGATCTACAATCATGGGTTATGCAGGAATTACAGGCTCAAATACAGATGTTCAGCAACATTCGGATCCATATTTTCATAGTGTAAGTATTGATCAGGTTCAGACAAATTTAGCGAGTGTTACCGCAGATATTGAAACTCCTATAACCAATAGTCCGCCGGTGGTAACTCCAATGACAACAACATATACCATTCCGAAATCAACGGCATTTGTGTTGACAGCTTCTGCAACAGATCCGGATGGAGATGCTTTAACTTATTCCTGGGAGCAGGTAAATTCCAGTAGTCTGGCAAATGGAGTTACTAAAAATAATATTGGCAACACTACTTCCGGAGCAAGTTTCAGATCATGGCCTGCTACATCAACCCCTACAAGATATTTTCCTAAATTATCAACTGTTTTGACAGGAACGGTAAAAAATACTGCTGATTTTGAGGCTGCTTCTACTGTGGCAAGAACTACAAACTTCCGGGTAACTGTAAGAGATAATAAAATCGGTGGACAAGCTCAGACTGCATATGCTACTCAGACAATCGTCGTAGGATCTGCAGCGGCGTTTACTGTTAATGCAACAACATTAACTCCTAATACGAATTCAACTGTAACATGGGTAGTTTCCGGAACTACGGCTGCTCCATATAATGTTGCCAACGTAAAGATTGATTATACTTATGACGGAGGAGACAACTGGACTGTTTTAGCGGCGTCCGTTCCCAATTCAGGTTCGGCGACGGTTTTTGTTCCTGCAGCATTGGCCGGGAAAAGTGGACATATAAGAGTTTCTGCCATTGGAAATGTCTTCTATGCGGTAAAACAGAACAATGTGGGAACATTGGCAACATCAGAAACCGAAAATGTTAAAACTGTTGAGATTTATCCAAATCCTGTTGATGACGTATTAAACGTGAAAAATATTTCATCTAAAGCAACATATGAAATCTATAATGCTCCGGGGCAGCTGATTAATAAGGGATCAGTAGGGGATGGTAAGATTATAGTAAGAGGTTTGGTTAAAGGTGTTTACTTTATTAATATCGATGAAAAAGGAACACTATATAAAAACAAGTTTATAAAAAAATAATGATGACAAGAAAAAACCTCTGATTAATCAGAGGTTTTTTTAATAATTTATTGCATAAAATAATCAAAATAAGTGCAGCTTCCCAGCAGGTCTTTAGCTGTTTCCGTATCTGCATATTGTGCTTTTAGCAAAGCAAAATAGGTTCTGTACTTCTGATTTTTAATCTGATCAAGCTGTTTCTGATAAGCATCGCTTTTCTCACTGTATTTCGGATCAGAATAATCAACGGTTGAAGGGTGTGAGGCCTCATACTGGTAATATTTTCCCTGTTCGGCACTTGCCATCTGGAAAAGAATTCTCGCTTTCTGTTCTTTATTGGCTGAAATGCTCAATGCTCGTTTATAATAATTGATTGCCAGATCAAAATTATCCGGTTCGATATAAATTCTGTCCGGGAATCCTTTGTAGTAATACTTGTAAGGATTTGTTCGTGGCGACGTGTCAAAGTAATATTTTCCTCCGTTTGAATTGTCAAGATCCATCACAAAAAGCTGCCTGTAATATCCGAGAATCGAAGTATTGTACAATACATTTCCTATCAATTGATTGGCTATAGCAGATTTTTCATCTTTTCCATTTCCGATTTTTTTCAGTTGGATCAATGCATCCGCCAGTTCGAGTTTATTCATAGCTGGCTTAATGAATGGAAATGCGGAATAATCTTCCTTCTTCATACTTTCATCAGGATCACTCTGATAACTTACCCAGACATTATGGCCAAAAACAAGATCGGAAATATTGCTGAATCCGTTGTAAGCTCCTGCCTGATATTTCAAGGGAGTAAGTTTTTTCTCATCATAGTTCCAATCGGATCTTGGAATTCCGGAGAAGTTCTGTGCTTTTGCATAATATGATTTAGCTTTTTCAAAATCTGCCTGTCTCATGGCCCGGTCTCCATAAATTACGGCAAAAAAAGCATCAATATTTCCGACGTCGTTAATGTTTTTAGCAATAATCTGCTGCTCAAACTGTGTTTTGTTTGTTTTTCTGTAGAAATCTTCCACACTTTTCACAAGACTTGAATTCGGGCTGTACTGCAGATCGGAAAGCTTATTGTTCATCAGGAAAGATTTGCCATCTTCACCCTGAAGAAAATAACGGTTGGCAAGAACATCTTTCAGAAAGTCTGCTGTAGAAGGAACTTCACCGTAATAATTATATTCATCTGTTTCGGTACTGTCCTTTTTTACTTCCGGTTTTTCTGTAAAATATTCTGAATAGTCTTTCATTAAATGATCTTCGTAATCCGCATCAATTTTCGGCTGGGAAACAATATCATTCAGAACTTTCATTCTTTTAATCTCTTCCGTGTATTCCGGATTGGAGGTTTTGATGTTCTCTAGAATTTCGGTGCTTGCTTTATAATCTTTTTTCAGGAATTTCAGATATGCATCAGCAATCTGCCAATATTCATCTTTGGATTTTTCTTTTGTTTTGGAGGTGAATTTTTCCAGGTCATCCAGAAAATCTTTAGTTTTGTCATCATACCAGTAGTTATTTCTGGTGAATACAGGAATTCTGTCCGGATTATCAAGAAGTTCATCATCACTTTGATCTGCTTTTCCATCAGGAGAATTTTTATCTTTCTTACTGCTGAATAGGTTTTTGAAAAACCTTATTATTTTCTGCCAGAATGATAGTTCCTCTTTTTTAGGCTCTGCAGTCTGTGTTTTACCCGGATCCGTATTATCTGTTCCGGTAATTGTTTTCTCACTATTGTCGTCGTTTGTATAGTAATAAATAGGAAGGTAGCTTCTTTCCAGCTCATTGATGCTTCTCACCGCCATTACTTTCAGGATCTCAGAATCCGGATTGATCTCAAACATTTTTTCCATTACAGGAATGGGATTATTGAAATCTTCATACCCTAAAAGAAAATAAGCCATGTTTTTGTCTTCATTAGTATTGGCTCTTTTTAAAATATTATTAAATGAGGCCGTATCTGAAAGTTTCATAGATATGAAAGCGGATTCTTTTCTGCTTTTACTGTCCCTGAACACCTGGAAGAAGTTCCAGTTGGCTTCGCTGTTCATTCCCAATCCGCGCTGAGCTCCTGCAAGCTGATCAAGCGCCATAATGTATGGTGCACCTTTCAGTTTCAGAGGTTCTACATAAGTTTTAAATGCTTTTACCGCCGCATCGTAATTTCTTGTGTAATGATTGAATCGCACAAGCTGATAACCGTACCGCTGTTTTATTTCGGGATTTTTTGCAGCATTATATAATGAGGTAAGTGCAGCAATGGTTTTATTGTAATCGAGATTGGTTGCGTTCTTTCCTGTTCCCGGCTCTCTGTAATAATAAAATGAATCTGCGCTTTCAATATAATTGATCTTCATGTATGGTTCCAGGTATTTGGCCTCAATAAGATAATCGAGTCCTTCACGGTATCTTTGGTAAAATCGAGGTCCTAACGTTACCAATAGCTGGTTGGTGGGCGATCCTTTTTTTAAAGCATTAAGATCGTTAATATTCATTTTATTAACCAGATATTCCGTCTGCGCATAGCTCAGCTGATTGCTGAAATATCTTTTCCATGAATCGATATTTTCGTCAGGTATCATGGAAGGTTTAAAATCAGTATAAAATCTGGTCGAATAGCTGTGAAGAAAAGGCAGGTAAGATTTATCCTTAATAATAATCTGTGTAAAAAGATTGAAATATTCGTAATCCGGATCAGACCAGGCACAAGCCCCGGATTCTGTATAAAAAAGAGAAACAACAGCGAGTGAGAGAAGGTATTTTTTCATTGTATAGCGGTGTTTAGTGAGCATTTATTTGTTTACTACCATCCGAAAGGAACTAAAAAATTAAATTTCGGTTCCTGACAAATTTACTATCCAATTGATAATAAATAATATGGTAACGGGAAATTTTTTTATCGAGAAAATCGGTGACTTCTGTGAGCTGACTGTCAGAAATGGATTCAATTTTAATCCTGAAACCTTTATTCATATAGTTTCCGAAGTAAAATCCATCTTTCATAATTTCAATTTCATGATCTGAAATCTTTTTAAAATCTGAATTTTCAAGATCTTTCTCTGCTAGAGCGTTAATCAGCTTATGCTTTCCCAGATAATTGGTTACAATTCCCCAGGAATAGATAGGCAATGCTACCTCTATCTTTTTTATAGGATATTGATCAATATCTGCCAGATAACTTTTCAGAATCTGGACATCCAGGATAGAATTTTTATCAGAGTTTTCCAACGGTGAAGAAGTGGAGTAGCACATAAGGTAAACTTTATTAACCGGTGGAATGCCTGTTGTGGATTTATCCCGTACTTGATGAAGACGGAGCGTGCAGGTGACTTCTTTGCCTGAAATTTTTTTCAGTTCTTTTAAAAATGTAAAATAATCATTACGTGTTCCCGCCGTCCAGTCGCAGTCGATCTGTATTTCTGGTGCGGAGTTCAGATGATAGTCTGTAATTTTCTTTTTTACCAGCTCATTAATGCTTCGGGCAAGAAAATTTATTTCATCTTTTTTGATGTAAAGAAAAGTACGGTTCGTAATGAAAACAACGGGTATTATTTTCTGATGGACTATAAAACTTTTGTCCTGAATTATAACCCCTAAAGGCTGGAATTTTTCTCCGGATTTATCAACATCGAAAAAGCGGGTATAGAGATAAGGGATGGTAGTTTTACTCAATGCCATTTTTTCGTCCGCATTGAGAGCAAGTTTGGTTTTCCAATAATAAAAAGTGTATGGATGATCTTCCTTCGTGCTGCAGGAAAATATCAAAAGCAGAATACATAAGAATCTGAGTGTTCTCATTACTGATACAAATCAATATCATCAAAGGTAAAAGCGGAATTTATTGCTTCTACGGCATTACTAAGGTTTCTTTCAAAAAATTTAAAAGGACTACTGAATGCATTTTTCAGATGCGGAATAAGTTGGTTGTATGTATTTTTCATATCATCAGAAGATTTATAAATAAATTTAACCTAACAAAAATCAAACCGTAATTACAGCAACTAAAGAACGGTTGTAATGAAAAGATTTTGTTATTCACAAATTATTCCTCTGAATTTTTCTCCCGATTTTACAAAAATGGTCTAATTGATTAAAAATCAAAATATTTTGCACGAAATATTTGTCAGTTATAAAAATATTCATAAATTTGCACACTCATTTTAGGGGCGTAGTATGCCTACATCAAACGTAGAAATTACTTCAGACTTCCTGAAAATGACGATAAATAAAGGATAAATTTTATTATAACATAAACAATGTCAGGTATTATTGGTAAAAAAATCGGTATGACTTCTTTGTTTGACGAAGCAGGGAAAAATATTCCTTGTACAGTTATTCAAGCTGGTCCGTGCTCGGTTTTACAGGTCAGAACCATTGAAAAAGACGGTTATAAGTCAGTTCAGTTAGGTTTCGATGACAAGAGTGAGAAGAACGTTGGTAAAGCGTTAGCTGGTCATTTTAAAAAGGCTGGTTCTGCTCCTAAAGCTAAATTGGTAGAATTCTACAGAGAATTCGTTGATGAAGTGAAAGTAGGAGAGGAAGTAACTGTAAACTTATTTGCTGAAGGTGAATTCGTTGACGTAACAGGTACTTCTAAAGGTAAAGGTTTCCAAGGTGTTGTTAAAAGACACGGCTTTGGAGGTGTAATGCAGGCAACTCATGGTCAGCACAACAGACTTAGAGCTCCAGGTTCTATCGGTGCTGGATCAG
Source organism: Chryseobacterium nepalense (assembly GCF_023195755.1). Lineage (NCBI taxonomy): Bacteria > Pseudomonadati > Bacteroidota > Flavobacteriia > Flavobacteriales > Weeksellaceae > Chryseobacterium > Chryseobacterium nepalense. Next base: position 2,955,102 of record NZ_CP096203.1, read on the forward strand.
ACCCTTCAAGAGTATTCAAAGGGATGAGAATGGCTGGTAGAATGGGAGGTAAGCAGGTGACTGTACAAAACCTTCAGGTATTAAAAGTGGATCAAGATCAGAATCTTTTAGTAGTAAAAGGTGCTGTTCCGGGAGCTAAAAATTCTTATGTAATTATCAGAAAATGGAACTAGTAGTATTAAATACATCAGGAAAAGAGACCGGAAGAAAAGTAACTCTGGACGAAACAGTATTCGGAATCGAGCCAAATCAGCACGCGGTTTACTTAGAAGTTAAACAGTACCTTGCTGCACAAAGACAAGGGACTCATAAAGCAAAAGAAAGAAGCGAAATCACTGCTTCTACTAAAAAACTTAAGAAGCAAAAAGGATCTGGTTCTGCAAGATACGGGGATATTAAATCTCCAACATTCAGAGGTGGAGGTAGAGTATTCGGACCAAAACCAAGAGATTACAGATTCAAATTGAACAAAGCTCTTAAGAGATTAGCTAAAAAATCTGTTTTATCTCAGAAAATGAGAGACAACAGCATCAGAGTTTTAGAAGATCTGAGCCTAAATGCTCCTAAGACTAAAGATTTCATCAATGTATTAAATGCATTGGAACTTAACGGTAAAAAATCTTTATTCGTTCTTCCTGAAGCTAACAAGAATGTATATTTATCTTCAAGAAACTTACCTAAAACTAAAGTAATGAACTTCAATGAAATCAGTTCTTACGATTTAGTAAACGCAGGTGAGATCGTATTCTTCGAAGGTGCAGTTGAAAAATTCCAGGAAAATTTAAAGAAATAAATCATGTCAGTTATTATTAAACCAGTTATTTCAGAAAAGGCTAATTACCTTACGGATTTAAGAGGTACTTATTCTTTCTTGGTAGATACCAAAGCGAATAAGATCCAGATTAAAAAGGCTGTTGAGGCAGCTTACGGTGTAAAAGTAGCAGACGTAAATACAATGATTTATGCTCCTAGAGTATCTGCGAAATATACTAAAAAAGGTCTTCAGGTTGGAAAGACGAATAAATTGAAAAAAGCGGTAATCAAACTTGCTGAAGGTGAGGTTATCGATATTTTTGCTGTAAATTAATTATAATTATAAATAATAGTAATGTCTGTTAGAAAATTAAAACCTATCACCCCGGGACAGAGATTCAGAATTGTAAACAATTTTGAGGAAATTACTACCAACAAACCAGAGAAATCTCTAACAGTTGGTATTAAAAAGTCAGGTGGACGTAACCAAACAGGTAAAATGACCATGCGTTACACCGGAGGTGGACACAAAAAGAAATACAGAATTATTGACTTCAAAAGAAACAAAGCAAACGTTGAAGCAACTGTAAAATCTGTAGAATACGATCCAAACAGAACTGCATTTATCGCTTTATTAGAATATGCTGACGGAGAGAAGAGATATATCATCGCTCCAAATGGTATCAAAGTAGATCAGAAAGTAGTTTCAGGTGAGAGCGTAGAACCAAACGTAGGTAACGCAATGAAATTGAAAAATATTCCATTGGGTACTGTAATTTCTTGTGTTGAAATGAAGCCTGGTCAAGGTGCTATTTTAGCAAGAAGTGCTGGTTCATCAGCGCAATTAACTTCAAGAGACGGAAAATATGCAATCATCAAATTGCCTTCAGGAGAATCAAGAATGATCCTTACTGAATGTATGGCAATGATTGGTTCAGTTTCCAACTCTGATCACCAATTAACTGTATCAGGTAAAGCTGGTAGAAGCAGATGGTTAGGTAGAAGACCAAGAACAAGAGCGGTTGTAATGAACCCTGTAGATCACCCAATGGGTGGTGGTGAAGGACGTTCTTCTGGAGGTCACCCAAGATCTAGAAACGGTATGCCGTCTAAAGGTTACAAAACTAGAAAGAAAAACAAAGTGTCTAACCGTTACATCGTATCTAAAAGAAAATAATTATGGCAAGATCACTTAAAAAAGGACCGTTCATTCATCATACTTTAGATAAGAAGGTTCAGGCAAATATAGAGTCTGGTAAGAAGACAGTTATCAAAACTTGGTCTAGAGCATCGATGATCTCTCCGGACTTCGTAGGACAAACTATTGCTGTACACAACGGGAAATCTTTTATCCCTGTATATGTTACAGAAAACATGGTAGGTCACAAGTTAGGCGAATTTTCTCCAACAAGATCTTTCAGAGGTCATGGTGGTAACAAAAACAAAGGAAGCAGATAATCATGGGATCAAGAAAACAAGATAGTTCAATCGCAAGAAAAGAAGCTAACAAAGACGTTGTTAAAGCTTCATTAAATAACTGCCCATCTTCTCCTAGAAAAATGAGATTAGTTGCTGATATCATTAGAGGAGAGCAAGTAGATAAAGCTCTTTATATCCTTAAATATTCTAAGAAAGAAGCTTCTAACAAATTAGAAAAATTACTTCTTTCTGCAATTGCCAACTGGCAGGTAAAAAACGAAGGTGCAGACATCGAGGAAGCAAACCTTATCGTTAAAGAAATATTCGTGGATAGTGCAAGACAATTGAAGAGACTAAGACCAGCTCCGCAAGGTAGAGGGTACAGAATCAGAAAAAGATCTAACCACGTTACATTAATCTTAGGTAATAAAGAAAATTAATCAAGGTATGGGACAGAAGACAAATCCAATTGGTAACAGATTAGGTATCATCAGAGGATGGGATTCTAACTGGTTTGGCGGAAACGATTATGGAGACAGAATCGCGGAAGACTACAAAATCAGAAGATACCTTGAAGCTAGATTATCTAAAGGTGGGATTTCAAGAATTTATATTGAAAGAACATTAAAATTAGTAACAGTTACAATTACTACTGCTAGACCGGGACTTATCATCGGTAAAGGAGGTCAGGAAGTTGATAAACTGAAAGAAGAGTTGAAAAAATTGACTAAGAAAGATATTCAGATCAACATCTTCGAAATTAAAAGACCTGAGCTGGATGCAGTATTAGTTGCTGACAGCATTGCTAAGCAAATCGAAAACAGAATTTCTTACAGAAGAGCTGTGAAGATGGCAATGGCAGGTACCATGAGAATGGGTGCAGAAGGTATCAAAGTTCAGATCTCTGGTAGATTGAACGGTGCTGAAATGGCAAGATCAGAATCTTTCAAAGACGGAAGAATTCCATTGTCTACTTTCAGAGCAGATATCGATTACCATATTGGTGAGGCATTAACTCAGTACGGAAAGCTAGGTGTAAAAGTTTGGATCATGAAAGGTGAAGTTTACGGTAAAAGAGAACTTTCTCCGCTAGTGGGACAACAGAAAAAAGGCGGTCAGTCTGACAGAAGAGATAACAGAGGAGGAGACAGAAGAGACAACAGAGGACCTAGAAAGAACAATAACAATAATAACAATAATAATTAAAATTTTAGATTAGACCATTTTGAATTTTAAATTACCGTTACTTTTTTAAAATAAAAAACAATCTAAAATCTAAAATCTAAAATCTAAAATTTAGAGATTATGTTACAACCAAAAAGAACCAAGTTCCGTAGAGTACATAAGATGAAGATGAAGGGGAATGCCCAGAGAGGTAGTCAACTTGCTTATGGAACTTTCGGAATCAAGGCGACAGAAGGTGCTTGGATCACTGCAAGACAGATTGAAGCTGCTCGTATCGCTGCGACAAGATATATGAAGAGAGAAGGTCAGCTATGGATCAAAATCTTCCCGGATAAGCCAATTACTAAAAAACCAGCTGAAGTAAGGATGGGTAAAGGTAAAGGTGCCGTGGAATATTGGGTAGCTGTAGTAAAACCAGGTAAAATTATGTTCGAAGTAGGAGGAGTTCCTTACGAAGTAGCGAAAGAAGCTCTTAGACTTGCGGCACAAAAATTACCAGTTGTTACTAAATTTATAGTTGCTAACGATTTTGTTAAACCTCTTTAATCTTTGAATACAATGAAAAAAGCTGATATTAAAAATTTAAGCGCGGGTGATATTCAAAACCAATTAACTGAAGCAAAAGCTCAATATTCTAAATTGAAATTGGCTCATGCAATCAGCCCAATTGAAAACCCGATCCAAATCAGAGATTTGAGAAAAACAATCGCAAGACTAAATACTGAGTTAACTAACAAACAATAATTTCATTTTACAATGGATAGAAATTTAAGAAAAGAAAGAATCGGAGTGGTTTCCAGCAATAAAATGGAAAAAACTATTGTTGTTAGTGAAACTACGAGAGTAAAGCACCCGATGTACGGTAAATTCGTATTGAAAACGAAAAAATATACTGCACACGACGAGAACAACGAATGCGCGGAAGGAGATACAGTTTTGATCCAAGAAACTAGACCTTTGAGCAAGAACAAAAGATGGAGATTAGTAAGAATCATTGAAAAAGCTAAGTAATAATGTTACAAACAGAATCAAGATTAAAAGTTGCTGATAACACAGGTGCTAAAGAAGTATTGGTTATCAGAGTTCTGGGAGGAACCAGAAGAAGATATGCTTCAGTTGGTGATAAAATCGTTGTTACTATCAAAGATTCTACACCATCAGGAAACGCTAAAAAAGGTCAGGTATCTAAAGCTGTAGTAGTAAGAACTAAAAAAGCAGTTAGAAGAAAAGATGGTTCATACATCAAATTCGAAGACAATGCTTGTGTATTGCTAAACGCAGCGGGAGAAATGAGAGGAACCCGTGTTTTCGGACCAGTTGCTCGTGAGTTGAGAGACAAAGAATATATGAAAATCATTTCATTAGCTCCTGAAGTACTTTAATATTTAAAATTTTAAAAAAATGTCAAAGTTAAAAATAAAAAGAGGAGATAACGTAATCATTACTACCGGTAAGAAAGATATCAAAGGTAAGACTGGTGAAGTTATTGAAGTGATCAAAAAAGAAGGAAGAGACCCTAGAGTTATCGTTGCAGGACTTAACATTGTTAAAAAACACGTTAAGCCTTCAGCTTCTAACCCTCAAGGAGGAATCACTGAGAAAGAAGCTTCTATTCATATCTCAAATGTAGCTTTAGTTGGAAAAGACGGAAAAGCGATCAAAGTAGGTTATAAAACCGAAGGAGATAAGAAAGTAAGAATCAACAAAAAAACGGGTGAAACTTTATAATTTTAAATAACACATGGAATATATAGCAAGACCCAAAAAAGCATATAAAGAAACGATTGTTCCTGCAATGATGGAAGAATTCGGATACAAATCTGTAATGCAGGTACCAAGACTTGAGAAAATTGTTTTGTCTCAAGGTTTAGGAGATGCTACAGCAGATAAGAAAATTATCGATTATGCTGTTGAAGAATTAACGAATATCACTGGTCAGAAAGCTGTAGGTACGATCTCTAAGAAAGACGAAGCTGCTTTCAAACTAAGAAAAGGTATGCCTGTAGGGGCTAAAGTTACGCTAAGAGCTAACAAAATGTATGAGTTCTTGGATAGATTAACTTCTTCTGCTTTGCCACGTATCAGAGATTTCTCTGGAATCAAAGCGGATGGTTTTGACGGTAGAGGTAACTATAACTTAGGGATCACTGAGCAGATCATTTTCCCTGAGATCGTAATCGACAAAGTGAAAAAAATCCAGGGGATGGACATCACTTTCGTTACTACTGCGAAAACAGATAAAGAAGCTAAAGCATTATTAACTCACTTCGGTTTACCATTCAAAAAGAACTAAGAAATGGCTAAAGAATCAATGAAAGCGCGTGAGCGCAAAAGAGAAGCGTTAGTAGCTAAATACGCTGATAAAAGAAAAGCTTTAAAAGAAGCAGGTGATTATGAAGGACTTCAGAAATTACCCAAAAATGCTTCTCCTGTAAGATTACACAACAGATGTAAACTAACAGGAAGACCAAGAGGATACATGAGAACGTTTGGTATTTCCAGAGTAACTTTCAGAGAAATGGCAAACAACGGTCTTATTCCGGGCGTTAAAAAAGCTAGTTGGTAATAATTACTAATTAAAAAATCGGGACAATTAAGTTGTCTGGATACTAAAGATAAAAAATATCAGACCGAAGATTTCTGAAGTCTGATATTTTACTCTTCAAGTCCTTACAATACTGATTGTTCTTTAACCAATAATTTATAAAGAAAAATGGTAACAGATCCAATTTCAGATTTCCTAACAAGAGTAAGGAACGCACAAAGCGCAGGCCACAAAGTGGTGGAAATTCCTGCATCGAAAATCAAAAAGGAGATTACTAAGATCTTATTTGATCAAGGGTATATCTTAAACTACAAGTTTGAAGATAGCGCTGTTCAGGGAACGATCAAAATCGCTTTAAAGTACGACAAGCAAACCAACAAACCAGCTATTAAGTCTATCCAAAGAGCTTCTAGACCAGGTTTGAGACAGTACAAAGGTTCAGGAGAACTTCCAAGAGTACTAAACGGTTTGGGTATTTCTATCATCTCTACTTCTAAAGGAGTAATGACTGACAAGAAAGCTAGAGAAGAGAAAGTAGGCGGTGAAGTAATCTGCTATGTTTATTAATTTTTAATCACAGGAAAATGTCAAGAATTGGTAAAGCAATTATAACAGTTCCAGCAGGAGTTACAATCACTGAAAAAGATGGTGTGGTAACTGTAAAAGGTCCTAAAGGAGAACTTTCTCAGGAGCTTACAGCAGGAATTACTATAGAACAGAAAGATGGTGAACTGAACGTAAACAGACCATCTGATGCTAAACAACACAAAGCGCTTCACGGTTTATACAGAGCGTTAATCAACAACATGATTGTTGGTGTAAATACAGGTTTCGAAAAGAAACTGGAATTAGTAGGGGTAGGATACAGAGCTTCACACGCAGGTCAAAAACTTGAGTTGGCTTTAGGATTCTCTCACGGTATCGTATTAGAACTTCCAAGCGAAGTAAAAGTAGATACATTGACTGAAAAAGGTAAAAACCCAATTATTACTTTAACGTCTCACGACAACCAACTTCTAGGGATGGTAGCTGCAAAGATCCGTTCTTTCAGAAAGCCTGAACCATACAAAGGTAAAGGGGTAAGATTCGTAGGAGAAATTGTTAGACGTAAAGCTGGTAAATCTGCTTAATAAATTATAAGTATTATGGCATTAACTAAAGTAGAAAAAAGAATAAGAATCAAAAGAAGAGTAAGAGGAAAAATCTCTGGATCTTCTGAATTGCCAAGATTATCTGTATACAAAAGTAATAAGGAAATTTACGCTCAGTTAATCGACGATAACAGTGGAAAAACTTTGGCTTCTGCTTCTTCAAGAGAGAAAGGCGTTGAAGCTAACGGAACTAAGACTGAAGTTTCTGCTGCCGTAGGTAAGGCTATTGCTGCCAAAGCTATTGCTGCAGGAATCGAAAATATTGTATTTGATAGAAACGGATTCGTATATCACGGGAGAATCAAAGCTCTTGCGGACGGTGCGAGAGAAGGTGGACTTAAATTCTAATCATTAAATTTCGGAAATATGTTAGGACTAGATAATATAGAAAGAGTAAAACCGGGAGGATTAGAACTTAAAGATCGTCTCGTAGCTGTAAACAGAGTAACAAAAGTAACTAAAGGAGGTAGAGCTTTCGGATTTTCTGCAATTGTTGTTGTAGGGAACGAAGAAGGAGTGATCGGATACGGTTTGGGAAAATCTAAAGAGGTTGCTTCTGCAATTGCTAAGGCAGTTGAAGACGCTAAGAAAAACCTTGTGAAAGTTCCTGTAATGAACCATACGATTCCTCACCAGACTACTGCTAGATACGGAGGCGCAGATATCTTCTTAAGACCTGCTTCTCACGGTACGGGGCTTATCGCCGGTGGTGCGGTAAGAGCGGTACTGGAATCTGCTGGTATTCACGATATCCTTTCAAAATCTAAAGGATCTTCAAACCCTCACAACGTGGTGAAAGCTACTTTCAAAGCGTTATTGGATATCAGAAGACCTGAAGAAATTGCTAGAATGAGAGGAGTTTCACTAAGTAAAGTGTTTAACGGTTAATAAATAAAACAATGGCAACAATCAAAGTAAAACAAGTAAGAAGCGCTATTGGAAGAACAAAAACCCAAAAGAGAACGCTTGAAGCATTAGGATTAAAGAAACTTCACCAAGTTGTAGAACACGAAGCTACTCCTTCTATCTTAGGAATGATAGCTGCAGTTAGTCACTTACTTGAAGTTCAAAAATAATTTTTAAAATAATTTTAAAATGAATTTAAACAACATAAAGCCAGCTGCAGGATCTACTTTCAATTCAAAAAGAATTGGTAGAGGACAAGGTAGCGGAAAAGGTGGTACTTCTACAAAAGGACATAAAGGACAAAAAGCAAGAGCCGGATATTCTCAGAAAATCGGTTTCGAAGGAGGTCAGATGCCTTTACAAAGAAGATTACCTAAATTCGGTTTCAAAAACGTAAACAGAAAAGAGTTTAGAGCTATTAACCTTGATTCTATCCAGACTTTAATTGAAAATAAATCTATCACAGGAGATATTACAAAAGAAGTTTTGGTAGCAAACGGTTTGGCAACTAAAAACGAATTAGTGAAAATTATGGGTAGGGGAGAATTGAAATCTGCGGTTTCTATCTCAGCTGACAAATTCACTAAATCTGCTGAAGAGCTTATCGCTAAAGCAGGTGGAAAAGCAATTACCTTATAATAATTACTAATGAAAGAATTTATACAAACACTCAAAAATATTTGGAGTCTTAAAGAACTTAGAGATAAAATTATCTTTACTTTAGGAATTATCCTTGTGTATAGATTCGCATCTTATATCTCTCTGCCTGCAATTAACCTTGCAGAAGTGGGAGATCTCTTAGAGCATTATAAAAATCAAGGCGGTAACAAGCAAGGAGCAGGTCTCCTTGGCTTGCTTTCGTCGTTTACGGGGGGAGCTTTCAGTCACGCTTCCGTAATGGCGTTAGGTATCATGCCTTATATTTCTGCTTCTATTATTGTTCAGTTGATGGGAATGGCTATTCCTTATCTTCAGAAGCTTCAGAAAGATGGAGAGTCCGGTAGAAATACATTGAACCAGATAACTAGATGGTTAACAATTGGAGTTTGTCTTGTACAGGCACCTTCTTATTTAACTTCTATTACTCAATTATTCTTACCATATGCTCAGTTCTCATCTGCATATTATGTAGAGCCAAATTCCATCATGTTCTGGTTACCAAGTATTGTAATCTTGGTTGCCGGTTCAGTATTCGCAATGTGGTTGGGTGAAAAAATCACCGACAAAGGTATCGGAAACGGTATCTCTATCCTTATTATGGTAGGGATCCTTTCAAGATTACCGGAAGCATTCGTACAGGAAATGGCAGTTCAGAACGGAAAAGGAGGAATGGGATCAATCATGATCCTTATTGAAGTAATTTTCTGGATGTTGGTCGTGCTTTTAGCAGTGGTATTATCCGTTGCTGTGAGAAAAATCCCTATCCAGTATGTAAGCAGAGCTCAGGCAAGAGGAGGTGTAAACAGAAATCTTATGCAAGGAGCAAGACAGTGGATTCCATTGAAAGTAAACGCTGCCGGTGTAATGCCGATCATTTTCGCTCAGGCGCTGATGTTCGTTCCGGGGCTTTTAACTAAAGTAGATGAGTCAAACACTTTTCTTGCAGGTTTCAAGAATGTTTTTAGCTGGCAGTACAATGTATTGTTTGCGCTATTGATTATTATTTTCTCATTCTTCTATACTGCGATCACAATTCCGGTAAACCAAATGGCTGATGATTTGAAGAGAAATGGAGGTTTAGTACCAAAGGTAAGACCAGGAAAAGAGACCGCTGATTATTTAGATGATATTTTATCAAAAATTACCTTGCCAGGTGCAATTTTTTTATCTATCTTTGCAGTCCTTCCGGCAATTGTACACGGAAGCTTTGTTCAGACAGATGCGTTCGCCTTATTTTTCGGGGGAACGTCACTATTGATTATGGTGGGAGTAATTTTAGATACTGTTCAACAGATTAATACCTATCTGCTGAACCATCATTATGATGGCTTAATGCAGTCTAAATTATCAAGAACGACTGGATATTAATTTATGGCAAAACAAAAACATATTGAACAAGACGGCGTTATAACGGAAGCACTTTCGAACGCTCAGTTCCGTGTAGAGCTGGAAAACGGGCATGTTCTCATCGCTCATATCTCCGGTAAAATGCGTATGCACTATATTAAGTTATTACCTGGTGATAAGGTAAAATTAGAAATGTCTCCTTACGATTTGTCGAAGGGGAGGATTACATTTAGATATTAAGACAATCTGCCAAATGGAGCATATGTTCCATTTGGCTATTGTTAAAAAAATAAATACTATCAAATGAAATCGAAGGATTCTTTTGACAGTTAAAAAAATAAATATTTTCAAATGAAAGTAAGAGCATCAATTAAAAAAAGAAGCGCTGATTGCAAAATCGTACGCAGAAAAGGTGTACTATTCGTAATCAACAAGAAGAACCCAAAATTTAAACAAAGACAAGGCTAACATTAAATTATGGCGAGAATTTCAGGTATTGATTTACCAAAAAACAAAAGAGGTGTTATCGGTTTAACTTACATCTACGGAATTGGAAGAAGTACTTCTTCAGAAATCCTTAAAGCTGCCGGTATCAGCGAAGACAAGAAAGTCAACGAATGGAATGACGATGAATTGGCTGCAATCAGAAACTATATCTCTGAAAACGTTAAAGTAGAAGGAGAATTAAGATCTGAAGTGCAATTGAACATTAAGCGATTAATGGACATAGGATGCCAACGAGGAATACGTCACAGACTTGGATTACCTTTAAGAGGCCAGAGAACGAAAAACAACTCTAGAACCCGTAAAGGAAAGAGAAAAACTGTTGCTAACAAGAAAAAAGCTAGTAAATAATCGTTAGGAATTATGGCAAAACAAACTAAAGTAGTTAAGAAAAGAAAAGTAAAAGTTGAGGCTATTGGTGAAGCGCATATTCAGGCTTCTTTCAATAACATCATCATTTCTTTAACAAATAAAAACGGAGAGGTTATCTCTTGGGCTTCTGCCGGTAAAATGGGTTTCAGAGGTTCTAAAAAGAATACTCCATTTGCTGCTCAGATGGCAGCTGAAAATTGCTCTGCTGTAGCTCACGAAGCTGGATTAAGAAGAGTAAAGGTGTTTGTGAAAGGACCAGGTGCAGGTAGAGAATCTGCTATCAGATCTATTCACAATTCAGGAATTGAAGTTAGCGAAATCATTGATGTGACTCCTATGCCACACAATGGATGTAGACCACCAAAAAGAAGAAGAGTTTAATTTTTAGAATTTATCCATTATGGCAAGATATATTGGTCCTAAAACTAAGATTGCGAGAAAGTTTGGTGCTGCAATCTACGGAGATGACAAAAACTTCGAGAAAAGAAAAAACCAACCGCCGGGACAACACGGTCCTAACAAAAGAAGAGGTGCTAAGAAATCTGAATACGCAGTTCAGTTAGCTGAAAAGCAAAAAGCTAAATATACTTACGGTATTTTAGAAAGACAGTTTGCTAACTTATTCGACAAAGCACACAGAAGTAAAGGTGTAACAGGTGAAGTTCTATTGCAACTTTGCGAATCAAGATTGGACAACGTAGTGTACAGATTAGGTTTTGCTAAAACAAGATCTGCTGCAAGACAATTGGTTTCTCACAGACACATCACTGTGAACGGAGAAATCCTGAACATTCCTTCATATTTGGTAAAAGCAGGTGATGTAATTGCTGTAAGAGAAAAGTCTAAGTCTCTTGAAGTAGTTACCAACGCATTGGCTTCTAAAGCAAATTATGAGTGGTTACAATTCAACGATGAGAAGAAAGAAGGTACTTTCGTTTCTGCTCCTGAGAGAATCCAAATTCCGGAAGACATCAAGGAACAGCTTATCGTCGAACTTTACTCTAAATAATTTTTTAATCAAATTTTTGCTCAACCCAATAATATGGCAATTTTACAATTCATAAAACCCGATAAAGTAATTTTACTTAACTCTGATGAATTTAGAGGTCAATTTGAATTCAGACCACTAGAACCAGGTTTCGGGCTTACAATCGGTAATGCTTTGAGAAGAGTGTTGCTTTCTTCTCTGGAAGGTTATGCTATTTCATCTATCAAAATAGAAGGTGTAGAGCACGAATTTTCAACTATTCCAGGAGTAATCGAAGATGTTACCGAAATTATTCTTAACCTGAAGCAGGTAAGATTAAAAGCTACGGCAGAAAACCAGTCAAACGAGCAGGTTAATGCCAAAGTATCAGGTCAGACGGTTATTACTGCTGGTGATTTAGGAAAATCTATCAACGGATTTGAGGTTCTTAACCCGGATTTGGTGATCTGTAACCTAAACAGTGATGTAACTTTCGAAATTACTTTCAATATTGAAAAAGGTAGAGGATATGTTCCTTCTGAACAAAATAAGTCAAACAATGCACCGGTAGGTACTATTGCGATCGACTCTATTTTCACGCCAATCAAGAAAGTACAATATAGCATTGAAAATTATCGTGTAGAGCAAAAAACAGACTACGAAAAACTTGTATTAGATATAGAAACTGACGGATCTATCAGTCCTCAGAACGCTTTAACAGAAGCATCCAAGATATTAATTTATCACTTCATGCTGTTCTCTGATGAGAGAATCACGCTGGAAACGGAAGCTGTAAAAGCATCTATCCAATATGATGAGGAAACTCTTCATACAAGACAACTCCTTAAGTCTAAATTAGCAGATATGGATCTTTCTGTAAGAGCCCTTAACTGTCTGAAGGCGGCTGAAGTAGAAACTCTTGGAGAATTGGTTTCTTACAGTAAGTCTGATTTGATGAAATTCAGAAATTTTGGTAAAAAATCTTTGACAGAACTAGAAGAATTAGTGCATTCAAAAGGTCTTAACTTCGGTTTCGACGTTGCAAAATATAAGTTAGACGCTGATAAATAATTAATAATGAGACACGGTAAAAAATTCAATCACTTAGGAAGAACGGCTTCTCACAGAAGTGCTTTACTTTCTAATATGGCTTGTTCTCTAATTGAGCATAAAAGAATCAACACTACTGTTGCTAAAGCAAAAGCTTTAAGAGTATATGTTGAGCCTCTATTAACAAAAGCAAAAGAAGATACTACACACAATAGAAGAGTTGTTTTTTCATATCTTCAAAATAAAGAAGCAGTTGCTGAATTGTTCAGAACTGTAGCACCTAAAATCGCTGAGAGAAACGGTGGATACACAAGAATCATCAAAACTGGTTTCAGACCTGGTGATGCTGCTGATACTGCTCTTATCGAATTGGTAGACTTCAACGAGCTTTACAACCCTAATGCTGAAGAGAAGAAGACAACAAGAAGAAGCAGAAGATCTGCAACAGCTAAGAAAGAAGCTGTAGTAGCTGAAGCTCCTGTAGTAGAAGAAAAAGCTGCTGAGCCTACGGCTGAAGCTGCTGATTCTACAGAGGAAAAGACTGAAGAATAATATTCATTCAGATATAAAAAGAAAAACCGTTCAGATTCTGAACGGTTTTTTCATTGCTTAGATTTTAGTTTTTACCAGCTCAATGATATTATTGTCCTGATCAAGAATCAGGCTGTCTCCTTTTATCGTAGCTTTCATGTCCATTTTCTCATAAACGGCCTCATTGCCTTCAGAATCAACTTTATTCAGAATGAAAGTTTTATTATTGCTTCTGATGCTCATCGTCTTTTCATTATAATTGAAGACAACCTTGGCAAGACTCCCGTCAGTTGCCTTATACACAAAGTCTGTTTTTACATATTTTTTTCCGTTAACGTCCGTTTCATACTGAATATTAGGATCTGCTTTACTGCTATCAGTCATAGATTTTTCGGTACCGTCTGATTTTAATACAGCTTTATTCCCCGTTTCACTTTTTTTGCAGCTTGTAAATGATAGTGCAATGACTGCGAATGCTGCGAAAAGTCCCTTTTTCATGATGTTAATTTTTTTTAATGTGATGATTGCCAAATATTTTTAGAAATAAAATATTTTTTATTAAATTTAATAAAAACAAAAACTAAACCAACAAATGAAACTTAAATCTTTTAAAATTACCCGAAAGAGTAATTGACTTCCGTTTATTTTCTGTTGAAATTTGTAACTAAACAATCACAGACATGAGTATTTCCATAGCCATCGTAGAAGACGAAAAGAATTATAACAATACGTTAAAGAAAGTCATCAATTATCAGGATGATATGAGAGTAATTGCCCAGTATTTTGATGGGAATGACGCGTTACATAATCTTTCCGATATTTCTCCGGATGTCGTAATGATGGATATCCAGCTGCAGGATATGCTCGGTATTGAAATTATTGAAAATCTAAAAAAAGAACTTCCGGATACTCAGTTTATCATGTGTACCAGTTTTGAAGATGATGAAAAAGTTTTTAATTCTTTAAAAGCCGGGGCAATGGGATATTTGGTAAAAGGTGAAAGCATGGAAAAGATTCTCTCTTCCATCCGGGACGTCTACAACGGTGGCGCTCCCATGAGCTTTTCCATCGCCAGAAAAGTATTAAGCCATTTCGAAAGAAAACTTCCTGAAATAAAGGGTTTCGATGAATTGACAGTGAGGGAAAAAGAAATCCTTGAGCTGCTTTCCCAAGGTCTGCTGTATAAAGAAATAGCCGATAGGAAATTCATCAGTATTGATACCGTCAAAAAACACGTCGGAAACATTTACAGAAAACTCCACGTCAATAATAAAGTGGAGGCTATTAATAAATTTAACCATTTTAAAAACTAAGAACTTATGGAAGCAATTAACAGAGACAGCGAATGTTCGCTGGTAGAAAATTATGATACTCTATATGTGGAGGCTAACGGAAATAAACTTGATTATTTGGTGTATAACAAAGGAGTCGAAAAGGAACTTGCATTTAAAGATGTACATCATGATATTGCTAACATTTTTATATATCAGGCGACAATAGGAGTATTATCTAAATTAGACAATGGTTCAAAAAGATTATATTTAGATAAATATTCAGTAAAAAAGAAAGCTTTAGAAGAACTTTATACAAAATACAGCTCTTTGGGTCTTGGAATAATGTTTCATTTTATCACATTAAATAGGAAGCAATATTTTATGTATACCGATAATGAAGATATAAGTGATACTGATGCAGAAGAATTTATATATATTATAGGTACACCTTTAGATCATGATAAAAATTTATTAGGCGAACATTTTGCAATTTTTAATCTGAAAAATAATTTCGATATAAATACAATAATCGACGATCATGCTTTTAGAGACATTTACTGCAATTACAAGAAAAGTGATTTATTTAGAATAGTTTCTGATTATAGAATGCCAGACAAACCATCGGATGGTGTATTTTATCCTTGGGAGGATATAAATAAAATTATGAGTGAAACAAATTCGCAAGGAAATCTATACGATGAAATAGAATTTATCATAGGAGAAGTTCCGAATTATAAATACATACTGGATTTTTTTAGAAGAAATCCTAAATATGGACTTGATGAAAATAGGTATAGAGAAGCTTATGCTAAAGAGGAAAAACGAATTACTATACTCGGAAGGTATGTGCCTGAGGAACTTGGCATTAGAAGAAATTTCTTTGATATGGGATCATTATATCCATAAAAATGTTAATATCAATAATATATTTAGCAATACTTCTCATTGATGTTGTTAAAGCAATAGTTTTGGCTGGAAGAAAAAATCTTTCCAGTCAAGGCTATTTATTGATTTATTTATCGCTTTCTTTTTTATTAGAACTTTATGGTCATTATAAACTTTATTTAGGGGAACGAAATTATGCATACCTATTTAATTATTATAGTATTTTTCTTATCATTTTCTTTTTTGTATACTATTCAAAATTTTTATTGAAATTTAAAAAGATCTATTGGAGTATTCTAGTCATTATGTTGGCGTACATCCTATTTTTTACTAAATTTTATGGAGAAAATTATGATAATAAACTAGGAATAATTGTTTGCTTTTATTTCATCATCAACTCTCTTATATGGTTTTATAATAGGCTTAAAAACTTTAATGGAAAAAAAATTACGAATGATCCGCATTTCTGGGTTACATGTGGATTATTGTTATGGAGTATATTCTTTATTTTCCGATCTATTCCTATGTTTTTTCTTCAGGATAATGATCCTACTTTTTTAGAGGTATTAAAGATGACACAGTATTTTGTGAATATAATTATGTACAGCTTGTTTTATATAGCTTTGGAAAAGTTTGAAAAAGATGGTAAATATGAATGAAAAAATAAACGAACTGCCGGATACGATAAGATTAACTTATATTATAGCGATTATTTTATTACTGGCTTTTGTTATTTTCATAGCTTTTATTGTCATATTATATAATAAAAGGCAGTTGTTTTTTATTCAACAACAACAACTCAAAGAATCCGAACACCAAAACCAGCTGCTCCAGAAAGAACTTGAAAAACAAAAGCTCATCGAAAAAGAACGGGAACGGATTTCCCACGATATGCACGACGATCTCGGGGCCGGAATTTCTGCATTGAAACTGCAGGCAGAATTTTTAAAACAGCGTGCCGAAGATGAAGAACTCAAGAATGATATTGAAGAACTTCTGAAAACCTCAGAGGAAATGAATCTTTCCATGAGAGAAATGCTTTGGAGCCTGAATTCAGGGAATGATACACTGGGAAGTTTTATCGATTATGCTAAAATATATGCTCAAAACTTTCTTAAGAGAACAACAATTGTAATCATTACAGAAAGCGGAAAAATAGCTGAAAAAACAACCATTTCAACCGAACAGAGAAGAAATCTGTTCTTATGCTTGAAAGAAGCTTTGAATAATATTTATAAGCATAGTCAGGCCAGTGAGATTAAATTATCATTCAGCCAAAAAGAGAAAGAATTTATCATGAAAATTTCCGACAACGGAATTGGTATTAACCATAAAAATCCGGAAGGCAATGGTCTTCGGAATATGAAAAGAAGAATGCATGAGCAGAACGGTCGTTGTGAAATTACAACTGAAAACGGAACCCATCTGTTTTTTATTATAAGTTTTTAGGATAATTTTTTAACCGGAATATCACTTTCTATAGAATTATCTTTTTGAATAATGTTTAGAAGTAAATTTTTTAAATAACTTTGAAGTACAAATTAAAAATTAATAACCATGAAAATTTTATTCGAATATGTTCTTCCTGTAGCCATTTTTATATTCGGAATGTGGCTTGCTGTTAAAACAGATTTATTAAAAGACACACAGGTCGACAATGGATCAGAAAAAACATACAGCTTTTCAAGAAGTCAGTTGTTTTATTGGACAATGATTGTAATAATATGTTTGTGCGCTGGTATGGGAAACAATGGTAACTTTGATTTGCTTTTGAAACTGAAAGAACCTTCAATTTTACTTTTATTGGGAATTAGCGTGGGAACTGCAAGTGTAGCAACATATATTGATAACGAGATACCAAATCCTAAAAAAAATACTGATAGTAATGGTTTTATAAGAGATATATTATCAGATGCGGGCGGAATAAGTGTACACCGCTATCAGGCTTTGTTATTTAATATAATTTTCGGTTTAGTGTTTGTCTGCCAATTCATTAATAATACTACGGAGTTTCCTGTTTTTGGTAATTATGCTTTAGCTTTAATGGGAACAAGTAGCGCGGGCTATTTACTCATTAAAACAAATGAAAAACAGAAAAAAACTGTTTCTGATAGCTCGGTTATCAATGTTAACACAAATACACCTGTAAAATAAAGTTCTTTATAATACACTAACTTAAAAAATTGACCATGAAAATAATTGTTGACTATTTATTAGAATGGAATATATCTTCCAAAAAAGGAAAGGTTATATTAAAGCTTAAAGATGCAGATACTGAAATAATAGATGATCTGAACTTTCAGGAATTTTCAGCGTTGGCAATAGTGCTTGAAAAAGGAAATGCAAGATTTGATGAAACAGAAAACTCAATTTATAATGTAATGCCATGAAAATAATATTTTATCTACTCGTAATTTTGTCGTGTATTTCATGTAATATAAGGCATAAAGCCACATTGAAAGAACTGGAAAATAAAGGTTCAAATTATCAGATGTCATACGATGCTACACGCCGGGGAGCTGTCATAAGTCTTGATAATAATGGTAAGATTGATAAAATTTTATCAGAAGTTCAGCCTGATGCCGCCATAGCAACCACGACGGATATTACCAGCAAACTCACAGGCAAATTGAAAACAGGAGATAGTGTATCCGCCGAACAAATTACAAAAATAGCTGAAACATTATCCAAACTGGGAGAAAGGACAGCTCCGGTGAATATGCTCAGAGACGCTCTGTACAGATTAGAGGAGCATTGTGTGAATTTTCCTGAGCAATGCCAAGATGAAAAGTATTTTAACAGCTTTAATAAAGTTGTAGATTTAATAGTCTCATTACAGGAGAAAATTTCAGAAACAGCTGCTAATGAAGCTAGAGTGGAAGAAGCCAAAACAATGAGAGCACTTAGCCCGCAAGAGAGGGAAAAATATAATTTAAATAAATAAAAGAATAGGCCACGATATAGGTGATGATCATTCTCATTATGATTTAAATGATAACGGCTCTGTTTTTATTTCAGTTATTTTTTAATTCATATATTAACTAAAATTTAACTCTGAATAAACGTATAAATTACGTGTCATCTGCTTTTTAAAGTTAAAAATTGATTAAATTTGTCTGAACTATAAAAAAACGAACAATGAGTTACATTTCTTACATAGAAGCGAGACAAATTTTAGATTCAAGAGGAAATCCTACAGTTGAAGTAGATGTATTCACGGAAAGCGGTGCTATGGGTCGTGCTGCAGTACCTTCAGGAGCATCTACAGGAGAACATGAAGCAGTAGAACTGCGTGATGGCGGTTCAGAATATATGGGGAAGGGTGTTCTTAAAGCTGTTGAGAATGTAAGAGAAGTAATCGCGCCTGAATTGGTAGGGCTTCCTGTTTATGATCAGAATCTTATCGACCAGATTATGATCGATCTTGACGGAACAAACAATAAAGGAAATCTTGGGGCTAATGCCATCCTGGGAGTTTCCTTAGCTGCTGCTAAAGCTGCTGCTACTGAACTGAGAATGCCTTTATACAAATATGTTGGCGGTGTAAATGCCAATACCCTTCCTGTTCCTATGATGAACGTTATCAATGGTGGTTCTCACTCAGATGCGCCAATTGCATTCCAGGAATTTATGATCATGCCGGTGAAAGCAGATTCTTTCTCCCATGCATTAAGAAAAGGAACTGAAATTTTCCATAACCTAAAATCCATACTTCACTCAAGAGGCCTTTCAACTGCCGTAGGTGATGAAGGTGGTTTTGCGCCAACTTTCTCCGGAACTGAAGATGCGTTGGATACATTGCTTCAGGCCATCGAAAAAGCGGGATACAAGCCTGGTGACGACATCATGTTGGCACTGGACTGCGCTGCTTCAGAATTCTACAAAGACGGAATTTACGATTACAGAAAGTTCCAGACTCCGGATGCCGCTCAGTTTTCAAGCAGTGAGCAGGTTTCTTACCTTGCTGAACTGGCTGCGAAATACCCGATTATTTCTATCGAAGACGGTATGCAGGAAAACGACTGGGAAGGATGGAAAATGTTAACGGATAAAATCGGAGACAGAGTACAGTTAGTAGGGGACGATTTATTCGTAACAAACGTTGAAAGACTATCAAGAGGTGTTAAAGAAGGTATCGCCAACTCAATTTTGGTTAAAGTAAATCAGATTGGTTCTCTTTCTGAAACGATGGCTGCCGTACAAATGGCACAGAATAACAGATTCACATCCGTTATGTCCCACAGATCAGGAGAAACAGAGGATTCTACTATTGCTGATCTTGCAGTAGCAATGAACTGCGGACAGATTAAAACCGGATCTGCTTCAAGATCAGACAGAATGGCAAAATACAACCAGCTGCTGAGAATTGAAGAGGCACTTGGTGAAACTGCAGTATTCCCAGGATTGGATGCATTTAAAATCAAAAGATAATTAATTGAAATTATAAATAACGGCAAGCGAAATTTTTAGTTTGCCGTGTTTTGTAATAAATAGTATATTTAGAAAAAAAATAAATAATGTCAGACAACAAAGTAATATTGAATTACGATGGTAATTCATATGAATATCCAATTGTGGATAGTACTATCGGAGACAGAGGAATCGATATTTCAAAATTAAGAGACCAGACTGGTCTGATTACACTTGATTTAGGGTATAAAAATACCGGGGCTACACTTAGTGACATCACTTACTTAGATGGAGATAAAGGAGAATTATTCTACAGAGGATATCCAATTGAGCAGATTGCCGATAAATCAAACTTCACAGAAGTAATGTACCTTTTACTGCACGGTGACTTGCCGAATCAGGATCAGTTCAATTCTTTCGAATCAAATATTAAAAAATATAACTTCGTAGCAGAGGAGATGAAAAAAATCATCGATGCTTTCCCTCGTTCTGCTCACCCTATGGGAGTTCTTTCTTCATTAACATCTGCTTTAACGGCTTTTAATCCAAAATCCGTTAATGTAAATTCTAAAGAAGAAATGGATCATGCTGCAGAATTGCTTATTGCAAAATTCTCTCACCTTTGTGCATGGACATACAGAAAAACCCAGGGATTACCGCTTAACCACGGTGACAACAACCTGAATTATGTAGAAAATTTCTACAAAATGACCTTCAGAATGCCGAACCAGGATTTTGAAATCGATCCTGTGGTTGTTCAGGCTTTGGATAAATTATTAATTCTTCATGCAGATCACGAGCAAAACTGTTCTACATCTACTGTTAGAATGGTAGGTTCTGCTCATACAGGTCTTTTCGCTTCTATCTCAGCAGGGGTTTCTGCACTTTGGGGGCCACTTCACGGTGGAGCAAACCAGGCAGTGATCGAAATGCTTGAGCTTATCGAAAAAGATGGCGGCGATGTAAACAAATGGGTAGCTAAAGCTAAAGATAAAAACGACAGTTTCCGTTTAATGGGCTTCGGACACAGAGTGTACAAAAACTTTGATCCAAGAGCGAAGATCATTAAAAAAGCAGCAGACGATATTCTTAACGCATTGGGGATTCAGGATAAAGCATTGGATATTGCTATGCAGCTGGAAAGAGTTGCTTTGGAAGACGAGTACTTCGTTGAAAGAAAACTATATCCGAATGTAGACTTCTATTCAGGAATTATCTACAGAGCATTAGGAATCCCTACAGAAATGTTCACGGTAATGTTTGCTTTAGGAAGACTTCCGGGATGGATTTCTCAATGGAAAGAAATGAGATTGAAAGGAGATCCTATCGGAAGACCAAGACAGGTATATCAAGGTGCTCAGAAAAGAGATTACATCGATATGATAAACAGATAATTATTCATATTATTATAAATCAGTCCCAAAGCTTGCTTTGGGATTTTTTATTTCGTGGATTTTTTTTAACTTAAAGCATGGAAAATGAGAAATTAAATTCGCTTAAGAGGGCAATGAGGATTAATATTGTTCTCTACATCATCTACGGGCTTTTCCTCATGGTTGAAACATTCGATTTTCTAGAGATGCTGCATTCCAAACCTGCAGATTATTCGCCCACATACAGTCTCGTAAATGTGATTTTCTACCAGATGGAGATGTTTATCTGTTTCCTTTGCGCTTTTACTCTGATTATTCTTGTATCAACAAAACAATCGGTAAAGATGTTGTTTTATATTAGCCTTAGTCTTTTTATTTTTAGAATCGGAACGGTGTATTATCTATATTTTTACGAAACTGAAGAAAGGTGGGTACCCTTTATCTATAAAAGAGCCAATGATTTCAGCATGCTTTTCAGAAGGACTTTGGTTCCGGGACAGTTGATGGTAAGTGTAATTGTACTTTGGTATGCCTTTAAAGCATTAAAAAACATATCAAAAAACCGTAAATTATCTGATATGCCTGAAAAATAAGCAGTATCAATACAATTTAATATAATAAAATATCTTTAAAAGATGCTTATTCGAGCAATTAAATGTTTTAGTACTTTAATGAGCCTTAATAAAAAACTGCAATAGGAATGTTTTTCAGATTTATATTGCAGCCCGTGTCTAAAAATGCTTTAAAAGTTTCCCAGATTCAGGCCTTTACTTATATTTGTAGCATTGCATAAATCTTTATGAAACTAAATATAAAAAACGAAACAGGAAGGCTGAAATCAGTGGTTCTGGGACAGCCAAATTCTATGGGAGGTGTTCCGACTCTTGAGGAAAGTTATGATGCCAAATCCTATTATTCCATACAAAACAATATTTACCCGAAAGAGCAGGATATTATTAATGAAATGAATGCTTTCGAATCCGTATTGAAAAAATACGACGTGGAAGTACTGCGCCCGAGTATTATAGAAGATTATAATCAGGTCTTCGCTAGAGACGTTGCTTTTGTTATTGATGATAAAATGATCATTTCTAATGTCATTACCGACAGGGCAGATGAACAGGGAGCTTACAGGAATATTTTTGAAAAAGTGGAATGGAGAAAGATTATCAATCTACCGGAAACCGCGCATATTGAAGGAGGAGATGTAATTGTCTGGGACGATTTTCTTTTTATTGGGACCTGCTTCAGCGAAGACTACAGAAGCTATAAGACAGCCAGAACTAATGAATATGCCATAGAAATTCTCAAAGAATACTTTCCTAAAAAAAGGATTATCGATCTGGAACTGAAGAAAAATGATAAAATTCCATATGAAGGTATTTTGCATCTCGACTGTACTTTCAACCCGATCGGTAAAGACAAATGTATTATTTACAAAGACGGTTTTGTAGATGAAAGTGATTATCGCCTGATTATCGACATTTTTGGGGAAGAAAACTGTTTCCATGTAACGGCAGAAGAAATGTTTGAAATGTTCCCGAATGTTTTTTCGATCTCTCCGGAAGTAGTGGTTTCAGACAAAACTTTTACCAGGATGAACAACCACCTGAGAAACGAATGGGGAATGACCGTTGAAGAAATCCCTTATCGCGAAATTTCAAAAATGGGAGGGTTGCTGAGATGTTCTACGATGCCACTTGTGAGAGAATAAGTTTGAACGTTATAGGGTTTTAGAGTATGAGTGTATCAGTGTAATTGCATTTTGTTTAAAAAGTTTTATATTTTTAAACTTAAATACAAATGATTATGCCTACTATAAAATTTCATCAGGATCTGCGGGTTTATCAGAAATCTTTTGATACAGCAATGGAAATCTATAAGCTTTCAAAAATTTTCCCTGCAGAAGAACGTGATTCTCTTACGGATCAAATACGAAGATCCTCACGCTCAGTTTCAGCCAATATCAGTGGAGTATGGGGCAAAAGGAAATATGAGAATCTTTTATTTCAAAACTTACAGATTCTGAAGGCGAGGCAGGAGAAACTCAGACCTGGCTGCAATTTGCAAGAAGTTGTGAGTATATTAATGAAGAATAATTTAAAATTTTAAACAATCAATACAACCAAATAATCGGGATGTTAGTGAATATGATGAGTCAGTCACAAACTTGGTGTACATTTTCATCAATAAAAGAAGAAAAGTAATTTTGTACTAAACACTAAACACTAAACACTAAACACTAAACACTAAACCACTCAGACTCTCAAACCTAAAACT
This sequence comes from Chryseobacterium nepalense, assembly GCF_023195755.1. Taxonomy (NCBI): domain Bacteria; kingdom Pseudomonadati; phylum Bacteroidota; class Flavobacteriia; order Flavobacteriales; family Weeksellaceae; genus Chryseobacterium; species Chryseobacterium nepalense. The sequence goes on from NZ_CP096203.1 coordinate 2,978,714, forward strand.
CCCTACAACACAAACTATGCAGACAACAGATACCGTACTAATGATAGAGCCGATTGCATTCGGATTTAATGCAGAGACGGCAAAAAATAACTATTTTCAGATAGAGCAGAAAGGATTTGATACGCAGTTCAAAGCGTTGTCAGAATTTAAAGCTTTTGTTGAAAAACTGAGAAGCAAAGGAATCAATGTCATCACCATAAAAGATACATTGGATCCCCACACTCCGGATTCTATTTTCCCCAATAACTGGGTAAGCTTTCATAAAGAAGGAAAAGTGGTTTTATACCCGATGTTCGCTTCCAACAGAAGAGTGGAAAGAAGAGAAGATATCATCGAAACCATCAAAGACCAGGGATATGAAGTTTCGGAGATCGACGACTGGTCTTTCCCTGAAACGCAGGGTCATTACCTGGAAGGAACCGGAAGCATGATCTTCGATCACGATAATAAAATTGCCTACGGCTCGGTTTCTTTAAGACTGGATGAAAATCTATTCAGGGAGTTTTGTGAGAAATATGGTTTTACACCGGTTGTTTTCCATTCATTCCAGACGGTTGGAGAAGAAAGACTTCCGATTTACCATACCAATGTGATGATGTGTGTTGCAGATCAGTTTGTGATTATTTGTCTTGATTGTATTGACGATGAACTGGAAAGAAGCAAGGTTATTGAAACCATTAAAAATTCTGGAAAAGAAATCATTGAAATTTCTGAAGAACAGATGCAGCAGTTTGCCGGAAATATGCTTCAGGTAAATAATAAAGAAGGGCAGAAGTTTTTGGTCATGAGCGAAACCGCTTATAAATCTTTACATGAAGATCAGATTTCTGCGATAGAGAAATACTGTGAAATTATTTATTCAGACTTAAATACGATTGAAGTAAACGGAGGAGGCAGCGCACGTTGTATGCTTGCAGAAGTTTTCTTACCGAAAAAATAATATATTTGCTGAAAATATATTGAATTGGAATCATTTACCAGCAAAGGTTTACATATTCTTCTGACTTTGGAAACGGAGTCAGAAGCTTTATTATTAGACAGTGAAGGGTTTTTGGAATTTACCCGAAGTGTACTCTCAACAAAAGATGTTGAAATTGTAGGAGTGACGAGTCATGTTTTTGAAAACCATAGCTTTACAGCTGCTGTCTGCCTTAAGGAATCTCACCTGTGTATCCATACCTGGCCGGAATTCAGGCAGCTTACCTTTGATGTTTTCCTCTGCAATTATTTACAGGATAATACGGCAAAAGTTGAAAAAATTGCCGAAGAAATGATACAGTATTTTAAAGCTAAAACCATTCAGAAACACAAAATTTACAGATAAACATGCATTACATTTGTCCCGTATGTAAAACCGAGAATACAATTGATGCAGATTTTGAAATCAGTGAATATGTCTGCAAATCCTGTTCAAATCTTATTGATATTTCTAAAAATATTTCCGCAAAAGTTGTTAAAAAGCCTGTCGAAAGTGTTGTTCTGGAAGTCGGGCAGAAAGGAATAATTGACGGAACAGACTATACCGTAACCGGAATTATCATCCGAAAATACGGAAGTACTGTTTTCTGGAGAGAATATTATTTAAAAGATAAAAAGGGAGGAAATGCTTTTTTAAGTGAAAGTGACGGGCACTGGGTTTTTCTGCATGTGATTAATGCTATGGATGTTAAGAAAAAGCTTAATGATAAAGTTGCGGAATTCCATATGAAAAACTACAGATGGTACGAAACTACGCAATGTACAATACATGCGGCGGCAGGCTTTTTTGAAGACAGTCTCAATTTTTCGATTTCCAACTACAAAGAATATGTAAACGGAACCCAAATGATTTCTCAGGAACAGTCGGGCAGTAACACCGAGTTTTTCTTCGGGAAACATATTTCAAAATATAAAGTAAAAAAAGCATTTAATATTCTTAGTCTTCCGAATTATTCAGGAATAGGAATTGTTCAGCCTTTTTATGTCAATGTAACACAGGCTATCAATATTCTGGCTGTATCAGCGTTAATAATCTGCCTCATTCAGCTTTACGTGGTCGGTACCAGAACAAATGCCCTGGTTTTTGAACAGGAAATTAACTTTGCCGATGTTGCAGATAAAGAAATGGTAAGCAAAAGCTTCGAATTATCCGGCGGTTCCGCACCTTTGAATGTTGAAGTTTCTTCCAATGTTGATAATTCCTGGGCAAATGTAGGATTAGGCCTGGTTAATGAAAAAAACAACGAAATTGTCTTCGCTTCAAAGGATATCGAACAATACCATGGCTATGAAGATGGAGAAAACTGGAGCGAGGGAAGCCAGCGTGAATCATTTAATTTTTGTGGCGTTGCTCCCGGAAATTATCATTTTGTGATTTCTGCTGAAAGACAGGAACCTCTTAAAACTTCGCAGCCTGCAAAATATATTTCTCCGGATGGTAATCTTTCGATATCGAGGGAAGAGAATGGAACCGTCAGCGTAACTAATCAGTCGACCTTCGAAACCACATCTTTCGGGGATGCTAAAATGATTAAAAAAGATTCGGTAAGTACACTCGGGCAATTGGTTCACAAGATACTGGGAAAAGCGGATATTGATTCTTTACTAAATGCAAATGCTCAAGCAGAAAGCATATCTGCAACCTCTGAAAATAAATCTGTAAAAATAAAAGCAGAATGGTTGCCGGTCTCTTTCAGGAATTTTGCATTTGTTCTTTTATTTCTCATAGCATTGGTTCTGGGTCTGTATTTCGGAAGAAGGGCCTTTGAAAGATCAAAATGGTTCAACAGTTCAAATTCACCGTATACCTATTCATAAGATGGAAAATATACTTCATTACTTAAAAGAAAACTGGATTTTGTTTCTGTGCGGAATGTTTTTTATCGGCTGGTTTGCCTATCTTACTTTCGCAGGAAATCAGTTCTGTGACTGCGAAAAAACAGAAACCTACCGCGACGGAACAACAAGAAGATATCATTCTTCAGGAGTCGGCTATTACAGATACTATCACAAATAAAATATAAACTATGGATCAGATCAACTTTTTACCGGTCATCAATTCAGTGATTTATTCCTTTCTGGGAATAGCCATATTGCTGGTTTGTTATGTAATCATTGAAAAATTAACCCCTGAAAAAACCTGGCACGAAATCGCTCACAATAAAAATACAGCTTTGGCTATTATTTTCGGAGCTTTCATCATCGGGATTTCAATTATTATAAGCGCGGCAATTCATGGATAAAAAGAGGATTCCTCTTGAGCTGCTGCTGATGTTCTCAGTATTTGTCATTGCTACCTGTGGACTGATCTACGAATTGGTGGCAGGGGCGCTGGCAAGTTATCTCTTGGGAGACTCCGTGAAGCAGTTTTCCTTTATCATCGGCGTGTATCTTTTCTCAATGGGAGTAGGATCGTATTTTGCCAAATTTATTAAAGGAAATTTACTTGATAAATTCATAGAAATTGAAATTCTGGTAGGCATTATCGGCGGAATCAGTTCTGTGGTTTTGTTTATTTTATTCAATACGCTGGCGCATTTTGAAGCTGTTCTTTATCTTTTTGTTTTTTTTACCGGGTGCCTTGTTGGCGTTGAAATTCCGCTTCTGATGAATATTTTAAAAGACAGGGTGCAGTTTAAAGATCTGGTGTCAAACGTTTTTGCATTTGATTATATCGGTGCATTGCTGGCTTCTATTTTGTTTCCATTGGTTTTAATTCCGAATCTTGGTATCGTAAAAACGCCATTGTTTTTTGGATTGATTAATATTTCGATAGCGATATTTTTATGTTTTTACCTTAAAAATGAATTGTCAAGACCGGTTTCATTAAAAATAAAATCGATTGGCGCATTCATTTTACTGGTTGTTCTTTTTATTTTTTCTGATAAAATTTTATCATTTTCGGAAGAAAAGCTATATGGTGAAAATGTTGTATATACCAAAAGCTCACCGTATCAGAGAATAGTTTTAACAAGAAATAACCGGGAATTCAGGTTGTATTTAAATAATAACTTACAGTTTTCTTCTGTAGACGAATACCGTTATCATGAAGCATTGGTTCATCCTGCAATGTCGATGGCTAAAAAAATTGATCATATTTTAATTCTCGGCGGTGGAGACGGTTTTGCGGTTCGTGAAGTCTTAAAATATGAAGCCGTAAAAGACATTACTTTGGTAGACCTCGATGGAGAAATGACCAATTTTTTCAAAAATAATGAAACCATGCGTCGGTTAAATCAAAGCTCTTTATCCAGCCCTAAACTTAAAGTCATTAATAAAGATGCTTACATCTGGGTGAAAGAGAATACTAAAAAATACGACGTTATCATTATTGATTTTCCGGATCCTTCTAATTATAGCTTGGGAAAATTATACTCTTTACAGTTTTACAGGGAACTCGAAAAACTGACAACTTTGGCCACTAAAATTGTTGTGCAGACAACTTCTCCTTATTTTGCTCCGAAATCCTTCTGGTGTATTGAGAAAACAATTAATCAGGTTTTTCCTTTTACCTCGGCATATCATACATATGTTCCGTCATTTGGAGAATGGGGATTCTCAATGGCTTCATTTGAACCTATTAATAATAAAATTTACCGAAAAATTCCGAATCTGAAATTTTATGATTACAATTTTTCCCAACTTTCTTACTTTACGAAAGATATGAAGACAAAAGATATTGAAGTGAATCGTTTGGATAACCAAATTTTAGTACGTTATTTTGATGAGGAGTGGGGGAAAGTACAATAAAGGCTATCAATTATTTGCTATATTTGTATCATAAATTGATATTTAAAATATAAAATTATGATAGCTGAAATTGAAAAATATATCGAAATCCAAAATAATATCGATCAGATTCTTAAAGATTCACCCTTTAAAATCTCTTACATCATTGAAAAAACAGGAATAAAAAAACCAACTTTTTTTAAAAAGATGAAAGAAAAAAGATTTACTTCCGAAGAACTGCTTTCGATTGCTAAAGTAATGGAGCCAGTTTATAGAAATGAAACCCATGAAGAGATTTTAGAATCTTTAAAAAGGGCTGAAGAAGATATTGAAAATGGCAGAACTGTTTCCTTTAGAGAATTTTTGGCAGAGAAAAGAAAAAATTTGATACAGTCTAAGAATGATAAGAGTCGAAATAACTGAAGAAGCTCAACAGGATATCGACAATATTGGAGAATTTCTTCTGCAAAATTGGAACGAAAAGGTTTTGTTGAATTTTTATGATAAGCTGGAGAATGCAATTACAATCTTAGAATCAGGAAAAGTCTTTTTTGAAAAATATGAAGATACCAAATATAGAAAATTCCTTCTAACAAAACATAATACCATGATTTGTGACGTTAGATCAGATGTTCTGTATGTTTTAAGAATTATCAACAACTTTCAAAATCCTGATGATAACTATGAAAGCATCTCAAAATAAACTTTAAATCTTGTCAAATCAATCCACTCAATTTTCACGGAAAGATTTCCTTAAAACCTTATTTTTAGGCAGTCTGATGCTTCCTTTTTTACAGTATTGCAGTAAGAAAGGCAAATCATTATTGCTTAAAATCACCGGAACCAATCATATTTTAGGCCATAAACTCTGGGCAAAAGATTTTCCTAAACCTACAGAAGAAATTCATACGAAATATCTTATTGTAGGAGGCGGGATTTCAGGGCTTTCGGCCTGCCGGTTTTTCAGTGAGAATAATGAACAAGATTATCTCTTACTGGAAATGGAAAACCATTTGGGCGGAAACTCATCCAACGGACAAAATCAATTCTCCAAATTTCCTCTGGGAGCACATTATCTACCGTTGCCCAATAAAGAAAACACCGAAATCATTGAATTTCTGAAAGAAACCGGAATTTATCAGGGCGACGATGAAACCGGTGACCCGATCCTGGATGAATACCAGATGACTTTTCCACAGCAAGAACGACTATTCTTCAAAAATTCCTGGCAGAATGATATCGTTCCCCAAAACGGAATTTCAACAAAAGTAAAAACGGAATTCGACCGCTTTTTTAAACGGATGGATGATTTCAGGAACAAAAAAGACGAATCGGGGAACTATTGGTTTGCCATTCCGGTTCATGATTCCAGCCGCGAAGATGAGGTTTTACAATTGGAGAAAATTATTTTTAAAGACTGGCTTAAAAAGGAAAATTTTATGTCGGAAGAATTGTTATGGCTGCTGGATTATTCGTGCCGCGACGATTATGGATTGGGAACTGATTACGTTTCGGCCTGGGCGGGAATTCATTATTTTGCCGGAAGAAAAAACAACTGGAGTAAGAAATACAAAGATCAGGTTTTTACCTGGCCGGAAGGAAATGCACGATTGGCAAAGCATTTTTCAAAATATATAAAAGATAAAGCTTTATCTAACCATTTGGTTTTTGATGTTAAGATTAATGATAATGTTGAGGTTTTAAGCTTTGATAATATTCAGAACAAAACAAAGAAAATTGTAGCTGAAAAGGTTTTGTTTGCAACACCACAGTTTGTGAACGAAAGAATTTTAAATCATAAAAAAGCAGGAAATTTCAATTATGTTCCGTGGCTTTTAACAACGATTATTTTACGAAATGACTTTGGAGGAGATGAAGAATTGGCTTGGGATAACGTAATTTATGGTTCCGACGGTTTGGGTTATATTTATGACCAACATCAGAATGTAGAGCAAATTATGGGCGAAAAAGTGATCACTTATTACAGGAGTTTTTCGACGGATAATTGTAAGAAAGCACGGAAAAGATTATATGCTTTAAAAGAAAATCAGCTGAAAAACCTCGTATTGGAAGATTTGAAAAAAGCACATCCTCTGATTGAAGATTTTATTATCGAAATGCAGTTTCATAAAATAGGGCACGCAATGATTGCACCGGTTCCGGGGCAGATTTTCGAAAATTCCAAGAATGCAAAACAGCCGATTGACGGAAAAGTTTTCTTTGCACATTCGGATCTTTCGGGAATTTCAATTTTTGAAGAAGCATTTTATCAGGGATGGAGAACTGCAAAAAATATGTTATGAAACAACCCTGGATCCATAATGCAAAAACAGACGGCTGGTTTATTTTATCGCCGCCTTTCATCATTTTGCTGATTGTTTTCTTGTTTCAGAAACAGATTCAGGGACTTGAAAATCATTATTCCTTTTACACATGGCTGTTTCTGATTGTTTTTGTAGATGTTGCGCATGTCTATTCAACTTTGTTTAAAACATATTTTGTTAAGCAAGAGGTTAGAAAGAGAAAGCTCTTGTATTACGGAATTCCTGCTGTAAGCTGGATTTTGGGATTGGTTTTATATCAATTCGGAAGTTTGACGTTTTGGTCGGTTCTCGCCTTAATTGCCGTTTTTCATTTTATCAGGCAGCAATACGGTTTCATGAGAATTTATGCCCGATTTGAACCAAATAGCTGGAGTAAAAAAATAGACGGAATTGCCGTATATTCTGCCACCATTTTTCCAATGTTGTACTGGTTTAAAACACCCAGAGCTTTTACATGGTTTGTTGAAAATGAATTCAGCTGGCTTCAGAATATTCCGGATTTTGTTCCTTTGATTACTTTCCTGTATTTCGGAATTTTAATCATCTGGATATTGAAAACGATGTATGAAATATTTAAAAAGAAACAATATAATATTCCTAAAATTGCCTTAATATCCGGAACCTATCTTTCCTGGTATTTTGGAATTGTTTATTTTAATAATGATCTGGTTTTCACTTTCCTGAATGTTATTTCACACGGGATTCCTTATGTCGCTTTAATTTACATCAGGGAAATAAAACAGAAAGATGAGCAGAAATTAAATAATTTATCTCTTTTTAAATCAACTTTCGGAATATTCCTGTTTGTTGTAACGATTCTTGCCTTTGCATTTTTTGAAGAATTTTTATGGGAAATTTTAATCTGGAACGAACATTTTTCTTTAAATCTAAATATTTCACTTACCTGGTTCCAATTTTTAATCCCTTTATTGATCGTTCCTCAGCTTACCCATTATTTATTGGACGGTTTTATTTGGAGAAAACCCAAAAAAGTTAATTAATTTTGTCTTCAAAGTTAAAAAGTATGAAAATGCAGAAGTACCTCTTGTCAGTAATGCTCCTGTTGGGATTGTTTAGTTTAAAAGCCCAACAGAAGACATTTTGTAACCCCATTAATATCGACTACGGCTATACCCCGTTTGAAGTTTTTTCAAAACAGGGAAAACACCGTGCTACCGCAGATCCTGTAATTGTTAATTTTAAAAATAAACTCTTCCTTTTTTCTACCAATCAGGAAGGATACTGGTACAGTGATGATATGCTCGACTGGAAATTTGTAAAGAGAAAATTCCTGAGAGATAACAAATACATTCACGACCTGAATGCTCCGGCGGTCTGGGCCATGAAGGATACATTATATGTTTTCGGATCTACCTGGGAACAGGATTTCCCGATCTGGAAAAGCACCAATCCTACAAAAGACGACTGGAAAATTGCTGTTGATACACTAAAAGTAGGAGCCTGGGATCCTGCCTTTCATTACGATGAAGACAAAAATAAATTGTATCTGTACTGGGGTTCCAGTAACGAATGGCCTTTACTGGGCACCGAAGTGAAGGTAAATACGCTTCAGTCGGAAGGTTTTGTAAAGCCGATTGTAAGACTGAAGCCTGAAGATCACGGCTGGGAAAGATTCGGGGAATACAATGATAATGTTTTCCTGCAGCCTTTTGTGGAAGGAGCATGGATGACAAAACACAACGGGAAATATTATATGCAGTACGGAGCTCCGGCAACAGAATTCAGTGGATACTCAGACGGAGTGTATGTAAGCAACAAGCCTTTGGGGGGCTTTGAATATCAGCAGCACAATCCATTTTCTTATAAACCGGGAGGGTTTGCACGGGGAGCGGGACACGGCGCAACTTTCGAAGATAATTATAAAAACTGGTGGCATATTTCTACCATTTTTATTTCCACAAAAAATAATTTTGAAAGACGTCTGGGGATCTGGCCTGCAGGATTTGATAAAGATGATGTGATGTATTGCAACACGGCTTATGGAGACTATCCCACCTATCTTCCGCAGTATGCACAGGGAAAAGACTTTTCCAAAGGGCTTTTTGCCGGATGGATGTTACTGAATTATAACAAACCGGTTCAGGTTTCATCAACACTGGGAGGATATCACTCTAATTATGCGGTGGATGAGGATATCAAAACCTACTGGAGTGCCAAAACAGGGAATTCCGGAGAGTGGTTTCAGACGGATTTAGGAGAGGTTTCCACCATTAATGCCATTCAGATCAATTATGCGGATCAGGATGTTGAATTTATGGGTAAAACGCTGGGCAAGATGCATCAGTACAAAATTTACGGTTCCAATGATGGCAAAAAATGGAATGTTATTGTTGATAAAAGTAAAAATACAAAAGACGTTCCGCACGATTATGTAGAACTTGAAAAACCGGCAAAAGCAAGATTTTTAAAGATGGAAAATTTAAAAATGCCGACAGGAAAGTTTGCATTAAGCGGATTCAGGGTGTTTGGAAAAGGTGCAGGAGCAGTTCCCGGAAAAGTGCAGAATTTCGTGCCTTTACGTTCTGATCCTAAAAAATACGGCGAAAGAAGAAGCATCTGGATGAAGTGGCAGCAGAATTCCGATGCAGACGGATATGTAATCTATTGGGGGAAATCTCCTGAGAAATTATACGGAAGTATTATGGTGTACGGGAAAAATGAATATTTCTTTACCGGAGCCGACAGAACCGATGCTTATTATTTCCAGATCGAGGCTTTCAATGCCAACGGAGTTTCGGAAAGGTCAGAAATCTTTAAGTCCGAATAAAAAAGAAAACGCTCTGAAATTTTCAGAGCGTTTTCTTTTGATCGGTATTGTTTAAAAACATATGTATTTTTTGAATAAGAAAATCAGAATTGGGTTCATTGATCCAGTTAACATGGTTTCCATTAAATTCATAGGATTCATGATATACATTATTTTTTTCTAATACGGAATCTAAGGTTTTCATTTGTGATAACGGGACAATATCATCATAAATTCCATAAAAAGAAAGAGTAGGAGGAGCGGTTTTATTTACCCATCGTACAGGGCTTCCGAAATCCATTAATGATCTATTTTTGGGAACAATGGCAGGATCAATCATATGTTTTTCAAGAAATGAATAATCATTGTAATTTTTAAATCCGGGATCATTGAGATCTGCAGGCCCTACGATATTGATTACTGCTTTTACCTTATTATCCCGGTCAAATTGATAGGCATATAACATGGAGATGTTTGCCCCTGCGCTGTTTCCTAAAAGAATATATCTGGGTTTGAATGATAATGTCTGATCGAAGTACTTTGTTATAGTACGAATATCATCAGTTTGGCCCGGAAGAGCAAAATTTGTTGTGGAAGCGAGTCGGTAATCTGCATTGACAAAGATATTTCGCGGGAATTTTTCCATCAGTTTGTAGGTAAAAGCAGTGAGTTCAGATTTACTTCCGGCGCGCCATCCTCCACCGTGAATAATGATAAAAATATCTTTTTCTTTCTTACTGTTTTCCGGAAGATAAATGTCCATCTGCTGCTGGGAATCTTCTCCGTACGGAATATTTTTCTCAATCGTAAATGATACCCCATTTCCGAAATTAACGTTTTTTTGCCTGCAGTTACTGCATATTATAAGTAATATAATACTTAAAATGAATAAACGGTTGTTCATGTATAAAAATCTTTCCTGATTATATTTATCCTGATCAAAAATTATGCTTCATTGTATGTGCCAGGATTCAACAATAAAAAACCCACCGTAAAACGGTGAGTTACCACAAAAAATAATATATATGAAGAAATGATTGTTGTTATCTGGTTCTGTTTTTAATAGCGTCCGAAGCGCTTTCGATATCCCTTACTTTTTTCACTTTCTGATTTCCGAAATTGTAGGTAAGGCTTACAGTAATACTTCTTCGGTACATGTCGTTTTTTATATAATTATAATTTCCACTCGACTGAAAATCTTCTATTTCCACCAAATTGGTTCTTAAAACATCATTCACGTTTACTGCAAAAGTCCAGTCGTTCCAGTTTTTCTTGATGCTAAGGTCAAGACTCATCAGGTCTTTCAGAATTCCAAGCTCGATTTGCTGTTGATCTACATAGAAGAAGTTTACTCCCAGGAACCATGTTTTCTTCTTGTCAAGACGCAGGGTATTGTTACTGGTGATTACTAAGCTGGTAGATTTTCTGTCGTTGATGTAGGTGTCAAAAACCTGCCCGGTTGTAGGATCCGTATTCAATGTTCCGTTGTTGATATTGTGCTGAACTCCCGCATTGAAATTCAATGTCAGATATTGCTTGAAAAGCGACTTTTGAACCCCAAGCATGGCAGACATTTCCTGCTTGTCCCCAAAATTCGTCCTTATGTAAGCCAACTGAACTCTTTTCTGGTTGGTTTCAGGATCAATATAGCTTCTCTGTAAAGGCACCTGTGTAATCTGGTCTTTTTCATAAGTGTGATTCAGGATCAGGAAGTACGAGTTTTTATACATATACGTTAATTCCTGGTTGTAAGTGGAAGATGCTTTTACAAAAGGATTGTTCTGTGTATAGTTGTCTTGTGTAATGATGTTTTTCACAGGATTAAGCTCCCAGAAACTTGGTCTTCTCATCCTGCTTGAAAAGGAATACGAGATATTGTTCTTGTCATTAATCGCGTAGTTAAAGCTTAAATATGGCAAGAAGTTGTTGTAGTTTCTTTTTATTCTCTGATATTCAGGTTGTTTTGCATTGTCAGATGTTCCAAGGCTGTTGGTGATTTCATATCTTGCTCCGATTTTTCCCGAAAATTTATCTGAGAATTTTTTCTCTAAAGTAAGATATGCTCCATAAATATTTTCGTCATAAATAAAGTGGTTGGGATCTGTGGTTAAGTCAATCATTTGTAACTGTCCCGCATTGTTGTAGATGTAATCGTAGGTGTAATTTTTAGTGTCGTTATCTGTTTTGGTCTTATTAAAATTTCCTCCGGCAGAAAATGTAAAATCATTTTTAAATTTCTGAATATAATCTACCGTTCCGGAAAAATTATTGATGATCTGCGGAATATCCTGAATAATTTTCTTTCCTGTTCTTGAAAATCCGGAAGTGCTTCCCTGAACATCTGAAATCATCGTATTGTTGTCAGAATACTGAAATCTTTTATAATTGAGATAAGCGGCATTTACATTGAATTTACTTCCGAGAGAATCAAGTTTCAGCTCATAGTTCAAATTAACTGAATTATTATAATTTCTTGCATTTTCTTTATTTTTAGTCCTCGTATAATCTGTTGATATCAAATTATCATTGTTATCATATCTCGTGATGATATTCAGCAAGTTGATGGTAGAATTATAGCTTTTATTGGCCCATGAATTCCAGGATAATGCAAGATTGCTCTTTTCGGTCAGCTGATAATCAACATTGAGATATCCTCCAAGGTTTTTGTTAGGATCATCAATATCACCCACGGATTCGTTCTGAACATTTCCTGATCTGTTTCTCAAAATGTATGTTTGTGGATTAATATTTTCACCACCGCTAAGGTTGGCATTGATTCCCAATTTGTCTTTTCTGTAATTTACAGAGAAGCTCGCGTTACTGGCATTATATTTATTCTGAGAGTTAGACATTCGCATGTTTCCGCTTGTGCCGTCACTCATTTTTTTCTTCAGAACAATATTGATGATTCCGTCAGAAGATTCTACCTGATATTCGCTTCCGGGAACCGTAATCACCTCTATTTTCTGTATATTTTCTGCCGGAGTATTTTTTAAAAACTGTGTTAAAGATTCTGCATCCATATTGGTTTTTCTACCGTTAATGTATATTAATGCATTATTTTTCCCTGCAATCTTTAAAGTCTTATCATCGGTTGTAGACAACAGGGGAGTCTGCTTCAGCAAATCAAAAGTAGTATTTCCTTTTGCTACTGGGGAAGCTGCTACGTCATACACAAAACGGTCACTTTGTTTTTTGAAAACCTGTTTGGTCATTGTAACGCCTTCTATACTTTTCGTTTTTACACTGTCTTGTTTTTTCTCCTGTGCGAAGGTCATTCCGCTGAAAAATATAGCTGCAATTAAAATTGTCGTTTTCATGTTTTTAATTTTAGAAAGTTTAATAGCTTGTATTTGTTATTATTTAACATTGCAAAGATATATAATAAATTAAGTATCTTGCAATACAAAGTACTTAAAATGTTTTTAAATATATTTTAACTAATTGATTTACAGTGATTAAAATTTTAGTTAAATTTTTAACTTATTAAGTCTTCGTTATTGTAGAGACAATTCAGCTGAATAAAATATTACATGTTAAGCTAAAAAAATAAATAAAGAAAAAGGAATTATAATAATCAGCAGGATAACTATCCTAGGTTGATTACAAAAAAAAGGATCTGAAAAGATCCTGTGTAGTATTATTCTCTGTCAAAACGCGCAAGTTTTTTATCGACCCAGATAGTGGCAAAAGGAAAAAATGCCGAAAGAAGTGCAAATACAAAATCTTCATCGTCCCATTCATAAATCTTTCTTGCAGGAAGGCAAAGCAGCAAATAGAGGGTAAAAAAAAGACCGTGTACATTTCCAATGATAATGATGAAAATGGTAGGCAGCAGTCCCTCATCATCGTACCGTTTCCAGATCATGGCAACACCGTAGAGCAGGAAACACGTGATTGCTTCGGCAACGCAAACCTGCTTAAACCATTTGATTATTTTTTCCTGCGGATATTTTGAGAAAAATTTTTCGATGAAATTCATTTGAATTATTTATAATAAATGATAAATGAAGTTTTTAATCCGTTATACCGTCCTGCATTTTCAGAGAGTACAAAGATAGGAGAATTAATAAAACCAATGATCATTCTTTCAAAAGAAGGAATGAACTTTTGGTTATGAGCATCAGATATTTGATGCCTAAAATGATCAAGTTTTAAACTATGAGAGGTATTATCATAGAAAAGGTAAACAGTAGTAAAGGAATTTTTAATGTTTGGTGGTTTTCTGTATCCTTTTGGATACTTATATTTTTTATAGAAAAGCTGATTGATTAATTGGTCAGCTAACATTCCATTATTTTCATATAACCAATCCAAATGATCATTAATTTCAAAAATTATAGAAGGATTTTTTTCAACATAATCAAGAAGCGATTTCCGAATAATATTTTGTATTATTTCTTTGCCAAACTTTTCTTCTGTAAATTCATTCATATAGTGATAATAGCACGAATTTGCAGAGTAGGTTCCCATACAATTTCCCATCCATGTACCGCCCCAAAATATTCCAAGCTTTTTTAAAGAAGCTTCTAGTTCTTTATGTGCAGGAAATTCAGAACCATTAGGTGCAATGTTATTTATGAAGTACTTATTTACAGTTTTAGCGTCACGCACGGCTATCAGTGAATCTTTGGTACATTGCTCCTTTTTATATTTCAATATTTCCTGTAGCCTTTTTTCCATCGCAGATTCTCTTTTTATTTCAACAGAATCTTTCTGAAAAATCACCTGGCCGAAAATAAAATAGTGACAAAATAGTAAAACTAAAAAAAAGTACAGTTTCATAAACAATTACTTATAAAAACTACTACCGTCCAAATATTCGAAAACTTCGGGAGGAAGCATAGGTCTTACATTTTTTCCGGTTTTGATCATATTCCGGATTTCGGTTGCAGAAAGTTCAATGACAGGGGCTTCAATAAAGGAAATATTCTCATGCTGCAGAAGATATTCCGAATCTTTTTTTTCACCCTTAAATACCCTTGGATAAACGATGATATGGTGATTTTTAACAAGTGTATCTGCATTTTTCCATTTGTGAAGATTCTGAAGATTATCTTCGCCCATAATTAAGCTGAAAGAATAATCCGGATATTTTTCGTGAAGATAAGTTAGCGTATCAATGGTATAACTCGGCTGAGGTAAAGAAAATTCCACATTGGAAGCGCGCATTTTTGAATAATTTTTCACGGCAAGCTGTACCATGTCCAGGCGGTTATGGTCTTTCAGCAATGATTTTTTTTCTTTGAAAGGGTTTTGTGGACTTACCACAAACCAGAGTTCGTCCATATCCGTATGTTCCAGAATATAATTCGCAAGAATCAGATGCCCGATATGGATAGGGTTGAACGATCCGAAAAAGAGACCTATTTTCTTCATTTTAATCCCTGAATTTCACATCTTTAATATTAAGATAATGTGTTACATTACCTTTCCAGTGATTTTCTTCAAGAGTAAAAACAAGATCAAAGCTTTTTGTTCTGAAATCATCGGCAAACTGTCCCAATTTGAAACCTACACATTCAATATTTCTTCCCGTTGATTCCTGTCTGATATAAAACTTGAGATGATTATTATCTTTACCCATCGTTTTAATATATCCTGAAACCTTCTGATTGGTTAAAGCAAGGATGGGTTTCATATTATGAGGCCCGAAAGGAGCCAGCTTTCTGTGAAAATTAATAAACTCCCTGTTAATCTCATCTATCTGAATTTCAGAATCAATAGTAATGGAAGGTTCCTTCTGATGTTCTTTAATTTTCTCCGAAACCACTCTCTCGAATTTTTCCTTGAAGGCATCAAATTTATCTTTTTCCATTGAAAGTCCTGCTGCAGCGTGATGTCCTCCGAATTTCAGGAAATACTCAGAGCACATATCCAAAGCTTCATGAACGTCAAAATCTGCTACAGACCTCGCGGAAGCAACCATTTCACCATTATTTCCGTCAGTAAAAACCAAAGTTGGTTTATAATAAGTTTCAATTAATCTTGATGCTACAATTCCAATCACGCCCTTATTCCATTCAGGATGGTAAACAATAGTGGTGTATTTTGTTTCCTGCTGGGATTCAATAATTTGATTCAGAGCAGAAAGGGTGGAATTCATATCTAGTTCTCGTCTTTCATCATTGAGATCCATGATGTCGCTTACGATCTGGTGAGCGTGCTTCAGGTTGTCAGAAACCATGAGTTCTACAGCAGCTTTACCGTGAGAAATTCTTCCCGCAGCATTGATTTTGGGAGCAATTTCGAATACAATATTGGAAATCTCAAAATGAGAAAGTTTGTCGTCAGGAATTAATAATCGTAATCCTAAATTTCTCGTTTTGCGTAGGATTTTAAGACCCATTTTAGCCAAAACCCGGTTTTCTCCGGTCATAGAAACAATATCGGCAGCAATAGAAATGGCAAGAAGATCTGTGAGTTCAAAAAGCTCTGCTTCAGGAAGTTTGTAGATCGTATTTAAACCTTGGCAAAGTTTAAAACCAACTCCGCATCCGGAAAGTTCTTTAAAAGGATAGCGGCAATCGCTTCTTTTAGGATCGAGAACGGCAACTGCACTGGGAATTTCGTCGCCGGGTAAATGGTGATCACAAATGATAAAATCAATGCCTAAATTCTGGGCATAATTGATCATATCCAATGCTTTGATTCCGCAATCCAGGGCAATGATTAATGAAAAGCCGTTTTCTTTGGCAAAATCAATACCTTCTGTAGAAATTCCGTACCCTTCAGAATTTCTGTCGGGAATATAAAAATCAAGGTATTTTTTCTGAACAATTTTGCTGAGGTACAGATACATCAGGGCAACGGCGGTAGTTCCGTCTACGTCGTAATCTCCGTATACCAGTATTTTTTCTCCATTCTCAATGGCGGTGGCAATGCGTTCTACGGCTTTCTGCATATCTGCCATTAAAAACGGATTGTGAATGTCGGTAAGGTTCGGTTTAAAAAATTCTCTGGCCTTTTGATAATTGTCAATTCCTCTAAGAACGAGGAGCTTAGATTCAAAAGTTCCAAAACCAAGAGACGAACTTAATCCATCCACAATTTCTTCATCGGGTTCGGGCTTGTAAATCCATTTTTGACTCATTTCACAAAAATAGGGAAATATATTTTAAAAGGAAAGTTTAATGTTGCCGCAGAATGTTAAAAAAAACCGCTCAGGTTATGAACGGTTTCAAATATTTAAGAATACATTTTCTCTCTTAATTCTTTTACCCTTTTATCGGCAAGGTATTCGTCGTAAGTCATCTCTCTGTCGATAATTCCGTTTGGAGTCAGTTCGATGATTCTGTTACAGACTGTGGAAAGCATTTCGTGGTCATGAGAAGCCAATAAGATGTTTCCTTTGAAGTTAGACAACGAGTTGTTCAACGTCGTGATACTCTCAAGGTCTAAGTGGTTGGTAGGCTCATCAAGCAAAAGAACGTTGGCTTTCTGAAGCATCATTCGGCTGAACATACATCTCATTTTTTCACCTCCCGAAAGTACTTTACAGGATTTCAATGCTTCATCACCAGAGAAAAGCATTCTTCCCAAAAATCCTCTTACAAATTCTTCGTGACGCTCTTCATCATTTTTAGTGAATTGTCTTAACCAGTCAACAAGGCTTAGGTCTTCCTGAAAGAAGTTTGTATTATCTAAAGGCATGTGAGATTGAGTAGTGGTAACTCCCCAGGCTACAGTTCCTTTGTCAGCCTGAACATTTCCCGCTAAAATTTCAAAAAATTCTGTGATTGCCAATGAGTTCTTAGACAAAACAGCAACTTTATCTCCTTTTTTAAGATTTAAATCGATGTTAGAGAATAATAATTCTCCATCCTTCGTTTTTTCAAGACCTTTTACATCAAGAATCTGATCTCCTGCTTCTCTTTCCATTTCGAAAATGATTGCCGGATATCTTCTGGAAGATGGTTTAATATCATCGATGTTTAATTTATCGATCATTTTTTTTCTTGCTGTTGCCTGCTTAGCTTTGGCAACATTGGAGCTGAATCTTGCGATGAAGTCCTGAAGTTCTTTTTTCTTTTCCTCCGCTTTTTTATTAGCCTGAGCTCTTTGTCTTGTTGCTAATTGTGAAGCCTGGTACCAGAAAGAGTAGTTACCCGTGTAAAGGTTAAGTTTAGCATAATCAAGGTCACCGATGTGGGTACAAACCGTGTCTAAGAAGTGACGGTCGTGAGATACAACAATTACCGTATTTTCATAATCTGCAAGGAAATCTTCCAGCCATGAAATCGTATCGATATCAAGGTCGTTGGTAGGCTCATCCAGAATCAGTACATCAGGATTCCCAAAAAGCGCCTGAGCCAAAAGAACTTTTACCTTGTCTTTGTTTTCAAGCTCGCTCATCATCTGCCAGTGCATATCGTCTGTAATCCCAACATTAGAAAGCATGGTCTGTGCATCCGATTCTGCAGTCCATCCGCCCATTTCATCATAGATTACACCCAGTTCACCTGCTTTGATGCCGTCTTCATCAGAAAAGTCTTCCTTCGCATAAAGCGCGTCCATCTCTTCTTTTATTTCGAATAGTTTTTTATTACCTCTCAAAACCGCTTCCAGAACAGTATATTGATCGTAAGCAAAGTGATCCTGCTCAAGAACTGACATTCTTTTTCCAGGTTCCAAAGATACGTGTCCTGTTGTTGGGTCCTGTTTTCCTGTTAATATTTTAAGGAATGTAGACTTTCCTGCACCATTTGCTCCGATAATCCCGTAGCAGTTTCCTTTGGTAAACATAATGTTTACTTCGTCAAAAAGAACTCTTTTCCCGAATTGTAAAGATAAGTTAGATACTGTTAACATATAGTTTTGTAAATTTGGCGCAAAAATACGAAAAGAATTTGGGTATTTCGTAATAATGTAATATTCAAGTTTTTAAATGTAAGGTATTTTTTATATATTTCATTAATAAATTTATATAAATAAGGATTTCTCAAAATAATTTGATGAGTATCAGATAAACCTTATTTATTCAGATATCAGACAAATCAAGATGAAAATAGAAAAAACAGTCAATATATTCAATAGAAGAGCCAGATTTGAATACGAAATTCTTGAAGAATATGAAGCCGGAATGGTGCTCACCGGTACGGAGATAAAATCTTTGCGTTCTTCTAAGGCTTCTATTGCAGAATCCTTCTGTCAGTTTATTGACGGGGAATTATATATAATTAATATGATGATTGATGAATATAAATTGGGTACATTTTATAATCATAAAACAAAAAGGGAACGGAAATTGCTGTTGCACAAAAAAGAACTGCAAAAGCTTGAAAAGAAATTAAAGGATGCAGGGAATACCATTATACCTTTGAAATTATATATCAATGATAAGGGAAAAGCAAAGGTGCTGATTGCCCTCGGAAGGGGTAAAAAACTCTTTGATAAAAGGGAGAGCATTAAAGATAGAGAAAATAAACGTAACCTCGACAGAATATTAAAGAAAAGTTAAAAATCATCGGAAAAACTTTGTATATAAAGAAAAATTATATTTATTTTGCATTATCAATTATTTAATCATTTAATTCTATGAAAAATCTAAAATTAGGAATTTCAGCATTGGCGCTTACTGTCGCTTCTACTGTGTTCGCTCAGACTACCAACAATCCGTGGATGATCGGGGTTGGTGCTCATGCGGAAAACCACTCGGCACAGAGAGACAACTTCAGTAATACGTTCTCTGCTAATAATTTGACGAAGAACATGTTCAATGTGAACAACTTCTCTATTACTCCGCCATTATCTAAGCTTACTGTTGCTAGAAACATAGGTAAAGGTTTAGTAATCGACTGGCAAACTACTGTAGGTAATGTTGAAAACAAGAGATTTAACATGGGTAAAGAATTCATGTTAATGACTGGTCTTGGTTTCCAGGCAAAAGCTGCAGGTCTTTTATGGGATGAAGAATCTTGGTTCGATCCTTATTTAAGAGTTGGTGCTAACTACCTGAGACATGATTATACATCTCTTACTTTCCCAAGAGAAGCTCTTATTAACGGAATGCCTACTGGAGAAGTAATTGGAAATGGTGATAACGGTAACGAAAATGGTAAAGCAAACTTCTTTACTGTTGCTACAGGTGCTGGTATTAACTTCTGGTTGACTAAAAACTTCGGTTTAGGTATCCAAGGAGATTACGTATCAACTCCAGGTGATAAATCAAATGTTGCTAACTTCTGGCAAGCTTCTGCTTCATTGAACTTCAGATTCGGTAACAGAGACAGAGATAAGGACGGTATCTTAGATAAAGATGATTTATGTCCTGATACTCCAGGTTTACCAGAATTCCAGGGATGTCCTGATACAGATGGAGACGGAGTTCCAGATAAAGATGATCAATGTCCAGACGTAGCTGGTCCGGTTGAAAACAACGGATGCCCTTGGCCAGATACAGACGGTGACGGTGTAATCGATAAAGATGATGCTTGTCCTACAGTTGCAGGTCCTGCAGAAAACAACGGATGTCCTTGGCCAGATACAGATGGTGACGGTATCTTAGATAAAGATGATGCTTGTCCTACGGTTCCAGGTCTTCCAGAATACAACGGATGTCCTAAGCCTAAAAAAGTAACTGCTGAAGAAGTTGAAAAAGAATTCAGAAATGTATATTTCGATTTCAACAAAGCTACAATCAAAGCTGAATCAACTCCAGCATTAGATAGAGCAGCTGCTATCATCGTTAAAGATGGAGGTAACTATCTATTAGAAGGTCAAACTGATGCTAAAGGTTCTGAAGCTTACAACCTGAAATTATCTAGAGAAAGAGCTGCTGCAGTAGTTGCTGCTTTAGATGCAAGAGGTGTAGATGCTAACGCACTTAAATCTGTAGGTGTTGGTAAAGCTAAAGCTACAGTTCCAGCTACAGCTTCTGATGCTGAAAGACAAGTTGACAGAAAAGTAGTGGTAAGAGCTATCGAAGATATGAACGAATGGAATGCAATGAAGAAGAAAGATTATGAAGATGCTCCAGTGAAAAAAGCTCCTGCTAAGAAAACTACTAAGAAAAAAGTAGTTAAAAAGAAAAAATAATCAATTTTTCTAAATAATAAATACCTCCAGTTTTCTGGAGGTATTTTTTTTTCGTTCACTTTTAATTATTTTTGTTGAAAATTAAAAAATAAAATGGGAAGAGCATTTGAATATAGAAAAGCTTCTAAAATGGCCAGATGGGATAAGATGGCCAAAACTTTTTCTAAGATAGGAAAGGATATCGCACTAGCGGTAAAAGCCGGCGGTTCTGATCCGGAATCAAATCCTGCATTGAGAAGGTGTATCCAGAATGCGAAAGGAGCAAACATGCCGAAAGATAATGTGGAGAGAGCTATCAAAAAAGCAAGTGGTGCAGATGCTGAAAACTATGAGGAAATTACTTATGAAGGCTATGGTCAGGGAGGAGTCGCATTTTTTATTGAGTGTACTACCAATAATCCTACAAGAACCGTTGCGAATGTAAGAGCTGTTTTCAATAAGTTTGACGGTAATCTTGGCAAAAACGGAGAATTGGCTTTTATCTTCGACAGAAAAGGAATTTTTACCATCGATTTGTCTCAGATCAAAATGGATTGGGACGATTTTGAAATGGAAATGATCGACGGCGGTGCGGAGGATGTTGAAAAAGATGAAGAAGAAGTTATGATCACTACTGCTTTCGAAGATTTCGGTTCGTTATCCCATAAATTAGATGAGCTTGGAATTGAGGCAAAAAGCGCAGAGCTTCAGAGGATTCCTAATAACACAAAAGAAGTGAACGAAGAACAGTTCAAAGCTAATATGAAAATGCTTGAGCGTTTCGAAGATGACGACGACGTGCAGAATGTTTATCACAATATGGAGGTTTTAGAAGAGCTGATGAATACTCTTTAATATTGGAGCATATACAATATAAGCCTCACGGGTTTTTAAAACCTGTGAGGTTTTTAACAATACATAAAAATAATATAACATTCATATACAGTTAATTTTCAAGTAGTTTCTTTGCATAAAACTATGAAAAGAAACGTTGAATTAGTTGTGATATCGGATGTGCATTTGGGAACTTATGGATGCAAGGCTAAAGAATTGATGCGGTATCTCAATTCTATTCAGCCGAAAACGCTGGTTTTAAATGGCGATATCATCGACATCTGGCAATTCAAAAAGTCATATTTTCCTAAGCCTCATCTGAAAGTAATTAAAAAGATCCTTTCATTTGCTACAAAAAATACAGATGTGTACTACATCACCGGAAATCATGATGAAATGTTCCGGAAATTTACCGATTTCGAATTGGGTAATCTGAAAGTCTGCAATAAAATCTGTTTAAATATTGATGATAAAAAAACATGGATTTTCCATGGCGATGTTTTTGATGCTTCCGTTCAGCACTCTAAATGGATTGCTAAGCTCGGCGGAAAGGGGTATGATCTGTTAATTGTTATCAATAATATCGTAAATTGGTTTTTGGAAAAGATGGGAAAAGAAAAATATTCATTCTCCAAAAAGATCAAAAATAACGTAAAAAAAGCAGTTAAGTATATCGGAGATTTTGAACTGACCGCTTCCGAACTGGCTATTGACAATCATTATGATTATGTAGTATGCGGGCATATTCATCAGCCACAGATACGTGAAGTAGTTAATAAAAAAGGTTCCTGCATTTATCTTAATTCCGGGGACTGGATTGAAAATCTTTCTGCTTTGGAGTATCATGATAAAGAATGGAAAATTTTTTATTATGAAGATCATAAGCATTCTTTGAAAGATGATGCTTCGGACGAAATTCAGGATATTAAAAGTACCGATCTTTTAAAAATAGTAACCAATTTCACGAAATGAAAATCTTATATGCATTTCAGGGAACAGGAAACGGGCATGTTGCCCGTGCTCAGGAAATTGTTCCCATCCTGAAAAAGTATGCGTCTGTTGAAACACTGATCAGCGGTCACCAGTCACAGTTAAAGGCTGATTTTGACATTAATTACCAGCATAAAGGAATTTCCCTCTTGTACAATAAAACAGGAGGATTATCCTACCGTAAAACTTTTGTGGATAATAATTTTCTGGAAGCTTTCAAAACGATCAGGGAAATAGATCTTTCTGAATATGATCTTATTATTAATGATTATGAACCGCTTACCGGCTGGGCATGCAAATTCAAAAAGTACCCCATGATTGAATTGAGCCATCAGGCTTCCATGCTATTTAAAGAAACACCTAGGCCGGAAAAAAAAGATTTTTTTGGAGAACTTGTACTGAAATATTACGTTCCTGGTGAGAGAAGAATAGGATTTCATTTCGAAAATTATCATCCTCAGATTAAAAAGCCCGTCATCAGAAGGAAAATAAGAAACCTTAACCCAAATAAAAAAGGCTTTTATCTGGTCTATCTTCCAAGTTTTTCAGATGAAAATATCATTAAAGTTTTAAAACAAATTCCGGTTGAATGGAAAGTTTTTTCCAAATACTCGAAACTCCAGTTTAAAGATAGTAATGTTGAAATTTTTCCTATTGATGAAATTCAATATCTTAGAAGTTTTGAAAATTGCGATGGAATTCTTTGCAATGCGGGATTTGAAACTCCTGCAGAAGCCCTTTTCATGGATAAGAAACTATTTGTGATTCCTATTCATAATCAGTATGAGCAGGAATGCAATGCCTGCGCTTTAGACAAAATGGGAATACCGAATTCTAAAATTTTAAATCTTGAAGAAATTCGTAATTGGGTAGCTTCAGACCGCCATCTGAAAGTGGATTATCCTGATGATATTGAAGAAATCTTAGTGAATGAAGTTTTAGCGTTGTAAAAAAACATCATCCACATCATTCATTCTCATCATAACAGATCTTGCATAAGAACAATGCGGATAAACTTTCCAGTTATTTTCCCGGGCAAATTTTATAGCTTCTTCTACAAGATATTTTCCCATTCCGCGGCCTTC
The DNA here is from genome assembly GCF_023195755.1 of Chryseobacterium nepalense. Taxonomy (NCBI): domain Bacteria; kingdom Pseudomonadati; phylum Bacteroidota; class Flavobacteriia; order Flavobacteriales; family Weeksellaceae; genus Chryseobacterium; species Chryseobacterium nepalense. The sequence continues at coordinate 3,002,437 of NZ_CP096203.1, forward strand.
AAATTCTGGATGTACCAAAACAAATGAAATGATAAATTTATTTTCATCCGGAAAAATAGTATAGGTTAACCTTCCGATTTCTTTTAACTCATTATTTAAAGTAATCACACCGCCGTTTCCTGACTTATTATTTTCAAATCTCATAATCTAAGTTTTTATGTAAAGTAAAAATACAAAAACTGCACCGCGGAATTTTTGATGTACGTTAAGAAAGGAAAATGGTGGATTTTGATTCGTTAATTGTAATAGTCAACAGTCAACTCACTGTACTTGTCAATTTCTGATAATGATATGATTTAGATCTTAATTAGATTGACCATTTTGCTTTAGCTATCTTTACCGGTGTAGTAATTGTAGTCTTTGATAATAATTCCTATAAACTGCCTTTCCGTCATTTTTGTAGGATCTATTTCCAATTTGAGAATGCTTTTAATCTTATCGGAAAGTTTACTGATAACATGTCTGTCATCAATTCTCAGGGCTTTGAGATAATTATCTTTGATGATTCTCATATCATTGTCACTCAGAGCAATCACCTGGGGAAAAGTAGGAACATAATCTTCCCGGATATTTTCTAAAATAGTATGTGAAATATTAATCTTGTTTTTTAAGGAAATTACAGCAGTTCCTGAAGCAATATCCCCTAATCGCTGATTATTTTTGGAAACAACCATCGAAACAAGTGCAACAACTCCTGCAAAAGAAGTATCTATGATTCTGAAAACCCATCGGATCAGGTAATCTCCGAATCCCGCCTGGTAACCGTCAATCTTTACAACACGGATTTTCATAACTTTTTTTCCGGGAGTCTGACCCTCCATAAGGCTTTCAAAAACCACGGGATACACTACCGTAGGGAAAAGCAGGATGATGTAAACTGCTGCAATTGACCATTGATCCAACCCCTGTAATAAATAACCAAGATTCAGAACCGTGAAGAAAATATACACAACAGCGATCCCATAAGCTATTTTTATTAAAAGATCAATAAAGAAAGCAATCAGCCGGTCTCCAACACTGGCGATGTTGAAATTAATATTTACATTTTGTGAAGTATTAATCGCAATTTGAGACATAATTTTATTATTTTAGCCTTATAGTTATGAGAGAAGTTTATTTTATTAAACAAAATAAAGAAAAATGGTTGGGAATCGAACAGGTTATCCAGGGGAAAGTTAAAAAAAATCCTGATGACCTCTCTTCGCTGTACATTAATCTTATCAACGATCTTTCTTTTGCACAGACCTATTATCCTAAAAGCAATACAACCGTTTATCTGAATCACCTCTCTTCACAGATCTTTCAGAAAATTTATAAAACTAAAAGAGTAGAAGAAAACCGTATGGTATATTTCTTCAAAACGGAAGTCCCTTTGCTTGTATACCAATACCGAAGATATTTAGTCTATGCATTTTTATTCTTTACGTTATTTACCCTCATCGGTTTGCTTTCTGCAGTCTATGATAAAGATTTTGCTAAAATTATTTTGGGAGAAGATTATGTAAACCAGACCATTGAAAATATCAAAAAAGGTAATGCTGTTGGCGTTTATCAGAGCGGATCTACCTGGGGAAGTACAATTGGGATTATATTCAATAATATTGGAGTAGGAGCCAAACTTTATATTTATGGGATTTTTGGAGGAGTTGGTACTTTGTGGGCGCTTTTGTCAAACAGTGTAATGCTCGGTTCTTTCCAGTATTTTTTCTATGATTACGGAGCTTTGTGCGACAGTGCACGCGGAATATGGCTTCATGGTGTTTTTGAGATCTTTTCCATGGTGGTGGAAGCCATGTGTGGGCTTATTCTGGGAGCGTCCATCTTATTTCCAAGAACGTTTTCAAGGTTCAATTCTTTTAAGAACGGTTTTAAAGATTCATTTAAAATATTTTTAAGTACGGTACCCTTTACCATCTGTGCCGGAATTATCGAAGGTTACGTCACAAGACATGCCCTGAATATGCCCTTGTCTTTAAACCTTATTATTATCTTCGGATCACTTCTCACTATCGGATTTTACTATTTTATATATCCTTCCATCGTTAACAGAAAAATCAATAACCAGATCCATGATGCAGTTTTATAAAAAGAGAGATTTCGGAACTTTTATCACAGACAGTTTCACTTTTTTCAAATTATACGGTAAGAATTATTTTAAAAATTTTCTGCTCCTGAACGGATTGCTGCTGATTCTGATGTTGGTAGTTATTGTTTTCGGGTATAAAGAATTCCTTGGAGCAATTTTCGGTTCCAATATGGCAGGGCAGAGTTATTATTTTGAGCAGTTTCTCAGTGATAATATGGGAATGCTTATTGTATGCGGAATTTTGTTATTCGTTCTTTCTTCAGCGCTCATGATCGTAAACTTTCTGTTTCCTGTTTTTTACATGAAAAGAATTGCGGAAGGAAAAACAAATATAAAGGCAGATGATATCCTCAGTGATTTTAAATCAAACGGTAAAAAAGTAGCCGCTGCTTATTTCGGATTAACATTTTTGGTGTTGCCCATAGCATTTGTCATTTTCGGGATTTCATATATTCTTATTTTTATTATTATAGGATTGGTAATTATGCTTTTTGTGGTGCCTAATTTGTTTAATATCATTTTATTTTTCTGCTTTGATTATTTTAACGGGAAAAGAGGATTTTTTGAATCACTAAGTTATGCCATAAGATCGCAGTTCTCCTATAAAAACGTGAGAGAAAATTCTCCGTATTGGAAATATTGGGGAGCAACCATCATTATGATGGTGTTGTTTTACATTGTGAGCCTGTTCTTTTCATCTATTCCAATGATCCTATTTATTATGAAACTTTCAACAACAGCTCCTGATGCACAATTTGAGCAAAATCCTTTTGCCGGAAACTTCGGAACTTTGTTTTTTGTTATGTACGGGATTTCTTCCGTTATTTCAACCCTGCTGATGAATGTTTTGTACATCAACTCGGGATTAATGTATTATGACAGCCGCACAGATCTTCATCAGAAAATGGAACTGGCAGAAATAGATACCATCGGGATTAATGAATAAGTTTTTTATTTTTTTACTGATTTTTTTAGCTGCAGGATATGTTCATGCACAGGATGATCCGCCGCCGACTGCAGAAGTGTATGTAGATTCTGTCAGTACAAGCCACTACAAAAATATGTACCGGGCAGATTCTGTATTGCAGAACAAACCGCTTACAGATAATACGGTTTATCCTAAAAAATTTAAAGAAAACGTTCCGTCAAGATATAAAGGTGAAGATTTTGACTATACCACAACAAAACCGAGAATGTCAGTATGGGAAAAGCTGATGAAAAAAATCGTTGAAATCCTGAACAGCATTTTCGGAGAAACGGTTTTTACGAACTCAGCCAATATTGCAGGAATGCTTGTAAGGCTGTTCGCAATTATTCTCGCAGGCTTCCTGCTGTACTTTATTATTAAATATCTTATCGGTAAAGATGGAGGTTTTCTTTTCGGGAAGAAAAACAAAAAGGTTGATCTTAAAGATGAAGAGCTTCATGAAAATATCCACGAAATTAATTTTCCGGAAAGCATCCTGAAGTTTGAAAAATCCGGTGATTTCCGTTCCGCGGTGCGTTACCAGTTTTTATTTGTATTAAAAAAACTCAGTGATAAAAAACTCATTGGCTGGAATCCTGAAAAAACCAATAAAGACTATGTGGCAGAACTAAAAGCCCCGCATCTTAAGGACGAATTCTTTCAGCTTTCATACATTTTTGATTACGTATGGTACGGAGAATTCAGCATTTCGGAAGAAAGCTATCAGAAATTTAAAACCCAGTATCAATCGTTTAAACCGTAAATCTTGCCATGAATAAAACTTTCAAAATATATGCTGTAATTTTCATCGTTGTGATGATTATTCTGGTATTGTTTGAAGCGAATAAAACGGAAAGAACGGACTGGAGGAAAAATTTTGATATCAACCAGAAATCACCTTTCGGTTTGTTTGTTTTTAACAATGAGGTAAATACGCTTTTTAAAAATAAAATCAAAAAAATATCAGAGACACCATACGATTATTATCAGGCTGATAAGAAGCCGCATAATATTTTGGTTATAGAAGAGACAATCGACAGACCGTCATGGAATAAGATTCTGGATCAGGTATCCAAGGGTTCGGATGCGATGCTTATCGTGAGTGAAATGCCTAAACAAATCTCGGATAGTATCGGTTATTATGATTCACAGATTTCTTTCGAAGATGAAAATGTGCTGAAGCTTACGGACAAAAAATTCAGCAACGATTTTATCCATTTGGATAAATTTCCTTCAGGAAGAGGTTTCACCTTTATAAAGCCGGGTGTTGAGGTTTTGGGAAAAACAGTTGAGAAAAACAATTCAGACCAGGCCAATTTTATTAAGATTGCATTCGGAAAAGGAAAAATTTATGTGCATTGCGAACCCCTTTTCATTACCAACTATTATCTGTTAAAACGTGGGAATGTAAGGTACGCCCAGGATGTTTTTTCTTACCTTGATGAACGTGAAACAATCTGGTTTGTAGAAAACGATGCAAAAGTTTCACAGTTTTTCCTGAGATTTATTCTTTCCAATCCGGCATTGAAATATGCATGGTGGGTGCTATTAGGAGGGCTGGTTCTATTTATTTTCTTTAATGCTAAAAGAAAGCAGCGTATTGTTCCAATTATAGAACCGTTGAAAAATACATCCGTTGATTTTGTGAAAAGTATTGGAAACCTATACCTTCAGGAGGGTGATTTTCATGATATGATGGCTAAAAAAGCACAATACTTCCTTAATAAAGTAAGGATGGATCTCCTCATCGACACACAGCATCTGGACGCTGAATTTGCCAAGAAACTTCAGCTAAAAACCGGCAAACCTATGGAAATGATTGATGAAGCAATGAATCTGATCAAAAAGGCACAAGATCCGTATGCACAGGTAATGAAAGAAGATCTTGGAAAAATGAATAAATTGCTTGACGAAATAATTTAAAAAAGTATAACAATCTAAAAATATCACAATGTAACAACTCTCCTGGGTGGTACATCGGTAAATTGTTAAATTATATTATATGGAAAATTTTGAAAACCCCAATACAGAAGACCAGCATTCTATACATCTTGATAAAAAAGAAGACCAGTTTCAGTCTAGGATAGATATGATTGAGCTTAGAACAAGTCTGGAAAAAGTAAAGTCCGAAATTGCCAAAGTAATCGTGGGGCAGGAAAGCATGGTAGAACATCTTTTGGCTGCACTTTTATCAAACGGACACGTTCTTATCGAAGGTGTTCCCGGAGTTGCAAAAACCATTACTGCAAAATTGCTGGCAAAAACCATTGATGTAGGCTTTAGCAGAATCCAGTTTACGCCGGATCTTATGCCTTCTGATATTTTGGGTACTTCGGTTTTTAATGTAAAAAATTCCGAATTTGAATTTAAAAAAGGCCCTATTTTTTCAAACTTTATTTTGATTGACGAGATCAACAGGTCACCCGCAAAAACACAGGCCGCCTTGTTCGAGGTAATGGAAGAAAGACAGATTACGATGGATGGAACACGCTACATTATGGAAGAACCCTTTCTTGTAGTGGCAACCCAGAATCCTATTGAACATGAAGGTACCTATCGACTGCCGGAAGCGCAGCTTGATCGTTTCCTGTTTAAAATCAATGTAGGATATCCTGATCTGCAGCAGGAAATTGCCATCATAAAAAATCAGCACGAAAATAAAACGGAAGACAAAACAGATGTAGTAAACCGCGTTATCACGGCTCAGCAGTTTAAAAATTACCAACAGCTTGTAAAAGAGATTATTGTTGAGTCGCATTTGATGGAATACATCGCCAAGATTATTGTGAATACAAGGGAAAATCAGTTCCTGTATCTGGGAGCTTCTCCAAGGGCAAGTCTTGCATTGCTAACAGCCTCTAAAGCTTTTGCTGCATTGAGAGGAAGGGATTTTATAACTCCTGAGGATATCAAAGAATCGAGTTATGCCGTATTGAGACACAGAGTAATCGTATCGCCTGAAAGAGAAATGGAAGGCCTTACCGCTGATGAAATTATCAGACAAATTTTAGAAGGAATTGAAATTCCCAGATAGAAGGATCATTCAACTGCTATCTGCAACCTGAAAGCCGACATTTAAAAATGAAAAACTTATACATCAATACGCGCTTTTTTTACGTGCTCATCGGAGTGGGAATCCTGTATGTCTTTGCATTCTTCTTCCCGTTTCTTATGTGGGCGGCGCATATTGCTTTACTGCTTTGCTTTTTAGCGGTAATGGTAGATGCTCTCTTTGTTTTTAACAAAAATAAAGGAATTTCGGCACAAAGGATTTTGCCTGAAAAATTATCCAACGGAGATGAAAATCCTGTGAAAATCGATATTAAAAATAATTATGATTTTAAAATTTCGGTTAAGGTAATCGATGAGATACCTTTTCAATTTCAGAAGAGGGATTTTCTGATTGAAAAACAAATTTTCCCGGGAAGAAATACCTTTTTTCAATATATTCTTGAGCCTAAAGAGCGCGGAGAATATAATTTCGGAAGCCTGAATGTGTATGTTTCTTCACCTTTAGGTTTTGTGTCTAAAAGATTTAATTTTCAGAAAGATGCCAATCTGCCTTCTTATCCTTCTTTCATCCACCTGAGAAAATATGAACTGATGGCTATTCAGAGCGAATTTCTATTAGGAGGAATTAAAAAAATAAGAAAGCTGGGCCATACCATGGAGTTTGAGCAGATTAAAGAATATGTACCGGGAGATGATATCAGGACGATCAACTGGAAAGCAACATCCAAGACAAACCGGCTGATGGTAAACCAGTTTCAGGACGAAAAATCCCAACGGATCTTTATGCTGATCGATACCGGAAGAACGATGAAGATGCCTTTTAAAGGATTGAGCCTGCTGGATTATTCCATCAATGCAACAATGGCTTTATCCCATATTATCCTGAAAAAAGGAGACCGGGCCGGGATGATGACGTTCTCTAAAAAAACGGAAAATAAAATTGCCGCAGAAAACAAATCGGGTCAGCTCAGAAAAATATCAGAAGCGCTTTATAATATTAAAACCGATTTTTTTGAAAGTGATTTTAGCAGGCTGTATCAGGATGTGAAATATTCTTTGAACCAGAGAAGTCTTATACTGCTGTTCACCAATTTCGAAACGCTGGACGGACTTAACCGTCAGTTGAAATATTTACGTGGCATCGCTAAAAACCATCTGTTGGTAGTGGTTTTCTTTAAAAATTCTGAACTTCAGACGCTGATTAATAAAAATCCGGAAAATATGCAGGAAATTTATGATGAGATTATTGCCGAAAAATTTGAGTTTGAAAAGAAACTGATTATTCAGGAACTTAGAAAATACGGGATTTATACGGTTTATACACTTCCTGAAAACTTGAATATCGATGTTATCAATAAATACCTGGAGATAAAAGCGAGAGGAATTTTATAATTTTGCAATAAGCAATAAGCAATAAGCAATAAGCAATAAGCAATAAGCAATAAGCAATAAGCAATAATGAAAATAACACTTAACAGAATCAACGACGATTTTTTGTTTGAATGTACCAACGCTCAGGGAAATTCAATTCTTCTCGATAATACAACACAACCGGGCGCAAAAGGTGTTTCGCCTATGGAAAGTGTTCTGATGGCCGTTGCAGGCTGCAGCGGGATTGATGTTGTTTCTATCCTGAAAAAGCAAAGACAGGAAATTACAGACTTTAAAGCTGAGGTAGAGGGAGAAAGAATTCAGGTTGACGATGCAAAACCTTTTAAATCCATCAAAGTAAAATTTTTACTGGAAGGAAATATCGATCCTAAAAAAGCTCAGAAAGCAGCCCAGTTGTCATTTGAGAAATACTGTTCTGTTTCCAAAACCCTGGAACCGACTGTAGAAATAGGATTTGAAGTTTTGGTTAACGGAGAAGTTGTTCAGCCTTAGGCTGTTTATACTAACAAAAAGAAACCCGCGGATAAGAATTATCCGCGGGTTTTTTAATATAATTTATAATTATTATTTCTTGATGGTTTTCATGCTTTTCAGAGAGCCGTCTTTCATTTGTAAAGTCAGGATGTACATTCCGGATTTTAGTCCTCCTAAAAATACTGTTGAAGAAGGGTTTTCAATGGTTTTTACCACTACTCCCGAAAGATCTGTTATTACTGCCTTTCTCACATTTTCGGCCTTCTCAAGGTATAAAGTATCCACAAACGGGTTAGGATGCGCAATTCTTTCTTTTTCTTTTACGGTAACTTCATTTGTTGCCAAAGCTAAAGGTTCCAGGGTAACTGTTACGGTAAATGTGTTGTTATCAACTTTATTATATTCTGCAGTGCAATCTGATCCTCCGTATGTTCTCCATGCTCTCAGCTCGAAATTTACGGTTCCCGTAAGATCATTAGCCAGCGTGAGTCCTGTTCTGTTGTAAGAATACGTGCCTGAAGAAGATCCGGATCCTGAGGTTACTGAAGGTTCTGTAACATTGTTGGTTGTACAAACCAAAAGACTTCTTTGCTCACCCATCCATCCGTTTGAAGCGGTAGACATTTTATAAGAAACGGCTGTAGATTTTATTTTATATCCCGAAGGCACGTTTACACTTAAGGTTCCTGCGCAGTTCGTAGTGGATGAAGTGGTAACGCCGGAATTGTTATATTGTGTATTGATGTCGCCGGCTGTATAAAGTGTGCTGATCTGTCCCGGTGTAAATTCTTTCATTTTCCAGAAACTTTGTGAAGAACCTCCGCAATTCGATCTTACCCAGAAATAATATGTTTGCCCTGTTGTAAGTTGATTAAGAGTTACTGTAGTTCCTGAAGTCACATTTCCTGTAGGAACTGTTGTTGCTGTAGGAGCTGTAGGTGAAGTACTGTAATAATATTGATACCCGGAAGCAGGCGCACTTGCCGGTGCTGTCCAGCTTAGTGTTGCTTCTGTCATGGTAGTGGTAGCCGTGATATTTGTTGGTGTGCTGCATGCATTATAGGCGTCTGCCGCAAAAGCAAAGATGTTAGGAATACCTCCCGTTCCAACTTTTGTTACCGTTACACTCTTTACACTTTTCGACTGATTGGCTGTGCTGATAGCCAAAGGAATCTGATATAACCTAGGATTGGTTCCCGAACCGGATTCAAGATTATCGTTGTTTAAATTGATTCTCCCGATTCCCTGAATCGCATAGCTGCTTCCGCCGTACCAGTCGGAAATGCTAATTGCAGAGAACGTCTGAGAAGTATTATCTGTAAAATTGACGTCTACATCTACGGTACAGGCTCCGCTTCCTCCCGTTGCCAGCATATATACTGTAATGGCCTGCATTGGTGTCGTGAAAATTAAAGTACCGTTGTCGTTGGCATTTTGAAGTCTGAGGGTATTGTTTGAACTGTAAGCGCCAAGTTGGTAAGATAAGCCGGATGTTGAAGCTACAACAGAATTGATAATTCCATTTGTAGGAAGTCCGTACGTAAGTGGATTGCTTGTTGCGGTCAGTTGAAAATCCCGTGAAATAAAAGCATAGCTTACACCATCTACATCATTGTTAGTGGAAGATGCTGAAGGACCAACACCATTGGCAATAACATCAGCATTGAAACCACTCTGGATAGACAGCGGCTGATATTCCTGGGCATTGAGTTGATAATTGCATACAGCTGAAAGTACCAAAGCTGTAAGAGGTAGTAATTTTCCTTTCATAAGAAATAGTTTATTAAATTTATTTGCTAATATAGATATTATAATGTTAAAAAATCAATCCAAATTTAAAAATATTATAAATATTATATTTATTTTACAGTAATAATGTTTTTATATTAATGATTAAATAGATTTTAACTATATTTGTGAATTCTATCATTGAAAGAATTAATAAAGTGTGGTATATGAAAAAAGCCTCTGAAGAGAGGCTTGTAATGAGTAAAATACTTTTAGAATGACATTCTTGGTTTCAGCAGCTTTGCAACGGTTGCTGTCCATCCGGTCTGATGGGATGCTCCTATTCCCCGGCCGTTGTCACCATGGAAGTATTCAAAGAATGTAATATAATCTTTAAAATTTTCATCATAATTGAATTTGGCGTTTCCTCCGTTAAAAGGACGCTGTCCTACCTCATCTTTTAGAAAAATAGAACATAATCTATTGCTTATATTTTGGGCTACCTCATCAAGATTTCTTTTATCTCCGCTTCCCGTTGGAAGTTCTACCTTCATGCTGTTTCCGTAATAAAAATGGAACCGCTGTAAACTCTCCACAATAAGGAAATTGATAGGAAACCATATCGGGCCTCTCCAGTTGCTGTTCCCTCCGAACATTCGGCTGTCACTCTCTGCCGGTGTATAATATACAACATTCTGTGTTCCGTGAACAGAAAAGACAAATGGATTTTCTTCATATACCTTAGACATAGCACGTATTCCATAATCGCTTAAAAATTCTTTTTCATCCAGCATACGGCTCAGTACTTTTGTAAGTCTTGTTTTTCTGAGAATGCTCATCAGGTGCTTTCTTCCCTGGCCTTCTTCTTCCCAGTGGGAAACAAGTTTTGTAAGTTCGGGTTTATTTTTCAGCACCCAATCCATTCTTTCAACAAAATTAGGCATCTTATCAAGCAGGTGATGATCTATAATTTCTACGGCAAACATCGGAATAAGGCCTACAATGCTTCTCAGTTTCAGGGAGACACTGTCTCCGTTTCCAAGCTGTAAGACATCATAGAAAAATCCGTCTTCTTCATTCCAGAGTCCTTTTGTCCCGTCGCCCAGGTTCTCCATGGCTTCAGCAATATAAAGATAATGTTCAAAGAACTTAATGGCCATATCTTCGTACACCTGATAATATTGGGCAAGTTCCATTGCAATACGCATCATATTCAATGCATACATCGCCATCCAGCTGGTTCCGTCTGCCTGTTCCAGATGCTGCCCGTCTTTTAATACCATATTCCGGTCAAAAGCACCAATATTATCAAGGCCCAAAAATCCTCCTCCGAAGATATTTTTTCCGTTTTTATCCTTTCGGTTTACCCACCATGTGAAATTAAGAAGCAGCTTTTGGAAAACTTTTTCTAAAAATAAAAGATCGGGCTTTCCGTTCTGTTTTTCATCAATCTTGAAAACCCTGAAACAAGACCAGGCATGTACAGGCGGATTTACATCGCTCAGGTTCCATTCGTAAGCAGGAAGCTGTCCGTTTGGGTGCATATACCATTCCTTTGTAAGCAATAGAAGCTGTCCTTTTGCAAACTCGGCATCAATCAGAGCGTACGGAACACAATGAAACGCAAGATCCCAGGTAGCGTACCAAGGATATTCCCACTTATCAGGCATTGAGATAATATCTTTATTATGGAGATGGTTCCATTCCGTATTTCTTACATAATTTGAGAAATCACGAGGCGCTTCATAATTAGGATCACCTTTGAGCCATTTTCCGACATTGTAATGGTAAAACTGTTTATTCCAGAGCAATCCGGCAAAAGCCTGCCTTTGTACATTTCTTTCATCTTCGTTTGTTACATCATTCTGGATTTCCTCATAAAATTCGTTGGCTTCAGTAATTCGTGCACTGAAGATTTCATCAAAATTTTCAAAAGGTTCGTCAAGATCTTGTGGAGAAAGTCTGAAGTCAAAAGATTTCGATTCTCCGGCTTCAATAATTTCATCCAGCAGGAACGAAGCTTTAGTCCCTGTTTTTTCCGGATTTATAGTATTGCTGCCATAAATAATATAATCATTAATCCCGTCTTTAAAATAGGTGTTTCCGGGATAAGGAGCTCCGTATAATTTGGGATTATTGGTTTCATTTTCGCAAAAAACACTTTCCGCGTCCGTGTCTCTTGAATAGAATTTTTTAATCGAAATACTATCATGCTGAATATTAATGCAGCCGTCGTGCGAAGCCACAGTTTGTCCTTTGTAGGTATTATAACCCCATTTCCAGTTATTTCTGAACCACACTGTTGGTGCAATTATTATTGGGGCGGCATTATCACTCCTGTTAAAAACCGTTACCCGTACTAAGAAGTCGTTGTGATCCGCTTTGGCATATTCAATAAAAATATCAAAATATTCGTCCTTGTCAAAAATCCCGGTATCGAAAATTTCGTATTCTGCTTCCTTTTTGCCTCTTCTGGCATTTTCTGCACGGATGTCGTCATAAGGGAAAGCGTTGATAGGATATTTATACAGCATTTTCATGTAGCTGTGAGTGGGCGTGTTGTCCAGGTAGTAAAAGATCTCCTTAATATCTTCACCGTGATTTCCCTGAGGATTACTCAGTCCGAAAAAACGCTCTTTTACCATCTTATCTTTCTTATTCCAGAATGAAAGGGCAAAACAAAAAATCTGTTTGGCGTCTGAGATTCCCGCGATACCTTCTTCCCCCCATCGGTAAGCGTAGCTTTCTGCATTATTATGGTTGGCAAAATTCCATGCATCGCCATTGGGACTGTAATCTTCCCTTACATTCCCCCATTGCCGGTTACTGACGTATGGTCCCCAGTTTTTCCAGTCTGTGTTTTGTAATCTATGTTTTTCAGCAATCATATCTCATCATTTTTCATTACGAAGGTAGCCTTTTTGTTAAAAAATTCCAACTTCCTTAATTTGAATTAAACTTAATATCATGCCGAAAAGCCTTTTAAATGAGGCGTTGAAGTGTTAAGTTAAATTTTTATAAAAAATTGAAATAAAAGTTTTATCTTTGCACCATTCGTTCATTCAAATATTGAAAATGTTATCAAGAAAGGTTGAGGGATTAGACCCGATGAAACCTTAGCAACCCTTTGCGCAAGCAAAGAAGGTGCTACGTTCTACCAAATAATTTGGACAGATAACTTACCTGAAGTTCTTTTCAGCCATTTCCTGTGGCATTTTCAATTGTATTTAAAATAAATAAAATTGAAAGCAGAACTAAGACATATTAATTTTTCGTATCACACCAATTCCGGAAGGGAATACAATATCTCGTTAAGCTATCAGCTGTTCGGGAGAGAATTGTTTTCTGCACCGGTAATTCTCGTAAATCATGCTTTAACCGGAAATTCGGATGTTGCTGGAGAAAAAGGATGGTGGAAAAAATTGATTGGAAAAAAGCAGATTATTGATACACATCAGTACACCGTTTTGTGCTTCAATATTCCGGGAAATGGCTATGATGATTTTTTCATAGAAGATTATGAATATTTTACGGCATCAGACATTGCCAATATCTTTTTACAGGGTCTTGAAATTTTAAATATTAAAAGCTTACATACTATTATCGGGGGCTCTCTGGGAGGAGGTGTCGGCTGGGAAATGCTGGTTAAAAATCCGGCACTCGCTGAAATATTTATTCCTATTGCCTGTGATTTTAAAACCCACGACTGGCTTCATGCGCAATGTCTTGTTCAGAAATTTTTATTAAATCATAAGGAAGAACCCGTGCAAAAGGCAAGAATTCATGCCATGTTATGTTACAGAACACCGGAATCGTTAAATGACAGATTTCAAAACAGATACAATCATGAGAAGGAGAGGTTGGAGTCGGAAGACTGGCTCATTTATCACGGTAATGCGCTGAACGAAAGATTTAGTTTACCATCATACCGGTTAATGAATCAGTTGCTGATGACCATTGATGCGGATGAGTCCGAACTGAAAAGGATAAAGGCTCAGATACATCTCATTGCTGTAGATACGGATCTTTTCTTTCCCGCTTCCGAAATCCGAATGTGCTTTGAAAAATTAAAAAAAGATAAAGAGAATGTATTCTACCATGAAATTAAATCAATTCATGGTCATGATGCTTTCCTAATGGAATATGAACAATTAAATACGATCATTAAAAATATTTTGTAGGAGATGAAAAGCAATGCAAACGAAATAAAATTTTTGAGAAACAGGTCAATCATCAAATTTGAAGGAGAGGATTTCTTAGGAGAAATCGGTATTGACGGAAGAATTTTTAAAGCGCTTACGTTAGCGAGAATCAGTGTTGGGGTTATTTCACAGCAGGCGATAGAAAACGGGATTTCCATTCTTGTACAGGAAAGCGATTCCGAAAAAGCAGTGAATTGTCTTATTGATGAATTTGAAGCAGAAAGAAAATCGGGCAAGGTTTCCCAGATTTATAGTATCAACAACGTATCGGTTTTAGGCTTTGTTGCGGAAGATTTAAATAAAATACTGGCTGAGCTGGCCAGAAATAATGTTTTCCCGCTGTTGCTTAATCAGATTGCAGCAGAGAAAAGAGTAAATATTGTGGTTACTTCTTCTCAGGACGAGAAAGCGAAAAATATCATAGAATCTGAAATTTCTAAAAAGCCAAAAACAGTTCATCTGGCCATTATCGGCCATGGAAACGTAGGAAAAACCTTAATAGAACAGGTTCTGGAGTCTTCAGAAGAAATTAAAAGAAGGAAAAAAATCGATCTTAAAGTAGTAGCTGTTGCCAATTCAAAAAAAATTGCCTTTAACAAAAAAGGGTTTGACAGCAACTGGAATGATGAGGTTTTAACAGCGGAAATTCCGTCAGATGTTCAGGAACTGATTAATTTTTCGAAAGAAAATCAACTTGAAAATCTGATTGTAGTAGATAATACGGCAAGCAAAGAATTTGTTAAAAATTATCATGCATTAGCGGAAAACGGATTTGACCTGGTTTCATCTAATAAGATTTTCAACACGCTCCCTATTTCGGAATATCAGCAGCTTCGATATACATTGAACAAAAACAACCGCCGTTATCTTTACGAAACCAATGTAGGAGCCGGTTTACCATTGATTGACACCATAAAGCTTCTACACCTTTCAGGAGAAAATATTACCAGGATTAAAGGGGTTTTTTCCGGAACACTGAGTTATGTTTTCAATAATTTTTCCTTGAGGGATGACGCATTTTCAACGATTATCAATGAAGCACTGGAAAAAGGATATACGGAACCGGACCCAAGAGAAGACCTATCCGGAAATGATGTCGCCAGAAAATTATTGATTTTGGCGAGAGAATTAGATTTAATCAACGAATTTGAAGACATCAATATCCAGAATTTAGTTCCTGAAAGCTTGCTTTCCGTTTCAAAACCGGAATTTCTTTCAAGATTGAACGAGTTGGATGAAGAATATCAAAAGATCAAAAACAATCAGAAATCCGGCCATGTGTTAAGATATGTCGGAGATCTTCACGGTGATTTACAAAAAGAAAAAGGCGAACTTGATGTGAAGCTGATCTCAGTTCCTGCAACCTCCGCTTTAGGACAGTTAAAAGGATCAGACTCCATCTTTGAAATTTACACGGAAAGTTATGGCGAAAATCCAATCGTTATCATGGGAGCCGGTGCCGGAGCCAAAGTTACTGCAAGAGGCGTTTTTGGGGATATTTTAAGAGTAAGTGAAACTAAATAGGACAAATAATTTGAACCCGAAAGGGTTCAATATCAATAGCCTTAGGGGAAACCTATAGAACAAAATAAATTAAACAACCTAAACAACCTTCAAGGTTTTGAAAACCTTGAAGGTTTCAAAAAAATATGGAAAATTATAATTTTGAAACCTCCGCCATAAGAACCCAGACGGAAAGAACTCAGTTTGATGAGCATTCAACACCTTTATATTTAACATCCAGTTTTATTTTTCAGGATGCGGAAGATATGAGGGCGAGTTTTGCGGAAGAAAAACAGAAAAATCTGTACAGCCGGTTTTCAAACCCGAATGTAACAGAATTTACAGAGAAAATAGCCAAAATGGAAGGTGCCGAAGCAGGGTATGCCTTTGCAACGGGAATGGCGGCCATTTATTCAACATTTGCCACGTTATTAAATGCGGGAGATCACATCGTAAGCTGTCAGTCGGTTTTCGGTTCTACCCATACATTGTTTACCAAATATTTCCCGAAGTGGAATATTGAAACAACCTATTTCAAAGCGGAAGATGCTGAAAATGTGGAACAATATATTCAGCCGAACACAAAAATTTTATATCTGGAAACACCTACCAACCCTGCGATCGAGGTTTTGGATTTAGAATTTTTCGGACAGATTGCGAAGAAGCACAATTTAATTTTTATTGTGGATAACTGCTTCGCTACACCTTATTTACAGCAGCCGATAAAATACGGGGCAGATATTGTGGTACATTCCGCAACAAAATTAATTGACGGACAGGGTCGGGTTTTAGGAGGAGTGGCAGTAGGAAGAGAAGATCTCATCCGCGAAATTTACCTCTTTGCAAGGAATACGGGGCCTGCCATGTCGCCTTTCAACGCCTGGGTGTTGTCCAAAAGTCTGGAAACATTAGCGATCCGTGTTGAAAAACATTGTGAAAATGCTTTAAAAGTTGCCGAATTTCTGGAAGCTCATCCCAATGTAGAATTGGTGAAATATCCATTCCTGAAATCCCATCCGGGGTATGAAATCGCTAAAAAACAGATGAAGTTGGGTGGAAATATCGTAGCCTTCGAAATCAAAGGCGGAATTGAAGGGGGAAGGAACTTCTTAGATAAAATAAAAATGTGTTCACTTTCTGCAAATTTAGGCGATACAAGAACAATTGTTACGCATCCGGCATCAACAACGCACTCCAAATTGTCCGATCACGAAAGGAATGAAGTAGGAATCACGGCAGGCTTGGTACGGTGCTCTGTTGGTCTGGAAAATGTAGATGATATTATTGCTGACTTGAAACAGGCATTGGATTAACAACGAACCCGAAGGGTTCAACAATAATAGCCGTAGGTGTAACCTATAGAAAAAATATAAAAAATGAAAAATTCAGAACAATTATACAAAGCATTATCCGAAAGAATTTTAATTCTCGACGGAGCGATGGGAACCATGCTTCAGCGGTATAAATTTGAAGAAGAGGATTACCGTGGCGAACGTTTCAAAAACTGGGAACATCCTGTAAAAGGAAACAATGATTTGTTGTCTTTAACGCAGCCTCATGCCATCGAAGAAGTTCACATTAAATACCTGGAAGCAGGAGCGGATATTATCGAAACCAATACATTTTCGGGCACCACGATTGCCATGGCAGATTATCATATGGAAGATCTGGTATATGAATTAAATTACGAATCTGCAAAAATCGCCAGAAAAGTGTGTAACGAATTCACCGCTAAAAACCCGGATAAACCACGATTCGTTGCAGGATCTATCGGCCCAACGAACAGAACGGCAAGCCTTAGTCCGGATGTGAACGATCCCGGTTACAGGGCCATTACATTCGAGGAATTGAGAGTGGCCTACAAACAGCAGTGCGAAGCATTATTAGACGGAGGGTCAGATATTTTACTGGTGGAAACTATTTTTGATACTTTGAATGCAAAAGCAGCCCTGTTTGCTATTGATGAAATTCAAGATGAAAGAAGAATCAGCATTCCAATTATGGTTTCAGGGACGATTACCGATGCTTCAGGAAGAACACTGAGCGGACAAACCGCAGAAGCTTTTTTAATCTCTGTTTCGCATCTGAATTTACTAAGCGTAGGTTTCAACTGTGCTTTGGGAGCAAATCAGTTGACGCCATACCTGGAAACTCTGGCGCACAACTCTGGATTTTATGTTTCTGCCTATCCGAATGCCGGCTTACCAAATGCTTTCGGAAAGTACGATGAAACGCCTGAAGATATGGCTGCCCAGATCAAAGAGTATGTGGAAAAAGGACTGATCAACATTATCGGAGGATGCTGTGGAACAACGCCGGATCATATCAAAGCGATTGCGGATCTGGTTTCACAATATCCACCAAGAAAATTGAAGGAATTTGTCTGATTTAATAGAATTTTTTAATTGAATAGGAAGAAAAGGAATGTTTTTTAATATTATCTTTAAGTATCACACAAAATTTAAATATAATGGAAAAACCTATTTACTTAAAAGATTCAGAGGATGCAAAATTGTTTAATGAATTAAGAAAAAAAGTGAACCAGCGGGTAGAAGCAATTCCTGAAAACCGGGATATTTATATTCAGATCAAAGCCGTTATATTGCCTTTGTTGTATTTCGGACTGTATGTTTTTGCATTATTCAATGCGGAAAATGCCGGATTATATATTTTAAGTTTTGTTTTGATGGGATTATCGCTTGTTTTAATTTATCTTAATCTGATTCACGAAGCAGCACATAATAATATTTTTAAAAGTAAAAAACTCAACAGTCTGGTATTGCAGATTTTCGATTTTGTAGGAGCTAATTCCTATATCTGGAAAAAAAGACATATCGCAAGCCATCATGCTTATCCTAATGTTGACGGTTGGGATACTGATATTGAACAAAGTGGTGTGCTTCTGATTGTTCCGTGGATTAAAGCAAAAGGAGTTCAGAAGTATCAGCATCGGTTTTTCTTCCTGGTATACCCGCTGTATTTATTCAACTGGATGTTTATCAGGGACTTCAGGGATTTTTTTGATAACAACCGTGTGATCCTGAAAACGCAGGGAGCAATTCCGGTAAAAGAAAAAGTAAAGATGATTGCTTATAAACTGTTTTATTTTTTCTATCAGATTGCTGTGCCGGTTTTGTTTTTTAAGGTTTCAATAGGTCTTGCACTGGGAGCTTGGTTTTTACAGGTAATTGCAGCAAGTATTTTTGCACTTTTTGTATTGCTTCCATTACACCCGCTGCCTGACAATGCTTTCCCGAAACTGGATGGAAAAAACGGATTGCCTTTCAGCTGGCTGCATCATCAGTTTGAAGTAACGAATGATTTACAGGAAAATAACTGGTTTGTAAGAAACGTGCTGGGAAATTTCAATTTTCATGTTGCCCACCATCTTTTTCCAAATTACAGTTATGCTTATTATAATGAAATTACAGAAGAAATTGAGCAGTTTGCGAGAGATTACGGATTAAATTATAAACGATTTCCGATTGCGACCGCTTTAGGAAAACATGTTGAATTGCTGAAGCAGAATGCAAACAACGCTTATTTTATTTTAGAAGAATAATTAATGAAATATTTAAGATTATCGGGGCTTGAGCCTTTGATCATAACACCGGAAAGTAATTTTATCAATGTTGGCGAAAGAACCAATGTTGCCGGCTCAAAGAAATTTTTAAGATTAATAAAAGAAGAAAAATTTGCTGAAGCATTGGATATAGCACGCCATCAGGTTGAAGGTGGCGCGCAGATTCTGGATGTCAATTTCGACGACGGACTGATTGACGGAAAAGCTTCCATGATCAAATTTTTAAATTTAATAGCATCCGAACCGGATATTGCCAGAATCCCAATAATGATCGATTCTTCGAAGTGGGAAATCTTGGAGGCAGGACTTCAGGTGGCACAGGGAAAATGCGTGGTTAATTCAATCAGTCTCAAAGGAGGTGAAGAAGAATTTATCAGGCAGGCAAAAGCAATCAAAAGATACGGTGCCGCTGTTATTGTCATGGCATTTGATGAGTTAGGACAGGCAGATACTTACGAACGAAGAATTGAAATTTCAAAGCGTTCTTACGATATTTTGGTGAATCGTTTAAATTTTCCTGCGGAAGATATTATTTTCGATTTAAACATTTTCCCGGTTGCTACCGGTATGGATGAGCACCGCCGAAATGCAATTGATTTCATTGAAGCAACAAGATGGGTTCGTCAAAATCTTCCGTATGCCTCGGTAAGTGGAGGGGTTTCAAACGTTTCTTTTTCATTCCGTGGAAATGATACGGTGAGGGAAGCGATGCATTCCGTTTTCTTATATCATGCCATTCAGGCCGGGATGAATATGGGAATCGTGAATCCTGCGATGCTGGAAGTGTATGATGAAATCAATAAAGAACTTCTTGAGCTGGTGGAAGACGTTATCCTTGATAAAAGGGAAGATGCTACCGAAAGACTTTTAGATTATTCGGAAAAGCATAAATCCATAAAAAAAGAAAAAGTTGAGGATTTAGAATGGAGAAATCATCCTTTGCAGGAAAGAATTACCCATGCTTTGGTAAAAGGAATCGACCGTTTTATTGAAGAAGATGTTGAAGAAGCAAGATTGCAGGCGGAAAAGCCACTTCACGTTATTGAAATTAATTTAATGACCGGAATGGGCGTTGTGGGAGATCTGTTCGGAAGCGGAAAAATGTTTCTTCCCCAAGTGGTAAAATCAGCAAGGGTCATGAAAAAAGCGGTGGCCTATTTACAGCCATTCATAGAAGCGGAAAAAGATGGTTCGAAACCAGCGAATGGGAAAATTCTGATGGCAACGGTAAAAGGAGATGTTCATGACATCGGTAAAAATATTGTGAGTGTGGTTTTGGGTTGTAACAATTACGAAATTGTGGATCTCGGAGTAATGGTTCCTGCTGAAAAAATTATTCAGACCGCCATTGAACAAAAAGTAGACGTGATCGGATTAAGCGGACTGATCACACCAAGCCTGGATGAAATGGTTTATATCGCGCAGGAACTGGAAAGACAGAATTTAAATTTTCCTTTACTAATCGGCGGTGCAACAACTTCAAAGGCACATACCGCTGTAAAAATTGATTTAAAATATAAAAATGCCGTCGTTCACGTAAATGATGCTTCCAGAGCGGTAAACGTGGTAAGTTCTTTATTAGGTGACCGAAATAAAGAATATGTTGCGGATTTAAAAAATGATTATTCCGAATTCAGAGAAAAATTCCTGAACCGGCAGGTGGAGAAAGATTATGTCTCCATCGAAGAAGCCAGAGGAAATAAGTTTAAAATTGACTGGGAAAACGAAGATATTTTTACTCCAAATCAATTAGGAATTACCGTTGTTGAAAATCAGGATTTAAAAGAGTTATTGCCTTTTATTGACTGGTCGCCGTTTTTCAGAAGCTGGGATCTTCATGGGAAATATCCGAATATTCTGGAAGATGAGGTTGTCGGAGTTCAGGCTAAAGAACTGTTCAAAGATGCTCAGGTCATTTTAAAAAGAATTCTGGATGAAAAGCTCTTAACAGCAAAAGCCATTTTCGGAATTTTTAAAGCCAATTCCACTGAAACGGACGATATTCTCCTCTTTGACGAAGACAACCGACAAAAAGCAAAATTCATTACGTTAAGGCAACAGGCGCAACGATCAAAAGGAAAAGATTATCTGGCGCTGAGTGATTTTATTGCACCACAAAATTCAGGTAAAACAGATTATGTCGGAGCTTTTTGTGTGACAACAGGTTTCGGAACTGACGAACTGGCGCAGGAATATGAAAAAGCAAACGATGATTATAACGCCATCATGGTAAAAGCTTTGGCAGATCGTTTCGCAGAGGCCTACGCCGAATTTTTACATAAAAAAGTGAGAACAGAATATTGGGGCTATGCCAATCAGGAAAATTTAACCAACGAAGAATTAATAGCCGAAAAATATAAAGGAATCCGTCCGGCTCCTGGTTATCCCGCCTGTCCGGATCACCTGGAAAAGCACGCCATCTGGGACTTGCTGAAAGTGGAAGAAAACATTGGTGTTTATTTAACAGAAAGTTTAGCGATGTTTCCTACTGCTTCGGTTTCCGGATATTATTTCGGAAGTCCGCACGCAAAATATTTCGGACTGGGAAAGATTGCAGAAGACCAGCTGAAAGATTATTCGGTAAGGAAAGGAATTTCTTTACAGGAAGCAAGAAAATGGTTAAATCCTAATTTGGCAGATGGAATTTAAATAAGAATTATGAAAGACGATTTTGACTTTATTGCGTATTTAAAATATCGGACAACTGATGAAGGAGGACGCATGACTCCTGCTCAATCAAATTACAGACCTCAAGTAAGATTTGATTTTGAGAAATCAACCTCATCTGGAAGACAGGTTTTTATTAATAAAGAATGGGTTTTCCCTGGTGAAGAAGTCGAAGCTGAAATAACACTAATGTCTCCACACCTTTTTAAAAATAAATTATATGAAGGAGTAAAATTTGAATTCCTTGAAGGGGCAAAAATTATTGGAGTTGGAGAAATTTTAAAAATTAAAAACGAAACTTTAAAAAACAACATTTTAAGCTAAATGAAAATCACCGACCATATAAAAAACGCAAACGGAAAAACCTTATTTTCGCTCGAAGTTGTTCCGCCACAAAAAGGCATCGGAATCGAAGATCTTTACAAAAATATTGATCCTTTAATGGAATTCAAACCGCCTTTCATTGACGTAACAACTTCCAGGGAAGAATATATTTATATTGATAAAGGAAATGGTTTGATGGAGCGCCGTATTACAAGGATGCGTCCCGGAACGTTGGGAATTTGCGCTGCTATTCAGCATAAATACAATGTAGATACGGTTCCGCACCTGCTTTGTGGCGGCTTTACCAAAGAAGAAACAGAATATCTTCTGGTAGACTGTATGTACCTCGGAATCGATAATGTAATGGCGCTTCGTGGCGATGCCATGAAAGGACATCAGTATTTTGAGCCCACTATAGGTGGTCATGCCAGTGCGATGGATTTAGTTCATCAGATTAATAATTTGGGAAGAGGTAAATATCTGCACAATGAAGACCAGGAGTGTGATGAACACAATAAATTCTGTGTCGGCATAGCAGGTTATCCGGAAAAGCATATTGAAGCACCTTCCATGAATTATGATTTAAAATGGCTGAAACAGAAAGTAGATGCCGGAGCCGATTATATCGTAACGCAGATGTTTTTTGATAATAAAAAATTTATGGAATTTGTAACCAAAGCCCGCGAAATGGGTATCACTGTACCTATTATTCCGGGAATCAAACCGATTGCTACGAAGAAGCATCTGAAACTTCTTCCCCAGGTTTTTAAAATTGACCTGCCCGAAGAACTGATCAGCGAAGTGGAAAACGCCAGGAATAATGATGCTGTAAAACAAATCGGGATAGAATGGGCAATCAATCAATGCAAAGAATTGCTTGACTTCGGTGTTCCGGTACTGCATTTTTATTCAATGGGTAAAAGTGATAATATTAAAAAAGTAGCGGGAGCATTATTCTGATAAACTCATACGATCTAAAAAAACCTCATCCAGGATGAGGTTTTTTTATTTTAGTTTTTGGCGGCGGCTCCGCCGCCGCCAAAAACTAAACGCATCAAATTTCATTCTGATGTTGTAATAATTTATCAAAAACACTTTTGGTAGTAGGTTTCGAAGAATCAAGATTGAAAATAAACATTCCGCTTTCAATATTGAAATAATATTTCTTCTCCTGATCGGCGATAGAAAACCATTTCAAAAGTCCGTTTACAATATTAACATCTTCCCATTTGATGTTGCTTTCACTCATAGGAAATACGTGCGGATTTTGATGTAGAGTATCTTCAAAATAAATATTTCGGCCTTCAACATATAAAATTCCACTGCCCTGAAATGCTTTGAGCTTAAAGAATTCATTTTGTGTATTTCCCATATTGTATCTTACAAAAGCATAATATTGGGGAGTTCCTATTTTTTCGAGCAGTACTTTCTGCTTTTTCTTTCGGCTTCTCGCAGCAAGATAGGCGATAAGAAAAATAATGGCAGGAATCAATAATATGATGAAAAGAAAAAAAACAAGTAAAACAAATACTGAATTCATAAAATATATTTTTAGATTATAGTGTAGGATGTCTTTCAAATTCTTTATTACGATCAAATAAATATCGATAGGTTGCCAGTTTCCTTGTTACCGTAGTATCAAGATTTTCAGCAATTTTAATCATTTTAGGATTGAAATCTCCGATCCACTGCATTTCCGTAACCTTAAAATCAGTATGTTTTCTTAAATGCTGTGTCCCTTCCCAGATCATATACCCTTCAATCCCTTTCCTCTGCCATTCCGGAACCACCCCGAAAACAAGGCCTACCATTTTTTCATTTTTCTTGAATCTTTTTACCCATAAGAATTTAAGTTTTTGAAAAAAGCCAAATTTTCCGTTCATATATTTAAACCATTGATTCAGATCGGGAATATTCATCCACATGGCAATAGGTTTTTCATTTTCATACACAAACCAGGAAATATGCTCATTAATAATAGGTTTCATGGTTTTAAACATCTTCAGTACCTTAGATTCTTCCATGCATTTTCCTTCACCATGAGCCGCCCAGGCTTTATTGTAGATTTCTGTAAAATCTTTTGCGAATTTTTTCAGGGCATTCTTTTTCATGGGTTGAGCCGAAATGTCAGGATTTCGTTGGTGCTTTGCATGCATAACCATAAAAACGCGTGAAACTTCCGCAAAAATAGGTCTTGAAAAACAGAGCTGCTCAAAATAGGTCCTGAATCCATAATTTTCAAAAAGCTCCTTATAATAAGGGAAATTATAGTTCATTCCATACAGAGGCTGTTCAAAGCCATCCGTTAGTACACCCCAGAATTTATCCCGCTCCCCGAAATTGATGGATCCGTCCATGGCTTCCATTCCTCTTTTTTGGAGCCATTCTTTACAGTAATTAAAAATAAAGTCCGCCGTTTTCTGATCATTAATACAATCAAAAAAACCTATTCCGCCGGTCGGCTGCTGCTGTTCGTAAAAATTGTTGACAAAAACGGCAACTCTTCCTACGGTGTCATTTTCCTTGTTTTTAAACAAAAACCGGGCGCATTCTCCGTTTTTAAAGAATCTGTTTTTTTCAGGATTAAAGATTTCTTTTATGTCTTTATCTAAAGGTCTGATATAGTTTGGGTCATTTTGATAAAGTCTTCCCGGAAACTCTAAAAATTCCCTTTCCCGGGCTTTGCTTTGTACTTCTTCAGCAATAATCATAACGTAAAGTGATGTTGGCGGCGAAAGATAATGTTTTTCGGCTAAATTAAATATGACGAACAGATTTTATCCGTATTTTTGTGCAAATTAAATAAAAATGGTTGATTTTACGGACAACGACGATGATATTTTCACTGGAAAAGAACATACGCCTATCAGGAAAGATGCTTTTGAGAAATCACCAGAAGAGAAAATAGAAAAAATAACCGTACTTTTTGGAGAAATCATGGAAACACTAGGACTTGATATGACGGATGATTCTCTGAAAGATTCCCCGCGCAGGGTTGCCAAAATGTACGTTAACGAAATTTTTGGCGGACTTCTACCTGAAAATAAACCGGGCATTTCTACCTTTTCAAATAAATACAAATACCGCCAGATGCTGGTGGAAAAAGACATTACCGTATATTCATTCTGCGAGCATCATTTTTTGCCGATTATCGGAAGAGCACACGTTGCCTATATTTCCAATGGTGAAGTGATCGGGCTTTCTAAAATCAACAGAATCGTAGACTATTATGCAAAACGTCCACAGGTTCAGGAAAGGCTTACAATGCAGATTGTTGATGCTTTAAAAGAAGCTTTGGGTACAAAAGATGTTGCCTGTATCATTGATGCAAAACATCTTTGTGTCAATTGCAGAGGAATAAAAGATACGGCAAGCTCTACCATTACTGCAGAATTAAGTGGTATTTTCAGAACCAATCCTATTACAAGACAGGAATTCCTTCACTATGTGGGAAGTCATGCGAAATTGGATTAAATTTGAATTAAATGGATTATCAGATTCTTAAAAATATTGTTGATGAACAGCTTCTAAGATTTGAAGAAATCTATGAAGAAGACTGGTCTCATAAAACCTCTCCTGAAAATTGGTCTAAAAAAGAAATTTTAGGACACCTTTGCGACAGTGCTATGGTCAACCTCAGGAGGTTCGTCATCACACAATATAAAGAAAATGAAAATATTGTTTATGATCAGGATTTTTGGGTAAAAGCGCAGAATTATCAGAATACGCCAACCCTGGATATTATTGCCCTTTGGAAACTTCTGAATTATCAGATTGTCCGCATTGTGGAAAATATGCAGGATGAAGCTTTACAGAAAACCTGTGATATGACAAAAACAGAGCCTCAGATTTTCACACTGGAATTCATTATTAATGATTATATTAGTCATTTACAACACCATTTAAAAGCTATTTAATAATGATAAAATTTAAAAAAATCTCAGATAAAATTTTTATCACAACCATTATTTGTTGTGAAAGATTTATCTTGAATTAAATTTAAAAATCATTTATTAATCATTAATTACTACTTATTAAATCATGCAACTAAAAATATACAACTCGCTTACCGGCGAAAAAGAAATATTTAAACCCATTTTAGATGGAAATGTCGGGATGTACGTCTGTGGACCAACTGTTTATAGCAATGTCCATCTGGGAAATGTAAGAACTTTCCTTTCCTTTGATTTCATTTACCGTAGCCTTACTCATCTGGGGTATAAAGTAAGATATGTCAGAAATATAACTGATGCAGGCCATCTTACCGATGACGGAGATGTTAACAACGACAGATTCGTAAAGCAGACCCGCCTTGAAAAGCTGGAACCTATGGAAATCGTACAGAAATATACGGTAGATTTTCATAAAGTTCTTGAAATGTTTAATTTATTGCCTCCGAATATTGAACCCACCGCAACGGGTCACATTGTGGAGCAGATTGAACTTACACAGAAATTGATTGAGAGAGGATTTGCCTATGAGAGCAACGGCTCCGTCTATTTCGATGTGTTGGAATACAATAGGAGAGGATTAAATTATGGCGAATTATCTAAAAGAAATATCGAGGAACTTTTCGCAAATACCCGTGATCTGGACGGACAGGGAGAAAAGAAAAATCCACAGGATTTTGCTCTTTGGAAAAAAGCTTCCCCGGCACATATCATGAGATGGAATTCTCCCTGGGGAGAAGGTTTTCCGGGATGGCATCTGGAATGTACAGCAATGAGTACAAAATATTTGGGAGAAACATTTGATATCCACGGAGGTGGGATGGATTTGAAGTTCCCGCACCACGAATGTGAAATTGCCCAGGGTAAAGCATGCAATGATACCGCTCCGGTAAACTACTGGATGCACGCCAATATGCTTACCATGAATTCTCAGCGTATGAGTAAGTCAACGGGGAATTATATTTTGCCGATGCAGCTGGTAACCGGAGAAAATGACTTTTTCGAAAAGCCTTTCCATCCGGCAATTGTACGTTTCTGTTTCCTGCAGGCACATTACAGAAGTGTCCTGGATATTTCCAATGATGCCATGCTGGCCAGCGAAAAAGGATTCATCAGGTTAATGGAAGCCGTTAAAGTTTTACAATCCGTTACTCCAAACGATGAAAAGCAATCCGGTTTTAGCCTTGAAGAATGGAAAAATAAAGCCTATGATGCATTAACCGATGATTTTAATTCACCGGTTCTTATCGCGCATTTATTTGAAGCTGTAAAATATATTTTTGCTCTAAAGGATGGAAAAGAAACCATTTCAAAAAATGATTTGGAAGGTTTGAAATCTACTTTAAATGCTTTAATATTCGATGTTTTAGGACTTCAGACTATTGAAGAAAATAACAACGAAAAACTGGATCAGACGCTGAAGGTTTTGATTGAATTAAGAAATCAGGCTAGAAAATCAAAGAATTTTGAACTGTCAGACCAGATCCGCGACAGGCTTCTTGCGGAAGGCATCGAGCTGAAAGACGGAAGGGATGGAACAACATACGTTTTAAATTAGAATTTTTTAAATATTTATATTATAAACTCTCACAGTTGTTTTGTGGGAGTTTTTTTGTATAGATATCATTCTGAATGGAGCAAAGCGGAATGACAGAAAGCTCACATTCAAAATTCTTCTTTAACCTTAAATTTTTTTAAAATGAATTCAAAAAATACGTAACTTAGTCATAATAAAATGATTAAAAATTAAAATTTATATACTATGAAAAAACATCTATTCCCTTTATTTTTGCTGTTTATCGGTATTAATGCTTCTGCGCAACAGGATTTTTTTGCGCTTGTCGGTAAAGATTCACCAAGTATTATTTTTAATGATTTCCGTACTATTGATGCAAACAGAGGAGTTTCCGGAGAGGTAATTTTTACGGAAGATTCTTCTTCAAAAGTTTTTTCCCAAAACAGAAATGGTGCTGTAACGGAAGATAAGAATACGTATAACAACGCCCAGGCTGTGAATATGGCGACTCTGGCTTACGATGCTTCCAACAATAATCTGGTTTATATGCCAATGTTTTCTTCAAATATCTATGTTTTAAACGCAAAATCACGCGAAATAACATTGGTTGAAAATAACGTGGCAAGAGTTACTTCCTGCGATATCAATTCTCATTTTACAAGAATGACTGCAGGCTATGACGGAAGTATTTACGCAATTAATAATGTAGGGACACAGTTTATCAAAATAAGTAAATCGGGAAATCAATATAACGTCACTGATCTGGGGATCATTACAGATGATGCTGCCAACGGCAAAAGTTCTTTCACGATCATGGAAACCGGTTTTGGTGGTGATATGATTGCTGATGCAGAAGGTAATTTTTATGTGTTTTCCGCATCAGGGAATGTATTTAAAGTCGTGACAAAAGAATTAAAAGCTAAATTTATCGGTAAAATTGCCGGAATTCCTGATAATTATTCGGTAAATGGATCCGCAGTTAATTCAAAAGGAAATGTTGTTATTGCCAGTGCAAAAGGAGCTCCGTTATACGAAGTGGACCTCAATACTTTACAGGCCAAACAGCTTCCGGGAGAGCAAAATCTGCATATTTATGATCTTGCAAGCAAGTATTTTGCAAATGATAAAGCGGCTTTAGGAAATGTCTTGGCAAATATTGATCTCTATCCTACAAGAGTAGATGAAAAATTAATCAACATTAATGTTAATGACAAAACGGTAAAAGGATCTGTAAAACTTAATATTTTTGATCTTTCCGGTAAGAATGTCCTCACACAAGCTTTATCTGTAAAAGACGGGTTTTTGAGACAACAGGTGTATCTCAGAAATCTTGTAAGCGGAGCCTATCTCGTAAACATTACGGATGAATCCGGAAAAGTATTACTCAATAAGAAAATTGTAGTGACAGAATAATCATTATCTTTACAATATATCAAGCCTTTTCAAAATATTTGAGAAGGTTTTTTTTAATGAATATTTGATATTCAATAAGTTTTATTTTTCGATATTATAATGTATTTTTATAAAAAAATGTAAATGAAGATATACTTTAATGTAGGTTACAGTACAAAAGTCGGAGAAAGACTTCAGCTGGTTATCAGCGAAGAAAATGCTGTATCGCAGACGCATCCTATGTTTTATGAAGAAAACGGACAATGGAAATGTGAAGTGGATTACTTTTCAAAATCTATTTCTTATCAATATCAGGTTATAGATGAAAAAGGAAGTATGCTGCGTGAAGAATTTGTCCTGCATCGTTTGAATTTCCCTCATAATTATAAAGAGTTTATCATTTTTGATCACTGGAACAACAAAAATTTTCCTGAAAATTACCTTAACAATAAAATACTTTACAATAAGCTGAATACATTTAAACCCGAAAAAATATCGGTTTTAAAAAAGCATACCCATTTATTCAGAATTGAAGCGCCCATCTATAATCCCGACTGGGCGGTTGTCCTGTTCGGCAGTACGGCTTCTCTTGGAAGTTGGGATTATGATAAGGTTATTCAGTTGTCGCAGACGGATTTCGGTATCTGGGAAACTTCAGTTGAAATTCCTGAAAATGAATTTATACAATATAAATATTGTCTTTATGATAAAGCATCCGGAAAAGTATTTGATGTAGAAGCTGGCGAAAACCGTTTTGCCCTTCCCAATCAATCCAAAGATGTTTTGCATATCGTTGCAGACCATTATTTTAAATTCAAACTTTACCAGATGTATCACGATGCCGGAGTGGCTGTTCCTATCTTTTCTTTAAGAACAGAGGACGGCTTTGGTGTGGGAGAATTTTCAGATCTTAAAAAACTGGCAGATTGGGCGAAAGAAACCAACTTGGGAATTATTCAGATTCTGCCGATCAACGATACCACTGCAAATTATACCTGGACAGATTCTTATCCCTACGCGGCAGTTTCTGTCTATGCGCTTCATCCGCAGTATATTTCTCTGGAACAGCTGGACTTCCCGTTGCCCGAGGATCTTTTTGCTGAATATAAAGCTGAAAAATCCGAATTGAATGCACTTGATCTAATCGATTATGAGAAAATGATCTCAGGAAAATGGAAATACCTGAGAGCGGTTTTTGATGCTGATAAAGAGAAAATATATAAAGACAGGAACTTTAAAAAATTTATTAAAGACAATGAATCCTGGCTGATTCCGTATGCTGCATTCTGTGTTTTAAGAGATAAATATAAAACCCCGAATTTCAACGAGTGGAAGACGCATAAAAAATATATTGCCGGAAAAATTGCGCCTTTTTTCAGCGCAAAAAGTAAAGATTATGATGCGTCTATGCTGCATGCCTGGGTGCAGTATCAGCTTCACAGGCAATTGAAAGATGCTATTGACTACACGCATAGACTTGGTGTTTCCGTTAAAGGAGATCTTCCAATCGGGATTTACAGATATTCGGTAGAAGCATGGACGGAGCCTGAGTTATTCGGAATGGATTTTCAGGCAGGAGCACCGCCGGATCAGTTTACAGAGCTTGGACAGAACTGGGAGTTTCCAACCTATAACTGGGAAGCCATGAAAGCGGATGATTACAAGTGGTGGAAAAACAGGTTCAAAGCATTGGAGCAGTATTTTGATGCGATGAGGATTGATCACATTTTAGGTTTTTTCAGGATCTGGAGAATGCCGATTTCCGCAACACAGGGAATTTTAGGATATTTTTACCCTGCCGTTCCGGTTACGCTGGAGGAATTCGGTAAATGGAATATTCCTTTTAATTTCGACAGGTATTGTAAGCCGTATATCAATGATCAGATTCTTTGGAATTACTTCGGAGAAGAAAACGCAAATGCGCTTGAATTTATTGACAATAATTACGACGGCACTTATTCTTTTAAAGAAGAATTCAATACCCAAAGAAAATTGTCGGATTTCTTCAGGAAAAATCCTCGCGGACCAATTGAAAGCCAGCTTATATCACTTTGTGCCAATGTTTTATTTTTAATTGAAGAAAGAAACGGACAGATAGTTTATCATCCGAGATTTAATGTATATAACACAGAATCGTACAAATATCTTTCGGATTGGGAAAAGAAAGCAATATACGATCTGTACCATGATTATTTCTTTAAAAGGCAGGATCATCTCTGGTATGAAAAAGCCATGGAAAAATTACCTGTAATCCTGAATGCCACCAAAATGCTTATTTGTGGTGAAGATCTGGGGCTGGTTCCGGATTGTGTTCCGGTAGTAATGGATGAATTGGCAATCGTTGCTTTGAAAGTTCAGAGAATGCCTTCGGATAACATTCCTTTTTATAATCCTAAAAATGCAGGATACCTGAATGTGGTAACGGCCTCTTCTCATGACAGCTCAACATTGAGACAGTGGTGGAAAGAAAACCCCTCACTTACCCAGCAGTATTTTAACCTCCAACTGATCCAGTACGGACAGGCACCGGAAAATCTTGATCCTTATCTTGCTGAAATTATTATGAAACAACATCTTTATAATGATGCAATGCTGGCTATTTTCCCGATACAGGAATTTCTGGCAACCGATCAGCGATTGGCTAATATTGAAATGGATAACGAAAGAATTAACAATCCTGCCGTTTTTCCACATTATTGGAGGTATAGAATGCATCTAAAGCTTGACGACCTTAAACATGAATCCGACTTCAATAAAAAGATAGCATATTGGATCAAAGATAGTGGAAGGTTGTAAATTTAACAATTGATTATCAATTTATTAACGTATAATTAAAAGAAGTTTTATCGAAAGATTTAACTTCTTTTTTCTATTTATATCCAAAAGATAGAATGAATAATTCTACTATATTATTAACCAATTAACGACTTTAAAAATGAAAAAAATATTGATCGGTTTTGCCTTGAGTCTCGGAGTTTTTTCCTTTGCTCAGCAGTATCCGGATTACGGATATGACAATGACGGATATTATCAGAATGACGGTGGCTATTACAGCGATGAAGATGACCAGAATTATTTCCCGGATGATTACTATTATAATTATCCACAGGATTATTATCCACAAAATTATTATCAGAGTAATTACAACGATTACCGAAACAGTATCGTTAATATTAACTGGAATGTATTTTTTACCCAAAACAGGCTAAATCCATGGCAGATCGATCAGATCCTGAGACTGAATAATCTGTATATAAGTTTTTCATCATGGAACAGATTCTACAGATACAATCCGGACAGATGGTATTATGACAGATTCTATGCTTTACAGAGAATCATGGGTCCAAGGGTTTTTGTAGTGTTTCAGAATAATTATTACAGAGGATACAGTCCGGTAGTATATTTCCAGAATTACAGAAGAACACATTATGCTGCAATCTGCAGACCGATGCCAAGATACAGAAATGTAAATATCAATATTTACAGAGTGGACAGGGCGAAATTCAGAAGAATGGACAATCCTACCTTTAATATTGTAAGATCCAGCGACAGACCAAATAATGGATTCCGGGGTTCGGTGAGAGATGGTAATAATGGCAATAACGGAGGGTTCCGCAACAATAATGCTGGAAATAAAAGTAATGATAATTCAGGTTTCAGAAATAATGGTAATGCGCCGAGAAATAACGGAGGTTTCAGAGGAGGTAATGATAGCGGCGTAAGAAATGATGGTGGATTCCGTGCTCCAAGAGCTGAAAATAATGGCAACAGAGGCGGTGGATTCAGAGGTGGAGAAGTTAGAAGAGAAGAGGCTCCTAAAAGAGAAAATAACGGAGGCTTCAGAAATGAAGGAAGTTTCAGAAGAAATGAAAATACCGCACCGAGACAGCAGAATAATGGTGGTGAAAAGAGAGGTAACGGCGGTTTCAGAAACGGATTTGCAAAGAATTAATTTTCATATATTATATTTAAGTGGTGTGAAGGGCAGGTTTTTATAAATCTGCTCTTTTTATATTTATAAAATTCATATTTAATTTTAACAATAATTATAATATTTTGCATTTAACTTTTGTTTTAACTAATTATCAAAAAGATATAGAGAGAATAATTGAATAATAGATTTTCATATATTATATTTAAGTGGTGTGAAGGCAGAGTAATAATTCTGCCTTTTTTTTAGTACTTAATGTTGAATTATTCATATTTAATTTTAACAATAATTGTGATATTTTCTATTTAACTTTTATTTTAACGGATAATCAAAAAGATATACAAGAAATATTTAAAAATTTGTAATATGAAAAAATTAGTATTAGCGGTAGCATTTATCGGATTCGCAGGTTTTGCAATGGCTCAACAGACTACTCCACAGGACAGACAGGCAAAAAAAGCTGAAATGCAGCAGAAGTTTCAGCAAAAAGAACAGGAGCATATGGCTCAAATGCAGAAAGATTTAAATTTAAATCAGGCACAGGTTGATAAAATTAAAGCGCTTCATGATAAGAGAAAAGCTGAAATGAAAACTGAGTTTGAGAAAAATAAAGGTGAAAGACAGGCGAGAGCGGAGCAGATGAAAGCTAAAAGAGCACAAATGGATGCTGAAATGAAGCAGATTTTAACACCTCAGCAATATGATAAATGGCAGGCCGACAGAAAAGCTAAAATGGAGCAAAGAAGAATGGCGATGAAAGAGAGAGGTACCAGAATGCATAAGCCGATGAATACGGTAGCTCCGGATGCAACAAAGTAGTTTATAATTTTGATTTTTTAATGTGTTGAAGGGCGGGATTTATCCTGCCCTTTTTTATTAATTTTTACTAAAACTTTTGTTTTAAGAGTTTATTCCCTACTTTTGAAAGTAAATTTATACCCTATGGTTAGCGAGAAAATTGCAAAATTAATTAACGAACAAATAGCTCACGAACAGTACGCTGCACAATATTATCTGTCAATGTCCGCATGGTTTTCGGGGAAAGATCTTGATGGGATTGCCAATTATTTCAGAGTGCAGAGTAAGGAAGAATTAATGCATGCCGATAAAATGTTTGATTACCTTAACGATGTGGGGGGAGAAATAATCATCGGTGAAATTCCTAAGCCTCCACATGAATTCCTTGGAGCAATTGATATTTTTGAAAAAGCATTGGAGCACGAAAGAAAAGTAACAAAAAGTATTTTCAATATCGTTAAAAATGCCAATGATGAAGGTGATTTTGCCACCACTTCATTTCTACAGTGGTTCATTAATGAGCAGGTGGAAGAGGAAGCAAGTGCTTCACAACTGGTAACAAAAATTAAGATGGTATCTGATAACCCTTCAGCACTATATCTTTTTGACCAGGAACTGGCACAAAGGGTTTTTAATCCTAAAGGAGAATAAATTGAATTAACTTAATGATAAAAATTTTCGGCGGCACCAAAGGTGCCGCCGAAAATTTTTATCATGTTTTTGATTTACAAATAAATCAACCTTGTCTTCAACACCTTTTTCCCCAGTTTTTCAAGAATATTTTTATAATTCTCAATCTGGCGTTCATCTTTGGAAGATTCTTCTCCCGTTTTAAAATCAACGATAATATAGCCTTCATCACTTTTCAGCATACGGTCGGGCCGGTACACTTTACTTTCACCGTTTTCGGAAATCATAATGTCTTTTTCATTGATAACTTCCCATTTTTCATCAAAGAATTCGGCATGGGTTTCTATGATTTTTTCAAGTTCGGAATGTATCGTACGGCTTTCCTCAAGGGTTACCTGACCTTCAAGAATATAGCATTCCAGAACTTTAGAAACGTCTTTTGCGGTATTGATCTGAGATAAAAGTTCATGCACAAAAAGACCGATTCTCACCTTTTCATTTCTTACCTGATAGTTCTTGGAAGGGGTTGCGATTTTTATCGAAGTATTGTTTTCACTGATGTTTTTCAGAACCCGGATGTCCTTGGTTTTAAAAGATGAAATTTTTTCCTTCGAATATTTTTTCAGCATTTCAGGATTAACCTCGTACAGATCAAATTCATCAAGATTTTCAGGATTTTTCGACTGGAGAAACTCCAGCAGTTCAAGATTATTTGATGTTTTATTGGCTTTCTGAATATAGAAAAAAAGCTGTTCCACAGGTCGCGTTGTGGCAACATACTGCAGGCAAAGCCGGTCTACAAAGTTTTTGTATGAATTTTGTCTGTTGAATTTTTCAATTTCTTCATCGTAAACTTCCAGATTTTTGCTGAATTGATTAATGTTGACCGACTTTAGCGGAGTGTCTTTTGAAGTTTCAAACCAGTTGGTAAATTCGGCATCACGGTTTTTATTCATCATCGGGATAAAAACGATTGGGAATTCCAGACCTTTAGCCTTATGAATGGTCATGATCTGTACCGCATCAATATTTTCAGAAGCCTGAATTGTATACGCAGAAGCTTCTTCGTCCCAATATTTAAGGAATTCTTTAGTACTTGCCCCTGCATTTTGGGTAAAATTAAAAAGCATTTCCAGAAAGTTCAGCAGGAAATCCGTTTCTTTACTTTCAACGGAAAATTCATTGATGTAATATTCTACAAAATTATAAAGATTAAATCTCGGGAAATGATCCTGCTTAAGCTTTAAGGCATACCTGTTCTGGATGAAATCTAAAATTTCTTCATGAGAACTAAGATCAAGGATTTCTTTCATCTCCAGAGTAAAATCTGCCATATGAATTCTTCCCAGCTGGTTAAGATAGTACATCATCATAATCAGGTTGGGTTTATTCTTCGGATTAACCTCCCATTTCAGGAATTCGATCACGGCTTTTAACGTATTGGAAAGCTCCAGTGTTAAACCTTTGTCAGAAATTGTTTTAATATTCGTTTCCTCTCCTTTATAATTTACCTTCAGATTTCCTAATTTCTGGGAATAACTGAAAATGTCAAAATTCCCGCGGCAGAGAATGGTAATGTCTGAAAATCTGAAACCATTATCCAGACTTTCCTGGATATCTTTCCGCATTCTTTCAGAAGTATCATTATAAAAATCTTCATTCGTAAGATTTTCAATTAAATTTACTTTTACACGACCTTCCATTGAAGATCTCGGAGTCTGTTCTGCGTCTGTCCCGAAAATATTCTTATGCTCTTCTTCTAAGATATCAGAATGAAAGCGATATAGATCATTATTGAAACGGACTATATTCTTAGCGCTCCGCCAGTTATCTTTCAGCACCAGAAGTTCGGCTTCCTTGGGAGTAATTTCTTTTTTGTTGATAATATCAAGCATCAGTTTGCTTTCTCCGCCCCGGAAACGGTAAATACTCTGTTTCGGATCTCCAACCAAGGTAAACGAAGTATTTTCAGTAGAGATGGAATGGTCTCTCAGCGGAAGGAAATTCTGCCATTGAAGCTCGGAGGTATCCTGAAATTCATCAAAAAAATAGTGCTGAAACTGGGATCCTACCTTTTCATAGATGAAAGCAGACGGCTCATTTTTAAGATTTTCGTTGATCAGAATATTGAATTTGCTTAATAGCACAAGATCATTTTCCTGTTCAATTTTTCTCAGCTCATCCTGAATATCTTTATTTACTTTCAGTGGTAAAAGTGCGGAAAGGATTTTCTCTTTTTTCTGTGTTTCAATATAAAGAAGAATCAGCTGCATCCTGTTTTCAAGAAGCTGATCAAGAATTTCTAAAATATCACCTTCCTTGTGTTTTGATTTTGAAGAAGCACCTTTACGGTAATTATTGACAACGGATTCCTCTGCAGTGGTAGGAAAAGGAAAACCCGTTCTTTTTTGCTGGTAAAAATCTAATACTTTAGTGAAAAATCCGCCGATTCCATTTTTGCCCTGCGCGAAATCTTCAATCTCAATACCTTTCGACCTGAATAATTCTATCGATTTTGCGGCAAGATCACTCGCCTGTTTTTTGTTTAATACAATCTCTTTACGAAGCGTATTTTTAATATTTTCGTAATTCGTGCTGTCGAAGTCTTTATTGTTTTTCAGATGTTCATAATGAATATCCTTTACAAATTCTTTCGCAGAATCATACAGGTTTTTATTTAAATTAATTCTTTCATTATTCTCAAGGCTGTAATCCACATAATCCATGAACGATTCGGAAATCACTTCATTTTCCCCGATCTGGTCAAGCATTTTATCCACGGCTTCAATAAGGAAGGGCTCGGCTTCAATTTCAAGATTAAAATTTTTAGCCAGACCCAATTCATAAGAAAAGCTTCTTACAAGTCTGGAGTTGAAACGGTCTATAGTTCCGATATTCAGAGTAGAATAATTATGAAGAACATAATCCAGCAGTTTTTTTGCACGGATATGAAGTTCATCAATGGTAATCTTAATGCCTTCAAGTTCAAATGCTTTCTGGATATTTTTCAGATCACTATTTTCCGCGAAATCATCCGACGAGAAATTTCCCAGCCAGCTCAGGATTCTTTCTTTCATTTCGTTGGCTGCCTTGTTGGTAAAAGTGAGTGCCAGAATATTCCTGATCGATTGCTGTTGATTAGGATACCGGAGACAGATCATCAAAAGCCGCTGCACCAGCGCATAGGTTTTCCCCGAGCCGGCTGAAGCATTGATAACGGTATAAGAATTTTGCATTTCGATTGGAATTCAATGTGCAAGTTACTTAATTTTTAAGTGAAATTTTAACAAATTGAGCGGTTGATTTAACAGTTTTAAAGCTATAAATCAAAAAGAAATGCTAAAACGCGTTAACTGTGGTTAAACTTCCCGAAATATTTAAAAATAATTATAGTTTTGCTCTAATAAAAAACTTTCCGTGAAAATTAAACTACTTTTTGTCTTATTTACCGTTCTTTTCATCAATATTCAGGCCCAGGATTATATTTTCGGGAAGGTGACTTCTGAAGATAATAATGAAATTTCCGATGTTACGGTCATTAATATAAGGACTGACGAAAGAATTTCAACCAATCGCGACGGCCATTTTATGATATCCGGAAGAGCAGGAGATGAGCTTCGGTTTGTGAAAAACGGTTATGAAAGAGCCAACAGAAAAATCAATAAAGAAAACATCAGTGCACCTGTTAATGTTATGCTCATGAGATCGGCAACACTTATTGCAGAAGTAGAACTGAAAAAAGAAATTACAGGAGATCTTAAAATTGATTCCAAAAACCTTAACCCTCCAAAGAAAGTCCAGAAACTTAAGAGTGATCTTGCTGTCTACATGAAGCGAAAATCAGCACCTTCGGTTTTAGCACCGCGTGCGGGGGAATTTGTACAGCCGGTAACAAAAGGTGTATTTTCTCTGGGAAAAGTTAAAAACAAGTGGGATGATATGGATCTCCTGAATTACCTGCAGAATGCCCTTGGAACAGAGTTTTTTGAAGATCTTAAAATTGAAAAAGCACAGATACAGCATTTTATCCTTTATATACTGAGAACAGGTTTTGAAAGAAAAAATATCCTTAAATACGGCTATGTTACCGAAGCGGATCTGAACAGGTTTAAAAATGCTGTACTAAACAGAATCTCGGCCTATAAAACTCCCTAGGTTCATTATATATCTTAAAAGTAATGAGAATCAAACTTTTAATTTTTGTAATATTTCCTTTTCTCCATGTATTTTCACAAAAAACGATAGAAGGATCCATTACTGATGAAGACGGCGTTGCGCTTCCTGCTGTGATGGTCATGAATATCTCTTCAGAGAAAAGGACCTATACTGCCTTAGACGGAACTTTTTCAATCGAAGCAGCGCCTGAAGATGAATTACGGTTCATACGTTCCGGCTATGAAAGGTCTTCTATACAGGCAAAATATCTTACAGAAAATAAAGCAACGATTAAACTGATAAGAATCGCTGAACAGATTGAAGAAGTAGAAATCGCCAACCTTACCGGCGATATCAAAAAGGATTCCCGCGCGATGGCCAAAATCGATAAAGGAAAGTTGGTGGAAGATGCAGTAGGACTTACGCAACCTGTTGGGAAAATGAGGGAAACGCCGGCAGATATAAAACAGGTGTTACTTCCTATTTTGCTGGGAAATCTCAATATTCAGGGACTTTATGATGTTATTAGCGGAGATGCGAGGCGAATGAAAAGGCAGTATAAATATGATGACCTCCAGGAAGATATTGCATGGATTCGCGAAAGGGTGGAGGATGATTATTTCATCAAAGAAGGCATTCCCAAAGAAAGGATCTCCGAGTTTATTGAATTTTCATTTTTAGACAAACCACAGACAAGAGCTTTTGTAAGGGCTAAAAACCTCACAGGTGCTTTATCAAGAATGGAAGAATCTCTTCCGGTGTTCGTTGAAAGATTGAAGGAAAGTTCTGTCGGAAAATAAATATGTTCAGATATTAATGATACACAATATCGTAAATTTCATCTTTAATATCTTTTACATTCTCTGGCGTATAATTGGATAATAACCATAAATTAAGAGGTTTTTTACCCTTTCCGTAACTTGGCTGTACATACATTTCATCGATAAGGCGGAAGCCGTTTCTCTGATAGAAGGCATAGCGTCTTGCCGCATTTTCATTCACATGTTCCGGTTCTATTTCCAGGATTATTCTGGGATAGTTTTCAAAAAGATATTTTGTAATATGTGAGCCGAGTTTCTGGTTTCTGAATTCTTCGAAAACTTCAAAATGTTCCACAAAAGTATAAGTGCTGAGTTCCCAAAGAATGAGGTACCCAATATTGTTTGATTCGTGGAGGACAGATAGGATTTTTACTTTAGGATTTGTAAACAAAGGAACCAGTTTTTCCCAGTCTCTTCGTTCGTTTTCACAAAAAGTGGTGCAGTATGAACCGTAAATCTGCTCAACTCTGTAATCTTCCGGGGAAGTAATCTGTAAAAATTCCATAGTTTAAAGATCAAAAACATTAGGTCTTCTGGTGATGAAAATATCTTTCACCCATAGTGTAAATGCCAGTCCGAGGTAAATCAGGAAGAAAAATCCTGCCGTAGCAAAAGTAGAGTAAATAAAAAATACTCTGAGTTTGGATACCGGAATACCCAGTTTTGCGCCGGTTCTCGTAAGAACACCGAACCATTCTCTTTCCATTTTGTGGCGGATGTTATCTAGCATTTTAAGATTCTTTTAAAAGTGTAAATCCAATACTGCAATTTAAGCAATTTTTTTGTACACAAAAATGATTGAAATGATAAATGAAACTTTGGCTTTCCAGGGAGCTGAGGATTTTTATATTCATTTTACTCCAACTGTCAATCACCGCGTTTTTTTCTGCGGGCAGATTTTTATAAAAAGCAAGGAGTTCCTCTGTAATTTCTTCATGGTGGTATCGGTGGTACGTATATTTCAGAGGCAGGATTGTGTTTAAGATGATAAGTTCTACAAAGTCTCTGCTCAATACTTTGGGTTGATGTACCGTGGAAATTTTTCCGAAGTTGAAATGATTGTCCCAATATTCCGAAGTTTTGATTTCTTTAAATAAACTGAACAATTCTTCTGCGGATTTTGCATAAATAACTTTTGAAAATAAATTCTGGTGCTGATGATACAAATCCGCCAGCTGAGACAGACGCAGCGTGGGGAAATTAGGCGGACGCAGCCTTAAAAATTTAGGATGGATTCTTACATCAGATATTTTAAATTTTGCTTTCAAAAAATCAAATTCCCTTTTCCAGATTTTTACTAATTCATCCTTCGGATCTTCCAGCCACCCCGCAATCCCGAATAATAAAGCTTCAAGCTGCGTTTTGTTTTGGCGTACTTTAAGAACAATTGAAAATTCAATGCTTTCTGCAATTTGCCTGAATATCTCAGCATTGATCTTCAGTCCGAAAGAATAGGCAAGGCTGTGGAACAGAATGGCTTCAAAATTATTGTTGAATTTCTTCAGCTTTTTTTCAAGGTCTTCAGCTTTTTCATTCAGTTTTTTCAGGATATTTTGTTCATGAAAACCAACAGGAATATGTTTTGGATTGAAGCTGCTTTCGCAGGCAATGAACTGATTTCCACTTAACAGCTTTTCATATTTCCAAAGCATACCCTCATCAATATGGTGTTTCAGTTCCAATGTCGGAATGTTTTTATTATTCAGTTCATCAATGTCCATGTTATGTTCATAAACGGCATGAAGGATAATGTTCTGATAATTCGGATCCTGGGAATGATTGTGGAAGATCCAGTCGGAAGATTTTATATGAAGTTCTATGTGTCCGGCTAAAATAACGCCGCCGACTTTAATTTTAGCCTCTAAAAAATCCGGTCCGGAATCGGTGTTCCATTTCCCGAAGTCAATAATTTCAATGGGATTTCCTCCCATATCCCTGAAGTCGAAATGTTTAAAGATCTTATGGTTCCAAAGATATTGGAGTAGCTTTTCAGTCATGAGTGTTTTTATGTTGTGCTAATTTAGGAAATTGTTGCTGATAATAATAAAGCTGCCTTCTTTTGAGGCAGCTTTATTTTATTTTGAAATCTTAATTTTTTTTAAGTCTATATTTATACGTTTTAGACCACCATTCATCTTTATTTTTATTAGATCTTCAACATAGGTTCCCATTAATGGGACAGCTTTGTCACCTATCAGTCTATAATAAGGAGCTTCGTATTTTTGAAATCTTTCCGGATAATCCTCATCTATAGAAGGTATTGTATTTATTCGAATGAAAGAATCAAATTCTATCAATTGGGCTTTTATTGTTGTATCTTTTTTATAATCAGCATAATTGTCAAATTTAAAAGGATCGCCCGGACTTGCCCATTTGCCGTCTTTTGTTTTATATACGTCAAAGAACTGATATTTTTCCTGATATAGCTTTCCGCAATATTCACCTACAAATAACAGTACTTTATCATAATATTCAATCATGGGCCTACCAAGGTGGCTGTTTGATGTAAATTCTATAGTATCATTGGGATAGTCACCATAAACTTCATCGATAATTCTGTACTTATATTTCATGCCTCCGCCATCTAATGTAACTACATTGCAGTAATAAGGATCTTCTTCATATTTTTTGGATATTTGTTCTCCTACGAAGATATAAAAATTAGAAGGTTGCTTTTGTTCACAGGGAATGTAAGTAACGCATGGCTCCGGTTCAAGGTAAACTTTTATTTTTTTCGTTATAATATCTGCAACTTTATATTTTTGAGTAAAATATTTATAACTATAAAAATATAAAGTATCGGTAGGCTTAGCTTTTATTTCATAATTACCTTTTTTATCCGCCTGGGTAACATATTTTTTGTTTTTACAAAGATTTTGGTAAATATCTCCATCTTCACTCCAACTTTTAGTGGCAGTTCTCATATCTCTATACTTTTTTAAAGTATCATTAACCACAATCATGACAAAATTTCGGTTCTTGGTGGTATCTCTTGCAATACTTTTTACGGTAACTTTCTGAGATTTATAAAAAGAGACAAAGAAGATTAAAAATAGAATAATAGTTCTTTTCTGAATATTTAATTTCATAACTTTTATATAAAAACCGTCCAAAAACGGTTTACAATTATTTATTCAGAGTAATCCTCACTATCATATCCTTTAACTCCCGTAAACTCTATTTTCTCTATTTTCATATTAGAAAAAAATTGAGCTACATTGGGATCCCAAACCGCATGATACTGTTCCATTAAACTTTGTACCTGAGGAAATGGAATTTCATTTTCAAAGGTTATTATTACTAATGGATATTGAAAAGAATTCTTAGATGAAACTCTAAGCATAGCCATATCAACAAAAAATAACTTTAGAACATAATATTTATTGCTGGACGATATTTTCGTATCATATATCCAACCGTTAGGCTGAACATTTTTATTAAGCATCTCATTTTGTAAGCTTGAAAAGTTTTGGTTGTAAAACTGTATTTTATTTGGGATAATACCGTTTAATTTTGGAACGACATCATTATAATGGTTAATATAGTCTGTTGCTGTTTGAGCTTTGCAATTAAGCAGAAATAATATGTTCGTAACAAATGTTACCTTTAAAATGATCTTTATTATTGTTTTTTTCATAGTGCTTATTATTTATTATGGACATTTAGAGATTATTAATTTTTCATCTATTACACCATTAGCAAGAGTTATTTCGTTTAGAGAAATTTGTAATTTCTTTAAATTACCATTGCTATCTGCTTTCGCTAAACTTATTCCTGAATTAAAATGATCAAGAATGTATGCCATTGCTATAGCACGCTTATTATAATATTCTCCTGATACTATTGAATTAGCATAGTTATATGCGAAAATATATTTCACCTTTTCAAATTCTTTTCCAAGTTTAGTTTTCTCTTTTATGCTATGCGTTAAGGTGTCGTAGTTTTCACTTCTTGGAAAATCTGTCAAAAACTGGGCTGCAAGTGCAGGATCCGTAACTATAAGTGCATAGGTTTCATTATTTCCATTACTTACTCCATATACCAAATTGAATTTAATAGTATTATTGCTGTTTATCATCCTTTCAAGCAAAGAAAACAAATCTCCGCCAGACGGACTTCCAGGCGTACCGGCATGCGAGTGTGCAGAACCTATAGCTGTAGAGTTTTGCAGTTGATTAAATGGTGGAGATACCGAAGAAACATTTCCGGAAGCAGGATTGGTTGCTTCATACTCTCCTGAAGCTGTGTTTTGGCCTATAGCAACACCCCATTCTATATTATCATTTGCTTTATTCTCCAAAACCTGCTTTATTTTTTGCTGCCCTACAGGGCTTTTAAGAACCTGATTAACTTTATCAATAACCGGTTTTGTTTTTTTACAAGGGCTGTCTGCTGACAGATATTGATTATAAAACTCTTCCCACGTAGCATTAGGATGGTCCATAAAATATTGTACCGCTTCATTATGAAAATTCAAATTTTCTGTATTGTTGGCAATAGAATAATTGTTGAGGTAGCTCTCAATGATATTCTGGTAAATATCTACATGCTCATTTGCCCATTGTCGGTACAACGCTCCGGGAAGCTGTTCCCAAAAAAGATAAGCTCTCAATGCTCTTACATAGCCT
The DNA here is from genome assembly GCF_023195755.1 of Chryseobacterium nepalense. Classification (NCBI taxonomy): domain Bacteria; kingdom Pseudomonadati; phylum Bacteroidota; class Flavobacteriia; order Flavobacteriales; family Weeksellaceae; genus Chryseobacterium; species Chryseobacterium nepalense. The sequence goes on from NZ_CP096203.1 coordinate 3,046,196, forward strand.
GCATCGGTAGAAGGCGGTACATTAGGATCAAAAACATATCCGCTCGGGTCGGTAAGATATGCAGCAGAGCCACCCTCTGTAATAGGGTCTACAGGAGGAGGTGGATTGGAAGGGTTTCCATTACTTGGTCCGCCAAAACCACCGGAGTTATCTCCACCTCCACTTCCTACACAAACAGTTAAGGTTTCCAGACAGCTCTCACATTTGTCGCATGCATCCCAGCTGCAACCGTTTTTACAATGCCATACACTCACGCTGTAAGAAGCCAGGCAGTCTTCATAACTTGAAGTTTTGGCAACCGCATTTTTGTGGGTGTGTTTCTGGGCTATGGAAGCCGCTTCCGAATCGTAATACACATAGGGAGTGTTCCCTATTATCCTTATAATAGAATAATGAAGCGTGCCATCATTTCTCTTGCGGTATACCATATTATAGACATCCTGGGGATTGCCGAACAGAGAATAGATTCTAAAGGCATAGGTAGAAATATCCCCATTGGCTTTAATACGGTTGATCGTTTCTGTATCAATGAGGAATCCCGAAAGTGGGTCGTCATGCTGACTGTTTTTTTGTGCGGTGTTTAGTGGAGAAATTACCTCTCCAACTTTTTGAATCTGTGTTTCTTTTTGGAAAACAGAAAAGGAAATAATATCCTGATTTCTGTTTGCAGAGATTTCATTTAAAATATCCTGCTCATTTCTACAGGAAACAAGAGTGAGGAACACCGTTAATAAAAACAGCCATGAAATTTTCTTTCTCATCATTTGCATTTGTTGTGTGTTAAATTAATTCTTACCTATAGATGCATGTTTTATCCGTAAGGTTGGAAAGAGATAAAAACCAATCTATAGTTATGCGGCAAATCTAAAGAAAATATTTCACATGCATCTGAACTAAAGTTGTAAAAACGCCAACAAAAGTTGTATTTTTTGAATATAAAAAATACGATTATGAATTTTGAAAAATTTTGATAGTAGCTTCGTCACTTCGAGTGTTTTTTCGCAACAAAGTGGAGAAAAATGTATCGAGATGGAATCTCTCTTCAAAATTATAAACTTCTCGATACGATTTTTTAAAAAATCTACTCGAAGAGACGAAAATAAATCAAAATGCACAACGGGTTATAAAAAATAGTAAATTAGCTGAAAAATTATTTGAGCTGAAAGACCAGCTTGCTTTCTGGAAAACCCAGGCTGAAAGCCGCAAGTAATTTCCTGTTTTCCCGAAAAGCTGTTGCACCCCTGTAATGACTTTTCGGGAACACCCGAAAGTTTGTCGCACCCTCGCAACGGCTTTTCGGGAAACTCCGAAAGCTTCCTGCAGCCTGCAGGAGGTTTTCGGGAACGTCCGAAGGGATTTTTATACCAGAGCCTGCCGGAATAAAATAATCGCATCATACGGTTTAATAATAAAATAATACACAAATGAATTTTATCGACTTACCAAAACTTCGCAACGCAGAATACCTGCAATACGTAAAAGACTTCTCAGGAATTATCGCCCTGAACAACCCCGCAACCTTACAGATCGATGCCAAGCTTTCAGCGTTCAATGCCCGAATTTCCGAGCTGGAAAACCTGTATAAGAAAGCGTTGGCTAATGAGAAAACACAGGAGCTTTTGCTTTTGGATGAAAGAAGGGATAATGCAGTGATAGGGATTAATTATTACCTTTTGTCCCAGTCTTACCATTTCGAAAGCACAAGAAAAGAGAACGCTCAATTGCTTCTCGACAGTATTTCGTTGTACGGCAGCAGCATTGCGCGTCTCAATTACCAGGCAGAAACCGCCACGCTTAATAATCTCATTAGGGATTGGGAAAATAAGCCGGAATTGGCGGATGCTATTTCCTATTTTCAACTCTCAGGATGGGTGGCGGAACTGAAGAATGCCAATGAATTGTTCAATACAAAATATCTTTCCCGTACCCAGGAATACGGAGATGCCAGTCCGGAAACCATTAAGTCTAAAAGGGAAGAGGTGAATGCCGCATACTATGCTTTGCGTGACAGGATCGATGCGCTTCATCTTCTGGTGGAAACACCGCCGTCGCCATACGCCACCGTCATCAATCAGCTGAATGCGCTTACGGATCAATATAATGTACTGCTGGTGAACCGTAAGGATACGGCTGCTCCGGAGAATGGTGCCAGAAATGAGATGTGAAAGTGAGAAGTAAGATGTAAGAAGTAAAATGTGAGAAGGGGTTGAGGTTGGGAGATCAAAAATGAATCATTAATTCATATGGAATATTAAAGATATTTTATTAACTCTCTCTAAACCTTATAAAAATCTTAACGTTTAATTGATAACATCAAACAAAAAAGGCTGCATTACCAAAAATGCAGCCTGTATTTTAGATTCTAAAACCCTATACTTTAGTTAGTTCATTTTTAAATTTTTCAATAGTCGTTCTATACATTTCCTCATAGATAGGAAGAATGTTTTTCAGATCGAATTTAATGGCCTGTTCTTTCGCATTTTTCTTCATTTCAATTAAAAGTTCTTCATTGCTCAGCAGTTTAATGGTATAGTTGCTCATGGCTTCCACGTTTCCGATTTCCGCTAAAAATCCGGTTTCACCCTGGATGTTCACTTCCGGAATTCCTCCCGCGTTGGAACTTATAACCGGTGTATAGGCAGCCATCGCTTCCAGTGCGGCAAGACCGAAACTTTCCTGTTCCGAAGGCAGTAAAAAGACATCGGATAACTGAAGAATTCGGTACAGGTCGTTTACCTTTCCAAGCAAACGGATTTTTGAGATTAGGTCAGGATTTTCCTCAAGGAACTGATTAACCTTCTCCATATCCGGCCCTTCCCCGATAATGATTAATTTCGATTTTACCTTTTTCTGTACACTTTTGAATATCTGAAGCACTTCATCCACCCTTTTTACAGGTCGTAAGTTGGAAACGTGGATCAGGATCTTTTCATCAGGATTTGCAAATTGTGTCCTTTGACAGTCACTAGGTTCATCAAATTCAGAATTATCAATAAAATTGGTAATCACCTGAATTTCTTTTTTAATATTGAAAAACTGAAGAGTGTCTTTTTTTAAGCTTTCGGATACGGAAGTGATCGCATCAGACTGATTAATGGAAAATTCTACAGCATGTTTGTAGCTCGGATGCTGCCCAACCAGTGTGATATCAGTACCGTGAAGGGTAGTAACCAGCGGAATGTCATTATCATCTTCCTTCAGCATCTGCTTTGCGGTAAATGCGGCATAAGCATAAGGAATAGCATAATGGGCATGAAGAAGATCCAGCTTATAGAGATTTACAACACGGTAGATCATTGAGCTCAGTGCAATGTCATAAGGCTGATACTGGAACAGGGGATAGGTCTGCACATTTACCCTGTGAAAGAAAATATTCGGATTGGTAATATCCAATCTCGCCGGAAGTGCATTGCTGATGAAGTGAACTTCATAACCTTTGTTGGCAAGCGACATTCCCAGTTCTGTTGCTACAATTCCGCTTCCTCCGTAGGTGGGATAGCAAAGTATGCCTATTTTCATTTATTTTGTCGGTATTTCTTAATTATTTGTTCTGCAGTTCTTTTCATAATAATCTATAAGAACTTTAACATCATTATTTTTAATCTGAATTTTTCCATCATTAAAATCACTTACAAGTTTCGGACAGATATCTGTGAAAAAATTTTTAATCAATCTCCTCATAACCTGTTTTTTATTTGGTGTCCACATACTATTATCAAAATAAATCAAATGTGGTTTTTCATTTTTGTACTGGAAAAAGAAATTGGTCAATTCAGAAGGTTTTACAATATAATGATAACTGTCTCTTACTCCTCCATCATAAGAATATGCTACATATGTTGAGATTTCTCCCGAAGTTGATATTTTTCTGATCCATCCATAATCCGATTTTGGTTTATCAGATAAAAAGTAATAAATAAGCTCTCTATATTCTGCTGTAACAGGGAGATTGTTTTTAGGATTAATATATTCAACTTTATCTAATAAGCTAACCTTAATTTTTTCTTTCTTTTTAGAACCATTTTCTATGAAGGCCAATTTGTTTTCTTCATTAGACACTATATCTGCTTTTCCTGTTCTTTTGCTTCCATCTAAAAAGTAGAGAGTGGCATCAAATTGCTGAGCTTTTACGGTGAAGGAACCTGCAACAGCTAAAAAAAGTAAAAGTTTAATAATTTTTGATATCATCTGCTTTAATAGGATTTATTTTTGTGAATCATTCAGATCAATTCCCATTCCTGCTTTCAGTTTATCATTTACTAAAACAGGTAGCCTGCCGCCTATTTTTGTTTTTCCTTTCAGTGCATTGGCTGTAGCAGTCATAGAATCATCGTTGTTTTCATAAGAAACTAAGACTGTAGAAATATTTGAAAGGTCAATATCTTTAAGGGCGTAAGCGCTTCCGAAAACATTCAGTATAACATTTTGATTTTTTGATAATTCATATAATATCTTTTTTGATGCCTCTGAAATTTTGTAAGATTTGTATGCTGTGGAATTGTCCTTATGCAACCCTATAATCACTGTAGAATTCGCAGGAATTGTACTGATCTCATTTGCTTTTTTAATTATCAATTCAGAACCCATTTCATTAACAAAAGTTTGATAAGGTGCCTCCTCCAGAGGAATATAATAGACTGTATTTCCTTTCAGGGGAAGCAATTTTTTATCATCTTTCAATAATGTTAAAGCATTTGCATATAAATTCTGAACCAATGTTTTATGAGAATCATTGTTTAAATCTGAATTGATGTTTTCAGGATTTTTCGGGCTGTACTTATCCAAGCCTAAGAAATATTTTGTCAGAAGGATTTTCTTTACACTTTCTTCAACCCTTGACTGCGAAATTTCGCCATTATCAATTGCTTTCTGAATAAGTTTTTTTCCTTCTGCAACACCCTGGGAGAAAAGCATAATATCATTTCCGGCCTTAAAAGCCATCGCATCCAGTTCGCCCGGTTTATATTTGCTGGCCACTGCACCCATATTTAATGCATCGGTAATAATGAGTCCTTTATAACCTAATTTTTCTTTCAGCAGACCGGTAATAATATTTTTTGAAACCGAAGCAGGAATTCCTTTTCCTGATTCTAAAGTAGGAACATATAAATGGGCAACCATTACGCCTCCGATGCCTTCTTTCATTAATGCTTTAAAAGGAGCAAGTTCAACGGTATTAAGCCTGTCAAGGTTGTGGGAGATTACCGGAAGATCCAGGTGAGAATCTGTGCTGGTATCACCATGTCCCGGGAAATGTTTTATGGCCGCCAGAATAGTATTGTCCTGAAGACCGCTGGCATAAGCAGATGCAGACCGGATAACGTTGCCCACTTCAGATCCGAAGCTTCTGTTGCCGATAATCGGGTTGTCAGGATTGGTGTTTACGTCAACAACGGGAGCAAAATCCCAGTTGATTCCCATTCTTTGGCAGTCTTCTGCTATTTTGGCAGACATCTGGCGGATCAGATTTTTATCCTGAATAGCTCCCAGGGTCATGGCCCAGGGAAATTTGTGTGCGGCAGCAATTCTCTGGTACAATCCCCATTCCGCATCCATCCCGATCATTAAGGGAATTTTGGATTTTTGCTGGAATTCATTAACCAGATTGATTTCTCTTGCCGCGTCATCCTGCATCAGGATAAGACCGCCGATCTTTTCATTTACAACAATATTCCGTACGGTATTGATCTCATTTTCACCTTTATTGGTGTATAATGCAATGATAAAAAGCTGTCCGAGCTTTTCATCCTGTGAAAGATTTTTGTATGTTTTATCAACCCAATGATTAGCTTTTTTTATATCTTCCCTGGAAAGGTTTTTAGGGACATATTGTGCCGCAATTTTTGGGCTGAATAATGAGATAATAAAGATTGATGTACAGACCAGTTTCTTCATAATTTTGAATAATAACAAAAATACAATTAAAAAGATGATGAAAACAATGTTTTTAAGTTTTTTGGTATATGATTTGAATACGCTTTATAAATAACAAGAACAATTAAACTTTTATAAAATGAAAAAATATCTTCCAATTTTGCTGTTAGCTTTTGTAAGCTTATTTATATTCAGCTGTGATGATAATGATAACGTTGTGGGAGACGGCGATACTTACCCTAAAATGAGGGATGTAAGTGGAAGCTTTACCAATGCAAACGGATATTCCTTTACAGTTCCGATTAATATACAAAATACAGATGTTGTATTAATATACAGAAGAGATCCTGCAGCAAGTAATGCATGGCAGTTAATTCCGAAGACCTATTATTTGTCAGGTGGAAGAGAGCTCGATTACAATGCTTTGTTTGATTCTCAAAATGTGGAAATTTATACTGAAGCCAATTTTGATCAGACAACAATGACTTCTTCTGAGGTATCACAGTATCTTACGAGCCAGACGTTCAGAGTAGTTTTGGTTCCTGCAAGCCCTGCGAAAGGTGCATCAGCAGTTGATACAAGTGATTATAATGCGGTAGTGAAATATTATAACCTTGATGAGTCTAAAATAACGACAATCAAAGTTAATTAAGACATATCTTTTCAGTTTTTTATAATTACAAAAAAGCTCCGGAATTAATTTCCGGAGCTTTGCTTTTTATTTATCATTTTCATCCAACAAATGGCCAAAATAATCTTTCTTTGTCTGCAAATAACCTCTGCTGATTTCATTGGCGGGAATTTGTAAAGGAATTCTGGAATTAAGATGGATATTGCTTTCTTCTACATATTTTACCTTTTCAGGATTATTGGTAAGCAGATTAATATCTTTTATATCCAATAAATTAAGAATTTCAATAGCAACACCGAAGTTTCTGTCATCTGCAGGGAGTCCCAGCTTTAGATTGGCTTCTACTGTGTCAAATCCTTTTTCCTGTAAAGAATATGCTTTTAACTTGTTAATGATCCCGATATTTCTGCCTTCCTGGCGAAGGTAGATAATAACTCCTCCATTTTCATGGATATATTTCATGGCTGCATCCAATTGCTGCCCACATTCGCATTTTTTTGAATGGAAAACTTCTCCGGTAATACATTCTGAATGGAAACGCACGTTTACAGGTTTTGAAAAATCTGTTTTATCTGCGACAATAGCCATGTGAGGCATCCAGTCATTCTCATTTTCGGATAAAGCAATCATTCGGAAAGTACCATATTCCGTAGGAACATTGGACTCCGCCTGAATTTTAATCATTGATACCCTTAGTTAGTTTAATTTGCTTTAATATAATCTTCAATTGCAGAAACATTGGTTTTTAATCTTACCAGATACCGGTTCAGGATTTCATTATCATCCTTGTTAAGACTTGTTCTCAGCTTCTGAACTTTTTTATAAGATTTTTCAAAGTCTTTTAAAGCTTTATTTTTCCCGCTCAGATTATCCGCATCTATCGCATAAAGATAGTTTTGCAGGCTGTATTTCAAAGTAATGATTTCGCTATTTAAAGCTGTATTTTTGAATTTGGGAAAAGTGGCGATCAGATTGGAAATTTCGGAAGCATTTACATTACTTTTTACATTAATATCAATGCTGTTTTTTGTTCCTTTATCGGAATCTGATCCTTTGGTTTCGCTATAAAAGCCGGTAGACAACGGAGAAAAGTTTTGTTTTTCCGTTGCACAAGATGTTATAATTAGTAATACCCCAAAAAAAAGTGATCGTTTCATTTTTGTTGCCCCTTTTGATACAGGACTGGGTTAAGACTTTCATCGTTGTACATTTTCATCTGTTTGTACACTTTCATCTTAACATCACCGTTCTCAATATCAGTAAGCAACTGATTAATAGAAGTTGAAAGATCTTCATGCTGTGCAAGAAGAACATCTAATTTTGCCTTACAGTTGGCTCTGTGTTCTTCGGAAGCCGAATCTCTGTTTGCCTCTAACGACATATGATAAACCTTGAGTGCGAGAATTGATAATCTGTCTACCGCCCATGCGATAGTTTCAGTATTGATTTTTGCTTCAGGTTTAGGAATTACACTTTCATACTTTTTAAGAAACCAGCTGTCTATAAATTCTACCAGATCAGTTCTTTTCTGATTGGATGCATCTATCGCCCTTTTAAGTTGAAGCGCTTCAGCCGGATCAATATTTTCATCTCTAATTATATCTTCCAAATGCCATTGAACGGTATCAATCCAGTTTTTTGCATACAAAATTCGTTCCAAAGTGTCTTTTTCGAACGGATTATTAATTAGAGTGTTAACGTCATCAGACACGTGATAATCTTCAATAGATTTGTTGAAGACTTTCCATGCGGTCTCTGTAAAATTCATCGGTTATAGAATTTTTTAGTTGCTTGAAGGATTGTTGTTTGTGGTTTTGTTTTCAGAACCAGGCTTGTCTTCTTCCTTTACTGCATCTTTAAATTCTTTAATACCGGAACCAACTCCTCTCATTAATTCAGGGATTTTTTTACCTCCGAAAAGTAAAAGAAGAATGATGGCTACGATCAGAATGTGTTGCCAAGATAATGACAATATTGTTAATGTATTCATTGCTAAATTTTTTACAAAGTTAATCTTTTTTAATAAGAAACCCAACCTAAAGGATCAACAGGTGTGCTTCCGTTCCATACCTGGAAATCAAGGGTATAAGTTCCATCAAAATCCTGTCCTATTACTCCTACCGGAGTTCCTGCCGAAACCTGCTGGCCTTTGGAAACACTAACACTTCCGAGATTAGAATAAATGGTGAAATAATTCCCGTGTTTCAGGATAACAGTTTTCGTTCCGTCACTATTGGCCAATACTGAAGAAACAGTTCCTGGAAATACCGATTTTGCCCGCGTTCCGGACGGTACTGAAATTTTAATACCGTTGTTCTCCTCGTCAATATTTTTAAATACCGGATGGGGATGTCTTCCGAATCGGTGGGTAATCTGTCCTATTTTATCAGCCGGATAGCCCAATCTTCCTCTATTATCTGCAAAATTGCTTCCTGCAACAGTTGTTACGCCATAATTGGTCATTGCTTTTGTTTCCGCAGCTTTTTTATCATCCTCATTCTTTTTCGCCAGAGCTGCTTCTGCGGCTCTTGCTGCAATCAGTTTATCGGAGGCTTCTTTTGCTTTCGCAGCTGCTTCGTCAGACGCTTTTTTAGCAGCTATTTTTCTGGCTTCATCTCTTGCTGTAGCCTCTGATCTTGCAGCATCTTCATTTCGTTTTCTCTCTTCTTCGGCTCTTTTTGCCGCCAGCTCGGATGCTTTTCTTGCTTCAGTTTCTGCTGCCCGTCTTTCTTTTTCAAGTGCTTCTGCACGGGCTTTATTTTCAGCTTCAATTCTGGCTTTTTCTCTTTCGGCAGCAATTTTGGCAAGACGAATTTTTTCAGCTTCGGCTTTTTTTCTTGTTTCTTCCTCTGCTTTGGCAATTCTGATTTCTTCTGCTATAATTGATCTGATCTGCCCTTCCAATGCTTTTGATTGTGCCTGTTTTTGTCTGAGCTCTGACGTAAGTTTGGATTCGTTTTTCTTAAATTCTGCTACCAGCTGTTCTTTTTGAGATCTTTCCGCATTAATCGTTGTTAAATCTTTCTGCTGATTGACAAGAAGATTTGCTTTTTCTTTTACAGAATTCTGTTTCTGGGCGATAGATTTTTTAATTTTAGTTGCAGCGTTGGTGATTTCCGCCGCTTTTTTATCCTGATAATCGGAATATTGTTTTAAATACTGAACCCTTCTTATTGCCTCACCCAGGTTTTTAGCAGAAAGAATAAAAGTTACTTTATTTTGGACGCCCTTATTTTTATAGGCATTCACCAAAACTTTGGCGTAATTTTCCCTAAGGATTTTAAGCTCTCTGTTCTGGCGGTTAATTTCAAGCTGACGAAGGTAGATTTCATCTTCAATAAATCTCTTTTCTTTCTGAGTGTTGTTATAAACCTTTTCTCTCAACATCAACTTTTTATTAACATTTTCAAGATAAGCTATAGAAAGTTTTGATTCATTTCTTGTTTTTGCTAAATCTGTATTTATCTGAGCAATTTGTTTTTTAAGTTCAGCATTTTGTTTTTGCAATTGTTCTTTTTTACCACCTTGTCCATAGTGCAGTCCGAACAGTAAAATACTTATTAAAAAGCTAAATTTTTTAATCATTTAATCTCAATTTTCTTATAACTGGATGGTACAGAATAAGGTGTATCCATCCTCGAAAAGTCAAATTTCGTATTTTCCAGTAAAATCTGACTGTTTTTTGAGCCTTTTATAATTATTTTAACATTTTTAGGCAATCTGATTCCATTGATTTCTTCCCAATTACTGTAGGAAACATTAAGCTCATCAGGAGATAAAACGTCTTTAAGATTAACGTTCAGCAAATCATAATTGGTGTCGTAATCAAGGACGATTTTATATTCTCTGGTTCTTCCTTCGGTCTCTATTTTCTGATTAACGTTGGATGCCATTTTAAACCCCTTGGAATTTTGGGTAAGGGTAAACTGCGAGTCGTTTATTTTAACAAAAGTCCTTCCCAGTAAAATTTTCTCTAAAGATTTATAGTCGATGAAATTAACATTCAGGAGGTTATTAAGGTACTCGAAATCGGAATCAATATACGTTTTACTGGTTTTATCCTGCCCTTTTATTCCTTCCGGAGTAGCAATTCCCCGGGCTACTGTAATGATAAATGCCTGAAGATTCATCCATACTTTTTTGTCTTTTTCAATATATATTGTAGCATCAAGGGTTGGGATAAAGCTTCCGGTTTCTACATTTACTTTACTGCTGATTTTAATCTGCTCAAACTGTGGCGGAGGAACTACATGTTCGAAAAACGGAAGTTTATTTCTGATGGGTTCATTCACATCTCTCGGATTCTGGTCGGTTTCCAGTACAAACGTACTGTCGGTTTTTATATTTTTATTGGCTTTTCTGCCTGCATTTCTCGTTTTACAGGATGTTACAGCAAAAAGCAATAAGAGTACTATGATCCAGTTTTTCATGTATTTACCTTTCAATTTATAAAATTACGTTGCAATATTAACGCCAAACCACACAAAACATTTTGTGTGGTCTGAAGATACTTATTTGCGTTGAATTATCTATTTTGACAGAATTATTTCGATAAGAAATCAAGAACGGAATAATCTCCCAAGGAAATTTCTCTCGACACCCCGAAATACTGCGCAGAATTCCCAATCATAGAATTCGATAGGTTTCCGTGATTGATTTGTGTATTTTCCTGAATCAGAGAGTTTTCAATATTAGAATTAACCACTACCGTGTTATTTCCTAATGAAACTCCGGGACCAACTTTTGAGTTGGAGATTTTGACATTTTCACCAATAAAACACGGCGGAATAATCAGTGAATTTTCGATTTGTGCTGAAGCCGGATATTGGGCCATTGCTTCTTGTTCGTAGGCGAGAATTTTACTGTTGGTTTCTACGGTAGCGTTTTTATTTCCGCAGTCCATCCAATCGTTTACCTTTCCTAAGGTAAATTTCGCTCCTTTTGCGCGGAGATTCTCCAGGGCTGTGGTAAGCTGATATTCTCCACCATTTTTGATGTCGTTATCCATTAGATAATTGATTTCATCCATCAGTTTTTCAGCACTGTTGAAATAGTAAATCCCGATAATGGCAAGATCTGAAACAAAAGTCTGTGGCTTTTCAACAAAATCTGTAATAAACCCGTAGTTGTCTAATTTTACAACTCCGAAAGCTGAAGGATCTTCTACGCTTTTTACCCAGATTACACCATCCGAATTTTTATCCAGAATAAAATCTGCACGGAAAAGAGTATCGGCAAAAGCGATCACAATATTATCGCTCATTGATTGCTCTGCACATTTGATCGCATGAGCAGTGCCAAGAGGATCGGTCTGGTAATAAATACTTCCTTTCGCTCCCAGTTTTTCAGCAATATGGATAAGGGATTTTTCAATCTCGGGGCCAAAATCTCCAATGATGAAAGCAACTTCTTCAATTTCTTCTCCTGCGACTTTGGCGATGTCTTCTACCAGCCTTTGAACGATAGGTTTTCCGGCAATCGGAATCAAAGGTTTCGGAACGGTAAGAGTATGTGGGCGTAATCTGGAACCACGTCCAGCCATAGGAACGATAATTTTCATAAATTATATTAGTATGTTTTTTTTATTAGGTTATAATTTTTTATAAAGATAGCAATAAAACTATGTTTGTGGTATAATCTCAGGAGTTTTGCATAATATTAAAACAGAAACCATACGCAGCAAATTAAAGACCAAATTTATTTTCTGATTTTTGAAAGAAGCATCTCTTTTTCAGAATACATCAATATGCCTGCATAAATGATGAATAATAAGTTTCCGATCCAAAGATTATAATCAAAAAATTCTACGATAATATAGCTGAATACAGCCAAAAGCATAACGAAAAAGGAAATTTTCTTCATTCTGTAAGGAATAGGATAGTATTTCTGACCTAAAAAATAAGATAAGACCATCATGGTAAAATAAGCACCTAATGTGATCCAGGCCGAAACCATAAAACCATATTGCCTTAGTAAAAAGAGATTCAAAACGATTGTTATAATGGCCCCTATCCAGGAAATATAGGTTCCAACTCTCGTTCTGTCAGTTACTTTGTACCACGTGGAAAGATTGTAATATATCCCGAAAAAAAGATTAGCAATAACAATAATAGGAATGATGTTAATGGCAACCCAGTATGAACTGTTGGGCACCAGTAAAAGCTTAAGCCAGGATACGTTGGCAATGATTCCCAAAGCAACTACAGATGCGAAAAAAGAGAAATATTCGGTTACTTTTGCATAGGTTTTCTTTGCATTTTCATTGTTCATCTGTTTAAAGAAAAACGGTTCAATTCCCATTCGGTATGCCGTAACGAAAAGTGTCATTAAAACGGCCATTTTATAACATCCGCCATATGCTCCTGCATCACCGTCATCAATGATAAATTTCTGGATGAATTTATCGAAGTTTTCATTCACCATGAAGGCGAGTCCGGCAATCATAATCGGCCAAGAATATTTTAGCATCTGGAAGAAGAGTTCTTTTGAAAACTGCAGCTTCACCTTCAGGATAACCGGTAAGACCAATATGACCCCTAAAAAGCTCGCCGCAAGATTGCTGTAAAACGGATACGAAACTTTTTCCTTTAAGCCTAATTTTAAACTGAATTCCTGCGGAATATAAAGAAATAATGCAATAGCAAAAGCACTCTGGAAGACAGCCTGAATCACTCTTACAGCAGTATATTTTATCGGTCTGTTGTGAAATCTGAACCAGGCCAGCGGGATTACAAGAATATTGTCAAAGAATGCAATCCATGCAAACCAGCGAATAAACTCCGGCGTTTCAGAATATCCGAAAACATTGGCAATGGGCTGATTAAACAGCAATACCAACACCAGAAAAACAGTTGATAAACCTGTTAAAAACCAGAAAGAAGTATTGAAAACCTTCTGTTCATTATCTTTATCGGATGAAAACCTGAAATAAGCCGTTTCAAAACCAAAAGATAACACGATATTAACAAAAGATATCAGTGCATATAAATTGGTGAAAATGGCAAACGAACTGTTATCAATATTTTTTATAAAGAGATAGTTTAACAGTACAACAATGATCCTCGGCATAATAGCGCCAATTCCGTAGATAATTGTTTCGTTGAGGAGTTTCTTCAAAATCTGAAATTTTATGCAAATGTAAATATTTAGAAATTGATTTTTTATTGACGATATTAAATTCATTCATAAACCTTAATTTTGAAAAACTTTGTGAAATTTCTGAACTTTGACAAAGTTGGATAATTTACCACCACTTAATTTAAAAGTAAAAATGAGGACCTTAATCAAAAATGTAAAAATCGTTAATGAAGGAAAAATATTTGAAGGCGATATTTTAATAGAAAACGATATAATTTCCAAAATAGATACTAATATTTCAGAACAGGCAGATGAGACAATTGATGGTTTTGGAAAGTATCTTTTACCGGGAGTTATTGATGACCAGGTGCATTTCCGTGAGCCTGGCCTTACGCATAAAGGTGATATTGAAAGTGAATCCCGAGCAGCTGTTGCAGGTGGAACCACCAGCTTTATAGAACAGCCTAATACGGTTCCCAATGCCGTAACCCAGGAATTATTAGCGGATAAATATGAAATTGCTTCTCAGAAATCATATGCCAACTACGGTTTTATGATGGGAGGGACAAATGATAATCTCGAAGAAATCTTAAAGACCAATCCGAGAAACGTTCCGGGAGTCAAATTATTTTTAGGTTCTTCTACAGGAAATATGCTGGTTGATAATCCGGAAACACTGGAAAATATTTTCAGCAATACGAAAATGCTGATTGCCGTTCACTGTGAAGATGAAGCAACCATCAGAGCCAATACGCAACAATACATTGATCAGTACGGAGAAGATATTCCGGTGAAATTCCACCATTTGATCAGAAGTGAAGAAGCCTGTTATAAATCTTCTTCAAAAGCTGTCGAGTTGGCAAAAAAAACAGGAGCGAGGCTGCACGTTTTCCATTTGTCAACGGCGAAAGAATTGGAGCTTTTCCGAAACGATATTCCATTAAAAGATAAAAAAATCACGGCGGAAGTTTGTGTTCATCATTTGACTTTCACCAATGAGGATTATGAAACAAGAGGTTCGCTCATCAAATGGAACCCGGCTGTAAAAACCCAACACGATAAAGACGGACTCTGGGAAGCGTTGCTTGATGACAGAATTGATGTGGTTGCCACTGACCATGCGCCTCATACTTGGGAAGAAAAACAGAATGTTTACACAAAATGTCCTTCTGGAGCGCCTTTGGTGCAGCATTCTTTGGTGGTGATGCTTGAAAATTATAAAAACGGAAAGATTTCTTTAGAGAGAATCGTTGAAAAAATGGCTCATAATCCGGCAATTTTATTCAGAATTGAAAGAAGAGGTTTCATCAGAGAGGGGTATAAAGCTGATTTGGTTTTAGTAGATCTGAATGAGAACTGGACAGTAGAAAAAGAAAATATCCTTTACAAATGTGGTTGGAGTCCGTTGGAAGGAATGAGTTTCCATTCTAAGGTAACCCATACTTTTGTAAATGGAAATTTAGTTTACGAAAACGGAAAGATTAATGAACAGAAATTCGGGGAGCGACTGCTTTTTGAAGTTCAGGAATAAAAAGGTTTAAATTAATATTACGATTACGGGCGGGCTTTAGCCCGCCCGTAATCGTAATAATCTTTCAGCATTAATATTGCAAATAAGATCAATGCTTTTCTATTATATTAAAGTTGGTGACTGAACTCAGGCAATTACAATACTTTCAATTCCTTTTGATAAAGCTGTATCCTGGATAACAGGAAGACCCAGGCCTTCCGCCCGGAAAACACTGATGTCGGTAATCCCGATAAACCCAAGCACGCTTTTCAGATAAGGTACTACAAAATCATAAGCCTGATAATCGCCTTCTGAAAAAATAGAGCCACTCGCTACTGCGATATACACTTTTTTATTTTTCACCAGACCTTCAAATCCGTTTTCGGAGTATCGGAAAGTCATTCCGCCTCGTGCAATATGATCAATATAAGCTTTTAAAACAGAAGGGATTCCAAAATTATAAATAGGAACAGAAATGATGATGATATCTGACGCCTGCAATTGTGCAATTGCGTCATCCGAGCGTTTTACTGCTGCGTTTTGTTCCGGTGTTCTGTTTTCAGCCGGAATAAACCAGGAATCTACCTGCTCTTCGCCCAAATGAGGGAAAGGGTTTTTCAGCAGATCCAATGTTGTTATGGAATGTTCAGGATACGTTTCCTGCAATTTTTCTTCAATGGCGTTTCCCAGTGTTCTGCTTGCCGAACCATTGGTTCTCGGACTTGAAATAATATGAAGTACGTTTTTCATTTTTTGAATGATTAAAATTTCTTCAACAAAATTATGTACATTTGCTTATGAAAAGTAAGTAGTGAACAAAAGGTTAGTACTAACCTTTTTATTAGTTGTTAATTTTTAATCATATGGAAAATCAGGATCAGGTCTGTAAAAATGGATGTAAGGCTGCGTGCAGTGAAAATCTTGCTGCGGTGGAAGATGCATTATATGTGATCGCAGGAAAATGGAAGCTCAAAATCATTATTGTTCTGCAGGAAATGGGAAATGTTCGTTTTAATGAGTTACAAAGACTTATTCCCGGTATTTCCGCAAGGGTTTTATCGAACGAGCTCAAAGATCTGGAACTGAACGGATTTGTAAAAAGGGTGGTGCATGCCGAACAGATGCCTGTTGTAGTAGAGTATATATCAACAGATTATAGCCATACTTTAAAGCCTGTGATCATGTCGCTGTCACAATGGGGAAAAACGCATAAACGAAAAATTAAGGAAGAAATGCTTTAATTCGCGGAATGTTTCGTAAAGTCTGTTTTGTTTATAACTAATTAAAAGATTGTCTGAATTCCAAAGGAGACATCTTCGTTTTCTTTTTAAAAAGCGTACTGAATGACTGCGCATGCTCAAATCCCAGCTCATAGGCAATTTCACTTATCGAAAGCTCTGTTGTTGAGAGTTTCTCTTTTGCTTTGCTGATCAACTTTTCGTGAATATGCTGTTGCGTATTTTGCCCGGTATGAACCCTCAAAAGATCGCTCAGGTAATTGGGCGAAAGATTCATGGCTTCTGCGATTTGCTGAACAGTAAGCAGTTCTTTTTCAGCTGAATTATCATTAAAATAATCATTCAGAAAAGCTTCAAATTTTGCCAGAAGATGATGATTTCCACTTTTTCGGGTAATAAACTGTCTTTCATAAAATCGTTTGGAATAATTCAGCAATAACTCAATTTGCGACAGAATAATTTCCTGGGTATGATGATCGATGTGCTGGCATTCTTTATCAATCTTAAATAAGATTTCAAGCAAATCATTTTCTTCGTCTTCAGAGAGATGCAGCGCTTCATTAACGGCGTAAGAGAAAAATCCGTAGGAAGAAATGGTTTTTGCTAGGGAATGTTTCAGAAGAAAATCTTCGTGGAAAATCAACAGGTAACCTGTGTTTTTGCAATCCATCGTCTGCAGATCCAGATATTGAACTTGGTTGGGCGCTGTAAAACTCAACACCCCTTTATCATAATCGTAATGCTGTTGTCCGTATTTTATTTTTCCTGTAGCGTTTCGTTTCAGGGCTACACAGTAATAATGGCTCACAAAACCTTTCCATACTTCATCTTCGATAAAAATACTTTCTGAAAGGTTAATAACGCTTACCATTGGATGTTTCGGTTCCGGTAACGACAAAAGTCTGTGAAAATGGGAAATAGATTGTATGGTGTTCATACTTAAGGTTTATAATAGTAAAGGTAACAATTATTTGGATTCTTCAAACCGTCTTGGATTTGGGCGCCTTTTTCCGTCTTCCACTCCCGCTTTTTTGCTTCACTTCGTTGCGCAAAAAGAGCTCCGTTCAAGCCGGGGCGCATAAAAGTACTACTTATAAACCTAACAGGTTTCAAAAACCTGTTAGGCTTGAATTATTACGAATTTTACTTTAAAGATTTAACTTTTGAAAAGAAAATACTAATAATCTAAGAGTCCCATCCCGAATTCATCGTATGTCGCTCCCGTATCCGTTCCCAACGGCACAATACTTTCAAGCTTCTCAATATCAGATTCGCTTAACTGAATGCTTGCTGCTTCAATATTCTGTTCAAGATATTTTCTGCGTTTCGTTCCCGGGATCGGAACAATTCCTTTGCTGATGATCCACGCCAGAGCGAGTTGAGAAGACGTAATTCCTTTTTCTTTTGCCATGGCTTCAATTGCTTCCACCAGCTCAATATTTTTATGAAAATACTGTCCCTGAAATCTTGGAATTCCTCTTCGGAAATCATTTTCCGGCAAATCATCAATGGAACGAATCTGTCCGGATAAAAATCCTCTTCCCAACGGTGAATAAGCTACAAAACCAATTCCCAATTCATTCAGTGTTTTGATGACGCCTTTTTCTTCAACGGTTCTTTCAAACAAAGAATATTCGCTCTGAACTGCCGAGATCGGATGAATAGCATGTGCTTTCTTTACGGTTTCAGAAGATACTTCGGATAAACCAATATAACCGATTTTACCTTCTTTTACCAGATCGCTCATGGCGCCAACCGTTTCTTCTACCGGAACATTCTTATCCAGTCGGTGCATATAATACAGGTCGATGTAATCGGTTTTCAGATTTTTGAGTGAGCGTTCAACAGATTTTTTAACATAGTCTTTACTTCCGTTGATTTTCCAGGTAATCTGTTCGTTGTCATCAATTTCCCAACCAAATTTGGTGGCGATGATATATTGGTCCCGATTGCCTTCAATTGCTTTTGCAATAAGCTGCTCGTTTTTAAAAGGACCGTACAGATCTGCCGTGTCCAGAAAATTTCCGCCCAGTTCCAAAGAACGGTGAATGGTGGCAATAGCTTCTGCTTCATCTGCAGGACCATACATATTGGCATCTCCAAATCCTGTCATTCCCATACATCCTAAACCAATATTCGGGATGATGAGTCCCTGGCTTCCTAATTTTACCTGATTCAATTTCATATTGTTGATTTTTATTGATACAAAATTGAAGAGAAATTAAGAACCTGATGTATGCAAAACGCTGATTGTCGTATGCAAATTACAGATGAGCAGAATTTAATCTCATTTATCATTGAAAATAGTGTTTAAAAGCTATTTCTTTGGTTTCGAACCCATATAAAAATTCAATTTCCCACCATTTATGATATCCGAATGTTTTAATGTAAAGTTTTTAATTTCCTTACCATTCAACAGGATTTTTTGAACATACACATTTTTTGGACTTTGATTAATCGCTTCGATCTCAAAAGTTTTTCCGTTTTCTAAATTCAAAATCGCATGGTCGATTGCCGGACTTCCAATGGCATACTCTTCCGAACCCGGAGCAACAGGATAAAATCCAAGCGAACTCAAAATATACCAGGCGCTCATTTGTCCCGCATCGTCGTTCCCACCTAATCCATCTGGAGTTGCTTTATATTGCATTTCAAGAATTCTTCTGATCTGCGCCTGGGTTTTCCAGGGCTGTCCTGCCCAATTATAAAGATAAGCCACGTGATGTGCCGGTTCGTTTCCGTGGACGTAGCCTCCGATAATGCCTTCTCTTGTAATGTCCTCTGTATCTGCAAAAAACTCGTCAGGCAAATGCATGGTGAACAATTCATCCAGCTTGGAGGCAAATTTTTTCTTGCCACCCATAAGCTGAATTAATTCACCCGGATTTTGCGGTACAAAAAAAGTATAATTCCACGAATTTCCTTCAATGAAGCCCTGTCCGTGCGTACTCAGCGGACTAAAATCTTTTTTAAAACTTCCGTCTGCAAGGCGGGGACGCATGAATCCATTACTTTTATCAAAATTATTTTTCCAGTTTTCGGAGCGTTTGATGAACTGATTATAAAGTTCTGTTTCGCCTAAATGTTTCGCCAGTTGTGCGATTGCCCAGTCGTCATAAGCATATTCCAGCGTGTTGGAAACCGAAGTTCCGTTTTTTTCCGAAGGAATATATCCTAAATCAATATATTGCCCGATGCCTTCATAATCTCTTTTGTTAGCTGTAGCAACACAGGCTGATAGGGCTGCTTTTGCGTCACCGTCATAATTTCCTTTAATAATGGCATCTGCGACAACGCTTACGCTGTGATAGCCGCTCATACACCAGTTGTCATTAGCGTAATGTGACCATATCGGAAGCATTTTCATAGAAAACTGATCGTAATGCACCATCATAGATTTCACCATATCGCCGTTTCTTTTTGGCTGGATGATATTAAAAAAGGGATGTAGTGCACGATAGGTATCCCAAAGGGAAAAAGTAGTATAATTGGTGAAGCTTTCTACCCGGTGAATATTTTGATCCAAACCTTTGTATTCTCCGTTTACATCCATATACGTGGTCGGATTGATAAAAGTATGGTACATTGCCGTATAAAAATTCGTTTTCTCAGTATCTGAACCTTTAATGACTATTTTATTAAGCTCATTATTCCATATTTCCTGGGTTTGTGCTTTTACCTGATCAAAAGATAAATTTCCGGCTTCTTTTTCTAAATTTTCAAGGGCATTGGCCTGGCTTACCGGTGAAATGGCTAATTTAATTTCAATGGCTTCATTTTCTTCCGTATCGAAATCGAAATACATTTTCAGGTTTTTTCCTGCGATTTCGGGGAAATTTTTAGTCTGGTCGAATTTTCTCCAAAAGCCATTATAAACCTGCTTCCCATCATAATTCTTCTGTCCGTAAGATTTGAAAGGCTTTGAGAATTTCATGGCAAAATAAACGGTTCTCGTTCTTGCCCAGCCGTTGGTCTGACGATAGCCGGTAACAGTGTTTTCGTTTTCTACCCGAACATAAGTCCAGATATTTTTTCCTTCATAATTATAGATTCCGGACATCAGATCAAAAATAATATGCGCCTGATCCGACTTCGGAAAAGTGTATCGATGGACACCAACTCTTGTTGTTGAGGTTAATTCGGCTAAAATATTATGATCCTCCAGTTTTACTTTGTAATAGCCGGCTTCTGCTTTTTCGTCCTTATGGGAAAATCGGCTTCTGTAGCCATTTTCAGGATGGTCTGCAGTTCCGGGATTCAACTGTAACTTCCCGATAGTCGGCATTATTAAAAAATCTCCCAAGTCTGAATGTCCTGTTCCGCTGAAATGGGTCGAGCTAAACCCTACGATGGTTTTATCTTCGTAACGATAACCGGCGCAGTATTTATAGACTTCGCCATTATATTTCCCATTGAGTTCATAAGCAATAGTGTCGGTTTCCGGACTTAGCTGAACGGCTCCGAAGGGTGCAGTGGCTCCGGGATAGGTATGGCCCATTTTTTCTGTACCGATCAGAGGATTAACAAATTGTATTAATTTTTCAGATTTTTGGGCATTGGTAAATGCGCCGAAAAGCAAAAGAATAAAAACAAAAGTTCCGGGATTTTTCATGCAAGAATTTTTTCGATGCATAAATTTAGATAAAATCGAATGATAATGATTTATGGTTTTTGATTAATCAATTATTTTTCAGAAAAACGAAAGCCAATACCATGCAGATTTTCAATGACAATATTTTCTTCTTCTGCCAATACTTTTCTCAATCTGGAAATGAATACATCCAGACTTCGGCCCATGAAATAATCATCATCGCCCCAGATGGCTTTCAGAATGTCCTGTCTTTTCAGGACGGTATTTTTATTACGGATAAAATAAAACAGCAGATCAGATTCTCTTTGGGTAAGGGTAATCATGTTTTGGGCGTCCTGCAACGTATAGTTTTTAGGATCAAAAGTATATTTTCCTACTTTGAATTTTGATGGAAAAGCATTCGTTTTCTTAGAGCGCCTCAGGAAAACTTCGATTTTCAGAATCAATTCCTCAATGCTGAAAGGTTTTACCAGATAATCATCGGCCCCGATTTTTAATCCTTTGATTCGGTCCTCTTTCAGCGCTTTTGCGGATATGAAAATAATTGGAATCTCAGTGTTTTTCTCACGGATCCGTTCTGCCAGTTCAAAGCCGTTAAGTTCGGGCATCATGATATCAAGAAGACAGATGTCAAAAGTCTCTTTATTAAATGCCTCAAGTGCTGATTTCCCATCACGATAACATGAAATGTTGTAATGATTTTCCAGGCTGTCCTGAATCAGGAAGGCAATCGTTTCATCATCTTCGGCATACAGAATTTTAGATTTTTCCATCTCTTTCAAATATTAAAGTGGCAGAGTAAGGGTAATGGTGATTCCTTTATCGGCGTTATTTTCAACCGAAATTTTCCAGTTATGCTGCTGGACAACTTTTTTCACGTAAAATAAACCTAGCCCGAAACCATTCACTTCATCGCTTTTTGGGGTATTCACTCTGTAAAATTTATCAAATATATGAGGAATGTTTTTAGCAGGAATCCCAATTCCGTTATCTTTAAACTTTAAATATAATGCTTTTGAGTCTTTTAATGAAGAAATAAAAATGACGGGTTTGGTACCGCAGTATTTTATAGAGTTATCTAAAATATTATAAACGATATTGGTAAAGTGAAACTCATCGGCAACGATGGATAGATTGCTCTCAATATCTATTTGCACGGAAAGATCTTCGTTTTTTTGCTTTATATTATCAATGATTTCCTGGATAAAAGGAAGCAACACAATTCTTTGCGGCTTTAAAGATAACCCTGAAGCGTCATTCTTGGCAATATTTAATATCTTTTCAATATGTCGGTTAAGTTTATAGCTTTGATCGGTAATAATTGAGGTATAAGTCTGCAATTTAGGATTGTCTTTTACGATATCCTGTTTGGTTAATGCTTCTGAAGCCAGCAATATGGAAGAAAGTGGTGTTTTGAATTCATGCGTCATATTATTAATGAAATCCCTTTGCAGCTCTGCAAATTTTTTCTGCTGGATAATGGTGTAGATCGAATAAACATATACTAAAAGAATAATGATTAATGCAAAAGTGAGCACGTACCAAAAACGCAATGAGCTGATAAGGTACGTCGTTTTATCAGGAAAACGGATAGAAAAGTAATAAACGAGATTTTTGTGTTTAGGAAATTTAATGATCTTCTCGTTTGGGCTTTCCTGATGCTTCGAGACGAATTTCCCGTAAAGCATCTGATCGCTGTGACAATTGTACAGTGCATACACATAATCGGTGTTGATCTGGAAGCGATTAAATTCGGTCTTAAGATAATATTCCAGTAATTCAGGATGAAATTCATTATTAATGTTTACCACATAATAATCATTGGAAATATTCTGTACCGGACTTTCGCTGAAAGACGTTTTTCCACCGGACAATTTTTCTACCACTTCGAGCAGGGCAATGTTCACGGTCTGATTAAATTTTTTATCTTCAAGATTATACGCCTGCCGGGTCCACATCAGCTGGGCAATTAAGATCCCGATAATTGCCACAAATCCGAGGGTAATGATAATATTGAGTTTTTTTATTTCCATTTTATCAAACAATATTATCCAAAAATATTTATTTATCTTTGGCTATTAACAACTCATTAACAAATGTTTGAAACCGGTTAACACGCAAAACTTGTTATCACCTTTACATTTGCTATATCAAAAGACATAATACGTTTCTTGTAACAATTAATAAAATTTTATATCATGAAAAAATTAAAAATTACAGCTCTTTTAGCAGTGTTGGCATTTTCTCCATTCTATGCGGGAGTTTTTCCTGCTGACAGCAATCCCGTTGTTAAAGTACTTGCAGATGCCATTAAATGGAAATCAGAATCTATTGATGTAGGAAATATTCCTCAGGGAAAACCTAAAGTGATCCGATTTGAATTCACCAATACATCCAAAAAACCTATTGTCATTGAAAATGTGGCGCCATCTTGCGGATGCACAACGGCAGACTACACCAAAACTCCTATTCTTCCCGGAAAAAAAGGATTCGTAGAAGCGAGTTATAATGCTGCAAGTGCAGGTCCCTTCATGAAGACGGTAAATGTTACCACCAGCGACAGCAAAACTCCTAAAACGCTTTCTTTCAAAGGCACGGTTGTTGCATCTTAATTTCTATTAATTTAATCTTGTTCAATATAAAAAACGGCGTGATCATTACTGGTTACGCTGTTTTATTTTTAGGAGCTTTATAAATACAGCGAAAGTTATATTATTCTATTTGAAGCTTTTCCGGCTTTCCGCACTCGCTATTTTACTATTTTCGGCGGCGCGAAGCCGCGCCGCCGAAAATAGTAAAATGAGCTCAGACAAAGCTGCAATCCGGGCTAGGATCGAAGTCATCATTTCAATTTCAGGCATTCAAAAAAAATTTATTTTTTCCAGGAAATAGATAATCATCTTCCTCTGAATTTTTGTAACCTTTTGAATTGTTTCATCGTCAATTCTTTTGCGGTAAAATAAAATAATTATTTAGTGCATTATTTCTTGGGTTATTTTAAAGAACGGCAATTCAATATTTAGTATTTTTAAGAAAAATAAACAATATGAACTTATATACACAACCCATGTTACGCGAAGATGCCTTAAAAGACAAAGTAGCCATCATTACCGGTGGCGGAAGCGGTCTTGGAAAAGCCATGACAAAATATTTTCTTCAGTTAGGTGCAAAAGTGGTAATTACTTCCAGAAATCTTGAAAAATTACAGGCGACAGCCAAAGAACTGGAAGACGAAACCGGTGGAAAAGTTCTCAGCGTGGCATGTGATGTTAGAAACTGGGATGAGGTGGAAGCAATGAAAGAAGCTGCTTTAAAAGAGTTTGGAAAAATTGATATCTTATTGAATAATGCAGCCGGAAATTTTATTTCTCCTACAGAAAGGCTGACGCATTCAGCCTTCGATTCCATCCTGGATATTGTTTTAAAAGGCACAAAAAATTGTACCCTTTCTGTCGGGAAACACTGGATCAATTCCAAAACACCCGGAACCGTTCTGAATATCGTAACCACCTATTCCTGGACAGGTTCAGCGTATGTTGTTCCGTCCGCCTGTGCCAAAGCAGGCGTGTTGGCGATGACAAGATCTTTAGCGGTGGAGTGGGCAAAATACGGAATCCGTTTCAATGCGATTGCTCCGGGACCATTTCCTACAAAAGGAGCCTGGGACAGGTTGCTTCCGGGAGATCTGCAGGAAAAATTCGACATGAGAAAAAAAGTTCCGCTAAGAAGAGTAGGAGAACATCAGGAATTGGCCAATCTTGCGGCGTATCTGGTTTCGGATTATTCCGCATACGTAAACGGAGAAGTGGTAACCATTGATGGTGGTGAATGGCTTCAGGGAGCGGGAGAGTTTAACATGCTGGAGGATATTCCGCAGGAAATGTGGGATGCCCTGGAAGCAATGATTAAGGCAAAAAAATCAAATTAATTTTAGGTCTTACTAGAATCACAAAGATTTGATTGTAAGTTAGCATATTCATTAGTAAGGTTAAAAATAGCTTTTTTCTTTTGCGGTTAAATGAAGGTAAAAAGCTTTAGGTAAAAGTAAAGTAGATTCTCTATCGGGAATCTACTTTTTTTATTTGGGGGATTCTACGGTTGAAGTTTCGTTGAATTACTGAGATAGTTCACTCTTGAGCGAGATAAATTTGCAGTAGAAATTTTTACTAAAACAAATTCAAAAACATGGAAACATTAAAGTCGGTGTTGGAAGCAAACCACACCAAAAAATCAAAAAACGAATTAATTGACCTTTTAACAGGACTGGAAAAATCATTAACGCCTGCAGTGTACGAAAAAGTTTCGGGAATTGAAACATCCGAACTGGCTTCTTTATCAAACAAAGAATTAATAAGCATTATTGATGACTTCAAAAAAAATTACGATGAGAAATGGGAAAAATCTTTTGCCGCAGTTTCATCGGAAGTAATGAAAATGATTGCAGGAAAAATAGCTGCTGATGACCATGTGTTCAAAACATCAGGTGCTGAAAGTGCAGACTTTGCCGCAGAGCTGGGAAGCATTGATTTTGCAAAAATTATTGGCGGGCCGCTTGACGCATGTGTTAAAGCACAGTCCAACGCAGCTATCAGCACGGTGAACTTCATTCAGCAGGTTGGTTTTGAAAAAGACGGAGAGGAAAACAAACTTCGTATGGCAGAATTCAAATACAAAAAACATGTCCCGAATCCTGAATATAAAAACGAAGAAGAAACCCCGAATGTAGACGCTACCATTGAGCAGGATGTGGAAATTTCCGTTCCTTTCATTGCTTTACTAAATGTGCCGAGCTTCAGAATCGAAACCTGTGATGTAGATTTTAATGTGAAATTAAATTCTACCTACACCAAAGACGTAAGCGATGAATTCGGAATTAAAGCAGGTGCTTCGGGAGGTTTTGGTCCGGTAAAATTCAACGTCGATGTATCTTACAAGAGAACTTCCAGCACGGGAATTAAAGTGGAAAAAGAATATTCTCTTGGGGTAAAAGTGAAAGCTACTAATGACGAAATGCCTGCAGGACTGGAAAAAGTTCTGGGATTACTTGCACAATAAAACTTTTACGAGATCATGATTAAATTATCAGATTACCTGGATTATCTCAATAATGAGATAATTCAGGCTCGTAAAAAAGCAGACGAAAATGCAGTTGCCATAGCAAAAGAGTATGCTCAGCACGAGTACTTAAAATATTTTAAAGTTCCGAGATATTCGCTTCCCAGTGTGAAAATGGATATTCCTATTAAAATCACCGATATTGATGCCGATGCCGACAGGAATTTTCCGATAAATGAACTCAAATTAATTCGCGATGTCAACGAACGAATTTATACGGTCAACAAAGAAAAACAGATGAATATTCAGCCGATTTCCACGAAAAACATTCAGACGGAAGATTTCAAAACATTACTGAATTCCGTAAGAGGCGGAGGTCTGGAATATTTGAGGCTGCCGAAAATTGAGAATGAAACGAAGGCTCCTGCAGGCAGGATGCAAACTGCAAAATCTATCGCTGCCGTTCCGCAAAAACCTGTTGAGAGACCTATAGAAGGTACCTCCACGGAAGAAGAGTCTGCAGCATTGAGACAAATTTATACCGAAGTTCTGAACAGGTATAGTTTGATCAATTCAAAATTGAACAACATTTATATTGACCCGAATACCAATTCCGCCGAAGATAAAGATAAATTATTCATCAATCTTCATGTGGAAATGGAAGAAGAGGGTATTAGGATCATGTCTTACAAAGATAAAGACGGTAAAGAAATCGAACAGATAATTTTTGAATAATGCAGGAACTTGTTCATCACACGATACAGAAAATTCAGGAACTCTTTCAGAAATTTAATAAAGTTCAGGAGTTGTATCTGTCGAAATCTTTCGATTTTGACGGACAATTTGAAGCTTTTCTTCACGAATTTTTAGAATATTTGAAAACCAAAGGAAATACCACCTGCGAATCTGACGTGTTGAAGGTTATGAATATGATTTCAACCGTCAAAAGAGGGTTCAATCCCGTTCAGATGGAAAAAATTACCAATGCAAAACGTGAGCTTCAGTGGGGTTTTTCATTCAGTGCAATGGAAAGTGTCCACGGATTATTGACAGAAATGTACAATAAGGAACAAAAAAAACTGGATGAAGCGGAAGAAATCCTTTCAGGACTTATTGTTTCATTATACCAGAACGGATTTTTAGATGAAGACAAAGTAAAAGATATCAATACAATCCCGAAAATTGAAATATTCTGGAATTCACTTGTTAACCACAACACACAGATTTTAGGAATTAACAAAAAACTGAGACTCAGCATGATTTCGGAAGATATATTCCTGGTCATTGAGAAAGTTCTTTTAAAATTAATATAAACCACTACCATGGAAAAAGAAAGATATATTGTTGTGCTCGAAGATCAGCAGAAAAAATCCCTCAAGAAAGTAGAAAATGAACTTGAGGTTACCATTACT
Organism: Chryseobacterium nepalense; assembly: GCF_023195755.1. Lineage (NCBI taxonomy): Bacteria > Pseudomonadati > Bacteroidota > Flavobacteriia > Flavobacteriales > Weeksellaceae > Chryseobacterium > Chryseobacterium nepalense. The sequence continues at coordinate 3,073,584 of NZ_CP096203.1, forward strand.
TCGTCAGAATTTCTTTCATCGGAAAACCGTTCTTACGAGGTAATTGATAATGATAACGGTGTCCTATATAAAAATTTAGGCGTTCTGGTCGTGGAAAATATGGATGAAGGGCAATTGAAAAGTGCCGTTAAAAATGATTCTAATCCCATCATTTATTTTGAAAAAGAAAGAGAATTCTTCTCTGCCGACGAGTTATCAATCATCAATGAACTAAAAAAGCAATCCGCCGAAATCACCGATAAAATAGCAGAGCTGGAAAAATATATTACAAATAAACCTTTGCCGCAAAAATCCCTCATAGGAATGGAATGGGGATTAAAAGCGCTTGGTATTGAAAATTCCCTCTACACCGGTAAGGGTATCGATATCTGTATTCTGGATACAGGGATAGAATTGTCACATCCCGATTTTTCAGGAAGAGAAATAGAAGGAAAATCGTTCATCAGCGGAGAAAGCTGGGACCGCGACCCGAATGGCCACGGAACACATTGTGCAGGAATAGCAGCCGGGAATATCAGACTGGACAACGGAAAGCGGTACGGAATTGCCAAAGATGCCAATTTAAAAATTGCCAAAGTGCTTTCCGATTCTGGAAAAGGAACCACCAGCAGCGTAATCGATGCCATAGACTGGGCTATTACAAAGCAGTTCAGGATTTTATCATTATCATTGGCTTCTGCAGTAAAATTAAATGATTTCCCTTCCCCTCTTTTTGAAACCGTAGGTGCAAGGGCATTGGAAAATAACTGTATCATTATTGCCGCTGCCGGAAATGACAGCAGCCGGCCATCACTCCCAAAGCCGGTATCTTCTCCTGCAAATACTTCATCTATAATGGCAGTTGGCGCGATAGACGGACAAATGAAGATTGCCAGATTCTCTAATGCAGGCTTGAATCCCGCAACGGGAGGCTCTGTCAATATCTGTGCTCCGGGAGTAGACATCATCAGCGCATATCCGAAAAATACCAAAAATAAAAGCAGCAATTATTACGCAATGAGTGGAACAAGTATGGCAACGCCTCATGTTTCCGGAATGATGGCATTGTACATGGAGCAGTTTCCCGAAAAATCGGCAAAAGAAATCTGGGAACTGGCAGAAACGAAAGCAAAACCAATCGAAGGACTGAAATACAGGGATATCGGTAGCGGATTAATACAGGCATAATTATGAAAACCTATATCGCAGTTCTGAAAAAAGATATTGATATTAAAAAACTTGAAAACGAACTGAAAAAGAACAATATAAAACCGGCGCCTCACTATATATCTATTGGAGTAGTAAAATTAGAAAGTGAAAAGCCGGTTTACCAGAAAGATTTTGAAGCCTATTTCATTTCTGTGGAAGAGGATAAAAATATTGAGATTTAATAATATGATTTTAATTATTTATTAAAGATACCAGCGAAGTATGCTTTCTATTGGATAAACCTTATTTTTGTTTTGTAACTAAAATATATGATTATGAATTTCAGATTTTCAATCTTAACGATGATGATGTTTGCATTAGGTTTTTCGCAGGATCTTAAAGTAATGAGTTTTAATATCCGGCTGAATGTAGATTCTGACAAAGAAAATTCATGGACGAACAGGAAGCAGGATGTTGCAGATCTTCTTTCTTATTATCATCCGGATTATTTCGGGGTTCAGGAAGCGTTGCCGGAACAGATGAAAGACATAAAAAACGGATTGAAGAATTATGATTATGTGGGAGTAGGAAGAGATGACGGAAAAGAAAAAGGTGAGTTTTCAGCTATTTTCTACGATACAGGAAGACTTCAGGTAATAAAATCAGGGACATTCTGGCTCTCTGAAACTCCTGAAAAACCATCAAAAGGTTGGGATGCGGCTTTAAACAGAATCTGTACCTACGCGCTTTTTAGAGACAAAAAGTCGAAAAAAGAATTTATGGCGCTGAATCTCCATTTCGATCATGTTGGCAATGTGGCCAGGGTAAAATCTTCTGAACTGATTTTAAAAAAGATCAAAGAACTGAATCCTAAAAATTTACCGGTAACCGTAAGCGGCGATTTTAATTTAACCGAAGATTCGGAACCGATAAAAATCATGTCACAAAATATGAAGGACAGTTTTTATCATTCAGAAACAAAACATTACGGTCCGAAAGGAACATTTACAGCTTTTAATGTCAATGAAATCCCAAAAGACAGAATCGATTATATATTTGTAAAAGGATTTAAAATTAAGTCCCACAGACACATCAATGACAGGAGGGAAAATCTGCTGTATCCTTCAGACCATTTTCCGGTATTGGCAGATCTGCAGTTTAATTGATATAACAACTGAAAATGTGATTTAGCTTTTAGAAGAGACCTTTCCTAATAATCCATACAGGATCTTATCTCTTATTTCATCAGTGATTTCGGAGGTAGATTCTGTATTTCTTTTAAACCAGAAATAAGAATTATTTAAAGTGTGGAGAATAAATCTTGTTGTAAATGAGGATGATCGCAATTCCCAGTTTTCCGCCCGGTAAATCTCGGAAATCAATTCCTCTACTTCCTGCTGGTAATTTTTCCGAAGCGCAATAAATTCAGGAAGACGTTCTTCCAGGTGTTTCCATTCATTGGAATAAATATGCGTAACATCACGATTTTTAAGAACTACGGATAAATGTTTGTCAATAAAAAGGTTGAGCTTTTCCTTTGGAGGAATAGATGTATTTTTTACTTCCTGAAGTTCATCGAAAAATTCCTGGGCAATTCCGAAGCAGATCCATTCTAAAATTTCTTCCTTAGAACGGATGTGGGCATACAATGAAGCTGCCTTGATATTGAGCTTTGTCGCCAAATCCCGTACAGAGCTGCCCATATACCCTTTTTCTTTGAAAAGTTCTACGGCAACATCTAATATTTTCTTCTGTTTTTCTTTAAGCTCCATCTGGTAAAACGCAAAAGTAATTATTTTGATTGTAATATTTTGTTTTTCAACGGATGATTTTGTCTTCAATAGGAACGGATTTTAGTCCCATTTAAAATATAAAAATTTTCCACTTTCCTTTAGCCTAAATTTATTATGTTCGTTTTAAACTTGATAAAGGAATTTTAAACTTCTTTTTTTTTGAATTTTTCCAAATCTGACTTTTCTTCCATGATTTTTTACTCTAAAACAGCTAACCGGAATTTTTGTCTGTTACAATCAGGTTTAAAATGCATTTTTCGGAAATTTTGTCTATGTTTTTTGAAAAATCAATAATTGAACACTTTTTGCGATATAGCTCTTGAATTAAATGATTAAATACGATGGAGGGCATCAGAAATTAGAAAATCAGATTTAAAAAATTAACATTTATTACACTCTTATGGTCTGAAATCTGATGTCTGAAATTATACAAATGAAAACCGAATTAAATCAAAAATATATATAGAATATGAACTTAAACCAATATACTGTAAAATCGCAGGAAGCCATCCAGGCTGCTCAACAGGTAGCCATGGAATTCGGCAACCAGAGTATTGAGCCTCAACATCTTCTTGAAGGTATTTTTCAGGTGGATGAAAATATTTCGCCTTTCTTATTAAAAAAATCAGAAGCTGATGCTGTTTTGGTAAGAGAGCGCAACCGTGAAAATTTAGAGAAACTTCCGAAAGTACAAGGTGGAAATATCTACCTTTCACAATCGGCGAATAAAGTTTTGCTTGATGCACCCAACATCGCAAAAAAAATGGGTGATGAATATGTGACGATAGAACATCTTTGGCTTTCGCTGTTAGAAACGAATTCAGAAGTTTCAAAAATGCTGAAAGATATGGGTGTTACAAAAAGCCTTCTGGAAGGCGGGATCAAAGAATTAAGAAAAGGAAGCAAGGCAACTTCTGCAAGTTCGGAAGAAACCTACCAATCTTTAAACAAATATGCTAAAAATTTCAACGAATTAGCGGCAGAAGGTAAACTGGATCCCGTAATCGGACGTGATGAAGAGATCAGAAGAGTCTTACAGATTCTTTCAAGAAGGACAAAAAACAACCCAATTCTTATCGGGGAACCCGGTGTAGGTAAAACAGCCATCGCTGAAGGAATTGCCCATAGAATTATCAGCGGCGACGTTCCTGAAAACCTGATGGACAAAACTTTGTATTCTTTGGATATGGGGGCCTTGATTGCCGGTGCAAAATATAAAGGTGAGTTTGAAGAGCGTTTAAAATCCGTTGTAAATGAAGTCATTAAATCAGACGGACAGATTATTCTTTTTATTGATGAGATCCATACTTTGGTGGGAGCCGGAGGCGGTGAAGGCGCAATGGATGCTGCCAATATTCTGAAACCGGCACTGGCAAGAGGAGAATTAAGAGCTATCGGCGCAACAACCCTCAATGAATATCAGAAATATTTTGAAAAAGATAAAGCGTTGGAAAGACGTTTCCAGAAAGTAATGGTGGAAGAACCTGATACAGAATCGGCTATTTCTATTCTTCGGGGAATTAAAGATAAATATGAAGCACACCATAAAGTAAGAATTAAAGATGAAGCGATTATCGCGGCGGTGGAAATGTCGCAGAGATATATTTCAGATCGTTTTTTACCGGATAAGGCGATTGACCTTATTGATGAAGCTTCTGCCAAATTGAGAATGGAAATCAATTCTAAGCCCGAAGAACTTGATGTTTTAGACAGAAAGCTGATGCAGCTGGAAATTGAATTGGCTGCGATCTCAAGAGAAGGAAACCAAACGAAAATCGATCACTTAAAAGAAGATATATCGAAAATTTCCGAGCAGAGAAATGAAATCAATGCCAAATGGCTGAAAGAAAAACAAAAATCTGAGGATTTAACCCAGATTAAAAAAGATATAGAGTCTCTGAAACTGGAAGCCGAAAGAGCTTCTAGAGCCGGAGATTACGCAAAAGTAGCAGAGATCCAATATGGAAAACTCCGCGAAAAAGAGGAAGAGCTTTCCAAGCTTGAACTGGAGATGCAAAATCATCAGAATGAATTGATTAAAGAGGAGGTGACTGCTGAAAATATTTCTGAAGTCATCGCCAAATGGACAGGAATTCCTGTAACCAAGCTTCTTCAGTCTGAAAGAGAAAAGTTATTGAATCTGGAAACAGAACTTCATCACAGAGTTGTAGGACAAGACGAAGCGATTACCGCCGTTGCGGACGCCATCAGAAGAAACAGAGCGGGATTAAGCGATGATAAAAAACCGATCGGTTCATTCTTATTCCTGGGAACAACCGGAGTCGGGAAAACCGAGCTGGCAAAAGCTTTGGCGGAGTTTTTATTTGATGATGAAAACAATATGACGAGAATTGATATGAGTGAATATCAGGAGCGTCATTCCGTTTCGAGATTGGTGGGTGCGCCTCCGGGATATGTAGGATATGATGAAGGCGGACAATTAACGGAAGCGGTTCGCAGAAGACCTTATTCTGTGGTTCTTTTAGACGAAATTGAAAAAGCGCATCCGGATGTTTTCAATACATTGTTACAGGTTTTAGATGATGGTCGTTTAACAGATAATAAAGGACGGGTGGTGAATTTTAAAAATTCAATCATCATCATGACTTCGAATTTAGGTTCGCACTTAATTCAGGAACGCTTTGACTCTGCTCAGCGCGACAAAGATGACAACATCAGTCCTGAGACCTTGGAGGAAGCAAAAGATGAGGTTTTCGATTTGCTGAAACAAACCTTACGCCCGGAATTCCTGAACAGAATTGATGAGGTGGTGTTATTCCAGCCGTTAAGAAAAAAAGAGATTGGAAAAATTGTTACCTATCAGCTGAGAGGTTTCAATGATATGCTTTCAAAACGGAATATCATTATGACGGCCACTCAGGACGCTGTAGATTATCTGATGAACAAAGGCTATGATCCTGCATTTGGAGCAAGACCTTTAAAAAGAGTAATTCAGCAAGAAGTGCTTAACAAATTATCAAGGGAAATTCTCGCCGGAAATGTAAATGACGGAGACCGGATTACACTGGATTATTTCGAGGAAACGGGCCTTGTTTTCAGACCTGCGGAATTATAAGTAGTTTTTTTTCATATATATTATTTTGTAAGTAAGTGCTGTAGATTGTTTTCTGCAGCACTTATTTTATTATAGTACTTTTCATAAGATTTGGCCCTGAATATACAATCCGTAAAATCCCTGAAAATAAACAGGAAAAAAACCATGTCGCAGCAATGTGTTTTTTTGCGAACTTTGCATCATCAACTAACATTATAAAACTAGCTTATGAAAACACAACCTACCTCCGAAACTGAAACACTGGATCTTAACCTGCCGCCAAATACGATGGCTCAGAATTTTATCCAGATCCTGGTGAATAATTACAGAAATAATCAACTGAAATCTGTAAAGGATAAAATGGGCATTGATGATGCACATTCCATTCATTTTGACCTTAACACGCTGAAAAAATTTATTGCTGATATTGAAACATTAGCCTCCGCAAATAATCCGGAAACCAATCCGGAAGATTTAGGAATTCGTTTTTATTATGCTGCATATCCGAACCTTGAAAACTGGGATGTTATGAACAATACTCCAATAGGAAGAGAATATGCTGAAAAACATACATTGGTAATGATTCCTACCATAAAAAGACAGGATGAAAACGGAGAAATGCTGAGTTACGATTTCAATCCACTGGCATTGAGCGGGGACGGAAAAGTACTTGCAATGGCTTCCGCAAAAAATGCAAATTCCGATTGTGAAGTAATTTGCCAGAATCATGGAGCTTTAATACCACCAGACAGTACAAAAACTGAATTATTTTAATATTCTTATCAAAAAAGAAATTTTAACAGTAAGCACGATGAGTGATTTCCAAAGAATAGCATTCGAATTTATGTATTGGGCAGAAGGGATTTCAGCTGCTGTCTCTCTTATATTTTATAGCAGAATAAAAGATAAATACTGGAAATACTTTGTGTTTTATCTCATTTTTATTTTCTTAAGTGAAAGCATCGGAAGATGGGGCGGACTTTTTTTTGAGTATAATAAACAGGCTTTTTACAATTATTTTGTAATTCCTGTACAGTTCATTTTTTTCTATTGGCTGTATGCTGCAAGGTCTTTCGGGAAAATGAATCTTTTTCTTATTCTCTCTTCCGTTTACCTCCTTTCATTTATCCCAAGTGAATTTTTATATTCCGAAAATAAAGTAATGTTTTCTCTTAACTATACACTTGGATGCCTGATTTTAATGATTCTTGTAGTTATGGAATATTATAAACAGATTAACGATTCTGATATTTTGAATTTTGATAAAAACAGAATGTTTTATATCAATCTCGGGGTAACCTTGTTTTATATTGGAACGTTGCCGTTCTGGACTTTCCTGGAACTTATTAAGCAGTATCGTGAAATATTCAACATTTATTTTGCGTATTTTCTTATTTCAGGAATTATTATGTACATGTTATTTTCAATTTCATTCATATGGGGAAAACAGAGCTCCTGATAACAATTATCTTATTCAACATGTTTTTTGTGTTGTTTGTTGCAGCAGTGATGATGTACATCCGCAAATACAGGCAGCGTAAAAAAGAATACCTGCATGAAATTGAAGTGAAAAATGAGATTCACAAGCGTGAACTTCTGGCTACACAACTCGAGATACAACAGGCTACCATGCAGCAGATCGGCCGTGAACTGCATGATAATATCGGGCAGAAACTTACCCTCGTAAGTCTTTACACCCAGCAGCTTCTGTATGAAAATAAAGTTCCTGAAGTCAGTGAAAGAATTGATCAGGTTTCGCAGATTATCAACCAGTCTTTGCAGGATCTCAGAAGCCTTTCAAAAACACTCACTGATGATAAAATCAATCAAAAGGAAATTGTAACTTTAATACAGGAAGAAGTAGACAATACCAATGCTTTTAAAAAATGCAAGGTGTCATTCAAATGCAATTTCAGGCAGCTTGATTTAGGGTTTGCTCATAAGAATGTGCTGCTGAGAATTACTCAGGAATTTATTCAGAACAGTATAAAACATTCAAATTGCAAAAATATACGGATTACCCTGAACACTTCTGAAGAAGCACTTTGGGAACTGAATATTCAGGACGATGGCATCGGTTTCGACCAGTCAAAAATCAAATCAAACGGCATCGGTCTCACCAATATGAAGAACAGAGCCGAAATTATTGGAGCTGATTTCTGCCTTGAAAGCCGCGAAAATTTTGGGACCACACTCAATATTATTTTAAAGAAACAGTCATGAAAAAGACAATAGTGATCGTTGATGATCACATACTTATCGCAAAAGCATTAGAAGGAATCATCGATAATTTTGCTGAATTTGAAGTGGTTTATGTGGCAGAGAATGGTAAAGATCTTATTCAGAAATTTGAAAACAACAGCAGAATTCCGGATATTATTTTGTTGGATATCAGCATGCCGATCATGGACGGATTTGAAACTGTATTATGGCTTAGGGAAAATCATCCGGGTGTTAAGGTAATGGCGCTGAGCATGCAGGGTGACGACAAAAGCGTCATTAAAATGATAAAAAACGGGGCAAAGGGCTACTTGCTGAAAAATACACATCCGAAAGAGCTTGAAAATGCACTCGTGAGATTGAGCACAGACGGGTTCTTCTACCCCGACTGGGCTTCAAAAATTATTTTCTCCAATATGAATAACGACGAGTCGGCAAACAGCATTAAAATTTCCGAACGCGAAAAAGAGTTTCTTAAATACACAGTTACTGAGCTTAGCTATAAAGAAATTGCCGATAAAATGTGCTGCAGTCCGAGAACAGTTGAAAGCTACAGGGATCAGCTTTGTGATAAACTTGATCTCAAAACCCGGGTAGGGCTGGCTGTATTTGCTATTAAAAATGGATTCGCAGGCTAAAAGTTAGGATGTATTAAAATTTTGATTAATGTGATATTTATGCAATAAATTATTGTCTGAATTAATGTTTTCTCATAGTAATATTAAAAATGTTATTGATTGAATAATAAAATTAAGTAACATATTGGTGAAATACTTGTGTAATAATTCTGAATTTTTTAATTTCATTTTCTGTAACAAAATATATTTATATGAAAAAACTACTATTCGGAGTTCTTATGCTGAGCTTCCTGTCGTGTAACAGTGACAACATTAACAACCAGACTGAAGAGTCCTCAAACAACACAGAAAATTTAGGCGGATCTGCCTTTAAAAGAGGATGTCCGTCTGAAGACATCAGGAAAACTGCCCTTCAGAGCAGTGCTGAACTCAGACAAAAATATTCTGAGCTTGAAGCCAATACAGAAAAATTTACCAATGATCTTAAATTGGGGAAAGTACTTTCCGATGGAACAGTTGAAATTCCTGTGGTGGTAAATGTCTTATACAGAACCTCAGCAGAAAATATTTCCGCTGCCCGTATTGCAGAGCAGATTGCTGTTCTGAATGCAGATTACGGAGGGACAAACACGGATGTCTCTAAAATCCCGACTGCTTTTCAGGGGGTAAAAGCCGGAGATGTTAAAGTAAGATTCAGGCTGGCAAACACCGTGAGAAAATCTACTACCAAAACGAGCTGGAGCACAAATGACGCGATGAAAAGATCTTCAAGCGGCGGAATTGATGCTACAAGTCCTGCCAATTATCTTAATATCTGGGTTGTAGGAAATATGGGACAGATCCTTGGATATGCTACATTTCCGGAATCTTCAGGGCTGTGGAATGACGGAGTCGTAATCGCTGCTTCTTATTTCGGGAAAACAGGGGCTTCAGCGCCATTTAACCAAGGAAGAACCGCTACGCATGAGGTAGGGCATTATTTAAATCTCAGACATATCTGGGGGGATGCTAACTGCGGAAATGATCTTGTTACGGATACTCCTACCCAAACGGGTCCAAACTATGGAAAGCCAAGCTATCCGTTATATAATACCTGCGGAGGTGTACAAAGATCTGTAATGTTTATGAATTATATGGACTATGTGGATGATGCTGCCATGTTTATGTTCTCATCAGGACAGAAAACAAGAATGCAGTCTGTGGTAGCTTCATCAGGAGCAAGGTCAGGATTAAGACTGTATTAATTGCGTAATACCTTTTCATAAATACGAAAGTCCGGCTGTTTCAGAATGAAACAGCCGGACTTGTTCTATAGCTTTTTATAAAGTTTTCTTATTGTCATCTGGCGTATAATCCATGAAAATTCCGCCATTGAGATTTATCGATTGTACCTTTTTGGTAATTGGAATGGTCAGCATGGTCTGTCTTTGGTCTTTTTCCCAGACGGAAGGCGAGAAATGAAGCTTTTCCGCTGTTCCGTCTTCATAGGTGATTTCTGCTGAAAAAGGAATAACAAAACCGCCTACATTATCTATGTTTACCGTTAAAAGATCATTCATCTGGCTGGCTCCGGCTACTTTAAGATCAATATAATTATTGGTGTAAAACCAGTTGTTGAAAAACCAGTTGAGGTTTTTTCCGGAACCCGAGTTCATGGAATAGAAATAATCCCATGGAATAGGATGTTTGCCATTCCAGTTATTCATGTAGTGATGCAATGCTTTTTTAAAAAGGTCATCTCCAAGATAATCCTTTAAGGCAAGATAAGATAATGAAGCTTTTACATACGAATTGTTTCCATATCCTGCACCGCTTACCTGTGTGCTCATGGTGATAATGGGCTGGTCCTGTTCTGCTGAAGGATCATTGATCCATCGTTTCACTCTGAAATTTTTATAAAATTCTTTGGCTTTAGCCTCACCATTTTCATCGATTCCGATCAGATATTCCAATGTGGTTGCCCAGCCTTCATCCATAAAAGCATATCTCGTTTCGTTGATTCCCATATAGAAGGGAAAATACGTATGCGCAATTTCATGATCGGCCGTTAATCTGGCATCCTGGAAATCATCAGGAATGCTGGTATCGTTGATCATCATCGGGTATTCCATATCGGCATATCCTTGTACGGCAGTCATAACATTGTAGGGATATTCTACGCCGGGCCAGTTTTTGGAAAACCAGTCCAGGTTGTAGCGCATCCATTCAACATAATGTTCAAAATCTTTAGCTTCAGGTCCGTATGCAGCCTGAACACTGGTTCTTTTTGTTTTCAGCTGAACGCTTGATGCATCCCAGGCATAGTGGCTGCTTAGTGCAAAACAGAAATCTGTAATATGGCTGGCTTTAAATTTCCACACATTCCATTTATTCTGCCTCGTAACTTTTCCGGATTTCATTTCGTGTGGAGTAGCCACATGAATCACCTTGTCACTTTTTAAAGAGGTTTTGTATCTTTTTAAATACTCAGACTGAAGAACGGCTTCGGGATTAAGAAAATCTCCCGTGGCCCAGACTACATAATTTTTTGGAGCGCTAATAGCAAAGCTGTAATCGTTAAAATCATTATAAAATTCCTGCCTGTCGGAATGTGGGAGCATATCCCATCCGTTATAATCATCATACACAGATATTCTCGGGAAAGAATAGGCAACATAAAAAGTTTCAGGATCGATCTGACCTTCTCTTCCGCTCTCTACAGATAGCGGGTATTCCCATTCAATCTTTATTTCAGCTTTGGACTTAGATTTTAAAGCGGAATTCAATTTTATCTTTTCAACGGTTCCCCAATTTTCACTGTTAACAGCATATTTTTCGCCATTTACAATAAATGATTTAATATGCAGTCCCGAGGTTAAAAAATCTTTGGAAACCATACCCGATCTTGGAGCCTGCGGTTTATGTAAATTATTTACGAACCGGATAGCAAGTTCCGTAAGATTGTCCGGGCTGTTGTTGCTGTAAAGAATCGTTTCTTTTCCGGAAACGATTTTCGAATTAGCATCCACTTTTACCTCTACATTATAAACCCCTTTGTTTTGCCAGTAATTTTTTCCAGGTGCTCCGGATAAATCGCGCGTACCATTGGCGTATGCTTTCTTGATATTTCTTGGCATATACAACTCCTGAGCAGAAAATTGCCATGAAGCCAGAAGCAATAATCCCCAAACTAATCTTCTCATTAAAATTTTTTTATAATCAATTAATTTAACATAAAAATAATGAAAAACAGTAATCAAATATTACTCATCTTATTATTTATCAGCTGTTAACAAGTAAAATTCAACACAACCTCTTTCCAGTATTGTTTTTACTTTAAATAATATATTATACAGCTTTAATCGGACGTACAAAGATACATCAATTTAGCACGGATGTTATAAAAGTATATTAAAAAGAAGTCATATTTATAGCGTATTTAAACCAATTATTTTATGAAATGTTGTATTATTTTAATTAGTGATATGATGAAATAATAAATATTTGGCAGAAACAAAAAATCTTTTTACATTTACACCTAACAAGTGTTAGTTAGTTATATGGATTTTTCAGTTGAATATTTAAAGCTCAACCAGTTGAGACAGCTTCAGTCTGAGCGGTTGATGAATTTGGTAGGCTATCTTGGAGAGAAGTCGGAGTTTTATAGAAGAAGGTTTAATGAAGAAGGAATAGTTCCACAAGATATCAGGTCTATTGAAGATATTACGAAACTTCCTATTACTTACAAGCAGGATTTGAGAGACAATTATCCGTTCGGATTATTTACCGTTTCTAAAAATGAACTGCAGAGAATTCACTGTTCAAGCGGAACAACAGGTAAGCCGACGGTTGTTGGATACACCAAAGAAGATGTTGATTTATTCAGCGAAGTCGTAGCGAGATCTTTGAATGCGGCAGGGGCAAAACCCGGAATGCAGTTGCACAATGCCTATGGTTACGGGATTTTTACTGGTGGGTTGGGACTTCATTATGGCGCTGAAAAATTAGGAATGAGCGTTCTTCCTATTTCCGGAGGGATGACAGCGAGGCAGGTAGATTTAATTGTAGATTTTAAGCCGGAAGTTCTTTGCTGTTCACCTTCTTACGCTTTAACGCTGGCGGATGAATTTGCAAAAAGAGGAATTTCTGCGGATGAAATCAGCTTGAAATATGCCGTTTTAGGTTCTGAACCCTGGACGGAATTGATCAGGCATCATATTGAAGAAAGGCTTGGCGTTCATGCGACCAATATTTATGGTTTAAGTGAAATTATCGGTCCCGGCGTTTCTATGGAGGATTTTGAGGAAAAAGGAGGAGCTTACATTTGGGAAGATCACTTTTATCCTGAAATTTTAGATCCGATTACGAAAGAACCGGTACCATTTGGAGAAGAAGGCGTTTTGGTGATCACGACTTTAACGAAAAAAGCAATGCCGCTGTTACGTTACTGGACAAATGATATTACCAGTCTTTACTATGATGAAAATGGTAAAAGAACCATGGTAAAGATGAAACCAATTCTTGGAAGAGCAGATGATATGCTGATCGTAAGAGGAGTAAATGTTTATCCAAGCCAGATCGAGGAAGCGTTTTCTCATATAAAAGGTGTTGTTCCGAATTATTATTTAACACCGGTTGAAAAAGAACAAATGTGTGTCGCGCTGGATATTGATGTGGAAGTAGATGATGAATTGGTAAGGGCGCAAAATTTAAGTTTAAATACCGACGATTATGCTATTTTTGTCGGAAATTTCGGAAAAAATATAGAAAACGAAATTAAAAAGCGGGTAGGAATCACCACGAAAGTAAAAATTCATGCTCAGGACAGCCTTCCGAAATGCGAAGGCGGAAAAATTAACAGAATACTTAAAAAATAAATGAATTCATTTTATAAACTAAAAACGGTTAAGGTTCAAAAAGATACCAACGATGCAGTAAATGTAGCCGTTGAAATTCCTGAGGAACTGAAGGATAAATTCAGGTTCAAGCAGGGGCAGTATCTTAATTTCAGAATGATAATCAACGGAAATGAAGAGAGACGGTCTTATTCTATCTGTAACGCACCAAGCGAGAAAAGTAACACGCTGGAAGTACTGGTAAAATTATTGGAAGGCGGAAAAGTTTCCGGATACTTCAACGAGCATCTTCACATGGATGAAATGCTGGAAGTGATGCCTCCAATGGGCGGTTTCAACACATCTTATCACCCAACAAATGTTAAAACGTATATCGGTCTTGCTGCAGGAAGCGGAATTTCCCCGGTATTGTCCAACATCAAAGAAAGTCTTTACCAGGAACCGAATTCAAACGCTTATCTGTTCTACAGCAATAGAAGTATGAATCATGTAATGAAAAAGGCTGAGATCGATAAATTGGTTGAGCACTTCAACGGAAGACTGAAAGTTATCTATTTGGTTAGCCGTGAAAAGCATGAAGACCAATTATTTGAAGGAAGAATCTGTCCGGATAAACTGGAGCAGCTTTTTGAAAGGCATCCTCAAATTGATGTTAAAGAATCTACATATTTTATCTGTGGCCCTTCAGAGATGATTAAGAGTGTTGCCGATTATTTAAAGAAAGATAAAAAAGTACCGGCCATTCAGGTTTTATTTGAATATTTCACCGCTCCGGATGAAGAAAACACGGAGGAAATGAGTGATGAATTCAAAGCGATTGCCAATATCGAAAGTATGGTAACGGTAATCATTGATGATGATGAATATTCGTTCCACCTGAATTCTAAAAAAGAAAGTATCTTAGATAAAGCATTGAAAGACAATCTTCCAGTACCTTTTGCATGTAAAGGAGGAGTTTGCTGTACGTGTAAAGCTGAAGTTTTAGAAGGTGAAGTTTTCATGGAAAAAAACTACGCACTTACCGAAGAAGAAGTAGCCAGAGGTTATGTTCTTACCTGCCAGTGTCATCCTACAACGAATGTGGTGATGCTTAATTATGACGTGTGATTAATATAACAATGTAAAAGTTTACCAATGTAACAATTATTGCTAGACTGTTAAATTGATACATTGTTACATTTTAAAATTTGAAAAATTTTAATTATGGATTTAGAAAAATTTGTACAATACGTACACGACGAAAATAAAGTAGAACCAAAAGATGTAATGCCTGACGATTACAGGAAATTATTGGTTCGTCAGATCTCCCAGCACGCCCATTCCGAAATTGTGGGAATGTTACCTGAAGCCAACTGGATTTCCAGAGCGCCTTCGTTGAGAAGAAAAATGGCGCTTTTGGCGAAAGTTCAGGATGAGGCAGGTCATGGTTTATACCTTTATTCTGCAACAGAAACTTTAGGTGACGGAACGGTGAGAGCCGACAGAGATGCCACTTATGATGATATGCTTTCAGGGAAAGCAAAATATTCCAGTATCTTCAATTATCCGACATTAAGCTGGGCAGATATCGGCGCCAT
Source organism: Chryseobacterium nepalense (assembly GCF_023195755.1). NCBI lineage: Bacteria > Pseudomonadati > Bacteroidota > Flavobacteriia > Flavobacteriales > Weeksellaceae > Chryseobacterium > Chryseobacterium nepalense. The sequence goes on from NZ_CP096203.1 coordinate 3,088,770, forward strand.
CGGCTGGCTGGTAGACGGAGCGGCAATTATGAATCAGGTAATGCTGATGGGAAATTCTTACGGCCCTTATTCCAGAGCGATGGTTAAAATCTGTAAGGAAGAATCTTTCCACCAAAGACAGGGTTATGAGATTTTGATGGCGCTTTGCCGTGGTACAAAACAGCAGAAAGAAATGGCTCAGGCTTCATTAAACCGTTTCTGGTGGCCGGCGTTAATGATGTTTGGTCCGAATGACGACAGTTCACCAAATTCTAAGATCTCTATGAATTACAGGGTGAAAAGAGAAAGTAACGACAGCCTTCGTCAGAGATTTGTTGACGTTACTGTTGCTCAGGCTGAGTTTTTAGGATTAACCATTCCGGATAAAGATTTAAAATGGAATGAAGAAAGACAGCACTATGATTTCGGGGAACTTCCTTGGGATGAATTCATGGAAATCCTGAAAGGGAACGGACCGTGCAATAAAAAACGTATCGAAACCAAAAGAAAAGCTCAAAGAGAGAATTCTTGGGTAAAAGAAGCTGCAGCAGCTTTCGCAGAAAAACAACAAAAAGAAGTAATATAATTTGAAAATGTGCTAATTTGAAAATTTGGAAATGACCTTAACCAAGTTAATTATTCTCAAATTTTCAATTAAACTGATCAATCAATTTTCAAATTAACCAATTTTCAAATTTTCAAATTAATTATGGCAAATTTAGATATGTGGGAAGTGTTTATTCAGACTAAACCGGGATTATCTCACAAACACGTTGGAGTGGTACAGGCACCAACAGCAGAAATGGCTTTGCAGAATGCAAGAGACGTTTATACAAGAAGAAAAGAGGGGACTTCGGTTTGGGTGGTTCCGAGTAAATATATTGTGACTTCGGAAGGGGTGGACAAAGAAGCGTTCTTCGATCCGGCTGATGACAAGTTGTACCGTCACCCGACTTTCTACGAAATTCCGAATGATGTAAAAAATATGTAGATTAATAATTTGAAAATGTGCTAATTTGAAAATTTGGGAATGACCTTAATCACGTTAATTATTTTCAAACTTTCAATTAAGACAATTCACCCAATTTTCAAATAACTAATTCTCAAATTTTCAAATTAAAAAATAATGAACCCATTATACAATTATTTATTAAAACTGGCAGACGACAGCTTCATCATGGGACAACGTTTGTCCGAATGGTGTGGAGAAGGTCCTTATCTGGAGGAAGATATCGCATTAACTAATATCGCATTAGATGAACTTGGACAGGCCAACAACTTTTACGTATACGCTTCAAGAGTTATAGACAACGGAAAAAGTGAAGATGATCTTGCCTTTTTAAGATACGAACATGAATACGTAAATGCCCATTGGACAGAGCTTCCCAACGAAGATTATGCACAGACGATTTTAAAAGTATACGTTTTTGCAGTCTATCAGAAATTAATGTACGAAGCATTGTCAAATTCTGCAAATGAAGAACTTTCTGCTATTGCCCAGAAGTCTTTGAAAGAAGTAAGATATCACTATACTCATGCTGCTTCCTGGATGAAGATTTTCGCTCAGGGAACTGAAGAAAGTAGAACCCGGCTGGTAAAGGCCGTTGAGAATATCTGGGAATATACAAAAGGTTTATTTGCAAAAACAGAAGGTGAAGATGATTTGATAGCTTTAAATATTGCTCCAAATACAGATGTTCTTTACGAAGAATTTTTAGCGATCACCCAAAAAGATTTTGCAGATTTCGGGATGGAATATCCAACAAATCCTTTTATGCAGCCAAAATCAAGAACAGGTTATCACACGGAATATTTTGGATATATTCTTTGTGAATTACAATATATGCAGAGAGCGTATCCTGGTTGTACTTGGTAAAAAAATCAATGAGTTAATTTGAAAATGTGCTAATTTGAAAATTGAGGAGTGCCATAAATTTTCAAATTACCCAAATTTTCAAATTTTCAAATTAATTATGAAAAATCCTTTAGACATATTAGAACTCGTTCCTGATCCGGAAATTCCGGTAATCAATATTGTGGAATTGGGCATTGTAAGAGAAGCAAAAGTTACCGGCGAGAATTCTTGTGAAGTAACGATTACGCCTACTTATTCAGCCTGTCCCGCTATGTTTACCATTGAGGAAGATATCATCAAGATCATGAAACAAAACGGGTGGGAGGCAAAAGTAGTGACCAAGATGTTTCCGATTTGGACAACGGACTGGCTTACTGATGAAGCAAGAGAAAAACTTCGCGTTTATGGAATCACGCCTCCCGAAAAAGGAGCCGACGAACACCATATCGGAAAACCAAAAAAATGCCCTCGCTGCGGTTCTATGAACTCAAAACAGATCAGCAGATTTGGGTCTACTTTGTGTAAGGCTTCTTATCAATGCTTAGACTGTTTAGAGCCTTTTGATTATTTTAAATGCCATTAATCAATTTGAAAATGTGTAAATTTGAGAATGAGTTAATTAATAGAAATTGCTTAAAAAATATCTTCAAATTATATAATTTTCAAATTAAAAAATTAATACTATGTACACACAACTCGATATTGAGAGCCACTTCGAAGGAAAGCTTAAAATTGCTTACCTGAATCAACCTGACACCATGAATGCGCTTACAAAGCCATCATTATCAGATCTGAAAGATTTTGTAAAAGAATGCAGTGAAGATCCTCAGGTACGATGTGTTGCTATTTCAGGAAGAGGAAGAGCTTTTTGTTCCGGTCAGAATTTGGATGATGCTTTTGTTCAGGGAAATGAGCATCATGATAATGATATTATCAGAAAAATTGTGGAAGATTACTACAATCCTCTGGTTATGGAAATTACGCGCTGCAGAAAGCCTGTAGTGGCTTTGGTTAATGGTCCCGCAGTAGGAGCAGGAGCGATGTTGGCGTTAATTTCTGATTTCGTTTTAGCGGTTGATAAATCGTACTTTGCACAGGCATTTTCTAATATCGGCCTTATACCGGATACGGGAGGAACTTATTTCTTACCAAAATTAATGGGTAGACAGCTTGCAAATTATTTAGCATTTACAGGAAAAAAATTATCGGCTGAAGAAGCAAAATCATACGGATTGGTGGCTGAAGTTTTTAATGAAGAAGAATTTCTATCAAGATCCATGGAAATTCTTGAGAAAATGGCAAATATGCCGACGGCAGCCATTAAACTTACCAAAAAAGCTTTCGCCAATTCTTACAACAATACACTGAAAGAACAGCTGGAACTGGAAGCAGATCTACAGCAGGAAGCAGCAGGTACAGAAGATTTCGTGGAGGGAGTAAGTGCCTTTTTACAAAAAAGAAAACCCGATTATAAAGGAAAATAAGAATTAATATAACAATGTAGTAATCTAGCAATGTAACAATGACCAAAATTTTTTACATTGGTAAACTGCTACATTGTTAGATTGTTACATTATAAACATGAAAAATGTAGGAATTATCGGTGCCGGAACAATGGGAATCGGCATTGCACAAGTAGCCGCAACGAACGGATGCAAAGTCTGGATTTATGACGCGAATGCAAAACAAGTAGAAACGGCAACCGTAGGTTTGGAAAAAACATTGACTAAACTGGTCGACAAAGAAAAAATTTCAGCAGAAAAAATGACTGAAATTTTAAACAATATTTCCATCGCTACTGAACTGAAAGACTTCAAAGATTGCGAATTAATCATTGAAGCCATCATCGAAAACAAAGAAATCAAAACCAAAGTTTTCACAGAATTGGAGAAACACGTTTCAGAAAGCTGTGTTATTGGTTCCAATACTTCATCCATTTCCATCACCTCTCTCGGTGCGGAATTACAGAAACCGGAGCGTTTCATTGGCATTCATTTCTTCAACCCGGCTCCGTTGATGCCTTTGGTTGAGGTCATCCCATCTTTATTAACAGAAAAATCTTTAGCGGGAAAAATCTATAATCTTATGAAAGATTGGGGAAAGACACCGGTTATTGCTAAAGATATTCCAGGATTTATCGTAAACAGAATTGCCCGTCCTTATTATGGAGAAGCATTAAGAATTGTGGAAGAGAACATCGCAACGGTAGAACAGGTAGATGAAGCCATGAAAACATTAGGAAATTTCAGAATGGGACCTTTTGAATTAATGGACCTTATTGGTGTTGACGTCAATTTCTCCGTAACCAAAACCGTGTACAACGAATATTTTTACGATCCGAAATACAAACCGTCTCTCCTTCAGCAAAGAATGTCTGAAGCCAAACTTCATGGCAGAAAAACAGGGAAAGGCTTCTATGATTATTCTGAAGGTGCACAAAATCCTGTTCCTCAAAAGGATGAAGTATTGTACGATGATATTTTTCACAGAATTCTTTCCATGCTTATCAATGAAGCTGTTGAAGCAAAAAGATTGGGAATTGCCAGTGATGAAGATATTGAATTAGCCATGCAGAAAGGTGTAAATTATCCAAAAGGTCTTTTACAATGGGGAAAAGAAATAGGATACGATCTGGTAACTGAGGTCCTTGAAAATCTTTATGATGAGTATCAGGAAGACAGATACAGACAAAGTCCATTGTTGCGTAGAATGTAACCTGTTTATTTATAGATTGTTGCTGTAAAAAATAATAAATTATGATTAAAAAGAAATTGATCTCATCTTTTATAGTTGCATTTTTTTCAACGATTTTTATAGGAGGTATATTTTATTTAACTGATACTCGTTTTAAACCGATTGACGGTGATAAAATGTTTAGTTGGGGATTCGTAATCATTTATTTTTTAGCAATGTTCATAACTAATTTCTTTATGGATAAACTGATAATTTTTTTTAAAAGACTAATCCAAAAGATTTGATAAAATAAATGTTTAATGGATATAAATGCATTCAGAGCCGAACTGGAAACAAGATTGAGCATTGAAAAACAATATATTGTTCAAAAGCTTTCTTCGATAAATGATTATCAGGAAAAACTTGAATCATTGGGGAAATTCAATGAAAAATATCGTGAAATAATTAAAAGGTTATCCAATGAATTTGGAATTGATTTAAATGAGCCTTTTCAAACAGAAAATCCATCAAAATCGGAAAGTCTTACTTATGAACAGATCATTTTAGGTAGAACTATGAGTATTTATGACAAATTGGTTGATGAATTATATGACGAAATAACAAGTACAAATTAAAGATGAATCCGAGACAGGTTGCAGAATATATGTTCGATCAGGATTTTTTTTCCCAATGGATGAATATCAAACTGATTGATGTTAAAGAAAATTATTGTTTAATAGAAATGCCCATTAAAAAAGAAATGATTAACGGGCTGAAAACCGTTCACGGGGGTGTTACGTTTGCTTTTGCAGATTCGGCACTGGCGTTTTCATCCAACAACTCCGGAGATGCTGCCGTAGCCCTGAACTGTATCATCAATTTTACCAAAGCAGGAAAAGAAGGCGATGTTTTCAGAGCAGAAAGCATTTTGGTAAATGACACCAGAAAAACTGCTGTTTACGATATAAAAATTACAAATCAAAATAAAGAATTGATTGCAAAATTTGTCGGAACAGTATATAAAATTGGAAAGAAAGTAACGGAGCTGTAACTCAATGTAACAATTTATCAGTATAACAATTTAACAATGATGAAATAAAATTAATGAACACAAATGATAAATTTCGAGAACAATCCATTAATTGAGAAAACAGTTCAATTTTCTTTAGATATTATTGAATTTTGTGAACTGTTAGATGAAAAAAGAAAATTTGTTATTGCTAAACAATTGTTACGCTCTGGGACAAGCATAGGAGCCAACTCATTTGAAGCACAAAACCCACATAGCAAGAGTGATTTTATCAATAAAATGAAAATCGCAGCAAAAGAATTAGAAGAAACAAAATATTGGCTCTATCTCTGTAAGCATTCAAAAACTTATCCTTTTAATGAAAAGTTAGAACTTCAGGTTGCCGAGATTGGGAAAATTATATATAAAATATTAAGTACAAGTTTAAAAAATTAATCTAGCAATGTACCAGTTTATCAATATATCAATAATTGTTACACTGTTACATTACTAGATTGTTACATTAAAAACATTATGAACAACGTATACATCATAGATTACATCAGAACACCCATTTCAAAATTAAGCGGTGGTCTTTCAGAAGTTAGAGCCGATGATTTGGCTGCCATTGTTATTAAAGAAATTATAGCAAGAAATCCTGAAGTTCCGGTTGAAGAAATTGAAGATGTTATTTTCGGATGTGCCAATCAGGCAGGTGAAGACAACAGAAATGTAGCCAGAATGGGTCTTTTATTGGCAGGGCTTCCGTATAAAATCGGCGGGGAAACCGTAAACAGATTATGTGCTTCGGGAATGTCTGCGGTGGCCAATGCATTTCGTTCTATTGCAGCTGGAGAAGGTGAAATTTATATTGCCGGCGGAGTGGAGCATATGACACGTTCGCCTTACGTAATGTCAAAACCCAGCACAGCTTTCGGAAGAGACAGCCAGATGTTTGATACCACTTTCGGATGGAGATTCATCAACCCGAAAATGAAAGAAATGTACGGGGTAGACGGAATGGGCGAAACCGCAGAAAACTTAGCGGATATGCACAATATCAGCCGTGAAGATCAGGATAAATTTGCCCTTTGGTCACAGCAAAAAGCAACGAAAGCCCAGGAAAGCGGAAGGCTTGCTGAAGAAATCATAAAAGTTGAAATTCCTCAGAAAAAAGGCGAACCGAAGATCTTTGATAAAGACGAATTCATTAAACCGGCTTCTTCAATGGAAGGTTTAGGGAAGCTTCGTCCTGCTTTCAGAAAAGAAGGAACGGTAACGGCTGGAAATGCTTCCGGCATGAATGACGGTGCAGCTGCATTGATCTTAGCCAGTGAAGAAGCAGTACAAAAATACGGACTTCATCCTATTGCAAAAATTTTAGGTTCAGCTGTTGCTGGTGTGGAACCAAGAATCATGGGAATCGGTCCTGTAGAAGCTACTCAGAAAGTATTAAAAAGAGTCAGTCTATCGTTAGACGATATGGATATTATCGAACTAAATGAAGCATTCGCAGCGCAGGCTTTGGCAGTAACCAGAACGTTAGGCCTAAAAGATGACGATTCAAGAGTGAATCCAAACGGAGGAGCGATTGCTATTGGTCATCCACTTGGTGTTTCGGGAGCAAGAATTGTTGGTTCTGCCGCAATGGAATTGCAAAAACAAAATAAAAAATATGCCTTGTGTACTCTTTGTATCGGTGTCGGACAAGGGTATGCGATGGTGATTGAAAAAGTATAACTTTTTCAATAATGTAACAATATAGAAATGTATCAATGTATCAATTCCATTGTAATGAAGTATAGTAACTTGTCGAATTATCTATTGGTAAACTGTTAGATTGATACATTGTTAAACTAAATTTTTAACAAAAAATTTATGAATATCTACTCATACCACGGAATCAAACCAATCATTAAATCTTCCGCTTACGTTCATCCGCAGGCGGTAATTATCGGCAATGTGGAAATCGGCGAAGAAGTTTATGTCGGTCCCAACGCGGTGATCCGTGGGGACTGGGGTAAAATTATCGTCAAAGACGGCGCTAATGTTCAGGAAAACTGTACGCTTCACGTTTTTCCCGGGATTGAAACCATTTTGGAAGAATCTGCACATATCGGTCATGGCGCCATTATTCATTCCGGGCATATCGGAAAAAACTGCTTAGTCGGAATGAATGCTGTCGTAATGGATAAAGCCGTTATTGGTGACGAATGTATTATTGGCGCTTTGGCTTTTGTACCTGCAAATTTTACTTGTGAACCAAGAAAACTGATCGTTGGAAGCCCAGCAAAAATTATCCGTGATGTTTCGGATGAAATGATTAAATGGAAAACAGAAGGGACAAGACTATATCAGGAATTGGCGAGAGAAGGAAAAGATGCTATTTTGCCTTGTGAGCCATTTACAGAATACGTTCAGCAGATTCCTACGAAAGTTGTTGATTACAGCATTTGGGATGATATTAAATAATATAACAATATACCAGTGTAAGAAATGTAACAATTAATTGGTAAACTGTTATATTATTACATTGTTAAATTAAATTTTATGGAAAAGTTAAAAAACTATATTCACGGCGAATGGGTCGAAGGAACCGGAAATGGTATTCCTTTGTACAATGCTGTGACAGGAGAACAGGTTGCTGTTTCTGATACGGAAGGCTTGAATTTTGAACAGGCTCTGGACTATGGAAGAACAGTCGGCTACAAAAACCTCTCGTCCATGACATTTTACGATCGTGGAGAAATGCTGAAAAAAGTAGCGCTTTACCTTTTAGAAAGAAAGAAAAAATATTACGATTTATCTTATAAAACAGGAGCAACTCATGTAGATTCGTGGGTAGATATTGAGGGCGGTTTCGGTACTTTCTTTACCTACTCAGGGTTGGCAAAGAGAATGCTTCCGAATACGCCTTTTTGGGTAGATGGGGAAACTCAGAAGATTTCTGCCAACGGAACTTTTTTGGGAACGCATATTTTAACACCAAGCGAAGGTGTTTCTATTCAGATCAATGCCTATAACTTCCCGGTTTGGGGAATGTTGGAAAAACTATCTACCTCGTTATTGGCAGGTGTTCCGTCTATTGTAAAACCTTCACCTTATGGTTCATATTTAACGAACGCCGTTTTCCACGATATGATCGAAAGCGGATTGCTTCCGGAAGGAGCCGTTCAGCTTGTGTGTGGTGAGCCTGGAAATATTCTGGATTACGTTCAGGATGGAGATTCTGTGTTGTTCACAGGTTCTGCCAATACAGGAAGAAAATTAAAATCGTTACCTTCGGTTGCAGGAAATGCGGTCCGTTTCAATATGGAAGCAGATTCTCTGAACTGTTCAATCCTTGGTTTGGATGCAAAGCCGGGAACTCCGGAATTTGATCTGTTCATCAAAGAAGTTCGTAACGAAATGACCACTAAAGCCGGGCAAAAATGTACAGCGATCCGAAGAATTGTTGTACCTGAGAATTTGATAGGCGATGTTCAGCATGCTTTATCTAAAGCTTTAGACCAGACAAAAATCGGTAATCCGTTAAGCAGAGAAACAAGAATGGGATCTTTGGTAGGAAAGCAGCAGTATGATGAAGTCGTTAGAAAAATCAATTTGCTGAAAGCAGAAACCGAGCTTATTTATGACGGAAAACATGAATTGGTAGATGCCGATTACGAAAACGGAGCCTTCATGAGCCCGAAACTGTTTTTAAATGATAAACCGTTCGAGAAAAATATTTCTCACGATGTCGAAGCTTTTGGTCCTGTTTCTACGTTAATGCCTTACAAAGATGCCGAAGAAGCTGCGGCGTTGGCAAAAAGAGGAAAAGGAAGTCTGGTTGGTTCCATCGTTTCTTATGATAATAACTTCGTTGCAGAAACCTCATGGAAAATGGCATCTCAGCACGGAAGAATTTTTGTGTTGAACAGAGACAGTGCGAAAGAAAGTACAGGTCACGGTTCGCCGCTTCCGACTTTAATGCATGGCGGCCCGGGAAGAGCAGGCGGCGGTGAGGAAATGGGCGGACTGAACGGTCTTCATTTTTTCCTTCAGAAAACGGCAATTCAGGGTTCTCCGGATATTTTAACGGCAATTACGAAAATTTATCAGCAGGGTGCTGAGAAAAAATATTCAGACAAACATCCTTTCAGGAAATATTTTGAAGAAGTTGAAGTTGGAGATTCTTTAGAAACCGCAGGAAGAACCGTAACGGATGCGGATATCGTAAATTTCTCCAATGTTTCATGGGATCATTTTTATGCGCACACCGATGCTACAAGTTTAACGGGAACTATTTTCGATAAAACGGTTGCTCACGGATATTTTATTCTTTCTGCGGCAGCAGGATTGTTTGTTTCCGGGAAAAAAGGGCCGGTTATTGCGAATTACGGACTGGAAAACTGTTCTTTCTTCAAGCCTGTTTATGCCGGAGATACAATCACGGTGTATTTAACAGCGAAAGAAAAGATCAACCGAGGCGTAAAAGGAAGAAATATTCCATCTGGTGTTGTAAAATGGCTGGTTGAGGTTGTTAATCAAAGAGATGAAATTGTTTGTGTGGCTACAATTTTAACATTAGTAGCAAAACAATCTCCTTTTATTGAGTTAAACCTGAAAAATATTCAGAAAGCATTAAATGGTTTAACGGAATCTACTCAGCCGGAATGGGGGAAAATGTCGCCTCAGCAAATGATCGAACATCTGGAGCATGGCGTATTAGTAAGTTTAGGAGAACCGGAAGCTGATAAATGCTTCACGCCTGAAGAAAATCTGGAAAAATGGCAGGATTCGCTGTACAATCACCGGAAAATGCCGAAAGATTTCCCTGCTCCGTTCTTAGCGGATGATGAAAAACTTTTAGAATTAAGACATAAAAATCTGGAAGCGGCTAAACAATCATTCCTGGACAATCTTAAGAGATTCATAATTTATTATAAAGAAAATCCACAGGCTGAGCATATGAATTTCGTGTTCGGGAAACTGAATAAAGAAATGTGGGAATTAATGCACAGAAAACATTTTACCCATCATTTTGAGCAGTTTGGATTGATTTAATTGAAAATAATTAATAAATTTATAAACCCTTTCAGTCATTGTTCTGGAAGGGATTTTAATATGAATCATATAAAGACTTTTTTTGCGGCATTATTTATTACAATCATTTTTAATTCTTGTCGAAAAGAGGAATATAATGATTCATATATTTTAGAAGAGAAATTTGTTGATAATGTACATATTGGCAGACAATCAAAATCAAAAGTTGAAGTTAAAAAATTTACCAATCTAAAAACCAGAGATACATTTGTGTTAGTAGTCTTTTATGATTTGAAAAAAAGCTGGGTTGAAACAAAAGATGGTTATTTTCATCATTGGGAACAAACCCATTGTTACTACTTCGATAAAGATGGTCTTACAGGAATAAATGCCGAAATTTCAGATTTCAACAATGATGGGTTTAAGGATTTTACTTTTCAAAGCGGAATAGCAGCAAGAGGCGGAAATGTTATCAAGACACTATTTATCTATAATCCCGAAAGTAAAAATTTTACTCTTATTAAAAACTCAGATTCTTTTCCAAACTTAAGCTACAATTCAACATTAAACTGCATTAATTCTCTTATTTTAACGGGATCTACAACTACCAGTTTTCTTAGAATTAAGGGAGATTCTTTAGATGAGTTTGCAAGAGTAGATGTGTCGGACAAAATTTTAGTTGAAGAAAAAGATTCTTCAGGGAAATTTAGAATTATCGAAGAAAAAATATTTACTGGTAATGACGAAGATTTTTACAGAACATATAAAAACTATAAACCTTTGGAATTTTGATATCTTATGAAGAACTTCGGAGAAAAAGTCATAGAATTTAATAAAAAATTAAGCTATAACGGAAATCTTCCCGATGATTTTCATGTACTGAATCCTTATCTTGATAATCCCGAAACGTTACTGGTGATGGAAGAGTTTTATCATAAATATTATAGTGACAATCATCAAAGGAAATTTTTAGTTGGAATCAATCCCAGTCGCCATGGAGCCGGAGTTACCGGTGTGCCCTTCACGGATACCAAACGTCTGGAAAGTGTTTGCGGCATAAAAATGATTTCTGCTTATACGCATGAAGTTTCATCCGTTTTTGTCTATGATATGATTTCTGAATATGGTGGTGCAAAAGAATTTTATAAAGAAATTTACATTAATTCACCATTTCCGTTGGCCATTGTCAGAAAATCGAAAGGTAGCTGGATTAATGCCAATTACTACGATGATAAAGCTCTATTTAATGATGTTAAAGATTTTATGATTGATTCTTTAAAAAAACACATCAGCCTTAACCTGGATACGTCCGAAGTTTTTATCATGGGTAAAAAAAATGCAGACTTTATTTCGAAACTTAATCAGGAAGCTCAACTTTTTGGAAAAATGACCGTGCTGGAACATCCCAGGTATATTCAGCAATATAAATCAAAAGAGAAACAACTGTATATTGATAAATATATTTTAGCTTTAAAAAATACCTAATGAATTCATTTCCACAAGGGATACAATTTAAATATAGCTGGAGAAAGTATCAGCAAAACTTATTAGATCATCTTGATGATTATTTTCCAGATAAGCATCTTCATATTGTTGCTCCTCCCGGTTCTGGGAAAACAGTTTTGGGATTGGAAATCATGTTAAGGTTGAATAAACCTGCTTTAATTGTCACACCCAATTTAGCCATCCGAAGCCAATGGATACAAAGATTCTGTGAATTGTTTCTTGATGAACAAGTAATACCTGAATGGATTTCAACAGATATTAAAAATCCGGGTCTTCTTACTGTAACCACGTATCAGGCAATTCATGCGGCATGTAATAGCAAAACCGAAACTATCAACAAGAATTATCCGGATCCTAAATTCGATATTTCGTCAATAATTAAGATCCTGAAAAAGCAGAATATTTCGACTTTTATTCTGGATGAAGCTCATCATCTGAAAAGTTCTTGGTGGAAGAGTATTACAGATATTAAAGAAATAATTTCACCCACTATCGTTGCGCTCACGGCAACACCTCCTTTTGACGTTTCCGGACCGGAATGGGAAAGATATATTCAGCTGAATGGTTCTGTGGATATTGAAATATCGGTTCCTGAGCTAATGCTTGAAGGAGATCTTTGTCCGCATCAGGATTTGGTATATTTCGCGACTCCTACTAAAAAAGAAAAATATGCTATTGAAAGGTATTATGAAACCGCGAGAATTTTTTTTGAGGAATTAAAAACAGATAAGATTTTATTGTATGCCTTTGAAAATCATCCTGTCTATCAAAATCCTGAGATGCATCTTGAATGGATTTATGAAAATCTTTCATCATATACTTCGGGTTTGGCCTATTTAAATTTCAAAGAAAAAAAAATTGCAGATATCCATTTTGAAATAATTGATGATCAACGAAAAATTGTTCCGGCATTTAATTTTTTCTGGCTTGAAGAATTGCTGTATTCTTACTTTTTTACTTTTGATAATTATTTTAGCGATTTTAGGGAACACCGTACGAATCTTGAAAGCAGATTGAGAAGAAACGGATTTCTTGAAAAGAAAAGGATAAGTTTTTTTGATAACAAAAGTCTAAACCAGTTCTTTAGTTTAAGCATGGGAAAACTTGAGGGAATAAAAGATATTGTTGATTTTGAATTCTCTGTACTGAAAGATGATCTGAAAATGGTTATCCTTACCGACTTTATCAAAAAAGAATTTTTAACAGGCAAATACCCAAATGACGTTGAGCCGGATAAAATTGGAGCTATTCCTATTTTTGAGAAACTTCGGAGAGAAAATTCGGATAAAAAAAAATTGGGAGTTCTTACCGGAGATATTGTTATCATTCCCAAAACGTCAGAAGAAATATTCAATTCTTTATGTCTAAAAAAAAATCTGACAGCTGTTTCAACTACAGAGCTTTCTTATGATAATGAATTTCTGCTAGTTACTATTTCAGATGCAATAAGACATGCTGTTGTTGCAATTGTAACGGAAATATTTCAGTCTGGAGAAATCCATGTACTGATTGGTACAAAGTCACTATTAGGCGAAGGGTGGGACGCGCCAAAAATGAATACTCTTATTCTTGCAAGTTTTGTAAGCTCATTTGTGCTTTCCAATCAGATGAGAGGCAGAGTAATAAGAACTGACAAAGATACGCCCCATAAAACGGGAAATATCTGGCATCTGGTATGCTTTGATGATAAAAGCGAAAATGGTGGGTATGATTTTGATATTCTTAAAAAAAGATTTAAAACTTTTGTGGGAATTTCACACAGTAATGATCCTACAATCGAAAATAATTTTGAGCGACTGAATATTAAAATCCACGAAAATAAAAGAGATTTTGCTTTAATTAATTTCAAAACCTATACAATTGCTAAAGACCGTGAAAATCTTTCTAACCAATGGAATATTGCTTTAAATAAAGGAAATTTTCTGATCGAAGAAATAAAAATCCCTGAAATAAAAATGCAGAAAAGCAAAGATATCAAGCTTGGCTATCTGAAAAAGATGTTAGGAGATTTATTAGGAATCCTGGTATCTACCTTTTTACTTTTTCTTTATGAAGTGGTTTCTGAAGTTGTGAAATCATATGATGATATTCATTCTATGGAAGAACTTTTCAAAGTTTTGGTTGTTATCGGTATTTTAGGAATTTTTACTTTCGGTAGTAAGTTCATAAGGGCAGCCAGACAATATTATAAGTATAAAAATATAGCAAAATATCTTAAATTAATTGGAAATGTAGTTTTAAAATCTCTTATAAGGGAGAGTATCATTAAAACTTCTGAGAAGAAGTTAACAGTTATCACTTCAGATGATCTTTACAAAAATTCTGTTTGTTATTTAGAGGGAGGCAGCAAGTTTGAAAAATCAATATTTATATCGGCATTGCAAGAAATAATTTCGCAGAATGATAATCCTCGATATTTATTAAAACAAAAAAATAGATTTTTATTATTTAAAAGGGATATTTATTTTTCTGTTCCGGAAGTTTTTGGAAAAAATAAAAACAGTGCGGAATTTTTCCGTGAAACCTGGAGTAAAACTTTTTGTCCATCTGATCTTATTTTTACCAGAACGCCGGCTGGAAGAAAAGTATTATTAAAACTCAGATTTCAATCTTTAATAGATAAGGATGCGAGGATAGAGCATATGTATAAATGGACAAAGTAAAAATTGCTATTTAATTTAAAATAATAAATCCCCCGAAAAATTCAAGGGATTAATCACACTTATGCATTAGAACCGTCACACAAACAATAAGTTATTTAACAGTTGGTTATGGTTATTAGTTTAGATAATAAATATCTTATTGTTTAATGATTTTGTAAGCTTCTGAAGCAGATTTTACCATATAAACTCCTCTTGGTAGTTCTGTGATATCTGCCTGGTTTGTGCCTTTTTTCGCTTCGATTGTTTTTACCAGTTGTCCGGCTTCGCTGTAAATATCAAACTTTGTATTCTCAGCAGCTTTAATTGTTAGGGGACCGCTTGTTGGATTTGGATAGATGTTTGTTTCTTTTTTAGAAGATTTTACTTCATTGGCAGCCAACACAATTCCGCTGTCTTTCACCCATGTGAAAGCATCAAATTTAAGATACTGGAAGTTTCCTCCGGCAGTAATTTGCAGTTGGTCAATTACAATATTGCTGTAATTTTGGCCGTTAAGGTTGGTCATGTCAATTAATGTGTAACCATTGGTAACAGCCGTTGTTCCGTTAAAACCAGTGGTTTTAGTCTGTGTAAATTTCGTTACTCCAGACAATTTTCCTGTAACGGTAATTGTACCGGCTACACCCAATGTGCCGTTTGCAGCTGCTGCAGAAACCCAGAATCTGTTTACCTTAAAAAGGTTTGAAGTTGTTTTGATACTGAATGCTGTTCCCGCCGACTGGTTTCCCGTTCCTGAATTATCAATAAACCTGTTGTCGATAGAAGTTCCGTTCCATCCTGCAGTAGGA
This sequence comes from Chryseobacterium nepalense, assembly GCF_023195755.1. NCBI lineage: Bacteria > Pseudomonadati > Bacteroidota > Flavobacteriia > Flavobacteriales > Weeksellaceae > Chryseobacterium > Chryseobacterium nepalense. Next base: position 3,104,268 of record NZ_CP096203.1, read on the forward strand.
TTAGCGCCAGATACCTTATAGCTGTTTACAACAGACAGGATATTGAAGATTACTCCGTTATCCGTGAAGCTTGAGCTCCCATTGGATTCTGTTTCAAATTGTTCTGTACTGGTTTGCCCAAATGTAAGCATTGAAACAAACAGACCGCAAAGGGTAGAAAGTAAAGTACTTTTCATAATTTTAAATTTAAGGTTGATATGTATTTTTTAGTTGGTAAATGATTATATTGATATATAATTGGAAAATAAGAGCATTATCAAAAAGCAAATTTGGGCGCTGGGCTTCCTAATGATACTAATACGGATAGGAATTGGTATGACTTGATTGATGAATGCACAATATTTCACATTATCGGGAAGTTGAAGTCGTGTGATTTCGAAATTCCCAGGAATTTTCGTTTATGATTATTAATTTTTTTAATTAATTTCCTACTCTGTTCAGGCTTTTCGGTTTCCGCCTTTAATTAAATATTATACTTTATTTAGAGTTCAAATTAACAACAATCGCATCTTTTCCTATAGAGTAAAAAATACCAAATTGTACATTACGTATTTCTACGGATAATAGAGAAGTGTTAAATTTTCGGCAAAAATAAATAATTTATTGATTGCTTTTCATAATATGGTACCTGTATTATCTCATCTTTATTTTGTCAATAAATATTATATGATTGATAATTAGCTATAATCAATTCGTTTATAAAATGTCCTTAGAGTTTTATAAAAATTTATTTTCCCAAAACACTTTGTATTAGTATTTTTGCTTTTATCCAATTAAATTTAAAAATGAGCGAATTTGTAGTATCTGAACTTAAAAACCATATTGCTGAAATTACTTTCGGGACCCCGAAAAGCAACTCCCTTCCGGGGGCAATTCTTGAAAAACTGGCACAAACCATTCTTGAGGAAGGAACAAAAGAGGAAGTAAAAGCCATCCTTATTAAAAGTGAAGGCAGCAAAGCATTCTGTGCAGGAGCAAGTTTTGATGAATTGCTGGAAATTGAAGAACTGGAAAAATCCACCAGGTTTTTCGGAGGTTTTGCAAAAGTTCTGAATGCAATGCGAAACTGCGGAAAAATCGTAGTGGTAAGAGTACAGGGTAAAACTACAGGAGGAGGAGTGGGTATTGCCTGCGGAGCCGATTATTGTTTTGCTGTAAAGGATGCTGCCTTAGCTCTAACGGAAATCAATTTAGGAATCGGACCTTTCGTAATCGGACCTTATGTAGAAAGAAAAATAGGAAAGTCGCAATTTTCGGCAATGGCTATTGATGCAGATTTCAGATCGGCAGAATGGGCACTACAGCATAATATTTATCATTCCGTTTCAGAAACCATTGAAGAAATGGATGCTAAACTGGAGAGCTTCCTCCAGACTCTTGCTTCAAGAAGCAGTGATGCATTAGCTTTGATTAAAAAAGTTTCGTGGGAAGGAACCGATCATTTTAATGAGCTGATGCCGGCAAGAATTCACATGAGTGCTAGTTTGATCCTTGAAGATTCTGCAAAGAAAAATATTGAATCTATTAAGGAAAGCCTGAGAGCGAAATAGCTGTCCTTCTATACAACAATATATGCCGCCGGATTCCCCAGCGGTTTTTTTACGCCTTAATCTGTCTGCAAATAATTTCAAAAAATATTTTGCAGATTGAAAATAAATAATAACTTTGTAATTCAAAGTTCTTTTTATGGAATCAAAAAACTATCACGAAGACTTATCACACATTCGCACCATGATGGAGCGTTCTTCCCGCTTTATTTCTTTGAGCGGTTTGTCCGGAGTTGTCGCAGGATTGGCTGCAATTGCAGGAGCGGTATATGTTTATTTTGTATTTCAGAGAGAAGGGATTGATTATTTTGATGGCGAACGGAATGTTTTTTCACCCTCTCTTGTTAAAGAACTGGTAACAATCGGAATTGCGATTCTGGTAGTTGCTATTCTCAGCGGATATATTTTTACGGCCAACAAAAGTAAAAGAAAAGGCTTGAAAATATGGGATGCTACTACAAGAAGACTTTTGGTTACCTTTGCAATTCCTTTAGTAACGGGAGGCTTCTTTTGTCTGGCGCTGCTTTATCATCATCTTTTTGTATTGATTGCTCCGGCAACATTGCTTTTCTACGGACTGGCTCTGGTAAGTGCAGAACGATATACGTTAACGGATATAAAATATTTAGGATATTGCCAGATTATTTTAGGATTGATTTCTTTGTTCTTTTTAGGATGGGGACTGCTGTTCTGGACCGTTGGTTTTGGGGCTTTGCATATTGTGTACGGATTGATTATGCATAAAAAGTATAGATGATGCAATTGATTTTATGCTTTAGCTTTCACAAAATAAATAGCGCGCCAGATGAGCTGTATCTTAAATAATTTAAAATGATAAAAATAAATCAACTCAATAAAGAATTTGAAAGCCGTGTAAGATTGGGCATTATGTCTGTTCTTATGGTTAACGACTGGGTTGATTTCTCCGAGATGAAAAGCCTGCTTGAAATTACGGATGGCAACCTGGCAAGCCACAGCAATGCGCTTGAAAAGTCAGGTTATATAGAAGTAAAAAAAGAATTCGTCGGAAAGAAACCGAAAACTTCCTATCGTGTTACCCAGAATGGAAGGGAAGCCTTTACCGAACACATTAATGCTTTGGAAAAATTACTGGGAAAATAAAATTTTTTTGAATTTAAACTTTGAAATACAAAGTACTTTTAATAATTTAAAATGAAAATTATGACTTTAGAAAAACAAAAAACAACAATCATTTTCGCTGTGCCTATCCTTTTAATGATCACAGCTTTTTTCGCAAATCTTTTTGTAGAAGGCTGGAACTGGTCGCCTTTCGATTTTACAATGGCTGCAGTTTTACTGTTCGGGACCGCTTTCTTTATTAATCTGGTTATCCGGTCAAAAAAGCCCTTGCTTACGAAACTGATAATCTGCTTCATTATTTTATTGCTGCTGGCTTTAGTTTGGATCGAGCTGGCTGTTGGGATTTTCGGAACTCCGTTCGCGGGAAGTTAATTGATCAATGATGAAGCGAATAATATCACTTGCAGTTTTGGGAATCTTTGTGATTATAATTTTAAATATAAATTTTCCTTTAAAAGAAAAAGAACTTTACGGAAGGTATGCCAATTATAATTACCAAAATCCGATTTGCTGTGTTGAAGCTCCTCATGAACCTGATACTTTAATTTTATTTCGTGATGGACATTTTGAAAGTGAATTTTATGGGAAAGGACGGTTTGAGGTAAGTAATGGAATTGTTTCCAGAATTATATTGCATTATATAAGTGATGGAGAACCAGCATTAGGTAATACTTATTTTTCGAATAAACTTTTTGAAAAAACAAAGATTATTTTGAACGCAGATATGAATCATTATTATCTAAAAGTAGATTAAATTGAAAAATATGAGTGAAAAAACAATCATAACCGTCGGAAAAACTCTGTTTTGGACTTCACTTTTATCAGGAAACATTTGCCTATTCGGTTATATTTTTACCAGAAATAAATTCTTTGTAAATGGTGGATTCTTAGTGCTTCAATGGGGATTCTTAATTAATCTTGGAGCGATATTTATTCTCATTACCTACGGCATTTTTCATAACAGTAAACTTGATTCCTGTCTTAAATCTTCTGCAATCATGTTAATGAATGTGCCGATCGCTATCATCTATATTTTTATAGGAATTCAACTGGTTTCCACAAATTTTTTAAACCCATAACTATGAAAAAAATACGCGTACAATTTCTTCTGTTCGTCTACAATAAAACCCAGAAACTCTACAGGAAATATTTTAAGAAAAAGAAAAGGCAGTGGCAGTTTACCGAAAAGCAGCTGCTGGAATTTCAGGAAGATTCTCTGGGCCGAAAGTTGGGCGAGTTTTATCAAAACCACGGTTTTTCTATGATCCCGAAAATGGAAAACCACGACGTTCATCACCTGATTACTGGCTGCGGAACCAATTTCGAGGATGAAATCGCCATGCAGTTCCTGTTGTTGGGAAACGGAAAGCTGAATGCCCATCTTTTGGCGGCTATTGTTTTGGGAAGCATCATCTTACCGGAATATTATAAAATTTACATCAAAGCGTATAAAAAAGGACAAAACATGCGCCCTTTTCACCAGTGGGATTTCGAGGCACTGCTCTGGCAGAATTTTGAGCACCTGAAAGATTTTATCCAACAGAAAAATACAACCGTACTACACTAAAACTAAACTATGAAAACACATCACTATATACTTCTCACGACACTGCTTTTTATTGTTGTATTTTATGACCAGAATGTGGGTCTTAATCTCGGAATTATCGGAATTATTTATGCCGTACTTACACTTTTCAGGACACCAAAAAGAAACAGAACCAAAACCTTCGTTTTTCTTTTTATAACAAGCATTTTCTCGAGTGCAGCTTTTGCCTGGTACGGAGATTTTCCTTCTTTTTTAGCGGTGGCAACTTCGCTTTTATTATTAGGTTACCGCTCAAGAAACCGCAGGATGAAAATTCTTTTGCTTGTTCCGGTATTTGTAACGAATTGTTTTACCGAATTTTTCAGGATTTTAAATTTTGATGCCTGGCTTCCGAAAAGAAATGTTTCCGGGCTTTGGCAGAAAACACTGGCTTTTGTAATAATTCCTTTAATTCTGATTTCTGTTTTCTTTGGAATTTATTCCGCAGGAAGCGATCATTTTGCCGGCCTGTTTACAAATATTGAGCTTGATATCAATTTCTGGCAACTTTTGGCAATGATTGTTTTGGGATTTTTTATTGCCTTCAATTACTGGAATTTCGCTGTTGAACGATTTATCTACAAAAGCAACAGATTGCTGGATAATAATTTTGGAGAAAAAGATAAAATTCAGGAAGCGACTTATTCCTTTCTTGATCTGGATGCAGAGAGAATGAGCGGAGTTATTTCTTTATTCGCGCTGAATATTTTGCTGGTGTTTTTTATCGTTACTTACAATTATGAACAATTTTACGAATTCACAAAAACACCGGTTAAACTTTCCGAGGAAACGCATGAAAGAGTCAATGCCGTAATTATATCCATCATCATGTCGATTCTGGTCATTATGTTTTACTTCAAGTCCAGCTTCAATTTTGATCCGAAAGCCGGGCTTATGAAAATTTTAGCCAAAATCTGGATTTTTCTGAATGCTGTTCTCGTCATATCTGCTATGGTGAAGAATTCTGAATATATTATGAATTATGGTTTTACCTATAAAAGGTTGGGCGTTTATGCATTTTTAATTTTAGCGTTGATCGGGTTATTTACCACATTTATTAAAATTCAGAAACAAAAAAGAAATATTTTCCTTTTCAACACCATGGCCTGGTATATTTACGGGGTGATCCTCGTTTGCAGTTACATTAATTGGGGCGGAATAATCACTTTCGAAAATATGAAACGTAAGGATTTCAATGCAGAATACCATTTGAGGGAAATAAACTTCAGCGAAAAGCCTCTCCTGAAATATGCCGGAGAAAAAAGGAATTACCTTTTGAAATCTGAAATTTTGGAACTGGAAAGAGTAAAATTCCAGCAGAATGAAAAATTCCTTTCTAAAGTTCTGTATTACCAGAGTTTAAAATAAATTTTGAAAAAATTCTAAATGACAGATGATGTATTACAAATTAAATCAAATTTAAAATGATTAGAAAATTAAAAGAAATCGAAAGATTTGAAATCACTTTTTTGTTGGCTTTAATGACATTGTTTTGTTTTAGTCTTTCAGTTTTCAGATATTATATCAGTGATACGAAAGTGTTTTTGTTTCTCAACTGGAATTTGTTTCTTGCGTGGATCCCGTTTGTTATCAGCAGTTTTCTAATGCTTTTTAAGATCAGAAGTAAGCTGTCTGTTGTTGCAGCAATAGCAGTGTGGATTCTTTTCTTTCCGAATTCACCATATATTCTGACAGACCTTTTTCATCTGAAAAGCAGAAATTCCATACCGGTATGGTACGATTTGGTAGTTATTCTTTCTTATGCATGGACAGGATTGTTTTGTGGTTTTATAAGTCTTTTCGATATTGAAAAATTACTTTTAGCTTATTTTAAACAATCAACCATCAGGATCATCATCATTTCATTTTTATTCCTTACCGGGTTTGGTGTTTATCTGGGGAGATTTTTGCGATGGAACAGTTGGGATGTTATCAATAATCCTTTTGGTCTTTTTAACGACATTTTGGTTAGAATTGTTTATCCTATGAACCATGCACAAACCTGGGGCGTCACTGTATTCATGGGGGTAATGCTTAATTTTATGTATTTCATGATGAAATCTGTAAAAAGTATTGACAGGCAAACTGTTGCTGCCAAAAATCAATAAAGCATGATTTTTCTCTTTTAAAATAATGTATCAATGGAACAATTTTCGCTTCTCAATAAACTTTAAAAAGCCGCTGGCTTATTACCATTCAAAAAAATAGTTGTTATGAAAAAATTATTTTTGCTTATTCCTCTTGTTATATTTTCATGTAAAAAAGAGTCATCCATTACTGAAACACAGAATACAGATTCATTGGCTGCTGTTCAGCAACCGGTTACAACAGAAAAAACTGATTCTGCAGTATTGAAAATGAAAGATTCTGTGATCAACAATGCCCCGAAAACGAAAGAAGTTTTGCGTACCGGTGTTATGAGAGAAGTTAAGGACGGACAGATTATAAGAACAGTTGATGGAGAACGGTTTCCACTTACTTTGGGAGAAGAATTCACAAAAGACGGGCAGGAATTTGTTCTTAAAATCATCAACTTCAATCAGCCAAAAATAAACGCGAAAATTTCTACAAAAGAAAAGGATTTTAATATCAGATTTAACCAGATAAAATTGCCGAATGGCGATTATGACGGGCCTTTCGGGCGTGACCTTACGTACGATATTAAAGAAAAAGGTGAAGTCTGGCTCATTATCGGAAAAAGCAATATGGCTTCAGGAAATACAAAAGGAAGCTTTACAGTAAGCTTAGAATAATTTAAACAATTTGGTATAGTTTCTGCTTCAACTTTTAAAATTTATCATTATGAAAAATATCGTTTTGACAGCGGCAGTAGCCTCACTTGCTTTGGTAAGCTGCGGCACCGTGCAGTCGTTGGTTCAGAATACATTTCCTTATACAGCTAATGTTTTGGTTTCAACCGGCGTTCCTGCAGATAAAGAAGTTTCTTCTACCGCCACGGCATCTAATGTTCAGACCTGGTTCGGGGGAAATAACAATGCCAAAATAAAAGACGTACGAATTTCTGATGCTAAGGTTTCTGTTGTGACACCTTCAGGAGGAAATCTAAGTGCCTTTAAATCAATTAAAGTATATATTTCATCCAGCGGAACTGGCGAGAGATTGGTTGCTTCAAGAACTAATATTTCAACGGATGCTTCAAGCCTTACGCTTGATCTGGAAAATTCGGGGTTTTTGGATGAAGTAGTAAAAAGTACGGGAGTGACCGTAAGAACAGTTTATGAGCTGAAGAATCAGACAAGCTCGGATATGAACCTTAGGATAGCACTTAACTTCAGCAGTATTCCTGCGAATTAATTTTTTATAAAAGTTTATTAAAAAAACGTCTTTCGGTACTGAAAGACGTTTTTATTTTGTGAATGCTACTTTATAACTATTTGAAGTCAACGAGTTCAACATCAAAAATAAGTGTTGCTCCCGGAGGAATCACACCGCCGGCTCCGTTATCTCCGTAAGCAAGGTCAGATGGAATATAAAACCGGTATTTTGCTCCCTTCGACATCAGCTGAATTCCTTCTGTCCATCCTTTAATCACTCCTGAAAGATTCAGTTCGATTGGTTGTCCGCCGTTTTTATCCGTAGAATCGAATACGGTTCCATCCATAAGTTTTCCGGTATACGTTACGGTTGCTGTATTGGTTGCTGTTGGTTTTGTTTTTCCGTCACCTTCTTTCAAAACTTCATACTGCAGGCCGCTTGCTGTGGTTTTAATATTCTTGTTCAGCTTATTTTTTGCTAAAAAGTCTGCACCTTTCTTTTTATTTTCTTCTGCTTTTAATTTAGCTTCAGCCTGCTTTTTTTCGTTCTGCTTCTGCATGAAATTCTGCATGAAAGTAGCCATTTCTTCTTTAGGAAATAAACTTGCCTTCTCTCCGAAAGCATCTTTGAATCCTTGCGCCAACAGTTCAGGATCTGCCGGAAAGCCTTGTTTTTTCATGTTTTCGGCGATGTCTTGCCCGATATAATAAGAGGCTTTTTGCTCATCGGTATAAGATTTCTGAGCAAATGCAAGTTGTGCTCCTGCTAAAAGAACTAACGTAAATAATGTTTTTTTCATTGATTATAAATATATTTTTTTGCGAATTTAAGCTTTTATAATGGAATCCATCACAATTGTTACCGGTCCGTCATTGATTAATGAAACTTTCATATCGGCACCAAAGACCCCGCTCTCGGTTTTGAGTCCGGATTTTGAGAGCTCTTGTTTAAAATAATCAAACAGAGGAATCGCTTTATCAGGCTTTGCAGCTTTAATGAAAGATGGGCGGTTTCCTTTTTTATAATCGGCAATCAGGGTGAACTGACTGATGCAGAGAATTTCACCTTTAATATCCTGTACCGAAAGATTGAGCTTCCCGTCCTCATCCCCGAAAACCCGTAAATTAAGAATCTTCTGAACGAGCCAGTCTGCATCGGTTTTTGTATCATTTTCATCAATTCCGACAAGAAGCATAAGGCCTTTTCCGATTTCTCCCACAATATTCCCGTCAACTTTTACATGAGATTCTGAAACTCTTTGAATGACTGCTTTCATTAGTATGTAACACTTAAAATTTTCCCCGAAGGATCATAATTATAAAGATACGTTTTAGGCTGTACATTGGCTACCGCGGTAGGCTGTCCGGTTAATAAAATCCATTGGGCATTATCTTTCGGGCAAACGATTCTGATATTATCCTGTACTTCTAAGGTTGTATTGCTGTCGGGACAAATGTGCGGAGCATTACGGTCGTACACTTTAAATGTGGTATCGGAAGCTCTTACAATAATAAGTCCTCTAGTACCGGATTGTTGCTCATTGATGTATACCCACCCGCCAACCTGGTTCAGCGGGTAATAGGCAGGAAGATTAAGATTAAGCGTAAGGTTGATGGGGTTATTCGGGAAGCAACTTACGGTGTCTTCGGTGCTGCCACAGGATTTTATTGCTAAATTGCTGAAAATCAATAATGTTATTAAAGATAATATTGAAAAAGTTTTTTTCATTTCAATTTAAATTTTTATATATTTGTAGAAATTAAACGATTACAATTCGAAAACATTGTCCGGCAAATGTCGGATTATTTTTTTATACTAAAACTAAATTTTGAAAATTATGGCAAGCTATGTTACAAAGGAGGGATTAGACAAAATGAAAGCTGAGCTGGAACAGTTGGAAACTGTGGAAAGACCAAAAATCACCCAGCAGATTGCAGAGGCAAGAGACAAGGGAGATCTGTCTGAAAATGCAGAGTATGATGCCGCGAAAGAAGCCCAGGGAATGCTTGAAATGAGAATTTCTAAGCTGAAAGATGTTATTGCTACTTCCAAAATCATAGATGAAAGTCAGCTGGATACTTCAAAAGTTTCTATTCTTACCACAGTAAGATTGATGAATAATGCCACTAAAAAAGAACAGGTATTTACTTTGGTTCCTGATAATGAAAGTGATCTTAAGGCCGGAAAAATTTCTGTGAATACCCCGATTGCAAAAGGGCTTTTAGGTAAGGCTGTTGGCGAAACCGCAGACATTACACTTCCTAACGGCAATAAACTTTCTTTTGAAGTATTAGAAATTACCCTTTAATTCAGTAAAAAAAATCAATCTCAACACAAAGAAAATGAGTACAATATTCACAAAGATCATCAATGGCGAAATTCCCTCATATACAATTGCCGAGGATGAAAACTTTATCGCTTTTCTGGATGCAATGCCTTTGGTAAAAGGACATACTTTAGTTGTTCCCAAAAAAGAAGTGGACCTTATCTTTGATCTTGAAAGTGAAGAATATAAAAACCTTTGGGGTTTTACTCAGGAAGTTGCCAAAAAAATAAAAACGGCAATACCTTGTGTACGGGTAGGAGTGGCAGTAGTAGGGCTTGAAGTTCCCCATGCCCATATTCATTTGATTCCTCTAAACCAGGTGGAAGATATGAATTTCAAAAATGAAAGACTTAAATTAACAAACGAAGAGTACGTTGAGATTCAGAACTCGATCATTAATTCCTAAAAAAAACAATAAACTCGTAACTTTTTACGGGTTTATTTAATCTATACATATATTTATATATACTAATGAATTCAAACCAGTGTTCTTTCTGCGGAAGAAAGAGAAATGAAGTGCAGATGCTGATTTCCGGTCAGAATGGTTTTATTTGTGAAAACTGTATCGAGCAGGCACATGCTATTGTGAAGGACAGTTCGGTAAAAACAGGATTTTCCCCGGCTGAAAATATAGAAGAATTAAAGAAACCTAAAGAAATCAAAGAATTTCTTGATCAATATGTGATCGGACAGGATCAGGCAAAAAAACAACTGTCAATTGCTGTTTATAATCATTATAAAAGATTGCTTCATGCTCAGGACGAAAACCGCGAAGTTGAGCTTGAAAAGTCCAACATCATCATGATTGGTGAAACCGGAACCGGAAAAACTTTATTGGCTAAAACCATAGCACGCGAACTGAATGTTCCTTTCTGTATCGTAGATGCTACCATTTTAACTGAAGCAGGATATGTAGGAGAAGATGTTGAAAGTATTCTGTCAAGATTACTGATGGTCGCAGATTATGATGTGGAAAAAGCAGAGAGAGGTATTGTTTTTATTGATGAAATAGATAAAATTGCAAGAAAATCTGACAATCCGAGCATTACAAGAGATGTTTCCGGAGAAGGGGTGCAGCAAGGCTTGCTTAAACTTTTGGAGGGAAGTATTGTAAACGTACCGCCACAAGGAGGAAGAAAACATCCGGACCAGAAATATATTCAGGTAAATACACAAAATATTTTGTTTATTGCAGGAGGTGCATTTGATGGGATTAAGGAAATTATCGAGCGCAGAATGAATAAACAGGCTATTGGTTTCAGTGCAGAGAAAATCAATAATACCAATGAAGATGAATACATTTTAACAAATATAAATGCTATTGATCTCCGTTCTTTCGGATTAATTCCTGAACTTCTGGGAAGATTCCCGATTATCACCTACCTTGATAAATTGACAAAAGAAACAATGGTAAGGATTATGAAAGAGCCTAAAAACTCAATTGTTAACCAGTTTATAGAGCTTTTCAAAATGGATGGTACCAAGCTTGTTTTTACAGACGGTGCTATTGAAAAAATCGTAGAGGAAACTATTGAAAAAGGTTTAGGGGCAAGAGGATTGAGAGGAACTACTGAAAAAGTTCTTGAAGATTATATGTTTTCGATTGGTGAAGAAAAAGAAATAATCCTGTCTGAGGACAATATTTTTGTAAAAAATTAAAATATTTTTGTTTTTAATTAAAAAAAATATAACTTTGCAGGTATATTAACACACAAATAACTACATACAGTGAGAAAAAATTTATTTGCTATTGGTCTATTAGCAGCTACTTATTCTGTTCAGGCGCAGAATATTCTAGTACACATAGATGATACAGCTATTACCTATGTTAGTGACGGTACTTTATTATACTCCGGAGGCGGGTTCCAAACAAGAGGCTCCGGTATAATCGATGTTCACGGCAACATCATGATTGACGGCGTGTCCGGTGATGGTTTCAAAACCATTACTACCGGAGGAGCCAATAAAACAAACGGCGGAAATATCGTATTACGTCTTAATGATCCTAATACATACGCATCTTCTACTTACGGCCAACTTTACATCAACGGACTATCTCAATCCAATATTACGGGTGTTGTTACCAAAGAATTTCGCACAGGTAGACATGGAAACAGCAATAGCTATTTTCAGCAGATTGCTATGCCGTTTAACGGTAAAACAGTCAGCAGCTTATCAACGGAATTCGGAAAGACGTTTAACACAAGCAGGTATGATAACCCGGTTTTAAAGTGGGATAATACGAATGTGGTCTCTGTTCATTTTACAAGTTTAGCATCCGCAACAAGTGATCCTACAGGATATTACATGCTGAAATCCAAAAATAATGATTTGGATGCAAGTACTCCACCTGTTTCACTCACTACTATTGCACCAACTGCAACAGGATCCGTATTTACGCTCCACGGCCAGCCTTATACCAATCTTTCGGCTCCATTAACACTACAGAATGGAGGGAATGTGAACTTTGGTCCTAGCGGAAGTAATAAAAATGTGTACAATGAAAAGTATAACACTTATCTTGATGACAGCTTTGAATTTACAACCACACCTTGGTCCGGAACATTTGGGAAGAATTTCTACCAATTTGGTAATCCGTTTCTTACGAATATAGACTTATCCAGAATAGGCTATAATGAAAGTGCGGGTGTAACAGACGGAAACGCTGTGTCCAATATATGGGGTATTGAATATAATCCAGGCACAGTCATTACCCTTGCGAATGGCTCAACTTATGCAACAGGCTCTATAGTACAGACTTTTGATACAAACGGAATCCCGGTAGGGGATACTGGTCTTATTATAAAACCAATGCAAACTTTTAAAATCAAGCTGAGAGATAATTCACCTCAAACATTAAATTTTAACACCTTGAGAAGGTTTAGCGGAACTGTAAGAGCGGCGTCAACTGACTATAGCGTTGTTGCTGCAAAAACAACTTCTACAGGAACAGTGAAGCAGTTAGGTGTGATTGGTCTTGATGTCAACGGAAAAGAATTATCTAGGACTTATTATGTGGTTTCCCCGACTTTCACTACTGGACATCAAACTTCTGCGGCAACATCCGTTCAGGCTTCTGCCGGTAAAAATATGATCGGTACTTTTGAAGAAGCTTTAAACGGAGGGTATGATAATAATTATCTTAACTACTGGTTATACATTAATGAAGCCAACGAGCTTAATTTTAAAGGTAAAAATGTAAAACTTGTTAATTATTATACAGATCAGGTTACATCTTATAAGTTTGAAATTAAAGAAAATGCAGAACCTATTGCAAATGGGGCTCATGCACTTTCTTCCGGAATAGGATTTTATTATAAGGCGCCAAATGGAACAGTACAAGAAGCAAAACAAGGTCAAATAATACCTGTAACAGGTGCTGAATATGATCTGTATTACGGAGAACCTAGCAATATTGTTTTAGCGACTACTGAAACGGCAGGAGCTTCTCCAAGAACACTTGTAATATATGATCCGTCGATAGCAAACTATTTTGTAAGATTTGATCCCAACTGGAAAAAAGCTGATATTGAAGTTTATGATATGAGTGGAAAATTAGTTATCTCTAGAAAAGCTGTAGATACATCACGTGATTTTGTTATAGAATTAGATGGTAAGATTAAAAATGCTTATGTAGTGAAAGTAGTATCTGACAAAGGAGAGATTGTTAATACAAAAATTTTAAAATAGAATATATGAAAACTATAAATAAACTAGTCATAGCTTTCTTTCTCTTACCTGTCTTATGGATTAGTGCGCAGCCGCCAATTCCGGGAGGTGGCGGTAATGGGGGGAACGGGACAGGATCAGAATCTGCTCCAGTGGCTATGTATGTATATTTACTTGCCATTATTGCGATCTTATTGATACTAATTTTCGGCAAAAAATATATGCTTAAGAAAATATAAATTTTATTAAAATAATATTAAACTCCCTGATTACTCAGGGAGTTTTTCTATTTTTACATTATGAAAAAGATTTTTACGTTATCGGCTATTACAGCCGCATTTTCATTGCAGGCTCAGTTTACAGTTACCATACAGGCTCCTTCAGATTTTACAGATCAAGACGCTATTTTATATACCTTAAACGGTTCCAAAGACATCATTTTTTCAAAAGAAAAAAGTAAAAATAATACATGGGTCTTTAAGTATCCTAAAAATTATATGGGGATGATGAAGGCTTATTTCCCGGGGTCTAACAATACATTTAATTTTATTTCGGAAAATAAAAGTGTAAATATAAAACTCGAAACGCAGGCTAATAAAATTAAAGATATCGTATATCTTGATGAAGCAAATGACCTTATGAGTAAACAGCAGGAGGGTTCCCAGAAAAAAGAGCTTATACTTCCTGCTTTGTCACAAATTAAAGAATACTATAAAGACAATACAGAATTCGGAAAGGCACTTAAGGCCGAAATCAGCAGACTTAGCGGAGGTTCTGAAGGTATTGATCAGGCTCAGCATCCTTTTATTTATTATTACAATACCAATTACAGCAAATTTCTTTCTAATGATGCTTCTAAAAAAGTAAGTCAGGATGATATTATTAATTTCATCGATAAATCAAACGACATGCTCGAAACCTCGTCTTTACTGAGACCGGTTTTGGTTTCGTATCTCAATACAGGTGGAAATACTAATGTGAGTACGTCTGTAGATAAGCTCCTTGACAGGTTAAAAGTAGAAACTCCCAGAGGGCAGACTGTTCTTTCTGAGTTGATTGATATTTTTGATGTTTACGACATGCAGGATTTTAAAACCAAATATCTTGGGCTGGCTAAAAATCTTAAATGTACAATTACGGACCGATTGGCGTCTACCATAAAATCTAATGCCAACGTCGAAATCGGAGCGGTTTTTCCTAATTACACTTTTCAGGCACCGATTAATACTAATGCCAAAACACTTCATCATATAAAAGCGGATAAAAAGGTAGTGATATTCTGGTCATCAACATGTTCTCATTGTGAAAGTGAGCTACCGCAATTATTGGCAAAATACAATGATTTGAAAGCAAGAAATATTCAGATCGTCGGTTTGTCATTGGATGTTGATAAAGATTCATATACTAAAAAAATCAGCGCATTTCCGTGGGTGAATGATTCAGAATTAAGAGGATGGAACAGCAGTTATGCAGATACCTATAATATTCATGCTACACCAACGTATTTTATTTTGGATGCTAACAATAAGATAATCAATAAACCAGAGCATGTAGGCGATGTTTTGGAATATTTTAAATTAAAATAATTTTGGTTACTTGTAAATATTTTCTATATTTGCACCACCAAAACGGCGAGGTAGCTCAGTTGGTTAGAGCGCAGGATTCATAACCCTGAGGTCACGGGTTCAATTCCCGTCTTCGCTACAAAAAAACCGAAACAGTAATGTTTCGGTTTTTATTTTTTTATACTTTTTCAATTTACCTTTGATACCCTAATAATTTTCTGATTTGGTAGAAGAACCTTTCGATGAGCCTGAGGTCTTGTGTTACGATTTCGGCATTTCCTTTTAATTCTTTATCGAAGGGAAGCGTTTTATTGTAGGAAGTTTTCAGACCTTTAGGGAGTGCTACATCTACGTAGTAGTTTCCTTCTTTGTCTGGAGAGAGGGAGATGTTCTGGACTTTTCCTTCCACGATGCCATATTCCTGGTATCGGTAATTATCGAGCTTGATGAGCACTTTCTCCCCGGTAATGATTTTCCCTGAATTCGTTGCAGGAACGGACATTCTTCCCACCAGCTTTTCTCTGTTGTCCGGGAGGATAGATAAAATGGCATCTCCTGCCTTTACAAACTGGTTTTCCCCGAAGAACTGCTGAAAGCTGGCCTCACCATCGGTATTGGAGATGATCAGGTAATTTTGTTCCCACTGTTTGAGGGATTTCCTGAGCTGCTCAAAAAGCTGTAATGTCTGTGAAGAATAGGTAATTTTGTCTTTTTCGGTATTGATTACCGTTCCGCTTTTTGTTTTATTGACATTAGAGATTCCTTCTTCGATCTGGGACAAGGAAATATTGATGTTTTCCAGGTTCTGCTGCGCCTGAAGGAATTTAATTTTCTCATTTTCCAGTTCTACGGCAGCAATAACCCCCTGGTTAAACAATTCCTGTGAGCGCTGGTAATTTTTTCTGGTGATTTCATACTTTGCCTGTTCGAGGCTTTTCTGTTGTTTAAGGGTTGCGATTCTCACTCTGTATTCGGAGAGGCTCTGGTTGGCGGCAATATTTTCAGGGGCATAAGGCTGTAACCTTGTAAACAAAGCTTCATCCTGAAACGCCTTTGCAAAACTGTTGTAATCGCCCTGCAGTTCCCCGAGTTTAAAATGGGAAGTTTCGCTGAGTGGAAATCGGGCCAGCTGATCCGGTGTAATAGAGTCTACCAGCTTTTTCAGCTGTAGGATGTCTTTATAATTGGCCGTTGACTGCATCACCATCAGGACTTCATTTTTTTTAACATGCTGATGGTCTTTGATGAATATTTTTTCGATTTTCGAATTGGTACGTGCCTCGAGCTTTTCGGGCGGATTCTGTGAGGTAACCACAATAGGGGCGGGAATAAATTCCGGATAGCGTATGATATAGCTCATGATGAGAATCATCACCAGGATTAAAAAAATAATGGTGTTTCCCCAGCGGATCATCCAGTGAGGCGGCTGGGTAAGGATATCCTGAACGCTTTCAGAACGGAGTTCTATATTGTCTAAAATGTCTTTCTTCGTTTCCAAAATATGTTGTATTGTAAAACTTTGTCAAAGCTTGGGAACTTTAACAAAGTCCATTAATTTCCAAGTTCCAATTGATTTTTTACCAGACGGTAATATTCTCCTTTTAAAGCCACGAGCTGAGCATGGTTTCCTTCTTCCACCACTTTTCCTTTGTCTAAAACAATGATTTTATCGGCATGTTTTACAGTGGAAAGCCTGTGGGCAATTACCACGGCCGTTTTACCTTTAAAAAACTGCTCTAGGTTTTCCATAATTACCTTTTCATTATTGGCGTCCAGTGCGGAGGTGGCTTCATCGAAGAAAATATATTCCGGGGATTTGTATACGGCCCTTGCAATGAAAAGCCTTTGCTTTTGTCCGCCGCTTACTCCCAGGCCTTCATTTCCGATCTTGGTGTTGTAGCTTAAAGGAAGTTCTTCGATAAAATCTTTGATATGGGCTATTTCTACTGCTTTACGCAGTTTTTTCTTATCAGGATAATCTTCACCCACCGCAATATTGTTGGCAATGGTATCATTAAAAATATAGCCCTCCTGCATCACCACTCCGCAATGATCCCTCCAGTACCGGGGAGAAATATTCTTAAGCTTGGTGTTACCCAGCCTTATTTCCCCTTCATTGGGTTCATAAAACTTCATCAGGAGCTTGAGCAGGGTTGTTTTCCCGCTTCCGCTGGCCCCAACAATGGCGGTAGTTTTCTGATAAGGAATATTTAAATTTAAATTTTCAAAAACATGCACTTCTGAACCGATATAGCGGAAAGAGAGATTTTCAACTTCAATATCCTTTTGGGGAAGATCATGGGTATATTGCTCGTCCGGATTTTCCTCATCGTCTTTATCATGAATTTCGCCCAGTCTTTCGAGTGAAATTTTGGCATCCTGGGATTGTTTGATAAAATCGATAAGCTGCAGCAAAGGGCTGTTGAGCTGTCCGATGATGTACTGCACGGAGAGCATCATTCCCAGCGTTAAATTTCCGCTTAACACCAGTTTTGCAGAGAGAAAGCTTACCAGGATATCCTTCATCTGGTTGATGAAATTCCCTCCCACGGACTGCCACTGCTCCAGGGATAGAGATTTGATCCGGATTTTAAAAAGCTTTACCTGGAGAAACTCCCAGTCCCAGCGTTTTTGTTTTTCGGCATTGTGCATTTTAATTTCCTGCATGCCGTTAATAAGCTCAATCACCTTGCTCTGTTCCTGGGAAACCTGGGAAAATCTTTTATAATCGAGTTCTTTTCTTTTTTTCAGGAAAAAGCTGATCCACCCGATATAAGCTGCCGCACCCACCAGGTATACAACAAACAGCCTGTAATCATAAAACAGAAGGACGATGCTGAATATAATGAGGTTCACCAGGGAAAAGAGCGTGTTAAGCGAAGAGCTGGTTAAGAGCTGCTCGATCCTGTGATGATCATTAATCCTCTGCATGATATCTCCCGTCATTCGGGTATCAAAAAAGCTGATGGGCAGCTTCATGAGCTTGATAAAGAAATCGGAGATAATGGAAATATTGATCCTTGCGGAAAGGTGCAGTAAAATCCAGCTCCGGATCACCTCGATTCCCATTCTTCCGATGAAGAGCATGATTTGGGCGAGAAGGACCAGGTAAATGAAATTCAGGTCCTGGTTCTGGATGCCTACGTCTACGATGCTCTGGGTAAGGAAAGGGAAAATCAGGGACAATAAGCTTCCTGCCAGAAGTCCTATGGCCAGCTGGATGACCAGGGATTTGTATTTTAAGAGATATTTTGAAAGAAAGGAAAAGCTGGCTTTGCTTTCTTTATCGTCAAATTCGGTCTGGAAGAACGCAGGGGTTGTTTCTAAAATCAGGGCAATGCCTTCTTCTGTTTTTTCATTGGCGTTTTCACCAATCCAGAGCTTGATGAATTCCTGCGGAGCGTAGGTAATGAGCCCGTAGCTTGGATCGGAAATATATACTTTTCTGTTTTTGTCAATTTTATAAACGACCACAAAATGGTTTTTGTTCCAGTGCACAATGCAGGGGAGGGGTACTTCTTCGGCCAGGGTATTGAAGTCGATCTGAACGCCCATGGAACGGAATCCCAAATCTTCGGCAGCATCACTCAGCCCCAGAAGGCTGCTTCCTTCGCGGGTGGTCTCCGAGAGGTTGCGGATCTGCTGCAGGGAAATGGTTTTACCATAGTATTTGCTGACGATACGAAGGCACGTAGGTCCGCAGTCTTTGGAATCAGGCTGAAGGTAAAAGGGAAAGGATTTCAAGGATGTATTTTTTATTTAGAAGTTGCCGCTTTACCAGCGACAACTATAATTTTTTAAAAGATTAACTTTTAATAGCAGTATCTGTTGCAATAATGCATGCAAAATGAAGTTCCGAAAGTAGGATCATAGGAATTCGGGTCAGCCTGGCAGGCTGCAAGGGTAGAATAGCATGCTACGGCCGCTTGTTGTGCAGCAACGCATTCCGGAGTAATTCCTCCTTTTACTGATTTTAAGTTTTCTCGTGAAAGTTTTTTTAGATTTTTCATAGTATTATAAATTAACTTGTTGTTTTATGTATTCTCTATTCCTGTTTAATTTTTTCCTAATTTAGTGAATTTTATAGTGTGAAAAGTATTTTTATTAGATATCATCATCTTCCATCAGTTCATCCATAAAATAATATATATCTTCACGGTCATACTTATCAGGAAACTGATATCCATTGATCAGAATAATCGGTGTGAAATTGAGTCCTGAATTTCTGTTTTCGGCCGACATGCTGATAAGCGGAGAAAGATCTTCATTGCCTGAAGTAATCCCTGCTTTCATTCTTGTTTTATTTTCATCCTTTGTTTCAAACCAATATTCGACAAGGTTTAAAAAATCTTCGGAAGTTTTATTTTTATAGGTATACATAAAATCAGAGATGAGATTGGTGAATTTTTCATTCTGCTTATCCGGGGAATAATTAAACCTCATCTGAACGGAGATGTCCGGATATTTTTGAAGAAGATTCCCCATGATTTTATGTGCATCTTTACAAAAACCGCAGTAAGGATTTGAAATAACCGACAGATGAATTTTCGCATCTTTGTTTCCTAGAAGGAATGTTTCATTGTCAGTAAATATTACTTTTTGATTTTCGAGAAGTTCTCTTTTAAACAGATCATAATTTCTTTTGAATCTTAAATTTTTAGCATTTGACTTTTGAAGGTTTTCCTTTTCTCCGAGAATTGTATTAAGATATACGACAGAAAGAATCAGGACAGCCCATAAAATGATGCTCAGTATTACAGTCTTTACATCAAAATAAATATTTTCAAAAAGAAAAATACTAATAATAAGCTGAGCCACTAAAACAGAAATAATCAAAAGGCAAACCCGGCAGAATGTTTTCTCTACAAATCCCTGGATATATAGCGAATAACCGATAGCAAGCAATGATGTGACAGCAAAGCCTTTCAAGACCAAAGAAGTGACAGGTAAAAAAAGTCCTAAAACTGCAATTCCTATAAAATAAATCAATGAGAAATCCGAGAACTTTAGCCCCAAAATGCTGGTTTTATCCTGATTAATAATTTTATTACAGGCATTAACG
Organism: Chryseobacterium nepalense; assembly: GCF_023195755.1. Classification (NCBI taxonomy): domain Bacteria; kingdom Pseudomonadati; phylum Bacteroidota; class Flavobacteriia; order Flavobacteriales; family Weeksellaceae; genus Chryseobacterium; species Chryseobacterium nepalense. The sequence goes on from NZ_CP096203.1 coordinate 3,124,399, forward strand.
GTTTGGTTTCCTGCCGTATCACCACAGATGCTTCCTATCACGGCAGATGTGGTTCCGAATTTCTGATTGAAGATTTCAAGAGAAATATAAACTCCGGCCAGTGAGAGAATATTATATAAGGCTCCGTACCAGGTAAATGTTAAAACTGAATACAAGACAATGATAGCAAAAATCACATACAAAAATGGCTTATAAGTAATAGCTGATTTATTTACCAGTGGATCTTTTTCAAAGAGCAGCACGAAATCAGTAGATTTCCTGTAAAGTTCATCCTTACTTAATGTAATCGTTTTATCAGAATAAATTGAATACTGGTTTCCTGATTTCTTAACGAGTGAAAAATTATTATCTACAATAGCAATAAATTCTTCAGGAAGTTCATCCCAATATTCTTTGTCGAGCTCATATGCATCGTTTCTCACTCCCATAAAGTTCAGGGTGTCGCTGAATGCTAATGCTGAGGGATAATTGGGGTGAGAATTAAACTGAAACATAAACTCCTGTTTATCAAGCTTAAGATAATTAATAAGTTTATTTAATGGCATATTAATATTTTTCACTAAAATAAGCAGATGTTTGAGAAAAACAAAAAATTTTCTCATATTAACGTGATTTATGTTTATTTTATTGCTACTAAGTAGTTTATATAAAAATAAATGTTTGGGAATTATTACTTATTATTAATAAATCAAATAATTGTACTCCCAGTAAATCCAGTACTATAATTTAAATGTAATAATGTTTTTAATAAATAATTCCAAAAAAAAATATTTGATATAATCACCTTTTAATGAGTAATGATAGTAAGTTTGAAAGTGAAACTAAGATTATTAGAAATGTTAACAGAAATTATAATTTTTAAAATGTCCTAAATTTGTGAAAAAAAATATTAAAATATTTTTTTATTTATAAAATATATTGTAATTTTACAACGCCTTGAATGAGGGAACAAGTCAAGGTAATAAATTTTTTTTCATCATTTGTGTTTTTAGAATCGTATCGCCTGATACGATTCTTTTGTTTTTTTATGCTTTTTCGTAATTAAGAAGAAGGTTTATGAAATAAGAATAAGTAACAGATCCTTCCTGCTGATTGGATTTCAGAAACAGATTGTTGGTAAATCCGAAAAAATCATCCAGTAAACCCTGATGTTTTAAGATGAATGCTTTCTCGTATGCTCTGTCTTTTTTCATTTCGGGAGAGTAATTTTTTAAAATAGATTTTACAAAAGCAGGATCCTTATCCAAGATATAATTTAATAAGCTTTTTAGTGTAAAATATTCCGTACTGTAGCGGAGTTCTAGATTAGTAGAATTAATCCCGATCAGGTAGCCTACAAAATTGGCTTCCTGTTCTCTTGCAAAACCGAGCTGATGGGAACTTTCATGCGCTGATGTAAAAGGTATTAATGTATTGGGAAGCTGAGAGTTGAATTGAGCTTCGGCAGTAAATGGATTATAGTATCCCAGAATTCCGGTATAGCTCATCACATTTTTAAAAATACTGGGCTTAAAAGAATTAATTTCAGAAGTCGTTTTTCTGGAAATATTTTCAGGAAGCATCGTCTGGCGTTTAAGGATTTCCTGCTGTACTGCATGGAGATCTTTAATAATGAAAATCCCGTTTGCATCTTCCTGGGCCTGTTTTCTCGTTTCTTTACATTTCTGAAGATATTGTAAGGCTAAGATTTTAGCTTTCTCAACTGTTGGCTTCTCCTGTGAATTTAATTTTTTGATGATCGGGGTCTGGAAGTATAACATTCCCCAGAATATCTGGTAAAGAAAATAAAATATATTGATGCAAATAAGAATTTGTACCAAAGCTCTTTTTCTTCTGGTTTTCCTGAAGCATGTGGTAATGCTATATATAAGAAAGATTCCCGTAAATATATAAAGCACATCTCCGAAGGAAAAAGGAATCCATGAAAAAATGAACTGATGGAATTTCTTCTGAACTTCAAAGAAACTTTCAAAAAAAGAAACAATTACAGAAGATCTGGAGAATAAATAGAACAAAACAAATTGGGCAAGTAATAAACCTGCCCAAAATCTTTTCTTATATACTATTTTTGATGTATTAGTGGCCACTGCCTTTTGTGATTTTGTCAAGATCAATTCCCTGGGATTTCAGGATTCCGCTTACCCTTATCGCATAGAAAGCAAGATAAGCAAAACAGATTACCCCAACAATATAACTGAAATGGATGTTGGTCATGTCAGCAACATATCCCTGGATAAGACTTACAATTCCACCTCCCATAATCATCATGATCAGAAGTCCGGAACCTTCATTGGTGTGCTTTCCAAGACCGTTAATTGCCAAAGCAAAAATACAAGGCCAAAGCGTAGAGCAGAATAAGCCCACACTTGTGAAAGCATATACGGAAACCATTCCTTTGGTAAACATTCCTATTAATAAAGCTGCAATACCTGCTACGGAAAAAATCAGAAGCATTCTTGCAGGATTACCTTTACTCATAATATCGCAGATGATCATTGCAATAATAATCAATCCATATATATAGAAATGTGACAGATCATGTTTTGCAATAGCGTTCACCAGTAAGAAAACCCCGAATGCAAGGTAAGGCGCCAGGAATCGTAAGATCTTTTTAGCTCCTGCACTTATGTCAAATGCTTCTACTGCGCCGGTCCAACGTCCGATCATTAGTGATGCCCAATACAAAGAGATGTACGGTGCTATATCTTTAGTTTCAAAACCTAAACTTTTTTCCATGTAGGCGGGAAGGTTACTGGCCGTAGAAACTTCCACCCCAACATATACAAATATGGCAATCATTCCCATGAAAAGCTGCGGATATTGGAAGGCCGACTTTCTGTGTTCTCCGGGAATAATATCTTCCGTATCTTCTGTTATGGTTGGAGTGATAGCCGGAAGAGAAGAAAATTTAAGCATGATGGCTACCAGAACAAAGGCTGCTCCTAAAATGAGATAAGGAACTTTTACACTTTCAACACTCACGTCCTGGGTTGCAGCTGCTGCGGAACCAAAAATCGCAAAAGATACAATAAGCGGACCTATCGTTGTTCCGAGGTTATTGATTCCTCCTGCCATTGTAAGCCTCTGAGAGCCTGTTTCTGCGGGGCCAACTTCAATAGCTAAAGGGTTTGCCACAATCTGCTGAAGTGAAAATCCAAGCCCTACAATAAAAAGCCCCGAAATCATTAGTGGGAAAGAATGCAGGTTGGCTGCAGGATAAAACAAAAGAGTTCCCGCTGCAGAAATAAGAAGACCTACAATAAGTCCGTTTTTATACCCGATTTTGTTGACCAAATCCTGTTTTATACCTTTGGAAACAGCCATATAAATCAATGAACCTACGGTGTATGCAACATAGAAGCATATTTGCACCAGCATACTTTCGGTTTGTGATAATTTAAAAGCTTTTTGGAAAACAGGGATCAAAATGTCATTACTTGCCGCCACAAATCCCCAGAAGAAAAATACAGTAACCAATGGGATGAATTGTCCCCAATTGGTTTGTTTAGAATAATTTGACATATTTGTTGAAAATTTCTGAAAACAAATATATATTATTTCTTTTAATTATAGTGTTTTAGCAATACTTTTTTTATTGTCTCAAAAGAAGACAATTTGAGCTCTTTAGGAGGTGCGGAAGGGTATAAAATTCCGTTAAAATATACTTTTGCTTTACCCGGATAACCCTTTGAATTGTCAAACGGAAAAATTTCCTTTAATCCTACGAAAGTATAGATTACGATTGGTGAATTGTGTTTTGATGAAAGGGTAAAAGCGCCGTCTTTAAATTCATCCAGAATGATGGTAGTGTCATCCGGAACACCGCCTTCTGGGAATATAACAATGCTGTTTCCTTCCTCCATTTTTTCGGCACATCTTCTGTAAACATCGGCACGGCTTCTTGCGCTTCCACGGTCTACCATCACGCATATTCTTTTATAAATTGTTCCGAAAATCGGGATTTTTACCAGTTCTTTTTTACCTACAAAACAGATGGGATGATCGGCACATAAAATACACATCAGCATAATGTCCATAATAGAAGTATGGTTGGAGATAAAAACATACTGCTGGTTTTTGTCCAGCGTCTCTCCGGAAAGTCTGGTCAGCTCGTAACGAAGGCCCATACCGTAAAAGATACAGTAGCTCCAGTATCTTACAAACCGATATGCATATTTATAATGTTTTTTGTTGAATGATAACAAATACACCGGAAGTCCGAAAATCAATGTGAAAACAAAGGCCAATATCAGAAGCCAGGCTCGCCAGAGATAATTTAAAATTTTTCCAGCCATCTTATCCGTTAAAAATTATTTTTTTCTTGATGGAATAATTAAGCACGGAAACCAGAAGGATTGCAGCAATCTTGCTGATAATCTCAGGACTTAAAGAATAAATAATAAGATCAAATGTATCCTTAAAAATATAGCTGTAAAAAATCTGAAAAAACCCGAGGCTCAGAAAAGTTGAGATGAAAGATACTGCCATAAAATAAGCAAATTCTTTTCTTTTGGAATGTTTTCCTCTTTCAAAAACAAACCATATGCTCAGGAAATAATTTGTAATAATCCCGCAGCTTGTAGAAAAAATATTACTCAGAGGATAGTGTATTCCATGAAAATCAGTTTCACGGGGAAAGAAATGGGGGATTGCCGTACTGAAAAGTTTAAAACTCCCGATTTCAACAATGGCGCTGAGCCCTCCTGCAATTATGAAGAATAAAACCTGTTTCTGCCGTAATAGTAAATCTCTCATCCCGATGATATAATGTGCAAATTTATAACTATATGTTAAACACTGAAAAAAGATGTTAAAAATTTTTTTAGATACAAAATAATTTCTAATTTTAATTTTCCGGAACGATATAGGCTTCACCTGATAATAAATTCATTTTCAACTATTTGTGTTGATGGTTTTTTCTATCTTGTAATATGATTCAATCATACTATCAAAAAAAATTTACGCTCACTTTTAATAATATTTGTATGAAAAGTCAAAACAAATACAGGAAATTCCAGCTTCAGCAAAAAAATATTGAAGCGCTAGAACGGGAAAATTCACGCTTCAAACGTGTATATTCTGAGTATGAAAATATGTCCGAAGAACTCTGGAACCTTGAAAACTCCAATAATGAACCTCTTCCCGACGATTTTATCAACGCTATGATCCTTCAGACATCCTATCTTGAAGATGAGATCGAAGACTGGCTGGTTCGGTTTAATGATAAAAAAGCGGAAATAAATTAACAATGATGCAATACAGAAGACTTTGAAGGGAGCCGAACAGAATTTGTCCGGCTCTCTTTATTATTTAACATATCTTCAGATTTACAAATAACATATATGTCATGTTCATAATCTGTCATCTTACAAGATAAATTCATAATTTAGCATCCTTAAACTAAAATGGAAAATATGGTTGCTATTGTTGATAGTGGTTCTACAAAATCAGACTGGATCATTCTGGACGAATTTAAAAACGTCTTTCTGAAAGCAGAGACTATTGGCTTCAATCCGAATTTTATCAGCAAAGAACTTATCGTTCCTGAAATTGAAAAAAATACAAGCTTAAATTCCGTAAAAAATTCAATCACCAAAATATATTTTTACGGCTCAGGATGTGGGGTTCAGCAGAACTGTGATATCATTATAGAAGAAGTAGGAAAAGTCTTTACCAATGCCGAAATCATTGTGAAAGAAGATCTCACGGCAGCAGCCTATGCGGCCTACAGAGGAAAACCAGCCATTGTTTGTATTCTCGGTACAGGTTCAAACTCATGCTATTTTGACGGTCAAAATATAAAAATCCAGTTGCCTTCCTTAGGATTCCTGGTAGGAGATGAAGGAAGCGGAAGCGCAATTGGCAAACAGCTTGTCAGAAGATTCTTTATGCAGAAACTTCCCGAAGATCTTTCTGTAGAATTTGAACAAACGTATAAGCTGACAGTGGATGAAGTGCTGAAGAACATGTATCACAGCACACGGCCCAATGCTTTTCTTGCAGATTTCAACAAATTTGTGGTGGAAAGAAAGGAACATCCCTACTTACGGAAAATGGTACATGATGAAATGCTCAATTTTTTCGATTATCAGGTGCTTCCATACAAAGAATCAAAAGATGCCGAGATCAATTTTATCGGTTCTATTGCCTATTACTATGAAGATGTTTTGCGCGCAGCGGCGGCAGAACTTAATTTAAATGTAGGACAGATCGTACAGAAACCTATCGAGAGTTTAGTCGATTACCACATTCATTATATATTATAACTAAAAACAAAATTCATCATATGTCAAGTAAAACCCACCGCGACGAAAAGAACTTTAATCAGGCCGCGTTAGATTATCATAAAGCCGAACCTAAAGGAAAAATCGAAGTGATTCCTTCAAAACCGCACTCCTCACAGAGAGATCTGTCATTGGCGTATTCGCCGGGGGTTGCAGTTCCCTGTATGGAAATCCACGATAAGCCGGAAACTGTTTACGATTACACTGGAAAAGGAAACCTTGTAGCGGTTATTTCCAATGGTACAGCGGTTCTCGGATTGGGCGATATCGGTGCGGAGGCTTCAAAGCCGGTAATGGAAGGAAAGGGACTTTTGTTCAAAATTTTTGCAGACATCAACGTCTTCGATATAGAAATCAATGAAAAAGATCCCGACAAGTTTATAGAAATCGTGAAAGGGATTGCTCCTACTTTCGGAGGCATTAACCTTGAAGATATCAAAGCTCCGGAAGCATTTTATATTGAACAGAAATTAAAAGAAGAACTGGATATTCCTTTGATGCACGACGATCAGCACGGGACAGCCATCATCTCTGCTGCAGCTTTGATAAACTCTTTAAAAATCGCCAATAAAAAAATTGAAGAAGTAAAAATGGTGGTAAACGGAGCCGGAGCGGCTGCCATTGCATGTACCAATCTTTATATTTCTTTAGGGTTAAAGAGAGAAAATGTTCTGATGTGCGACAGCAAAGGTGTGATCAACCATAAACGGGAAAACCTTACTCCTGAAAAATTGGACTTTGTCGCTCAGACAGATATCGATACGCTGGAAGATGCGGTGAAAGGCTCGGATGTTTTCGTAGGATTGTCTAAAGGAAATGTAATGACACCGGAAATGTTATTAAGCATGAATGAAAATCCTATCGTATTCGCATTAGCCAATCCAGATCCTGAAATTGCCTATAATCTTGCTATTGAAACCCGGAAAGATGTGATTATGGCAACCGGAAGAAGCGATTATCCTAACCAGGTAAACAATGTGCTGGGATTCCCTTATATTTTCCGTGGAGCACTGGATGTGCAGGCAAAAACAATCAATGAAGCCATGAAGCTGGCTGCTGTTCATGCCATCGCAGATCTTGCCAAAGAACCGGTGCCTGAAGCGGTAATTCTTGCTTATAACCTTCAGAATCTTCATTTCGGAAGAGAATATTTTATCCCGAAACCATTTGACAACAGATTAATTACCAAAGTTTCGAGTGCGGTAGCGAAAGCTGCTGTGGAAAGCGGGGTAGCCCGAAAAACCATTACGGATTTCGATGAGTATGAAAACAGCCTTCTCGACAGAATGGGAAGAGATGAAAAGCTGGTGAGAATGATGCAGAACAGGGCAAAAGCAAATCCTAAGAGAATCACTTTAGGCAATGCCGAAGAGTATAATGTGCTGAAAGCCGCACAGATTCTCTATGAAGAAGGAATTGCTTATCCTATCCTTTTAGGAAGCAAAAAATACATTAAAGAACAAATGGAGCGTTTCGGAATTGACCTTGATGTTCCGATTATTGATCCAAGTGACGACGACCAGAAGGAAAACAGAAAAAGATACAGGGAAACCCTTTGGAAGCTTCGCCAGAGAAAAGGGATGAATGAATATAAGGCTAAAAGATTCGTTCGTCAGAGAGATTATTTCGGACCTTTGATGCTAAAACACGGCGATACCGACGGACTGATTGTTGGATTCTCAAAAAATTATGCTTCGACTCTGAGACCGGTTCTGGAAGTTATTGAAAAAGATAAAGGCGTTGATAAAGTATCGGCCATGATGATGATCCTTTCGGAGAAAAAACCGATTTTCTTTGCAGATACTTCCATCAATCAGAATCCTACCGCTGAAGATCTGGTAAATATTGCCAAAATGGCGGAACTTACCGTAAAATCTTTTGCGATTGAACCAAGAATTGCCATGCTGGGATTTGAAAACTTCGCCGCGATTTCTGAAACTTCAAAAAAAGTGGCAAAAGCAGTAAGCATCCTTCACGAAAAATATCCGAAAATGGTTGTAGACGGTGAAATCCAGCCGGATTTTGCCATGAACTCTGATCATTTGAGTGATTACCCGTTCTCAAAATTAGGAACAACACCTGCTAATACATTCATTTTCCCAAATCTTGAGAGTGCCAATCTATCCTATAAAATTATCAGGGGGATGAAGGTTGCACAAGTGATAGGACCAATTTTGATGGGGTTAAAACAGCCGGTTCACGTACTTCAGATGCGCTCTAGTGTTGATGAAATCGTGAATCTTGCCACGATCGCTGTTTTGGATGCCCAGAGAAGAGAAAAAAAAGGATAAATAATCCGGATAATGTAAAAATTACCGATCTTTAAAAATTATGATAAAGACTTCATTCATGGAGTCTTTATTTTTTTATTTTGAAGGTAAAAATTATGCGTATAAATCTCCACGTTGATCTGCATTAATCTTTCAATTTATCTGGATGATCTTCTGAAGTTATCCGTATAATTTGAAAACTCACTCTTGTAAAACAGACACTACATTACCGGAAAGTAATTTTCAAGTCTTTCATTTTTGTCCCCGATCTTTAAAATTCAAATTAAAAATTAAGTTAAAAAGCATTCGTCTCTGAAATGAAAACATTAATTACTTTAATTTGCTATATTTGGGAGTTTTAAAAATTAATAATGATATTTTCACTACAAGGCATGGTTCAGGAACTTACGCCTACCTACGCAGTGATCAACGTCCAGGGCGTTGGTTACTATGTAGGGATAAGTTTAATGACCTCACAAACCCTTACCACAAATAAGGAAACCTTTCTTTATATCCAGCAGATTATCAGGGAAGACGCTCATTTGCTGTTCGGCTTCAAAACCAGATCAGAAAAAGAGATGTTTAACCTGTTAATAAGTGTTAACGGAGTGGGCGCCGTATCTGCCCTTATTTTACTGTCTACTTTAAGCCTTGATGAGATTGCTTCAGCCATCCTGTCAAGAAACAGCGCACTGATCCAGAAAGCGAAAGGAATTGGTGCTAAAACAGCCGAAAGAATTATTGTAGATCTTAAAGATAAAGTCCAGAAATTCAGCAATCCGGAGGAAAATATTTCTACTCTTGCAAATAATAAAGTGAAGGAAGAATCGTTATCTGCATTAGAAGTTTTGGGCATTCCTAAAAGGATGAGCGAAAAGCTTGCAGACAAAATTATCAAACAGAATCCGGAGATTTCAACCGAAGAACTGGTAAAACAAATTTTAAAAAACATTTAACATTTGGTGGCAAATATTAAGTATTTCAATATATTCCTTTTCCTGTCGTTCATGTGTGTTTCAGTAATGACATTTGCACAGCAAAGACCGGCGGTAGGGGATACAGCTATAATAAAAAAAGACTATCAGCTCGCGGATCCTACGCAGTATGAAGCTTATTACGATATAAAAACCGGAATGTATTACGTATATCCGAAAATCGGAAATACCATTACAGGTCCTCCTACGGCAATGTCTCCTGAAGATTATAAAGAATTTATGATGGCGGAGCAGACAAGGGCTTACTATAAAGAAAAATCAGACCGCTACAGCCTGATGTTCCGAAAGGATAAAAGTGATGCTGCCAGAAAAGGATTGATTCCTTCTTTAACGATCAATAACCGTCTTTTTGAAACCCTTTTCGGAAGCAATAAAATAGAGATCATTCCCTCAGGATATGTTTCTTTCGACTTCGCAGGGCTTTATCAGAAGATTGATAATCCTTTGATTTTACCCCAGAACAGAACCAGTTTCACTTTCGATATTGATCAGAGAATCCAGCTTGGTTTACTAGGAAAAGTAGGAGAGAACCTTCAGCTGAAAGCCAATTATGACACCCAGAGCGGTTTCGCCTTTGAAAACAGAATGAATCTCGTATGGCAGGCGAAAGGAAGCTGGAAAGATCTTCAGCAGAAAGGACTTCAGGATGTGGATAAACCCAGTTCGGGAGGTGAGGATAAAATTATTAAAAGAGTAGAATTCGGTAATGTAAATATGCCGTTGTCAACCAGTCTGATACGCGGTTCTCAATCGTTATTCGGGGTAAAGACAGAGTTTCAGCTGGGAAAAACGTATGGTACGGTAGTGCTTTCCCAGCAACAGGGAGAAGCGAGAAATATTACCGTTCAGGGTGGTGGTGTTATGAATACCTTTAAACTCAACGCCATTGATTATGAGGATAACCAGCACTACTTTATTGGGCATTATTTCCTGGATAATTATGACAATTCTTTATTAAACTATCCACAGATCAATTCTAAAATCAGCATCACAAGAATGGAAGTTTGGGTGCTTGATCAAGGAAACAGCAATCTGCAGTACCAGAAAAGTATAGTGGGAATCAGGGATCTGGGTGATGCTCCCGGCGTGCTTCCGAATAATGATCAGCCGGGCTTTAATTTGTATTCTACCGTAAATGCTTTACCGGGACTAAGGGATGCAAGTACTGCGTATAATGCCATAAAAGGAACCAATCTTCCGGTTGCTACCGGTGGTACGGAACCTTACGTGGACGGAGAACACTTTATATTTAATAAAAAAGCAAGAAGATTAAATACCAATGAATATATACTTCAGCCGCAGCTGGGATACATTTCATTAAATCAAAAGTTAAATGATAATCAGCTTTTGGCGGTATCGTTCTCATATACGGTAAATGGAAGCAACCAAGTGTACAAAGTCGGAGAATTCTCCGAAGAAAGTACAGTGTTGATGGCGAAATTGTTGAAGCCTAACACCACGGTAAAAACTTCCTCTCCTATGTGGGACCTGATGATGAAAAACATCTATTCGCTGGATGCAGGACAGGTAAATCAGGACGGATTTATCCTGAATGTTTTATACAGAGATCCGCAGTCCGGAGGTAAATTAAACTATCTTCCGGTAGCCAATAACCCGCAGGTAAACAATGTTCCTTTAATCAAATTGCTGAACTGGGACCGACTCAATGCCAATGGCGACTTACAGACCAACGGAAATACAACCGGTGACGGTATTTTCGATTTTGTTAACGGAATTACCATAAGGCCGGAAACGGGAAGAGTAATCTTTACAAAAGTGCAGCCGTTCGGGAGTTATATTCAAAATGTAATCGGAAGTAATGATCCTCAGTATGTATTTGCAGACCTGTATGATCAGCAGAAACAGGTGGCAACTTCCAGCAACCTCGCGCTGAGGTATACTATTGAAGGTCGTTATAAAGGAACACAGGGGCAGGGAATTTCTCTTGGCGCCGTAAATGTTCCTCAGGGTTCCGTGAAAGTTTCTGCGAACGGAGTTCAGCTTACCGAGGGTATTGATTATACGGTAGATTATATGCTGGGTACGGTGACAATCATCAACGAACAGGTGAAACAATCCGGACAGGCTATCAACATTTCCTTAGAAAATCAGCTTACTTTTAATACTCAGCGAAAACGTTTCTTAGGATTAAACCTTGAAAGAAGATTTAATGAAAACTTTATCTTAGGGGGAACCGTTGTTAATTATTCCGAATCCCCGCTTACCCAAAAAGTAAATTATGGACAGGAAGCCGTCAACAACACAATGGCAGGAATCAATCTGATGTACAACAGCCAACTTCCTTTCCTAACAAGATTAACAGATAAAATACCGTTTGTAAACACAGAAGCACCTTCAAATCTGAATTTCAAAATGGAGACGGCGTATTTACTTCCTGGTTTAAATAAAGGAATTAATGACCAGTCTTACATTGACGATTTTGAGCAGACGACTTCCAAAATTACCTTAAAAGAACCAACAGCTTGGAGCCTTGCTTCAAAACCTGAAAAGAACCAGTCTGACCCTCTTTTTGCAGGAGCCGGTAAAAATAATGACATTACAGAAGGATACGGAAGAGGTTTGCTGTCATGGTATAATATTGATCCGCGATTCTGGGGTGTGGGAGGAAGAGCCCCGAACGGTATTACGCCGCAGTCGGTTTCCAACCACGCTTCAAGAAGGGTTCAGTTTTCAGAAATCTTTAACAACAGGGATTTTGTTGCAGGTGAACAAACGTATACCAATACATTCGATATTTCGTATTATCCTGCTGAAAAGGGGCCTTACAATTCCAATCCTGCTGCAGAAAGTACGGCACAGCGATGGGCGGGTATTATGAGACCAATCTCAGTATCCAACTTTGTAAGCTCAAATATTGAATATGTGGAATTCTGGATGATGGATCCTTATGCAGATGGAAATCCCATAGGTACTAATCCAAAGCTTTTACTGCAGCTGGGTAATGTTTCAGAAGATATCCTGAAAGACGGACAAATGCAATATGAAAACGGATTGCCAACTCCTGCGGCGCCATCCACTACTACAAGCTCCAATTGGGGAATTCAACCTAAACAGCCGCCTATCTTGTATGCTTTTTCAAGTGAAGGCGCAGACAGAACGGCTCAGGACTTGGGGTATGATGGTTTAAGTTCAGACCAGGAAGCTGCTATATTCGGAAATACATTTGTTAATCCGGTTACCAATATTTCAGACCCTGCTGTAGATGATTTCGTATTCTATATGTCAAACAGCTTCACCGGAAATCAGGCCTCATCATTGGTACAGCGCTACAAATACTTCAGAGGTCCTGAAGGGAATTCCCAGAGCAACTCGCTGGAAGTTGCCACACAGACTCCGGACTCTGAAGATATTAATAAAGATTACAACCTTGATCAGAGTGAAAGCTATAATCAGTATGAAGTAAGACTTGATCAGGGAAGTTTGGCTTTAGGACAAAACAATATTGTTGATGTTAAAACAGTTCAGGCACAGTTCCAAAACGGACAGACTTCTCAGGTAAAGTGGTATTTGTTCAGAATTCCGGTTTCACAATATGTAGCAACTGCCGGAGATGCGGATCCTTCAATCCTGAATAATGTAAGATTTGCGAGATTATTATTAACAGGCTTCGATCAGACTTCAACATTAAGATTCGGAACAATGGATCTTGTAAGATCAGACTGGAGAAAATATCCTAAAAATATTGCACAGTACGGTTCTACACTTCCTGATCCTGCAACCAATGAAGGAAGCCAGATCACAGATACCAGCAATCTTGATGTAGGAAGCGTGAACATTGAGGAAAATGCTTTAAATCAGCCGCCTTACGTACTTCCTCCGGGAATCGACAGACAAATCCTTAGCGGAAATGCAGGAGCACAGAGGCAAAATGAAGCTTCATTATACATGAACATTAAAAATCTTCCAAATGCACAGGCGAGAGGAGTATTTAAAAATACTTCACTGGATATGAGAAGATATAAGAAATTAAAACTTTTTGTTCATACACATGATCCTCTTAACAGGGATGCCAATATCGGACAGATTGACCCTAAAACCAAATTCTTCATCCGTTTTGGAAGTGATGCCACGGATAACTATTATGAATATGAGGCATCATTGAAAATAACTTCCAATTCATCTACAACACCAATGGAGATCTGGCCAATGGAGAATGATGTCGATCTGAATATTCAGGATTTTGTGGATGCTAAATTAAGAAGAGATAAAAACAGCCCGAACAATATTTCCGAAAGAATAAAAGATAATGTGTTCGATGAAGGAATTAACAATAAAAGAATTTACATTAAAGGGCGTCCGAGTTTAGGAAATATTACGACCATTATGATCGGTGTACGAAATGGTGTGGACAGAGCAGATCCTGGATTTAATCTTGAAAGAGTTCTTTGGGTTAATGAAATCCGACTTTCTGAGATTGAAAATGATGGCGGTTATGCGGGAAATGCAAGTCTTAATTTTAATCTTGGAGACTTTGCTACAGTAAATACAAGTGCATCTTATACATCGGTAGGATTTGGAAATATAGATTCTAAACCTGCGGAAAGAACACAGTCTACACAGTCTGCTTTCAGTATTAATACGGCTGTAAATGTTGATAAATTCCTTCCTGAGAAAACAGGAGTGAAAATCCCGTTAAATTATTCATATTCTCAGACTATCGAGGATCCTAAATATAATCCCCTGGATACCGATGTTGAATTTAAAAAAGCAGCCAATAGAGAAGAGCTTAAAAAAGTAGCAAGAACATATACTCAGCAAAGAAGCATCGGTGTTGTAAACATGCACAAAGAAAGAATGAACCAAAATAGAAAACCCAAATTCTATGATGTGGAAAACCTTTCGGTAACTGCCGTTTATAATGATGATTTTTACAGGGATATTTATACCAAGAGAAATTACAGGCAATATCTGAGAGGATATATTGATTACAATTATACTTTCAAGCCATGGGTAATCCGTCCTTTCAATAAAATGATCAGTGACACGGCGAAATCTACAAAATACCTGAAGTGGGTGAAAGAATTTAATCTCAACCCGATACCTACCAGATTCTCTTTCAGAACGGAAGTAGACAGAAATTACAATGAATTGGAGTTCCGTAATATTGATGCCATTTTAAGCGGAAACTATGCAGATGATTTCGGAGCCATCAGAAACAGAAACTTCTATTTCGGCTGGCAGTATGGTTTAGGATTTAATTTTACAAAATCTTTAAAACTTGAAATTAATTCTGCTACCAGAACATTAAATGATAATGTGGATGTAAATACGATGGACAACAATTCCATTTTTGGAAATGTATTCAGAGCCGGAAGACCGGTGTTGTATAACCACAGAGTTCAGTTGACTTATAAGCTTCCGTTTCAATATCTGCCTTATCTAGACTTTATTGATGCGGAAATGCAATACGGATTCACTTATAACTGGAACGCGAGATCTACCGTGCTTCTGTCGAGTCCGGATGGAAGTCTTGGATCAATCGGACAGAATACCAATGTAATTCAGGCTACCGCTTCCGCAGACTTCACGAAGTTCTTCGGGCAGTTTGGCTATTTTAAAAATATTTCTGCAAAACTTCAGAAACGCAAACAGGAAATTGATTCCTTAAATAATGCTTATACTCAGGCATGGGAGAAAAACAGATATGCGTATAAAAAATATAAGTTTAAAAACAGACTTACGCCGCTGCAGAGTATGGCCTATTTATTAACATCAATCAAACAGCTGGATGTTAATTACTCCGAAAATAATGGTACTGTTTTACCGGGATTATTGTCGGCTCCTAACTGGTACGGTTACGGACAGACCTTAGGTGGTCCCACCATTGGATTCCTTTTCGGTTCTCAGGCGGATATCAGAAGAACTGTAATGGAAAACGGATGGGTAAGTGATTCCGAATTTATGACAGATCCATACGTCCGGATGTCCACAAGAGAACTTCGGGCCAATTTGCAGGTAATGCCGATGAATGATCTCAGAATTGATATCAGTGCACTGCACAATTACAACAGAAACTTTACACATACCGGATTTAATTACAGAGATCCGAATACAGGAATCGCCAATCCGAATTATACTTTCGCCAATGATATGGTAACCTATTCGAATTCTGTGATATTGCTAAAAACCGCTTTCAAAGATGGTACGGCAATTTATCAGGCAATCAGGGAAAATGCAAGAACGTTATCTCAGCAAATGCCGGGAGCATTAGAACCAAACGGATTTAAAGACGGATATGGAATATCAAATGCCTATATTCTTATTCCGGCATTCAGGGCAGCAGTAGAAGGTAAAAACCCGAAAATGATGACCAATCCTAAAAAAGCAGGACTTCCGATTCCGAACTGGAAGATTACCTATTCAGGATTAAGGAATATCCCGATCATCAACGGGCAGTTCTCCAAATTTGATGTTCTGCATGCTTACCAGGCAACGTACACGGCAACCGGAGTGCAGTCAAGTATAGATTATTTCAATACCCTCAATAATCTTGGTGCTACCCAGAGAGATATCAATGACGATTACATCAATCCATTTACATTCGCTCAGGTAGGCTACGTAGAAAACTTCTCACCATTGATCGGTGTCGATATGACGATGAGAAATAATATACAGTTTGGTCTCCAGTACAACCGATTGAGAACACTTCTATTGGGATTGGTGAATCATACATTGACAGAGGATTCAAACAGTGAGTATGTAGTGAGAGTTGGGTATATTATCAGGAACTTCAGGCTGGGAATGGCTAATACAGGCGGTAGAGGAAAGGCCAAGGGAAGCGACCTGAATATCAGAGGTGATTTCTCCCTGAGAGACAGCAGAACCAGTATCACCAATATTCTTTTGGATGATTCGCAGATTACCGGTGGACAGCGGTTAATGAACATTAAGATTTCTGCAGACTATAATGTTTCGGAAAATCTGAACCTGAGAGTATTCTACGAACAGATGACTTCTAAATATAAAATCTCAACAGCATTCCCGCTGTCAACCATAAGAGCCGGGATTTCTGCAACATTTACATTCGGAGATTCAGGAGGTTTCTAATTAGAAAGAAAATAAATTTAAATGTCCTTCAATTTTGAAGGACATTTTTTATCTCCGATATTTGAAGCTTCTGGAATTTTGAATACATTTGTACCAAATAAAAAATTAAAAATGAACACACCATCAGAATTAAAGTACACTAAAGATCACGAATGGATTAAGATCGAAGGTAATGTTGCTACAATCGGTATTACAGACTTCGCGCAGGGAGAGCTTGGCGATATCGTTTATGTAGATGTAGATACGGTAGATGATGATCTTAACGGAGGAGACGTTTTCGGAAGTGTGGAAGCTGTAAAAACAGTTTCAGACTTATTCTTGCCGATTTCAGGAAAAGTGATTGAGTTCAATTCAGAACTTGAGGACCAACCTGAACTATTGAACTCAGACCCTTATGGAAACGGATGGATCATAAAATTAGAAGTAGCTGAAGGTGCATATCACTCAGAATTACTTTCTGCTGAAGATTATCAGGCAATCATTGGATAAAATTTCAAAAATATTTAGTAAGATACTGCCCATTTATTGGGCATTTCTTACTTATATGCTCCTCAAGCCCGGCGAAGAAAATCACGAATACTGGTTTATGTTCCAAGGTATCGACAAACTTTTGCATTTTAGCATCTTCGCAGCATTGGGTTTCTTTTTCATGGCTGCATTTCCGAAGATCAAATTTTATTATTTCATTCAGATTATCCTTATTTACGCTTTTCTCACAGAAATCCTTCAGGAAGAAATGGGACTTGGCAGATCTATGGAAACCTTAGACGTTATTGCAGATACCATTGGCTGTCTCATCGGCTACTTTACATATAAGCTTGTTGTCAAAAGATTTTTCTAATCTTATTCACGAACCTTCACTCGTTTCCACAGAGCTTACATACTCTCACATAATTTCACACAAACACACGCTCTAACCCTTCCACTTATTTCCAGGAGCTTAATCCGGCTCTCGCTACTCGCTTTTCCTGTTGTATTGGTAGCGGCGGCTTAGCCGCCGCTACCAATACAACAGGAAAGAGCTCAGACAGGCCGCTCGATCCGGGCTAGGGTGGGTGGAAGTGAGAAGTTAGAGGAGAAAGTTTAGAAATGGAATATTCAAAGTTTTGGTTTAGGATTTATGATTACGTTCATCCTTTCAAATTTCCAACCTTCATAATTTAAAACTGCGGTAGGTAACTTAGAGAACATCCCCTTATACCCTGCCTATCCTTCATCCATCACTCCCCACCTCTTACTTCTCACTTCTAACCTCTCACTTTTCACTTTTTACTTTTTCCAGTTTATAAGTTAGCTTATCTTCTCTTTGACCAACCCCCTGCTCCTTTCACGGACACCCAACACCCATATACATATATATAGATCCACCCACTCTCTCCTTCGCAGCCTCCCATCTCCCATCTCCCATCTTCCTTCTTACTTCTTACTTCTTCCTTCTTACTTTCTCCCCTATAGACTTAAAATTATTCATGCATACAACCAGAGAGTTAAGGACAAAAATTGCGTAAACTTAAATTTTATGTTAAATAGATTTGGAATATAGGGTAAAGTGTTGTTATCTTTGCCCCACTGAAAACGGAAGGAAGTAGGTAGCGCAGGAGATGCCTTTCGGGGTTTAAAAAATAGAAGCTCTGAAAAGGGGATACGAAAAAAAGTTTTACAAAATTTAATTAAAAAAATCTTGTAGGAATAAAAAAGATTTGTATCTTTGCAGTCCGGTAAAACGGGGAGCAGGAGTTGAGTTGAGGGATTGTTTAAGAGGGCTTAAGGTTACTAAAAAAACTTTAAAATTTTCTTCAAAAACATTTGGTCAATTCAGAAATATTTTTTACTTTTGCACTCGCAAATACGAAACGAAAACTGACAAAAGAAGTAGTTTTGTAGGAAGTGAAAGAAATGAAGATCATTGACATACAATATAACAACCAAGTAAGGAAAAACTAAAGCGTTAAAAAACTTTGAGTGAGTCAAGACAAACATACAATGGAGAGTTTGATCCTGGCTCAGGATGAACGCTAGCGGGAGGCCTAACACATGCAAGCTGAGCGGTAGAGTATCTTCGGAGACTTGAGAGCGGCGTACGGGTGCGGAACACGTGTGCAACCTGCCTTTATCAGGGGGATAGCCTTTCGAAAGGAAGATTAATACCCCATAATATATAGAGTGGCATCACTTTATATTGAAAACTGAGGTGGATAAAGATGGGCACGCGCAAGATTAGATAGTTGGTGAGGTAACGGCTCACCAAGTCGATGATCTTTAGGGGGCCTGAGAGGGTGATCCCCCACACTGGTACTGAGACACGGACCAGACTCCTACGGGAGGCAGCAGTGAGGAATATTGGACAATGGGTTAGCGCCTGATCCAGCCATCCCGCGTGAAGGACGACGGCCCTATGGGTTGTAAACTTCTTTTGTACAGGGATAAACCTATTTACGTGTAAATAGCTGAAGGTACTGTACGAATAAGCACCGGCTAACTCCGTGCCAGCAGCCGCGGTAATACGGAGGGTGCAAGCGTTATCCGGATTTATTGGGTTTAAAGGGTCCGTAGGCGGATCTGTAAGTCAGTGGTGAAATCTCACAGCTTAACTGTGAAACTGCCATTGATACTGCAGGTCTTGAGTAAGGTAGAAGTGGCTGGAATAAGTAGTGTAGCGGTGAAATGCATAGATATTACTTAGAACACCAATTGCGAAGGCAGGTCACTATGTCTTAACTGACGCTGATGGACGAAAGCGTGGGGAGCGAACAGGATTAGATACCCTGGTAGTCCACGCTGTAAACGATGCTAACTCGTTTTTGGGTTTTCGGATTCAGAGACTAAGCGAAAGTGATAAGTTAGCCACCTGGGGAGTACGAACGCAAGTTTGAAACTCAAAGGAATTGACGGGGGCCCGCACAAGCGGTGGATTATGTGGTTTAATTCGATGATACGCGAGGAACCTTACCAAGGCTTAAATGGGAATTGATCGGTTTAGAAATAGACCTTCCTTCGGGCAATTTTCAAGGTGCTGCATGGTTGTCGTCAGCTCGTGCCGTGAGGTGTTAGGTTAAGTCCTGCAACGAGCGCAACCCCTGTTACTAGTTGCTACCATTAAGTTGAGGACTCTAGTAAGACTGCCTACGCAAGTAGAGAGGAA
This sequence comes from Chryseobacterium nepalense, assembly GCF_023195755.1. Classification (NCBI taxonomy): domain Bacteria; kingdom Pseudomonadati; phylum Bacteroidota; class Flavobacteriia; order Flavobacteriales; family Weeksellaceae; genus Chryseobacterium; species Chryseobacterium nepalense. The sequence continues at coordinate 3,144,158 of NZ_CP096203.1, forward strand.
GGTGGGGATGACGTCAAATCATCACGGCCCTTACGCCTTGGGCCACACACGTAATACAATGGCCGGTACAGAGGGCAGCTACACAGCGATGTGATGCAAATCTCGAAAGCCGGTCTCAGTTCGGATTGGAGTCTGCAACTCGACTCTATGAAGCTGGAATCGCTAGTAATCGCGCATCAGCCATGGCGCGGTGAATACGTTCCCGGGCCTTGTACACACCGCCCGTCAAGCCATGGAAGTCTGGGGTACCTGAAGTCGGTGACCGTAAAAGGAGCTGCCTAGGGTAAAACAGGTAACTAGGGCTAAGTCGTAACAAGGTAGCCGTACCGGAAGGTGCGGCTGGAACATCTCATTTTAGAGCGTCTTAAAGACGATAAACAAAATTAGTACCGTAAGGTACATGTACTTACTTCAAAGTAAAGCTTTAGTTTTTTTATTGGTTGATTTATAAGGAAGGTAAAAAGTTAAAAGTAAAAAGATCCAAGTGTAAAATCAAGGAAGATAAAAATTACTCATTACCGATTACTTATTACTTATAAATATATTAAAAATAAAACCCACTAGAAATTAGTAACGGGAAAGAGATTGAGAAATGAATGAAGGTAATGCAGTATGAAAATATTACTTATTACTGATCACTTATTACTCATAACAGAGTCTCGTAGCTCAGCTGGTTAGAGCGCTACACTGATAATGTAGAGGTCGGCAGTTCGAGCCTGCCCGAGACTACTAATTAAAGTTTAAGGTTTAGAGTTTAGTTTTAGAGTTAAAACTCGGAACAAAAAACATAAAACCCGGAACACCTAGAGGGGGAATTAGCTCAGCTGGCTAGAGCGCCTGCCTTGCACGCAGGAGGTCAAGGGTTCGACTCCCTTATTCTCCACAGTTTTGGAAGATTGATTTAAAAGTTACGGATGGAGCCAAAAACAACATCTGTTCATCAGTCGGAAAAGAAGACATTAAGATCATTGACATTAACGGTAAAGACATCACAAAGAGAAAACCGAGCACTTATAAGTGCTTGAGTAACCTAAAAATAGGAAAGAAATCGTTAAGGGCGTATGGCGGATGCCTAGGCTTTCAGAGGCGAAGAAGGACGTGGTAAGCTGCGAAAAGCTCGGGGGATTGGCACACACGAATTGATCCCGAGATGTCCGAATGGGGCAACCCAATACATTGAAGATGTATTACTCTAATTTATTAGAGAGCAAACCCGGAGAACTGAAACATCTAAGTACCCGGAGGAAAAGAAATCGAAGAGATTCCGTAAGTAGTGGCGAGCGAAAGCGGATTAGCCCAAAAGTCTTTATATATTTAGAAGAACGTACTGGAAAGTGCGGCCATAGACGGTGATAGCCCGGTATTCGAAAGGTATATTAAGATGATAAATGAGTAGGGCGGGACACGTGAAATCCTGTCTGAATATGGGGGGACCATCCTCCAAGGCTAAATACTCCTGAAAGACCGATAGTGAACAAGTACTGTGAAGGAAAGGTGAAAAGCACTTCGAATAGAAGGGTGAAATAGAACCTGAAACCGTACGCCTACAAGCGGTCGGAGCAGATTAATTCTGTGACGGCGTGCCTTTTGCATAATGAGCCTACGAGTTAATTTTACTAGCGAGGTTAAGGACTTAAGGTCCGGAGCCGGAGCGAAAGCGAGTCTGAATAGGGCGCATAGTTAGTAGGATTAGACGCGAAACCTTGTGATCTACCCATGGGCAGGTTGAAGCTTTGGTAACACAAAGTGGAGGACCGAACCGGTTGACGTTGAAAAGTCTTCGGATGACCTGTGGGTAGGGGTGAAAGGCCAATCAAACTGGGAGATAGCTCGTACTCTCCGAAATGCATTTAGGTGCAGCGTCGTATATAAGTTTATTAGAGGTAGAGCTACTGATTGGATGCGGGGGTTTCATCGCCTACCAATTCCTGACAAACTCCGAATGCTAATAAATGTTCTACGGCAGTGAGGGCATGGGTGCTAAGGTCCATGTCCGAGAGGGAAAGAACCCAGACCAACAGCTAAGGTCCCCAAATATATGTTAAGTTGAAGCAACGCGGTTGGACTGCATTGACAGCTAGGATGTTGGCTTGGAAGCAGCCATTCATTTAAAGAGTGCGTAACAGCTCACTAGTCGAGCGGTCCGGCATGGATAATAATCGGGCATAAACATATTACCGAAGCTATGGATTTATAATTTATTATATCTGGTAGGAGAGCATTCTGTTTGCGCCGAAGCAGTATCGTGAGGTATTGTGGAGCGGACAGAAAAGAAAATGTAGGCATAAGTAACGATAAAGGGGGCGAGAAACCCCCTCACCGAAAGACTAAGGTTTCCTCAGCCATGCTAATCAGCTGAGGGTTAGTCGGGACCTAACGCGAACCCGAAAGGGGTAGTGGATGGACAATGGGTTAATATTCCCATACTTGCTCACACTAAAAAGGGGACGGTTCGATGTAGCTACTAAAGACGGACGGAAGTGTCAAGGCCTAGCCTTCGGGCGAAGCTGCTGTAGTGTAATCGGATCCAAGAAAAGCCGAAGTGAAGCAACCCGTACCAAAACCGACACAGGTGGTCGAGGAGAGAATCCTAAGGTGCTCGAGTGAGTCGTGGCTAAGGAACTAGGCAAAATAGTCTCGTAACTTCGGAAGAAGAGACGCCATCAGCAATGGTGGCCGCAGTGAAGAGGCCCAGGCGACTGTTTATCAAAAACACAGGACTCTGCTAAATCGAAAGATGCTGTATAGGGTCTGACACCTGCCCGGTGCTGGAAGGTTAAGGAAGGGCGTTAGCGTAAGCGAAGCGTTTGACTGAAGCCCCAGTAAACGGCGGCCGTAACTATAACGGTCCTAAGGTAGCGAAATTCCTTGTCGGGTAAGTTCCGACCTGCACGAATGGTGTAACGATCTGGGCACTGTCTCAGCCACGAGCTCGGTGAAATTGTAGTATCGGTGAAGATGCCGATTACCCGCAATGGGACGAAAAGACCCTGTGAACCTTTACTATAACTTCGTATTGACTTTGAGTAAGTAATGTGTAGGATAGGTGGGAGGCTTTGAAGCAGGCACGCTAGTGTTTGTGGAGCCAACGTTGAAATACCACCCTTTACTTACTTGGAGCCTAACTTCTTTAAAGAAGGACATTGCGTGGTGGGTAGTTTGACTGGGGTGGTCGCCTCCAAAAGAGTAACGGAGGCTTTCAAAGGTACCCTCAGCACGCTTGGTAACCGTGCGTAGAGTGTAATGGCATAAGGGTGCTTGACTGTGAGACCAACAAGTCGATCAGGTGCGAAAGCAGGACATAGTGATCCGGTGGTTCCGTATGGAAGGGCCATCGCTCATAGGATAAAAGGTACTCCGGGGATAACAGGCTAGTCTCCCCAAGAGCTCACATCGACGGGGAGGTTCGGCACCTCGATGTCGGCTCGTCACATCCTGGGGCTGGAGAAGGTCCCAAGGGTTGGGCTGTTCGCCCATTAAAGTGGCACGCGAGCTGGGTTCAGAACGTCGTGAGACAGTTCGGTCTCTATCTATTGCGGGCGTTAGATGTTTGAGAGGGCTTGATTCTAGTACGAGAGGACCGAATTGAACAAACCTCTGGTGTATCAGTTGTACCGCCAGGTGCACCGCTGAGTAGCTATGTTTGGAAGAGATAAACACTGAAAGCATATAAGTGTGAAACTCGCCTCAAGATGAGACATCTTTTAAGGGTCGTGGGAGATGACCACGTTGATAGGCTACAGGTGTAAAGTTGGTAACAGCATAGCCGAGTAGTACTAATTACCCGTAGATTTATAGCCTATTCATAAGTAATGAGTAATAGGTAATGAGCAATCATGCTTATCATAACTTAGCTTAAGTATTTATAAGTGCAATACTGGTTTTGCCTTTGTGATGAAATTTACCGATAAAAACGGTTCAAGGTTCAATGTTTAAGATTCAAGGTTAAAAACTTTGAACATTAAAGAAAAAAACCTTACACCTATATACAACCTTTAGGGTGGTTTTAGCGGTGGGGCTCACCTGTTCCCATTCCGAACACAGAAGTTAAGCCCACCAGCGCCGATGGTACTGCGAAAGCGGGAGAGTAGGTCGCCGCCAGTTTTTTTACAAACCTCATACAGCAATGTGTGAGGTTTTTTTGTTTTTATAGCCTAGGAGAAAGTGAGAAGTGGACAGTAAGAAGTGAGAAGTAAGAAGTGAGAAGTAAAATGTGAGAAGTGAGATTTGGATGTTCAGTGTTTAATGTTTAGCGTTCAGAATTTAAAGTTCAGAGTTTAAAGTTTAGGACTTGTTAAGGTTTAAGTTAAGATTCAGGTATCAAGTTTAAGCCGTACTTAAAATACCAATCATGAATTTTATCCATGCTTTTATTACTCATATAAAGATAGGCAACTGCCCTAGCCTCGATAGCAGCGGCTACCCCACAGCAGGAATGAAAGGAAGGGCTTTAAGCCCGGAAAGCTCTGGCGCGAGGAGTAAGAGCGGATAGCGAGAGATAGCTCCTGAAAAAGACAATTATTTTTAAACATAAAAATTAAAATAGATTAAATCTTTTACGGGTCGGTAATTTATGTTGTAACTTTATAATATGAAAGAGCATATTGTAAGAGGTTTTAGATTTGGCAATTACCAGCCGCCGGAAATGTCGGTATTTGATAGATTGCTTGAGATTTTCACGGATCTGCTAACCCATACTTCGGGAGATTTTGATGAAGCCATCGACTGGCTGCGTATGCTGGACGAAGAGTATGAGTTAACAACTCCGGATTACACGATAGATGATTTTATAGAAGATTTGAAGAAAAAAGGATATATCCGCGAACAAGTGGATCCTAATGGAAATGGAAGCGGAATTCGTCTAAGTGCAAAAATGGAACAGAACATTCGCAAACAGGCACTCAATCAGATTTTTGGAAATCTACAAAAAAGTGGTAACGGAAATCATAAAACCAGTAAAAGTGGAACGGGAGAAGATGCTACAGGGGAGTTTCGAAACTATAATTTTGGGGATTCTGTAGAACAGATTTCTATTACTGAAAGTATCAGGAATGCCCAGATCAATAATGGAATTGGGGAGTTTCAAATTACAGAAAATGACCTGATTGTTGAAGATAGTATTCACCAATCTCAAATGAGTACGGTTCTGATGATTGATATAAGCCACAGTATGATTTTATATGGTGAAGATCGTATCACTCCTGCAAAAAAAGTTGCGATGGCGCTTGCCGAATTAATTACTACAAGATATCCGAAGGATACATTGGATATTATTGTTTTCGGAGACGACGCGTGGCCGGTTAAAATTCAGGAACTGCCTTATCTGCAGGTCGGTCCCTATCATACCAATACCGTAGCAGGACTTCAGCTCGCTATGGACATTCTAAGACGTAAACGAAATACCAATAAACAGATTTTTATGATTACCGACGGCAAACCCAGCTGTGTGCGGGAGCCAGATGGTACTTATTATATGAATTCTTACGGCCTGGATGAATATGTTGTTCAGAAATGTTATAATATGGCTGCTCAGGCGCGCCGGCTTCATATTCCCATTACTACTTTTATGATCGCGCAAGACTCTTATCTACAGCAATTTGTGCGGGAATTCACTGAGGCCAACCAAGGCAAAGCCTTTTATACCGGACTTAACGGTCTTGGACAAATGATCTTTGAAGATTATGAAGCAAACCGTAAAAAAAGAATACGTTAAATAATATATTGTTTCAAAAAAGCAATACTACAATTAATATTGAATACAATGACTGTAAAGCCAAATATAACCACATTAGGTTCATTAAAAGAATCAGGATATACAATTAAAAGCATAAAAGACGAATTAAGGGATAATCTAATCATTAAGATTCGAAATAAAGAGAATGTATTTGAAGGAATTTTCGGTTACGAAACCACTGTCATTCCACAATTGGAACACGCTATTCTCAGTCGTCACAATATCAACTTATTAGGTTTGCGCGGGCAAGCAAAAACGAGGCTGGCAAGAATGATGACAACGTTGCTTGATGAATGGATTCCCTATGTAAGCGGAAGTGAAATTAATGACGATCCTTTCAACCCAATTTCAAGATACGCCAAAGAACTTATTGAAAAAGATGGCGATCATACGCCTATCGAATGGCTTCACCGGGACGAAAGATTTTTTGAAAAACTGGCAACACCAGATGTAACGGTTGCTGATCTCATTGGTGACGTAGATCCCATCAAGGCAGCCAATCTCAAACTCTCTTATGCAGACGACAGGGTTATACACTTTGGAATGATTCCCCGGGCCAACAGAAGTATTTTTGTAATTAACGAATTACCAGATCTTCAGGCAAGAATTCAGGTTTCCTTATTTAATATTTTGCAGGAAGGGGATGTTCAGATCCGTGGATTTAAAGTAAGGATGCCACTGGATATACAATTTGTTTTCACAGCCAATCCGGAAGATTATACCAACAGAGGAAGCATTGTTACGCCTTTAAAAGACAGAATAGGATCACAAATCCTTACCCACTATCCAGAAAATATACATGTTGCGAAAGAAATTACAAAATATGAATCCAGCTTAGACAGCCGACAGAATAGCGGAATATATGTTCCGGAACTGGCAAAAGATCTTTTGGAGCAGATTGGATTTGAAGCCCGCGACAGTGAGTTTGTCGATTACAAAAGTGGCGTAAGTGCGCGTATGAGTATTACAGCGTTTGAAAATCTATTGAGTACGGCAGAAAGAAGGTCTCTTCTAACGGGAGATGAAAAAACTTCTGTAAGACTAAGTGATTTCATGGGGGTTATTCCAGCTATTACCGGAAAGGTGGAACTTGTTTACGAAGGCGAGCAGGAAGGTGCGGAAGCAGTAGCACAGATGCTTATTGACAATGCCATTAAAACCTTGTTCACTATGTATTTTCCAAAAGTTGAGAAACTGGAAAAGAAAGATATAGCGGGACCTTTTCAGCAGATCACAGAATGGTTCCTGGAGGATGACGGTTTTATAGAAATTACTGATGAATCATCGGATGAAATTTATGCCAAAACACTTAGCCGCATCAGTGCACTCGACAAGATTATTGAAAAATATCAGCCGGATACCCGTAAAGAAGATCTTCTATTCATGAAAGAATTTATTCTTTGGGGATTGTCTGCGAACAAAAAACTGAATAAAGAAAGATTCCGAAGCGGAGTGTTCTTTTCCTGATAAAAAGAATTCATTCAATGATGTCGACCTTGTAGATTTATTGTTTAGAAGCTTTTTAATTCCGTCGAATTGTATTTATTAATTTTTAAGGAGCAATTCGATTACATGGAAAGCAGTGTCGGTTTTTTTTGGGGAGCTTTTTCCCGCTTTCCGCACTCGCTATTTTCTGGTTTCGGGGTGCTGCGGCAAAGCCGCCGCACCCCGAAACCAGAAAATGAGCTCAAACAATCGCTTCAATCGGGGCTAGGCCGAGGACACAAATAGTAATTAAGACATCCATAAAAAAAATATGCGGAAATTTTTCCGCATATTTTTTTATTATCGATCATCAATCATCAATCATCAATTAAACCTGTATCACTCCCAAATTAAACTTCTCAGTAATGGGAGAATGATTGGCTGCTTCAATTCCCATGGAAATCCATTTTCTTGTGTCTGCCGGATTAATGATAGCATCCGTCCAGAGTCTGGCTGCTGCATAAGTGGCTTCTGTTTGTTTCTGATATTTTTTTGAAATGCTGTTTAGAATTTCATTATGTTCTTCCTCTGTAATTTCTTTCCCCTGCTTTTTCAAAGTAGATTCCTGAATCTGGGCCAGCACTTTCGCCGCCTGAGCTCCACCCATAACTGCAAGATCTGCCCATGGCCAGGCTACAATAAGCCTTGGATCATACGCTTTTCCGCACATGGCGTAATTTCCGGCACCATAAGAATTTCCTATAATAATGGTAAATTTAGGTACTACAGAATTGGAAACGGCATTCACCATTTTAGCGCCGTCTTTGATGATTCCCCCATGTTCGGACTTTGAACCAACCATAAAACCTGTTACATCCTGTAAAAATACCAACGGAATCTTTCTTTGATTACAGTTGGCAATAAACCTTGTTGCTTTATCTGCAGAATCAGAATAAATCACACCACCAAACTGCATTTCGCCCTTTCCGCTTTTTACAAGTTTTCTCTGGTTGGCAACAATTCCCACCGACCATCCATCTATTCTGGCGGTAGCACAGATAATGCTTTTACCATAGTCAGGTTTATACTCTTCATATTCAGAATTATCCACTAAACATTTAATAATTTCATACGTATCATATTGTTCTGCCCTTGAAACCGGCATGATTCCGAAAATATTTTCCGGTTTTTCTTTCGGTTGGGCACTTTCAATCCTGTCAAAACCTGCTTTGTCAGTACTTCCAAGAGACTTCATGATATTTTTGATCCTGTTCAGGGCATCTTTATCATCTTTTGCTTTATAGTCGGTAACTCCGGAGATCGAGCAGTGTGTTGTTGCGCCTCCCAATGTTTCATTGTCAATACTTTCACCAATGGCTGCCTTTACCAAATAACTTCCTGCAAGGAAAATAGAACCTGTTTTATCAACAATCATCGCTTCATCACTCATAATCGGAAGATAAGCTCCACCCGCAACACAACTTCCCATCACCGCAGAAATCTGGATAATCCCTGCAGCACTCATTTTCGCATTATTTCTGAAAATTCTCCCGAACATTTCCTTATCAGGAAAAATTTCGTCCTGCATCGGAAGATATACACCCGCTGAATCTACAAGGTAAATAATAGGGAGTCTGTTTTCCATGGCGATTTCCTGTGCTCTCAGGTTTTTTTTACCTGTAATCGGGAACCAGGCACCTGCTTTTACAGAAGCATCATTGGCAACAATAATACATTGTCTTCCGGATACATACCCCATAACCACCACAACACCGCCGCTTGGACAGCCACCGTGCTCTTCATACATTTCATACCCGGCAAAAGCACCGATTTCTATGGAATCAGAATCTTTATCAAGAAGATATTCAATTCGTTCTCTTGCTGTCATTTTACCTTCATCACGAAGTTTCTGAAGCCTTTTTTCTCCGCCTCCTTTTTTGATTTCAGCGAGCAGACGATTTATTTCTGATAACTTTAATCTGTTTTGATCTTCTCTTTTATTGAATTCAATGTCCATAAAATCACAATTTTTTCGTTTTAAAGATACTATTTTTTGAATGGAATAAAAATTGATGTAAACATTTGTTTAATAAATTGGTTTTCAGAAATTTATGAAATTTTTAACAAAAAAAATATTTTTTCTGGTGCGTAATTTGCTAACTTTACAATAGAGAAAGTGAGAGTGAAATCTTACACTTTTCTCTAGTTCCTAGTTTATTTTTTTAATAGTTTATTATTTGAAGGCCCTGAAAGTTGAATAAATTTTCAGGGTTTTTTGTTTGGTCCTATCAATTCTCATTTTACCATTAGTTATTTCTGTAATTTTCTGCAAAAGAGACTTTATACTTTTTTAATTTTAAAAAACTAATTATATGAAAGTTCAAAACATTCATTTATAGAAATAAAAAACTTTAGAAACAATATAATTTAGTTGTAAATATGTTACAGCAATGTAAATCCGATTTGTAAATTTGCAAAAAATAAAAAAGAAGTAGAATATGCATAAACTGGCTCTTTTCAGATTGCATTTGATTGTGTTTTTATGGGGATTTACAGCAATTCTGGGAAAATTGATTCATGCCAATGCGGAGATTCTTGTATTCTACAGAATGTTGTTTGCTGCTGTCTTCTTATATCTTTACATCAGAATTTTTAAAAAAGAAAGCATTAAAGTTTCAAAAAAGATCTTTTTCCAGCTTGCGGCAATAGGTTTTTCCATGGCTTTGCACTGGTACTGTTTTTTTTATTCTATTAAAATTTCCAATGTTTCCATTGCTTTAAGCTGTCTTTCATTATCAACCTTATTTGCTTCCATTATGGAACCTATTATTTTTAAACGTAAGATTGATATCTCGGAAGTCATCATGGGTGTTGTGATTGTCGCCTGTATTCTTTTGATATTTAAAACGGAATTCAGATTCAAGGAAGGTATTTTTTACGGAGTATTATGTGCCATTTTCGGAACTGTTTTTTCAGTGTTCAACGGTAAAATGTTTGGAAAGACAAGCTCAGGAAACATTATTTTTTACGAAATATTCTGCGGATGGTCTATTTTAATGATTATTTATCTGTTTACAGGACAAATTTTTCACATGAATGAAATAAGTTACCGTGATATTGCGTTAATATGCTTGTTAGCAAGTGTTTTCACTGCCTTTCCGATGCTGGAATCGGTGAACCTGATGAAATATATTTCGCCTTTTACATTAATTTTAACAGTTAATTTAGAACCGGTTTACGGAATTATACTAGCTTTTTTTATCTTTGGAGAATCAGAACATATGAGTCCTATTTTTTATGTGGCTTCAGGAGTTATGATACTGGCAATCATTGCCAACGGATTGATAAAAGCTAAGAAACAAAAAACTTTAAATTAAGCATCAAATTATATGATGAAAAAATATCTTTTACTTGTATTATCCCTGATGTATGGCATCTCGCAATCGCAGATCATCAGAAAATATTCCAATGAGTTCCTGAATATCGGAGCTGGAGCCAGAGGTCTGGCCATGGGAGGAGCCGTAGTTTCCAATCAGGATGATGTATATTCTCCGATGTGGAATCCTGCAGGACTTATGGCAATAGAAAGAGACTGGCAGGGCGCAGCAATGCACGCAGAATATTTTGAATCTATTGCCAAATATGATTATCTCGCGTATGCTAAAGTTCTGGAAACAGGTGTTTTCGGAGTTTCTGTAGTGAGACTGGGTGTAGATAACATCCTCAATACTACACAGCTTATCGACACTGAAGGAAATATTGATTACGATAAAATTACAAAATTTTCACAGTCAGATTATGCAGCCATACTTTCCTATGCATTCAATCCTGGAGGGAATACCAAATTGGATGTAGGTGTTAATGCTAAAATCGTATACCGAAATGTGGGCAAATTTGCCAACGGCTACGGATTTGGATTTGATGTGGGGGCTATCTATAAAATGGATAATGGGTGGAAGCTGGGAGGTATGCTGAGAGATGCAACAACTACCGTCAACTTCTGGAGCGTTAATCAGAAAGAACTTTCCACGGTGGTTAATGGGGAAGAATTCAACCCGGCACCAAAAGATAAAATGGAACTTACCATGCCGAAACTCAATGTGGGAGCAAGTAAAATCTTCGAGATTAACAGCAGTGTATATATTTTACCGGAAGCCGGCTTAAATATCGATTTTGCTAAAACAGCCGCTCTTATTTCCTCAGACATTGCAAGTATCACTCCTTATGCAGGAGCAGAACTTGGGTATCAGAAAATGATTTTTGTGAGACTTGGGGTCAACAGATTTCAGTCGATCACAGATATTGAAGATCTCAGAAGAAAAGTTTCCTTCCAGCCGAGTGCGGGAATCGGGATCAGATACAGAGGCCTTACGTTAGATTATGCCATTACCAATTCCGGAATCGGAGGATCCAATTTTTATTCCAACTTCTTTTCCCTGAAACTGGATATGGGACAATTCAGAAATGATTAATTTATTTAAAATGAAAAAAATTTCACTGGTTATATTTACGGCATATTCGATGTTTGCTTTCGGACAGAATGTTTCCGATTACAAATACATATCGGTTCCGCAACAGTTCAGGACTTTTAAGGAAGATTTCGGTTTAGTCGATATGTTAAAGAAAACTTTAAAAAGTAAAAATTACACTGTTATACCATATGACAAGTTGCAATGGCCTGGTGAAGCACAAGCTAATCCATGCAGTGTATTGATGGCAGATGTGGTAAATGACAGTAGCCTTTTTAGGAATAGAGTATTGCTGCAGTTTAAGGATTGTAATGACAAAGTAATATCCTCAGCCAAAGGCAGCTCCACCATTAAAGAATTTAAAGAAGGCTTTCAGGACGCACTTGAACAAATTTTTGTGTCAGTTTCCCCTTCTGGACCGTCAGCTCAGGCAGCACCTGCCACTACAACTACTAACACAACATCTTCCGTTACAGAGACAAGAGAAACAGAGATTTCAGGCTCGGCTTCATCTGATAATAATGCCGTAAAATTCAGTAACGGCAAAGTTGATGTCATGAAGGTACAGCTTGATAACAATCAGTTTATTCTGGTAAACTCTAACAGCTCTTCGCCGTATGCAACTTTTAAGACAACAACAAAGGCAGATGTTTTCAGAGTGAAATTGCAGAACGGAGAGGCGACTTTAGGATATTATGAAAACGGAAATATTGTTATTGAAATGCCTAAAGCCAATGGCGAGTATGGCAAGGAAATCTTTGTAAAGAAATAATTCAAATGATAAAAGGTTGGAAAATTTTCCAACCTTTTTTATTCATTATTAAAAAAATCATACACAATTTTAGCCTTACTTTTCCCAAGAATCTCTTCCAGAGTTTCCAGGTTTGATTCTTTAATTCTTTTCACAGATTTTAACCGCGACAAGAGCAGTTCAATTGTTTTTCCGCCCACGCCGGGAATTTCTTCCAGTTCAGATTTTATCGTTGAATTCTTTCTTCTGGTTCTGTGGTGCTTTACGCCAAAACGGTGCGCTTCGTCCCTTACTCTCTGTAAAATTTTAAGGGTCTCAGATTTTTTATCAAGATATAACGGAATGGAATCTTCCGGAAAGAAAAGCTCTTCCAGTCTTTTGGCGATGCCGATGATGGTAATTTTACCATATAACCCCAACAGTCGTAAGCTTTTCACTGCAGAAGAGAGCTGGCCTTTACCTCCGTCGATTAGGATCAGCTGTGGTAAGTCTTCTCCTTCATCCAGCATTCTTTTATAACGCCGGTAAATGACCTCTTCCATCGTTGCAAAATCGTTCGGACCTTCTACAGTTTTAGGATGAAAAATTCTATAGTCTGCTTTGCTGGGTTTTCCGTCTTTGAAAACAACACAGGCGGAAACAGGATTGGTTCCCTGAATATTGGAATTATCAAAACCTTCGATGTGGCGGGGCTCTACAGGCATTCTCAATAGTTTCTGCATCTCTGCCATGATACGGTTGGTGTGTCTTTCCGGATCTACAATCTGTACCTGCTTCAGTTTTTCAAGACGATATTCTTTTGCGTTTTTTTCAGAAAGTTCTACAATACGTTTTTTATCGCCTACTTTCGGGACGATCAGTTTTACGTTCGGAATTTCAATAGCCAGATGAAAAGGCAGCAGCACTTCCTTAGAATCAGAATCAAATTTCTGACGGATTTCAACTAAAGCCTGCTCCATAATTTCTTCATCGGTTTCCTCAAGAATTTTCTTAATTTCGGTCGTGAAACTCTGAATAATATTTCCGTTTCTGATCTTAAAAAAGTTCACATAAGCGGCCGTTTCATCGCTGGTCATACCAAAAACATCCACATCATCGATGCTCGGATTTACGACTGTATTTTTAGCCTGGTAATCTTCAAGAGCATCCAGTCTTTCCTTTACGATTTGTGCGCTTTCAAACTGAAGGTTCGTGGCATATTTCATCATCTGGTTTACCAGATACTCTTTTGCTTTGCGGAAATCTCCTTTGATGATACCACGGATAGCGTCGATCTTTTCATCATAATCTTGTTTGCTTTCCAGGCCTTCACAGGGTCCTTCGCAGTTTTTAATATGATATTCCAGGCAGACTTTGTATTTACCTTCCTCAATCTTTGCAGGAGCCAGATTAAGATTACAGGTTCTCAGCTTGTAAATATGTTTGATGGTATCCAGTAAAATTTTTGCCGGACGCACTTTCGCATAAGGTCCGTAATATTCAGATCCGTCTTTGATTTTGGTTCTCGTTAAAAATATTCTCGGAAAATCTTCATTTTTGATACAAATCCAGGGATAGGTTTTGTCATCCTTCAGCATGACGTTATAAAACGGCTGATGTTCTTTGATGAGATTATTTTCTAATAAAAGTGCATCGTATTCACTATTAACAATAGTAGTTTCCAGGCGGTTTATCTTCCCGACCATTATTCTTGTACGGTAGCCGGAAAGGGTTTTATTGAAATAGGATAGTACTCTTTTCTTCAGATTTTTGGCCTTACCCACGTACAGCAGCTGATCGTTTTTATCATAATAACGATAAACGCCGGGTTCAGATGGTAAAGTTTTGAGCTGTAATTCTAAGGAAGGATTCATATAACAAATTTAAGGAATTTAAAGGCATAAAAAAAGCCGAATAGCTACCTGGGTTTCAGATTCATTTCCTATATCTATTAAATTGTAATAGGGTTGTGCTAATTTTGTTTAAACAGCGGCGTAATAAGATCAGGTTAAATGTTATTATTTATAAAGCCATGTTAATTGGTTATACTTAAAATACAGGTGGTATAATGTGTTGATTTTCAGTATTGATTATCATGGTCTGGAAACGTGCTGATGTTTCTGTCAAAACCTGCTCAGGTTTTTGATAAAAGGTGCTTAGGTTTCAGGTGAAAGGTGCTTAGGTTTTATAAGAAACCTGCGTGGCTTTTAGAATGCATAAAAAATGCTGCCTCTGATAAAGGCAGCATAATTTAATATAGATATAAGATTATCCGTTGCTCATTGACGTATACTCATTCACCAAAAAGCTGAAGTAATCCCATTCCACAGAATTTTTAGGATATTTTTTCATGAATTCTGCATTATCCCCGAAAAGAAAATCATAATTGTCCTCAAAATCATCCTTATGAAGCCACATCACTTTATCACCTTTTTTAACATAATAAGACTTAATAACACCGCCTCCCAGCTGAGGTCCGTACCCGAATGAAACGCCTCCCGTTTCTTTTGCTCTCGGATCATGATAAACAGAAATAATATCATCAAATCCCGGATTGATCACCTGCATCAGGAATTCTTTATCGTCTTTTTTGTTTTTTAGGGAAACCGTTTGGTTTACAAAATATATTCTGTCGCTATTGGTAGTCTTGGTAAGTTTTCGGGTACTGTAATTTCTGATATTCCCCATGTATTTGGCCACTTTTGCAATTTTCTCAGCATTACTTGGGTAGATATACATTTCAGCAATATGATCAGCATCAAAAGTCTCGGTTTTTTTCGTAATGCTGTCTTTTAAGGATACTTCAAAGATCTGTCCTTTTTTGGAGTCTGTTTTGCTGCAGAAACCTTTGTGAACGCTTCCGTCTTTTAAAATAACAGTTGAGGTTTTCTTTGGCGACGGCATATTGAACCCTTCATTGAAAAGGTATTGTTCCATCTTTTTAATTTCTTCTTTGGAGTATTTCACTTTTTGCGCGAAAGATGGAATGCTGGCCAGAACCAGTGCGAGCAGTAATGTTTTAAGTTTCATAAGGATATTAATTTTATTCAGCAGCAAAAATAGGAAATTAATCTGCACATCCTCAGAAAATTTTCATCATATAAAATAAGCTTTCCCAATTATCGCTAAATGTGTAATTTTAGGACAAAATTTAGAGAATGATATACGGTGTAGATGTTTTCAGTTTCCATGATGTTCTGGAGATCTGTAAAACTCCCAATAAAGCTAAACTTAATAAAGCAGCCAGAGAGCAAATTTTAAAATCGCAGAAAAATGTTCAGAAAATTGTAGAGTCAGACCGTTGTGTTTATGGGATCAACACAGGTTTCGGACCTCTTTGCGATACGAAAATTTCAGCCGATGAAACGGCGCTTTTACAATACAATCTGATCATTTCCCATGCAGTAGGTGTGGGGAAGCCTATTGATAAAGAACTTTCAAAAATCATGATGATTGCCAAAGTTCATGCGTTGTCAAAAGGATTTTCGGGAGTTTCTCTGGAAGTCATCGAAAGAATGGTTCTCATGCTGGAAAAAGATATCATCCCAGTTGTTCCGGAGCAGGGATCTGTAGGCGCTTCCGGTGATCTTGCTCCGCTGGCGCATTTGGTATTGCCGCTTTTGGGCCTAGGAAAAGTATGGGTTGGAAACGAGATGTTTCCTACGGCAGAAATTTTAGAGAAAAACGATCTTCTTCCATTGTCATTAGGGCCGAAAGAAGGACTGGGACTGATTAACGGAACACAGTTTATCTTAGCCCACGCGATCAAAGGACTGGAAAAGTTTGAATATTTACTGGATCTTGCTGATATGACGGCAGCTATGAGCCTTGAAGCGTACAGAGGTTCTGCAAGTCCCTTCAAAAAAGAACTTCATGAGATCAGACCTTTTGAAGGCAGTAAAAAAGTGGCCGCAAGAATGCTGAAGTTTCTGAAAGGCTCGGAAAACCTGCAGGCTCATGAAGACTGTGAGCGTGTTCAGGATCCGTATTCCATGCGATGCGTTCCACAGGTTCACGGGGCAAGCAGAAATGCATTTGAACATCTTAAAATGATGGCAGAAACAGAATTGAATTCCGTGACAGATAATCCGATTGTTCTAAGTGCTGAAGAGTCTATCTCAGGCGGTAATTTCCACGGTCAGCTCATGGCTTTACCACTGGATTACGCTACTTTGGCGGCGGCCGAACTGGGAAATATTTCTGACAGAAGAAGTTATTTATTGCTGGAAGGAAAATACGGTTTACCAAGATTATTAACGGAAAGTTCAGGGCTAAACTCCGGATTTATGATCCCTCAGTATACCTCAGCAGCGTTGGTAACAGAGAATAAAACATTATGTTTCCCGGCTTCTGCGGATTCCATCCCTACAAGTCTTGGGCAGGAAGATCACGTTTCCATGGGAAGCATTTCAGGAAGGAAGTTTAATCAGGTTCTGGGAAATCTTGTAAATATTTTAGCTGTCGAACTGATGTTTGCAGCACAGGGCTTAGAATTCAGGAGACCGGCAAAATGCTCTAAAATCATTGAAGAAAACTTCGCAATCTTGCGATCAAAAGTTACTAAACTTGAAGACGACCGATTGATTGGTGAAGATATGCTGGCGATCGCAGAATTGATTAATGAAAGGAAATTCGTGGTAAATTAATAGTATGATAAAAAAAATAATTTTTCTCTTCACGCTGTTTTGCTTTACATTTTCATATGCCCAAGCAAAGCACGAGAAAATCAAAGAATTAATTTCTCTGAGCGGAGCTTTTACCATTTCCAGAGGAATTCCGAAAGAAGTGATTGCAAATTATAAGAAGAAATATAATAATGTCCCTGAATCTGAATGGGCTGGCCTTGAACAGAAAATCAGTGTTGAAGAACTTATAAACAATGTGATTGAAATGTATTCAAGCAGATTTACAGAACCTGAGATTAATGAGTTGCTTGTTTTCTACAAATCAGATCTGGGAAGAAAAATGATTCGTCATTCACAGGATATGATACAAGAAATTCAGACGGCAACGAGTAATTGGGCAATGAAAGTAACTGAAATAATTAATAACGATCTCACGAAGAAGGGATATTTGACTTCTCCGCCGCCGCCCGTATCGGATGGTCCGCCACCTCCAATGATGCCTAAAAAATGATATTCCTAAAGCTCCTTCGTCCGGAGCTTTTGGTTTTTAATCCAATAAAAATTTAGTTATGAAAATTCAGAGAACAGATTCTTCCGGCAGAGATTTTCGGGATTTGGTACAGCTTTTAGATGCTGACCTGGCAGTTCGGAATGGTGAAGATCAGGCGTTTTATAATCAGTTTAATAATATTGATGTGATTAAAAACTGTATCGTAGTTTACGTTGATGAAACTCCTGCGGCGTGTGGCGCATTTAAAAAGTTTGCGGATGATACGGTTGAAATTAAAAGAATGTACACCCATCCGGATTTCAGAAAAAGAGGTTTGGCAACAGCTATTGTGAAAGAGCTTGAAAAGTGGGCAAAAGAATTAAACTATAAAAAAGCGGTTCTGGAAACCTCACTGGAACAGAACGAGGCGCTCTCGGTTTATGAAAAAAGCGGCTATATAAGAATTCCCAATTATGGTCAGTACATTGGTGTTGAGAAGAGTGTCTGTTACGAAAAAATCCTGTAAATTTTCAGTGAATATTATTTTCAGCATAATAAAAATAGGATAAAATTTCATCTTTAAGGTTCTGTAATTCAATGTAAAGTGATATCTTGGTTTACCAATCAAATATTATTTATATGAAGAAACATGTATTTTTAGTACTTATGCTGTTTTTCGTTTTTACAGCATGTAATAGAGATGATCTGCAAAATACAACGGCAGATATGGAAATCACCCAGAAAGATCCGCTTTCTGCAAAACAGATCAATGAAAAGATTAACGAGACCATCAGAACTAAGGGCAGATTTTCCTGGAAAGAATCATCCGATCATTTTATATGGAGTGCTATTTTTCAGGGAAATAAAATTGCTTCGATAGGCTTCGGATCTTCTTTCGACAGAAGCCAGACTCCAGACAGTAAATCTATTGAAACAGCTATTTTACAAGTAATTGAAAAATATGAAGGAAAAAGCGACAGGATGGTATTATCATCGGATCCTTACCTTAATCAGATGGATGTTGTTGTAGAAAAACAGGAAACGGTTATTGCTCTGCGAAAAATGAAGGATATCCGGTATGTAGAGCCAGCGGATTACCGCTATTTTGAAAATGAAAGAAAACTGAACGGCACTGCCAAGTCCAGCAGCTCGTCATCAGGATGCGGATTTGAATCAACTGCCTTGAGCACATCAGATTATACAACCGTAACCCCTAATGCAAAGGCTCCCTGGTCTTTTTCAAAACATAATATTATCAATGCCTGGAGTTACAGTACCGGAGCAGGAGTTACCATTGGTGTGATTGACAGCGGCGTTTCTTCTGAACAGTCATTGCTAGGTTCAAGTTTTAACAACGGATTGTCTTCGGGCAGAAGCATCAGTAAAAACGGAGTCTATGTAGATTCCATATGGCCGTGGAGCAGTGGCTATGACGGTTCGGCAGATCAATGCGGACACGGAACAAGCATGGCTTCTGCAATGGCAGCACCGCGAAATAATATGGGACAGCCGGTGGGAGTTGCCTATAATGCCAATCTGGTAACGTATAGAGCTGCATCCAATGTTGTTCTGGATGGATATCATGAACAGAACGGAGTGAAAATCACATTTACAGAACTGGGAAATAATAACAGTGTAAAAATTATATCGATGTCGATGGGACATATTTTCTCGGTCGGTAAAATAGAAGACGGGGTGAAATATGCCTATTCAAAAGGGAAATTAATCTTCTGTGCGGGTGGAACTTCTACCAGTTTTACCAATTTCGTAGGCGTTATCTTTCCGGCGTGGATGTCTGAAACACAAGCGGTAACGGGAGTGAAAGAAAATACATCTAATCAGAAATGTGATGTGTGTCACTCCGGTGCCGAGATTGATTTTACTTACCAGATGGAAAGAGCTTCGGGAAACAGTATTCCGGTGCTGAGTTACTATAACGGACAAACCGACTACGTGGGCGGATCTTCCGTAGCGACTGCTTCCACTGCAGGAATTGCCGCCTTGGTATGGTCTAAAAATCCTTCCTGGACAAGAGATCAGGTGCTGAACAAAATGCGGCAGTCGGCCACCTATTATCCTAATCCGAACTCTGATTATGGATATGGTAATATCAATGTTCTGCAGGCAGTACAGTAATTAATGATTGATAATTAATAATTAATAATTAATATAGAGACAGCGATAATAATTGCTGTCTTTTTTAATTTTTATAATTGATAACTAGGTACTTTTACGTAATCTAAAATTGAGTATATCTACTCTATCATTTATCTGTTTTCTGAAGTAGCTTTGTCATGTGATCACAACAAAACATTTCGACTTTTACAATTGATAATTTTACCATTATTGATGTATTTGGAGAATTTAAAAACTAAAACTATGGAGCCAGAAACCATTCAAACGGGGCGTATCCGAAAGGCCATAAGAGTAGGAAAACAAAAATATTAATCATGACAGAACAACAAGAAACATTAGTAGGAGGCTGGACAGCATTTCACCCTCTTACTCCGGAAGATCAAAAAGTATTTGACGAAGCAATGAAAGGATTTGTGGGAGTAAAATATTCACCTTACGAAGTATCAACACAAGTGGTAAATGGCACCAATTACCGTTTCAAATGCGACGCTTCAATGCCACCAGCAGATGTTGTTTGGCAGGCAATCGTGGAAATCTATCAGCCGATTAATGGTCAGCCACACGTTGTTGGTATTACAAGAATCTAAAAAGCTTTATGCATATTCTAAGGTCGGGGAATTTTATTCCTCGATTTTTTATTGTTTAAATATCAGCCAATCCTTACACTCGTCATACTAAGCGAACCGCCGATCAGTTCATCATTGAACAAAGACAGCTCATCTGAAGAAGTTTTCAATCCCAGTGTATAAATTAGGGGAAGATAATGATCAGGAGTCGGAACGGCATACTGCAGGGAAATTCCCTGGTTTTGATATTCAATAATATTTTTAAAATTTCCGTCCAATAGCCAGTTGTTGGTTTTTTCGTGTGCTTCAATGGCCCAGTCCCATCCAGCTCCCACAGTATTGATATTTCTCCAGTCAATAAGCCTTAAATTGTGAATGATATTTCCGCTCCCGATAATCAGAATTCCTTTTTCGCGAAGTTTGTTCAGTTTTTGGGCTAAATCAAAATGATATTGCGGAGGTTTTGAATAATCAATGCTCATCTGGATTACCGGAATATCCGCTTCGGGATACATGTGCTTAATAACAGACCATGCACCATGATCCAGCCCCCAGCTGTGGTCTTCTTCTACAAAAACGGGCTCCAATAATTTAGCGGTCTCTTTAGCCAGTTCCGGAGATCCCGGAGCAGGATATTGTACATCAAAAAGCGCCTGTGGAAAACCACCGAAATCATGAATGGTTCTCGGCATCGGCATGGCGGTCACTTTAGTTCCTGCCGTGAACCAGTGTGCCGAAATACATAAAATGGCATTTGGTTTCGGAATCTCAGAAGCGGCCTTGCGGAATCCCTGTACAAACTGGTTTTCTTCAATGGCATTCATTGGAGAGCCGTGCCCCAGAAACAAGACCGGCATTTTTGCGGTATTGCTGAAAAGATCACTTATGTTTTGCAGATCGTTGAGGTTCATTTTATCTCATATTTCATTAAAAAGGTTCAAGGCTTTAATCCCTGAACCTTTTATGTTTAATTGTATTTTTTTATGGAACAGGATTGGCATCCTGTTCTGAAATAAGCCGTCCCTTCGGGACTCCTGTATTTTTGTTTTTTTAATAAACCGGATTAACATCCGATTCTGTTATAGATCGTCCCTTCGGGACTCCTCAAATTCTGTTGAATGAATTATGCCTGTTTTACAAACTGTAATTCCCCGGCGATTTTCACTTCTTCACTTACCATTACACCTCCTGCTTCAAGAGCTGCATTCCAGTTCAGTCCGAAATCCTTTCTGTTAATTTTCCCTTCAAAAGAAAAACCAGCTTTTGTATTTCCCCAAGGATCTACATTGATTCCGTTAAAATCAACGTCTAATGTTACAGGCTTTGTAATTCCGTTGATGGTAAGATTTCCTGTTACTTCGTTGTTTAGGGCTGAAGATTCAAAAGTGATGGTAGGATTTGCTTCTGCGTTAAAGAACTCTGCGGATCTCAGGTGATTATCTCTGTCTGTATTATGCGTAGAGATAGAAGCCGTCTGAATGGTAGCTGTTGTTTTAGCGTTGGAGAAACTATCGTCATCAGCATCGATCTCTGCTGTAAAATCGGTAAAGTTTCCTTTGATGTTAGAGATCATCATGTGTTTTACTTTAAAAGTAAGTTCACTATGTGCCGGGTCTAATGTCCATTTTGTTGCCATTGTTTTGTAATTTTGATTGTTATTAATGATGCAAATTTATATCAGAATACAGGTTCATTTCATTGACGTAGGATAAGAAATGATTTTTGTTTGATTTAAATATGAAATTGAATTATGTTCATATTATTTTTAAATTTAATTAACAAAAAGGTACGCAATATTTAGCCATAAATACCACAATTCCAATCCTAGTGTTTTATTTTAACATTTTCTTAACGGCTCGTATTTATTTCTTATTTTTGGAGGATTCAATTTTTACCAAATGAAATTATATAAATTTTCTTTACTGATGCTGTTTCTGGGGAATTATGCATTCGCCCAGACTCAGAAATTTACGATGGCAGAGGCTGTTAATGGGTTGAGAAGTAATCTTGCAGTGAAAAATATTTCCCAGTTTTCATGGTCCGGTGACGGAAAATCCTATATTCAGGCAGTGAAAGGCGGTTATCTCATTACCGATCTGAAAACAACTAAACAGGACACTCTCTTATCTTTAACACAATTAAACAGAAATCTTGCCGATAATAAATTAAAAGCGGTTCCGCAGATCAAGTTCATCAGCAATTCCAAAGGCTATTTTAATGCTGAAGGGAAAATAACCTGGATTGAAAAATCCGGGAGCGACTGGAAAATAAAAAATCAGTTCGCGATGGATCAGAATGCCTCAGATCTGAAACTTTTCGGGGACAACCAGACTTTTGCCTTTACGGTAAAGAATAATTTATTTATCAATAAAAATGGTAAAAACATCGCCGTAACAAATGATACGGATGAAAATATCCTGAACGGGGCATCCAATGTTCACCGTAATGAATTCGGGATTGATACCGGAATTTTTCCGGCACCGAATTCTGAAAGTGTAGCTTTCTATAGAATGGATCAGACCATGGTTGCAGATTACCCGATCATCGACTGGTCTGTAACACCTGCTGTCAATCACAATATCAAATATCCGATGGCAGGACAGACTTCCCATCAGGTGACTTTGGGAGTATTTAATATCAAAAATCAGTCAACCACATTTTTGAAAATTGAAGGTGAAAAAGACCAATATTTAACGGCGGTTACCTGGAGCCCGGATTCTAAATATATTTTTGTAGGCGTGCTAAACAGAGGGCAGAATCACCTTACAATGAATCAGTATGATGCGGCAACAGGAAATTTTATAAAAACATTATTTGAAGAAACCAGCGATAAATACGTAGAACCTCAGCATCCGCTTATCTTCTTCCCGAATTCCAACACGGATTTTATCTGGCAGAGCCAGAGAACAGGCTACAACCATTTGTTTCATTACAGCCTGGAAAAAGGTCTTGTTGCTCAGATTACCAAAGGAGACTGGCTGGTTACGGATATTTTAGGTTTTAATGAAAAGAAAAAAGAAATTTATTTTGCTTCCACCAAAGAAACTCCATTGGAGAAACATTTGTACAGAATCAACTGGATCAATTTCAAAATGCAGCGGCTGGATAATGCGGATGGTATTCATACAGGAATTTTAAGCAGTGACGGAAACCATTTGTATGATATTTACAGCAATGCGAATACGCCGAGGGTAGCGAATATCATCAATACAAATAACCTGAAATCAAATACTATTTTAACAGCTGAAAATCCGCTGAAAAATTACCAGCGACCGGAAATTAAGAATGTAACGTTAAAAGCTGACGACGGGACTCTGTTATATGGCAAAATCATCCTTCCGACCAATTTTGATGCATCTAAAAAATATCCGGTTATCGTTTATTTATACAATGGCCCGCATTTACAGTTAATTACCAATTCATTTCCGGCATCCGGGAATCTTTGGTACGAATATATGGCGCAGAACGGATATATCATCTTCACGATGGATGGAAGGGGTTCCGCAAACAGAGGCTTAAAGTTTGAGCAGGCTGTTTTCAGAAACCTGGGAACTACCGAGATGAATGACCAGATGAAAGGAGTTGATTACCTGAAATCATTACCGTATGTTGATTCTGAGCGGATGGGAATTCACGGATGGAGCTTCGGAGGATTTATGACAACCAGCTTTATGCTTCGTCATCCTGAAGTGTTTAAAGTGGGCGTTGCAGGCGGTCCGGTGATCGACTGGAGCATGTATGAGATCATGTACGGGGAACGATACATGGATACGCCGCAGGAAAATCCGCAAGGATATGCAAAAGCCAATCTTCTGGATAAAGTACAGAATCTCAAAGGAAAGCTGTTAATGATTCACGGAGCGCAGGACGATGTGGTGGTATGGCAGCATTCGGTTAAATTTATCAAATCTGCTGTTGATAACGGGGTACAGGTAGATTATTTTGTATATCCGGGACATCCGCACAATGTAATCGGAAAAGACAGAGTACACCTTATGCAGAAAGTAACGGATTATTTTGATTTATATCTGAAAAAATAATTCCTGCTTCATCATGAATTTTATAAAAAAAGACAGAGTACACTTTCATACGTTTGATTCGTTGAGGTTTCTGTCTTTTTTGTTGGTCTTTCTGCACCATTCACCGGTTCCTGAAAATAGTTTTCTTCATTATTTTGCTAAAGAAGGGGGAATTGGTGTTTCTTTTTTCTTTGTACTGAGTGGATTTTTAATTACCTATATTCTTATTGTTGAGAAAATAAATACTGATGGGAAAATTGACCTGAAAAAGTTTTTTTTAAGAAGAATATTAAGAATCTGGCCTTTGTATTATGCCATGGTTTTATTTGCATTCTGCACGCCTTTTGTCCTTGATTTTTTTCACATTTCCTATTCCAATGAAGGATATGAACCCAATTGGTTTTTAACATGTGCTTTCCTGGAAAATTACATGCAGATGTGGACGGGCACGTTCCCTAATGTTTCGCCGTTAAACGTCATCTGGTCGCTTTGTATCGAAGAACATTTTTATATCTTTTGGGGACTGTCCTTTTACTGGATTTCGTTAAAAAATATCCCGAAAATGCTCTTAGGGTGTATTGTTTTTTCATTTGTGATGCAGGCTGTATATCAACATTACGGGATCATTACGCTGGATCTTTTTACCAATATTCATTATTTTGCTTTCGGTGGAATTCCGGCTTATATTTTTGTTTTCAGAAAGAATATTATTAAAAAGCTGGAACAGATTCCCGCAATTTACAAATACTTCTATGCGTTATCTGTTCTTACAATAATTGTTCTGACAGCGAATACCCGTATCATATCTGATCCTAAAGTAATCTCATTGCTGCTGAGTATTTTGTTTTCAGGATTGATCCTGTTGACACTGGGAAATAAAAATACATTTAAGATTCCAGATAATAGTATACTGGCAAAATTGGGAAAATATACGTACGGCTTGTATTTATTGCACACGATTTTCATTATGTTTTTTGTAAATACAGGAAGTTTACTTCAATGGAATTGGATCATTATTGTGCTCCTGTCATTCATCTCTTCAGTCATTTTTTCTATATTATCCTATCATCTTTTCGAGAAGCAGTTTCTGAAACTGAAAAGCAAGGTGTAGATTCAGCACTTCGTTTCTTATCAAAGATCAATGTGTCTGTTTTTTGGATAAAGTACCTTTGTATCATAAAATCAACAATATGGAATTAGGTATCGGAATGTTTGGCGATCTGGCAGTAGAACAGTCAACCGGAAAATATAAAGATGCGGGAATTAAAATCCGTGAAATAATAGATCAGGTAAAATTAATGGATGAAGTGGGAATTGATGTTTTTGCTATGGGTGAACATCACCGTCCTGACTATGCGGTTTCATCGCCGGAAATTGTGCTGGCTGCAGCGGCAAGTGTTACCAGAAATATAAAGCTTGCAAGTGGAGTAACGGTTTTAAGCTCCTCTGAACCCGTAAAAGTATATGAAGATTTTGCAACAATCGACTTGATTTCAGACGGACGTGCGGAAATTTTCGTGGGCCGTGGGAGCTTCATTGAATCTTTTCCGCTCTACGGATATTCTTTGAATGATTACGAAGAGCTCTTCGATGAAAAACTGGAATTGCTTTTAAAGATCAATTCAGAAGAAAACGTTTCCTGGTCTGGAAAACTTCGTGCACCCATGCAGAATCAGACTGTTTACCCAAGAGCTAAAAATGAAGGAAGGCTTCCGATCTGGAGAGCCGTTGGCGGCACACCGAAGTCTGTTTTAAGCGCTGCAAAATTGGGAATGCCTCTGGTTGTTGCGATCATTGGCGGAATGCCGATACAGTTTAAAAATCTGATCGATTTTTATAAACAGGAATATCTGAAAGCCGGCCATCCGGAATCTGAAATGCAGATTGCCATTCACTCGCATACTTTTGTAAGTGAAGATCAGGCGGTAATAGACGGATATTTCCACAACTATAAGTCGCAAATGGACAGAATTGGTTCTGCAAGAGGCTGGGCGCCGTACACCAAAATGCAGTATGAAGGTGGAAGAAGCAAAGACGGTGCATTATTCATTGGGAATACTAGTGAAGTTGCTGATAAAATTGCTTACATGAAAGAGATTTTCGGGATTACGAGATTCATCGGGCATATGGACGTCGGAGCTCCGGAAAACGAAGTCATGATGAAATCCATCGAATTGTTCGGTGAAAAAGTCGGTCCACAGGTAAGATAATAAGAATTCCGCTGAAATAACTTCAGCGGAATTTATTTTAAGCGGAAAGATCAAACTTTGCTTTATATTCATTCAGAAGTTCGGCAAGCTTGTCTGCAGACATTCCGTAGGTGTCTGGAAAGCCTCCCTGTCGGCGCTTCAGCTTTTCTCCGGCGAGATTTTTATTCAGGTTAAAAATCACAAGCTTATTAAAGGCCACCCATTTTGTTTCAAAAGAACTCACCGCCTGCCATGGAATAAATGTCGTCCTGAAAAGGTTTTTCATTTCAATTCCTTTTTCATCAATTTTAAGATAAGAGGAACCGGGAATAAGATTAAGAAGAAAAACGATAAAACAGAGACCGAAAAACACAATATTCAGAATTGCAATGAGCATATTTCTATCCAGAAGAGAGATTCCTAAAACAACAAATCCGATGCTGATGACTAGTAAAATACTGCTTTTTACTTTTCCTGGTTTTAAAATAAGAGGTATATTTTGCATGTTATATTAATTTAACAATAATTAATTAGTTTATACAATTTCAATCTGGCTGCCTTTTTCTTCATCCTTAATGATGTTCAGCGATACGGGGATTTTTTCTTTCAGCTCTTCCACATGGGAAATGATGCCCACAATTCTGTTTTCTTTCTGAAGATTCACAAGGGTTTCAAAAACAATATTTACCGATTCCAGATCCTGCGTCCCGAAACCTTCATCGATAAAGAAGAAATTTTTTTCCGCTTTTGCATTGCTCTGAACACTCTCTGCCAATGCCAGAGCCAGACTCAGCGAGACCTGAAAGGCCTGTCCGCCGGATAGGGTTTTCACGCTTCTGCTGCGGCCTTCGTTGAGGTAATCGATGATTTCAAATTCATTGTTATCATTGAGCTGCAGGCTCAGCTGATTTCGTGTCATCCTGTGAAAGCGTACATTCGCATGGTCACAAAGCTGCCGAAGGTAAATGGATGAAACATACTGCACAAATCCCGCACCTTTAAAGAGATTTGTCATGATTTTAAGATTTTCCGCCCGTTTCTTAAGCTGTGATAAAAGCTTTAGAAGATCTTCTTTTTTCTTAAATTCTTTCTCCAGCCTTTCAATTTCGGATTTAATTTTTACAATAGTGTCGTTAGCAGTTTTTACTTCTGTTTCAAGGGAGGCAAACCGGCTTTCAACCGCTGAAAACTCTTCCTGGTCAAAGGCGAAATTTTTTAATTTTTGTTCAAGCTCAGTGATGCTGTTTTTTAAGGTTTGAAACTTAATTTTAAATTCCTCAATAAGACCTTTTGCCTCCTGAACATCAATTTTCTCTGCCAGAATTTCCAGCACTTTATGCTGGTCAAATTGCTGTTCGGCTAATGCTGTTTCAATTAAAAGCATATTGCCTGCCATTTCCTGTTCCAATTCGGAGATCCGTTTTTCCAACTGACTCACAATGGTTTTCTGCTCTGCCAGTTTGGGCGAAATTTCTTTTTCTTCTTTAATTAACTGATTATAATTCTGCTCCGTCTCGCGATTGGATTCGGAGAGCTTGTGAAAAATTTCTTCCACTTCCTGAGCTGTTTTACCAGTATAATTTTTCCATTCCAGAATTTTCAGGTTGGCTTCATTGGTTTTGATCTGTTCTTCTTTTTTCGCTTCGTCCAGCCGGAATTTTTCCAGTGCCTTATTGTAGTTGTCGAGATTGTTTCTTTCTTTGTCCAGGTTTTTCTGTTCCGTACTGATTTGCTCATTCAGTTCTTCCAGAAGCTTTTCGATAGTGAAAGAACGTTGTCTCTGTTCTTCAAAATCAGCTTCATGGTCTGCATTAAATTCTTTCCAGGTAAAACTTTTAAGATGCTTTTCGATCTCAATCTGAATCTGTTTTGCCTGATCTTCCTCATATTTCAGCTGTTCTTCAAAGATTTTCCTACGGTCAAGAACTTTCTCCGCTGCTGATAATTTTTTCTGAATGTCTTCTTTCTGATGATCCAGCTGATCCATTTGCTGCTGAATGTCATGTAATTCTGACGTTACGTCATGATATTGCATCATATTCGGATGTTCCAGAGAGCCGCAAAGCGGACAGGCTTCTCCGTCATGCAGTTCGCTGGCAAAATGAGAAAGTTTCTGCTGAACTTCCAGCTGATTCCGTTTTTCATACAGTTTTCTTTTCTGATTTTCCAGATTTTCAGCCTGAATCCTGAAATCGTCTTTAAAGTTTTCAGGATTAATTTTTAAAAATGTGAGCTCTTCGGAAATAGAAATAATTTCATTTTTTTTAGCATCAGCTTTTTTGATTTGGATGTTCAGGTTTTCTTTTAATTTTTTCTGTTCCAGAAACCAGTTTCCTACGCTCAAAAGTAATCCGGGATCAATTTTTCCGGGCTTTAAAGCTTCAGATTTTTTAAAAAGCTCTTCTATTTTTTCCTGAATCTGTTTCTGAACGGCTTGCACTTCTGTTACCTTTTGGGATCCGTTTTCAGTTCTTTCCTTCAGGATTTTAATTTCATCGGAAACTTTTATCATTTGCAGGATCATGCCCAAATCATTTTCCTGGAGTTTAGATTGATGCAGGACTTCGTACTGAGGCTGTATTGCAGCAAGTTTATTTTTCAGCTTTTCAAATTGAAGCTCCGTGTTTTTTACAATGGCCAGCTGGTGTTCTTTGAGCCGGGCTTGTTCTTCAATCTCTTTTACCAGCTTGTTTTTTTCAGAAAACAAAGGGATAAATATCCGGGATATCCGGTCATAGAGTTCCGTTTTTGTTTCCAGAAGATCAACATTTTCTTTTTGTTCGGAAAGCTTTTGAAAATGGGCTTTCTTCTCTTCCAGTACTTCAAAGTCTTCTTTTAAACTCTTCAGCCTGGAATAGGTGTTTTCTGTCTCCTGGAATTGTTTCAATACTGCTTGGTATTTTTCCTGTTCCTGGTTGAGGGTTTCTTTAATTGATGAAATCTTTTCTTCATTTACCTCTTCAAACCCTTTCAGTTGTCCTTCCAGCTGATCAAGTTCTGAGCGGTTTTTAGCATTAATAAGCGAAACATTGTTTTGAAGATCAAAGCGCTGGAGCCCGAAGATCTCTTTCATCATATTTGTCCTGTCGGCAGCTCCCAGTTCCAGAAATTCTTTAAATTGTCCCTGAGGAATAATAATCGTCCTTTTAAAATTAGCATAGCTTAATCCTACAATCTGTTCTGCATTTGAATGATCAAGCGGGATCCAATTATTGTTTTTCCACTCATAAAATGTGACCGACGGTGTTTTTACATCTTCAAAATTTTTAGAATTCCTTTTAAATTCACGTGTCGCGCGGTATTTTTTATTTTCAGAGCTTATAAAATCAAATTCGATATAAGATCGGTTTGATTTCAGGTTCATCATATTGTAAGTACGTCGGTCGCGGGCATTAAGTCGCTCGGTTTCACCGTAGAGTGCAAATGAAATAGCCTCCAGGATTGAAGATTTTCCTGAACCTACGGCTCCGAAAATACCGAATAGTCCTGCTGCCGTAAGATTTTCAAAATCTATTTTCTGACGTTCCTGGTAAGAATAAATACCTTCTAAAGTTAGCTGAATTGGAATCATAAGCTCTAAGGGTTAAGAATTTCGTTAAACAGATTGATTAGCTCTTCATTGGCATCCTGGCCAGCGTTTTTAGATTTAAAATAATCTCTGAACAAAGACTGGATATCCTGATTGAGATTAATATCACGAAGCTTGGTTTCATTCAATTCCTGATTTTTAACTTTCGGGATGAGGTGTACAATTCCGTTGTGCGATTGGTATAGCCGTTTTCTTTCATCGGCTGTTAGAAAGGTCTCACTTTCAAGAGTAAGTTCTACAAAAGTTCCCTGGTTTGTGGTGAGCCACTCCACTGTTTTCTTGATAGAGTCAAAGCTTTTTCTTTCCAGGCATTTACCGTTTTTAATCGGGATTCTTTCAAACCGGACGGCTTTGCCCGGCTCGGCTTCAACAATGGAGATATATTTGGTCTGTCCTGCCTCACTGAAGCTATAGCAAAGGGGAGAAGATGAGTAGACAACCGGCTTTTCATCGGTCCCGATATTTTGAAAACGGTGCAGGTGACCAAGTGCTGTGTATTGAATCTGTGGAGGAATAATGTCAGAATAGATCAGGTCGGCATTCCCTATTTTAAGGGGTTTTTCACCTTCCGGTTCGTCCAGAAGGGGTGTGCCTTTTTTATTCATGTACAAATGGGTCATGAGCAGATTCACTCCTTTTTCATCACAGAACTCATTGGCATTTTTCTGCCAGTGTTCTGCAAGAACGTTGTTCAGTTCTGCTTCTTTTTGCTCACCGAAATATTGTTTCAGCCTCATTTCGTTAGCATACGGTGTATGAAGAATTCTTACAGGAAAGTCATGATTTTTGAAGGTAAGTTCAATGAATCCTTCCGCAGCTTTTGAAATGTTAAAATGCTCCAGTTCAAAAGGAGTGATTATGGCTTTGGGATGGCCAATAAGGATAATTCCGCATTCACGGGCCAAAGGATCCGGCGCGTCAATAAGGTTGGGAGAATCATGGTTTCCTGAAATAGCAATCACAGGCCGTTTTCCGTTTAACGACAATCTTTTTAAAGTTTTATAAAATAACTCTACGGCTTCAACACCGGGATTGAAGTTATCAAACAAATCTCCGGCAATCAGAACAAGATCAATATTTTTTTCATCGGCAGTCTGTATAAGCTCTTCCATTACCAAAACCTGCTCTTCCAGCCTTGAAAAGCGGTCGAGACGTTTACCCAAATGCCAGTCGGCAGTATGCAGAATTTTCATAATGTAAATGTAAAGAAGATAAATGAAAAGTAAGAATTGTGGTATACAACATTATTATCACTACTTTTGAAAAAACTAACAACATGAATCAAATTCTGACAGTACTTGCTGTATTGTTCACTTTTCCTGTGGCAGCACAAAATCCTGAAAAATTCTCAAAAGAAATTAATGAGGAGGGAGTTGCCTTGTATCATAGCGAAATGACCAGCTGGAACGGCACTGATATTTTCATTGAAAACTATAAGAACCGTGAAAATATAGGCGGTTACTTTTCTTATCTGGACGCAGGAATTCCCAAATGTGTTTTTTTCTCTAAAAACCAGAAAGTAATCGGCACTATTTCATTTCCGGCGAATTACAATCCGAAAGATGCAAAGATTGATCTTGAGGAAAGAGATTTTACCCAAAAGGAAACCGAATATTTTACCATAAGGCAAAATGCTTTGAAAAGAATAAAGAATGATACAATTTTCAAAGTATATAAAGATACAAACCTTAATATTGTTCCGCTGATCAGAAATAAAGTTAAGAAAGTGTATATTTTGACAGCAACTTCTGCAGGAAATACGGTTATATTCGGGAATGATTACCTCATCACTTTCGATAATAAAGATCAGGTAAAAAATGTTGAAAAACTACACAATAGTATGATCGTCCAAAAAATTCACGATGAGAAAACAGGACATACGATAAGCGGAATGCACAGTCATGTTATTGAAAACTGGCAGATGATTACACCAACGGATATCTGTACGCTGATGTTATATCAGAAGTTTACAGAATGGAAAAGTTATATGACGATTTCTAAGAAATTTGTCAGTATCTGGAACTCCAATAATAATCTGGTGATTATGAAGACTGAAAATTTTAAAGGTATGGCAGAAAACATTCTTAAAAATAAAAAGGATAAACCGGAACCAGAAAAGAAAGATAAATAGAGAGTAATCTATATTTAAATTTAATTCAGATTAAAAAACGGAAATCTTTATTTCAGAATTGCTTGTGATTCAATACCAATTTATTTCTATTTTTACAACATGGAACAGCAATCAAAAGATCCTCTTCACGGAAAAAGACTTGATGCCATTCTTGAAGAACTGGTAGAATATTACAACGGCTTTGAAAGACTTGGCGAGCAAATCAATATCAAATGTTTTACGGATAACCCAAGCATCAGCTCATCACTGAAGTTTTTAAGGAAAACTCCATGGGCAAGGACAAAAGTAGAAAGCCTCTATCTCTTTATGTTGAGAGAGAAAAAAAGAAAAGAAACAAGAGGACAGAAGTAGAATGCCGTGGATGCTTCTTTACCTGTTATTCTTCGCGCAATGAATCCAAAAACAGTATATTTGTAACGTTAATCGTGAAAATTCACGAAAAAAAGAAAAAAATATGACAATCGAAAACAATCATGTTGTAGCTGTAAGTTACATCCTTCACACCATCGAAGAAGACGGGAGTAAAACTCTTGTAGAAGAGACCACAGCAGAAAATCCACTAACGTTCTTATACGGTGTTGGAATGATGATTCCAAAATTTGAGCAGAATATTTTGGGATTACAGGCTGGAGATAAAGCATCATTTGTAATTCATCCGGAAGAAGCTTACGGGGAAAGACAGCCGGATGCCATTGCACAGTTGCCGATCGATATGTTCCAGGAATCCGGAGTTCCTCCTGTTGGAGCAATTTTACCATTATCCGATAACCAGGGAAATAATTTCCAGGCATTTGTGGTAGAAGTAACGCCGGAAGCAGTGGTGGCAGATCTTAATCATCCGATGGCAGGAAAAGTTTTAGATTTCCAGGTAGAAGTTTTAAACACACGTCCAGCAACACAGGAAGAGCTTGCACACGGTCATGCTCATGGAGTTGACGGAAACGAAGCTCACTAAATATAAAATGTCCGATTTATTCGGACATTTTTTTATAATCTATAGTTTTACAGTTGTATGCTCTCTTTATTATAAAAATTCGCCGCTTACATAATACCAGCGGTTCTGAATTATTTTAAAAGTTGATAATTCATGATGAACCTGCGGTTGATTATTTTCATCAGTATAGAAGGCTTTAAATTCTACTTTATATAAAGACGGCTTGTTTATAATTTCCAGCTTTGTCCAGGTATTGCTTTCTCCCCATTCCTGTAAATCCTTTTTACTGTGATATTTTCTTTTGCTGGGAAGGATAGTTTCCATTAAATAATCACCATTCGGAATCGCAAATGCAGAAAAACGCGACCGCATTAATACTTCTGCCGTTGGAGCAAATTTTTCTTTTGTATGATACGGCTTACAGCATTCTTCGTAGGTTTTTCCGGAACAGCAGGGACAATTCATCGTTTTTTTGATACAAATGTAAAGGATTATTTTTTTAATTATCAACAGAGTAAATAGAAGCGGGCTTAGCTCGGCTTGAAAATAAATAATTCAATAGGCTTTAGGCAACGTATAGTTGCACAGAACATAAATTTTACAGACAATTTCATTAATTTTCACCTTAATCAAAAAATCTGCGCGAAGAACAATCATTAATGAAATATTTTTGCCATTAGTGTTCAGAACCCAAAAAAAGCATTCAAAAATGAATGCTTTAAAAAATTATTTAATAAATCCTCTGCTTCTCAATAGAGGCTTGATATCCGGATCATGTCCAGTAAAATCTCTGAATGCCTGATTCAGGTCAACAGAATTTCCTACAGACAGTATATACTTTCTGAAACGATCACCATTTTCTCTGGTAAGCCCTCCATTATTTTTAATCCATTCCCAGGCGTCATTATCCAATGTTTCAGACCACAGATAAGCATAATATCCTGCGGA
Organism: Chryseobacterium nepalense; assembly: GCF_023195755.1. Classification (NCBI taxonomy): domain Bacteria; kingdom Pseudomonadati; phylum Bacteroidota; class Flavobacteriia; order Flavobacteriales; family Weeksellaceae; genus Chryseobacterium; species Chryseobacterium nepalense. Next base: position 3,178,143 of record NZ_CP096203.1, read on the forward strand.
ATAACCGCCACCCCAGATATGGGCAAAATAGGGCGTATGGTATCTTGGAGGAACTGTTGATAAAGTAAAGCCATGCTTCGCTAATGATTGTTTTTCAAAATCTAAAACTGGAATTAGCTGGCTTTCGCTGGTTACCGTATGCCAGTCCATATCCAATTCGGCAGCGGATACCAGTTCCGTTGTCATATAACCCTGATTGAATGTAGAAGCCTTTTTTATTTTATCTACCAGGGTTTGGGGAATCGGCTGTTTTGTTTCATAATGTAAAGCATAATTTTTCAAAACTACAGGATCCAGCGCCCAGTGTTCATTGATCTGTGAAGGAAATTCCACAAAATCTCTTGGCACATTGGTTCCCGATAGAGAAGGATATTTCTGGCTGGCAAACATACCATGAATAGAGTGTCCGAATTCATGGAAAATAGTTGAAACATCATCAAAGCTGATTAATGAAGGTTTTCCCGGAGCCGGTTTCTGATAATTGTAGCAGTTTACAATAACAGGTTTTGTGCCCAGTAAATAAGACTGCTCGACAAAGTTGCTCATCCATGCGCCTCCGTTTTTAGAATCTCTCGTGTAGAAATCAAGATAATAGATCGCAATAGATTTGCCGTCATGATCAAAAACTTCGTATGTAACCACATCAGGATGATAAACCGGCAGATCTGTTCTTTTCTTAAAAGTAAGTCCGTAGAATTTTTCAGCAGCGAAGAAAACACCTTTTTCAAGAACGGTTGTAATTTCAAAATACGGTTTAATTTCACTTTCATCAAGATCAAACCTGGCTTTTCGTACCTGTTCTGCATAAAAATTCCAGTCCCACGGTTCTACTTCAAATCCACCGTTTTGCTGTTTGATAAGATCCTGAATATCTTTTGCTTCACGTTTTGCGGTTTCCACGGCAGGAGTGGCAATCTGGTTCATTAATTTTGTAGCCGCTTCGGGAGTTTTTGCCATCTGATCCTGCAATTTCCATTCTGCGAAATTCTTTTTGCCTAAAATCTGTGCTTTTTTCAGCCTTAATTTAGCGAGTTTTTCAATCGTTTCACGGGTATCATTGGCGTCTCCTTTTTCAGCTCTGGTCCATGATGCTTTAAATAGCTTTTCTCTTGTGGCCCTGTTCTTCAGGTTTTGCAGCAGAGGCTGCTGTGTGGTATTCTGTAATGCCAAAAGATACTGGCCTTCTTTACCTGCATTTTTCGCGTCGGTAGCGGCAGCCGCAATCTCATCGGCAGAAAGTCCGTCAAGTTCCTTTGCATCCGTAAAGAAAACACCGCCCTGTTTTCTTGCCTCAAGCAATTTATTGGAATACTGGGTAGATAAAGAAGCCAGTTCCTGGTTGATCTGTTTTAATTTTTCCTTATCCGCTGCGGAAAGATTGGCTCCGGCAATTTCAAAGTTCTGCTTGTAATATTGTAATAATCTTTTGCCTTCAGAGTCCAGGCCATTTTCCGAGATGGCTTTTATTCTTTTATAAAGATTTTCATTCAGATACATTTTATCGGAATGTGCAGCAAAGATCGGCGCATATTCTTCATCAAGAGCCTGTAATGTGGGATTTGTGTTGGCACTGGTAAGATTAGAAAAAACAATCACGGCTCTTTTCAGTACCTCACCGCTTTTTTCCAGAGCTACCAATGTATTCTCAAAAGTAGGCGCTTCAGGATTATTGGCGATTTTTAGAATTTCAGCATCATGTTGCTTTAGTCCGAAATCAAATGCGGGTTTAAAATGTTCGTCTTTAATTTTGTCAAATTCCGGTGCCTCATACTGAAGTTTGCTTTTCTTCATAAAAGGATTCGACGACAGGGAAGCGTCCGGAGTGGGAACTTCCGTTTGAATTTCAGTGCTTTTCATTGTAGTACAGGATTGATTAAATGCTAACGCAGAAATTAATAATACTGATGAAATCTTCTTCATAATGATTTATTAATAATGTCTAAAGATATTAAATATTAGCTAAAGATTTAGGGTTTACATTTATCAGAAAGAAATAAAGCTCCTCCGGATTCGGAAAAGCTCTATCATATTGCATTGAAAAAATTATAGGAGTTTTAAATCTGTTTTGGCGCATAAACTGTTGACGTTGCCTTGCGGGAAAGCAGTACCGCAACAATTTCAAAAGCTCCCAGAATAACATGTGGAAGATAAATCCTGTCACTGAATCCGAACAACCATGGGGAAGCCAGTAGAAGAAAGCCAGCTGCGAAATCTATCGTCAGGTGAATTTTGTATGGAATGACTCTTGCCATGGCATATTCATAGTTTGTTAAAAGGCTGTACAATAATGTGGATACCCCCAAGAGTACAGGTATTACAGTGGCTGCACTGTCATCAGCAAATCCTAACAGCCATGGTAAGGCAATTAACAATATACCAACCACGTAATCCAGAATAGCGTGTGTTTTCGATGAAATCATAATATTATATTTTGTAATGTGTATAAACTGTAGTTCAATAGATGTACCATTAGACAAATAAATGTGGTATAAATTATTGATTTTTAAAGTGTTTAATTTGATTCAATAGAAAAAGAATATTTAAAAATCAAGTATTATGACTCTGGTCTTATAATATATAAAAAGAGATGTAATATTTTTTATAAATTAGGTGTCTATAAATAAGATAATCATAAAAACCATTGAATATGAAATCAACAAGACTTATTATTTTTTCAGCTTTTGTAGTATTGGCATCTTGTGATGGCAATAAAGAAAAGAAGCAGAATGACAGCGAAGGAGACTGGGTGAAAAAAGTAGTGAATACCGATCACGGACCTGTAAGAGAAAAACAGGTAACGGGTGATTTTGACGAGATTGAAGTTTCACAGGCAATAGAAGCTGAAATTATAAAATCCGATATGGAAAAGGTAGTTATTTCCGCCCCCGAAAATATCATTGACGATGTGTTGGTTGATATCAGCGGTGGTGAGCTTCATATCCATTATAAAAAGGGAATCAGGGTAATGAATAACCATAATGTGACCGCAAAAATTTATGCTAAAGATTTTACGAAAATAGAAGCCAATTCTGCAGCAGGTATAGTGGTCAAGGATAAATTCGTTCAGGAAAAAACAAGTATTGAAGTATCTAGCGCAGGATCGGTGAGTGGAAATCTTGAAGCCAATGATTTTGAGATTTCTGCCGGAAGCAGCAGCAGTTTTTCAGGTAAAATATGGGCGGTGGATCTTGATATTGATGCCTCTTCAGGAGCAAGCATGGATCTTTCGGGAAAAGCTAAAAATGCAGATGTGTCCTCATCATCAGGAAGCAGCATTTCTGCCAAGAATCTTGTTGCAGATAACCTGAAAGCGGAGGCCTCAAGCGGAGCGAGTATTGATATCAGCGCTGCATCATCCATTAATGCGGAAGCTTCTTCGGGGGGGAGTATAGATGTTTCTAAAAAAGGAAATGTAACTTCTGTAACGAAACAGGAAAACAGCGGTGGAAGCGTAAGTATTCATTAATTATTTTCATTATCGTCTTCATCATTTGATGAATCTTCCCATTGATTATTTTCAAAATTAAGATTGTCATAAGCCAATAATTCCTCCTCTCTCTGGAGGATTTCTTTTGTCGTAAAAAGATGGATTTCATCATCTTCTTCAGCCTTGGCGAGTTTCCTGATCGACTCTTTGTCAATGGCCATAAATCTTTGCCCAAGACGTCTTGCGGCATATTTCCGCATTCCGGTTTCGTGGAGTACGTCCACCGCCATATCAACGGCTGTACCCAACGTTTCACGATAAATATTATTGATGCCGTTATTTAAAAAATCGTACGCATCAATTCTGTTTTTAGCCCTTACAAATATTTTTACGTGAGGATAATTTTCGCTGACTATTTCGGCAACGAATTTATTGTCATCCGGGTCGTCCAGACAGAGAACAAGTATTTCTGCATCTTCAATTCCTGCAGCACGTAAAGTGGGAATTTTAGTAGCATCGCCGTAATATACTTTAAAACCGTAGCTTCTTAATAATTTAACACGATCAGAATCTCTGTCTAAAACCGTTGCGGAAATTTTATTAGCTTTCAAAAGCCTTCCCACTGTACTTCCAAAATGACCGAAACCTACAATGATAATTTTCTTTTGACGGGGGTTGTTTTCCAGAATATTAAAATCATTATCAGCATCAGGAGTCTCTCTGACAAAATGTGGCGTAATCAGTTTATCATTGATAATTAAAAGGAATGGCGTGATACACATGGTAATCGCTGTAACAGCCATCATTTGTGCATTAAGCTCAGGAGACAGCAGATAGAGATTGGAGGCGTAGTTGATCAGTACAAATGCAAATTCTCCTACCTGAGAAAGCGCAAATGCGTAAAAGAGACTTTGAGGAGTATCGATTTTAAAAAATCTGCCGATAAAAAAAAGAACGATAAATTTAATGATCAACACCGCAAAAACCGTACTGAAAATAAAAACAGGATCATCCTGAATGATATTAAAGTTCATTGTTGAGCCTACACTCACAAAAAAAACGGCAAGCAGCAATCCTTTAAACGGATCGATATGTGCTTCCAGCTCATGGCGGAACTCACTGTTGGCCAGCATTACACCCGCAAGAAAAGCTCCCAGGGCGGGCGACAGACCAATGGCAACCATTAATTCCGAAACCCCTATGACCAGAAAAAGGGAAGAAGCCGTTAAAAGTTCCGTCATTCCGGATTTTGAAACATATCTTAAAAAAGGAACAAAAACATATCTTCCGAGTAAGATTAATATAACCACTCCTAAAATTACGGTTGCAAACTGCATCCATTCCGGAAGGGTCTGAATAAGTACCTGAATTTCGTTATCCTGATGTCTTGCCTTGTAATGTGCGATCAGCGGCAATATTGCCAGAATAGGAATTACCGCAATATCCTGGAATAAAAGGGTGGAAAATGAAGCCTCACCCGCAAGTGTTTTTAAATTATTTTTTTCCTGTAAAGTCTGTAAAACAATCGCTGTGGAAGAAAGAGCAAAACACATGGCGATAGCAATCGATTTGTCCAACGGCCATCCAACCATTATAAAAACAAGGAAAAGCAGGGAAATGGTAAGAAGCATTTGTGTGAGTCCCAGTCCGATAATTTTTTTCCGCATTTCCCAGAATTTTCTCGGCTCAAGCTCTAATCCTACTAAAAAAAGCAGCATGATTACCCCGAATTCACTGGCATGCATAATATCATTAACATCCTTTCCGGTAAGTTTCAGTACATAAGGGCCGATGATGATTCCCCCTGCAATATACCCGATTACAGAGCTTAATCCGAATTTCCTTGCCAGCGGAACCATAATAATGGCAACGCCCAGGAATAAAAGGGTATTCATGGCTAAGCTTGTTTCCATAGTTTATTGATTAAGAAGTTCTGAAAACTCTTTTTTATGGGTAATGATTTCTTTTTTTGAAAGCTTATTGGCTTCGTAGACGATTTTAATATTTTTGATATCTGCCTTGAAGACATTCAGTGAAACAATGAGTCCGCTGATGAGTTCTTCAACAGTGAATTTGTAGGTTCCTTCTCTGTGAAAAGATCTTTCCTTTCCACCGGTAGTTACCAGAATGTAGACTTCCTTTCCCTGAAGAGGGTTATAATTTTCCTCCTTGAGCCAGTCGCGGTCAAATACCTCATCGATCCACAGTTTCAGCAGAGGTGGCATTCCGAACCAGATCAGTGGAAACTGGAAGATAAAACGTTCATAGTTCTTTATTCTTTTTCTTTCCCTGAATGCGGCAATATGAAAATCCGGGTATTCTTCGTAAAGGTCTCTTAAGGTAAAATGCTGGTGGCGAACATAGAAATTGATGAGCTCTGCATTCGAGTTGGAGTGCTCTAAATAAGGATGCGCAAAAACTACCAACGTCTTCTTCATAAACCTGTTTTACGTAAATATAATGAAAAAAATCTGTTTTAAAAACAGATTTAGAGCATATTTATTAATTTTTAATACAGTTTTTCATTATTTCATTAAGAAATAACTAAATAATAATTAATTCAATATAAAATTCTTCCATATCATTAAGGGTATAGAAATTATTAATATGATTTTAATAAAAATTAAAGAAAATAATCGGATTTACCATCCTCCGGAAGCGCCGCCGCCGCCGAAGCTGCCGCCGCCGCCAAATCCGCCGAAGCCTCCACCGCCTCCGGAACTTCCGCCACCAAAGCCTCCGCCACCGAAGCTGCCGGGGAAAGGGAAAAACCCGCCGGAATAATTTCTTCGGCCTCTTCTCGAAAGGATAACATCGTCGTCATCGTCATTTCCGCCTCCTCTGTTTCCGAAAAGGATGGCAAAGATGATAAAGATGACAAAAGCAATAATGATAATTTTGATCAGGCCTCCGCTTTCGTTCTTCTGATTCTTTTTTAAAGGCTTGAATTTCCCCTGCACGGCTTCCATAATTGCAGAAGTTCCGCGGTCAATTCCTTCAAACCATTCACCCTGCTTAAAATGCGGGGTTACAATATAATCAAGAATCTGTCCTGCAACTGAAGCTGTTAAATATTGTTCAACTGCCCGTCCCTGTTGGATAGACATGGTATGATCTTCGGTCGCAATTAAAAAAACAACCCCATTATCAACGTCCTTCTGGCCGATTCCCCATTTCTCGCCGAACATGGTCGCCAAAAAATTGACATCTTCTCCATTTGTTGATTTGATGATGACCACCTCAATTTCCGTGGAAGTGGAATCTGAAAAAGCAATAAGCTTTTTATTAAGGTCATTTTTTTCCTGTTCGGAAAGAAGATTGGCTTCATCAAAAACAGGATATAAAACTGCCGGCTTGTCCGGAATAGAATATTGTGCTGATACAAATGTGTAAAAGCATAGAAGTAAAAATGAAAATACTATTTTAAGAGAAGGTAATTTCATTAGACAGCTCGTTGGGGTTTTCTCCTGTTACAGGAAAATGTTTTTTAAGTTCAAGACCTGTTTCGAGGATAGCACTTTTCAGCGCTTTATAATAATTTCCTTTGGCAAATTCAGAAGTTATGAAATCATGAAGGTGATCCCAGTAAGATTGATGCACTTTTTCATGAATACCGGTATCTCCGATGATGGTGAGGTATTTTTGTTCAAAATTAACATGAAAAAGCACGGCATTTCTTTCGGCAGTTTTTGCCATGCACAATTCTTCAAAGACCTTGAATGCCGTTTTAGCGTTGTCACTGTCCGTATTGGAATCAATATGCACACGGATTTCGCCGGTAGAATGCTCTTCTGCTGACTTAATAGCTTCCACAAGGGAAGCTATCTGCTGATTTGTAAGGAAATTCCTGGCCATTATTCAGTGAATACTTCAGGTGCTTTTTCTGCGCCCGCTTCAGCTTTGAAATAAGGTTTTTCTTTAAAGTTGGTAAAGTTTGCCAGAATATTATTCGGGAACTTTTTAATAGTTGTGTTGTAATCCTGAGCGGCCTGGTTGTAGTATACCGTTTCTGTACGGATGCTGTTTTCAATGGCAGTATATTCTCTCTGGAAATTAATGTATTGCTGGTCTGCTTTTAAATTCGGATACGATTCTACAACAGCCATCAACCTGCTTAATGCTCCGGATAATTCGCCCTGCGCAGCCTGGAATCTTGCCATATCCTGCTCGGTCATATTGGTAGGATCAACATTGATAGACGTTGCTTTTGAACGTGCTTCAACAACTTTTGTTAATGTTTCCTGCTCAAATTTAGAGTAAGATTTTACGGTTCTTTCAAGATTAGGAATCAGGTTGGCTCTTTTCTGATAAACCGTTTCTATATTAGACCATTTGGTATTTACGTTCTGTTCTTTCGTTACAAAATTATTGTAGCCGTTTTTGCCCCAGAAGAATAAAAATCCAACAATAACCAAAAGAGCAATGCCGATAGTTCCGGCGCTCAGACAGCCTCTGTTTTTCATAGTTTAATTTTTTTAATATTTTTTGTGCTGATCAAATATACAAATTATGTGCTAATTTTGTAAAAAATAATTTTAATGACAACAATAGTCGTGGCAATGGGGGAAAAGAACGAAATTGGTTTTGAAAATCAGTTACTTTGGCATCTCCCGAAAGATTTAAAACACTTTAAAGAGATTACTACCGGGCATCCGGTGATTATGGGAAGAAAAACATATGAAAGTATCGGAAAACCTCTTCCCAACCGTACCAATATTGTTGTATCCGGAAAAAGCGACTGGTTTGAAGAAGGGATTCTCATCGTAGGAAGTATTAAGGAAGCCATAAAATTTGCGAAGAAAATTGATGAAGAAATTTTTATCATCGGCGGCGGTAAAATTTATGAGCAGACGATAGATATGGTTGATAAACTGGAAGTAACTTTAGTAAAAGCTGATCTTGAAGCAGATACCTTCTTTCCAAAGATCGATTCTAAAGTCTGGAAAAAAGTAGAAGAAATCTGCTACGAGAAAGATGATAAGAATCAATATGATTTCTGTTTTCAGACCTACGAAAAAATTTAAAGTTTGAAGTTCGAGGTTTCGGGTTTGAAGTTCTGTATTCTGAACCTTAAATTTCTTATCTTTGCACTTCTTAAAATCTAATAATGAATAAATATATAAAAATTGCTGTTGCTGCAGTTCTGATACTTTTAGGACTTTACATGATGTTTTTTACCAGAAATCTGGGGTGGGGAATTGTAATTTTCCTCTTAGCAGGAGTGCCGATTCTGCTTTTCTTTAAAAATGAATATATCCTGCTGGCTTTCTGGCAGCTGAGAAAACAAAATATGGAAAAAGCGGCCGACTGGCTGAAAAATATCACAAATTACCAGGCACAGCTTCACAAGTCTCAATATGGTTATTTTCATTACCTGACAGGATTAACACAGGCACAGGATCATCCGACGAAAGTAGAACCTCTTATGAAAAAAGCATTGGAATATGGTCTTAATATGAAACATGATCGTGCAATGGCTACATTAAACCTGGCCGCAGCAGCTATTTCCAAGGGAAGAAAACAGGAAGGGCAAAAATTGCTGGAAGAGGCGAAAAGACTGGACAGCGCCGGAATGATGACTGATCAGATCAAAATGATGAAAGAACAGTTGAAAATGCCGACTATGCAGAAACACATGCATAATCCTAATATGAGAAACAGAGGGAAATTCTTTTAATTAAAATTTAATTAAATATAGAAATGCACTTGAGAAATCAGGTGCTTTTTTATTTTAAACAAGTAGCTTAATATTCTTAAGCTCTTAAATATTTAATGGTTAAAAATTAATTTTACATCTCAGAATTATGCTCATACCCATAAAATTTCGGGATCTGCCAGTGGTATTTCACGGCTAAAGTTCTGATGGAAACAATCAGTAAAATTGTAAAAATCTGAACGATGGTATATGATAAGGTGGTGAACTTGGTTAGTAATAAAAATGCAGATCCTCCTACGATACAGGCGGTTGCATAGATTTCTTTTCTGAAAATCAAAGGAATCCGATTGAGTAAAATATCACGGATGATTCCCCCGAAACAGCCGGTGATGGTTCCTAATCCTATGCAGATTAAAGGATGAATATCTGCATGAAGACCTTTCTGAACACCGATGATGGTAAACAATCCCAATCCGAAACTGTCGAAAATAAATAAAGTAACCCTGAAGTTTTTTTCAAAAGATTTAAAAATCATGGTGAAAATGCTGGTCAGGATAATCAAAGCACAAGTCAGAAGATCATGCATCCAGAACACCGGGATGTCCAGAAGCAAGTCTCTCACTGTTCCGCCACCCACTGAAGTTACAAATGCAATGATCAGTACCCCGAACGGATCAAGCCTTTTCTGCATGGCCGCAAAACTTCCCGACATCGAAAAAGATATCGTTCCAAGGACTTCTATGGCAAAATTGAACTGTTCGTGCATTTTTTATAGGTAATGAGTAATTGGTAATAAGTAATATGATTATAGTGTTGTATTTTGAGATAATTTGAATTTATAAGCGGTCATTACTTTACCAATTCATCACATTCTGATCTTAAATGCGAGATTTTTCCGGGATCCAAATATTCCAGCTCTTCTATTATTTCTAACCAGAATTGAGTCTCGTCAATTTCTTCTACAACGATGCATATTTTAGAAAATCTTTCCTTTTCGGATCTTCCTCTCGCAACTGCTCTGTAATTAGCAGCTACAGAAGTTGCTGATCTTATAATTTGTTTTCTGATTATCGAAAGATCATCAGAATAAGGTAATGGTGACAACGATTTAATAATGGAAATCGAAAAATCTTTAGTTCGATCTCTAAATAATTGATTAAAATCCATAGTTGTAAAAATTACTCATTACCCATTACTTATTACTTATAATTGTACTCTCACCGAGTCCGGTACCAAAAGTCCGTATTCTCCGCCGTGATTGATAATTTCCCTCACAATGCTGCTGCTGATGAAGGATTTTCCGGATGAGGTCAGTAAAAATACCGTTTCCAGTTTTTTATGGGCTAACGTTCTGTTAGTATGCGCAATCGCTTTCTCAAATTCAAAATCTGCAGGATTTCTCAGTCCTCTGATGATGTATTGAGCGTTTTTTTCAAAACAGTAGTCAACTGTAAGGCCTTCAAAATAATCAACCTCCACATTCGGGAATTCGGCAACAGAGTTTTGAATGAACTCCATTCTTTTTTCCAGGGGAAACATATATTTCTTCTGGGAATTCTGCCCAATGGCGATTATTAATTTATCAAAAAGCGGCGCTGCACGTTCTATAATGTCGTAATGTCCTAGAGTAATGGGATCAAATGAACCCGGGAAAACAGCAATTTTCATGCGTGATAAAGTTATAAGTTATGAGCTATTAATTATGAGTTTTTTTACTCTGATATCTAGCTCTAATGTCTAATTTCTTTTATTCAAAGCTTTTTCAACCTCGTTTCCGCAAAGGTCTGTGATGGAAATTCCGTAAATCTTGGCCTGTTGAGGAAGTATGCTTGCAGGCGAAAACCCGGGGTTGGTATTCATTTCCAGCATGTAGGGAATTCCGTCCATCAGAATGTATTCACTTCTTGAAAACCCACTCATCCCTAATGAATTGTACGCTTTTTTTGCGATTTCTTCTACGCGGATTCTCGTTTCTTCATCGATTCTCGCAGGGGTAATTTCTTCAGAAGCACCTTCATATTTGGCTTCATAATCGAAGAATTCATTTTTAGGAACAATTTCCGTGATGCCCAGAACAATAGTTTCTCCTTTATAATCAATAACGCCCACGGAAACCTCCATACCGTTAAGAAAACTTTCAATTAAAATTTCATCATCTTCTTTAAAGGCAATTTCAGTAGCAGCAATGAGTTCGGACTTTTCTTTCACTTTTGAAATTCCCAGTGAAGATCCCGACTGATTGGGTTTAACAAAAACAGGAAGACCAAGATTTTCTACAATTTCATCAACATTGATACCTTCTCCTTTTCTTAGGTAGACACTTTTTGCAGAAGGAATACCATATTTGGAAAGTACGGCTAGCGTATCTTTTTTATTGAAAGTAAGAGCACTCTGGTAAAAATCACAGCCGGTATACTTCTGGCCGATGGCATCCCAATATGCCTGAAGAATGCCGTTTTCTCCCGGTGTTCCGTGAATGATGTTGAAGCACACATCAAATTTCAGCGTTGTGTTGTTATCGATAGCTACAGAAAAATCGCCTTTGTTAATCTGAAATTTCTGATTATTTTCATCTAAAAAATACCATTCATCCCGAAGAACAATTACTTTATATACATCATAAAGGTTTCTGTCCAGAGAATCATAGATCAGTTGTCCGCTCTTCAGTGATACAACGTATTCATCAGAATAGCCTCCCATCACTACAGCAACACTCTTTTTGTTCATATTCTTAAAGTATCAATTGGGGCAAATTTAATGATTTTATATCATGCAATTTTGGAAATTCTAAAATTTTGAAAACGAAAATGCTCAACGGAAATCGAAGCACATTCTAAAATATTAATTATATTTGCTGTCTAATTATAGTATTTTTAGTATGCTTAAATCACTTTTCAATTGGAAAGTTTTACTGAACTTAGTTGTTGCCATCGGTGTTTTCGTGGGATTGGTTTGGCTTACATTCCGTTGGCTGGAGCATCACACCAATCACGGCCAGGAAATTCCCGTTCCCAATATTGTCAATAAATCGGTACAGGAAGCAATCAAGATATTGGACGATTCTGGATTGGATTATGAGGTGGATAGTTTTAAATATGATCCCAAATACAGACCGTTCCAGGTATTGCAGGTATATCCTGCTCCCGGCTCGCGTGTAAAAGACGGAAGAGCAATCCAACTGAAAGTGAACCCGAGAACCTGGGCCAGAGTGGAAGTTCCTGATGTGATCAATAAATATTCAGGACTTGCATTTCAAAGACTGGAACAGGTAGGGCTAAAAGTAGGAGATACTATTTTTGAGCCGAGCATTCAGAAAGATGCAGTTTTAAGAATATTGTACAAAGGAACGGCTGTAAAACCTAAAACCAAACTTCCGAGATTTTCTGTGGTAGATGTCGTAATAGGTTCCGGGCCGCTGAGAAATATTTCCATTCCGAATGTTGTAGGGCTTACGGTAAAAGAAGCCAGAGCTGTGATTGCAAGAAGCATGTTTGAAGTGGGACTTGTAGAGCATGAAGACGGCAGTAAAGACGAATCTGATATTATCTATTATCAGGATCCTGCTGCAGGAGATGTAAGAGATCAGGGAATGCAGATGGATCTCTGGGCCAGTAAAAGAACTCCGGCTGAGCTGAGAGCAAAAATAGAAGAGCTGAATTCCATTTACAGAATGAAGGTAGACACGGCGCTGCCTCCGATTCAGTATCAGGAAATGCCTGTTCAGGAGCCGGCTTATGAAGCTCCTCCGCCTGTTGCAGCGCCTAAAAGAGAAAGCCCGAAACCGTCGACGGATATACAGAAGACAGATGCGCAGAAATCTTCGGTAAAACCATCTTCTTCAGGACCTGAAAGTGCTAAGCCGAAAACTACGGGTACCGGTACTTCCGGAAATACAGCTTCCGCTAATAAACCTGCTGCAACAACACAAAAAACTGCAGAAAAGGCGAAAGCTAAGAAAGTAGTAGTAGAATAAGTATCGATTCTTATAAAAATACAGGCTTCAACTTTTATTATGTTGAAGCCTTTTGTATAAAAAAATATAACAATGGCAGAAGATAACGAAGATTTTTTCGATGAAGAATTAGCAGACCAGAACAGTATCGATAATATTGATATTGATGAGGAAAATAAAGGACTTTATGAACACCTTAATATTACGGTGGATAAAAGTCAGGAACCCCTGAGAATTGATAAATTCTTATTGATCTTCCGGCAAAACTCTTCCAGAAATAAAATTTCCCAGACCTGCAGGGCCGGGAACGTTATCGTAAACGGAGTTGCCGTAAAACAGAACTATCGTGTAAAGCCGGGTGACCAGATTTCCGTTTTACTGGCGCATCCACCAAGGGAGAATTTTATTATTCCGCAGAACATTCCGATCAATATCGTGTACGAAGATGATGATCTTATTGTTGTAGATAAAGATCCCGGAATGGTTGTTCACCCCGGATTTGGAAACTGGGACGGAACTTTGGTGAATGCTTTAGCCTATCATTTCGAACAGAACGGTGAGAAGTCTGATCTGGACAGAGTAGGATTGGTTCACAGGATCGATAAAGATACTTCCGGATTACTGGTCATTGCAAAAAATGAATATGCATTGAGCTTTTTAGCAAAACAATTCTTCGACAGGAAAACGAAGAGGCTGTACTGGGCTTTCGTCTGGGGAAATGTACAGGACGATGAAGGCACCATTAGAGGCCATATCGGGCGCCATCCGAAAAACAGGATGCAGATGCATACCTATGAAGACGGCAGCCAGGGAAAACATGCAGTGACACATTACAAAGTTCTGGAAAGATTCAGATATATGACATGGGTAGAATGTAAACTGGAAACAGGGAGAACCCACCAGATCAGGGCGCACTTCAAACACATTGGGCATACCTTATTTAATGATGAACGATATGAAGGGCATACACCTCTCCGTGGCGTGAATCTTCCTAAGTATAAGCAGTTTATAAAAAATGTATTCGAAATTCTGCCCAGACATGCGCTCCATGCCCATACTTTAGGTTTTATACATCCTACTACAAAAAAGGAATTATATTTTGAAAGCCCAATGCCGAAAGATATGGCGGATGCTGTAAAAAAATGGAGAAATTATTTAGAAAACTAAAAATATATTGAGAATTTTTTTATATTTGTTGAATTGAAATCAAGATTTGTTATGAGAAAACTATATGCTATCGTATGTTTAGCTCTTTTGTCAAATGCATACAAAGCACAAGAAACATTACCATACTATCAACAATACCTTTTGGATGGTGAGTTTCTGTTCAACCCAGCACAATACGGAAAAACTGACTATGTGCAACTTAATCTTAACTATCAGCAGCAATTTTCGAAGTTCAGTGAGTCTCCAAACGTACAGTCGGTGGGGATTAACGCGAACATCTTTGATAGAGTAGGGGCAGGTTTATCTGTATTCAGAGACAGTAATGGTCCTATTTCTGCAGGAGGTATTACGGCTGGTGCTTCATATTTTATTCCTCTTAGCAGTGAAGGAGACAGAAGAGACCAGTTCTCTTTCGGTACAAGCGTAAGCTTTTACAACATGAATTTTGATTATTCAAAAATTAATACACAGGATGCTTCAGATCCTTTATTACAGGGAACTGAAAGCAACATTTTTATGGCTTATGCCAATTTCGGGGTAGCGGCAACCTATAGAAATATCTTTGCAGCAGTTTCTGTGAATGATATTGCTCTTACAAACGACGAAGCAATTGTTAACGGACGTGAGCCTTCTCCGATCAAATTCTTTTTAAATTTAGGATATGACTGGCATGTAGGTGATAATATCTATTTCACTCCTTCAGCATTAATCAACCTTAACACCAACTCTACAAGAACGATTGATTATAACTTAATGGCAACGTTCTTTAATGATATCAATTCTTTCTCTTTCGGGGTAAACTACAGATCTGTTCAGAACAGATTCGACAGCCAGCAATTACAGATTGCTCCGGTTGTGAAAGTAAGATTCAACAAATTTATGATAGGTGCTACCTACAACATCGGATTGTCTGATATCCAGGAATATGGAGGAAACAGCTTCATGCTTGGAGTAGGATATAACTTCGATAACTTCATTAACCACAGAGGTTATAGATATTAATTAATTTAATTTAAATAAATTTGAGCTCTGAATTTTCAGGGCTTTTTTTATGATCTATATTCACATCCCCTTTTGCAAACAGAAATGCAGCTACTGCAATTTTCATTTTTCAACATCTTTGAATTTTAAAGATGAAATGCTGGCTGCGATGAAAAAGGAAATCCTCCTCAGGAAGGATGAATTGCAAAATAAAAACCTTCAGTCTCTCTATTTTGGCGGCGGAACCCCTTCTATACTTTCACCTGACGAGATAAAATCTCTTATTGATGAAACTTTAAAATATTTCAGTTTTGAAAAAGATATTGAAATAACGCTGGAAGCCAATCCCGACGATCTGGATAGAAACTTTCTGAAAGGTCTCTCTGATTCTCCAATAAATCGCTTGTCTATTGGCACTCAAAGTTTTTTTGAAGCAGATTTAAAACTGATGAACCGTGCTCATACTGCATCCGAAGCAGAGGACTCTATTAAAAGATCCCAGGATTTCGGATTTGAAAACCTGAGTATTGATCTCATTTACGGTTCGCCTACTTCCAATATGGAAATCTGGAAACAAAATTTAAATAAAACCATTGCGCTGGAAGTTCCGCACATCTCTTCCTATGCGTTAACGGTAGAGCCCAAAACGACCTTGGAAAACTGGATTTCAAAAGGTAAAGTAATCAGTCCGAAAGAAGAGGAACAAAATCAGGAATTCTATTATTTATCTGATTTTCTAAAAGATAAGGGTTTTGAACATTATGAAGTATCCAATTTTGCAAAACCCGGATTTTATTCCAGACATAATTCTTCATACTGGAAATACAAGGAATATCTTGGAATCGGACCTTCGGCCCACTCATACAATGGTTTTGATGTCCGTAGCTGGAATGTAGCCAACAATCAGCAATATATTAAAAAATTAAACTCCGGTCTTTTGGCTAAAGAAGAGGAGATTCTTTCACAGAAGGATCAGTTTAATGAAATGATAATGATCGGTTTACGAACAGTGTGGGGTGTTGATCTTACTTGGTTCAATAAAAAATTCAACGGTGAAATTCTTGAATATTTCCAAAAACAAATAAAACCAAAGCTTGAAGAAGGAATAGTAATCATAGAAGAAAATCATTTGAAGATTCCTGAAAAACATTGGTTTATGGCAGACGGAATTGCCGCGGATTTGTTTATGGTTTAGACAGAAGGTTCGAAGCAGGAGGCAGAGTGACGGTTTGTAAAAAACTTCTGACATCCGGCTTCAGGCATCCAACAATTTCACTATTTTTGTATAAAATTTCAGTTCAATTTTGAAAACGAAAAAGCAAGATTACGCTCATCTTTCATCGAAGCAGCCGATTGGTATTTTCGACAGCGGAGTTGGAGGTTTAACGGTTGCCAAAGAAATTAAGAGACTTCTTCCTCATGAAGATCTGATTTATTTCGGAGATACCAAACACCTTCCGTATGGTGAAAAATCCAGGGAAGCCATTATCGAATATTCTACAAAAATCACTAATTTTTTGCTGGAACAAAATTGCAAAGCGATCGTAATTGCCTGCAACACGGCTACCGCAAATGCACTGAATGAAGTTATGCAGTCGGTGGCAGGAAAAGTTCCGGTAATTGACGTGATCAATCCTGTAGCGGAAAAAGTTTCGTACGAAATTCATAATAATGTTGGTGTAATTGCAACAAAAGCCACGGTGAATTCGGGCTTGTATAAAAAAAGCATCAGAAAACATAATAAGTGGATTAAAGTGGACGAGTTAGCAACGCCTTTATTGGTTCCTGCCATTGAGGAAGGTTTTAAAAATCATCCGATTACCCACGCAATTATTTATAATTATCTCAGTAACAGTAAACTGAAAAATATCGAGACCTTGATATTAGGATGTACTCATTATCCTTTGTTAATTGATGAAATCAAACAGTATTACGGAAATCGTGTCCGTGTGATTGATTCTCCGAATATCGTAGCCAACCATCTGAAAAGTATTCTGGATAAATACAATCTGCTAAATGATCAGAATCCAAACCCGAATTATCATTTTTACCTTTCGGATCTTACCAAAAATTTTGAGAAAATTTCGAAGAAATTCTTCGGTAAATCGATCGATCTGGAATTAAAAGTATTATAAAAATAAAAAGCTGTTTCTACCTGAAACAGCTTTTATCTTTTAATCTGGCTCATCATCCTGTTTATACTATTGACTAAACTAAAATAGCCCCGATTGTAATGAAAATCCTTTTTTGAAAAAAAAGATTGTAATGGAAAGCGGGAAAAAGCTCCTGATAAATTCGATACATTAAATGCAAAAAGCAGTGGAAAATTTATAAAGTTAAAATTGTATAAAAAAAATCAGGAAATTATTCCTGATTTTGTATTTCTGTTACCTCTTCTTTATTCGGTTCAAAAAAGCTGAAACTTACATTTCCGTATTTTCGCGTATCCACTAAATTCGGATGGTCAAATTTCATCCGGCTTTGATGTTCTACCACTAAAACGCCGTTTTCTTTCAGGTATTTATTGTTTAGAACCAGAGAAATGATTTCCTGATATTTCTTTTCTTCCATTTCGAAAGGTGCATCAGAAAATACAATCTCAAAAGACTTTTTATTTCTGAATTTTTTAAGCCAGTCGAAGACATCTCCACGCTGAACATTCACCTGCAAAGCCATATCAAGCTCAGCAGCGGTAGCATTAATGAAAGCCGTATGTTTCGGGTTCATTTCTACGGAAGTGATATCCTGACAGCCTCTGGAAGCAAATTCAAGCGTAATAGAACCGATGCCTGCAAAAAGATCAAGCACGGAAACCGACTGCATATCATAGGTATTTTCCAAAATACTGAAAAGCGCCTCTTTCGCAAAGTCCGTGGTGGGCCTTACATCAAAATTTCTGGGAGCTGCTATTTTCTTGGCTTTCCATTTGCCTGAAATGATTCTGTACATAAGTATTGGGTTTTAGACGGTAGAACGGTCAGGAAAAAATAAGCTTTAACCCGATTTTTCAAGTCTAATTTAATATAAAATTTTTATTGGGAATATTATCGTATACGATTTTCAGATTTTTAACAAACTTCTGAAGCTCTGAAATAAAAGTTTCATTTTCAGTGGTTTCACCGTAGGCAAAGAAATGGGTTTCATTGATCCCAAAACCGATCTTGCTTAAAGTAAACATGATGAAATATAAAAAATCCACTTCAGAATTTACATCAAGATTATTGTATAAAATAATTTTCTTCTGATCTATCGCGAAAAATTCACACTGATTATGATAAAGGTTGATATGAATTTCCTTATTGTTTTTATTTTGAATGGAATTCAGAAATTTCTCACCCGAAAAATTAAAGTTCACAGGTAAAGCCGGCTCTTTTATCTTTTTATAAAAATTCTTCGGAAACGTATAATAAAACTGAACCTTGAATTTCTCGTTGATCGATAACATCAGCTCTTCTTTTTCCTTATCAACGGGAGCATTAAAAGCGATCAGATCAAATCCTGCTTCGTGCTCGGAAAAGCCTTCCGGCATCAGCGTAAAATGATTGAGTGCGGAAATAACATGAATTTCATCAAACCGCTGTTTGATCAATACTTCATCCAGTTTATCTGCAATAAGATTCTCCGGAGATTCTTCATCTTTGAAGTAGGATTTTTCTTCCACGATGCTTTTGTTTTTTGCAATCTGGTAGGTTAGTCCGTCTTTGGTGAAAAGTAAATTAAGTATGTTCATAGTTCAATTCCTGCAAATTTAGTGAAATTCTACCATTACAGCACCCGATTGATGGTGAAGTATTTCCTTATTGTAAAAATCCAGTCCGGTCTGGCTTTCCAGAATATCCCAAACCATTCTCTGCAGAACACCGTCGCCGATTCCGTGAACGATTTCCAATCTTTTAAGATGGTTTTTCCTGCAAAAACTCAAGGTTTCGAGTAATCTTTCCTTCTGAATGAAAAGCCTTTCAAAACTATCATAATCATTGGGATTTTTGACCAGGTTATGAAAGTGCAGATCCAGAACCAACGCATTTTTCTGATGCTTTTTCGAAATGTTTTTCTTGGGTTCCGGTTTTTTTACAATTTTGATATTTTCATATAAATCCGAACTTTTCGGAACCAATTTTTCTTTCGGATATTGGTAGGTAAATCCGTATTCATCTTTAAAAACAACAATATTTCCGTTGACCGAAGTTACAATTCCGCTCAAATCCTCATCTACCACAGAAACTTTATCACCAATTTTCATAAACTCTAAACTCTAAACCTTGAACTTTAACCCCTGAACTTAAACCTTAGGTCCGAGTTCAATAACTTCCAGATCCCTGATTTCCGAACCATCAATCACAAAACGCATCATCGTTCGTACCTTATGCCATCCCTGCTTTCCGCATGCTCCCGGATTGAGATGAAGCAGATTGTTTTTCTGATCAAACATCACCTTTAAAATATGAGAATGCCCTGAAATAAATAATGTAGGGGCCTTTGCAGCAATTTCCTGCCTGGTCACAGGTGTGTATTTTCCGGGATAACCGCCGATGTGGACCATCAGAACTTCCACATCTTCACAAAAGAAACGATTCACTTCGGGAAATTCCGATCTTATTTTTGCATTGTCGATATTTCCGTAAACGCCTTTTAAAGGTTTTATTTTTTCCAGTTGCTCAATCACTTCCATGCTGCCAAAATCTCCACCGTGCCAGATTTCATCAGCCTGTCGGGCATATTCTAAAATACGGTCATCTATGTATGAATGAGAATCGGAAAGGAGAAGGATTTTTGTCATTATCTAAAAGTTCTGTCGGTAATATTTTCGTCGTATTTTTCCTTGAATGTCTGCACTCTTTCAGGATTCAATTCACCATCATTATTGATCACTCTTTCTTTTAATAGCCATTTGATCAGCTTTTCCATGGCTTTTCTGGAGTTCATGAAATTTAAGATTTTTGTAAAATCAGTGGATTCAACCTTTGTTTTTTCAGTTAGGAAATTTAAAACATAATAATCATCGTCCATATATTTTGGCGTTTCATTATCCATTTGTCTGAACATGAGAATTTCTTCATCATCTTTCATGCTGTAAAATGAATACTGCAGGACATTTATTTTTTCGGCTTTCAAAATCTGTTTCCCATCCAGCAGAACCTTATCATCCTTAATGACAACTTCTTGGGAAAAATAAAAGCTTAGGCCGGAAATTAATAGAAATAAAGTCAGTAGTTTTTTCGTTTTCATTGTTAATGTTTAAATTTTCACAAAGATAAACTTAAAAAAAATTCCGGAAACTGATTTTTTACGAACGTTAAAAAGATATGAATGAAACGTCTTAAATTAAGGTTAAATCAGAACATGATAATTTATTACCTTTAGGCAAAAAAAATGAAGCAGAAACTTTCTATTTTCCTTCTTTTGCTGACGGTTGGTTTAGCCAATGCACAGGTTGAAGAGAAAAAATTAGATGAGCTAATACAGAACACGCTGAAAACCTTTGATGTACCGGGAATGTCAGTCGGAATCATTAAGGATGGTAAAGTTATTTACTCCAAAGGGTTTGGCGTACGCTCTTTAACAACGAAACAGCCAATGGACGACAATACACTGGTGGGGATTGCCTCCAACTCCAAAGGCTTTACCTGTACAGCTTTGGCAATCTTAGCAGATGAAGGAAAACTGAACTGGGACGATAAAGTTTCAAAATACATCCCGGAATTTCAAATGTACGATCCCTATGTTTCCCAAAATGTAACCATTAAAGATCTGGTGACACACAGAGCCGGATTAGGACTGGGACAGGGAGATTTGATGTTCTTTCCTGAAGGAGGAAATTTAACGGTGAACGATATTGTTCATAATGTACGGTATTTAAAACCTGAAAATCCTTTCAGGACAACTTTAGATTATAACAACATCATGTTTATCGTTGCCGGAGAAGTGATTCACAGAATTTCAGGATTAAGCTGGGCCGAATTTATCGAGCAAAGAATCATGAAACCGGTTGGGATGACTTCAAGTTTCGGAAGCTATAACAGGGCAAAGATGGTTGCCAATAAGATCGATGCACACGCACCGGTTGACGGAAAAGCCATCGCGGTTCCTCACGACTGGAACGAAACGGCTAATGCAGCAGGAGGTATTATGAGCAACATCAAAGACATGACCACATGGGCTGAATTTCTATTGAATAATTTCACCACGAAAGATGGTAAAAAATTAGTTTCAGATAAAAATGTCCAGCAGCTTTGGAGTTTACAGATTCCAAGCGGCGTTGCGGCGAAAAACCCTTATGATACCAGTTTCTACGGATATGGAATGGGATGGTTTTTAAGTGATGTGAAAGGGCATAAACAGGTTCAGCATACGGGCGGGCTGATCGGAACGGTGACGCAGTTTACCTTAATTCCGGATATGAAACTGGGAATTGTAGTGTTAACCAATCAACAGTCCGGAGCGGCTTTTAATACCATTACCAATACCGTAAAAGATTCTTATCTGGGTGTGGCCGACAGAAATTGGCTGAAAACCTACGGCGAAAGGATGAAGAAAATGGAAGAAAGTTTCGACAAACAGAAAAAAGAAGCGTTTGCCAAATCGGAAGCTTTCAGGAAAGATAAAAACCTTCAGCCAAAAGCAGAACAATTTACCGGAACGTACACTGATCAATGGTTTGGAGATGTGGAAATTGCTCAGCAGGGAAATGACTACAGGATTTCCTGCAAAAGTTCTCCAAGATTAAAAGGGGAGCTGCTGCCGTATTCCAATAATTCTTTCATCATCAAATGGGACGACAGAAGCTACGATGCCGATGCCTACATTATTTTTGATTATGATGAAACAGGAAAAGCGCAATCGGCGAGATTAAAACCGATTTCAGATGTTACAGATTTCAGTTTTGATTTTGATGATCTGGATTTGAAACGGAAATAAATTAACCGCAAAGTCACAGAAGCTTTTTAAACACATAAGTCACATTAGATAAACAATAAAGCTTTGCGCATATTTTAGAACACATGAGTTTTTAAAATCTTTGATTTTTTTGCATAAGAATTGATACGATTCGGTGGCTGAGGCTCTCGAAGTCACCGGATCGTATCATTTTATTTTTCCGGGATCATAGAAAAACATCAGTCTCTTTTTGGCACCGTCGAACTCGGACCACGAATTGCAGTCGATCTCAAAACCCGCAACGCCGCAGGTCGGAAAGTGAAAGATATCTTCGGAAATGGAATTCGCAAAATTGGAGATTCCGTTGTTATGGGAAAAAAAAGCTACGGAATTTACATTGTCGTCAAGATCATAGATCACAGACTCAAAATTGCTTTCCGAAGGATTGTAAAGCTTCTCATTCGTTGTAATATTGATATGGTAGGACTGGTTGAAAATTCTGCAGGTATTCAGTGCACGCACGGCGGGACTCGAGACAAAATAGTCTATCGCCACATTGTTGTTTTTCATAAACCGGGACATATGCATCGCTTCTTCCAACCCCTTGTCTGCCAATGGTCTGTCGAAGTCCTCTGTTTCCTCCGGCCAGTCGCTCTTCGCATGTCTTACGAGAATGAGTCTCTTCATATTATCGTTTTTAGAAAATTAAAATTATAAAAAAATTAGCGGAATAAAAACATGATTTATAAAAAAAATGTGTTTAGAATAAAATCATTAAAATTTACTAAATTTGCAAACCTATGGGACAAATCCTTGCAATAGACTATGGAAAGGCACGTTGTGGAATTGCCGCAACCGACGATATGCAGATCATTGCAAGCGGTCTGGATACGGTATCGACTCCGCTTCTCACTGAATTTTTAAAGAAATATTTCAGCGAAAATAAAGTAGATGAAGTTGTGATCGGTCTTCCCGTAGATTTGAAAGGAAATATCTCCGAAGTGGAAACCGACATTCTGCAGTTTATAGAAATTTTTAAAAAAGAATTTCCAACAGTTAAGGTCAACCGCTTCGATGAAAGATTTACATCCAAGATGGCTTCTTTTTTTATCTCCCAAAGCGGAAAGAATAAAAAACAGAGACAGCAGAAAGGATTAATAGATAAAGTAAGTGCAACCATCATATTGCAGAATTTTTTAGAACAAAGAACAAGATGATTTTACCGATAAGAGCCTTTGGTGACCCCGTGTTAAGAAAAGTAGGAAAGGATATTGATCAGGATTATCCCAACCTGCAGGAATTGATAGAAAACATGTTCGAAACCATGTACAGTGCCAACGGAATTGGTTTGGCGGCACCGCAGATCGGGCTGGATATCCGTCTGTTTGTCATTGATGTAAGTCCTTTGGCGGAAGATGAAGATTATGAGGACATCAAAGATGAGCTGGCAGAATTCAAAAAAGTTTTCATCAATGCTAAAATTCTTGAAGAATCCGGGGAAGAGTGGAAATTCAACGAAGGATGTCTTTCTATTCCGGACGTAAGAGAGGATGTGAAGAGAAAAGGTACGATCGTGATCGAATATTATGACGAAAATTTTGTAAAACATACAGAAACTTTTTCCGATATTAGAGCCCGCGTAATTCAGCATGAATATGATCACATTGAAGGAATTTTGTTTACAGACCACCTCAGCGCACTGAAAAAGAAGCTGGTAAAAGGGAAACTGACCAAAATTACCCAGGGTGACGTAAGCATCGGTTACAAAATGAGATTTCCAAAATAGTTTACAATAGAATAAAGAAAATTAGAAAAGCAAAAAGTTGTCACACAGAGCTTGTCGAAGTGAATAGCTGATTGCAGAATTTACAAAAAATAAAATTATGCTGTTAGAAAAAATAATTTCAATTTCAGGAAAACCAGGACTTTACAAATTAGTTTCTCAACTAAGAAACGGATTTATCATTGAAGATGTTACCACGAAGAAAAAAGTAAGCATTGGGAATTCCAGCCAGGTGAGCCTGTTGGACAATATTGCGATGTTCACTTTTGATAAAGAAGTTCCTTTGTTCGAAGTTTTTGAAAATATTGCCAAAAACTATGACTACAAGGAAGCGATTCACCACAAAGCATCTGATGCCGAATTAAAAGAATTCATGACGGCTTCTCTTCCTAATTATGATACCGAAAGAGTATATGCTTCCGATATCAAAAAACTGGCGCAGTGGTACAACATCCTTCATAAAGCAGGATACATCACTCCGGAAAGCTTCGTAAAGGCAGAGCCTGAAACACTGGAAGGCGAACCGGCAACGGAAGAAGTAAACGTAGAAAAAGAAGCGCCTAAAAAAGCAGCCCCAAAAGCTGAAAAGCCAGCCGCTCCAAAAGTAAAAGCCACTTCTGCAGCCAAAGCCGCTCCGAAAAGCACACACAGAAAACAGGGATAATTAATTTATCTTACTTAAAATATGGACCTCATCAGATTTGATGGGGTTTTTTGTTGTTTTTGGTTGAAATCAAAAATTCTATTATTAATTCAGTATAAATACGGATTGCCGTAAACAATGATAATTTCTTATTATTACATTTGTTAATTAATTTACAAATATATTGACTAAGTTTCAATATATACTTTCAATTATTTCCTTGATACATCATTAAAATAATTATAAAATACTTTTTTATGATAAAAATTTACTTTTCTGACTTTTTTAATATCGATACTTCCGATTTAGAAAATTATGGAGCTTTTAATATTTCATTAATTAATGACTTACCATTATTTATTGATCCTTTTTTATTATTTGGAAGTAAAAAAGAAGAATACAAATCTCTACATGAAAAAATTGTTAATTACTTGGTTTTTATAAAAGAAAAATCTGCAAAAGGTAGTATTTCTGAAGCCCAAGTAAAATCTTGGTTTTTATTTCCGGAAGTTAAACAAAATTGGTTCGGCTATAGTAAAGTTGGAAATAATGGTAGTGGACTTGGTAAAAAATTTGGTAATTCAATGTCATCATCAATGCATATAGTATTTGATGACTTAGGAAAAGAACAAATAACACAATCTTCTCATTTAGAAAAAGCTGGGTTATTTGAAATTGGTGTCGGTAAAGATAATATTAGCGATTTCACAACAAATTTAATTAAAAGCTATTTACTTGATTATACTCAAGAATTTGCATTAAAATTTATAGATAAATCTTTAACCCAAAAAGTTCACGTTGACAAAGTTTATTTTGATTACGAACTTGAAAGATGGATGCCTAAAGAATACATTTTGCCTTTTATTTTTGGAGATTATGTTATTCTGACACCAAGGGATATATTGACTAAAGATGATAATTGGATAAATAGTAATGATTTAAGAGGTGATTTTACAAGGATTTGTAGCAGTATACCAAACGATCAGTTTCGTCAAGAAATTTTTAATTATTTCAGAAAGCAATTACCAAAGCCATCTAAGAACAAGAAAAATACTCAAAGAGAAATTACAGAAGCAGTACAAAAAACTATTCGTGAATTCCCCGAAATTATCAAATGGTTTATTAAATCAAAAGAAGAAAATAAAGAAGGTGCTAAAAATATATCCAGACAAAAAGTTGAGCAGACAGAAACAATTTTTATTCATCAAATTTCAAATTTTGTAGAAAAATTATTAGAAAGCACTGATTTCTATTCTATTCCAGCAAAATCGTCATACGAAGAAGCCTTGCAAAGAATTGAATTTCTTCAACAAGTAATTGAAAAGAATGATGGATATAGATTATTTTATGTGGAAGGGAATCCCATTAAGAGAGAGGAAGATTTACAAATAATTTATAGATTAACCTGGTTTGCTTCTGATTTTGACGTTAATCGAGAAGTAAATAACGGAAGAGGTCCTGTTGACTATGCAATTTCTAAAGGGGCAAATGATAAAACTTTGATTGAATTTAAATTAGCCTCTAATTCTAAGTTGAAACAAAATCTTGAAAATCAAGTTAAGATTTATGAAGAGGCAAATAATACAAAAAGTTCAATTAAAGTAATTTTATATTTTGACGCAAGTGAATATACAAAAGTTCAGAAAATTCTGAAAGAACTAAAACTTGAAAAAGACAAAAATATTATACTAATAAACGCAGAAAGAAAAGCTTCAGCTTCAAATGTAAAATAATACTGTCCCTAAGATTAAAGCGATAAAAATAACTAATTAAAACAAGTTTTCAAATTAAAAACATAATTATAATGAGTACTAATAACATTTCAATTGGAAAAACTACTGATTCTTTTGAAGATCTTCAAATCTTAAGTCAAAAAGAGGCTGAAAAAATCTCCAAGACACTTGAGATTAAAGAAGGAGAAAAACTTAGATTTGGATTTTGGACTTCCGATTTTCCAGAATTAATTTGTGAAGCTGTATTTCACAAAAATGTAGAAGGTAACATAGAATTCGAATTAGATTTTGGACAAACAACATTATAAGCAAAAACACCTTCACTAAAAACACTATATAGGTAGTAAATAATCTCAAAAACGATAGAATTTTATAACTGAAATAATAAGTTAATATTTTACATTAAACACCAGTTATTACTCCTGAAAACCCAGGAGTTTTTCTATTCAATTCCCTCAATCCCCACCACTTAGTTCCGCTTTCATTATAGATCTGTTTCACGGTCACTTTTATGCGGTCATGTTGCGGAGTAGGGAAGTCCATCAGTTCGGAAATATTTTTGTAGCCGCAATGTTTGGGCAGCAACAAAATTTGGCGGGTAGAATATTTATGATTTTATCATCTGTTTAAAGTTGTTTATTACTAGAAAATTCATATTCAATCTTCCTTTTACTTCTCTAATACTAGGTCGAGATCCCTACGGGATGACAAACGCAGTGTAGAAGCTTTTATAATTGAGTTTTAGGATTACGTTTTAATTTTTAACGAAAGATTCCAAGTCTTGAATTTTTCGTTCTTTTGTTTTACGACAAAAGAACATTCAGAAAGATTTCCCGTAAATTTGTAAGACTTGAATTCTCAACTATGAATACCAAACAGGAAAAACTGGAAGCTTTCGGAAGATTATTGGATATTATGGACGATCTGCGGGAAAAATGCCCGTGGGATCAGAAGCAGACGCTGGAGTCGCTTCGCCATCTGACGCTGGAGGAAACTTATGAACTTTCGGATGCGATTTTGCAGAATGACTTGCAGGAAATTAAAAAAGAGCTGGGCGATGTATTGCTGCATCTGGTTTTTTATGCGAAGATCGGTTCGGAGAAAGAAAGTTTCGATATTGCGGATGTGATCAATTCTTTAAATGAAAAGCTGATATTCCGCCATCCTCATATTTACGGTGATACTAAAGTAAAAGATGAAGAAGAGGTAAAGCAGAACTGGGAAAAATTGAAGCTGAAAGAAGGCAACAAATCCATTCTGGGCGGCGTTCCGAAGAGCCTGCCAAGTTTGGTAAAAGCATACAGAATTCAGGATAAGGTAAAAGGCATCGGCTTTGAGTTTCACGACGCGGAAGATGCGTGGAAAAAAGTGGATGAAGAAATCCGGGAATTTCACGACGAAACTGATCTGGATAAAAAAGAGCAGGAGCTGGGCGATGTGTTTTTCTCCCTAATCAACTATGCGAGGATTGTAGGCATCAATCCGGATTCTGCATTGGAAAGAACCAATATAAAATTCATTTCAAGATTTCAGAAAATGGAAAACCTGGCATCGGAGAAAAATCTGAAACTTGCAGATTTGTCATTGGAAGAAATGGATGTTCTTTGGGAAGAAGCAAAACAATTTCAGTAACATGAAAGTACAGAACCCGATACATCACCGGTTTCAGTATTTACTGGAATTTAAACAGACCGAACGGAAATGGCATTTTCCCTTTCTGGCAGCACTCTGCATCGGCAGCTGTTTATTTATCGGTTATTTTTCAGAGAAACCTAACTATGGCGCGCTTTCCAGTTTGGGAGCACTTACGATTTTATACTTTACTTCAGCACCAATCACGCAGAGAATGATCCATCTCGCGGTATGCGCTTTTGGAATTGTCTTTTCATTTTCGGTAAGCTCATTTTTCGGGTTTAATGCGTATGCAGGAGCTTTGTCGTTGGGAATAATTTCTTTTTTAGCCCATTTTATATCTTCGTATTATAAAATTCCGCCGCCGGGAAATTTTTTCTTTATTATGGTTGCCGCAATGGCCAGTACGTATAGATTTGATCCGGAACTCATTCCGGCACGTGTGGGACTTGTTGCGATGGGAGCGATATTATCCTGCTCATTCGCCTTCCTGTATTCGGTTTTTATTGAAAAAAGCAAAGTGGTTGCCGTCCCGAGAAGAACATTCAACAAAAGAAGATATACCAAATTTGTAGAAAGTGCCATCATTGGCTTCTTCATGGCGCTGACATTAATCATCGGGCATCTTTTACATTTTAACAATACTTATTGGATTTCCATTGCAGCAGTTGCGATCATCCAAGGAAGAAATTTTGAGCATGTAAGACAAAGGAATATGCACAGGATTTTAGGAACTTTTATCGGGATCGGGCTGGCTTGGATTATCCTTTTATTCAATCCGGAAAAGATCGTGATGATTATCATTATCACGATTTTACAGTTTATTATTGAATTATTAATTGTCAGAAATTATGGATTTGCGGTAATTTTCATTACACCCTTAACGATTCTTCTGGCAGAAACAGCAAGCGAAACGCATCATCATGTGGAAACATTGATGCAGGCAAGGCTTATTGATACAGTCATTGGCAGCCTGATTGGTCTGGCAGCAGGATTTTTTCTCCATCATCAGCAGATTATTAATAATTTAGAGAAAAATATCAGGTTCTCTTATTTTCAGTTTAAAAAATTAAAAAAATAGATATGTTGCGCGTTCTTGTTTTATCAGCATTCCTTTTACTCAGCTGCAA
Source organism: Chryseobacterium nepalense (assembly GCF_023195755.1). Lineage (NCBI taxonomy): Bacteria > Pseudomonadati > Bacteroidota > Flavobacteriia > Flavobacteriales > Weeksellaceae > Chryseobacterium > Chryseobacterium nepalense. The sequence goes on from NZ_CP096203.1 coordinate 3,207,123, forward strand.
TCCGAAAGCTCAGGACTCCCAGAAGTCCGGAGAGGCACTTACCGTTGAGTTTTCTTTGCCTAAAAAGCTCAAGGAAGTTTCCGGAATTACTTTATCAAAAGATAAAAAAACAATCTGGGCGATTGAAGATCAGGGAAATAAAAACGTGATTTACGGACTGGACAGACAGGGAAAACAGGTCGCTGATGTTCTGGTAGAAAATGCGGAAAACCACGATTGGGAAGATATAACCACAGATGCTCAGGGAAATATTTACATCGGTGATTTTGGAAATAACAACAATGACAGGCGCAATTTATCCATTTTAAAAGTTGATTTGAAAGATGCTTCCCAAAAATCCACAAATGTTACTCAGACGACAACCTATCATTATGAAGGGCAGACTGCGTTTCCACCAAAGAAATCTCATTGGCTCTATGACTGTGAAGCTTTTGTAGAGAAGGACGGCTACTTTTACCTCTTTACCAAAAACAGAAGCAAAGGTTTCGACGGGACTTTTCTTGTTTTTCAGGTTCCTAATAAAGCCGGTGATTTTGAAGCGAAATTAATTGCAACACTAAAACTGCAGGGAGGATACAGCGATGCGGCGATTACTTCAGCAGCTATTAACAGCAGAAACCAGGTTGTACTGCTTACTCATAAAAATGTTTATGTACTTTCATCTCTTTTTGATAAAAATTTTGAAACAGCGGTTATTCAGAAAACTCCGTTAAACCACAATTCTCAGAAAGAAGCTGTTGTATATCTTGATGATAGAACTTTGCTCATTGCCGATGAAAAGGACGGAAAAGAGGGAGGTAATGTGTATAAGTTTTCTTTCTGAGTTGTGCCGGAAATTGTATTTTTGCGGCTGAAAAATAACTATGAAAAAATTTTTTTATATTTTATGTATTGCAGGAATATTTTCTTCGTGTGATAATGATGAGAGTACAGCAATTGTTGATCAGGAATTACAGCCAGAAAAAATTTCCGCTTTTATAGCTTCATTTCCTAAAAGCTATTCTTCAATTGACCCGCGTCTTACTTACAAATTTTCATATGAAAATGGTCTTCTGAAAAAGGCTTCCGGTAAAATTATGTCACCAACTCCGGGCATTACCACTTTTATGACAGATCCATATTGTTTGTTTTCTTACAATAATGATAAGGTATCTATTCAGCATTCTGAAGTAGAGGCCAATGGGGCGGTAAAAGAAGTTTGTACTATGGAAAATGGAAAGCTTAAAAGCAGGTATTTGTATAATGGTATAGATGTCTTATTTTCTGAAAAAAACTATTCTTACCAAACAGACAAGATTGTTGTATATGAAAAGCAATATACCTGGGAATATTTTACAACATATCTCTTTGACTCAAACCAAAATTTAATTAAAAGTGAAAAATTAGAAAAATCCGGAGGCATAGATTCTAAACTTACAACAACTTTTTATTCAAATTTCGATACTGCAAAAAATCCTTTTAAAAAATTGTATTTATGCAATGATAATTTTTACGAAAAAAGTCTATCAAAAAACAATTATCGAACGGTCGATTATACTGTTCAGGACCTTCAGAATCCACAGTTTCCTCCCGGAAGTGGTCATTCAGATTGGACCTATTTTTATGATTCGGACGGGCAGGTAATCCTGACATGGCAATAAAACAGAAAACCGCAGATATCCTCTGCGGTTTTGTTATAATACAGTTTCTTTAATCAATATTTTAAAAGACCAATCCTACACCTCCTGAAATTCGTCCGCCGTCTTCACCGGTGAAATAGTCGATGCGGGCAGAGAACATTTCCAGAATATTCATCCAGAACCCTGCGCCCACGCCTTGGTGCCATTTGTCAGAAGATTCACGGTCTATCCATACTCTTCCAAGATCATAGCCTACCAAAATTCCCATATTAACAGGCACAATGTTGTTTTTAACACGGCCAAAATCCCATCGCACTTCGGCATTATTCACAAGATACGATTTTCCTGCAAACCGCTCATTTCTGTAAGCACGCATCGCGTTATTACCACCAATTGCCGCGGCCTGATAAAATTCAAAATTATTATTGTTGATGATCATCGCATTCGTGGAATTGGCAAATACGAAACGCCCTCTTTTATCGATTCTGTGGAAAACATTCAGTGTTCCCTGGAACGTTGCAAAATTTTGGTCAAATTCTGAGATGTTTGCTTTCCAGCCTGCGTTTAAGAGGAATTCCATTCCTAAAGTCGGAAATGCATTATTATCTACATTTTTGAAACTGAATGTATAATTGGCTCCTGCAAACTGCTGCCCATCAAAAACTTCAGGATTTACATCCGGGGAAACCGCTACAAAACGGTCGTCAGTCTGCTGCACTTTAGCATGCTCAAAACTCAGCTGAAACTGGTTTTTTATACCGCGCCAGCTTGTTGTTGATAAAGATGGTGCAAATTTAAATTGTGAAATTCTTACCCGGTTGTAGTCTCTCTCTACGGCTTCCTTGTCATATTGCGTTTCGTTACCCAGACCGAAGAATGTTCTTGCAAAAAACGGAGTGGTATACAATGCATCAATACCGGCGTCCCAATTTCCGACCACTTTTTTGAAAATCCCTTTATATCCTAGATTAAACCCTCCCGTAGCTGTATAAACATTAGCTCTCAAGCTGTGTTTCTGGGTAAAAGGATCACGGATAAAATTATTTACCGTATAGTTGGCAACAAATCCTAAAATTACCCCATCATCCGGATTGAAATTGGCATTCGGATAGCCTGCAATAAAGTTGTATTTCGGATGTTTGTAATTGTAGGTATTAATGTCGTAATCGTCTGAAATATTTTTTGAAGCACCATTTGTGTTGTAGGTATTGTTTTGTGATTTAAAATCATAAATTTTAACCTTCTTCCCGTCGGCAATAGTATAGGTGTCGTGGTTATACCCTCCGATCAGCCTGATGTTCATTTTAGGTCTTCCTTCTCCTGAAACTTCGTAAATATCATCATCTTCAAGTCCGTAGATCCATAGCTCTTTGGTTTTGGAATCATCATAGGTCTTTTCAAAAACCAGTTCAGGATTTTCTTTCTTTTTATCTAATTTATATTGTTTAACGTTAACTGAGTTTCCGGTTTTAGTAATAACGAATTTATCAGGATTTACCGTTCCTGCCAATGGAACTTTTTTCTGCAGCACATTGTAGTATTGTGAAGCATAGGTTTCCAGTTTCGTTTTTCTCAATTTCAGCTTTCTTTGTATATCTGCAATGGTTTCGTCCTGCACTTCCTTCGGAAGGTTGCTGAATGCATTGTCAATATCCTGATCCGTAAGATGCTCCTGGATGTATTTTGCCTGGGCAATCCATTGTTCTTCAGTAGCGCCTTTCAGAAAAACAAGATCAAGAGGGTAGGGTTCCATAGAAAGCCATTTTACGCTCTTGATGTCATCTTTAAACGTTTTCATGTGGCGGATCGCCGGAATATTCATAATAATTTTGAAAGCATTTCCGTCATACTTACTGAATGCCTGGTCCCTGTCCCGCGGAATGGGTTTGTAAAGTACTTTGTCACCTTGCTGATATTCGGCCCATTTCCACTGGTCGGAATGTCTGTCCCAGTCACCAATCAGCATATCAAAAAGCCTGGCCCTGATATACAGTTCCTGGTCTACGGAATATTTGTAGTTTTTATTAAAATTTTTCAGAACATCATCTGTTGAAACAATATCCTTTGCATTATCCAGAGAAGCAAGGGTTTTAGGATCTGCAGAAAACCGCTCTTCAATCATGTACATTTCATCTCCGTAGTTGATATTGTATTCTCCCAGAGCTTTTTGTTTCGGGATATAAAATAATCTGGGATTGCTGTGATAAAGATCAATCTTGTCCGCCATATTTCCCACCGCAAAAGGTGTAAAAGGATGATTGGTAGTATAAAAATCCAAAAGAAATCTGTCCGGGAAAGTATTATTCAGCTCATTTCCGAAAGTGCTTTTCCGAAATGCCATATTGTTGAGAAAACGGACGGCACTTTTTTTAACACCTCTCATTACGAATTCCTGTCCGTCCTGCGCTCTCAGCCGGAGGCTGTTCGATTGATTTCCGCCGCCCTCCCTGAAAGGTGTATAGCCGCCATCCAGCGTTGAAATGTTCGCTGTAGGAGCTTCAACGGGCATTCTGTAATATTTTCGGTAATGCTCTCCCCAAAGCCACCTGTAAAATTTTCTTTTTTCTGTTAATTTTTTAGGATAAATGGTTGATGTTACTGTTGAAGGAAAAGAATCTGGGTAATTGTTTATGAAATCCGCAGGCTTTTCAGTGACCTGAATATGCGAGAGTTGTTCTAAAGAATTATCTTTTGTAGAAAAATATTCTACGTCCGAACTTTTATCTTTTCTGATATTCAGTATGGCAAAACCGCTTCCTCCGTAAGAAAAATCAGTTTTCTCCCTGATGGTAGCGGGATCAACTTTGGAGCCCGCGCCGCTGATAATCTGTCTGATATTTCTTAATTCGTGATATTGAAGATTATGATCGTGTCCCGAAACAAAAATAATATTTTCCTTTTCCTGGACAATACTTTTAATTCGGTTGGCCAGATCTGCGTAATGCTTGTTTGTAATGTCTTCAGGGCTCGCTCCCGAAGAACTTCTTACAACATTAATGAGACTTGCAACGCCCGGAGCCGGAATTTTGCTTTTTAAAGGGAAAAGGTGGGATTTTGCAGAGGTAAATCCTGCATGTGTTCCGCTGCTGATAATAGGATGATGAAGCGCAACAATAATTCTTTTATCCTGATTTTTATTAATTAAATCTTTAAATTCGGTGAAAAGATCTTCACGGGTTTTGATGTCGCAGTTTTTGTTGATTCCCGGATGCTTGTCCCAGTTTAGCAATGCCCATTCCGAATCAATCACAATTAATTTGATATCTTTTGTGAGGCTGATATCATCAATAGGACAGGAATTTTTAGGAAGAAAAGCTTTTTTATCGTTCAAATAATTTTTTACGAAATCTTCCTGAGCTTTTAACCCGTCAAGTCCGCTGTACCAGTCGTGATTTCCGGGAATAACCAGTGTTTTACCTTTAAAGTTCTTTACAATGGCTAGCTGATCTTCCAGTTTCTTTTTGGCTTGCGGATAATCTTTATCAGACTCTTTCGGCATTCCGTGCGGATAAATATTATCGCCCAGAAATAGGAGCATCGAGTTGCTTCCTGCAGATTCCAGCCGGTTTTTCAGTAATTGTAAAGTTTGCTGTGACTGAGGCTCATCTGCATTGCCTGCATCTCCTACAAGAAATAGGGTAAAGTCATTTTCGGATTTTACATCAGAATTGCTGACTTCAGATAAGTTTTTACCCTTTTTTACGTTATATGTTGCGCAGGAATACAAAACTCCGGCGGACAATACGAATCTAAGAGCAAGAGAAGTATTTTTTAGATGAGTTTTCAAGTATAAATTCATAAATTTACATTAACAAAATTTCGGTGATGGACATTTTACAAAAAGCCAAAGATTATGTTGAAACCTTATTCAAAGATAAGCTATCTTCGGTATATTTTTATCATAATTTTATACATACAACATTTACGGTAAATAAGGCTGAAGAGATCCTGAAAAACACGCCTGTTTCTGAAAAAGATCAGGAAAAGGTATTGCTTGCACTTTGGTTTCATGATACAGGATACATAGAATGTGCCAAAGACCATGAAGAAAACGGAGCCGAGATCGCAAAAAGCTTCCTTCAGAAAGAAAATTATCCCGAAAATGATATCAATGATATTGTACAGTTAATTTTGGCGACAAAAATTACGTATGTCCCCCAAAATCTTCTGGAGAAAATTGTAAAGGATGCGGACTGCAGCCATTTTGCAAGCCACGATTACAATGATATTTCTGATGCACTGCGAAAAGAGTGGGAGCTTACCAATGTAAGATGTTTTTCTAATGACGAGTGGAATGCCGGTAACCTGGATATGCTGAAAAACAAGCATCAGTTTTATACCGATTATGCAAAAAATGCGTGGCAGCCTTTGAAAGAGAAAAATATTAAGAAAATCGAAAAAAAATTAGAGAAAGAGGAGGGTAAAAAAGATAATTCCGAAAATAAAAAAGACAAGGATAAAGATAAAGATCCGAAGCCGGATAGAAGTGTGGATACACTTTTCAGGGTTACGCTGAGCAATCACACGAGATTAAGCGATATTGCAGACAGCAAGGCCAATATTCTTCTTTCCGTAAATGCGATTATTATTTCGGTTTGTCTTTCGGTATTGGTTCCGAAGCTTGATACCCCGAAAAATTCGCATCTGATTATTCCTAGTTTTATTTTGCTTTTATCGGCGGTACTAACCATTATTTTTGCCATTTTATCAACAAAACCAAACGTTACAAAAGCGAAATTCAGCATGCAGGATGTTGCCGACAGAAAAGTAAACCTGCTGTTCTTTGGGAATTTTAACAGGATGCTGTTCGATGATTACCAGAGTGCAATGAATATTCTCATTAAAGACCGGGATTATATTTATGATTCTATGGTAAAGGATTTATATTTCCTGGGAAAAGTACTGGACCGGAAATACAGGCTCTTATCCATTACCTACCAGATTTTTATGGCAGGAATCGTGATTTCCGTTTTGTCTTTCGGATATGCTTTTTTAAGTCTTTAAAAGATACAAATAAAAAAAAACTCATCCTGTCTGGATGAGTTTTTATTTTAAGCTAATGAAACTCTCAGAGCAAGAAGTCCTGTAATTCCCTGCAGATCTTCCACGCGAAGCAGCTCGACATCATTTTTCAGAACGCCTTTTTTCTGCAGTTTATTAACATAGTCAAGATATTCTCTCTGGTTTTCCATACCAAAATATACAATTGTTATTTTTCCGGGGCAGGTAATTCTGTCTGTAGAATCTTTTATATGTGCTTTGTCTAAACGCTTTTTAATAATTTCATAGTAAGAATTATAGGCTCCGTCTACATCAAATCTTTTTTCATCCATCCTGAAACGGATATCAATTTTTTCATTGTAGACAAAGATCAGTGAGGCAATGTCCAGGCAAATAGGAAGATCTTGTTTAAAATTCCGAAACTCATGTTCCATATTGCATATGGTTTTCAGCTGCCAGTATCTTAATTTATGAACTACTTTTGAATGGTAATGCAGATCCGGCGCAATATTGCGGCCGATGTACAGATTATGTTCTACACCGTCCGATTTAAACCTTTCATAATAATGAGGAAAAATCTGCTGGGCTTCTATTTGTGCCTCATCCAAAACGTCTGCCAATTTCCTGTTCACCAATGTTATTGAGTCGTCCAGGCTCTTTCTGTTGTTGTAAAAAAGGTCATTATGATTTGATATCTGTGCAAAATAATCTTTAATTTTTGCCTTTACTTCACTGGAAGATTTGATTTCTAATTTAGCCTGTAAATATGGGTGAATTTCGTCCCTTAACAATCTCTGGAAACGTTGTTCGCTGTCTGCTTTAATTTCATTATTCAATTCATTCTCGAAAATCTCAAGTGCCAGAAGATATTTTTCTGACTCCGAATTGGTTAATGAAAAGATTTCATGAAGACATTCAATCTGCTGGTTGAGATCTTCCAGCATTAAGTTGAAACGTTTTTCAGATGATGAACGAATATCGGAAAATCCAAAAAGCGGCGTAAGATTTTTAAATGAAATCTGCTTTAAGGTATATATTTTTTTTGCCAGTGATGCGTTGAAATATTTCTCGGCTTCATTTCTGAATTTCCAAACCACACTATCGTGGATACTGGTGTATTCGCGCTGGATAATGGCTTCAATCTGATAATTCTTCTCAAAACTGAATCGGTTCAGGGAAAACAAAATCATATCTGAAAAAAACTCCATTTTTTTGAGTTTTAATCCGTTGAAACTGTTTATTATCGGTGAAGTAAATTCCATCATGGCCAATAATTCATTATCTTTTACGATAGGAATCACCATGAAACTGTTGATTTTGTTGTCTCTCAGTATTCTGAAAGAAGGCAGGGATTTCACTTCGTCATCCAGATTTTCAATGTTGGAAACAACAATGGGTTTAGAATTGTGATTTAAATTGGTAAAAGTGGTTTTCCTGGTTTCCTCATCAAAAGTATTGATCCAGAAGTCCAGAATATGATTGGTAAAAAGATTTTCATAAATCGGAAGCTTTTCCAGCCTCTGATCTTTTTTATTAAAAAGCATCAGTCCGAAATTTAACTCGGAAACATCAAAATACGATTTGAAAATTTCGATGAGGTTTTCATCCGGTGCAAGGTTTTCCGGATCGATACTGATCATGCTTGATTTCAGGTCGGACAATGCTACTTCAGAGGTGCAGTCAACCAGAGAGATGATGGTAAAACCTTTCAATACCCAAGATTCTGAAGGGAAGTATCTTTTCCACAGCTTAAAATCATCAAGGTTTTCAAGCAGCATATCGACGACCTCCTCAGAAGGGATCTTTGCATCTTCAGTAGGATATACTTCTGCAAAATCCGCGTTCACAATAATTTTGTAATGTTTCATGATTCCCTGTCTGTTCGGGATGTCATAGTAAAACGGAAGCGAACTTTTGATGTCTCTTTTGTAATAAGTCTGCAGAATAAGACAGCAGCAAAATACATAAAATTCGTCATCATCAATATTCCGGAGCTCTATTTCAAAATCTTTTCCTGCGTCTTTAAGAATATTTTTAAATCTTTCCGTATAGTTGAATGTGATATTGGAAAGTGGGATACTGGCAGCTTTTATTTCATTATTAGTAAGCCCTGTGGGAAATAGATCAGAAAGCAGGAGTTTGATCAGTTCTTCATGTTTTTCCAGCAGTGATACATCCTGAAAGCCGTCTCTCAGCTCCCGGAAATTTTTGGTTTTATCTAATAACGATTTGGCATAGTTCACACGATATTCAAGACGGTCGTTGTAGCGGATATGCTCCAGCACATCCAAATACTTTTTGAAAGATATGTAAACCTGAAATGGAGCGTCTTTTTTATAAAGATTTGCCATGAAGTAAAGTTATAAAAAAACCACAACTTTGAGGTTGTGGTCTTATATTTTTATAAGGACTTTTACAGTCCGAACTGTTTTGCAAAAAGATCAGGGAAAACACCTAGAACAATGATTGAAGCGATTACAAATACGGCAACAATATTATACGTTAAGGTTACTTTCTCTGAAGATTTGAATGTACTTTCCTTAAAGAAAAACATAGAGATAATTAATCTCAGATAATAGGCAATGGATAAAGCGGATCCTAATACGGCAACCAATACAAGGAAAACACCGTGATCAGAATTCATCGCCTGGGAAAATAATGCAAATTTACCCATGAAACCAGCTGTTAAAGGAATTCCGGCCATAGAAAGCATAGAGATTGCAGCGGCCGTGGCCAATAAAGGTTCTGTTTTTGCCAAACCTTTGAATGCTCCGAAAGAAGTTTCTCTTTTTAATTTTTCAACATAAATCAGACACATGAAAACACCTACCGTTGACAATGCATAGGCAAATAAATAGAACGCCAAATTATAAGTGGAAAGGCTTGTCATCCCGAAGAATACCAACCCGATATATCCTGCGTGAGAAACTGATGAATACGCCAACATTCTTTTCGCGTTGGTTTGTGCAAGACCCATAACGTTTGCCAAAAGCAAGGTAATGATCAGGAATACTCCAAAAATATTGATCCATTCTTCCGTAACGCCACCAAACCCGATAGTCATTAGTCTGAATAACGCGAAAAAACCTGAAATTTTTACAACACTCGCCATGAAAGCCGTGATCAATGAAGGCGAACCGTAATATACATCAGGACTCCACATATGGAACGGTGCCAATGCTACCTTGAATGCCAATGCACAAAGAATTAATAGAACTCCTAAAATAAACATGACATCTTTCGGGTTTGAAACTCCGAAATCCTGGATTTTATATAAATCGAAACTTCCGGCACTTCCATAAATAAATGCGATCCCGAACAGAAGGAAACCTGTTGCAAATGCACCCATTAGAAAATATTTAATAGAAGCCTCATTTGATCTTAAATCGGTTTTGTTTGCTCCTGCCATTACGTACAATGGAATAGAGAGAATCTCAACTCCCAGGAACAATGTTACCAGATTCTGGAATCCGAAAAGGATAATTCCACCACATAATGCAAAAAGCATCAAAGCGTATAATTCAGACTGGTGGGTTCTGTGATTGCTGAATGCAAAACCTCCCAAAAAGAATAATAATAATGTAGTTACGATTGATATTTTAGTAAATAACGCAGTATTGGCGGTATAGTCGTACATGTGTCTGTACTGGCCGAAGAATGAAGCTTCCGGCATAAAACTTACCCATAATGCGATGATTAATCCCAAAATTCCAATGTATCTTGCGAATTTCCCCTGTTCAAAAACTCCTGAAAATAACGCAATAACTGCCGTTAGGAAAACAATAATTAAAACACTCATAATTTATATTCGAGATTTGAAGTTTAAAGTTCAGAGTTTTGCCCTTTCACTTTATTCTTCTTCGATCTCCTAGTTTTTTAATTTTTAAATCTTTTAATTTTTTAACTGGCCATCGCCGTATAGATAAACTTCAGCGAACTATTTACCATTTCGATTATCGGTTGCGGGAAAATACCAAATACAATCACAAAAACCGCTAAACTTGCCAATACCGAAAATTCTACAGCAGAAAGATCTTTTGCTGTGCTCAGAACGGCCTCATCACCAGGACCAAACATTGCTTTTCCATAAAATCTCAATAAATATACTGCAGCAAGGATCACGGTAAGACCGGCAATTACTGCTGCCAACCCGTTAAAATCATATATTGATTTCAAAAGGATAAATTCTCCGATGAATCCGTTAGTTAATGGAACGCCCATTGAACCTAATATAATAATCAGGAATAATACGGCAAACTTAGGAGCTACTTTTGCAAGTCCGCCCATTTGCCTGATATCTCTTGATTTAAATCTTTTGTATAAAATATCACAACAGTAGAACAAACCGGCCACGTTGATACCGTGAGCAAAAGTTTGTACCAACGCTCCTTCCGCACCTTCGATATTGAAAGTTCCTCTTAATGTAATGACTGCCGAAGCGAAAATACCTGCAACCATTAATCCAACGTGAGAGAATGAAGAATATGCGATAATCCTCTTCATATCCGTCTGAATAATTGCAATCAATGCTCCGTGAACAATTCCTACAATAGCAAGAATAATAACGATTTGCCCTGAGATTCCTGCAATCGGAAGCGGCGTAATAGGTAATAAATAACGCATTACTCCATAGATCGCCATTTTAAGCATAATTCCCGATAAAAGCATTGATCCCTGAGTCGGTGAATAGGTATACGTGTCGGGCTGCCATGTATGGAAAGGAAATACCGGTAATTTTACTGCAAAAGCAAAAAAGATAAACCAGAATACCACGGTCTGTTGGGTTTCGTTTAATTGAGCATTATATAAATCCGTCAGAGCAAATGATGCTGAATGATTGTACACATAAATCAATCCTGCAAGCATAAATAATGATCCAACAAATGTATAGACGAAGAATTTCGTAGTAAACTCAAATCTTTTATTTTCCTGACCCCAAAGTCCGGCAATGAACCAGATCGGAATCAAGGTTACTTCCCAGAAAATGTAGAACAATAATCCGTCCAGTGAAGTGAAAACCCCAACTAAGCCGAATTGCATCAATAGTATTAAACCATAGAATGTATTTCTGTAGCTTACATTTTCGTTAAATGAAGATAAAATAATGATTGGCGCTAAAATATTGGTCAGCAATAAAAGAAGAAGACTCATCCCGTCAATACCGAAGTGAAGAGAACTCTTGATGAATTGTGACCATGGGTAATTGATTTCGTGCTGCAGTACACTGTCTACCGTTGGGGCGTAATTAAAATCCGCCGCAATATAGAAAGTGATCAGCATTTGTACTAATGCAATTCCCAGTGCCAAATATTTGCTTGAATTGTTTTTCCATGCAAAAACTAATCCCGAACCTACCAGAGGTAATAGTAATAATGTTAATAACAACTCAGACATTATTATTGTAATAAAAAGTTAACAATTAATATAATTCCCACCGCCAAAGACATAATCAGAATGTAATTCTCTACATTTCCGTTCTGTACACGCTTCATGGCTTTTCCGCTGTCTTCAGCGCCATCCCCCACAAAGTCTACAAAACGATCAAGAATACCATTGTCAAACATCTTTCCTCCGCGTCCTAATCCTTCAACAGTTTTTACAATCAATGCATTGTAAAGTTCGTCAATATATAATTTTCTGGCAGACAGTTTTTCCCATCCTGTGTACTGCTCTTCCGGAAGAGCCTGTTTTTTCTTGTTAACATAAGTGTTTTTAACAAAAAACCATACACAGAAGAACATCAATACTGTTGCTCCTAAAAGTATCATTTCTGTACCAAACGGAACCGCTGAAAGCGTTGTTTCCATTTGATTAAAGCTTTCTTCAGTAAGAACAGGCTTCAGCCATTCCATCAGCTTTGCGTAGTGGCCGTGGCCGATGAAGTGAGGAAGGTTTATTAAACCACCAACAACAGAAAGAATAGCCAGTACGATCAATGGTAAGGTCATATTGGTTGGACTTTCGTGTAAGTGATGTTTTTGTTCTTCAGTACCTCTGAACTCTCCGTGGAAAGTGAGATAATACAGTCTGAACATATAGGTTGCAGTAACTGCTGCCAAAATGAATAGAATCACCCAGTAAACAGGGTTTTTAGCAAAAGCAGCTACTAGAATTTCGTCTTTGGAAATCATCCCCGATAATAAAGGGAATCCTGAAATCGCCAATGTTCCAATCAGGAAAGTAGCGTGGGTAAGAGGAATATATTTCTTTAATCCTCCCATAAAACGCATATCCTGCTCGTTGCTCATCGCGTGGATTACAGAACCCGCACCCAGGAACAATAATGCTTTGAAGAAAGCATGTGTCATTACGTGGAACATGGCTGTTGTATACGCTCCCAACCCTAAAGCAATGAACATAAATCCAAGCTGTGAAACGGTGGAGTAGGCCAGTACTTTTTTGATGTCGTTCTGACGAAGTGCATAGAATCCGGCTAAAGCTGCCGTTAAGAATCCAATGAATAAAATTCCATCCTGAACGCTTGGGGCCAAAGTAAATAAGAAATTGGATCTTACTACAAGATAAATTCCTGCTGTTACCATCGTTGCCGCGTGAATTAGGGCAGAGACAGGAGTTGGTCCCGCCATCGCATCCGGTAACCAGGTATATAATGGAACCTGAGCAGATTTACCAGTAGCACCGATAAATAAACTCGCCGTAATAAAGATAATTACACTTCCATCTAATTCAAATTTTCCGGCGTTCTCTCTGATGGTAAGATAATCGACAGCATTAGTCTGTGAAGCCAACATGAAAATACCGATCAATAAAGCAAGGTCACCAATTCTGTTCATGATAAATGCTTTTCTCGCTGCTTTACCATATTCTTCGTTGGTATACCAGAAACCAATAAGTAAATAAGAACATAATCCTACGCCTTCCCATCCGATAAAGAGGATCAGGTAGTTGCTTCCCATTACCAAAAGTAACATGGAGAAGATAAACAGGTTCAGATACGTGAAAAACTTATAGAAACCTTTATCATGGCTCATATATCCGATAGAGTAGAGGTGAATTAAAGATCCGATTCCCGTGATGATCATGACCATCATTAACGACAACTGATCAATCTGGAATCCGAAATTAATCTGAACTCCGTTTACTCTAAACCATTCAAAAGCTTTTACAATGACAGGCTGGCTTTCTGAGTCGAAATTCATGAAAATACTAACTGCGATGCAGAAAGATGCAAAAACCATTGCTGTAGCTAAACTACCAACAACAATTTTTGGAAGATTTTTCCCGAATAAACCGTTTATAAGAAAACCTAAAAGTGGTAAAAGTATTATTGCATACACTAAATTTTCCATTCTTATCCTCTTAATTTATTAAATATACTTACATCAACAGAACGGGTATTTCTATAAAGCATAGCAATAATTGCCAAACCTACCGCCACTTCCGCAGCAGCCACCACCATAATGAAGAAAACTAAAAGTTGTCCGTCTCCATTACCTTTGTAGGCTGAAAATGCAGCCAGCAAAAGATTAACAGAATTGAGCATAAGCTCTACACAACCCAAAATAACAATAGCATTTTTTCTCAGCAATACGCCCAACACTCCTAAACTGAATAACACAGAAGAAAGAATGATGAAGTAATTCAGAGGGATGCTTTGTATAAATGTATTTACTTCTCCCATAATTTATAAATCTTTTTTACCGATTAATACCGCACCTACAATACCTGCCAAAATAAGGATGGATGCAAGCTCAAACGGTAAAACATATTCATTAAACAAAAGTCTTCCCAGATTTTTAGTAAGTCCGATGCTTCCATCTACATTTTCAACTGCAATCTGGTTTTGCTGAACTCCTCTGAATACCCCTAAAACTCCAATTAATAAAAGACCTGCAGTAAAAACTCCAACAAATTTTAAAGTATTGTTCTTCTTACTTTCGTCTTGTTTATTAAGGTTAAGCATCATCAGGATATAAAGGAATAATACCATGATCGCTCCGGCGTAAACAATAATCTGAATAATCGCAAGGAACTGTGCATTCAGAAGGATGTACATGCCCGCAATAGAAAACATCGTAACAATTAATGACAAAATAGCATATAAAGGATTTCTCGCAAATACGAAATATACCGCACTTGCGACTGCTAAAAACGCCACCAAGAAAAATAAAAACTGATCCATTATTTTACCGCATTTTTTTGTTTCTCGGATTGTCTTTCTGTGATATCAATCCTTTCGTTTATTTTTTCAACCAATTTATCTTTTCCGTAAATGAAAGAACCTCTGTTGGTCTCCACGTCTACCAGACGATCTGTAAGATAGATTGCGGATTTCGGACAGGCTTCTTCGCACATACCGCAGAAAATACATCTCAGCATATTGATTTCATATACCGATGCATATTTTTCTTCTCTGTAAAGATGCTTTTCCTCTTTTGTTCTTTCAGCTGAAGTCATGGTAATGGCCTCTGCAGGGCATGCTACTGCACAAAGTCCGCAGGCGGTACATCTTTCCCGGCCTTCTTCGTCTCTTTTTAAAACGTGTTGACCTCTCCAGATATCTGCTCTCGGCTTTTGTACTTCCGGATAAGAATATACTGCAGGTGCACCTTTCAGCACGGTTCTTACAGCATGCTTAAAAGTAATCCCCATTCCCGTAAAAATAGCAGGAAGGTAGATTTTTTCAGCAAGGGTCATTTCTTTATTGGAAACAACTTTTGATCTGTTCGTAAGTTTCATTATTTTTATTATTAAATGTTAGAAGATGGAAGCCGGGAGATGGAAGTTTAACATCATCACATTTTCACATCAGCTCATTTTCAAATTTATATCTTGTTGGAAGATGAAGCAGGAAAAATATTCCATTTCAAATTCTCAAATTAACTCATTTTCAAATTAATTAATTCCCAAATGCTAAAATTACAGCTCCTGTAATCAGCAGGTTTACCAATGCCATTGGAATTAAAGTTTTCCAACCTAAGTGCATTAACTGGTCGTATCTGAATCTCGGAAGTGTCCATCTGATCCACATAAAGATCAAGATTCCGATGATCGTTTTCATTAAAAATGCTACTATACTCAAAATTCCGGCTGTATTTTCTCCCCAGTTCTGAGTTACCCATTCTATTCCCGGATAGTTATACCCTCCGAAGAAAAGAACCACCATGAATGCGTTTGATATAAACATATTTACATATTCACCAAACATATACAATCCTAATTTCATGGATGAATATTCGGTAGAATATCCTGTTACCAATTCAGATTCACATTCCGGTAAATCGAAAGGGTGTCTGTTGGTTTCTGCCAAAGCTGCCACGATAAAAACAAGGAAAGCAACCGGCTGGTAAAATATATTCCAGTTTAGTCCGGAAACCCATGGAATAACTCCCCATAATTTTCCGTTGGTCTGACTTTCTGTGATTTCCTTTAAATCTAAACTTCCCGTCATCATAATGATAGAAAGTAAGGCTAATCCCATTGCCAGTTCGTAAGAGATCATCTGGGAAGATGCACGGATGGCACCTAATAATGAATATTTATTGTTGGAAGCCCAGCCTCCGATCATGATTCCGTAAACACCGATGGAAGCCATCCCAATGATGAAAAGTACACCAACATCGATGTTGGCAACCTGTAGATCGTAAGAAGTACCGGCAATATTTAAACTTTTACCCCAAGGAATAACTGCTCCCGTGATCAATGATATAAACATTACCAAAGCCGGCCCCAATACGAAAAGAAACTTTTCCGCATTGGCAGGGGTAAAATCTTCTTTAAAGAAAAACTTTCCACCATCGGCAAGCGGTTGCAGCAATCCGAATGGTCCCGCTCTGTTAGGTCCGATTCTGTCCTGCATAATGGCGGCAACTTTTCTTTCCGCCCATGTAGAATAGGCTGCAATCGTAAGCGAAAGAAGGAAAAGTGCCAGTACAAGTATAAGTTTAAATGTAAGTAAATCCATTTTTTATTTTAAATGTTTTGAAGATGGGAGCTGGAAGCTGGAAGTGTATCACTTTGTGCATCAACTCTTCATCACATTACCAATTTATTTTATTTTTAACGAAATTAAAATTAAACGTAGAAGTGAAAAATTTTACGGTTACAAACCTCCATCTTCCATCTTCAAGCATCCAACTTTTTTATTTTTCGTCTTTTTCACTGATTTCTTTAGCCATTGGATTGTCTAAAATTCTTAGCTCATCTTTAGGCTTTTCATAATGATTCAATGAAATAACAGAGTGTCTGTCGATGTGTCTCGGACCTTCGATATTCCAGTCAGAAAGTTCTTTTCTCCCGAAACGACAGGTATCACAGATGAATTCTTCAACTTCTCCCCACTGATCCTTTCTTGCGGTAACTCTTATAATTTCATCACCTTTCATCCAAACGGTAGCTTTTCCTGAACATTTTTCGCAGTTACAGGTAGCGTTCATTGGTTTTGTGAACCATACTCTGCTGGCAAAACGAGCTGTTCTGTCGGTTAATGCTCCTACCGGACAAACATCAATTACGTTTCCGATAAAATCATTGTCTAATGCTTTATTTAAATAAGTAGAAATTTCTGCGTGATCTCCTCTGAAAAGAATTCCGTGCTCTCTTTGACCTGTTAACTGGTTTGCAGCCAATACACATCTTGCGCACAGGATGCAACGGTCCATATTCAGTTTGATATGTGGGCCAAGATCATCTGCATCATAGGTATTTCTTTCAAACTCAGTTCTTGTTTCAGGGTTTCCGTATTCATAACCCAGATCCTGAAGGTGGCATTCTCCTGCCTGATCACAAACAGGGCAATCCAGCGGGTGATTTACCAGCAAGAATTCGGTAACTGCTTTTCTTCCTTCCTGAGCCTTTTCCGAGGTAAGGTTTTTTACTTCCATACCATCCATTACATTTGTTCTGCAGCTTGCAACCAATTTCGGCATAGGACGCGGATCTGCTTCAGACCCTTTAGAAACTTCCACAAGGCAGGTTCTGCATCTTCCCCCACTGGTTTCCAATTTGCTGTAGTAGCACATTGCAGGAGGTACAGATTTTCCGCCGATTTGTCTTGCCGCTTCCAGGATGGAAGTTCCGGGCAACACTTCGGTAGTTTGTCCGTCTATAGTTATTTTAAATTTTTTAACCTCTTCGCTCATATTCTATGCTTTTCGCTTTTACTGTTCGAGCAGTAAGCTTTATTAATTATACTTTTTTGTATTAAATGTATATCCAATACCAAAATCTACTTCTCCGTACACAAAGTCCTGTGAAGCCTTATCCGGCTTATTATTCAGAGTTGTTTTAATATCCGGCATATTAATGTAACCCAATTTACCTTCTACCTGAACGACAACGTGTCTTATGGCAACCAGGCTTATCGCTCCTCTGATATCAGCACCGAATCCTGCAAGATGAAATCTGTCACTTCTTTCATTTCCCATCAGCTTTACATTCGATTTTGGCAGCAGGGCGCCGATTCCGGCACCATAGCTCAGAAAAAGATCAATATTTTTTTTGTTCAAAACATTATGATACTTCTGAGCACCAATATTAATATAATTAAGACCGTCTGTATGTTCAAATGTTAATAATTTGGCATCACTTAAATCTACTTTTCCGTTATGTACCAGTTCAGCATATTCAGGATTATTGATATATCCTTTAAAATCAACTGACTGATTCTGATCCATCACATATTTCATATGATCCATTCCTAACGTAATCCCCAGATTATCTTTAAGAAAATACGTGATTCTATAGTTCACCTGCGGAATTGTGATTGAGTTAGGTTTAAAATACACTCCCCAATCAAATTTCGTTTGTCTATCGTGGGCAACAACATTATTCAGTTGAAAATCATATCCATCTCCTTTAAAATGAATATCCGATTTTGAATATACCGAATTGTTCCACCCCCAAAATACCATTACTGATCCTTTTTTAAATGGATCCACATGATTTTCCTGGGCTTTCACACCCAGCGTTACTGCTAACCCAAGCAGTAATACACACTTTTTTATCACCCTAATTTATTGTCTTAAAACAGGCCTAAACCGTCGGCGTCGGAATTGGATCCGCATAGTGAGCCAATCCGTAATTTTGTGTTAGACACAATTCAGGATTTTTCACGTGCCATTCAAATTCATCTCTGAAATGACGTATTGCCGCCGCTACAGGCCATGCTGCCGCATCTCCCAATGGGCAGATTGTGTTACCTTCTATTTTTCTCTGAATATCCCAAAGCAAGTCGATGTCTTCCATCTTGCCTTGTCCATTTTCAATTTTCTTTAATATTTTATACATCCATCCCGTACCCTCTCGGCATGGTGTACATTGTCCGCAACTTTCGTGATTATAAAATCTCGCTAAAGTCATGGTATGTTCTACGATACACTGGTCTTCATCCAATACGATGAAACCTCCTGAACCCATCATGGTACCGGTAGCAAAACCACCATCTGCCAAAGATTCGTAGTTCATATATCTCGGTTCTCCGTTTACGGTTTTTAATAATAAATTGGCAGGAACAATTGGAACTGAGCTTCCTCCAGGAATACAAGCTTTTAATTTTTTACCATCTTTAATCCCTCCACAATATTCATCTGAATAAATGAATTCTTCAACGGTAATGGTCATGTCGATTTCATAAACTCCCGGCTTATTGATGTTTCCACAAGCTGAAATCAGTTTTGTACCTGTAGATCTGCCAACACCAATTTTAGCATATTCGGCTCCGGTTATATCAATAATCGGAACAATTGCAGCAATAGATTCAACATTATTGACTACGGTTGGTCTTTCCCAAAGCCCTTTTACAGCAGGGAATGGCGGTTTCAGTCTTGGATTTCCTCTTTTCCCTTCAAGAGATTCCAGCAAAGCAGTTTCTTCACCACAGATATATGCTCCGGCACCTCTCTGAACATAGATTTCAAGATCGAACCCCGTTCCAAGAATATTTTTACCTAAAAATCCGGCAGCTTTTGCTTCTTCAATGGCTTCCTCTAAAATATCAGGAATCCATGAATATTCTCCTCTGATGTAGATGTAAGAAACATTAGAACCCAAACAATACGATGAGATCAGCATTCCTTCAATCAATACATGGGGAAGGAATTCCATCAGATATCTGTCTTTGAATGTTCCCGGTTCAGACTCATCGGCATTTACTACCAGGTGTCTAGGGACACCTTCCGGTTTCGCCAAAAAGCTCCATTTCATTCCTGTTGGAAATCCTGCTCCACCACGGCCACGAAGTCCTGAAGCTTTTACTTCTTCCAGAATTTCGTCCGGGGTCATTTTCAAGGCTTTTTCAGCTGCTGTGTAGCCTCCCTGTTTACGGTAGGTTTCAAAGTAGCGGATTCCTTCTATATGTGCGTCTTTAAGTAAAAGTTTTTTACTCATTTTTTATTATGCTTTTAGCTATTGGCTTATGGCTTTTAGCTTTTATAATTATTTAAAAATTAACTCAATTAGCCTAAATCAACCTGTCCTTCTCTGCAAAGGTCAAGAATTTCGTCTACTTTTTCTATTGTTAAATTTTCATGAAAGAATTTTCCAAGCTGCATCATCGGAGCATATCCACAAGCACCTAAACATTCAGCAGGCTTTAATGTGAACATTCCGTCTTCTGTAGTTTCTCCATCCTTAATATTCAGTTTTGTTCTGATGTGATTAAGGATTTTTTCACTTCCCGACACCATGCAGGGTCCCGTTCTGCAAACTTCCAAAACATATTTACCAACCGGTTTCATATTGAACATCGTATAGAAAGTTGCAACTTCATATACTTCAATTGGTTTAATACTCAATAATTCTGCAACATAATCCATTACTGGAACGTCTAACCACCCACCGAATTCTTTCTGTGCCAAATGCAGTACAGGAATAAGCGCAGATTTTTGTCTTCCTTCTGGATATCTTGCGATCATTTTGTGTACCTGTACTAAACTTTCCGGTTTAAAAGCTATTGTTTCGCTCATATTTTATCTAAGATTAAAGAACATAGAAAAAAGAGAAAGACTCTGAGATTCGTGTTCTAAATTCAATTTTATATTGGGCGATGAAAGTCTTTTATCTTTCATCTATTTTCTAAATTCTGATTTATGCATCTAATTCTCCCGCAATAATATTCATACTACACATGGTTACAATCGCATCAGAAATTACAGAGCCTGTAATCATTTCAGGATAAGCCTGATAATAAATGAAGCATGGTCTTCTGAAATGCAGTCTGTAAGGGCTTCTTCCACCATCACTTACCAGATAGAAACCTAATTCTCCGTTTCCTCCTTCTACAGCGTGGTAAACTTCACCTTTAGGGACATCCGTTTCTCCCATTACAATTTTGAAATGGTAGATTAAAGCTTCCATTTTCTGATAGACATCAGCTTTTTCAGGAAGATAGAAATCAGGCACATCGGCGTGGAACGGACCTTCAGGAAGATTTTCGTATGCTTGTTTGATGATTTTAATGGATTCCCAGATCTCTTGTTGACGAACCATAAAACGGTCGTAAGTGTCTCCTGATGTTCCCACAGGGATAATGAAGTCGAAATCCTGATAAGATGAATAAGGCTGTGCAACTCTTACATCATAGTCTACGCCTGTAGCCCTTAAATTTGGACCTGTGAAACCATAGCTTAAAGCTCTCTCTGCAGAAATTGCTCCTGCTCCGATGGTTCTGTCCATAAAGATTCTGTTTCTTTCTAACAATGTACAGAATTCTTTGAATCTTGGTGGAAAAGTTTTAAGGAAATCCTTAATTAACTCATGGAATTTAGGGGTGAAATCTCTTTCAAAACCTCCGATTCTTCCCATATTGGTTGTCATCCTTGCCCCGCAGATCTGTTCATACATATCATAGATTCTCTCTCTTTCGATGAACATATAGGTAAGACCTGTGATTGCTCCCGAATCCATTCCCGTTACACCATTACAGATCAGGTGATCTCCGATTCTTGCCAATTCCATTAAAATAACACGCATATAATCTACACGCTTTGGAACCTCAACGCCAATCAGTTTTTCTACGGTCATGTGCCAACCTAAATTATTGATCGGAGCTGAACAGTAGTTCATACGGTCGGTAAGAGTTGTGATCTGAGAATAGTTTCTTCTTTCGGAAATTTTCTCAAATGCTCGGTGGATGTATCCAACGGTTTGTTCTGCGTGAAGAATCCTTTCTCCATCCATAGTAAGGATGTTCTGGAAAATCCCGTGTGTCGCAGGGTGCGTAGGACCTAAATTGAGGGTGTACAATTGCCCGTCAATCTGCTCTTTGCTTTCGTATTGGTTGAGTATATTGGATAATGAGTTATCTTTCATAATATATAATTGATAATTGATAGGTGATAATTGATCATTAATCAATCATCATTAATCATTTATATTTTTATCTTCCGAACATTGCGTCGTCCTTATCGGTTCTTGTACCATCTTCCAGACGATATTCTTTCAGCATAGGGTGGTATCCAAGATCTTCCATATTAAGAATAGGTCTGAGATCCGGATGGCCTTTAAATTTAATTCCGAAGAAATCATAGGTTTCTCTTTCCATCCAGTTGGCTCCTGCGTAAAGGTCTACTAAGGAATCTACTTCTATATTTTCTCTGGACATAAAGATTTTTAGACGCAGTCTGAAGTTGGTCATCATGTTGTGAAGGTGATATACTACTCCTATTTCTTTTTCAGGAAATTCCGGGTAATGGATTCCACAAACATCGGTGAGGAAATTGATTTCCAATGTTGAGTCCTTCAGATAGTGAACTATTTTTTTCAGGTCTTCTTTTTTTACCTCAATTGTCAACATTCCATAAGGCTCTGAACTTGAGATTACAGATTCCGGAAATTCCCTTGTGATTGCTTCTAATACAAATTCGTTTGTCATTTCCGTTAGTTGCTTATGTTGTAAGAATCTAATAGTTTTTGATATTCAGGCATATCTCTTCTTCTGATGCTTTCACTTTCTGCAAGAGCCTGAACCTGCATTACCCCTTCAATGATCTGTTCCGGTCTTGGAGGACATCCCGGAACGTATACATCCACAGGAATGATTTTGTCGATCCCCTGCAATACGGAATAGGTATCGAAAATACCTCCGCTGCACGCACAGGCACCAACGGATACTACCCATTTCGGCTCTGCCATTTGAGTATACACTTCTTTAAGCACGGGGCCTAATTTTTTTGATATCGTTCCGCAAACCATCAACAAATCTGCCTGTCTTGGTGAGAAAGAGTTTCTTTCCATACCAAATCTTGAGGCATCATATGTTGGGTTGAGGGTAGCCATAAACTCGATACCACAACAAGAGGTTGCAAAAGGCAGCGGCCATAGAGAAAACTTTCTGGCCATCCCGATTACACTGCTCAGTTTCGTTGCGAAAAACCCTTCTCCTTCAAATCCTTCCGGAGCAGGTGCATCTGTTCTTATTATTGGTTTGTTATCTGACATTTTTTTAGATTTAAGATTTAATTTTAGATTCAAAATTACTGTTAATGTTAGCTTTAAAGTAAACTGAATTGTCTAAAACTGTCATTTAAAATTTCTATTCCTTTTTATTTATCCCAATCTAATGCACCGCGTTTCCAGACATAAAAAAATGCCATAAAAAAAATCGCCACAAACATGAGTACAGCTAAGAATCCTTCCATTCCGAATTCTCTGAAGTTCACTGCATACGGATAAAAAAATACGATTTCAATATCGAATAATACAAACAGTACTGCTGTTAAAAAGTATTTAATTGAAAACGGTGTTCTTGCATTTCCTTCTACCGGGACTCCACATTCCCAGCTTTGGTTTTTCACAGAATTTCCTTTTTTCTGTTTCGGACCTAAAAAATGTGCTCCAAGCAAAGAAATGGCTACGAAACCTATCGCAACACCTGCTTGTATAAGGATTGGAATATAACTTTCAGGTAAATTCATTTTTGCATTATTATCTCAATTTGCAAATTTAGGGAATAAACAAGAAAGCATGAAATTTATACCATTAAAAGTCTCATGAAAATGGATAAAACTTACAATTTAGAATCAATAAAAATAACGTTATTTCTTCATTTTTTTGATGAGAGAAAATGCCATGAAGGAAATGTACCCGAATAGAATGCTGGCATAAATGATATTTACGGCTGTGTCGGTTCTTTCATTTCCTGTTTGAAGAAAAAGATTGAAAACAACGAATCCTGCAATTAAAACTCCAAAAATAATAAGACGGATTTTCATAATCTAATGGTGATTAATAGTTTTAAATAAATTAAATAATGTCTAAAGAATATGTTCGTCTTCTTTTGTGATTCACGGGATTATAATCCTGCCAAAGGAGTTGGATGCTTTTATTTTCTTCGAGCTCGGGATTGGTTTCAAGGTATTTTACTCCTTTTTTTCTGAAAAGTTTCCAGATTTCTTTAAAAATAATGGAAGTAACACCTCTTCGCTGATAATCAGGGTGAATTCCTATTAAATAAAAATTAGCCCGGTCGTTTTTCTTTCCTGCTTTCAGAAAATGCCACCACCCGAAAGGCAAAAGTTTCCCTCCTGATTTTTGTAAAGCTGTGGAATAGGAAGGCATTGTAATAGCAAAAGCAATGAGCTGATCTGCATCATCCGCAACACATACAATATAATCTTTATCAATCAGCTTAAAATATTTTTCCTTGTATGTTTTGCGCTGTTCATCGGAAATGGGAGTATAGGTGGACAAATGTTTATAGGTCTCGTCGAGAAGGTCAAACATAGGGTCCACATATTCAATGATTTCTTCTTTTGATTTGAAATTCAGGACTTTAAGTTTGTATTTTTGGGATATTAATTCGTTGAATTTGTGAATTTTATCCGGGAGTATTTCCGGAAATTGAAGTTCAAATTCTACCCATTCCTTTTCTTTTGTTAAGCCTAATTTTTCAAGATGTTTTGGATAATATTCATGATTGTAAATTCCGATCATCGTTGCCAGCTTGTCAAATCCTAAAGTCAGCATTCCTGCTTTATCCAGGTTGGTAAAGCCCATAGGACCTTCTATCTTATTGATTTTTTTTTCTTTAGCGTAGTTTATAGTGGTGTCTATTAGTGCTTTAGATACTTCAGGGTCGTCAATGAAATCTATCCATCCGAAACGGACTTTTCTGATGCCCAGTTCTTTTTCTTCTTTATGATTGATCATTACGGCAATCCTGCCAACAATTTTATTGTCTTTAAAAGCCAGAAACTGCTTCGCTTCAGAATACTGCATGGCGGGATTTTCGTTCGGATTCCAAATGTTGATCTCATCATTGATAAATGATGGGACATAGTAAGGATTGTTTTTATACAGATCCATTGGAAATTTCACGAATTGCTTTAACTGATCCGGTGTTTTTACTTCAATTACTGAAATTGTAGACATAGTTTTAAAGGCAAATTAATAAGCAAATATAACCAAATAAATGCTAAACTTTGGCACAGTTTTTACATCATATCGGGTGAAAATATATTATAAAGTTACTAAGATGATAGGGTATTATATAATCATTGGGATTTCAATGCTTGTAAGCTGGTGGGTTTCATCAAGGCTCAAGTCGAAATTCGAATATTATTCAAAAGTGCATCTCCGGAACGGACTTTCCGGTAAGGAGGTGGCAGAAAAGATGCTGAGAGATAACGGAATTAATGATGTTCAGGTAATATCTGTTCCGGGACAATTAACAGACCACTACAATCCTGAAAATAAAACGGTAAATCTTTCAGAAGCTGTTTATATGCAGAGAAATGCTGCGGCAGCTGCAGTGGCAGCACATGAATGCGGACATGCTGTACAACACAAAGTAGGATATTCTATGTTGCAGCTTCGTTCGAAACTGGTACCTGTGGTACAGATAAGCTCAAATCTTATGCAGTTTGTGCTTATTGCGGGAATTATGATTATGGCTGCTACGCAGTCTATTGAAAACCCGACAGGAAACCGTTTGGTTTTGGCCATAGGAGTGATCATGTTTGCATGTACAACGCTGTTTGCTTTTATTACTCTTCCTGTAGAATATGATGCGAGTAACAGGGCAATGAAATGGTTGAGAGATACCGGTACAGTAACCGCTGAAGAGTATGTAGGCGTAAAAGACAGTTTAAACTGGGCGGCCAGAACCTATGTGGTAGCTGCTGTTGGATCACTAGCTCAGCTTTTATACTGGGCATCACTGCTTATGGGAGGCAGAAGAGATTAATTTTTTAAATTAAAAGTTATATGCTGCATTTCGGACAATTTGTCCGAAATGCTTTCTTTTTGTGATAGTTTTAGAGATGCAGTAACTATACATTTTTCATCGGCAGCAAAATCAATTACTTTTGAATCATATTTTGAAAGAAGTGTAAAGATGATGTTTTGCTGATCAAAATTGAAACTTATTTCTAACGTTGTTTCCAGTTCTTTTGTAATGATATGAGATTCTTCCAAAGTGAGTTTAGCTGACTCCTTATATGTTTTTACCAAGCCGGAAACCCCTAATTTTGTCCCGCCGTAATAGCGTACAACAATAACGATTACATTGGTGATTTCATTAGCAAGGAGCTGGTTGTAAATGGGAAGTCCGGCACTTCCCGAAGGCTCTCCGTCATCATTGGCCCGATAATTTTCTCCATTGAGTCCTATTCTGAAAGCATAACAATGGTGGGTTGCTTTCGGATGTTCAGATTTTACTTTTTCTAAAGCATGTTTAAGCTCTTCTTCATTATTTACCGGATAAGCAAATCCTATAAATTTACTTCCTTTTTCTTTTAATAAAATATTTTCTACGGGTTTTTCTATCGTTTTGTACTCAAACAACATAATTCTTTCTCTTGTAAAATCGTATTAAATTATCCCTGAATATTTCTTCTTTTTCAGGTTTTGCGTCAAATTGCGGAGCTTTTGTACCGTTTTCAAGTTTTAAATTTTCATTTTCAATGATTATCGCTTCATCCCAAAGGTTTTTATCAATAAATTGCTGAAGGGTAAAACTCCCTCCTTCTATGATCACCGACTGAATCTGTTCTTTATATAAAGCATCCATCAGTTCATGGAGAAAATTCTCTTTATTGATTTTTATGAAACGGATATTTTCTCCTTCTTCATCTTTAACAGCGTTAATAATTAATGTTTTTGATTCTCCGTTATATATATTGAAATCCTGCGGGACTTTCAAATTAAAATCAATCAGAATTCTCACTGGATTTACGCCTTCAACGTTTCGTACTGTGAGAGCAGGATTGTCATTCAAAGCGGTCTGTGTTCCTACAAGAATGGCGTGTTCGTCTGCCCTCAGTTGATGAACAAACTGATTGACCAAAGAATTTGAAATGGAAGCCGGTTTAAAATCTTTATCCATAAACCCGTCACCGGACTGTGCCAATTTCAGAATAATATATGGTCTTTTCTTTTCATGATAAGTGAAAAATCTCTTGTTTAATTCGGTGCACTCTTTCTCAAGAATTCCTGAAACGACTTCTATTCCTGCATCCTGGATAATTTTTTTTCCTTTCCCGTTTACTTTGTCATGAGAATCCATAGCACCAATGACAACTTTTTTAAAGCCCAATTCTTTGATTTTTAACGCACATGGTGGGGTTTTTCCATAATGCGCACAGGGTTCCAGCGATACATAAATAGTAGATTCCGGAATCAATGATTTGTCCTGAACCGAATTAATAGCGTTGATTTCCGCATGGTTTTCACCGGCTTTATGATGATAACCTTCACCGATAATCTTGTCGTTGTGCACAATTACACTTCCAACCAGCGGATTAGGATAAGTTTTTCCTAATGCTTTATTGGCGAGCTCAATACATCTTTTAATATAAAATTCGTCCTGCATACTGAATGAAAAAAGCGAAGACAAATTACTTTGCTTCGCCTTTCTTTATTTTAAATTATACTATTCTCCTGCAATAATGCTGTGAAGATTTTGTTTTAATGTTTCCAGATGAGTTTTTTTCTCTTCAATAGAATCAAATGTTTCCTTTAAAAGCGGGTTTTCTCTGGATGGATTCTTGAAGAAGGCAAGGTTGTTTTCCAGTTTCACAATTTCAGCTTCCAGATCCGAGATCTGGCTCTTCATTTTTCTTGCTTTATCGGTTAGCTGGTTTTCAGATAAACCTTCTTCTTTAAGTTCAAGCTCGTTGATTTTATTAAGTTTAAGCTTTTCTCTCAATGTTTTGTTGAATTCTGTATTAATTGAAATCTTATCTCTGGGAACTTTTCCGATATTGTTCCATGCAGTTTTTATCGCTTCAATTTTTTCAATGCTTCCTTCCTCATTGGTCACTGTTTTAAGCTCATCGAGAAGTGCTTTTTTATTTTTGTAATTTTCTTTCCAGTTATCGGTAGACGCATTGCTTTTTTCTCTGTAATTATTGAAAAACGCATTGCAGGCATCACGGAATTCGTCCCAGATTTTATTGGTCATGCTTTTCGGAACGTGCCCGATTTTCTTCCAGTCTTCCTGAAGCTTTTTAAATAAAGGTACCGCGATATCCCACTCTTCATTGTTCTGATTATCTTGGGCTGTCTGGATCAGCTTTAATTTTTCCTCAAGATTGGCTTGCTGAGAACCTTTTAATGATTTGTAATAAGAATTCTTTGTTGTGTTGAAAGCCCTTAAAGTAGTTTTAAAGTCATTCCAGTTCTGATTAGACAACTTTCTTGGCACACTTCCGGTTTTCAGAAATTCCGATCTTAATTCTTCTACTCTTTTAATAGCATTTTGCCAGTAATTATGGTTCGGGTTTTCAGATGGCTCCGAAAGTTTTTTTATTTCAGCAATAATCTGATTTTTCTTTTCAAGATTTTCATTTTGTTCTGTTTCGATGGCAGCAGAAAGTTCGGATTTTCTTTCATGGATTTTATTGGAAATTTCTTTAAATTCCTCCCATGTTTTTTCGCGGAATTCTTCTGCTACCGGCTCAGCTTCTTCTTTCCATAATTTATGAAGGTACTGAAGCTCATTCAGTGCTTTTTGAATGACAGGTTCCTGTTCCAGCTGTTTTGCACGTTCAATGATGTGCTGTCTTTTTTCAAGATTATGGCTGTATTCCTGTTCAAGAAATTCTTTGTTGAGATCCAGCATCTGGTAAAACTGATTCAGATGGTGGAAATAATTGTTGTTAAGAATTTTAAATTCAGACTTCGCTACCTGTCCTGCCTTAGACCAGTCTTCCTTAATCTCTCTTATGGATTTGAAAAGATTGGTTCCGGGTTCGGAATTGGTATATAGATTTTTAAGTCTTTCAATGATATTCTGACGGTGTTCCAGGTTTTTTTTCTGCTCCTCTTCCTGTCCTTTCTGGTAAGCATCATGCTTTTCCCTGAAAATATTTACCAGCGCTGAAAATCTAGCCTGCGAAGGATGTTCAAAGCTGAAATTTTCGGGAGCATTTCCGGCATCAATGTATTCGTGTTTTTTGTCCTCCACTTCATCATGGATGTAATGACTTGCTTTTTCTTTAAGCTGATTAAATTTTTTGAAATCTTCACCGGCGTTGGGAGCATTGATGATTTTCTCCATTTCCTTCAGCGTATCACTAAGGGAAAGCTCTACCTCTTCCTGTTCTTCATCATGTTCATGTTCTTCAACGTGAACGCTTTCATCTTTTGGGGTAACGTCTTCTGAAGTTTCTTCCGGAGATTCCGGAGTAAAATTTTTGTTTTCCTCGTTTTCAGAAAGATTGTTTTCTGTAATCATAGCAAATCGTTTATTGTGAGTGGCATTAATATAGCTTCTAAATATATAGCAAAAAAGCCAAATATAGCACTAATTTATGTTATTTTTTTTGAAAGTTCCAAATTTCCCAGGCTTTTTCTGCCTGTTGTTCAAGCATGTAATATCCATTCACTGTTTTTGCCCCTTTTTCTGAAGCTTTGATAATGAATTGCGTATAGTTTGGGTTGTAGATTAAATCAATAATCAGATGGTCTTTTGTGATGCCTTCAAAAGGAAAATCCAAGCATTCTTCAACATTCGGAAAAGTTCCCACCGGAGTACACTGAATGATGATTTTATGATCTTGAACCGTTTTTCTCTGCAGGTTTCTATAATTTATTTCCGTATTTCTGGATACCGTAACAGATGGGATATTATTTTTGTCCAGAATATATTTCACGGCTTTTGCAGCTCCGCCGTTTCCTAATATAATTGCCGATTCCTGATGAGGCTTTTTGTGAAGCAGCAATGTTTTTTCAAACCCGAAAGCATCTGTGTTGTAACCGGTCTTTCTTCCGTTTTCAATCAGAACACAATTCACGGCACCAATTTTTTTTGCCTCATCACTGAGATCATCCAGATAGTCGATGATTTTTTCTTTGTAAGGAATTGTTACGTTAAATCCTATCAGATCAGGAACAGAGAAAAGTTCGTTCACTTCGTGAATTTCTGTTAAATCAAAAATAGTATAAGAATAGCCTTTTAACATCAGTTTCTGAAATTTATCTTCAAAAAACTTTTTAGAGAAAGAATATGATATATTTCTTCCGATGAGGCCTAATTTTTTATTGGAATCCATAGTATAAAAATAAAAAAAAGACTGGAAAAAACCGGTCTTCTACATAAATATTTTTATAGATTGTTCTACCAAATTTTGTGGAAAAAAAATCTGTTGAAGGATATAATTTCTTTATTATCCTTATTTATTTAAATTTTAAAGGAATTTCTATAGTCTGGATCTCCTTTCCTGAAAATCAAAAAACTGAACTATGAAATTTACTAAGATTTTGTCTTTTACGGAATTAATTTTTAGTAATATAATCTTTACTTATTTTAGAAAATACCCATGAAATACCAAACCCGAAAAGTGCTGCAGTAACCGAAACAATCAGATAATTTTTGCCTACGATCTTTACCGGAAATGGCAGTGTTTCATTGGCTTTGAAGAACTCGGTATACTGCTGGAAAAAGCAAAGTACAGTTCCCAGGATGAGTCCGGAAATGATTCCCAAAACAACGATAAGAATTCCTGTATAAAAATAAATCTGACGAAGATGGCTTAATGGCAATCCTAGTGATACCAAAGATTTTGCCTGCTGCTTCTTGTCAAGTTGTAAAATAATGATGGCTCCTGCAAGGTTAAAGGTTGTAATAAAAATCACCAGCGCAAAAATTAAATAAATAAATAATTTTTCGGTATTGATCATTTTCCAGAATGCAGCATTTTCTTCTTCTTTAGTTTTAATATCCACATTTTTTCCTAAAGATGACTCAAGCTGCTGTTTTACTGAATTTGTGTTATCAGGATTTTTCAGTTTGATAACAATCTGATAAGCGGAATGTTTTGGAAGGCTCAACAACTCTTCGGTAAGTTCAATGGGTGCGATAATATAGTTGTCCAATTGGTCTTTACCGGGAAAAACCCCTGTCACAAGAATATCTTTTTTGTTATAAATATCCTCTTCTTTATTGATAATGCCGGTTCCAGGTTTAGGCATAAATACCGTTGCATAATCAGAATTGGAAGATACCGGAATGGAAAGCCTGTTGTCCAGGGAATTTTCCATTAAAACCTCATTGGAATATTTAAAACCAGGATAGGCTCCGTAAAAAATATCTTTATCAATAGGATTTACCTTGGTGTAGGCGGAATCTACGCCTCTCAGATAGGCAATGTCGCCTTTTCCGTTATAGCTGATGTAAACTTTTTCTTCAATGACCCTTGAAAAATTACTGATTTCTTTGTTGTTTTTAAGAACAGTATTTATTTTATCAAAATCTTTCAGGGTTTTTCCGGAATTGCTTTTAATGGTAAGATCTGCATGGAGATTGGAAATGAGCTCCTTGTTGAGATCTTCCAGTCCCGAGAAAACTGAAATAATGACAAACATTGCAGTAACGGCAACCGTCATAGCACCTACTGCAAGCCACGTAATAAACGTAACCGCGGTGCTTCCTTTTTTTGACAAAAGGTACCTGGACGCTATATAAAATGCAATATTTTTCAAAGGTTACAGAATAGGATTATCACCTTCACCTCTTAATTCCCGGTCTAATTTTTCAACGTCATCAAGAGTAGTATCTAAATAAAAGTTTAGATTAGGAATGACACGGACCTGTTTGGCCATTTTCTGACCGATGAAATTTCTGTACTGCGCTTTGCTTTCTTCTATTTCTTTCATCACGGCAGCACGGAATTCCTGAGGAAATATACTAAGGTAGATTTTAGCGATCCCTAGATCTGCGGTCACTTTCACATCAGAAACCGATACCAAAATGCCTTGTCCGCTTTCTGCAGCCTGTTTGCGGAAAAGCTCCGCGAAGTCTTCCTGTATAATCTGTGCTACTTTTCGTTGTCTGTTGCTTTCCATAAGTTGTGCAAATTTAGTACTTTTGTTTGAATTGATACTTTGAAAATTTGAACGTTTATCAAATTTACAACTTAATATATAATTTATGAAATTAGAACATATTGGTATTGCGGTAAAATCTTTGGGAGTTTCTGACGAGCT
The DNA here is from genome assembly GCF_023195755.1 of Chryseobacterium nepalense. Taxonomy (NCBI): domain Bacteria; kingdom Pseudomonadati; phylum Bacteroidota; class Flavobacteriia; order Flavobacteriales; family Weeksellaceae; genus Chryseobacterium; species Chryseobacterium nepalense. Next base: position 3,239,129 of record NZ_CP096203.1, read on the forward strand.
TTTTTCCAAACTTCTGGGAAAAGAATCTTATAAAAAAGAAACTGTGGAAAGAGAGGGGGTTGTTACTTCATTCTATGAGGCAGGAAAAAGTAAAATCGAGCTTCTAGAAGCCAGTAAAGAAGAAAGTCCAATCTCCAAATTTATTGATAAAAAGGGGGAGGGTATTCATCATTTGGCTTTTGGGGTTGAAAATATTCTGCATGAAATTGAACGGTTAAAAAAAGAAGGATTTGAATTTATTTCCGAAGAACCCAAGGAAGGAGCTGATAATAAATTAATTGTCTTTCTGCATCCGAAATGTACGAATGGAGTACTGGTAGAACTTTGTCAAGAAAAGCAATAAAAAATTTTGTAGTGCCAGAAATTTTATTATTTTTGCAGTCACAAAATTCAACCAATTTTGCGGTCCTATAGCTCAGTTGGTTAGAGCACCTGACTCATAATCAGGTGGTCCCTGGTTCGAGCCCAGGTGGGACCACTGAAAATCAGACATTTACAACTTTGTAAGTGTCTTTTTTTATGTTATTGCAAGAAAGTTGCAAGGTTTTTATTTTTTTAGCTATTCTATAAAGAAGTAATTAAAATATGAAAGAAATTTTTTAGATTGATTCCACAACAACGTATGATATCGAAAATTTTGACGAATGGGATATACTAATATGCCAATTATTGACCTTTAATTGATCTGCTATTTTTTTTGGTTCTCCACTTAGCCTAACTATTGGTTTGCTATGTATTGATTGAAGAATTTCAATGTCAAGTAAAGAAATTCCATCATGCATTCCAGTCCCTAAACATTTTAAAATTGCCTCCTTTGCCGCAAACCTGCCTGCTAAAAATCTTAAATCTTTTTTTAAATTATATATATCAATTTCTGCATTTGAAAAAATTCTTTTAAGAATTTTAATATCATTCTCCCAGTTTAAGTTTCTACAGATTTGATGTTCAACAATATCACATCCAATTCCAATAATCATTAATTTACAGAAATGTAAGTTATGTTTCTACTTAGTGCATCAAATTTCACATTACCTCCTTTATTTTTAATAAGTAATCTGAAAATTTCATAAGACTTTTGAATTGCATATTCCCAATCTTTAGAAGTTCTAATTTTAACTTCAAAATTCTCTGTCATTTCTTTTATTATTCTTAAAGTTGTTCTTGAAACCTTTGCTGTACCTGAAAAATAATTTTTTCTTTTTGCTTCATTGAATATTATCATAGAAATAGCTTCTTCTGTAATAATTGCTTTAGCACCATCTTCAATCCTATCATAAAGATCATTACTTTTTCTTTTTTTTCTCATCATTGCTCTTGCACAAGGTGACCATCCTAGGAGTGTTGCGAAAGTATAATGAAAAATATCATGATAACGATAAAAATCATTTGTATAGGAATTATCATTAATAATATCTCCTAGTTGCTTTTTATTGTCTAAAATCACTCTAACTTCATTTTTTTTGTCATCTGTATTTTCTATTTCTGTAAACGATAGCGTAAATTGTCGAGGAAATTGTTCTTGAGCATTAAAACTATCATCGAAGAATTGAATATAATTTTCATTATTTTTTTTCATTGTTTTTTTCTTTTAGTATAACATCAATTTTTTTAGAAATAATACTGTCCACATTAGGTTTACTAAATATGCTATCAATGTTTTTTTTGATACTCTGTTCTTTAACACCAATATTGTATCCTTCATTGAATTTGGATGTATCTGATAGTGCTTTTATTGATAATCCACTCCCTAATGTTATTAGTATTGTAGCAATAACAGATATTGCAGATAATTTCTTTTCATTTTCTTTTATTCTTTTTAAAAGAGTACTTGGAGATAATAATTCTCCATTTAGATCATTTACATTACCAGCAGATATACTATTCTGCCCTTTGTGTTTCCCTGCATATGGTGTAGACTCACTTGTTAGTTCACTAAACCAAATCATAAAATAAGGAGAACCTTTGTCTAGTGTAATATTTGTTGGTCCTGCATTGTAAACAGAAAAAATTATTTTGCCACTAAATCCTGGATCGACGTGGAATCCAGAGACATTAATTAAACCTTTTATTTTTTGACTAAATTTAATAGAGATAAATGCCAAAATATTTTTAGGAATTGTAACGACTTCATCGGTAAGGAGTAGAGCAAATTGCCCGGGTTTTATAACAACTTGAGAGTTTTTATCATCAAGTATCTCTTTTTTACGATTTTTGGAATCAGTCAAATACACCTGATCACCGAGGGCGAGTTCGTATGCTACATTGTCGATTTTACTTTTATCATATTTATCAATACAATTAGGTAAAATAATTTCGAGTTCTTTTGTTCCTAAGTATGCCATAATTTATCAAAGCGGTTATTGTTTTTTTTATAAAATTAATATTTTTTTGTTAAAGACTTTAAATATCTAATAACTTATTGTTTTTGAAATATTTTCATTGATTCCCCATTTCGGAGGAAACCAGTAATCTAACGGTTTTTTATTAGTTTTATACACCTGTTTTATTCTAATTCTATCACTATTTCCTTTGATTTCGGGGTGCTTGACCCGTGCATATTTATCAACTTCACAAAAAATATTTTGACAATCAATTAATTGTAATTTTCTTCCCCATAATGTTTTGAATGTTAAACCTAACCTTTGAAATTCTTGTTCTTGTCTATCAGTCATTAACTTTATTATTTCGATATGACTTAATCCCCCTGTATCTATAAAACATTTACTAATTCCGCCCTTAGCTCCGGGACCTGCTACAACAAACTCAGACTCAGAAAAGTCTAAAATGTTAGAGTAATTAATGTCAATTAATAACTGATAGGCTAGGAAATCTCCTAAACCGGGAAAACTTTTAATAATTTCAAAAGCTTGTTGCATTTTGTTTGAATCCATAAGTCTTTCGGTTAAATGGTTTTCTATCATAAACTTAATCAGCTCAAGATGGTTTGAATGTTTGCGAATATGACCAAATGCAGATTTACACGAAGGCATAATATAAGCTGCGGAATATATTGTCTTTTTTTCTAAAAAAGCGTGAGTTAATATATTATCATATTCTTCGATATTGAAATTTTCATATATAATCAAACCAATTTTAGATTGAAGTAATTCCCATGTTTCTATTTTATTAAATAATTTAAATAATAATACTCTAAATAATACTTCTTTAGGACTAGAAGGTAAATTATCATTATAAATTACATTTTTTATAAGATATTGGCTAACTCTATCTGATGCTCGATATGTATTAGTAAATCTATATTTACTAATAATATTGTCGTTTGTCCAAGGGAAGGGCTCTCCGTCTATCCTATTAAAAAAGGTGTCCTGTCTTAATGTCGCAAATTTCCAGTAGGTATCATAAACATCCGTAGTTTTCGCAGGTGATAACGGTTTATATATTGTGATACTAGATTTCTTCGTAATATTATTAATCATTTATTTTAATATTCATTTTACTGACTAATTTTTTTGCCTCATTTTTAGTAAGGTGATCAAGCTGTTCTACTCCAATAAAACAATTAAATCTTTCAAGTTCTAAATTTGTTTCTTTTGCTATAAATTTACCTAGGTTTATTAATCCTAACCAATTACCGTACGCTCTTTGATAGAGATATTGAACAGCATAAAAACTATTAAGAACAAGACCTCCTGATTCAGATCTGTAAAAAGTAACATGTTGAAGGCAAGGGAATCCTTGAAAGACCCCATTTTTATGATCTTTTAAGGGGTCAAAGATCGCAGCTTGAAGTTTAGATCTCCTCTTATTAGTCCCATTTAATGAGTCAATTATTATATCTAGTTGGTTTTTATTATTATCTTTATTCCCAAAGGATATCAAACGCTCGAAATAAGTTCCATTATTATTCCTAGAATCGATTTTTTTTAATCTTGGAAGAATTTGTGTGAGGTATTTATCAAACAAAACTTTCTTATCTCTTTCGTAATATTCATAAAGTGATTGTGGAAAGATAGTCTCTGATACGACCTCCACAGAATCTAAACCGTGTGTTTTTAAATCAATGTTTAATGTGTTTTTAATATCATCTGTCTCGTCAAAGTTTGATAGAGTTAGTACCAAAGGCATGATTTCTTTTCCAGGATGATCAATTATCGACTGAAATATTTTTAACCAAGCAATTGATAGATTATTTTCATTAATTAGTATAGGAGTGCTCATATTATTATAATTTAATTATCAAGATGTCTATACTCTGCAAATCCATTATAATTTTGTGGTTGTATTCTAATAAAAAAACTTTTTTCATTAATATCAGAATATGCAGAAGAAATACCCGTTCTAGTAGCTACATACACATAACCTTCCTGTGTTTCTTTCTTTTTTTCAAGGAAGTCATTATCAACTGTAAATTCAGGAGGAAGAATTAAGTAATTTGAGATTTCTAAATCGACCGGTTTTGTTGATGTTTTGCCATCAACTATTTTGAAGTATGATTTTTTTTGAACATCACCAAAATATGATTTAAAAATTTTACTTGGTGTATGTTTTAATAATTCTACTGATTTTAGCTCGGTAATTAAACGATTAATTTTACAATGAGTTACCAAAGTTTGGTATCCCACTCCAAAAATTGAGCTTACTAAATAAAAATCAATTGGGGTAGCCGTATTAAAACTTAAATTTCTTTTTACAAATTCTGATTGAATTCCCCCTATTGGCATTAAAAGGGATGCAGAAAAAGTATCAACTAGAATTTCATCGCTGCTTTTATATAAACTATTTTCATCACTTTCGGATAAGATATCTATTTTTAAACCATGGTTAAACAGATGGTGACCAAGTTCATGTCCACAAGTAAATACCCTACGAGGATAAGGGCGTTGAGAAGAAATTAATATTTGTGGCGAATTACCATTATTTACATATAAACCTTCCATGTTTATATCAACAAATCGCACATCAATTTCCATAGTGGAACAGACGTCATATATATTTAGTGGTTCATTCAAGCTAGCACCTAATCTAATTCTGGTTTCACTTGCCTTCCGTATTGCACTAGTGTATAAATTTCTTGATACCATTATTTATTAGGGAAGATTTTTAAAATTTCGAGTAATTTTTTCCTGTCATTTTCGTTCATTTTACTTAACTCACGTGCAGCAACTTTAAGTTGTTCATCCATTTCATTTTCTTCTTGACCATCTTTTAATAATAACCAGGATGTACTAACTTTATATAATTTAGCAAATTGTATAATTTCTTCAGCGCTAACTTTACGTCGACCTGCTTCAATTTCCGAAATTGCAGGACGCGGTATATTTAACATTCGTGAAGCATTTTCTTGAGATAAACCAGCTAAACTCCTTGCTTCTTTTAGTCTCTCGGCTATCTTTTCTCTTTCAGATAGATTAGTGTTGCTCATATTTTCCTTCTTTAATAAGTTTACTCACTGCATTTTTAATTGATAGTTGTTGTCTCGTTTTATTATCGTGGAAAATATAACATTCAATAGGAATATAATATCCGGTTCTTACTTCAATTTCTGGAATAATTGAAACTAGGATTTGGCTCATTATATATTTTCCTGGACAAAAATCTGAACTAACGTCTTCTTTTAAATTTTGCTGTTCGCAGACCTCTTTGATTACTTTAATTAATTCAGTTTCAATTTCTGTATTTTTTGGTGTTTTCATTGTATGAATTTCTTACAAATATAGTAAGATTTTCTTACAAAACAAATTTTGTATGATTAAATTAGATTTTCGTTTGTTTTAAATACAGTTTCTGTATCTAAACTATCTAAATAATGTTTTGTTATTGCAGTACTAGAATGTGATAGCATTTCAGATATTGTATCAATAGAAACTCCATTTCTTCTAAGTACTGTTGCATAAGAATCTCTCGCAGTTTTCAGTTGAAGAGTAATTGATAAATCAAGCCGTACTGATATTTGCTTCAGGGATTTGTTGATACTTTTTCTTACTTTCCGATTCATATAATCAAAGTTTTCGTCAGTATACCCATCTTTTAAAAATCCAAGTAAGAAAGGGCTATTTTTATCACCAACTTTACTTATAATATTTTCTACTTTTTGATTTATCGGAACAACAATTTCCTGTCTCATTTTTTTTCTGGTATTCTCTGTTTTCTTTCTGAAAAATACAAAACAGTTACCTTTTCTCTGGTCCCATCTTAATCTTAAAAGATCGACAAAGTTGATACCATTACATCGATACAGTAATTCCCAAATATCACGTGCGAACTCTTCATCATTACTCTCAAATTTATCCAAATTTATAATCTGAGATATTTCATTATTAGTAAAGGCTTGTTTTTTTGGAAAATATTCACAAATCGAATACCCACCTTTGCCAAAAGGATAGAAGTAACCGGTCGGTATTACGTTTTTCTTTTTCATGAAATAATTTCCAAAATTGTTAGATCATTGTTTTCTCTTGTAAAAACGTTTTTTGACTGTTTAATATGGATTTTCGTTCTAATACTTACGTTATTACATTAAACATAGTGATTCCAAGGAATTAATTCTTCAGGATTATGAATATTATGATCAAAATGGTGACGGAATAAAAGAGAAAAGATTAGATTACTATAAAAAATAAACCACCGAAAACTCAAATCCATCATGAATTATTTAAACTACCTTGAGAATCTTGATTTCGAATCAATGATTACAACTTCATTTCTAGTGCCTTTTTTCGCTATAATGGTGGTTATTAAAATTCTTTCAGCAATAATTTTTTCCTTCGTCCCGGATGATTATGACGATGATCCTTATCAAATTACTGTTTTTTCGAATGTACTTTTGTACTTTATTTTCTCTTTCTTTATTCTAACAGTATATGATTATAACGATAGGAGAGGTATGTTAGATTTCCGTTATTCTCAAAATATATTTGATGAAAATTCTAAAGAATTCGTAGTGAAAGGAGATACTAAATTAGAAAACGATCAAAACATTAATACTGAAGATCTAAATTCTATTGAAAGTAAAACATTTTCTTGGGATGATATAGCAATTATACCCGAAGCTGAACGACTAATAAATAATGCAAACCTAACAGAGAAATATGTGGGATTATCGCCTGAAGATATCATCAAACTAAAAAGATAATGAGTGACCCTAATCCCGATCCGTTATCCAAGGCTGAAAATAAGATTGATGTTGGAGTCACTGAATGTAAATGGTGTGGAAAAAAGATTGATATCAAAGCGATGATCTATACCTCAAAGGATTTGTTAGGGGTAATTGTAAAACCTAAGTCTGAAGACCCTTTGGAGATGATTGCTTCTGTAATGACGGTCTTAACAGTTAGTCCCAAAGCCTGCATTGAAAGTTATGAACTCCAAGATACTAATCAACATAAATATCAATTTATTGTAACCGATGAAAAAGAATTTTGTTCGTTAAAATGTGAAAAAGAATTCAAAAATAACAGAGGATATTAAAATTAAAAACAAACTTATGAAAACACTATCACTTGCTGGAATTTTAATAAGTATTTTAGGAATCGTATTGTGCTTCAGAATTATTGATAATTATATCCAATACGGCGATAAACTTATAGAATATTTAAATTTAAACCACAAAGAAATTAAACACGAAATTTTCTCGGTAACTTCCGTTCTAGATACCGGTAGAACAATTTGTTTTGTTTTAATGGGTCTTTTTGTATTCCATCTTTTTATATGTATTAAAGTTTATCGTTTCTACCGATATAAGGATTTAACTCCTTAATTTCCTACACGAGCAGTAATCAATCAAATAAAAAATGAAGACAGAAAATATTTCTGTCTTCATTTTTTAATAAAAATTATTCTTTTACGATACAGAATATTCAACATACTTAAACACAATATTTTGTCAGTCTATATTTCGATATTGAAATTGCTTAATCTTTAGATCGTTTCTTCAGCAATGTTTCGTAAGTTAATAAAAGTTGTAATTTCAGATAAGTGCGCCATTGAAGTTTTTGATGCAGTATTTCCGGTTAAGACACTATCTATTTCTATTATTATTTTATTTTCTAATACGCCTATTGTATAATTTAGTGATTGTATTTGATTTTTAGATATAAGTCCATATTCATCCTCACTAAAATGTTCTTTTAGTAACCGCATAATAGTTTTATCTTTACTCCAGTATTTTAGTTCTTTTCTATTCAAACTTACTTCGGCAATAAAAATAAGTCTACTATAAAATAAAGTGAATGCAAAAAAGCTATAATATAATTTTTCGCCTAGAAAAGGTCTGTTATATGAAATCTTTACTTGTAAGTCGCTATAAAATTCGATGAACTCTTCATTATTAATTTCACTTAACCCGTTGGAGATTTTATCCCAAATTACCGAATCTTTATTAGAATTTATTAAACTTTCTATTTCTTGCTCAGTATAAATGCTATAAGCAGTTAGTATAGATTTTGGAAATTTAAAATTAAATTCACAAATAAGATTCCAAACATCTTCTATTGCCTTAATTCTTCTTTCTTGGCTGAAATTATAACTAGACTTTTGCACATCTATTAAATTATTCAATATAGATGTCTTCTCACTTAGCTTGTTTTCTAAGGTTTTCAATTGTGATTCTGTACTTAATCTCCACTTTTCATTTCCCCAATCGGATACCTTTTGTGCAAGAAACCCCACAAAAGCAGATATAACAATTGAAGAGCCCCCACAGTAAGCAATAATTTCAGATACCGATATTTCCATAAAAATTAGTTTTAACAAATATAAACAAAGCTATATTAGTTAACAAAGCTATTTCTACAACCTACATTTATTAGAAATAGTTTTATAGAAATTAATCATTACAGTCAGTTTGGGACACAATTGTACTTCGGACATTTACAAGTAACTAAGAGTTGGATATTCCATCGTAAAAATATTCTAAAATATATTTATCAAAAGAATCTATAAAGTTCTTTGATAAGATTGTTTCTTTTCCGATTTGATGAAAAATTTGAATTGTACTGTGTATATTTAGCTGAGCATCTTCAAAATTAATAATGCCATTATTATGAATTTTTCTAGCAATCATTCTAGGAAGACCATACTCTTCCAATTGATAAACTACTGATGGCAAGAAGACATGTGAAATTTTAGAAACAAATTGAGATACATCAGTTCCATTATCGATAATTTCTTTCTGCAAAATATTTATATCGCTAACTAATGAAGATAGATTAAATGCAACTATTCTTTCAAGTTTAAAAAATTGCTCGATATCAATGTCAAATTCTTCTAATTCATCCAATAGTTCAGGTATTGTTTTATTCCAGTTTCCAACTAAAACCTTGACAAATTCTACAAATTTTTTGTGTTGAGCTCCATACGCTCCATCACCCCATTCACCCGGTTGTAGACTGATAATTTTCCATAATAATCGATCCCACGATTCTGGGTCATCTGAATTTAGATAGGATAATCCATTCCAATCAGAAGGATTATTTTTCATTTGTCGAGCTGTCTCTTTTATAAATTCTGAATTATTTGATTGAAAAATATTTTCTTTCAGAAGTCTGTCATATGTTTCTTTACCTAAGATTTCATACATTTCATTTTTGAATGAGATAATCTTTGAAATTTGATCATTGTCTAAACTTGAGCTATAAAGTTTTTCGTCCAAATCACCTAAAATAATATCGGGAAAAGGGATGTCAAGCTGAGTAGTATCTTCTGGTGGTGGGGATTCTAATAGATAAATTTTACCGATAAAATACTTAAACATTCGTCCACCTCGACCAATAATATTTTTATAGGTGAAACTATCTAATAAACTGTTACTTCCACTTTTTCTGTTCCTCCACACAATAACATTTTCGGCAGAAGTATTAACCCCTTCAATTATAGATGATGTTGAAATGATATTGTTTAAACCTTCTTTCTCTTCGAAAAGTTTAACCTGAATTTGTGAAATAGAACGATGCAATTGGCCGTTATGTATTCCTACGCCTCTTTTTACCAAATTAGTAAGTTTCCAGTTTACATCATAGTTTTCAGTCAACCATTTTTCAAAATCCTTTAGTAAAGGTTTTTCAGAAATCTCAAGTCGTTCATTTAATAAATTTGAAACCTTATCAATTTGAGAGTAAGATGCAGCATATATGAGCGATTTTGTATTTGTTTTCTCCAGAATTTCAAGTAAAATTTCCCCCTTTTGCAATTCTTTCTCAACCTTATCTCCTGTTATTTCTTTATATCTATCATATCGATCCAGATAAACTGTATTAAATCCGAGTTTATCAATAAACTTCATATCTTTTGTAAAAATATTTTCACCAATTGATGTAATGTTTGGTGCTAAAAAATATTTTTGTTTTGATTTCAAGCCTAATTTAATAATAGCTTTAAGAAGGGATGGAGACCTAGATTTATCATAATCAGAACTGGCTTTATAAAATTCATCAATAATTAGAATATCAATACACTCTAGCTTGTTCACGTAATTCATAGCTCTTTCTTGAGGGAAAATAAAAATGTTTTTATTGGCGAGTTCTATTTCTGTAGTAGTTATAATTTTATATTCACCTGAGAATTTTTTATAAAGCCGTCTTCTCGTTTCATCTGTAAGTGCAATTGTTGGAACAATTATAACGACATTATCAGGTTTTTTTATTGAAATAAATGCATCAATTACAAAACTTTTCCCAAAACTTGTAGGAGCACTGACAGCTACGTTCTCTCCCTCAACTAATTCTTTTAAAAGAGAAGATTGCTCTCTATGTAATGTACAATATTTCCCCCCCCCGATATCAACTTTAAAAACCTCATAAACAAATCGATCTTCCCAGCTAGCCGTATCACTCTTAAGATACGGATATAGACCTGTTTCTCGTATAAGGTGATTTAATAAAGATGAGTATTCAATATCATTTTTCTCGTGATAATCAAGAAGTCTTATCAATTCATTCCTAGCATCAATTTCTTGATTAACTTTTATAAAATCGTTTATCCGATGGCAGGATTCAAAAATGTCCATAGTTAGTAGTTTTTATAGAAGTTAGCAGTAGAAAGAAACTTATCTACAATTACTTTTTTAAGTGGTACGGGAAAAAATATAAGATGAAATGTTATTGAGGAGTAATGAGGAATTGTACCAATCTGGGCAATTTGTTTTTTAAAAAATGCATTAGCTTTATCATGATGGTAATCAGTAATTTCACTCTTATATTCTTCAGACATTATAGAATGTGACTTTGTTATATTGCATTCGTGTAAAAGGAGAATGGGAATATGTATTTTAGGTTTTAGCTTATCAATAGAAGCTCTAGGCGATAAAGATTTCTTTATTTTATCTTTGAGATCAGTATCGGCAATTAATGATTCAATATCGGCAATATTTGTAATAATACTGTTCTCTTTTTTAAGTTTATTGGTGGATAGAGAATTTTTAATAGAAGTTATAATTTCAGAAAGCCTTGTGTCTTCTATACTATTGTAAAATTTAGCCTCTCCAAACCAAAGCGAGAAATCATCATTTTTTACAATAATGTGAACACTATCTGCACCTTTTGCATTATCCTGAGGATTCTGTTTGTAAAATATTTTAGGAACTGCGGGAAGTGCTTTGAAGTGGTGCTTCATTATTGCATACAAAACGATTTCGGCTATTTCACTGCCTTTGCTTACATCTCCTTTTTTATCAGAAAGCCTTAGATTTTTTGCCGCAGATGTTAGTAATGTGTGATGATTATTAACAAGACTTTCTCTTTCCTTGTGTGAAAGAGAGGTCTCTGCTATGTTATCCCATATAAAATTTTGAAAATGAGTGTACATCCAATCCGAGTCTTCGTAATCATTTATTAAACTGACAATATTTTTTCTATTAACGGGAGAAAGATTTGTATCAGTTAATATATCTGCAAAAGAGCAGTTAATCAATATTTCAAATTCCATAAAGAATTCTTGGTTTTAGTTTTTAAGATGTATATTTTATCAATTGCTAAATTTATTTAAATATTTAATTTAATATTCATATTCATATTCAGCGTATTAAATCAACATTGGTAGCTAGGTAAAAATAATTTAATCTTTCTTAGTAACGTTACGGGAAACAGTAATATTAATATTTTTCAACATAAAATTATTTTGCTTGACGAAATCCATATTCAGTAGTAAATAATAGAGTATATTAAAAAAATTGAATTTTCTTGTAAAATAATTTATTTTTGGAATTGTTATCTTTTTTGTGACAAAATAATCTTACCGTATAATCTTGAATCTTAAATTGGCGACTAACCGACTAGAGATTTTTAAATCCAAAGGTCATATGCACTGAAAATCTATAAAAATTAGACCTCCTAAAAGAAGTTTAATGCTAGATGTAAATTAACAGTTGTAAAAGCACATTAAATTATATAAAGTGACCATTACAAAAATCATCGCTTTCAAATAGACATTTATAAAATACAGTACGCCACGAATTAATATCAACTTTAAGTCTACTTTCATAACAATCATAAAGGTGTTCTTTCATAGTTGTGTATCCACCGTTATTATACAACTTAGTAACTTGAAATTTAATACTCTCAAACTCTTCTGAACTATGTGTTATATATAGGTCATTTAATTCAAATGATTCGAAATGTTTAATCAGTCTTTGTCTTAACAATGGTAGATTAGTAAATACTGAATCTTTCACGAAAAAATCAAATATCATTGGTTTAACACTAACAAGTTGACAATCCAACCAATTTTCAACATCAATATCATCATAATATGGATGTATGACTTCCTCGACATCACAAGTTGGATAATCGATAAGTTTACCGGTATTACAATTACTACAAGAGGGAACTAAATTTAAAGGAGAAACAGCTAAAATTGGATATTCCGATTTTGGCAGATAATGGTCCAATGTATTAGCACTTCTCACATTGCAGTTTACACATTTACCTTTTGGAGCTGAGTTTAGCAATTTGTCATAGTATATCCTCGCATCATTAGATTTTTTCAACATTCTACCTGTATAAAGTTTTTTCAGTGTATCAGCGTCTAATTGTCCTGCGATTGTAATGTTTCGACCAATCAAATATAAATTATTAACATTTTTTTTTGTGTCAAAATCATTTTCAAAGTCTTCAAAAACATTTAAATTATTTAAAATTCGTGTCTTTAAATTTTGATCTTGCATGTTATTTAAGGAGTCACGAATAATGACAGAAATTTTAAATGGTGGTTTATCAATTCTCTTCATTCTGTTCAAATAATAAATTTCTCAATATTGCTTTACCTTCAAAACCTAATTGATTATTAAGATAGGTGATAGCTTCCCTATAGTCATCTACTCTTTCTACAATTTCCTTCAAAATATTATGAAAACCCGCATCTGTTACCTCTAGACCAAAAACTTCTTGTGTTAAAACTCCAACATTTTCACCAAAAGATTCTACATCCAATCTTTCAACAATAGATTCATTAGCTATTCTTCTTAATTTCCAAACGCAAGATTTGGGAACTTCTTGTAATACTACTGGAGAATGTGTGCCAATAATCGCAACACCATTTCTCTGAATAAGAAGATCAGATAGAGATCTTATAAATGCCGAAAGTAATGGCGGATGAAGATAAGTTTCTGGTTCATCAATTATAACCAGACTTTTTTCCTCAATTGTTTCAACTAATCTCGTTATTGTTAAAAGTATTATTTTATGACCGGAACTTAGATTAACAAAAATATTTGCTGCATATTTTTTAAAATCTTCAAATCCACCTTTAAAATTCGCAATTTCTGATATTTCAGAATCTTTAAAAATAGGATCTGTTTCAAGCACTTTTACGGCTCTTAACCATCTCTGTTTTTTTCCTGTTATGAGACATTTATAAGAACTTCTTGCAAATTCATTTTTTAGAATAGTTGGACTTTTGATAATAACTTTACCCTCTTTTTCTGTTTTAAGACCTATATAAGAATAACTTACTTGCCTAATATTTCCTTTATTCATTTCATCAATTGGCGTCGCCTCTTCGAATGCACTGAATGATACGGATATTAAATTCGCAAAGAAATCCGATTTAATTCTACTACTTGTTTTAAAATAGCCATATTTAGAAGAATTTGGATATAATAATGACATAATCATGTTATTAAAAAGAAATGTTTTACCAACACCATTTCTACCAATTATTACATGAATATTTGTAGGTGGGTTTGACTTTGGAACTACGGAAAAGTGCAAAAGTGATTCTGAATTTTCTGATTTTGTTCCATTAGGCAAAATAAAATCGAAATCATATGTCGTTAAAATAGAAGTTCCTTGTGCAAGTCTCCTAAATTGACCTATAACAGATACGTGGCTAATATCTCTCATTAAAGAAATTCTTGTAACTCTTTCATTATACGCTTTTTTATACATCTCATTATTATAAGCTAGATCATTTAAAGAGTTTAAGAAGTTTTCCCTAAAGGCATCGGAGATCTCATTAAGTTCTTCATAGTAACTTACATCTTGACCTAAAGAAAAGAAGTTATCATCTAAAGAAGTAAATGATAACGGTAGATTTGGTGACCTTTGATCACTTTTCATATTAACTTGTCCTATTTTAACTGCACCTAATCTTGTTCGTTCTCCATCATTATTGTAATATATAACACTATAAAGTGTAGAAAAAGAAAACATATCGTCCCAACTTGACCTCGTAAGAACAACAATATTTTTCTTTTCAGCTTCATTGAAATTATTACCACTTAAATAGAACGTTAACTCATTAATAGTTTCGTCTTCTTCCATGCTGTGAATTATCTGGTTATTAAAGAACTAATATAACAAATTATTCAATAAATTGGAATCAACACTTGTGTAAGAATACAACTAACTTTGTAAACCCTATAAATAAACTCTATAATTTATTGCAAGATTTCTTGCAAGACTTTTTTGCTACAAGGTCATAGAACTTCATAAATCATCAAACAAAATAAAATGTCCCCTTTTCTGTCCCATTGATATACAGTGGATTACGGAAATCCTGCAATGACTCATAATCAGGTGGTCCCTGGTTCGAGCCCAGGTGGGACCACGTAGACTGAAAACAGTTAAAAATAACTGAACACGGCTAAACGTTAAATCCTTGTATTCATAAGTAATACAAGGATTTTTTTTATATTTACTTTTGAGATTGTTCAATTATATTCATAAAATAGTGTCTCTTTTAGTGTCCCTAGTATAAATTAAAGTGTCCCTAAATGTAATTATTATGAAAATTAATTTCTATTTAAAAGAACCTAACTCGACAAAAGAGTCACTAATCTTGGTTGCTATTAGTCTAAACGGAAAAAGGTCAAAATTCTCCACTACACAAAAAATCAACCCGAAATATTGGAATGTAAATAATCAGAGAATTAAATCAAATGCTCCAAACGCATTAAATTTTAATAAAATCCTTAATAGTGTACAGTCAAGGATACTGGATTTATATACGAAAAACTTCATTGAAAATGATAAATCGAAAACAACAAAATTTTTTGATGAGGTCAGAACGTATTTATCTGGAAAATTTGAAAACTCTGAAACTGATTTGACGATTGAGAAAGCATTTGATAAGTTTTTGGAAATACGAAAATCAAATCTTAAAGAAGAAACACTTAAGGCATATATAACCCTCAAAAATCATCTAAGAACCTATTCGGTAATTATTGGGAAAAAGGACTTATTGTTTGATGATTTAGATATTAGTTTTTTTGATGGCTTTGTAAATTATTTAAAAATAACATGTAAGCAAAAGACTAATACAAGGTCAAAGCAAATCAAAAATATTAAAGCTTTTTTAAAGTTCATGTACGATAGAAATTATCATACTAATAAAGTTTTTGAAACTTTAGAAAGAGAACATGAAAAAGGACAATTTGTTTATTTTAATGAAGATGAATTTAACAAGGTTCTTAATCTTGACCTAGGTTATAACAAAAATTTAGATAAAAGTAGAAGGTTATTTTGTATTAGCTGTCTTACAGGATTAAGATTTTCAGATGTAATTAATATAAATTTCAATAATATAATAAACAATAAATATAATTTGGGAGTTGTGAAGAGAAATACTCCTATGAAAATTAAAATGACTAATAAAGCCATTGCTTATATCAAGGAGTATTTTGATTTATATGGAATTGGAGGCGGGTTTACAAGTCAAACTACTAATAAACATCTTACTAAAATTTTGATGCTAGCAGAGATTGATAGAGAGGAGCTATTATTTGAAAAAAATCATCTTGGAATTTTAGAGGAGATTAGGAAACCTATGTACGAATGGATTACTTTTCATTATGGTAGAAGATATTTTATAATTAAATGTTTGGAAAAAGGGATGCAACCTCTTCAAATAATGGATATTACTGGGCATGAAGATTTCAGTGTTTTTCAGGCTTATGTTAAATTTTCTGAGGCGGACTCTGTAGAAAAATTAAATGAAGCATGGGATTAATAATATTTATTAAATACGCCTAATATGATATATAGGGGGTACCCAAAAAATGAAAAGTAGATACGGGTATGTCGTCTATATGGAAACTCCTTTATTATAAATAATAAGAATTAGATATACTGTAATTATCTAGATAATTATTTAATTAAAATTTATCTCTTTCTTGTAAAGAATACTCATATTTAATATAATATTTATATTTTTGGTCAACAAGAGTACATTATGAATATACCCATTCTTAAAAAGAATATAACTTTTACTCCATATGTTTTTTATACTGATTTCTTAAAAGATATTGCTATAGCTTATAAGGCTATTCCTAATGGGAAAATACAATTTACTCTTACTGATGGAGGAGATAATAGTTTTTTTGAATCAACTTACAGGATTGACCCAATAACAATCCCTTTACTACTCAGTATTTCGGAACAGCTCAAGAAATTTCACAATGAGCCTATTGACCTAATACTTTATAATACGAGAGGGACAATAGATGTCCTCGAGTTTTTGTATTTGTCGGACTTTTTCTATTTATCTGGTAATAATAGGTCGTTTCAATTTCCTTTAGGACAGGATATATACAATTTTAATCAACAACTTTTTGGTTCTTTTAAAGGGAAAGTAATAAAAGCTCAACATAAAATTAGAGGATATTCAATTAATGATAATAATGTTAGTGGAATAAAAGAGGAATATAAAGAAGATGAAGAATTACTTAGAGATGCACTGGTGGAACATTATACTTATCTGGTTAAGGAACATTTTTTAGCTTTATTATATGAGAATGAATTTACTTCAAATCAGCATAATTTATTTATAAATATTCTTTCTGAATTAATTACAAATGGTGTAATTCATTCTAAATCTTCAGTATTTGCATTAATGTTTGTTGATAGATTTAAAACTAAGTTTTCTATCTCTGACAATGGTATAGGTTTTACAGAATCTTTAAAGTTTAAGAAAGGTAATAATTATTATGAACCTTATGAATTAACCAAGCTCCTTAACAACAAAAATTATTTTAAAAATATTCATGAAAATATCATCAATAATCTTATTTCAATATTTGAAGCATTGTTTTATTCATTTATGAAGAATAGAAGAGGAATTTTTGATTTGATGATAAATGTTGTCTTAAACTCTAGAGGATACTTTAGATTGCATTCAGAAAATAGTCAAATTATCATTTCTAATAGAATGAAAGAGCAGCTATTGCCATTAAATTCTTTGAGGGAAACTATATTTGAATATCATAATATGTATGAATTAAGTATCATTAATAATACTGAGTACAACAGAATGATAATACCATTAAAAGAAAAGGCTTTAAAATTATTTACAAACTTTTTCACCTCAGTTCAAAATAAGTTTAATACCGATGTAAAGTTTTCTTCCATTAGATTTTATCCTGTGAAATTTAGAGGCGTTCATATAGAAGTAGAAATTCCAAATAATCATTAATATGTTAATTTCTAAACTTAAAACAGAAGGATTTGTTTATTATAATTTGCATACTGAACAAGTTATGATTTCTAACTATTTTAATGATAATAGTGATTTAGGCATATATGAAGACTTACTCGTTTCTGATACAATTGAAAAGGTACTTAATGATTTGGAAGATGATTGTAAGAACATCATATTAGATTTTGATAAAATTCAAAACATAAGTCAAAATAATATTAATAAAAAATTCCACGAATATATTAAAGTAGGTTATAAATTTGTCTTACTTAATGTAAGAGAAGATATTATTAATGATTTTGGTTTTAATGTCATAACAAATGACGAAAATATTTGCGAGGACGAATTTTATAGAAAATTTAATTTGTTTTCAGATGATATAGAGTCTTTAAAAGGGAAAATAAAACCTAGAAAAATATTTACCCAGTCTTTTGAAAATATAATTAGCAATTATATTATTCCTTATGGTAACCCTCATACATCATCCTTTGTTTATTTACATTCATATGTTGATTTAAAAAGCTTTATTTCTAATGAAAAAAAGATGTTTTTATTTTCGATGTACCAATTATCTATAATGATTAAAGAAGAGTGTATCAATGAAACCAGTGATGATATAATTTTAGTTTGTCAAAGTTTAAATAGTTCTTTAATTGTTTCAATCTTATCAAATCTGTTAAAATTAGATATTCTCATATTGGATAAAATAGGTCCAATAAATAAATTATACTCTAGGCTTGATAAAAATATTTCTGACAAGAAGAAATATGTAATAATCTCTGATTTGGTATGTTTAGGAACAGAAGTAAAAATAGTTAAAAATTTAATTCAGTTTCTTGGAGGTACTTATTTACGAAATGCCTCTCTTATTAAAATAGAAACGTTAAATAGTAAACACATAAAAAAGCCAGAGGCAACTATTGCAGTATTTTCTATAAATAGAAGTAATAATGCTAGACTTAATTATAAAATAACTACAAATTTAGAAGACTTCTGATGAAAATAATTATACATATTTCTGACTTACATGTAAGTATATATTATAATGCTGATACTTCTCCTAAGGATGGATTGAAATCATATTTAACGACTGATAATACAATTGATAAATCTCTTCACTTTATAACTACATTCACATCAAAAATCAACGAGATTAAAGCCTCGTATGAAAACCCTGAATTTATTCTTCTAATTACAGGAGATATAGCTAACATTAGTGAAGAACCAGAATATAAATTTGCTAAAAAGTTTATTGAAAGAATCTTGGAAGACCTTGCAATTCCAAAGGAAAACTGTTTAATAATTCCTGGTGACCATGACGTAAGTAGGAGATTATTAAATGCTCATTTGATAACTGCCCCCAATAAAGAAAGCCATTTGCTGAATGAGGTTAAATTTTACAATTTCTCAAAATTTTATGAAGATATTAAAGGTGTCAGTTTTGACTATGATAGAATTATATTTGATTTTATTAATATTGAGGATAAGGTAGTATTACTAGCTATAAATTCAAATTACTATATCAATCAAAACGGTGGAGATGGCTATATACCTATTCAGAAATTTAGAAATGAGTTAATAGAAATAAAAAAACAACTACCACCAGGAGTTAATTTCATATGTTGTTGGCATCATAATATAACTGCAAATTATGATAATAAGAATAGTGGGCAATGGGATAAAGATAATAGGAATTATCTACTATCTGAATTAGATTCGCAGGGAATTAAGATGATTCTTACAGGTAATGAACATACGCCAGGAGCTAAAAAGATTAAAATTGAAATAAATACGAGTGATTGCGGAGCTTTTTGTGATACGGTAAATCATTCCAGCTTTAAGATATATCCAGTTATTACAGAGGGAAATAATATAAGGTTAAAAAATGTTGGATATAATCTTCAAAAACCAAATCATAATGATAACCCATTTTACTGGAATATTGTTGAGAATACATCTGCTGAGCAAGTTGATTATTTTGATATTCAATTGACAAATGAAACATCAATTATGGAAGTTGAAGAACTTCCTGCGGCAGGGGAATTTACTCAATATGTTCCTCCTCAAGCAAGAAAGATTCAGGTTGTAAAAACTGATGACATAGTAAAACAAGACCTATCTATGTCTGATAGGCTTTATAGTATTGTAAGAGATAAAAAACTTTTTCACTCTGGTCATTTTCATTGGAGTGAAACTTCAAGAGCTCATAATTGGATTGATGTTTCAAAATTGCTTGAAAATAAAGATGATTTAGTGTTTGTTAAAAATGCAATCGTTGACGTGATTGATGCTAATGAGTTATATATTGATTGTAATTTAATAATTGGATTAGGTTATGAAGGAAATTTAATTGCAAGTAAAGCTTCAATTAAATATGATGTAAAATATTCCTATCTTCCATATTCCTATAGATATAAAGACCACCATGAGTATGAGAATAAGCTTAATTTAGTGAATGATGATAAGTCCTACAAGAAAGTAATTATCATTAGTGATGTTGTTAATGATGGTAGAACTATTAGAAAACTTATAGGAAAGAGGGAAAAAGAGTTTTTTGCAAACGTTGAAAAAGTCATAGTAATATCTTTGTTTTATACAGGTAGTGAAAAACCAACAACGGATATTTTAAATTCAGATTCTCAGGATGGATTTGATTATACAAAAGACGAAAACGTTAATAATATTGAGTTTTACACAATAAAACATATTAGAGTTGATAAATGTCCATACGGTGATGATTATGCAACAGAATGTATTATATATAAGGATGAATTAAGCTGTGTAAATTTGTTTTATAATATTCAAGAATCATGAAATTGAATAGTTTTAGGTCCGATAATAACTTTTAATTGGATTAAAAATATACTTTCAAAAGCATATATAAATTCATTTTAATGCAAATTTCTCATAAATTATCAACCTTCCTTTTTGTTAGTTTAAGTACTTGTAAGTCAGAATGATAATGTGTAGTATAGAGTCTCAAAGTTGTTACAAGACAATTATACTTAAAATAATCCCCCTCTAAAAATAAGGGGGTAATTTTTATATAAATATCATATAACATCTATACATCTTTCTAAAAATATTAAAAACATAAAATTATTTGAATAGTTTTTTTTTATTTTTTTATATTCTTGTTGGACTCATAAAAGTAAAAGTTGCTAATAATTTTTCCAATTGTACTTTGAAATAATGCTTTTTTGAACTTATCAAGTTTTAATTTGGAAGTAGTCTTCTTTACTGTAAATATAATACTGTATCCCATGATATTAATGATTTTGATATAATTCAAATATGCTTTATCGCTTTGGATTGTATTTAATTCTTTTAATTTTCTAAAATAATTATTGTCAAAATGTTTATACGACATATTGTGTTGATATTTATATATAATATTTCCAATAATCATTTTTAAATCAACAGAATTATCCTTCCTCCATTCATGTTCAATGCAGTCAAATAAGTATGGATATTCCTGACCTAATGAAAAGACTTCATAATCAAAAATTAGTTTTAAATTAAACAAAGAGGTGTAGCTTGACATGTTATTATTTTAGGATTATTTTACTGTGCTCTTAATTTTGTATTTCAAATAGCTTAATACCTCTAAATAACCTGCATTTTTTAGATAATATCCTTTGTCAATGCTACCATTATAATCAACAAATCTTTTATGCATATAGTCCGCTCCATTTTTGTCATATATAGTCCAATTATTTATGCAGATTTGCTTTATAACTTTAATTTCTAATCCGTCTATACTTTTTTGCATATAGTTTATATCTCCAATTACAACTTTGAATTTATTTTCGTTTTGCTTGTAAATGTAGTTTAGTTCGTATCTGTCAATATTATTACATTCAAATATTTGAGATTTGTAATTAGCACAAACTATTATGAAAAGGAATAAAATTAAATTTTTCATGTTTAGTCTTTGAGGTTAGTGTAATAGTTAAAATATCTTCCTTCATTGTTATTACAGATAACAGAATATGCTGAACCATTTAAACACATTACAGTTGCAATTTCTCTATTTCCATAATAGAATTTGAAGAATTCAGAATTTCCATTTTTGTTATAATATCCTCTATTAAACTTATAATCCGTGCGATAATTTCCTTCGAATATCGATAATTTGCCATCACCAATGTAGTTAAGGACGCATGTTACACAATTCCAATCAATATTGAAACTAATAAAAATTTTAACTCTGTTGTTTTCGACCTTATCGTAAAATTCTTTAGTATCAGCATCCATTTTGTATTTGACAAATGATAGTTTATAGCCATTAAATTCCGTAACAGAATTTCCATCTTTTTTTACTACAAATCCTTGAGAATAGAAGGATGAATATAAGTGTAAAAATATTGTTAAGAAAAGAATCTTTTTCATCTATTCTGTTTATTCTTTGTCCAGAGTAATGTTGCTAATTCCGTTTATCCACTGTATCTGACCCGAATTAATTTTCTTAAACTTATAAGAGCCACTAGATGCACCTGCTGTAATTACGAAATTATAGTCAGTATCTGTAATTGTTTCATCAACTTTCGCAGTCTGCCCGTTGCTTGCAGTTTGTGTTAGAATTGCTTTATAGCTCGTTCCATTTATGACATAAATAAAATCTTCGTTTGTGAATTTGTAGTAAGATGTGTTGCTAACCTTCCAAGAACCTTGAATCCATGTGGGAGGATGAAAGTATTGAGTCGTTGTAGGAATGTTCTGTTGTGATGTTGAATCGTCATCGCTACCAGAACAGCTAACGAAAGAAACAGCTATTAAAGCTGTGAGAAATAAATGTTTCATATAATTGAATTTTATTGTTTAAAATTGTTTTGTATAAACAACAAAAAAGTGAGGTACTTATCCATGTTAGTAATACAAGCTCGGCAAAGCTTTGACACATAACAGGAAAGCCCTCACCATTATATGGCAAGGAGCTAAACTGTTTGCATTTTGTGTCAAATTTGAATTTTGCCGATTCGTATTACAATTGCAAAAGTTTTCTCTTTTTCGTTGAAGTAAGTAGCAAAGATATTAATTCAAATTGAATCTTTTAATCATATTTTTTGTAAAATTCATAGTTGCTTAAAGTCAAAACCTGCTCTTGTCTCACTTTTAAAAAATGAGATTACTAATTACTGACAAAAAAATATTTGAAAATTGAAAATCTAGAGAAATTAAAATGCTATTTGGAAAAGCATTAAAAAAGAAAAAAACTACAAATGATTGATATTTTATTATATACAATCACAGAAAACCAATCATGCAACTTGATTAACAATACTACAGTCATAAAACAACTCGTTAAACTTAGCTTTTATCAACTCTATAAAGTATATTCCTGTTGTGTTGAGGTTGTTTTTTTCTATCATTTCCCTTAGCTTTGCTTTATCTCGATAAAGGTTATTTTTTCCTCTTTTTTGCTTCCAATAGGAAGGCTCTAACCTGTTGCCTAAATCGCTTATCAATTCAGTACTTAAATCTTTTCTTTCAAATCTATTGTCAACAATTGTAAAGCCTTTAAAAGACTCTAAAAACTTTGAATAAAGCAATAATATATTTTCCCTATTTTTAAGGTCATTTAAAGTGTAAATTCCAAGTTTCTTTAACTCACCTGAGCTAAGCACCATTTCTATTCTTAAAAGGTTATTTTCAAGACCATATTGTGTTTTTTTATCATAGACCTTCCATGCTAAATTATTATGTTCAAACTTCCTATAATTCATAGCATTTGTTGATTTATTAATTGTTGGAGCTTTATGCTCAAATAAAAGAAAATTATGATTTAAGTAATATTTTGGTTCTTTATCAACAAGCAAGTTAAATCCAAATTCTAAATTTTGTAGATAACCATTATTTAAATTTAAACCTTTGAAATCTACTTCCAGTTGTTCAATGGCTTCCAATAGAGAACAGAAAGTAAAATCGTTGTAATTTTGATTCCCTTGTGTTTCTCCATAATTGTTAATGTTGAAATACTTATGAAGAGAATTACCAAATACTGAATTCCTTTCAGTTACCCTTAATTCTATATTATTGATTTTCTTTTTAAGTGGGTATATTGTTTCTTTTTCATCATTATTTTCAGTTTTTCTTATCCATGACGATTGAGTATAATTACCTTTTGATTTTAAATACTTTTCTGCCAATTCTTGTGAGTAAAGTTTAATTGTAAAGTTGTCTATCATATTAATAAGTTTTAAGTGAGTTGGTCAAAAATTTTTCTACATCTTCCATTCTAAATAATGGGCTTTTTCCACTCATTCCATAAGGAATAAGTTTACCATCTTTTCGATATTGCCATAGTGAGGTTCTGCCTCTTTTTAAAATTTTCTCTAGGTCTTCTAGTGTTAGAAGTTCTTCGTTTTTAAAATTCATAATCTTTATTTTTTTTATGGTTAATATTTTGCAATAGCCATTGCATTTTGTAATTACTTTGCGAAGATACTCAAACACTCATGACACCATCAATACAGTGTTATTGTAGTGTTATAATTGTGTAATGAAGATTATGAGACTTTAACTTTATTCTATAAAAATAATTTTTGTTAGAGTGCCACTTTGGGAAGTTTTCCGTGTTAGAAAGTTTGTTATATTACTTAGTGATGATTGCTGATAAATCTTTGTTTTATTATTTTTAAATAAAAAGAAAGCATGAATAAATTCTTTTGTATTGGATTTACTATTAATAATTACACCATCTTCATGTCTTTCCCTGAAAAATTTTATGACCGAATTGGCAGGACAAGAAAACTTTATTGGTTTAACCATGTAATGCCCCTGTAGAAGTTTTTTTAAATCTTCTTTGGAGTCATCTAAAGTGTGTATTAACAGGGAGTTAGTAAATCTATCTAGATATATGTGTTGGATTTGAAGATTATATTTTAAAGGTTTATCCTGATTTTGGTGCTGTTGCGTATTATTGGATGTTTTTGGTATTTCATCATAAGGAAATAGAAGGGAAATACCTTTAAAAGCATCTAATTTAATTTGAGATTTTATTAGATTTTCATTATCAATCAAAGATTTTTTATTAACTAAGCAGTTAGCAATATTATAATTTCTTTCATTAAATGCAGTCAGAGCTTGTATAAAACTACAATCTTGTATCTTATTCGGAACCAATTCTAAAATTAATTTTTTGTTTGCTTCTACTCCAATTTTACTGATTCGTTCGAAATTAAGATATGCCTCTTCCATCCAAATATTTGCCTTGTCAATAATATGTAATTCGGAGGATTTTATAAGTTGGATTATATCAGTATTTATAAGTTTTTCAAGGGTGCTAGGAAAATTTATTAATGGAACCTTTTTATGGTATGACTCATAAAAGATTTTAGAAAAATTGAAAATATATGAAAGATTTTGTAATTCATTTGTAATCATACTATAAGGGTGAATTTTTAGTATTTATTTTCTATTTTTGTTTAAACTAATAAACTATGATGGAATTATTTCAAGAAACTGCTGAAATTGATTTGACAGTAAAATTACGTCAAAATAAAAATGTAATCAGTTATTATCTAGGAAAAAAAATAGGATTACTCTCAAAAGAATCTGAATTTGGTTATTTGTTTACAGTTAACGATGATGAAAAGTATTTGTTTACTTTAAAACCCAGCTATCTACCAAATGGGTATAACGGTATCTTTTATGTTGACCAAAATAAGTTTACAAAAGACTTAGTTTCTTTTCTTCAAACCACCAATAAAATATGCCTTAATTTTAATTTACCTAATTCAGAATTTATCAGAAACTCATGGAATAATAATTTTTTTTACAAAGAAGAAGTTTTAGATGAAAATAAAGTAAATCTTGAATTTGGATTAAGACCTCCGCAAATTGGTGCACTACATTCAATATTAGCACATTGGAGTGTTTCACAAGAGCCTGCAATAGTCGTAATGCCTACAGGAACAGGGAAAACCGAAACAATGCTTTCTCTTCTTGTTGCTAATAAAACCGATAAAATACTTGTAATCGTTCCATCTGATTCACTTAGAAGGCAATTAACGGGTAAATTTTTAACACTTGGAGTGTTAAAAGATTCAAAATTTCAAATTGTTGGTGAAGATGCATTATGTCCTATAGTTGGTACACTACAGACTTCTTTTAAAAGCCAAGCTGAAGCAGCCGAGTTTTGGGATAAGTGTAATGTCATAATAGCAACAACATCAATTATTAATAAATGTAACCAAAATGATTATAAAATTTTCGATACTTTAATTTCGAAATCAAAATTACTTGTTGTTGATGAAGCTCATCATTGTGAAGCAAGCACGTGGGATAATATTGCAACAAAATTTATTTCTCAAAATAAGCCTGTGCTGAAATTTACAGCGACACCATTTAGAAATGATAAAAAAAGACTAAAGGGTAAAACAATTTACAATTATCCATTGTCTCTTGCTCAACGAGATGGCTCCTTTTTGAATATAAACTTTATTCCTATAATAGAATTCAATGATAGTAAAGCAGATATAATAATAGCCGAAAGGGCAATTGAGCAATTAAGAAGTGATTTATCACAAGAGTTGAATCACAAATTGATGGCTAGAGTAGAAAACATAAATAGAGCACAAGAAGTATTTGAAATATATAAAAAATACAAAGAATTTAAGCCTATGCTTGTACATAGTAGACTTAATGATTCTGAAAAAAGAGAAATATTAGATAAAATAAAAAATGATGATAGTTATAGAATTATTGTTTGTGTAGATATGTTAGGAGAGGGCTATGACTTGCCAACTTTAAAGATATGTGCATTGCATGAAATTCATAAGAATATTACAACTTCAATACAGTTTTTTGGTCGATTTACTAGAAGTTCAACTCAAAAAGTTGGTAATGCTACAATAATTGCTAATATCGGAGATAATAATTTAAAAGATAATCTTTTAAGAAAACTTTACGCAAAGGATGCAGATTGGAATAAAATTCTAAAAGTTTCTAATGAGGGGATTTTAGCTGAGTTAAATAAGGAAGAAGATTTTTTTCAAAAATTTGACGAAGAAGGAATCCCATATCAAATACCCCTAAGAAATATTACTCCAGCTCTTAGTACAGTAGTATATAAGGTTAATGATTTAGAACCCAAATGGAATCCTGATTCATATAAGAAGTTTTTTGAAAAAAAGAACAATCAATCTGTACACGCTACACATCAAGAAAAAGATTTGTTAATCATTATTGGTCGAAACAATTCTTCTGTAAGGTGGGGGATAATAGATGATTTAATAAATAATGTATATGACCTGTATATAATTTATTTTAATAGAGAACAAAATTTATTATTTATAAATAGTTCTAATAATGGCAGCCTTTATGAGAGCCTTGCAAATCTTGTGATTGGAGAGAATATAAATCTTATAAATGAATCTGACATATATAAATCGCTCCATGAAGTAGAGCAATTAGAATTATTTAATTTAGGAGTTAAGCCAATATCTGAGGAAGCAATAAGCTACACTCAATTATTTGGGAGAAATGTTGGAGAAGCTTTAGACGAAATAACAAAGAAAACAAAATCAAGTGCAAATCTCTTTGGAAAAGGTTTTACTGCAGGTGAAAGAATAACTATAGGTTGTTCATCTAAAGGTCGAGTTTGGTCTAGAATGATTAAAACAATACCTGAATTTTGTGAATGGTGTGATACTATTGGGAAAAAACTTAACGATGATACTATTGACGTTAAAAATATATTTAATTTTATAGCTAAACCAGAAAGGATTTCTGTTCTTCCTAATGGAATTACTCCAATTTCAATAATATGGAATGACGAAATATATTTCAGAGAAACAGAGTTTTTCATTAATGAAAAATCTTTTTTTGATTATAGAATTGCTTTAAATTTTGATAAGACAAAAAATAATTCAATTAATTTCTCAATAAAAACAGAAAATATTGAGACTGAATATGAACTCATATTAGATTCAAATAAAAATTCAAAAGGTTACTCTTATTCCAAAATAAAAGGAAATGATTTATTTTTTACATACGGACGAAATGAAAATATAAGTATTGATGATTTTTTCAAAAAGTATCCTCCTATAATAAGATTTTCTGACTCTTCAAAAATGTATAACGATATATTTTTTGAATTTAAATATGAATTTCAAGCGTATAATCCAGAATTAATCGAAACAAGAATTTGGACAGGGGTAAATATAACTAATGAGTCTCAATATGATAAAACCAAAAAGACAAAAATTACTGACTCAGTTCAATATTTTATGGTTAATGAATTAAAAAAAGATGAAGATTATAAAATAATTTTTGATGATGATGATAAAGATGAAATTAGTGATATTGTTGGGATAAAATATTTTGAAGAAGATTACAGTAAAGTAGTAGTTGATTTATATCACTGTAAGTTTTCACAAAAATCTAAAGCAGGAGGACGAATTAAGGACTTATATGAAGTTTGTGGACAGGCGCAAAGGAGCTTTCACTGGAAGCATAGAATAGAAAATCTAATTAATCATCTAAACTTTAGAGAAAAGCAAAGATTTGAAGCTAATAAACCATCTAGATTTGAAAAAGGTGGAACAGAGGAATTATATATATTTAAGAGAATTATTCAATCAGGTTTTTCAAAAGTTATTGTAAATATTCATATTGTACAGCCTGGAATTTCAAAAGAAAAGATTTCGAATGAACAGTTAAAATTGCTAGGTGCAACAGAGATGTTATTAAAAAATACAGGTAATAATTTTAATGTTATTGTAAGTGACTAAAATTCGTTTTAATTAATTAAATTTGTATTAAGATAAAAGGATACTATTTAAAAGTGTACTCTAAACTGTCCACTAGTTAAATTGCTATTTTTATATTAGTTTGAAAATCTGTTAAATAGAAATACAAGCGTGTGGTCCAGGTGGGACCACGTTAAAAATCAGAGAGTTACAGCGTTTTTGTTTGTAGCTCTTTTCTTATTTGCACATATTTTACAAGTAAATTCCGGCTTATAATGCCCTAAAATGGGTTGTTTTGATTTTTGTATATTTTTCTGCCTAACAAAAAAATTAGATAAAAATTTGGTTAATTTTTTAAACTTTGATTTTTGCTATTTTGAAATTTGCACATTTACATTAACTCTTTTCCAATTTCAGGGTGAGATGATAAAATGCAAATACAATAAGATCTCTCCAAAAATAAATGAAAGGGTTTATGGGTTTAATAAATCGCAGAAAAAGACTTCTACGGATTTCTTAAAGACGTGAGCCTAAGTTTAATAGATTACGCTCTTTCTTTCTTTATAAAATTCATATTTTTATTATATTTAACGGATACAGATGATATTAAAAATTTATTGATTTATGAAGTTGCCGACTGACATTGAAGACAAATATCTTAAAGAAGTTCTTTTAAATCTTTCTATTGCGGATCTTCCCAATGAAGAATGGAAAGAGATTGAAGGTTTTGAAAATTATGCCATTTCTAATTATGGTCGTATAAAAAGTCTTCAACGCAGTGTTATAAACTCAAATGGAGGAGAATGGAAAATGCCGGACCGTATTATGAAACTACACGCCTTCAAGTATTTTAATAAATATTTAAAAAGAGACTTCTATAACGTTCGATGCAGATTGTCATTGGAAGGAAAGGAGTATGGAAAATCAGTTTCCCGTTTAGTCTATTACCATTTCGTTGAAAAATTTGATATGGATAATCATAAACTCCTTATATCGTTTAAAGATCATAACCAATTCCATTTTCATGCCGATAATTTGGAAAAACTTTCTGTAAGTGACGTTCATTATAAAACCATGAAAGAAGGAAGAGGAAAGAAAAGAAACTTTAACAGGGCAGTAAGCCAATATACTGTTGAAGGAAATTTTATTTCTTCCTATGAAAGTATAGAGTTTGCAGCAGATAGCCTTGGTATTAACCGTACATACATTTTAGCCGCAATAGAAAAAGAGCGTCTGACTGCGGAAGGGTTTCGATGGTTTCTACAAGACTATGTCCTTACAAAAGATGACTTTATGTTGTTAGGAAAAAATGCATCCGATAAAATATTCAACAAGGCTCTTTGGAAAAAACTTGGAAAACCCGAAATTGATGAAAGCAATCCTCCTGCCTGTATGAATTTATCCCTCGAAGATTTTCCGGGTGAATTATGGAAACCGATTCCCGGATTGGAAAATCAGTTTCAAATTTCAAATAAAGGAAGGATAAAACGGCTAAACAGCTGGACGCAAAGTAAAGGCAAAAGATTTTTGAAGGAGCGTATTATCTCTCTTTTTCTTGATGTTTATTCTGATAAAGCATATTATTTATATGTTAATCTAAATTCTAACGGCAAAAGGGTTCAGGTAAGGATTAACCAGATGCTTTATTACTGTTTTATAGAAGAATTTGATATGAAAAATAAATCGTTGGTTGTTGTTAATAAAAGTGAGCCCCTATGGAATATTCATATTTCAAAGCTTTCGCTGCGTCCTATTCATTCTTTTTTTAAAACAAAACAATCAGAAAAAATTTCTTCTCTAATTTAAAGTAAAAGATTCTTTAAAGTTTTATCAATTCTTTTTAATTAGCTTCCCTGTTGATATTTTTTAAGCAAGTCATAATATTTTGCAAGTTCAACCAACAATACTTAATGCATTAAAAGTTGCATCGTTGCGGCTTCCGAATGTTGAAGATAATAATGTCAAAATAAACATAATTTGTAAATTTGAGTAAGTAGAGATCTGGAAATAATGCAAAAGTTTTTAATTTTAACTTTATCTCTAATTGCTAATTTCTAAAAAACAATGAACGAAGAAAAGAAAACAGATTACCACCAATTTTGTGAGCAATGGACAAAAGAGCTCATGGAAAACCCTGCAGTACAGGAATACTGCAAGACGTATCAAAAATATTCCATGGACAGCTTCTGCAAAGCTTATGCTAATATAAAGGCATCCGGTTTGAAATGGGGCGAAATGTACCAGAGATTAAACGAGCAAAAGCAAAACGAATGGATTGACTTGGCATTCGAACACCTCTCCATTATACAACAAAAAAAGCTTTTTGATGCACAATGTCTTTGGCGGGCCGAGCAACTGGAAATAAAAGAAATAGAAATCACTTTTGATTTTAGAGCTTGGGAAGAAGATATACTCAATTGTTCTTTTATACCTCCAATTACCCTACAGGAGGTTGATTGGTATTGTCAATACCTTTCACAAAACAACGCAGAGTTTGAACAAGACTGGTTTCAGGATTGGCAGAATTATGAGGAAATAAAAGAAGCTTATGAAACCAACAATGAAAACCGAAACTTTCCCGAATGGTATGATTTTCATAACGGAAAAACAGGAAATGGAGTACTCCTTACTCTTCCCGATATTCGGGGTAAAAAAGAGAAATTTTATCAAAGCTTATGCATTGAAGATTCCCGGAAACATGATCCACCTATTTCCTATGTAAAAGATCCGGAATTGGAAAAGCCTTATATGAATATTTTTGACACCAAATTACATATAACTTTAGCACAGCTCATAGAGGATAAACAAACCAGTAAACTTATTACAGAGTATCTAAAAGGAACAGAACACCATCATACCTATGAAAATGAAAGGGCAGATGAGAATCTGCAATACTTATCCGAAATAAAAGATGAATTAATTCCCATAGAAGCTCATGACGACTATCGCGTCGCTTTAAACAGAGCAGTAGAAAGCTACAGATCGAAAAAGACCATAGAGCATTTGCCCCTGGCTTTCCAAAAATATAAGGCGACCCATCAGTTAGGAATTTCACTCGGTACAGAAAGAGAAAAGGAACAATTTAAAACCTATATGGATATTGGCAAAAATTGGAAAGAAGCAATACTGAGGGGCAGAGAACTGAACGGAGAACCAAAAGATTTTGATTTTTGAGCGGGATTGAAATCAAATAAATTCTAAAAGAAAATGAAAAAACTCGTATAAAAACGTAATTAAAAATATGAATTAGTATTACCAGCTCGTTTTTAGTATCATCATAAAAGCTTCCATGTAATATTGAAAGCTATTTCATATTTCAATTTTGATGTATTTAATAAATTTTACATATCAAATCTTTAACGAAATATTACCTCTTCTAAGATCCTATATGAGGATCTTTTTTTTAACTGAATGGAAAGATTAGTCCGATCGTTCTTTTACTAAAAAACCGTAAAAGATAATGCTTTAGGGCTTTACCAAAAACAATCAAAAAAAATCGGGAGACAGGCATAATTATTTTTATCACGACGAGTTTTGTCGCTTTCAGCCCTGACCTTTGTATCAAGAAAAACATGAAAAATGGAAATTGATATTAAAGTTTCAGGTGGATATCTTTTGCCGGAAACCACCTAAAAAAATAAGGCTAAAACCTGAAGTTACCCTACTAAAAAGAGTCTTCAAATCTTAACCTTTTATAAAATCAAAACAAATTTACAAAAATGTCAACAAGTACCAATGCATCGCAGACACTATTCAGGTTTGTAACGATGCGCAATGCTGAATTATCAGACCCAAAAAATAAAGAAAGACGATTCATTTTCAGAGACTATAGAACGCAACGCGGGGTATTTGATACTAAATTAAACTCATCTACATCACTGAAAAAATTGTGTGAAAGACCTCAAGATCTGCCTTTGACTATTCTTTCCGAACAATCATTAAAAGCTCAGGATCCTGCATTTTATGATTTGGCAGTCTGGGTGGCAAGAAATAAAGCCAAGGCCACAAAAGCAGAGTTTGATGCTAAAATAAACGACTATAAGACCCTTCAGCATCAGGCTATTATCATAGATTCTAAAATCTGGGATAATCTTGTTTATCAGGTAGTCACACAAAAAGATTTTTATGCAAAGGAAACACTAATGCAGCTTTTACATTTAAATCATATTATATTAAACTACGACGGGACAACCCAGGAGCAATATGATGATGTGGTAAAAGCAAAAGTAGTCCTTCCGAGAGAACTTTTCAAAATGGAGGAAAACTCTTCAGGTTCAGCTGCTTTAAGGGGAGATGGGCTAATACCCAATATTCCATTTGATGATAAAAGCATGAAAGTGGCAGAAGCTTCAGTAAATCTTAACGCCAATAAAGATTTAACAATTGCTCTAGAAAAACTGGAAAAAACATATCAAAAAGAATATGAACAAGCTTATAAAATTGCATACCAGGAATATTTAAACAGAGTAAGACCGATACAGGCAGAATATGACAAGCAGGTAAAAGAACAGGAATACCAGAAGGAAATTTTCTTAGCAGCAGAAAACCATGAAGGACTTTCAAGTTTAAAATATATTCCGGTTCCGGAAGTCCCTGCCTTTACTTTTGATTTTCGTCCGGAAATCCAAGCCGAAGAATTAATAGAAAGTCTTGGACGGAAAAATATTGAAACTTTAAGCAAAATTTATGGAAATTCTGATGTTACAGTAGCATTACACGGGGTTCTCACATTTTCGGAGGTGCTACAGACAGTTGAACAAAATAGCCAGTCGTTACAGCAGATCATTATCAATAATACGGTTCTGAATCCTCAGGTTTCTACAACGGTAGGAGGAGTTGTTGTTCCGGTAACAAATGCACTCACAAATAATTCGGTGATACCTTTTTTTGCCAAAACCAGCTACAATTTTCCTTTTGAGCATTTGATGATGATTTCTACTGACATGAGCTTACCCAAATATATTATAAGCGGAACTTTTCATGTAAAAGGAGGAGGGCAAATCATTGTAACTTCATCAGAAGTAGTAAATTATAACTCCCCAAATGTAACCATCCTTTTTAGTGAAAATCAGCGCCTTCCGGCAAGAGTTATTGAAAAATATGAGATTTTGGAACTGGAAGGAGAAGTTATTCTTAACGATGGATTAGCGTATATTATGCAGGCAACTTTACATGTGACATCAAACAGCTACTATAAATTTGAAGGTCCTGGCACATTTACGTTGAAGGACAAAGGGAATCCTCCTTCTGATCCGGGTACGGGAAATCCTCCTGCAAATCCTGGAACACCGGTTAACCCGAATGATGTTTTTATCCCTTCAGGATTTGGAATGAAAAACATCGGTATAGCCGATTACCGAAAAGTTGAACAAAGCACATATTGTTACGTGGAAGGTGATGTTTCACACATTGAAAACATTATGGCAAGGGAGTACAAAGAAAAGTCTACCAGAAGACTGAAACGAAGTGAATCCCAAATTACCAAATCCACAGAATCTGAAAAGGAAAAGCTGACCGATACGACCTCAACTGAAAGAAATGAAATGCAAAATGAAATTTCTAAAGTTCTTCAGGAATCAAAAGATTTTGCTGCTCAGTCAGGATTCAGTGCCGGATGGGGTTCAGGAAGCGGAGTTTCTCCAAAATATATGCTGAATACGGCTGCTAACTATGCCACTCATAATTCTAAAGAAGAAAGCATCAGGCAGGCTGTTACCGAAGCGAAGGATGTCACCGCAAGAGCATTAGACAGAGTTGTTACCAAAGTAAAAGAAGAACGAATTGACAAAATTCTTGAAGAGTATGAAGAAAATAACAAGCATGGCTTCGACAACACCAAAGGAAGCAGTCATGTTGTAAGAGTTTACCGTTGGGTGGATAAAGTGGTTAAAAACCAGATCTTCAACTACGGAAAAAGGATGATGTTTGAATTTATAGTTCCCGAACCTGCAAAATTACATTCACTGGGAATGAAAGTGAGCAATAATACAGAAAACCAGCTCATAAAACCAATTAACCCAAGAGAGGCTGCAGCGATGCAGATCAAGGACTGGAGCGCCCTTGCAGACACAACAAAGCTAAAATACTGGTTGGGATACTATAATGTGGAAGTCGATGAAAGGCTGGAGCCTGTTGTATATGTAGGAAAAGCAATAGATTATTCTTCCACGGAATCAAAGCAGGCATCTTCAAAATCTGACCTGATTGCTATTCCGGAACATTATATTACAGAATCTTACGTCGTAAAGAGCAGTAACTCCTTCCCGGGTTATAATGGATGGGGAAGCGGTGCAAGTTTGCTTGTCGGCGGAGATAACGGCAGCAGCGGCTTCCTAAAATTCGTAAGAGAAGTTCCGATTACCATTGCAACAACCAATGCACACTATTTCCATGCTACGGTAAATATTAAATGCGTCCTGCAGGAGGAATACAAAAATGGATGGATGCAGAAAGCTTTCAATAAAATTATTGAAGCCTACGAACTTGAATTGTCGAAATATGAAGCTGCTCTGGCAGAGGCGAAAGCCGTGGGCGTTCAGATTAAAGGTTCTAATCCTGGTTTCTATAGAAAAATTGAAAACACAATCTTAAGAAGAAACTGTATTTCTTATATGCTGAATCAGAATCCGAATGCTATGCTGACGTTTGGTAAGAAAAGATACTATACCAATGACAATTCTGCTACCGAAACATTTACCAATACAGATATCCTGGTAGATCACGAACTGGATCAGTACGCAGCATTCATTAAATTCATGGAGCAGGCCTTTGAATGGGAAATCATGAGCTATAACTTCTATCCATATTATTGGGGAGAGCGGAAATCATGGGCAGATTTATATCAGTTTGATGATAATGACCCTATCTTCAGAGCATTTGTGCAATCTGGTATGGCAAGAGTTATTGTAACGGTAAGACCTGGATTTGAAGAAGCGGTAAGACATTTTATGGCAACAGGGCAGATCTGGAATGGAGGTGAAATTCCTGTCATCGATGATGAATTATTCTTATCTCTTGTTGATGAGATGCGTTCACCAAAAGCAACCAAAGAAGGAGAACCGTGGAGGGAAAAAATCCCGACTTCGCTTACGATTCTTCAGGCAGATTCTATCGGCCTGAAAGTAGAAAAAGCATTGCCTTGCAACTGTGAACCAGGCGTGAAATTCGATGATAATTTAGGCGAAATGTGTGGAAGCAATTTTGAGCTCAACAACAGCCAGATCGGGCAAGCTTCTGATAAGTGGATGGAGATAACTTTTGATTATTTAGATGATGGAAATACCAATATTGGAGCTTTCGATTATATGCAAGATTTTCCGAGAGTTTATGCATGTTTGGGAAATACAATTACAATTGATAGAGATGCTGCTTGGTTACCTTCAGATTCTGTTGAAAAAATACATAAAATATTGGCGGATGAAGTTTCTATGATAGAAGGAGTTGAGGCGAATCTTTATGGTAAAACTGGTATTACGCTTAAAATAAATGCCTCTAAGATTTCACTGTTCACTTTCCGTAAACCTGGAAAAGATGATGCATATGATTTATTAAAGTTTTCTGTGGATTTGCAAAATTCAACGTTGAAAATTGCATCCCCTGAATATGACAATTATGGCTTTGAAAGAATTTTGGATAAAAATGGACAGGTAATTCCAAAAGCCGAATATCTTGATAAAGTTCCTTTAAACAAATTTCTGGTATAATCTGATCATTTAAAAATTAAACAATGAGCAAGGTGAAACCTATGGTTATTTGGCAGCACGATAAAGTGCTGCCTTATATCCTTACGCGTCTTAAAGACAAGATTATGGAGATTACTCCCGTTGAAAAGATTTTCCTTTTCGGGAGCCGGGGCAGATTGCCTTTTGAAAATTGGAACGAGCTGCAAGGAAAAGACTGGGATATTTTGGTACAGGCAGGCTGCAAGCTAAAAAATGCCCACGTTTTGGTGGAAGGAAATTACCATCTGGATCTTTTGGTTTTAAATAAAGAACACACCGAAAAGTTCATTAAAAACATGAAAACCAAAGAACTATTTCCCACAAATGAATTGGAATGTTTAATGACTAAAAACCAAGAAAATGGAAAATTTTGATGACGAATTCGGTGATTTATCCGGATACAAAATACTTTCTTTTGAAGAAGTAACTCAGGGATTTGAAGGAAATAAAAATCCTTTGGGAGAAATGAAGAAATCAAGAACATTTCAGGAAATCATCAATGATATAGCTTTAAATACACCTTTTGGAAATAATAGTATGTTTTATAAAGAACAAAGGGAAATCATAATTGGTCAAATACCAAAATTATAAGCTATGGGATATTGGAAATATGAAATAGTACATGATTATGATGCTACCAAACTCATCAAAGAATTTCGGGAAGAAAACTTGAAACTCAAAAATTCTAAAGGAACGGATGATGAAGAGACAGACTTTATTGTGTATGCAGAAAAAGATGATCATACGATTAGCCTGGGCAGAGTGTTGCTTATCAAAATGAGTGATGCGATGGTTAAATACCATCATGAATATAAGGGTACTGTAGATTTACCGGAATATTGGGCTAAATATATTTACGAGCAGTGCAAAAACAATAATACGTTTCAATATAATGAAGATGAGATCGCTGAAGCATTTTTAGAATCAATTAAATTACAAACCAAATTCATTTCGGTATCTGCTTTAGATGTGCAAAACTTTATCAGGAAAATAACAGAAAGCATTTCAGATTCTTTCCGAAAAGATGAGCGGTTCTCCAGAGAACAATGGAATCCTACATTGAAATCAGATGAATATCTTTTTGCAGAACCAGAAAAAGCCTTTAATTATTTTATACAAAAATGTAATTCTTTAAAAAAAACACTCAAAAAAGTAAAAGATCAGTTAGAAATTTTGAAGTCTTTTAAAATATTGGGTAAAGAGTTTAAAGTACAAAGTATTGAAGACATCATCAAAGGAATTGATGAGCAGATAAAAAGTATCGAAGATATAAGCAATTGGCTCATTGAGAACAGAAATGATATCAAATTAAAAATACCATTTCTTTGTGGAGTATGGAATGGCTTGGTAGAATTTGTTGGCGGATTTTTAGATCTTGCTTTGTTGGCGATTAATATTACCGTTAATGATTTAGCAGGAGGTGAAACCAATTTAGAATTTTTAGAAATAAGAGAAGGCGTAGAAGAAGCTTTGGGAGCTGTTTTGAAAAATCCCGCCAAAGTCTTTAAAGATGTTATTGAAGGTATTAAAAATTACAAGTACGCCCGCTATTACGATCCTAAACTTAACCAATACCAAATACAACACAATGAAGGAGAGGATCTTATTTTGGCAATAGATATTATTGTAACGATCGTTACTATAATAAAAGGTATTGCGAAACTTGCAAAACAATTATCTAAATTTGTTAAATGGATTAATGAAGTTTTAGTAAGGGGAGGCAAGGGTGCAAGAAGAGTCGAAATTGCACTATTAAGGCGAGGAAAGTATTTAGGACAGGTTCTTGATGATGCAGATTTTATAAAGATAGAAAGTTATCTAAAACAATTAAAAGTAGAATTGCAAATTGGAAAAGGAGCAGGAGCTTTCGAAGTAGAAGGATTCTTTCTTAAATCTGGAAATCCTTTAATGTTGGAAGCTCATAATGCCGCGATGTTCGTTACAGATGGCGTTAAAATGAAGCTAATTTTAAGAGAAAACGCAACCATTTACGAAACCTTACACGAGCTTATGCATATGAGGGATTGTCAGCAGATAGGGATGAAAGCATTTATGCAAAAATCTTTGGTGGAGAGAGAAATTCGTGTATGATAAAATGGTGGAATATCAAAAGTATTTAAATAGAAAAGAGTTAGAACATGCTAAATGGTACATAAATGACAGATATCACAAATACGGGGTCACGGACAATTTAGGTAATCCAATTAAGGAAACTTTACCATCTAATTTAGATGACATCCCTAAAAAAAGACAAAAAGTAAATCTTGATATAATTTTAAATTTAAAATAAATAGTGATGATAACAAAAGAACAGGCAGTTCAAAATGTTGAACAATATATAAAGAAAAAAAATAGAACCTATGTTTATATAGAGAGAGAGAGAGTTCAAATGAAAGAGAAAATAGAAGTTCCATACGGTAAGTATGAAGACCAAAAAAAAGATGTTTATGTTGTAAATTATGATATCGAAGGTTATTATGAAAACGTACCAAACTTTGTTTATGTAGATGCAGAAACAGGTGAAGTTCTATTTACCCTGACAGAACACGGTTACGCTGAAGATTGGGAAGAGTAAACTCCTTTTTAACATATAACTCCGAAGCTAAAAGCCTTGGAGTTTTTCTTTAATGCAAATTGGAAAAGGAGCAGGAGCTTTCGAAGTTGAAGGATTCTTTCTTAAATCTGGAAATCCTTTAATGTTGGAAGCTCATAATGCCGCGATGTTCGTTACAGATGGGATAAAAATGAAATTGATTTTACGTGAAAATGCCACTCTTTACGAGACCCTCCACGAACTAATGCATACTTGAATGCTTATCTTTTTCGTTTTAGAGGAAAAAATGATTTTGACCAGATAAGACTTGTATTGTATAGAGAATAATCAGTTAGCTTTTCCAAATAATAATATTTGATATATCTGATCCATATAGACGGCTTTTAAGTCGTCTATTTTCGTATGTTTTAATTCTTTTCAAAAAAAAGTTTAACAAAAATTAACGCCTTTTTTATGATTTTACTTTTGTTCTTATTATGATATAAGAAATCATATAGAAATGAAATTAATAAAAGAAAGAAGGTTTTGTATTTACTGATCCGCACTAATAGACTTAGAAAAAAAAATTTGTATATTAATTTGTAAGGTTGATGTCTTTCATCAAAAAATTATACCTTTTTTCTCCCCGAAATAAATACGTTTTGTAACTAATTAGATATTAAAAGCATATGCTGCTGCTGATAGATCGACAAAAAACTATTATAAATAATTGACCATTGATTAATACCTTAAAATTTGGCTACAAAATTACTTATTTTAGGGTTTTTCAAACAAGGTTGGTTTAATCTCAATACATCATGCATAAAAATAATAATGATTTGGTATTAAAAAAAACATATATTAATTAAAATTAAAATTGCAAAATAATTTTCATAATAAAATATTATTGGTGATATCATTATGCTAATTGGTTTTAAATGCGTTTTTTAGGGAAATTATTTATTATTAATGTATTAAGTGCGAATAAGATTCATTTAAAAAATTGGACTGCCAGACTTACTTTTTAAATTGAGCTTTTTATATCTTTGCATCAAATTAAATACTAAGATTTATGAAACTAAAATCTATATTTTTTGTAGGAGTCTTTTTATGTAGTATAGGACTCATGACTGCACAGGCTCCCGCTAATTATTATAATGGAACAACAGGACTTACTGGAAGTGCTTTAAAAACTAAATTATCTCAAATTATTGATGTTGCACTAGATAAAGGTTATAGTGGTTTATGGACGGCTTATCAGACAACCGATAGAGACTATTATTATGAAAACAATGGAAAAGTTCTGGATATGTATTCAGAAAGGCCTACTGCTGCAGACCCTTATGAATATACTATTGTTACCAATCAATGTGGAAATTATCAAACTGAAGGAGATTGCTATAATAGAGAACATTTAGTGCCTCAAAGTTTATTTAATTCGGCTAATCCAATGCACAATGATGTACATTTCATTCCGCCTACAGACGGAAAAGTAAATGGAATGAGATCTGATTGGCCGTTCGGAAAGGTTTCTAATCCAACCTGGACTTCATTGAATGGTTCCAAGCTTGGACAGAGTGCTACTTCAGGATATTCGGGTACTGTTTTTGAGCCAATTGATGAATTTAAGGGAGATATCGCAAGAATGATTTTCTATTTTGTTACCAGATATGAGAACAGGCTTGCCAACTTCTCGTCAGGTAATATGTTAGGAAACACGGCTTTTCCAGGGCTTCAAACCTGGGAGCTAAATGTTTTGCTCTTATGGAATGATATGGATCCCGTTTCTCAGAGAGAAATTGACCGTAACAACGCTGCCTACACCTGGCAAAATAACCGAAATCCTTATATCGATAATCCTCAGTGGGTGCATGATGTATGGGGATATTCTACATTATCTGCCAATGATGTGGTAAAAGATACTGCTGTCTTGTATTCTCTTTACCCCAATCCGGCAAAAGATATAATTTCACTTTCAGGAAGGGATATTGCGAAAATAGAGAAATTAGAAATTTATAATTCATTAGGTCAATTGATCAAAAGAAATAATCTGCCTTTCAAAAATACAAATACAGTTGATGTTAAAGATTTAAAGCCAGGGGTATATTATTTTGTCACTGAACGTTTTTCTACCAAGTTTATTAAAGAATAGACGTGTTGATATATATTGAGTTATTAGCATTTTTCTGCTAATAGCAAACATCATAGTAAAAAAGGCATTCCTGAAGGAATGCCTTTTTCATTACCTGAAAAACGGATTATACGCTTTCTCAAAACCAATAGTCGTAGGATTTCCGTGACCTGAGAAAACCTTTGTTTCAGGATCAAGAATAAAAAGTTTCGTTGTGATTCCTTCAATCAGCTGTTCATAATTCCCTTTAAACAGATCCGTTCTGCCAATGCTTCCCTCAAAAAGAACATCTCCGGAAATCATGAATTTTTGCTTCTCATGATGATAGACAACACTTCCCGGCGAATGTCCGGGAACATGGTAAATTTTGAATTTTTCGCCATCCAGTTCCAGTTCGTCATTTTCGCTGATATATCGAATGTCTGCATGGATATGCTCAAGCGCCATCCCGAAACGCATTCCGCTGATCTGGAACATATCAAGCACTTCTTGGTCATCCTTGTGCATAAAAACAGGTACTTTAAAAGTATCGGAAGCCCACTGAAGCCCTAAGATGTGATCAATGTGGGCGTGGGTTAAAAGGATTTTATTAATTTTTAATTCTTTTTCCC
The DNA here is from genome assembly GCF_023195755.1 of Chryseobacterium nepalense. Taxonomy (NCBI): domain Bacteria; kingdom Pseudomonadati; phylum Bacteroidota; class Flavobacteriia; order Flavobacteriales; family Weeksellaceae; genus Chryseobacterium; species Chryseobacterium nepalense. The sequence continues at coordinate 3,280,684 of NZ_CP096203.1, forward strand.
TGATAAAATTTTCTAGTGTTTTGGTTTCCGCGTCACTCATATTTCCCGGATCAATCAGCCATGCATTTTTGTTTTCATTATAAATGATGTAGGTGTTTTCGCTGGCGAAATTAAATACGAAACCTTGTGTCTGAAGCATATGATATATATTTTTATAAGTAACAAATGTAATCACAAAAGTTTGGGTTTAAAACAGTCAGATCTAAATATTTCCCAATTAAAATATCATTAAAACCTGCGAATCGGATGAAAAATCTCGCATTTTTCTTTATCTTCGTCATAATGAAAACTTTGCAAATATTTTTACTTACCCTGGGCGGACTTGTTTTTGGACAAAATATCCAGAGCATTCAGCTGTTTAATCCGCAGACCAATGATGAAACGCCGGTTATTTACTTTAACCAGCAGTTGGTTTTAAGCTTCGACGACCTTACTAATGCCAGCGAAATTTACAGATATACCATCAAACATTATAACAGAAACTGGGAAGATGATAATCTCTTCTTTACCGAATATGCTACAGGAAGTTTAAATGCTCTGCTGGACAGGTTTCAGTATTCCTTCAATACGCTCCAGTCATACACTCATTATAAACTTACGTTCCCGAATGATAAAATGCAGCTTAAAATTTCAGGGAATTATGAAATTATCGTTTACAAAAATTCTGCAGATCAGCCTTTATTCAAGCGAAGATTCTATCTTGTGGAAGATGCTGCAACACTGGCGGTAGGTGTTTCAAGATTTGCTGATGCCAGAAATCCGGAAGCCAATCAGAGAATTGAGGTGAAGGCTGTTTCCAAAGGTGGGGATCTTTCGTCCAACGTCAATTCAATGACGCTGAATGTCATGCAGAATAATAACCCTAATATTGCGATAAACAATTTAAAGCCAAGCGCAACACTTGGGAACCAATTGCTGTTTCAGCAGTTGTCTCTTGTTTTTCCCGGAAATAATGAGTTTTATTATTTTGATAATAAAAACATGAATATGGCTGCAGATATGGTTCGTGCAACGGAAGTGAAAGACGGTGTTAATAATACCTATCTTCATCCGGTGTGGGCTTTTCCGCTGAATTACCAATATCAGCCTGATGTTAACGGGGCTTGGTACTACAGAAGAAATGATCTGGGAAGGGAAAGGGATGCAGAAAGAGAAGCGGATTATTCCTGGGTATATTTTTCTCTTGATTCGGATCCTGTAGATAAAGAAATTTATGTATTAGGAGGCTTCAATGATTTCAAGCCGGGTAAAGAGAACCTTATGCAATACGATTCGGAAAACAAAAAATATGTCGCCAGAATATATCTTAAGCAAGGTTTCTACAATTATATTCTCGCTACAAAAAAACCTGGTGGCTCCCTTAATTTTGGTGAAGTCAACGGGAACTTCTGGCAGACAGAAAACTTATATCAGGCATTTTTGTACTATGCTCCGTTTGGAAGAAATTATGATGGTTTAATAGGTTATGGTGAATTCAGAACTCCGGTGAGGTAATCAGAAAGAGTATTTATTACTAAATTTAGCTGTAAATATTAAAGCAACCTAAACAACCTTCAAGGTTTTCAAAAACCTGGGTTAAAATCGCAAAAAACAAAAAACCTCACCGACAAACCGGCGGCAAGGCTTAATATAATAATAGTCTGGAAATCAGTTTAATTTAAATATAGCTGTTACAAACAGTGTTTCTTCATTTTCAAAAATATAATGAACAGAAACAGGAAAGTCTTCCATTGAGCAGACGTTAATTCCGTCAAATCTTTCGTGATGCTGTGAGATGTTATTGATAGTGGCTTTAAGGCCTTCCAGAAAATCGATTCCTTTTTGTTTATTTTCTGCACTAAAAACCCTCATAAGAAGCCTTATGTCATTTTTTGCAATAGAAGAAAGAAGAATTTTCATTTAAGCACAATACTTTTTCAGCTCCGAAATATTTTCGTAAAAATCCAGTTTGGTAGAAGGGTTTTCATTATGAAACTGAATCCTGTATAAAATTTCATCCATATGAAACGGAGAAACCGGAGGAGTCTTCTTCTCTTCAAAGCTTTCCATCATTTTTGCAAAAGCTTCTAAAGCATCAGGACCAAAGTTCTCAATCTTTCTTTTTAAAATTTCTGCAGTTGCACTCATCATTTTTATTTTTAAAGGTTAATGAGGTTGTTTTGATGGGGTAAAGGTAAGAAAAATATTTAAATTTTTAATATTTAGTTTAAAATTTTAGGGGTATAATAAAATAAAATGTAAATATTTGATACTGTTTCTCGTAATTAGGGGGGTAGTGGTATTTTTTTATAAAATTAAATGGTAAATAAAAAGGCCTTCAAAAACTGAAGGCTGATATTTTAAACTAAATAAAATTCATTGAGCTTTTCCTCACATAGGGTTTTAACAACTTCAATCCATCGGTCTTCGTCATTCAGGCACGGAATATAATGGAAATTTTCGCCGCCGGCTTCTGTAAACTGATGTTTCCCTTCAACCGATATTTCCTCAAGTGTTTCCAGGCAGTCTGAAACAAACGCCGGACAAACAACTGCAAGGTTTTTAATTCCTTTTTTAGGAATGGTTTCAAAGGTTTCATCTGTATAAGGTTCGATCCACTTATCTTTTCCAAGCCTGGACTGAAACGATACAATAACCTTTTCCTTGGGTAGATTCAGTTTTTGAATAACGGTTTCTGTAGTTTTAAAGCACTGGTGGCGATAGCAGAATTGGTGACTCGGGTTATTCTCCCTTGTGCAGCAATCGTTGAGGTTGCAGGTTTTGGTGGGATCTGTTTTAAAGATATGCCTTTCCGGAACCCCATGATATGAGAACTGCAGCGCATCGAAATTTTCAGGAAGTTTCTCGCGAATGCTTTCGGCAAGGCAGTTGATATAGATTTCACGGTTGTAGAATGGTTGAATATAATTGATTTTTACTCCCGGAAATTTCTGTTTCCTTACTTCTTCAGCTTTTTCAATAACGGTTTCTGTGGTACTCATCGCATATTGAGGATACAGGGGAAAAAGGACGATTTCGGTGACTCCTTTTTCAGCAAGAGCACGAATTCCCGTTTCAATGCTGGGTTCGGCATACCTCATCCCGATTTCTACAGGAACATCAACCAGTTTCTGTAATTTTTTCCGGATTTTCTCGGTAATAACGATCAAAGGTGATCCTTCATCCGTCCATACGGTTTTATAGGCTTCGGCGGATTTTGGCGGACGTGTTTTCAGGATGATTCCCTGTACAAGAAGTGCACGGAAGATCCATCTGTAATCAATTACTTTTTCGTCCATCAGGAACTCGTCAAGATATTCCTTTACATCCTTTACATCCGTAGATTTTGGCGAACCGAGATTTACCAATAAAATTCCTTTTTTTGAATTGGAAGATTCTTTCTGCAAGATTTTTTAATTTATAGTTTACTATTCTTCTTCGGATTCTTAGTTTGGTTTTTAAATTATCCGTTAACGGCTTCTACACGTTCTACCAGATCGGGAACGAATTGTTTTAAGATATTTTCAATTCCGTTTTTTAATGTAGCGGTAGAACTTGGACAACCGGAGCATGCTCCCTGCAGAAGCATTTTTGCGGTTTTATTTTCCTGATCATATTCCATTAAAGATATTTTTCCGCCATCGTTTTCTACGGCAGGAGCAACGTATTCATTCAGGATGTCAGAAATTTTCTGCTCGTCTTCTGTGTAGTCTCTGTTGATGATCTTTTCTACAGGGTTTTCATGTTTTTGAGCTTCAATATTTGAAATTTGCCCACCATTCTGAAGATATTCTGCAATCAGCGCCCGTACTGTCATCATAACCTGATGCCACTCTACGGAATTGTCTCTTGTTACGGCAACAAAGTTGTCAGAAATAAATACTTCTTTAGCAAAATCGAATTCTTTAAAAATCGCCTCCGCCAAAGGAACTCCGTCTGCAGCGTCTCTTGATTTCACTTCCACAAATCCTTCCAGAAGCAATCTGTTGGAAACGAATTTCATCACATTGGGGTTCGGGGTCATTTCAGCATAAATCTGGTAAAGCTCCTTTTTCTTCTGAAGATAAATTCTCGGATTGGCCAGAAGCTCATCCTCAATTACATTTTTCAGGCTTTCCGCAACATGTTCCCATGCTACCGTATCTTGTTTTGCAACTGCTACAAAATTAGCCGTAATAAAAATTCTTTCCACAAACGGATAGTTGAAAAGCTCCTGTGCCATGGGAATTTCTGAAATATCCGAATCTCTGTCCAGTTCAAGAGAACCGGGAATCAGGTTGTAATCCGCCACAAATTTCATCACTTTCGGGTTTTCAGTAGGCTCTATAAGTATAGTATGCATTTTTTCTTTAAATTTGAGATACAAAAATACGCAATTAGAAATTAGAAGAGGGAGGGAAGAAGTTAGATTTTTGCTATCGGTATGATTTAAAAATCATCAATGATAAAACCCAATTCAATCACAATATTAAAATTCAAATTAAATATGGCACTTATCAAAGAACTTTTAGGAAAAGCACCGCAGATAGGAGAGAATACCTTTTTGGCAGAAACGGCCACCATCATCGGTGATGTTACCATGGGACGGGATTGTAGTATATGGTACAATGCGGTAATCAGGGGAGATGTTCATTATATAAAGATGGGAAATAAAGTGAATGTTCAGGACAATGCGATGCTGCACTGCACCTATCAGAAACATCCTTTGAATATCGGAAATAATGTTTCTATCGGGCATAATGCCATTGTACATGGTTGTACCATTAAAGATAATGTATTGATCGGAATGGGTGCAATTGTTATGGATGATTGTCTTGTGGAGGAAAATTCTATTGTAGGTGCAGGCTCTGTTGTGACCCAAGGAACGCACATCAAATCAGGTGAAGTCTGGGGTGGAGTTCCGGCCAGAAAAATCAAAGATATTAATTCCCTGCTGCTTGAGGGAGAAGTAAACAGAATTGCTGATAATTATGTAAAATATTCTTCCTGGTACAAAGAAAACGTAAAACATGTGGAAGGATAATTGATCAATAATGAATTGTGAAAGGTAAATTTTCATTTATTTTCATGAATTAGCATTCACAATTCATCATTGATTTAAAAGTTTATCACAAAAAAAATCTTGCCTATAGAGCAAGATTTTATTTTTTCTTAAGAATTCACCAATTCGGCTTTTCCATTAACACATTTTATAGATGAAGGCGGCATTACCATCATACAATCGGATACTACACTGTATTTCTGATTAAATGCTTTTACCTTCTCTGTATAATCATTGATTTTTGGTAATATGGAAGTTTCCATTTTTTTAGGATAAGCGATATACAGCTGAGGTCCGCCGCATCCTTTTGCTCCCATAGGTGCAAAAGTCCATTCTGCAGCATCCGTACATTTTTCTTTTGAAATTTCAGATTCTATGGAAGCTTTTAATTTATCCAGTTGTGCCTGATCATACTTCTGGCTGTTTTCGTCAGCAGGTCTCTCCGAAATATCTTTGGGAAGACTGGCATCCGTATTTTTTGTTGAAGAGCACGAAGCCGTAAAAAGCATCACGCACAAGGCTAATACAGGGATTTTCATAAGTTGTTTTTCTCTCGTTATGTTGAAGATTTTTCAAAAGTTATGCCAAGGTAAGGATTTAAATTTCATTTTCCGTAATTTTGAAGGCGATGAACAATCATTTTTTTGACTTAATAGAACATACCAACCGGAGTGTATTTTTAACGGGAAAAGCAGGAACAGGGAAAACCACTTTTCTTAATGAATTTGTAAAACGCACCCGAAAAAAACATATTGTCGTTGCGCCTACAGGAATTGCGGCGATCAATGCAGGAGGCGTTACCATTCACTCGATGTTTGGGCTTCCGCTGCGGACTTTTCTTCCCACTACCGAAAGAATTGATACCAGTCTGGCAAACAATATTGCTGACCTGATGCCGCATTTCAAATACCGGAAAGATAAGCTGAAACTTTTGCGGGAAGTGGAAATAATCATCATCGATGAGGTTTCCATGCTTCGTGCTGATGTTCTGGATATGATGGACTTTTCCCTGCGGTTTATCCGGAGAAATAACCAGCGTTTCGGAGGAGTTCAGATGTTATTTATCGGGGATTTGTATCAGCTTCCGCCGGTGGTGAGAGACGAACATATTTTAAAAATGTATTACCACTCTCCGTTTTTCTTCGACAGTCATGCTATTAAAGAAATACCTTTAATTACGATAGAACTGACGAAAGTGTACAGGCAATCTGATGAAAATTTCCTTGCCATACTGAATGCGATCCGTGACGGTGATGTCGCCAATATCGATTTTGAGCATTTAAATGAAAGATACGACCCCAATTTTGAAATGGGTGACGAGCCTTATGTTTATCTCTGTTCCCATAATAAAATGGCAGACGATATCAACCAGGAAAAGCTGGATGAATTAAAGGTAAGTTCTAAAACCTATGAAGCCAAACTTTTCGGGGAATTCAGGGAAAACCAGTTTCCGAACGAACAGTTTTTAGATTTGAAAATAGGCGCTCAGATTATGTTTATCCGTAATGATATTTCAGGAGAGAAAAAATATTTTAATGGAAAACTGGGCGAAATTTCTGCGCTGGATGAGAACGAAATCAAAGTAATTCTTGACGGCAGCGAAAGAGAAATTACGGTAAAAAGAGAGGTTTGGGAACAGAAAAAATACTTCCTTGATACCGATAAAAATATCAAAGAGGAAGTTTTGGGAAGCTTCGAGCAGTTTCCGATAAAGCTTGCCTGGGCAGTTACCATTCATAAAAGCCAGGGACTTACTTTCGACAAAGTAATTATTGATGCCGGAAAAAGCTTTACGGCAGGGCAGGTTTATGTGGCATTATCACGATGCAGAACGCTGGAGGGTATTGTTTTAAAATCCAGAATTACCCCGGAAGTTATTTTTAAAGACAACCGAATTCTTCATTTTCACAGCGACACGGTAGCCAATGATAAGGTTGAGGCTATTTTAAATAATGAAAAGTATGATTACAGCATCCGAAAAGTGCTTCGTACCGTAGATTCTCAATGGTTGCTGAAAGAAGTGGAAGAATGGAATAAACTTTCCGTGGCTACGAAAAGTATAGATCATGTAAAGACTAATCAGCTTTATTTGCAGCTGAAACATGAGATTGTTAACCTCGGTAAAATATTTGAAAAACTGGAAAGAGTAATTTCCCAGAAGGTTAATAATTTTATCGAGCAGAAAGAAGAATGGTCTGAAATTGAAAATAAAACAAAAGGAGCGGTTAATTTCTTTTTTACGGAGATCAGGGATAAAATTTTCAGTCCGCTGAAAGATTTTTATGCTGAAATTAAAGGTACTAAAGGTTTAAAACAATATAACGAAGAATTCAGGGTGTGGCTGGAAGATATTGAAGAATATCTGAACAGTTTAAAAGAAATCCATCTGTTGGAAACGAAGCTTCTGGATGAAAAAAATAATCAGGAAGTAAGCATGAAGATAGCGAAAGTGCCTTCTCAGGTTCTTACCTTTCAGTTGTTTGAGCAGGGAAAAACCATTTCGGAAATTGCTTTGGAAAGAGGATTGGTCAAAGAAACGGTAATCGGGCATCTGGCAAAATTTGCGGAACAGGGATTACTGGATATTTCAAGAGTAATTACTTCGGATAAAATTAAAGCTTTTGAAGACGTGTTTAAAACTGATTCTAAAGAGACTCTGACAGAATGGAAAAATGCACTTCCTAGTCATTTTGAATTTAATGAAATCAGGATTCTGATCAATCATTTTAATTATCTGAAGGAGAAGGGGAAAATTTAAAATAATTTTGTATTTTTAACAGTAAATACTGTTTATTATGAAATATTTGTTTAGTGTTTTCTTTTTATTCTTTTTAAATTCTGATAAAAAAGAAGATTTAAATTATAATCTTTTAATTGGGTCCTGGTATCAGGATTCTTTTGCAAATACTACTGCTACCGGGGTTTTTACTTTTGAAAAGGATAGTACTGCCACGTTGGAAATGAAAGATGGAAAAACCAAAGCAATGATTGGAGGGATGACAGGGCCTTATAAGATCGAAAGATCAAAGAAAATTCTCAAAATAACCATGGTGGGAAAGGAAAAAACATTTGAAATTCATGAGCTTACTGATGATGTGCTTGTTATGCAGAACCAGGAAAAAGGAAAATCTAAACAGACTTATAAGCGATATAAGAATATAAAATAAATAGATTAATCTTAAACATATATAATTAAGGCTGGTAAAATTGTATTATTAGCCTTTTTATATTTATTGAAATATTTCATAATGCAATTGGCAGCTTATTTAAGACAAAAACTAATAAAAATTTATTCAATAGTTTTTCCCTGAATTCACCGATCAGTCTTATCAATTACAAAAAGTAACTAATGCAAAATATTAGTTTTAAATTTGCCAAGGTTTTAAGAGCCTAAAATTTGAAATTATGCAAAACTTCGAAATATCTGTGCTGGATCTTGCTCCGGTAAAACAGGAAAAGACCATTCACGATACCTTTCAGGATAGTTTGTCTTTGGCAAACCATGCTGAAAATTTAAACTATAAAAGATTCTGGCTTGCAGAACATCACAATATGGAAAGCATTGCCAGTTCGGCAACTTCCGTCCTGATTGGTTTTATTGCCAACGGAACCAAAAAAATAAGAGTGGGTTCAGGAGGCATTATGCTTCCGAACCACAGTTCCCTGGTCATCGCAGAACAATTCGGAACCTTGGAATCTCTTTTCCCGGGAAGAATTGATTTGGGACTGGGCAGGGCGCCCGGAACAGATGGACTCACGGCGCAGGCTTTAGGAAGAAATCCGGCCATTATCAATCAGCAGTTTCCAAGACAAATTCTTGAATTACAGAGATATTTTTCCAAAGACAATTCCGAGGCACTTGTAAGGGCTATTCCGGGGGAAGGTCTTGATATTCCTCTGTATATTCTGGGTTCGAGTACAGATAGTGCTTTTTTAGCAGCAGAACTCGGACTTCCTTATGCGTTTGCAGGGCATTTTGCTCCGGAACAGATGGAAATGGCTTTCAATATCTACAGACAAAATTTTGAGCCGTCAGAATATTGTGATCAACCTTATGTAATTGCCTGTATCAATGGGGTGGCTGCAGAAACTTCCGAAGAAGCCCACAAAATTTCCACCACTTTATTCCAGGCATTTATTAATATCATCCGAAATGACAGAAAACCTTTTGCTCCGCCGGTTGATGATATGGATAACATTTGGTCGCCGATGGAAAAAAACATGGTTTTACAGAAACTTCGTTATACGCTGATAGGTAATCAGGAAGAAATTGAAGAACAGCTTAAAACCTTTCAAGAGAAATTTAATGTCAATGAACTGATGATTAATTCTCATATTTATGATCATCAGAAAAGATTAGATTCCTATTCGATTTTCAGAAAAGCTAAAGACGCTATATTAAAAATATAACAAACCCTTATCATAATTGGGAGATGCTTATTTTATGAGTATCTTTGCGAAAATTTAAAGTAAAAATGTCTGATATTAAATTAAATACTATTCCGGAGGCTATTGAAGACCTTAAAAATGGTAAAATAATCATAGTAGTAGATGATGAAGACAGAGAGAATGAAGGAGATTTTCTTTGTGCCGCCGAACTGACGACACCGGAAATCATTAATTTTATGGCTCTTCACGGAAGAGGATTGATCTGTATGCCCCTGCCTGAAAAAAGATGTGATGAACTCGGGCTGGAAGTGATGGTAAGCCGAAGCAGTGATCCGAAGGAAACAGCTTTTACCGTATCGGTAGATCTTCTCGGAAACGGAACTTCAACGGGTATTTCTGCAGCCGACAGAGCCAAAACCATTCTTGCTTTGATGGATGAAAAGTCAAAACCTACAGACTTTATGCGTCCCGGACATATTTTCCCGCTTCGTGCCAAAAAAGGAGGTGTTCTGAAAAGAGCCGGCCACACAGAAGCTGCGATTGATCTTACCTGTTTGGCAGGATTAAAAGAAGGAGGTGTGATCTGTGAAATTATGAATGAAGACGGTTCGATGTCGCGCTTGCCTGAATTGTATGCTTTTGCTCAGAAACATGATATGAAGATTGTTTCAATTGAAGATTTGATCCATTATCAGCTTAAAAAAGGAAATCTTATTGAAAGAATTGAAGAAAGGAAAGTGAAAACGGCTTATGGAGATTATGATTTCTTTGCTTTCAGGGAAACTTCAAATGATCAGATTCATTTTGCTTTAACAAAAGGAGCATGGACAGTTGATGAGCCTGTTTTGGTAAGAGTACAGTCTTCAGATTCTTATTTTGACGTGCTTACAAGATTAAATAACGGTGAAAAACCTTTGCTGGAAAAAGTAACCGGTATGGTGAATGAAGCAGGAAAAGGTGCTATTATTTTTATTAATAATGTTTCCAATTCAGAAAATACACTAAGAAAACTTCAGCAGTTCCTGAATTATCAGGATGGGCAGGTTCAACATCCGACATTAGCTTACAATTACAGAGATTACGGGATCGGAACGCAGATCCTGAAAAATCTTGGAATCAATAAATTTAAGGTGATCACTCAGAATCCTAATATCAGGCCTCAGGTTGGAGGGTATGATGTTGAGGTAACCGAGATGGTAGAACTTTAAAAGTGAATGGTAAATGGTCAATTTGCTGCTTGTGAATTTTTTTTAGGACAAAATTGACTATCCACTTGCGAAGCAAAATTCACGACCGACAACATATAAAATGGCTTGAGAAAATCAAGCCATTTTTATTTGTTCAAAGCTTCTGAATCCGTTCAGAAAGTCTTTAATATTCATTCTTTTCTTTCCTTCCAGCTGCAGTTCTAAAGGGGAATATGTTCCGTCCGCAGTATAGATTTTAAACTCATTTTTTGAAATATCCAGAGTTCCGGCAGGCTTATCATGATTTTCAACTTTAAATTCACCCCCGAAAATTTTCAATCCTTTTTCTTCATCTCCGATTTTTAATGTCGTGAAAGCAGCAGGATAAGGAGACATTCCCAAGATAAACTGATGAATCTCCCTGGATTTTTTTGTCCAGTCTATTTTAGTATCTTCTTTAAATATTTTATAAGCATTTTTAGGATGCTCCACCTGTGGCTGGGGTCTTTCGGTAATGGTATTTTCTGCTAATCCGTTCAAAGTTTTTACCACAAGTTCAGCACCCATTTCCATAAGCCTGTCGTGGAGGCTTCCTGCGTTTTCATTGGGTAGAATCGGTAATTCTTCCTGAAGAAGAATATTTCCTTCATCAATTTTTTCATTGATAAAAAAAGTCGTAGCTCCTGTTTTTTCTTCGCCATTAATCACAGCGTAATTAATGGGTGCTGCCCCTCTGTAATCCGGAAGCAGCGATGCATGAAGGTTAAAAGTTCCCATTCTTGGCATTTCAAAAAGTACCTTCGGCATCATCCTGAATGCAACGACTACAAAAACATCGGCATTCAGTTTTCTCAACTCTTCCAGAAATTCAGGATTTCTTAATTTTTCAGGCTGAAAAACAGGAATATTGTTTTCCACCGCAAAAATTTTTACAGGTGACTGATTAACTTTTTGTCCGCGACCGCTTGCTTTATCCGCCACGGTTACAACACCTGCTACTTCATGATGAGAATGATGGATGGCTTCTAAAGAAGTCTTCGCAAACTCCGGGGTGCCCAAAAAAACGACTTTCAATGATTTCATGATGCAAAGATAAGCTGTTTATTGATAAAATCTGATATAACTTAGGCTAAAGCATATGTTCTGAAATTTAGCATTTTTACCTTGCCGGAATCCAAAAGATAAATAAGAGTCTCAAGAATATTTTCTTTAGGATGATAATTCAGCTGGATGGAAATTTCCTCTATTGTACAGGCCTTTTTAGCAAGAACCTGAATGATTTCACCAGAAATATTTTTCCCGAAAATAGACTGTCTGTTTTTCTCACAAACAGAACACGTTCCGCAGTTTTTAGATTTCTTTTCACCAAAATAGGTAAGGATCAGTTTCATTTTGCAATAGCGGTTATCTTCAATGTAAAACTTCATCTCTTCCCATTTCTGGATTTTATTTTTCTGAATGTGTTCAAAAAGCTTCCAGTACTGAGAATTATTCAATCGTTCGTCTCTGGGTTTTAAAAATTTAATGCTGGAAAGTGCTCCGTCTACGTATTCAACATATCCTTTCTGTTGAAGTTCTTTAAGTCTTTCTTTAATTAAATGAATACTCACCCCGATTTTATTGCTCACCTGCTGCTCACTGAACATGACTTTGTGTGTTGTAATTCCTGAAATGGTACGAAGCATGAGTTCAATAAAATAAGCATCTTTATGCGGAAGCTGTTCAATTTCATCGGCCTGCATTAAAAGCTGAAGAGATGAAAGACTTTTATGATCATTGAAATAAATAATTTCCTGATTATGAAGGAAATTCAGAACATTTTTAATTTTGGCTGAAGAAAGTTTTGTAAAATTTTGAATTCCGTTTAAATTAAGCTCAAAAACTTTTTCAGGCATTTCAAATTCTGCTACCTGAAAAATGGAATAGAGGTATGTGAGGATTTTTAAGAATTCAGCTTTGTTGGGAATCTGGTTTTTTAATATATCGTCAAAATTAGAAAGTTCCTGCCTGTTCCAAAGTAAGAAGGCAAAGCTTTCTTCACCATCTCTTCCGGCTCTTCCGATTTCCTGATAATAATTTTCAATGGAAGGAGCAGGGGAGTAGTGAATCACGAAACGAACATTGTCCTTGTCAATTCCCATTCCAAAAGCATTCGTGGAGATGAGAACCTGATTATCGCTGTTGTTCCAGATGGTTTGTTTAGCATTTTTCTCCTTTGTTGTAAGGCCTGCATGAAAAAAATCAACGTTTTTTAACTGGTTTTTCTGTAAAAACTCGCTCAGCAGCTCTGCTTCTTTTCTTGTTCTTACATAAATAATTCCAGACTGTTTGGTAAACTTCAGGATATCATAGATTTTCTGGAATTTATCGGAAACTTCTTCTGTAAGAATTCTGATATTTTCCCTCTTAAAACTCCTTTGGAAAATCTGGGGATTTTTAAGTTCAAGCTTTGCTCTTATTTCATCCAAAACTTTCGGTGTTGCCGTTGCCGTTAAGGCCAGACAGGATATTTTAGGATTATTTCTTCTAAATTCCTTGATGTTCTGATAGCTTGGCCTGAAATCCTGCCCCCACTCTGAAATACAGTGTGCCTCATCCACTGCAATAAAAGACAATTGAATTTCTTCAATATTTTGAAGAAACTGTTTATTGGTAAGTCTTTCAGGAGAGATATAAAGCAATTTGGTCAACCCTTCCTTGCAACGGTTATAGATGCCTTCTGCATCATATTCATCCAGTTCAGAAGACAAATATTCAGCTTCAATCCCTCTTGATTTCAGTTGGCTTACCTGGTCTTTCATTAATGCCAGAAGTGGTGAAATTACCAGGCAGGTTCCTTCTTTTAATAATGAAGGAAGCTGATAGCAGAGTGATTTTCCTGCACCTGTTGGTAAAAGGACAAGTGTGTCTTTTTCATTAATAACAGAATCAATAATGGCTTCCTGGGAATCCCGGAAGTTATCATAACCCCAAAAATATTTTAAGGTTTTGAATTTTAATTCTTGAAAATCTTGTTGGGAAATCATGGGATAAAAATAGTGAAACTAAGCTGACAAAAAAAGCCACGCTTTGCGTGACTTTAATATTATTTTATAAAATTTAAATACTATTTAGCCTCAAAATAAACCCTTCTGTTGGCTCTGTTTTTCCATTCAGGGCATTTTGTAGCTGGATTACATTCAGGATATTTAAGATCTTTTTCACCTCTTCCTACAGCATTTAATTTATCCGACTGTACACCGTTTTGGATTAAATAATCTTTAACGTTATTTGCTCTTCTTTCAGATAATTTTTGGTTATATGTTTCAGAAGCTCTTGTATCCGTTGCTCCGATCACGGTATAAGTTCCGCTTGAAGAATTAATATAATTAACGGCATTGTTCAGGATAGGAGTGTTTGAAGGTAAGATTCTGTCTGAATTTAAATCAAATTCAATTCCTTCCAATTTTGTTTCTTGCTCTTCAACAAATCCTTTATCTACTGACGTTGATGTTGTAGGACATCCATTGTTTTCAACAGGTCCCGGAACCGTTACACATTTATCGTAGAGATCAATTATCCCATCAAGATCAGTGTCAAGCGCAACACCGGCACCGTCTACCCTTGCTCCTGCAGGAGTGTCAAGTTGTCTGTCCCAGTCATCACAAACGCCGTCGTTATCAAGATCTCCTTTTTTACATACTTCAATATCCTGGTTTTTACTGGCCAGAACATCTAGTTTATAATACATTTCCTGAAGCGGATCATGCCACATCAAATGAGATTCATGTTTTCCTAATTTCAATGAAACTCCTAATGTTGCATTAAAGAAATTATCGGATACCTGTTCTTCTCTTTGGTTGATAGCACTGTATTTATCACCTCCACCATCAAACTCATCATCACCTGTGATTGCATACATTACTCTTCCTTCAAGATCAATTCTTCGGTTTACTTTGAATTTGAGACCTGCACCAGCCTGTGCGAACATAGATCCTAATTTAAATGGCTTAACTTCAGCTACCATTCTGTCTCCTGTTTCATCTTTCTGATAGGCGCGGTATGCTAAAGTTCCCAAACCTGCATATCCGTGAAAAGCCCATCTGTATGGCGAATGGTTATCCACTCTTCTGAACAGGTTGGAGAGATTGATGTCTCCAAGCAATGAAATGGCATCATATTGCGTTCTGGCACCTACCTGCTGATATGTTGAGGCATTTGAGGGTGCATCTTTTTTCGTATTGAACCAACCTTGTCTGGTTTCTCCTCTGTCATATTGTAAGTTAATACCAAAAGCATGAGTAATTGCTTTATCGATACTTACATATGCCGAGTAACCAAATAAGTCTTTACCGTTTCCATTTTTTATGGATGTTAAATCTGCAGATTGAACCAATGGTACACCTACCCCAAATGAAATTGCCCAATCATTGAATCTTTTTGATTTATTTGTAAATGGGGAAATATTTGCAGAACCTGAAGAGAATGTATTTGGATATTCTCTGCTTGAAGAGACTGCTGTTGAGTCTTGTGCAAAGCCTGTTGCGGGAACAGCCAGCGCTAATGCAACAATTGCTAAACTTAATTTCATATGTATTTTTTTTAGTTATTTAATAATAGTTATTTATTTGTTGGGCAACCTTGGTTCTCAACGGTTCCGGGAACGGTAACACATTTATCATTCAGGTCTATAACGCCGTCCATATCGATATCCAAAGCAACGCCAGCTCCATCTACCCTTGCTCCTGCAGGAGTGTCAGGCTGTCTGTCCCAATCGTCGCACACACCGTCATTATCTGCATCTCCTTTTTCGCATACGATAAGCTCCGGACTTTTATTTTCCAGAATATAGGCTCTGTAGTACGCTTCCTGCAGAGGATCATGCCATGCGAGATGAGTCATATGTTTTCCTAATTTGAAAGAGAGTCCGAGATTTACGGTCCATGCATTGTCTGATCTTCTTTTATTGATCATGTTGTATTTAGAAACTTTAGAACTCGGGTCATAGTCTGCCGGTCCTGCATTTCCTCCGCCGTCAAACTCATCGTCACCACTAATGACATACATGGTTCTTGCTTCAAGATCAATAAGCCTGGAGACATTATATTTTATTCCAAGCCCCAATTGATAGTAAATGGAATTTATATCCAGTTTCTGATTGATAAATAAAGGAATTCTTGCGGGGACGGTACTCCATCTGAATTCATTATTATCATGCAGGGAAGTATTGTAGCTCATGATACCGATACCTGCATATCCATGCATAGCCCATCTGTAGGGAGAATGATTGTCTACTCTTCTTAAAAGATTTGAAAAATTAACATCACCCATTAAAGCAATCTGATTATATTTCGTTTTTGCTTCCCCTATTCCCGCAGCGATACCTGCGGCTCCTTCCAGTTGTGCTTTCTGCGTGGTTTCACCTTTTTGGTAAATAAGACTTATTCCGAAAGCATGAGAGATCTGTTTGTCCAGGCTTATATACGAATTATAGCCCCAGTTAATCTTTTGATCTGTAATAGATTTAAGGTCTGAGTGAACCATAAATGCAGCACCTCCACCAATTGATACAGACCAGTCATTAAATCGTCTGGATGCATTGTTGAAGGTTTGTACATGAGCAGAACCCGAAGTAAATGTATTAGGATACATATCATTTGATGTGACAGCAATACTATCCTGCGCATACATTGCAACAGGCATTGCAGCCAATAACAATAAACTTAATTTCATACAATATGTTTTTATGTTTTTAGATAAAATCTTTTAATAATATTCTTGAAAATTCTCTTTCAGAAAGATGTTTTTGATGAGGGATTTTTAACCTTTCTGATATAAACTTTATCTCATTGAACGTAACGATGTCAATATCAATAACTCTGTCGGTATGACCGCCGGTTACAGCAGAATCGTCTGTTCGCCCCATTTCCGCTTCAATACTTTTTACAAGAGTAAGGAGCTGAAATGGTGAAAGATGTGTGAATATTATTGATGCAATATTACAAAAAATATTGGAACTGGCAAATTCCACGGCTTCGGATGTTAAAAAATCACTTACTTTAAATATTTCATTTCCTGCCTGTTTTATTTTGTCCAGGGCAGTCTGCAGATTTTTTTTTTGATCCCCGAGATTACTTCCAAGTAACAAAACGACTTTATGTTGCGACATATTGAAAAAATGATTGTTTATGAAAAGCTTTTTTAAAAATGTACTGGCAAATATAGTGGCTATCGTCATATTATGTGTCGTGTTTTTCTTCTTTTTCATCATAATGCTGGTCTTTAGCGCTATGGGTAGTGAAAAGTCTGTAGTTGTAAAAAAGAATTCCGTACTTACAATTAATCTGAAAACCAATATTATTGACAGTCCTACTGAAGAACAGACGGGATTGTTTAATATCAGCGAACAGAACAAAAATGTTTTGATTTATGATGCAGTTGAGGCGATTCGTAAAGCCAAAACAGATGATAATATTAAAGGAATCAGTATTGAAGCGGATAATCTGAACGCCGGTGTCACCCAGATCGATGATCTGAGAGATGCTATCGCAGATTTTAAGAAAAGCGGAAAGTTTGTGTATGCGTATGGAAATGCTGTTTCCCAGGCTTCTTATTATTTAGGGTCTGTTGCAGATCAGTACTATCTGAATCCGGCAGGTATGATCGAACTTAAAGGTCTGGCTACCGAAGTAACCTTTTTTAAAGATTTTGCAGATAAATACGGTATCGGTATTGAGGTAATCCGCCACGGAAAATTCAAATCTGCTGTTGAACCATTCCTGAGAAATGATATTTCTCCTGAGAATAAAGAGCAGCTCAGTACTCTTTTGAACGATATATGGAAAAATACATCTTCCAAGATGGCTGCTTCCAGAAAAATTGATACGGCTGCCTTCAGAATGGTAGTAGACAGCCTTTATGGAATGATTCCTGAATTGGGACTTCGATACAAGCTTGCAGATAAGCTGATCCAGAAAACTGAATATGATCAGTTAATCAAATCAAAATTAAACGTAAAGGATGATGAAAAATTAAATAAAATTTCCTTAGGAAAATATATTGCTTCATATTCCGATAATGAAAAGTCTGGAGATAAAGTTGCCGTTTTATATGCTTCGGGATCAATTTATGGAGGAGACGAATATAATGATATCCATTCTGAAAAATATATTAAATACATTAAAGATCTTCAGAATAATGATAAAGTGAAAGCTGTGGTGTTTAGAATTAACTCTCCGGGAGGAAGTGCCAATGCTTCTGATGAAATTCTTTTTGAGCTTCAGCAGTTAAAAAAGAAAAAGCCGCTTATTGTTTCTTTTGGGGATTATGCAGCTTCCGGTGGTTATTACATCGCGATGGCGGCGGATAAAATTTATTCTGAGCCTAATACATTGACGGGATCAATAGGTGTTTTCGGTGTTATTCCTTATTTTAAAGATATTGCTAATAAAAACGGGATCCGTTCTGATATTGTTTCAACGAATGCCAATTCTCAGTATTATTCTTCTTTAAATGGAGTCACCCCTTACGGAGTAAATCTTATTACAAGAAGTGTTGAGGGTACCTATAAAAGATTTGTATATTTTGTAACGCAGAACAGAAAACAAACTTTTGAACAGATTGATAATATTGGAGGAGGAAGAGTGTGGAGCGGAACAAGGGCTAAACAAATAGGACTTGTAGATGAATTGGGAACATTAAATGATGCGGTAAAATTTGCCGCACAGAAAGCGGGATTGAAATCGTATGGTATTGCTTCATATCCTAAAAGCATGACTCCTTTTGAACAGATATTTAATGATCTGAATCAAGATGAAATTTCGGCAAGAGTGATCAAAAATAAGATTGGAAAATCAAACTATGAAATCCTTCAGCAGGTTACAGAAAAGAGAAAACTGCAGTCCGAAATAAAAATGGAAATGCCTTATCAGATTAAAATTAACTAAATTATATTATACAAAGAAACGGCGGATTTGAATTTCAAATCCGCCGTTTTTAGTTTTTTATTAGCTAAGCCCTGGTTTCCCGTGTAAGCATTGCGTAAATCCAGAGAACAATTAAAGCGCCTCCGATGGCTAAGATCCAGCTTCTGAAATTCCAGAAAGAATCTACATCTCCCCAATGAAGCACATATACGCCTATTGCTCCTCCTATAAAAGCTCCAATAATACCCAGAATCATTGTAATAAGCATTCCGCCTCCCTGTTTCCCTGGCATTATCGCTTTAGCTAGTGCTCCGGCCAGTAGTCCGAAAATAATCCATGTTAAAAATCCCATAGTTGCATTTTTTAATGTTAATATTTATAGTTTGGTTTATTGCTGTTTTGGGAAAACATGATTTTTACATCATCTCTTCTTGAAAAATGAATCTACAAACTCTGTACCATTAAATAATTGCAGGTCCTGCATCTTTTCACCGACCCCTATATATTTCACCGGAATCTGGAACTGATCCGAAATACCAATTACAACTCCTCCTTTTGCTGTTCCGTCCAATTTGGTTACTGCTAAAGCATTTACTTCTGTAGCGGCAGTGAATTGTTTGGCCTGCTCAAAAGCGTTCTGTCCCGTAGAGCCGTCGAGAACGAGTAAAACCTCGTGTGGCGCATCAGGAATAACTTTTTGCATTACTCGTTTAATTTTGGAAAGTTCATTCATCAGGTTGATTTTGTTATGAAGCCTTCCCGCTGTATCAATGATTACAACGTCCGCATTTTGGGCAACGGCACTTTGTACGGTGTCAAAGGCCACGGAAGCTGGATCTGATCCCATTTCCTGTTTTACGATAGGAACGCCCACTCTCTCGCTCCAGATCACCAGCTGATCTACTGCGGCAGCGCGGAATGTATCTGCAGCTCCCAATACCACTTTCTTACCTTCTGATGTGAATTGATGAGCCAGTTTACCTATAGTGGTTGTTTTTCCTACACCATTTACTCCCACCACCATTATTACGTAAGGTTTTTTGGAAGTATCTATATTTCCTGTTCCTGCGTGAGGGTTTTCCAGCAGTAATCCTGAGATTTCTTCACGGAGAATTTTGTCCAGTTCATTTACGCTTACGTATTTGTCTCTTGCGACACGCTCTTCAATTCTTTCTATGATTTTGATGGTGGTAGAGGCGCCGACATCAGAGGCAATAAGTATTTCTTCAAGGTCATCCAGAACCTCATCGTCTACTTTGCTTTTACCGACTACGGCTTTCGTCATTTTTTCGAAAAAGCCCTGGCTGGATTTTTCCAATCCTTTGTCTAAGGTTTCTTTCTCTTCTTTTTTAAAAATTTTTTTAAACCAACTCATCTTTATGAATTACGGAATTTTATTAATTAAAGATAGAAGCTGAGGATGGAAGTCTGAAGTTCTGCAATTTTGTACCGACTTCAGCCTCCAGCTTCTGACTTCCAGCTAGATTAAAGCAAAGATAACAAAAAAACTACCCAAAAGCTGAGTAGTTTTTTATATTGTAAATAAAGTGTAGATTATTTTTTCAAATAACCGTCTACTTCGTCTGCATTCATTACTTTTTCTTCGAAAACGTAAGCTCCTGACTTGGAAGACTTAACCATTTTCACCACTTTGGTCATTTTTTTAGACTGACCGCTTTGTAGGGTTGCTACTACTTTCTTTGCCATGGTAAATTATATTTTAATAATTACTTGATTTCTTTGTGAACAGTTACTTTCTTAAGAACCGGGTTGTATTTTTTCAACTCCAGTCTTTCAGTGGTGTTCTTTTTATTCTTTGTAGAAATGTATCTCGACATTCCTGGCATACCGCTTTCTTTATGCTCTGTACATTCAAGGATTACTTGAACTCTGTTTCCTTTTTTTGCCATGATTCAATTACTTTTTAATCAATCCGTTTCTAGTTGCTCTTTCAAGAGCTTCCTCGATTCCAATCTTGTTAATCACTCTCAATCCATGAGCTGATACTTTCAGTGTTACGTGCTTATCTTGCTCCGGAAGGTAAAACTTCTTCTCCAATAAGTTAATTTCAAAACGACGCTTCGTTTTGTTATTAGCGTGAGAAACGTTGTTACCAACCATTGCACGCTTTCCTGTTATTTGGCAAATTCTTGACATATCTCGATGTTCTTATTTGTACTATAATATTTGAGAGTGCAAAATAACGAAGAATTTTTTAGATAGACAAATCTTTTGAAAATTATTTGCAAATAAGTTGCTGATATTTGCTTCAGATAATTGCTGTTTTCTATCCTGCTTTACGCTGCACGACCTTTCCTGGTTTTTTCCTGAAATCGGGTTATTAAAAAATAAAATAATAAAAAGCCCAGGGCAAAAATTGAAAACCGGGAAAGCAAATCTCCCGCTCTAGTATAGAAAGACATCTCATCATACAGTTGTATTTTTGCAAATAAGGCTGTTTTGTCTCCGTAAAAAGTATCTTCAATAATCTCTCCTCTGGCGTCAATATGAGCCGAAATTCCGCTGTTGGCAGCTCTTGCAATTTCTCTTCTGGTTTCTATCGCACGAAGTTTTGCATAAGACAGAAGTTGACGGTGTCCTTCTGAAACACCCCACCATGAATCATTCGTCATAATCCCTAAGAAGTTGGCTCCCTTTTTTACATATTCTCCGGTAAACTCTCCGTAAATACTTTCATAGCAGATGATAGGCGCCATTTTGCCTTTGTTGAAAGGATTGGCAAATGCCATTCTTTCTTTGTCTGTGCCAAGGGAAGCAACAGTTCCTCCCAGGTTAAGCATCGCATCACCTAAAATAGGCTTCAGATAGCTCATATAAGGGAAAATCTCAACGCCGGGAACCAGCTTTCCTTTGTGATATACTTCAACTTTTCGGTTAGGAATAACCTGAACGGCAGAATTAAAACTTTCAACCCAAAGCCCGGGATTTAGCTGATATGCTTCTTTTGGAAGATTTTCTTCGGAAGTATAAAATTTGTGTGAAGAAATTCCTGTGGCAAATACAGACCCTGGATGTTTAGATAAAAACGTTTTAAGATTGTTCAGGATAACACTTTTCTCAAAACCACGCTCGGAAATTGAACCTCTGCCCGGAAGTGCGGTTTCGGGAGCAATATAATAATCTATTTTCCCTTTTGAATTTTTTTCGGCCAGATCCAAAAGATCATTTTCTATAATAAGGCTGTCTTTGGAATATTTTTCAGCATAAGGATCAAGGTCTGGCTGAAGCATTAATACATTTACGCTGCCGGTTGGTTTTTTATTAAAATTATTATACTGTACAACCGAAATAATCATCGGTACGATAATCAGAACCGCAACAATTGAAGTATTTTTAATAAGGTCTTTTCTTTTTCTTCCGGCTTGCCAGATTCTCACCGTATAAAAGATCAAAACATTGATCAGTAAGATCCAGAAGCTTCCACCAGTAGCACCCAGTGTATCATACCATTGAATCACCTTGGGGTACTCTGAAAATACGTTGCCGAGATTCAGCCAGGGCCAGGTAAATTCCCATCCCAAGTGGAATTTTTCGAAACTCATCCAGATGGCTACCAGAAAGGCCAGTCCCCAATATGTCCCCTGTGCATTTTTATACCAGTGATAACACTGAAATACCAAAGAATAAAGAAGCGAATTAACCAATACCGGGAATAAAACAGCCAATATCGAATGGCTTCCATCCGGATTTTTTGCTCCGTACAGCCAGCCGGTAGTCACCGCATTCCAGATAATAAAACATACATAAGACAGTCCGAAAACTACCCAGCTTTTTCTCTTAAAGTCTGAAAATTTAGAAACACCATGCTCCATCATCAGAAGCGGTACCAATGCGAAAAATATAAAAAAAGGAACTCCGTAAGTAGGCCACGAAATGGATAATAGCATCGCTGAAATGAGCGTAAGTAAAACGTATTTCATTCAATTTATTTAATACACAAATTTAATGTTTTTGAAATGAATAAATTTGCATACGATGTTAAAGAATATTATAAAATACCAGATCGTAATCTTGACGTGACCTCAACTTTAGATTTTAATGGCAGGATTAGCCATTCAGCTCCTTAGCACGTTTTTCCGCGTTCAGAATGCCTGTTTTCAGGATTTGCTTTAAATTATTTTCGTTAAAAGTTTTCAAGGCAGCTTCTGTTGTGCCGCCTTTTGATGCGACATCTTTAATGAGTTCTTCTAAATTTTTATCAGAATTATTAATCAGGTGATAAGCTCCGAGCATAGTTTGGTTTACGAAAAGTTTTGAAAGGTTTTCATCAATTCCCATTTCAACTCCCGCTTTAATCATCGCATCTACAATGTAATAAAAATAGGCGGGGCCACTTCCGGAAAGTGCAGTTACAGCGTCAAGCAATTCTTCATTTTCCAGGTAAACGGATCTTCCAGTTGAGTTTAGCAGTCTTTCAATAGCAATGAGCTGGCTGAAGGAAATTCCTGCCGCTGCAGTATAACCGGTAATTCCCATTCCGAGCAGCGTAGGGGAATTGGGCATTGCTCTTACTATCAGAGGATGATTAAGTAATTGTTGGATTTTTTCGATTTTAATTCCTGCCATAATCGATAAAACCATCTGATTTTCCACGAGTTTAAATCTGATATTTTCGGCAACATGCTTGAAATCCTGAGGTTTTACAGCAATGATAATTAAATCTGCATTCAATTCTGTGACTTCATCAAAAGTCGAAATCTTAGATTTTGGAAATTCTTCCGATATTTTTGAGAACTTTGAGTTGTCTCTTGTGATTAAATGAAGATTTTCCGGCTTTATCAGTTCATATTTCAGAAACGATTTTGAAAAGGAGAGCCCCATGTTTCCGGCCCCGAGAATAGCGATTTTCATATTGTGTGTTTGTTTTACGCGTGTTAACTTTGTCAAAGTTTAAAGCTTTGACAAAATTTTGAAAGTTTATTTTAAATAATATTTACTTCTCTTTCCAATTCAATCCCGAACTTTTCGTTCACGGAATTAATAATTTCCGTTGAAAAATCGAAGATTTCCTGTCCGGTCGCTTTTCCGGTTGCGTTGATAATCACAAGAGCCTGCAGTTGATGAGAAGCCACATTACCTATCTGTTTTCCTTTCCATCCGCATTGCTCAATAAGCCATCCAGCAGGAACTTTAACGAAATCTCCGTTTGCATACCCCGGAATTTGTGGGAAATTTTCCTTTAACTGTTCAAATTGTGATAAAGAAATGGTAGGGTTTTTAAAGAAACTTCCGGCGTTGCCGATTTTTTTCGGATCCGGGAGTTTACTTTGCCTGATATTGATTACCGCGCGGGAAACATCCTGAATGGTCGGTTTTTCAATTCCTAAATGTTCCAGCTCAGCCTGTATCGCGCCGTATTCTGTTTTGATATGATGATTTTTTCGGGTCAGCTTAAAAGCAACATCTAAAATTACATACTTTCCTTTTCCCTCCTGCTTGAAAACAGAATCTCTGTACCCGAATCTGCATTGCTCCAGGTTGAAAGTTTCAAGCTGCAGGTTTTCAAGGTTTAGAACGGTACAGTTTACAAAAATATCTTTGATTTCCGTGCCGTAAGCTCCGATGTTCTGCATGGGTGATGTTCCTACATTACCGGGAATCAGGGAAAGATTTTCCAGTCCGCCATAATTCTTTTCAAGGCAGAAAATCACGAATTCGTGCCAGTTTTCACCTGCTTTTGCCGTAACCAATACTTCATCCTCATTGAGGATATCTTCGTGAATACCTTTTAGATTAAGCTTAATGGCTAATCCTTCAAAATCTTTTGTCAGAAGAATATTGCTTCCTCCACCTAAAAATAGAAGAGGTAAAGTACCTGTTTTGGAATAGTTGAACGCTTCAATTAATTCTTCGGTAGAATGTACTTCCGTGAAATATCTCGCTTTTGCATCCACGCCAAATGTGTTGTGTGCCTTGAGTGAAAAATTTTCCTGCATTTGGATTATTTAAACAAATTCGTTGATCTTATTAAAAAAAATATCAGCAATAAAAGCTTGGAAGGTATTTCTAATCCAGGTTTTTATTGCTGATAACTATATTGTTTAAGATTAAAGACTGAACTCTAATTTATATTGATCAAGTGCATCTTTTAAAATAGCTGCACTTCTTTTCAGATCTTCTTCTTTTAAAACATAAGCAATTCTTACCTGCTTTTTTCCCAGTTCCGGATTGCTGTAGAAACCTCCCGCCGGAGCTACCATAATCGTTTCGTTCTGGTTGGAATATTTTTCAAGAAGCCATTGCGCGAATTTCTCGGTATCGTCTACAGGAAGCTCTGCAACGCAATAGAAAGCCCCTTTCGGTTTCGGGCAGATTACCCCCGGAATAGCGTTTAAAGCATCAACCAATACATTTCTTCGGTGGGTATATTCTTCCCTCACGGCTCTGATGTACGCTCCGTCATTCTGGTGTGCTGCAGTGGCTGCAATTTGTCCTAATAGGACAGGGCTTAATCTGGCCTGTGCAAAAAGCATGGCCGCGTCGTGGATTTTCTTTGAACGGGTAATCATACACCCGATTCTCACACCGCACATAGAATAACGTTTCGATTCGGAATCAATAATGATGCAGTTTTCCGCCAGTTCAGGAAAAGCAAACATAGAAACCTGCTGCTTCCCGTCATATACATATTCTCTGTACACTTCATCTGAAATCACCACGATGTCATATTTAAGAGCAATTTCTGCCAATTTCTGAAGTTCCTCACGGGTATATAGGTAACCGGTAGGATTTCCAGGGTTACAAATAACGATAGCTCTTGTTTTTTCTGTAATTTTTTTCTCAAATTCTTCAATCGGAGGAAGTGCAAATCCTGTATCTATGGTTGAAGGAACGGCAACAACATTTACATTGAAGGTGCTTGTAAAACCATTGTAATTAGCGTAATACGGTTCAGGGATAATCACCTCATCACCGTCGTCACACAAAGTTGAAATGGCGAAATTCAAAGCTTCCGATCCTCCGTTGGTAACAATGAAATTATCTGTTGTAAGGTCATTAAATCCCAATGAATGATAATAATCTGTTAAGGCTTTTCTATACTCTAAATTACCTTCTGAAAGAGCATATTCCAAAACTTTGAGATCAATATTTTTTAAAGCATTCAGTGCTGTTTCCGGGGTTTCGATGTCAGGTTGCCCGATATTCAGGTGATAGACTTTTATTCCTTTCTGCTTTGCTTTCAGGGCAAATGGAACCAGTTTTCTTACCGGCGAAGGCGGCATGTGCAGTGCTCTGTTTGAAATATTCGGCATTGTTGAAAAATTTGTATGGCAAAAATAAGATATAATTTCTCAATAATACAATAAAGCAGGCAAAGAAAGACTTTATCCAAATGATATTAATGATTTGTAAAAAGTTAATTATTAATACTGCGACAGGTGTTTTATTGATAAATTATTTTACTTTTGCCCGGAATTAACTATTTTATATGAAGAAAATAAATTTATTTATTCCTGTTGTTTTATTTTCGGTTCAATCTGTTTTAGGGCAGAGGATTGATAAAGAGACCATCAGCTTTCAATTATTGAAAGAACCTGTTTTTACTACAGAGGCTGCCAACAGAAATTATACGATTACTGTAAAATCTCCTTATAATATTACAAAAGATGACGTTTTGAGGATCTCAAAAGAAGATTACCAGAATCAGGTAAATAATTATAAGGCCAATGTAGAAACAGCTAAGATAGAACATCAGGAAAGACTGAAAGATTATGAGGCTGAAGTTAAAAAGCTTCAGGAAAAATTTAAACTCGAATCTGCAGAATACAGCAAATTGTCTGCTGTTGAAAAAATTGCCACTACAAATGGTGCTCCGGTTTTAACGCTGCCTTCAAGGCCTGTTCTTAATATCCCGCCAATGCCTGTTTACAGACAGCCCGACCTGAGGGATGCTTTAATTGTGGACAACAAAATTCTTGCTTCACAAATAGATGTTGCAGGCTTTTCAAAAGGCGGAAATTATCTTGACCTGCAGATTGAAATGGAAAGAACAAATTTTCAGGACAATCAGGGAAAAACATTTGCCAACCAGCCGGTAAGAATTATCGGTAAACAAAACGGAGTGGTGAAACTGGATAAAACCTATTTTTCCGACTTTGCAGAAATTGCAAGTGTGCCTACAAACGAGATCAACCTAAACGGACACGAAAAATCATATCTCCAGAGAACAATGGACCGTACCAGGAATATTATTAATGATCATTTCGGATACCAGACGATCAATTCTTCGGTAACTTTAGAAACGGTAAAAAATAAAGGAGATTATGATGATCTGGAAAAAGCATATATCTATGTAACGACTAATCTTAAAAAGCTGCAGGCAAAGTCGGACTACGCTCCGAATAAAGTGGCCATGGAAAATATGCAGAAAGGAATCGATATGTGGAAGGCTGCGCTTAGTAAAGTAAATTACAGTGATAAAAAAGCTTTATACAACCAGAAAATAGGAGAGTATCTTTATTTTAATCTGATAAGGCTGAATCTTGCTTTAGGAAATTCTAAAGAAGCGGAAAAATATTTAAATGAACTTCAGGAACATTTGGTAGACATCAAATTATCCTATGATGCCAATCTTGAATTAAAAAAATTAGAACAAAAAATTTATAATAACTAAAGAAAATTACATGATTAAACAGATTATTGCCTCAGTGATGATCACAGCTTCTGTATGTGCATTTGCTCAGGTAAAGGTTGTGGAAGGGACAAAATTTACAACGGATGACAATCTTGAAACAGATGAAAAGCTGGTTCTGGCAGACGATTACAATTCTTATATGTTCAGTGCGATCAATATCGACGGGCTGATGAGAAATGTCTTTCCGCACAAAAAACTGCTGATGAGAAAACTGGATCAGAACGGAAGTCTTGTAGATACGTATATTCAGGATTATGCAAATAAAACCAACGGCGTTCTTCACAATTACCTGGGATCTCAACAGATTGATGAAGACAGATTGGTGGCATTTACAGAAGAATATTTCGGTAAGGAAAACAGGAAAGAAGTTTTTCAGCATGTTTTCAGTAAAAAAACGGGAAGTTTTACGACAAAAAGCATCGCAAAATATACGATTGAATCCACAAACAGATCGGGGACAACTTATGTAGTTTTTTCTGAGAACGGGAAATATGCGGCCGTGTTCAACGACAGATATGCAACGAAGAAAACGGATAACGTTAATGATGCTCTGGTAATCGATTTAAGAACATTAACACCGCTTTGGAATAAAGAAATTACGTTAAGTAGTGATTATGTGGAAAAATCTTTAACCCTAACGAATTCCGGGAAGATCGTTTTGCTGCGTAAAGCTGCCGGCTGGAAAGAATCTTACAAAATGGAAATGGTTTCTAATACAGAAGATAAAGATTTACCTTTTGATGATAAATATATTCCTGAAAAATTATACGCAATCAGCAAAAATGACAATGATTATCTGGTAACTTTCGGAAGAAAAAACCAGGCGGTTACAATGGGCGGAAGTACTTTCGGAACGGTAATGTTTTATGATATTAAATCTGGAAAAGCGGTAATCAGCAATACCAATCTTGCAGGCGCCAAAGACATGAGCGACGTAAAAGTAATTAAGACCATCATAAAAGGCGATGAGGTTTTAATGGCGGTTCAGCAGGAAACGGTTTCGAGACCGATGCCTACAGCAATGAATCGTTTTCCGGATCCTGTTTATACACTTGATGTAGGCGTTTTAATGAAATTCAATAAAGAAGGGGAAGTAAAACAGTTTGTACCACTGGGAAGCAATCCTTCAGGAAGAAGAGTTCAGGTGATTGAATCCGGAGACAATCTGTATGTTTCCGCATTTTATCCAAAAGGTGCATTCGGGAATACAGGTTTTTCAATGAAAGCTTTCGATTTCGGCAGCCTGGCTCCAAAAGAACTTACGGTAGATTATAAGGGAAGAAATTTCTTCCAGAATTACGGCTTTACGGACGGGAATCTGGTGCAGTTTGTTCCGGCTACCAATAAATTACTGTTCCTGGACAAAGATGGTAAAAATGTTCAGATGTTCAGCATTTACAATTTTGTGAAATAATTTTTTCATCAGAGAAATATTGATAGATCAGCTTTAAATTTTAAAGCTGATTTTTTATTGATTTAAAACCCGGTTCCATTAAATTTTCGTTATTTTGAAAAAATTATAAAACTGAAAAAATGCAGATAGAATCCATTTCAATAGATGATTATATTTCAAAGATCCCTGAAGAAAGACAGGAGGTTTTCAGAAAGCTTTTTAACACCATCAGCGACAATTTACCGGAAGGTTTTTCGCAAAGCAGCAGCTACGGAATGATTGGATGGGGAGTTCCACTGGAAACATATCCGGCAGGTTATCATTGTGCTCCGGGAACGCCTTTGCCTTTCATCAGTATTGCTTCACAGAAGAATTTTATTGCATTTTACCATATGGGAATGTATGCAAAACCTGATCTGTTGGATTGGTTCTTGGAAGAATTTCCCAAATATTCTAAAAGAAAACTGGATATGGGAAAATCTTGTGTGCGTTTCAAAAAAATGGATGATATTCCCTTTGAATTAATCGCTGAAGTAAGTAAAAAAATGACGGTTCAGGATTGGATCGATTGTTATGAAGCAAATTTTAAAAAGTAAATTTCTCTGTACGCTTTTAGCGGCACTATATATTTTCACGTGTATTCTAAGCTGCCGGAGTTACAGGACTTCTGATTTGGTAAATGGGGATTTGCTTTTTGTAACGGCGAAAAGTACCGGGCTTTCCGGAGCAATTAATAATGTTACCCAGAAACAGGAAAATGCCTCTTTCGATCACATCGGAATTCTGGAGATAGCAAATGGAAGTGCCTATGTTTTGCATGCAGCTCTGAAAGGCGGTTCCCAAAAGCAAAAGCTGGAAGATTTTCTGGAAGATCAGTCCGAAGACGGACAAACGGTTGTTGTTTATCGCTTAAAACCTCAGTATCAGCATGCAATACCTTCAGCTGTTGAAAAAGCAAATGCCATGTTGGGGAAACCGTATAATTTTGATTATATTCTGAATGAAAATTCTTACTACTGCTCAGACTATATTGAAAGAGCATTCAGGGAAAATCATATTTTCAAGCTTGAACCAATGACTTTTATTGATCCTGCAACAGGAAAGACCAATGCTTTCTGGGAAGATTTTTACAAGAAAAAAGGTCTTAAAGTTCCGGAAGGTGAACCTGGCTGTAATCCTAACGGACTGGCTGCTTCAGAAAAGCTGGAAAGGATCAAAATTCTTAAATAAATAACTGTAAAGAAAGAAATAATAACGGATTCGTAAGAGTCCTTTTTTTATGATTTAATTTCAGGCAGATTTAAAATAAATTTTAAAATTAATACCCTACTAATTTGGTAGACTAATATTTTTTTATATTTTTGTCTAAGCTTAACCAACAGAAAAAATGAGCATTATTTTTTAACCAATAGTTTTGTTATGATAACACCTAACCCAAGCCTGCAGGTTTTAAACGGTAAAATAAATCTGCCTAAAAAAGAATTGATCCTGGAAATTGAACTGAATGGTAAAATGAAGTTTGAACAGCTGATGAATACTATATATAATCAGTTGGGGATCTGTCACAAGGTGTTATCAGCCAATGTTGAATATGTAAATGGGAGAAGCTTCGGATCTGTTCAGCTGTATATTAATGTAAGTTCGGAGGACTACGATGCACTGGAAATGTATCTTAATAAAAATAAACTTCTGAGTACCACTGTAGAATATATCTGCAGAAAGTATTTATAAGATAGGTTCATATCGTTTTTAATTACAGAAAAGCGTCCGGTTTTCACCGGACGCTTTTATATTATTAATTTCTGTATTAAATTCTTTCGATATCTGCTCCGATGGCCTTTAATCTGCCATCAATATTTTCATATCCTCTGTCAATTTGCTCAATATTGTGGATGATTGATTTTCCTTCTGCAGAAAGCGCCGCAATCAGAAGAGCATTTCCAGCCCTGATATCAGGAGAAACCATGGTTGTTCCTCTTAGCGGAGTTTCCTGATTCAGCCCGATTACCGTTGCACGGTGCGGATCGCAGAGGATGATCTGAGCGCCCATGTCAATCAGTTTATCCACGAAAAATAATCTTGATTCGAACATTTTCTGGTGAACCAAAAGACTCCCTTTCGCCTGTGTTGCTACCACAAGAATGATAGATAGAAGGTCTGGTGTGAATCCCGGCCATGGAGCATCAGAAACAGTAAGGATAGAGCCATCAATAAATTTCTGGATTTTATAATTTTCCTGAGTCGGGATAAAAATATCATCGTTGCTCTGCTCCAGCTGAATACCCAGCTTTCTGAATGTATTCGGGATAACGCCAAGCTGGTTCCAGTTGACATTTTTAATGGTAATTTCAGATTTGGTCATGGCTGCAAGACCGATCCAGGATCCGATTTCCACCATATCCGGAAGCATCGTATGTTCTGTTCCGTGAAGATGGGAAACGCCTTCGATTGTTAATAAATTTGAACCAATTCCTGAAATATTTGCTCCCATTCTGTTCAGCATTTTACATAATTGCTGAAGATATGGTTCGCAGGCTGCGTTATAGATTCTTGTTTTTCCTTTCGCTAATGCTGCAGCCATCACAATATTGGCAGTCCCTGTTACGGAAGCTTCCTCCAATAAAATAAATTTACCGTTAAGCTCTTTTGCTGTTAAAGAATAAAAGAATTCTTCTTCGTCATAATGAAATTCAGCGCCAAGTTCTACTAATCCCTGGAAATGGGTATCTAATCTTCTTCTTCCAATCTTGTCACCTCCCGGGGTCGGCATATATGCCTCGCCATATCTTGCCAGCATAGGACCCATAAGCATGATGGAACCTCTTAGCTTTGCCCCGTCTTTTTTAAATTCATCGGATTTGATGTAATCAAAATTAACTTTGTCTGCTTTGAAAGTATAATCGCCGTGTCCGTTCTTGGTAACTTTCACTCCGAAATCGCCCAGAATTTCAATTAATCGATTAACGTCGTGGATATCGGGAATATTTTTAATTCTTACCTCCTCATCAGTTAATAAGACGGCACAAAGAATTTGTAGAGCTTCATTTTTTGCTCCTTGTGGAGTAATTTCACCTTGCAGTCTTTTTCCTCCTCTTATCTGAAATGTTCCACTCATGTTTACTTTCTGTTTTTATTATGATTGTTGTTGTTATTGTTGTGTCTTCTTTTGTTGTTAGATTGGTTTCGGTTGTTAGTCTGGTTTCGGTTGTTATTATTACGGTTGTTGTTATTGCTTGTATAATAGATTTTACTTTTTTCTAGTGTATCTATTCCCGTAAGATCCAGTCTGTTTTCAGAAAGTTCTTTCAGATGGCGGAAAATAACATCATCGGTAACGTGTTCTTTGTTATATACGTTATAAGACTTCTTCATATTATTGGCAATCACCTCAATCAGGGCTTCTTTTTCGTCTCCCTGTTCCAGTTCGATTGCTTTTTCTATTAATTGAAGAATACTTTTCCCGTAGAATTTGAAATCACCCTGAAGTTTAGGGTATTCCATTCTTTTAGGCCGCTCTGCCAGCTGTTCCCTTGTAGGGAAAGGGTATGGCGAATCTACGTCAAGGTCGTAATCGGCAAGAATGAAAAGATGATCCCAAAGTTTATGCTTGTAATTTTCTTCGTCGCGAAGCTGTGGGTTTCTCTGACCCATAAAATCAATGATGCCCATTGCCATCTCGCTTCTCTCTTCTTTTGAAGGAAGCTCTTTGCAACGTTCAACCAACAGTTGTATGATTCTGCCATATTCCGGCAGTTGAAGCTTGTTTTTTTGGGTGTTGTATTCCATAGTATGCAAATATATGGATTAATAGAAAAATTGTACCGAAAATCTTTAAAGTTTATCAATTTTTAATGATGTTTTAAATAAGAATTTATGATGATAATAAAAATTATTTCACAATCACTTGAAATTATTTTAATAAAATTGTAATTTAGGTAACACTTTAATAATCAAAAAATAAGATATGAAAAAAACTCAATTTTTACTTTTAGCACTGGCCTTAGGCTTTGTTTTTTCATGCCGGGAGAATGATGGAATTGCAGATGATACTTCGGTTCAGAAAGAAGTTCACAATAAAACCGTACATGTAACCCATCATGACGGACGGCCTTTCAGTACCGGAAACTCTCCCTATGCAAAATTTGTTGCCGGTCCGGGCGGAAGTGTTCTCATGCAGGGATTTTATTGGGATGTACCGGATGGAGGAAACTGGTGGAACACCGTAAAAGGAAAACTGACCGATTGGTCGAATGCCGGAATTGGTGCCGTATGGCTTCCTCCCGCATCAAAAGCACAGAATGGTGCATATTCAATGGGATATGATCCTACTGATTATTATGATTTCGGAAATTACAATCAAAACGGAAGTATTGAAACGCGTTTTGGATCCAGGACAGAACTCGAAGCGTTGATTACAAAAGCCCACGCAGAAAATATGCAGGTATATGCGGATATTGTCATTAACCATAACAGCGGCGGCCAATCGGAGTATAATCCCTATGTAGGTTCAAATACCTGGACCAATTTTTCGGGTGTTGCTTCAGGAAAGTTTCCAAGAAGCTATAACGATTTTTATAAAAATTCTTACGGAAATAATGATGAAGGTGCTTTCGGAGGCTTCCCAGACTTATGCCACGCCAATCCGTATGTTCAGGACTGGCTTTGGGGAAGAGATGATTCTGTCGGAAAATATTATAAAAATATTATGAAATTTGATGGCTGGAGATTCGATTATGTGAAAGGTTTCGGACCTTGGGTGGTTAATACATGGAATTCCAATGTCGGCGGATTTTCTGTTGGTGAGCTGTGGGACTCTAATGTGAATACACTTGAATGGTGGGCTAATAATGCCAATAGTTCAGTGTTTGATTTTGCCGCCTATTATAAAATGGATGATGCATTCGACAATGGGAATCTGAATGTTTTGAATGATGATATGATGTGGAAACGAAATCCTTTTAAAGCAGTGACGTTCGTTGCCAATCATGATACGGATATTATCTACAATAAAATGCTGGCTTATGCTTATATTTTAACGCATGAAGGATATCCTACAATCTTCTACAGAGATTATGAAGAATGGCTGAATAAAGAAAGATTAAACAATCTCATCTGGATTCACAATAATAAAGCAACGGGAACAACATCTATTCTGTATACCGATAATGATGAATATATCGCAAGGAGAAACGGGTATAACGGAAATCCGGGACTGGTAGTGTACATCAATAATTCTTCAAGCTGGCAGGAACGATGGATACAGACCAACTGGGCCAGTCAGCAGATTAAAGATTTTACCGGCAGCTCAAGCTGGTACCCGACAACGCAGTCTGATAAATGGGTGAAAATCCAATGTGCACCAAAGTCGTATTCCGTTTGGTCTTTGAATCAATAATATCTAAAAAATGAAGACTGTTTCACAGGAAGCAGTCTTTATTTTTAAGCTTATATTTATTCTAAAACTTTAAACCTGAATAAATTTGGCCCGCTGATGCGGAGTCGGTAAATAACATTTCTGATTGGCAAGTTTCATTCTGTTTTTAGAAACGATATCATACATTTTATCGCTTAAAAAGGAAGGAATAATTTTTCCTAAAACCGAAAATCTGTAAATACCTCCCAGAAGATTAGCAATCTTTAAAACAGCTTTGGATTTCTCAAGATAATATTGGCCGGGTTTCCAGAGATACATGGTGTTGAAAACTTTTGTATTCAGCCCTCTTTCAGATAGGAATTTTTGGCCAAAATCAGATTGAAGGGAAGCAAACATGAACTGGTCTTTTTTATCTCGTTCCAGAATCCATTGTACCCAGAAATTGCATACTCCGCAATCGCCGTCAAAAAATACGATGTGTTTGTTTTCCCAGTTTTCTTCCATGATGTTAAGATTTAATAAAACATTTTCCTTTCCGTTTCCATTTTCTCTTTTTTAAAATAATCTATCAGAATCTTTCTCTGTTCATCACTTAACTTTGCATTTTGATGTCCTATAAAATAGGAGTCAAGTGGCATCTCTTTGCTTTCAACCATTTCTATGCATTCCTGCAATTTATGTGCCTGATCTTTTTGCTCATACATCGCAAACGTAGAAAAATTAAGTTCTTTCCGTCCTTCATCAATATGATTTTTCATAATCCAGGAAGCCGGCGCTATATTGGAATACCAAGGATACGTGGTTTCATTAGAATGACAGTCATAGCACGAAACTTTAATCAGTTTGGCAATTTCGGGCTGTGTATTTTTTATTTTTAAAAAATCCATTCCGGGAGTAGGTGCAGGATTGGTCTTGTCGATAGGAAAGAACTGGATAATAATAAATGCTACCAGGATAACAGTTAAAACTTTTTTCATATTTCAATGTTTAAGAATAAATAAATGTACCATAAAATTTTTAATTTTATGCGTAATCAATCTTTGAAATATTTAAATCTAAAAAGTAATTTATTTTTCTTCTGTCTGAATTTAAACCTATTATAAATATATTTCTGATTAATTCTTAAATTTAACAGTAATCAAAATAAATAATCTATAATCGCTTTTAACTATCATAAAAATATTATTAATAGATTATATTGATTGAAAAACTTGCGTAAGTTTGTTTCAGCGATAATTAATAAATCAACATAAAATTAAACGACAATGGAAAAAGATTTGAATGACATCAGTAAATGCCCGTTTCACAACGGATCTATGAAAAAAGAAAACGTTGCCGGCGGAGGTACTAAAAATTCAGACTGGTGGCCGGATCAGCTGAAAGTAGATATTCTTCGACAGCATTCATCATTATCCAATCCGATGGATAAAGATTTCGATTATGCAGCAGAATTTAATAGTCTGGATCTTGAAGCAGTAAAAAAAGACCTTCATGATTTAATGACGGATTCGCAGGAATGGTGGCCTGCGGATTTTGGACATTACGGTCCTTTGTTTATCCGTATGGCATGGCACAGTGCGGGGACGTATCGTGTAGGAGACGGAAGAGGGGGTGCCGGCGCAGGGCAACAACGTTTTGCACCGCTGAACAGCTGGCCGGATAATGTGAACTTAGATAAAGCAAGAAGGCTGCTTTGGCCGATCAAACAAAAATATGGTAAGAAAATTTCCTGGGCAGATCTTATGATTCTTACGGGAAATGTAGCTCTGGAATCTATGGGTTTTAAAACGTTTGGGTTTGCGGGCGGTCGTGAAGACGTTTGGGAACCGGATATGGATGTTTACTGGGGGTCTGAAAAAACATGGCTCGGCGGTGATCTTCGGTATGCCCACGGTTCAGACGGGGTGGTTGAAAGTCGCGGAGTACTGCCCACGGATGACGATGCAGACGGTGATATCCACACAAGAAATCTGGAAAAGCCTCTGGCTGCAGTACAAATGGGACTCATTTATGTAAATCCTGAAGGTCCGGACGGAAACCCGGATCCTATAGCAGCGGCAAAAGATATCCGTGATACTTTTGGAAGAA
The DNA here is from genome assembly GCF_023195755.1 of Chryseobacterium nepalense. Taxonomy (NCBI): domain Bacteria; kingdom Pseudomonadati; phylum Bacteroidota; class Flavobacteriia; order Flavobacteriales; family Weeksellaceae; genus Chryseobacterium; species Chryseobacterium nepalense. Next base: position 3,316,695 of record NZ_CP096203.1, read on the forward strand.
TGGCAATGAATGATGAAGAGACGGTAGCCCTCATCGCCGGAGGTCATACTTTCGGAAAAACACACGGTGCAGGACCGGCAGATCATGTAGGAAAAGAGCCGGAAGCAGAAAGTATTGAAGCACAGGGATTCGGATGGAACAGTACTTACAATTCCGGAAAGGGAAGAGATGCAATCTCCAGCGGCCTTGAAGTTACCTGGACTGAAACTCCTACCCAGTGGAGCAATAACTTTTTCAAAAACCTTTTTGAAAACGAATGGGAGCTCACCAAAAGTCCTGCCGGTGCTCATCAGTGGGTTGCGAAAAACGGCAGCGAAACCATTCCGGATGCTTTTGATCCTTATAAAAAGCACAAACCAACCATGCTTACAACAGATCTTTCCCTGAAATTTGATCCGGAATATGAAAAAATTTCAAGAAGATTTTACGAAAACCCTGACGCTTTTGCTGATGCATTCGCAAGAGCATGGTTTAAACTTACTCATAGAGATATGGGGCCGAGAGACCGTTATCTCGGACCTGATGTTCCTTCTGAAGAACTCATCTGGCAGGATCCGATCCCTGCAGTAGATCATGTACTTATTCATAATTCTGACGTTGAAGCATTGAAATCTAAAATCCTTAATTCCGGATTAAATATTTCAGAACTGGTGTCAACAGCCTGGGCTTCCGCATCAACGTTCAGAGGAAGTGATAAAAGAGGAGGGGCCAATGGGGCGAGAATTCGTCTGGCGCCTCAGAAAGACTGGGAAGTCAATAATCCTGCTCAGTTGCAAAAAGTTTTAAGTACTTTGGAAAATATTCAGAAAGAATTTAACGAAAATCAGACCGGAGGCAAAAAAGTTTCATTAGCAGATCTCATTGTCCTTGCAGGAAGTGCAGCGGTTGAAAAAGCAGCAAAAGATGCAGGATATACGATCATTGTTCCGTTTTCACCGGGAAGAGCCGATGCTTCACAGGAACAGACTGACGTAGAATCCATGCAGTTTTTGGAACCTTTGGCTGATGGATTCAGAAATTATTTAAAGAAAAAATTCTCCGTTTCCACAGAATCTTTATTGATTGACAAGGCGCAATTATTAACGCTTACTGCTCCTGAGCTTACAGTTTTAATAGGAGGAATGCGTGCTCTGGATACTAATTTTGACGGTTCTCAACATGGCGTTTTCACCCAAAGACCGGGAACACTTACCAATGATTTCTTTGTCAATCTTCTGGACATGAATACGAAGTGGAAATCGGTTTCCGATGATAATGAGCTCTATCAGGGGACAGATCGCAAAACAGGAGAGAATAAATGGACGGCGACACGGGCAGATCTTGTTTTCGGATCTAATTCTGAGCTAAGAGCTATTGCTGAGGTGTACGCAAGTTCAGATGCTCATGAAAAATTTGTGAATGATTTTGTTTCCGCATGGGTGAAAGTAATGAACTTGGATCGCTTTGATCTGGTTTAATTTAACATCATTATAAAATTGATAAAAGACAGTTAAGAAATGAACTGTCTTTTTTTATTGATTACAATAATTATTTTAGTTTTCCAACAACTGTTTCGGCTTGATCAATCAGTTTTAAATTGGAAATTTACTTTAATAAAAAAAGCCTTGTAATTTAAATAATTAACAAGGCTTTCCGTAGACCCACAGGGATTCGAACCCCAGATGACTGAACCAAAATCAGTAGTGTTACCGCTACACCATGGGTCTGTATTTCTATGTCGCGAAATTATATAAATTATTTTAAAAATAAAAATGAAATGGTGAATATTTCCTGGAAACAGTCGTTTTTTTACTGATATTCAAAGAATTATTTTTCCTAAAATTTACATAGATGTATTGCAATAAAACCTTCATTTAAATTAAAACTGTATCTTTGCAAAAAAATTGGGCTCCAAAAGTTGGAGAAACCCATTAATAACCTGTCCTGAGTTTGTCTCAGGATTATTAAACATTTTTTTATGTCAAATATAGTCGCGATCGTTGGGCGCCCCAACGTAGGAAAATCCACGTTATTTAATCGTTTATTAGAAAGAAGGGAAGCTATTGTAGATTCTACTGCAGGGGTTACCAGAGACCGTCATTACGGAAAATCCGACTGGAATGGGGTGGATTTTACCGTAATCGATACCGGTGGGTATGATGTAGGAACCGATGATATCTTTGAAGAAGAAATCCGTAAACAGGTACAGCTGGCTGTGGATGAAGCTACTTCTATTATTTTTATGATGAACGTGGAAGACGGGCTTACTGATACAGACTACGAAATTTACAGGCTTTTAAGAAGATCAAACAAGCCCATTTATATTGTCATCAATAAAGTAGATTCTTCAAAAGAAGAACTTCCGGCAACGGAATTTTATCAGCTTGGAATCGATAAATATTATACCTTGTCTTCTGCAACAGGTTCCGGAACGGGAGATTTGCTGGATGATGTTGTAAGAGATTTTCCGACTACAGAATACAAAGATCCTTTTGAAGGCCTTCCTAAAATTACAATCGCAGGACGTCCGAATGTAGGGAAATCTACCCTTACGAATGCCTTGCTGGATGTGGAAAGAAATATCGTTACTGATATTGCAGGAACAACAAGAGACAGTATCCAGACGCTTTACAATAAATTCGGACACGAATTTGTACTGGTAGATACCGCAGGAATGCGTAAAAAATCTAAAGTAAATGAAGACCTGGAGTTTTATTCTGTAATGCGTTCCATCCGTTCCATAGAATTTTCAGATGTGGTGATTATCATGGTGGATGCTACCCAGGGTTGGGAATCTCAGGATATGAACATCTTCAGTCTTGCGCAGAAAAACAGGAAAGGAATTGTGATTCTGGTTAATAAATGGGATCTTATTGAAGATAAGCAGACCAACACCATGCGTGATTTTGAAAAACAAATCAAAGATAAGATCGGTCAGTTTCAGGACATTCCAATTTTGTTTACATCGGCATTAACCAAGCAGCGAATCCTGAAAGCGGTTGAAGTAGCCATGCAGGTGTACGAAGACCGTAAGAAAAAGATCAAAACTTCAAAATTAAACGAAGTTATGCTTCCGATTTTTGAGGGAACACCTCCGCCGGCAAACAAAGGAAAATATATCAAGATCAAATATTGTGTGCAGCTTCCTACGCCGTCACCGCAGTTTGTTTTCTTCTGCAACCTGCCACAGTATGTAAAAGAACCATACAAGAGATTTACTGAAAATCAGCTGAGAAAAGAATTCGGGTTTACCGGAGTTCCTATTGAAGTGTATTTCAGACAAAAATAAATGACCATCCCTTTCAGATTTTTTTGAAAGGGATTTTATTCTTAATTATTCATATTTTAGATAAAATTTTTCCCGATAATGAATACAGTTGTACTATCAGAACAGTTTTCTTTGGTTAATTCATGGATTAACGAGCTCAGGAATGTTAATATTCAGCATGACAGGATGAGGTTTCGCAGGAATATGGAAAGGATTGGAGAAATCGCAGCCTTTGAAATCAGTAAAAACCTGGAACAGAAGGAAATTGAAATTCAGACGCCACTGGATACAATCAGGGTTAAAGAAATTGCTGTTCAGCCGGTTATTACAACAATCTTGAGAGCCGGAGTTCCTCTGTTTGAAGGAATGCTGAATTATTTTGATAAAGCCGACTGCGGTTTTGTGGCGGCTTACAGAAAACACGATGCCAATGATTATTTCTCTATCAAACAGGATTATTTAACGTGTCCTGATATCGAAGGCAGGCCTTTGATTGTCGGCGATCCTATGCTGGCTACCGGAGCGTCTTTAATTGAAGCGATCAAAGATTTGTTGACTCACGGAAATCCCACTCAGCTGCATATTGTAGCAGCAATTGCTTCAAAACAGGGAGTTGAAACCATAGAAAAAGCTTATCCTGAAGCAAAAATTTGGGTTGGCGCTATTGATGAACATCTTACTTCAAAGGGATATATTACACCGGGTTTGGGGGATGCCGGAGATCTTAGCTATGGAGAAAAATTACAGAGATAAAGTCCAGAAATCTTTCATAATAGTAAGTAAAAGGTCGGTTCTTATTTTATCCAGCGGATGTTTTGTGTCCGGAAGTACGGCCAGTCTTGCATCTGGGATGCTTCTGTAAACCTCTATACTTTCTTCAAGTGTTACCATATTATCCTGATCTCCTACCATAATCTGCACGGGAATATTTATCATTGAAAGGTTATTTTTTAAAGGAGGGTTCTTGCCTAAAGAAACCATCAGATCGGCGATGGAATGCAATAGCTGTTTCCATTTTTTTCCGTGCTGTGCTTCCAGAAGTCCTGCGTATTTGGGAACCTTTTCGGCAATGGTTTCAGGATCTAACATTTTACTTTCCCGTAATGCCTGTTCTTCCGTCCAGTTGAATTTTGTTCCCATTGTTATCACAGAATTCAGTCTTTCAGGGTACTGTGCAGCGTAGCAAAGGGCTACGTAACCGCCCATGCTGTGTCCGAAAATATAAATATCATGAAGATTATTTTTTTCGATGAATTCTTTCAGCTCATGCGTGTATTTTTCAATGCTGATTCCGTCTTCCGGAATTTCAGAAGTTCCGTGCCCCGAGAACAGAGGGGTATGAATGGAAAAATATTTTGAAAGCTCCGGTTTGAAAGGCTCAAAGATTTGGCTATGTCCTAAAGCGCCGTGAAGTAAAATAAGATTCAGCATGGTGATTGTTTTTCGGAAAATTACTAAATTTATTGTATTGATTATATGAAAAATTCCATGTTTAAAGAAAATTTCAATGTAATTTATTCATCATTTAATCTCTTTACATTTCCGATAAGCCCGGGTCGTAGACGCCAAAACAATCTCTTACCGTTTATCCAGATCGAGTCGTTGTCATCAATTTTCCAGTCTGCAAAGTCAGCCCAATAAAAAAGTCCGTTAACTTTCATTAACGTTACATCATGAATAACTGCATTTGTATCTTTATCAAAAGGTTTGAAATTAAAATGTACAATATCCTCAAATTTTAATTCTAAAACTGTTATTGGAGAAAATTGTCGCTGAAATAGTAATGATGCAGTGAGTTTATTTTCAAAGTGCATCGCGAGTTTTTCGTCGATATATTCCTTTGTAGTAATATAAATATCACGCAGACAGCTATCATGAAAATAACCATAGCTCTCCAAAAGTGTATTGATGTCTTTCTGATCTTTTATTTCTTTCCACATAAGTTTTGTTATATACAGTTACTATTAGCTCAAATATACGAAGTTTCATACTGCAACAATTTGGAAACTTAAATCATACCGCTACACATCCATCGCCATCACCAGTACGTTTACCGTATTATTACCCGCTTTGAGAATTTCCCATGCAATAGAAGCAATTGTATTTCCGGTAGTGAATACGTCATCAATAAGAAGTATATTTTTTTGAGTTATGCTTTTTGTAACAGAAAATACATTTTCCGACTTTAACCGGTTCTGTTTATCTTTTAGGGCCTGTGCTTTTGAGTACTGATTTCTTTTGATTACATCATGATCAAATGGAATTCCGTAAAATGCAGAAAGTTTTTCAGTAAATACATGAAGCTGGTTGTATCCTCGTTCTTTCAACTTTTTGGGATGCAGCGGAACGGAAACCATCAAATCCGGCTTTTGATCTTTAAAATCAAGTCGGGTAGTGGTCCATTCTGCCAATATTTCTCCTGCTTTTTCCCTGCTTTTGTATTTTAATTCATGAATGATTTTTCTGCTGAGATTTTCTTTTCCAAACTGCATCAAAGCAAAGGTATTTTCAACAGGAAAAAGAAGCCTGCATCTTTCTTTAATTAAATTATCATCAAAATAACCGGAATGGATAAAGTCAATACGGCCGAAACACAGCTCACAAACCAGAAGATCAGCCGATATAATACAATTGCAGCCCAGACAACGGTTAGGAAATAAAATATCTAAAATCATTTGTGTAATTTTCTGCTAATATACTAACTTCGGAAATTTGTTTATTTAACTAAATTTCGGCAGATTCCGTAATTTTATATTTTATTTGAATAAATACTAAAGAAATGGGTTTGATTTATGAAAAACAGGTTGTGATAACAGAAGAGCATATCGACAGGAATAACCATGTCAATAATGTTCAGTATGTAAAATGGGTGGAGGAGATAGCCGGTGAACACTGGGATTTCGTAAAGCATAAAACCAACAATCCCGAGGATATATGGATGCTCCTGGATCATCATATTCGATATAAAAAGCAGGTGTATCTCGGGGAGTTGCTTACCATAAAGACCTATCCTAAAGCCCCTGAAGGAATCAGACAGCCCAGAAAAGTGGAATTCTACTGCAACGGTCAGCTGGTGGTAGACTCATTGACGCTCTGGGTTTTCATTGATAAAGAAACGCAACGGATTATAAGACTGGAAAGCGACTGGCTGGATATTTTGTAGTTGTTCTTACAAAACCGAAACTCAAAGCAAATTCCTTATCTTTGCCCTATGATACGAATTACAAAAATTTTTACATTCGAAACAGCTCATGTGCTGTACAATTACGACGGAAAATGTAAAAATATGCATGGACATTCCTATAAACTGTTTGTAACGGTAAAAGGAAAACCAATCAATGATTTGGAACACCCTAAAAATGGGATGGTAGTAGATTTTGGAGACATTAAAAGTATCGTAAAATCTGAAATTGTAGACGTCTGGGATCATGCGGTGCTGATTAACGGACTGTCGCCGCATAAAGAACTGGGAGAAGACCTTGAAGGAAAAGGACATAAAGTAATTTACTGTACCTTCCAGCCGACCTGCGAAAACATGCTGTATGCTATTGCGGCAAAAATAAAGTCAAAACTTCCGGAAGGGATTTCTCTGGCTTATCTTAAGCTCCACGAAACGGAAAACTCCTATGGAGAATGGTTTGCGGAAGATAATCAGTAATTTAGATCAATAAATATTCAGAAGTGTTAAAGACTACCATTAACTTAGAACCTGGAAAAAAAGTATATTTTGCTTCCGATCAGCATTTCGGAGCACCGGATCCGAAGGCAAGCAAAGTGCGTGAAGAGCACTTTATCCGCTGGATGGATGAAATCAAGCATGATGCTCAGGTCTTATTTTTAATGGGAGATCTTTTTGATTTCTGGCATGAATGGAAACACGTAATTCCTAAAGGTTATGTCCGTGTGCTGGGTAAAATTGCCGAACTGAAAGACCGTGGGATTCATATTTATTTTTTTGTTGGTAACCATGACCTCTGGATGAAAGACTATCTGGAGGAAGAAATAGGATGTACCGTTTTCTATACGAAACAATATTTTGAGATGGGAGGGAAGCAGTTTCTGCTTGCTCACGGCGATGGTCTCGGGCCGGGAGATAAAGGATATAAAAGAATGAAAAAAGTTTTTACCAATCCTTTTGCACAGTGGGTTTTCAGGTGGCTTCATCCGGATATAGCCATGAAAATTGCGTTGTATATGTCTCAGAAAAATAAAATGATTTCCGGTGATGAGGATAAAGAGTTTTTAGGCGAGGATAAAGAATTTCTGATTATTTATTCTAAAGAAAAACTTAAAACACAGAAAATAGATTATTTTATTTACGGACACCGCCATCTTCCTATGGTTATGGAGCTGGATGGAAAAGCAAAATATGTCAATCTGGGAGACTGGATTTCTTACTTTACCTACGGAGTATTCGAACATGATTTTCAGCTGAAAACGTTTGAGATGAACAAAAAAAGAATTACCCCATAAAGAGGTAATTCTTTGAGCGAAACAATGTTCACTCTTGTTTTTAATCCATATTCCGGTTTTGTAATTGCAATAATCTGACCAAAATTTAAATTTTATATTAAAAAAATATTAAAAAGCTGAAATTGTTTCGTTAATCGGCTTATAGTGAAACAATAAAGTGAAAAACTTCTTTGCAGTGGATACAATATTTAACATAAAAACCGAACAGGAATTTCTGTCGGAAACGCTTAGGACTTTTCGTTATCAATATGAGAATGTTGAAATTTACAGACGTTTTGTAGATTATCTGAATATTAATCCTGATGAGGTGGATGAGCTAATAAAAATACCGTTTCTTCCTATAGAAATGTTTAAAAATCATCAGATTATCGATAAGAATAGTAAGGCTGATCTTTTCTTTCAAAGCTCGGGAACCACACAGATGAACCTTTCAAAACATTTTATTGCGGACGAAGGCCTGTATAAAGAGAGTATTTACAAAAGCTTTACACAGTTTATAGGAACACCGGAAGATTATATTTTCCTCGGATTGCTGCCAAGCTATCTGGAGCGTCAGAATTCTTCCCTGATTTATATGGTTGATTATTTAATGAAAAAATCCGGAAAATCTGAAAATGGATATTTTCTTTACAATCATGAAGAGCTGTTTAAACTTTTGGATAAATTAAAAAATAAAAAAGTCATTCTTTTTGGAGTTTCCTTTGCATTGCTGGATTTTATCGACTATTGTCATTCTGAACGTAGTGAAGAATCTCTGAATTTTATGGAGAATCTCATGGTAATCGAGACCGGGGGAATGAAGGGAAGAAAAGAAGAAATGACCAAAGATGAACTCCTGAAAATTTTACAGGAAGGCTTTAAGACAGAAAAAATTTATTCCGAATATTCCATGACAGAACTTCTTTCCCAGGCCTATTCACTGGGAAATAATGAATACCGGTGTCCAAACTGGATGAAAATCATGATCAGAAATGCGGAAGATCCGTTTAATTATGAAAAGGAAGGAAGAACTGGTGCTATTAATATTATCGACCTGGCAAATATTCATTCCTGCGCATTTATTGCAACACAGGATTTGGGAAAAATGACGGGAGATCAATTTCAGGTTCTGGGCAGAATTGATCATTCTGATATTCGTGGCTGCAGCCTGCTGGTAAGTTAGGTTTGAGCGTTTTAGGATAAGAGCGTATGAGTAAATGATAAATAATAGTTGCTTATTCTGATTTATCGCAGATGATCATTAGAAAATAGAGTCCCGAAGGGACGGCCTATAAAAGAATAGGATGTAAATCCTATCAACTGTCAAATTAAAAAACATGTTAAAAATAGAAGAATTGGTACATGCATTTATTTATTCTCAATGTGATTTTGAGAAAGAAATTGTATTAACCAATCATTTTCAGGCGGATTGGGAAGCTGATATTCTGATTGTAGATCCGGAAGGTTTCAGTCATGAAATTGAGATTAAACTTTCGAAAAGCGATTTTAAAAATGATTTTAAAAAATCGTACACCAATTCCAATACCGGCGAAAAATTCCTGAAGCACGATAAAATTTCCTGCGGCGATTATGTCTGCAATGCATTCAGTTTCCTGCTTCCGATGGGAATGGTAGATCATATTCTTATTCCGGAGCACTGTGGGATCATTGAGTTTTACCATAATGTGGATTCCTGGATTACGGAGTTTTATACCATCAGAAAACCGAAAAAAGTTCATGAAGATTCTTACTGGGCACTGAATGACAAGGATTTGTTTATTCGGAAAATGGCTCTTAATTTACTGCATCGGAAAATGGAAATTAAGGGAAAGCATGAAGAACTGATCTTTAGAAATCCTTTTGATCTTAAAAAATTAAAATAAAATACATGTATAGAAAAATCCTGTTGTTTAGACAGGATTTTTTTGTTTGATTGAATTATTCGGAGATTACAGATTCTTTTTGAAGTAAAAATTTATAAATCAATCCGCCGGAAACAGCTCCTGAAATCGGTGCGGCCCAGAACAGCCAAAGCTGGGAAAGTGCATTGCCCTGTACAAAAATTGCCTGAGACAGCGATCTGGCCGGATTTACCGATGTATTGGTAATTGGTATTGAAATAAGATGAATTAAGGTGAGAGCCAGTCCGATTGCGATCCCTGCAAATTTTCCGTTTGCATATTTATCGGTTGCTCCCATAATAATGATCAGGAAAAAAGCGGTCAGTAAAAATTCGGTGAGGAATGCAGCACTCATAGAGTAGCTTTTCTCAAAATAAACCGGAGCATCATAAAAGTTGGTAGCAAAAGCACCCGGTGCGGAAAAATCTGCGCCTCCTGAGCCGTTTATAATCATATACAAAGCACCGGCAGCTGCTATTGCTCCGAAACATTGGGCTAAAATGTACGGCGCAAGGTCACGGGCTGAGAATCTTCCTCCGGCCATCAATCCGAAACTTACAGCCGGATTGAAATGTCCACCCGAAATATGCCCTACCGAATAAGCCATTGTAAGAACGGTAAGTCCGAAAGCAAGAGATACTCCTAAAAGTAAAATCCCCACTTGCCCGTTAGCAGAAGGTGCAATTTGGGAAGCAAATACCGCACTGCCACAGCCTCCGAATACGAGCCAGAATGTGCCGAAAAATTCAGCGAAAATTTTTTTCATCATATCTGTTTTTTTTAATGTAATCAAATGTATAATTTATATATCGAAATAAAAAGTAATTTTAAGTAGGATTAATTTGATAAATAATTGAAATAAAAACAAATTTTATAATTTTTATTTAATTTTTTTGATGTATTTGAAATGTAAAATTATTATGAGATTTTAATAGTAAAGGATAATTCATTATTTTTAGTTTGATAATTAAAACATTTTTAATGAAAAAGTTTTTATACCTGGCAATTGCTTTCTTTATTCAGGGGATTTATTATGCTCAGGAAGTCAAAAAAAAATTACCATGCTATGATCTTACGGAAGTTTTGAAAGTAGAGCCTACTTTACTTTATAAACCTCATTTGGATGCTTCTAAAAGTTTCGGAATTAAGATTCTGAATGATTCAAAAGCGGTTCAGAAATACATCAACAATGGGAAATTTCACAAAATCAACAAATCAGGAAAGGGGTACCGGGTGAAAAAACTTGATTACAGCAGGGCCTGGATGGTCTCCAAAGGAAAGCTGATGCTGGAAAGAATAGGGTCGCGGTTCAGCAAAGAAACAAAAGGAAATGCATTTACGGTTTCATCCATAACAAGAACGCTCGAAGATCAGTGCAGATTAAGAAAAGTTAATACAAATGCCTCTTTGGGGATTAGTTCTCACAATTACGGTAACTCTTTTGATATCTCTTATGTCCGTTTTAATGGGGTTTTACGGAGTAATCCCACCCTTGAAGCGTCTCTGGAAAAGGTTTTGAAATATTATTATAATGCAGGACGAATTTACTATATTAAAGAAAGACAGCAAAGTTGTTTTCATATTACGGTTAAGAATTATTAATTAGTTTTCTAATATATGTGATATACTTGCACAGATAATTTAGTTTCTATAATTTTATGGCACTTTAAAAACCGTGAAATATGAATATATTCAACAGAGATCAATTTGATGTAGCCGTTGCAGAATGGACAAACTGCTGCGCAGATTATCAGAAAATCCAAAGCCTTATTCCACCCAATTATGTGTTTACTTTTGATTCGGAGCAGGTAACCTGGCTGAAGAACTATAATGATTACAACGAATTTTGCGCGGAAATAGGGGTTTTCAATGGCCAGCTGGTAGCTATTTTATGTCCTATGGATGCAAATGGGCAGAAGCTTATTGTAGACGCATTCCCTTATAGTATCCTGAGTGAACTTGACGGAGATCTGAGATTGGTAGAAACTGAGCAGTACAAGGTTATTAAAAATGCCGTCCTGTCAAAGGACCTGCAGAGAATTGATTATGATTCTGATACCTATTTCCCGATTTCCAACAAGCCTATGCTGGAGCAGGATGTGGCTCTTGAAGCAATAGAATCATGGAGAAATGACTCAATGACGTGGTTTTACAGAGAATGTTCTGAGTTTAAAGGAAGCAGGATTTTCAGAAAGTTCTATGTGCCGTCAGAAGATCTTATTGCTTCCAAGCCGGGACTTTATAAAATCGTATGCTCATTCGGACTGAAATTCTCACAAGTGTATCAGAGAGTACTGCCAACCCTTATTTTTATTTCATTTTATCAGGATCTGCAAAATTCGGGAAGTATAGACAGTACTGCTAATACATACGACTGGTCTCAGCCTTGTCCGCCTCTGTGCCCTTTTAATTATAATAACTAAACTTACTGTGGATACCTACAAAGTAATACTTTATCTTAATAATAGTTTACTTTTCATTTGTGCTGTTATAGGACTTGTCCGGTACAAATTTTTTAAAAATACAGAAAAATGGTATGCTTACTATATCATTTTTCTTTTTTTGATAGAAGCTGTTGTTAAACTCTGCCTTTATGTTTTTAACCTGAGAGACGTTAATTTTGTCTTTCCTTTCTATGTTGCGGGAGAGCTGTTGCTGTTGGGGATTTTATATATAAGAAAGCTTAATATGTCGGTCTACTGGTATATTCCCGTAGTTCTTCTTGCGGCTTTATTCTTTACAGATTCTCAAATGCTCACCTCAGACGTAAAAAAAGTGATCTCCAATATAGTTGTCATCTGCTTTGCAGGTTATGCTTTACTTACTGAAATTAAGAGCAGTAAAATTAATGGCAGGTTTATGATTGCAGATAGTTTCATCTTCCTCTATTATGCATTGTCGGTTTTTTTATTTTTCCTTTTAAGACAGCTTTCGGATCTCGGAAAAGAAGAAGCCAATATGATCTGGAGTATTAATAACATACTCAGCAGTTTTTTATATATATCAATGATTTATACCTTTTTAAGATTAAAGAAATAACGCTCAATATTACCTTTTTTATTACGTTAATTGTCGTCCTGGTAATTATCATGTCCTTTATTTTGCTTGCGTACAGAAGCTTTATTAAAAGAATAATTGAAGAAAAAAACGTACAGCATGAAGCTGAAGTTCTGCATCAGAAAAACCTTGTCCTCGAAAATATAAAAGCCCAGGAATCTGAAAGAAAAAGAATTGCGGTAATGATTCATGATGATATCGGAAACAGGCTTAATATTTTATCATTATGGCTTAATAATCTTGATACGAAAGGAGATGAGCTTATCAGGAAAAACATTACTACCCAGATGTCCTCGCTTATAGATTCTGCGCGCAGCATCTCACATTCATTATATCCGGTAAATCTGGAAACTGTAGGACTGGTTTTGTATATTGAAGAATTGATTGCCAATTTATCGGGAAGAATAAATATTTCCCTGAATGTAAGCCCGAAATTTCAGAAAAAAGATATTTTTATAGAAGTTCAGCTTTACAGAATTATTCAGGAATTTACCACCAATGTTCTCAAACATTCGGAAGCATCAAGAGTCTGGATCTATATCAAAGACAATCAGAACAATCTTGCAGTAGTGATTTCTGATAACGGAGAAAGTTTTGAATATGAAGATGTTAAAAAAGGAATGGGCATTAAAAATATAGAATCCAGAATAAAATCCATGAACGCGGCTCACAAATGGAAAAATGTATTAGGTAAAGGAAGCCGGCTAATTATTAAAATTCCGTACACCAATGAATTCTCAAATCAAAGTAGCATTAATTGACGATGAACAGCTTATCCTGGAAGGGGTGAAAATGCTGCTCTCTTCCGAACAGAATATTTCCGTGGGATTTACTTCCAATAACGGACCGGATTTTCTCGATTTGCTGGAAAAAACTTCAAACGAAGACTTTCCGGATATCGCTTTGGTAGATGTTCAGATGCAGCCCATGAACGGCTTTGAGCTCGTAGAAATTCTTAAAGAAAAATATCCCGGCTTAAAGATCATTATCCTCTCCTCCCACTATAAAACAACAATTCTAGGATACATGGTAAAACTGGGAGTTTCTGCTTTTTTACCTAAAAATTCAAACCGGGAAGCTTTTATAGAAGCCATTACCATGGTATATAGAAATGGGATCTTTTTTACACCGGAAGATCATCAGATGATCTTTTCCTACATGAACAGTCCTACCAAAAAAAGAACACTTTTTGAAATGGATGATGAATTATCCGACCGTGAAAAAGATGTGGTGAAACTCATCTGTCAGGAATGTACAAATAATGAAATTGCCGAAAAACTATTTATCAGCCCGAGAACCGTAGAAAGCCACAGACAGAGAATTGTAGAAAAAATAGGCGCAAAAAATACCGTTGGAATTGTTATTTATGCCATTATTAATAATATTCACCCTTTAGAAAGAATATGATTCCGTAGAAATACGGAATTTTTTATTTGGTATTTTATACTCTATAATGCCGGTTTATTTCATCGTTACTTTGATGAATTCACTTTGCCAAAGTTGAAAATCTTTGACAAAGTTTAAATAAAACTACAAAGTGACATGAAAAGCAACATCATCTCCGTTGGAATTTTTTTTGACGGGACCGGAAACAACGGGATTAATGCAACCTCTCCCGAAAAACCTCCGAAAAACAATGAAAGCTATTACGGAAATAGGACCAATATTTATAAATTATTTCAACTCTTTAACGGGGAGGAGAAAATTTACATAGAAGGCATCGGAACAGTTACGCAGAAGGAAGACAGTGATTTTGCCATGGCAACCTGTAAAAATCCTGCAGGACAGAACGGCTATTCGTCTGATGACAAACTGCAGAAAGCGTTCGCTTATTTCAGAAATATAATCTCGGATCGTAATCATTACTATGAATTGTATGTTTACGGATTTAGCAGAGGAGCCATGCTCGCCAGAAATTTCTGCCAGGAGCTGCTGAAAGCCGACACTGAATTCATGGGAAATATCAGTGTGAAATTTCTAGGTATTTTCGATACGGTAGAATCTGCACCCTTTAATGATTATAATGTCATGGTGCATCCCGCCGTGCAACGGGCGTTTCAAATCTGCGCTGTCAATGAATGTCGTTTTTTCTTTCCTTTAACTGGTTTTTTTGAAGATTCCGGGTTAATGGAAGATAAAATATGCGAAAATACAATCTGGAAAGAAATATTTGTTCCCGGTGCTCATGCAGATATCGGAGGAGGATATCTGGAAGGTCCCCAGTCTGTTTACATATCTCCGAATTTTTTACTTGAAGGGGAATTGAACAGCTATATTCAGAATATCAGAACAACGGCAGCCGACGCTGAAGAAAATAAAATATGGGATCATATTCTCGGAGATTATAAAGTAGATCCGGGAGAAGTTTTTTGCCAGGCTTACATTTCAAGGGATCTTGTTTTTAATGAGCTTTCTAAAGTATACGGTAAACTTATGCTGAAAGAATCGAATGCTGAAAAAAAGGTTTTTAATACTGAATTTGATGATTCCGATTTTTTAATTAATCCCGAAAAGCACCCTTACCTGATCCGGCTTTCAGCCGAACTGGAGAGCTACACGGAAAAACTTTCGCCGGAATTGAAACCTGTTTACAATTATAGAACACTTGCAGACTATACTCATATTTCAGCCAATTTCGGATTATATCATCCTGCAATTCCGAGAAATTCATCAAATGAAGATCTTACGGAATTCATTAACAACGGTCTGAATGTACCGGGGAATTCGGATGATCAATTTACCGCCAACCCGTCAAAACTCCAGGTAGAAATACATCATATCGAAGATTCTGTTGTGGATTACGCATACGGTACCAATATTCCTAATAATGACAATTGGAACCGAACCATATTGATTAAGGAAAATTTATACAATAAATGTTAGTACTTTTTCAGTTTTAAATTTAGGTGTGGAGCTGTCCTGGTAAGGCAGCTCTTTTTTATCCCTGTCCCTAAAGAAGTCTTTTTAAGATTCAGATTCATAAGAAGTTATTTTTCTTACCCCAGTTCTTTTATTTTCCGTATTTTTGCACCCGGAAATTTATTATTCACTATTAATCATTATTTAGCATGCTTTCGGTTCAAGGTTTAGGATTACATCATTCGGGAACATATTTGTTTCAAAACGTCAATTTCACGATTAAAAAGGATGATAAAATCGGTTTGGTTGGTAAAAATGGAGCGGGAAAATCCACTTTATTGAAGATGCTTTCAGGCGAAATCAATTTCTATGAAGGAAATGTAGTGCCTGAAGGAAATGTCACAATCGGTTTTCTGAAGCAGGATCTTGATTTTGTGAAAGGAAGAACCGTTTGGGCAGAAACCATGCAGGCTTTTGAGCAGATCAATGCCTGGAAGAATGAACTTGAAGAAGTGAATCATCAGATGGCCACAAGAACAGACTACGAAAGCGATTCTTACACCGATCTGATCAATAAAATGACCGAACTGAATGATCTTCTGATGAACCATGATGCCTATAATTTGGAAGGTGACATGGAGAAAGTATTGTTCGGGCTTGGTTTTAAAGCAGATGATTTTCAGAAAATTACCGATGAATTTTCCGGAGGATGGAGAATGAGAATCGAGCTGGCAAAACTGCTTCTGCAAAAGAATGACATCATGCTTCTCGATGAGCCTACCAACCACCTTGATATGGAATCCATCATGTGGCTGGAAAACTTCTTAAAAGATTATCCGGGAGCCATCGTTCTGGTAAGTCACGATAAACAGTTTATGACCGCAGTCTGCAACCGTACTTTTGATATCAACAATAAAAAGGTTGATGATTATAAAGCCAATTATTCCAAATACTTGGTAATGCGTGAAGACCGCCGTGAAAAATTGATTCAGGCTAAAAAGAATCAGGATGCGGAGATCAAGCAGATGGAAGACAATATTAATAAGTTCCGTGCAAGTGCTACGAAGGCATCTTTCGCACAGTCGCTTATCAAAAAATTAGACAAAATCGAGCGAATCGAAGTGGATAATGAAGACGTCTCTAAATTCAACATTCGCTTCGTACAATCCGTAGTTCCCGGAAAAGTAATTTTTGAAGCTCAAAAACTCGGAAAAGCTTATGGTGAGAAGCAGATTTTTGATGATGTGGATTTTATTGTTCAGAGAGGAGACCGGATTGCACTTCTTGGACAGAACGGACAGGGAAAAACAACGCTGGCAAAAATTCTTGCCGGAGATATCAAAGATTATTCAGGAACGTGGAATCTTGGGCATAATGTAAATATTGGTTATTTCGCCCAGAATCAGGAGGAAGTTTTAACCCCGAATAAAACGGTTCAGGAAGAAGCGGAAGACGCTGCCACAGAAGAAACCAGACCAAGAGTCCGCGATTTATTAGGATCTTTCCTTTTCCAGGGGGAAGCGGTGAATAAAAAAACGAAAGTACTTTCCGGAGGGGAAAGAAACCGTCTGGCTCTTTGTAAATTATTGTTGCGTCCATTCAATACACTGATCATGGACGAACCTACGAACCACCTTGATATTCAGTCTAAAGAAATTATTAAACTGGCGCTTCAGAAATTTGAAGGAACGTTAATTGTAATCTCTCACGACCGGGAATTCCTGCAGGGACTTTGTGATAAAATTTACGAATTCCGCGATGGTAAAATGAAAGAATTCTTAGGAGATATTAATGAATATCTTGAATTCAGACAAAAAGAATCGATTCGCGAAATTTCTGCAGAAAAAGCAAAACTTCACAACGAAGTTCCTAAAGTTGAGGAAAAAAAGCCTGAAGAAAAACCAGCTTCCAATAATCAATCAAATGTAATCGTAAGCAAAGAGCAGAAAAATATTCAGAATAAACTGAAAAAAGTGGAAGATAAAATTACTGAGCTTGAAACTAAAGTTGAAGAATTTGAAGCGTCATTTACCAAAGAAAATCCTTCTGAAGAAACACTGGAACAATATAATAAAACAAAAGAAGATCTCGATCTTGCACTTCAGGAGTGGGAATATTTGGGTACGCAGCTGAACTGATTTCCAAGTTATATTAATACACCTTATAGGTTCCAAAATCTATAAGGTTTTATTACAGTTTGTAACAAAATTTCATTTCCATCAACTTATCTATAAAATATTTTAAGAAAACTTTAATCTGAGTTTTTAATTTATTTTTATAATTTTGAAGCATGATTTTTAAAGAAAGCAGAAATCTCAGGAATTTTCTTTCCAAACTGTTGTTTGGGATTTACTTTCTTGCGCTGTTTTCTCAGAATTTTCACAGCCACAGCTCTGAAGATGTTTTTAAAAATTTCAACTTTAAAAAATCAGAAAATACCATTACCAAAAATATAGCGAAGGAAAAAGCAGCAGACTGTCTTGCCTGTCATTTCTTAGCCACCGGACATACTTTAGTTCCTGAAGAATTTAATTTCTCTTTTGAAAATTACACGCATGAAGTAAAGCAGATTATTGCAGTTCAGGAAAAAATATGGTCTCAGACTAAATTTACCTTTCAGCTTCGCGGTCCGCCCGCAATTTCATAATTCATAGATTCTTTCCGAATTTTTTTACCTTAAATTTTTAGAATTTAAATATTTCTTAATGAAAATACAACCATTAAGAGATAGTTAGGTTATTAATGATATCAGGTTTAATGCATTGATTAATAATCGGCTAACATGATTAATTAATCTCATTTCAAAAGATCCTATCAACAAATTTTTTACGAAAAAAGTACCTGAAAAAGTACGCAATCAATCTATTTAACAATGAAATTGATCTATAGTTTTATGCTTATCCTTTGCGGATTTGCATTAACGAACGCACAGCAGACTTACTCGGTAGAGGGAACTGTTCAAGATTTTCATGATAAAACCATGCTGGAAAATGCAGTAGTGAAAATCGGTGAATTTTCTGCCAAAACGGATAAAAACGGCAAATTTTCATTCAGTAAAATTCCTGCCGGGAAATATATACTCATTGCTAAACATCCTGATTGTAATGATTATACTGAAAATGTAGGAGTTACACAGGATTTACATATAACGATTACTCTTGAACATCACGTTCAGGATATCGAAACGGTAACCATCCACGGAAGCCATAAAAGCAATGGATCCCTGGTCATTAAAACATTGGACAAGTCCGAAATTGAGAAAAATTCTTCGGATAATCTCGGAAATTTGCTCACAAAGATTTCAGGAGTAAGTGCTTTAAAAACAGGCAATAATATTTCAAAACCTATTATTCACGGACTTTACGGTAGCAGGATTTCCATTCTGAATAACGGCGTGAAACTTGCCGAGCAGGAATGGGGAGTAGAGCACGCCCCGAATGTTGATATTAATAATTTTCAGCATATTGACGTTATTAAAGGCGCCTCAGCATTAAAGTACGGAAGTGATGCCATTGGCGGTGTTGTGATTATGGAACCTGAAGTCTTTCCTAAAAAAGATACCATTAAAGGATCGGTAGGTCTTACAGGAATTTCAAACGGAAGAGGAATGGCCCTGGAAGCCGATGTTGCTAAAATCTGGAAAAACGGATGGGCGGTAAAAACCGGCGGTAGCATCAAAAAGCTGGGAGATCAGAATGCTCCTGATTATAATCTGATGAATACGGGAATGGATTTTTCTTCATTCAACTTTACCGTTCAACATAATACGTATGAAAAAGGAATTTCATTCGATTATTATCTTACCAACCAGAATATAGGAATTTACAGAGGTTCCCACGTGGGAAACAACGAAGATTTCTATAACGCCACAACATCAAAAATTCCTGTATATACGGGGAATTTCAGTTACGATATTGACAATCCGAGACAGGTAATTGAGCATCATATTGCAAAAGTTTCCGCGTTCAAAAGATTTGAAAATATCGGGAAGGTTTCTGCAACATACAGTTATCAGTACAATCACAGGCAGGAATACGATATCAGAAGAGGAGATCTCAAAGATATCCCTTCCCTGGATCTTGAACTGATGACCCACCAGTTTAATCTTAATGATTTGCTGGAAAGAGGAAAGTTCTCTCTGGAAACCGGAATTGATGCAAGTTTTCAGAATAATTATTCGGATCCTGCTACTAAAGCCAGGCGTCTGATTCCGAATTATGATAAATATGCTGCCGGAGTATATTCTATTTTTAAATATAAAATTTCAGGCAATTTCAATGTGGAAGCGGGAGCACGTTACGATTTTACACGGTATGACGTCACAAAATGGTACGACAAAGCCGACTGGGAAAAATTGTATGCGGATATTTACCCGCAGTTTTATGTGAAAACGAATCAGAACAGGATTCTTACACGTCCCCAATTGAATTATAACAATGTTTCTTTCAATGCAGGATTGGAATATCACCCGAATTCAAGTATTAACCTGAAATTTAATTATGCTAAAGTAGGAAGAACCCCGAATATTGCAGAGCTATTTTCAGACGGACTCCATCATTCGGCTTCGGTGATCGAAATCGGAAATATGGGTTTGAAGAATGAGCAGGGACATCAGTTTAATGTCATCGCTGATTCAAAGTTCAATGTCTTAAACGGACTTAATATTTCGGTAAATCCTTATTTTTTTATCACTAAAAATTTTATCAACCAGGTTCCTACGGGAGTGCAGAATACCATCAGGGGAGTATTTCCGGTATGGTCTTATCAGCAGATCGATGCCAAAATGTACGGGATAGATCTTGATGTAAATTTCAGGCTTACGGATGATCTTACATATGTGGGAAGAGGGAGTTATGTTTACGGACAGGACAAAACCCATCATGTTCCTTTGATTCTAATGATGCCTCCGAATTTTTCCAATGCTTTACAGTTCAGTAAAGAAAAGTGGAATCATTTCTATTTTACTCTGGAAAATCATACATTCCTGAAACAAAACAGGTTTCCGGTGTATAACGCAACCATTCCTGTTTATACAAACGGGGAAGAGGTTGAAAAAACAGTGGATCTGAGCACACCGCCCAACGGATATTCTCTGTGGAATGTCCAGACCGGTGTCAATATCAGCAAAAATCTTTCTGCAGGGCTTATTGTAAATAATCTTTTCAATGTAACGTACAGGGATTACCTGAACAGGATGAGATTTTTCTCCGATGAGGCAGGAAGAAACTTTATTGTCAACTTTAGATACAGATTCTAAAGCGTTAAAAACAAATCAAACAAATCAACAACTTTAAAATTTAGAAAAATGAAATTATTCAATACTAAAAATATCATCAAATTATTAGCTGTTTTATTCATTGCCATTACGGTAGTTTCTTGTCAAAGAGACGGCTCTGCTGCGGAAGACGATTTGCCGCAGGAAGACCTTACCAATATTATATTGAATGTAAAAGATGTTGCGGCAGGAACTACCCAAACCTACAATTACAGCATGGGAGCAGGAGGTGCACAGGCTATTCAGCTTACCGACGGGAAAACATATGAGGTAAGCGCAGAATTTAAAAACGGAAACGAAGATGCAACTCAGGAAATTAAAGATGCAAAAGATGAACATTTCTTAATTTTTAATTTCCCGAATTCTGATATTATGTTAACACGTACAGATGACGCATCCTCAACAAGAGCAGACGGAAAGCGTGTTGGTTTAAAAACACAATGGGTGGTAACAAAAGCAGTTAAAAATCCTTCCGTAACAAGCCAGCTGATCTTTACGCTCTACCATGAGCCGGCAAGTGTGACAGAAGATGCTCAGGTAAGCGGAAACGGAGTGGTGTACGGAACTCAGACGGGAGGCGAGACCGATGCTCAGGCAAACTATACAATCACAAATTAAAAATCACTTTTTAATATCCTTAATCTTGTTATGAAAACCACCGGAAATTTTCCGGTGGTTTTTTATTGATAAAATTCTAAGACTACAGATTAGATTGTCTAAATTTTAACTATTCATAGAACTTCCGTCGCCCATCTTCCAGTCTTCCGCCTTAGGAAATTTATATTTAACATTATTTAGCTTTTATGTTTGTTTTAAATGAGTGATTTTCATAAAATTTTCCTATTTTTGCAACCTAAAATTTTAATCAATAATGAAGGTTACCGCACAAAACCATGATGATGTAAGTGCATTGCTTACAGTGACATTGGAAAAATCTGACTATAAAGAAAGAGTTGAAAAGCAATTGATTAATTATGCTAAAAATGCGCAAGTTCCTGGTTTCAGAAAAGGAAAAGTGCCTTTAAGTATGGTTAGAAGACAATACGAAGCAGGTATTGCATTCGAAGAAATCAACAAACAGGTTTCTGATGCTTTAAACAACTACGTAAACGAAAACAAACTAAGATTAGTAGGTCAGCCTGTTCCTCAGCCTGTAAACGAATTTGATTACAATGCTGATCAGTTGGAAGTGGCTTTTGAAGTAGGTTTCGAGCCTGAATTTACCATAGACCTTTCTAAATATGAAGCGCCTCACTACAAAGTGGAAGCTTCTGAAAAAGAAATCAACAAGAGCATTGAAAACATGCAGAAGCGTTTCGCTGAGCAGGTTCCTCAGGATAAAATCACTAAAGATTCTTATATCGCTTTAGAAATTTCTCAGGTTGTGGAAGATGATGCGGAAGGTGAGCACCACCACCATCCAAAGAACGCTACCATTACTGCTGAAAACAAAGAAGCTTTCAAATTGGTAAAAGGTTTGAAAATGGACGGATCTGTAAAAGTTTCTAAAGAAACGCTTGCTGAAAACGAAGAATTGGCTAAAGAATTAGGATTCTCCAAAGAAGAAGCTGAACACTTACACCACAATGAAGTGGAAGTAAAAGTAAAAGATTTCTATTCATTAAACCTTGCGGAACTTAACCAGGATCTTTTCGATAAAGTATATGGTGAAGGAAACATCAAGTCTGAAGAAGAATTAAAAGAAAAAGTGAAAGCTGAACTGGATGAATATTTCCAGCAAAATGCAGACGTACACTTTGTAAATAAAGTATTGGAACAGGTTTCTGAAAAAGAAGAAGTAAAACTTCCTGAAGAATTCCTTGTTAAATGGTTACTATTCTCTAATCAGAATATTCAGTCTGAAGAGCAGGCTAAGCAAATCCTGGAATCTGAGAAAAACCAGTTGAAATACCAGATCATCGAAGGTAAACTAATGTCGGAAAACGAAATCCAGTTAGATTATGCAGATGTATTGGCTCAGGCAGAGCAGTTGGTAAGAAACCAGTTGGCAATCTACGGAATCCACCATTTAGGAGACGAAGAAATCCAGAAATATGCTGTGGAAATGCTGAAAGATCAGGAGCAGGTAAGACAGATCTCTTCTGAAGTTGCCATGACAAAACTAAAAGATATCATTCTTGAAAAAGCAACTAAAAAAGAAACAGCCATCTCTCACGATGAGTTTTTAGAAGAGCTTAAAAAATAATTTATTGTATTATAAATATTTTAAAACCACCAATTTGGTGGTTTTTTTTATGAAAATATCCTGAAAATTTATCAGTCAATATTCATATATTTACAATCTAAAATTTATATATGAAAAAGATCATCATTCCGTTTTTTTGTGCCGTGCTTTATGCTGCGCCTGTAGTTGCACAGACATCATCCGCTCCTGCTAAAACGGAGACCGTAAAATCGAAATTAACACCCAAAGAAGTTATCGATAATTATCTGAAAGCTTTAGGAGGAAAAGATAAACTCGAAGGTATTAAAACAACACTTATCGAAAACACCCTTACCGTTCAGGGAATGGATGTGATGATGACTACGAAGAAAATGGGAAACAAATTCAAGTCCGAACAATCTGTGATGGGCCAGAAAATGGTTCAGTTCTTTGATGGTGAAAAAGGATACTTTGAACAGGGAGGTCAGAAAATGGACATTCCGGCTGATAAAATCCCGGATTTAAAGAAAAGCAAAGTGATTGACGCATTGTCTTATGATCCTGCAACTTTCTCAACTGTTACCGTGGAAAAAATTGATGGAAAAGATTATAATGTATTGACTTCAAGTAAAGGGATGTTCTATTTTGATGCTTCTACAGGATTGCTTTACAAATCTTCTGCAGAAGAAGGAACAGCAGTTGTAAAAAGCTATATGACCGTAGACGGTATAAAATTCCCACAGGAAATTGAAGCGGAAGGAAATGGCCAGAAAGTGGTTATTAAAACTACAAAAGTTACCCTTAATTCCGGAGTTTCGGATGCAGATTTTAAATAGAATTGCTATTAAATAAAAATTAAGCCGGGTTTGTCCCGGTTTTTTTATGCAATTTAAAATATAATTAAAAGTGTAGTCCTACTTTATATTTGAATCAATATTTTACTTAAAAATAAAAGTTTAGTAATAATTAATTACTAAACATGATCACTTCTTCTCACTGTTTCTAATGAAAATCGTTTAAAATTAACGGTATTTAACGCTATTTAACTTTAAATAATATTTTTATTATTTCTTCGTTCTGTGAATAAATGATATTTTTGAACCATAAAAATTAATAATCAAACATATGAAGAAAATGCTATCATCATTTGCCGTGGTTTTTTTGATCTCTGCAAATGCATTCGCACAGAATATTCCTACAGATCCTTCTGTAAGAATTGGTACTCTTTCAAACGGAATGAAGTACTATATCAAAAAAAATACGTTACCCGAAAAGAAAGTGGATTTCAGATTGGCCATCAACGCAGGATCTATTCTTGAAGATGATAACCAGAGGGGACTCGCGCACTTTATGGAACACATGAACTTCAACGGAACAAAAAATTTCCCTGACAATAAACTGGTAGATTTCCTGCAGTCGATTGGAGTGAAATTCGGACAGCACCTTAATGCCTATACAAGTTTCGATGAAACCGTTTATATGCTTCCTGTTCCTCTTGATAAGCAGGGAAACCTGGATGCAGGCCTGAAAGTAATGGAAGACTGGGCGTTCAATGCTACGCTTTCCGATGAGCAAATCAATAAAGAAAGAGGCGTAGTACTGGAAGAACTGCGATTAGGTCTTGGTGCCGATAAAAGAATGGCTGACAAGTATCTTCCTAAATTATTGTATAATTCTCAATATGCCAATCGTCTTCCGATAGGTAAAAAAGAAGTGCTGGAAAACTTTAAACCTGAAGTAATAAGACAGTTCCACAAAGATTGGTACAGACCGGATCTTATGGCTATTGTTGTTGTGGGAGACATTAATGTAGACGAGGTTGAAAAGAAAATCAAAGATAATTTCAGCAAATATAAAAATCCTGCGCAACCCAGAGAAAGAAAAACATTTGATTTGCCAAATCACAAAGAAACGTTAGTAGCTGTTGAAACGGATCCGGACGCAACAAGCTCAATGGTTCAGTTCATTATGAAGGATTCCGAAGCATATCAGCCGGATGTTACTATTGAGCAGTACAACCAGAGTATCATCGAAAACCTTACTTCAACAATGCTGAATAACAGATTGAGGGAGCTTGTGAACTCTAATAATCCTCCTTTTACATACGGATCTGTTTACCACGGCGGAACGTATGCAAGAACGAAGGAAGGCTTCCAGGGATTTGCAATGGTAAAAGACGGCGGCCAGCTTAACGCTCTCAAAGTTCTTCTTGAGGAAACGGAAAGGGCAAAAAGATTTGGCTTTACACAAACGGAACTGGACAGGGCAAAAGCACGGATTTTATCAAACCTTGAAAGATCTTATAACAATCGTGACAAAACGGAAAGCGATATGTTGGTAGATGAATATGTAAGTAACTTCCTGGAAAAAGAACCGATCCCCGGAATTGCATGGGAATATGAGGACACCAGAAAATTTTTACCTTCCGTAACCTTGGCTCAGACGAATGAAGTCATTAAAAAATTCGTGAAAGATGACAGCAGGGTAGTAGTGATCACAGGTCCTAAAAAAGAAAATGTGACTATGCCTTCACAGGCTATGGTTTTGGATATGTTCGAAAGTGTGAAAATGGCAGATCTTAAGCCTTATGAAGAAAAAGAAACGATTAAAAATCTGGTAAAGCCATTCAAATCTGAAGGTAAAATTGCCAAAACGGAAACCGATGCAAAACTGGGAACAACAACCTGGACCTTAAGCAACGGTGCAAAAGTAACATTCAAAAAAACTGATTTTAAAGATGATGAAATTGTTTTCTCAGCAAGAAGTATGGGGGGGAGTTCATTAATTAACGACGCAGATTATAACAAAACACAGTTTGCTTTTCCTGCACTGTCAGAAGCCGGGGTAAACGGTTTTTCGAAATCTGATCTTACCAATTATTTAGCCGGAAAACAAGTGAGTGTAAATCCTATGGTAAGTTCTTTGTTTGAAGGGATTTCAGGACGTACCACGCAAAAAGATCTAAGTACGGCTATGGAATTCATGTATGCTTATTTCACAGGGCTGAATTATAATCCTGACGCTTTCAATGCTTATAAGACAAAACAATCTGCCATGTTGGACAATTTATTGTCGAACCCACAGTTTTATTTCTCTAATGAGCATGCAAAATTCATGAACCAGAAAAATCCGAGGTTTATAGGCATTGTTCCTTTAGAAAAAGAGTGGGCGAATACGGATTATAAAAAGGCGTATGATATCTATAAAGAAAAATTCGGTAATGCAGGAAACTTCCATTTTTATTTCGTAGGAAATATTGATGAAGCAAAATTTAAAAATGAAGTACTGCAGTATATTGCAAGTCTTCCTTCAACAGGAAAATCTACCAACTTCAAAGATACAGGTTACAGACAAATGGCCGGCGATTTTACCAAAATATATAAAAAAGGAAAAGATCCTAAAAGTATGGTAACCATTTCTTATGCCGGGGAAACGCCTTATAATGAAAAAGAAGCATTAGCTCTGGAAGCATTGGGAGAGGTGGCAACCATTAAAGTAATTGAAAAACTTCGTGAAGATGAAAGTGGAATCTATGGTGGTGGAGCAAGAGGCGGAATGGTAAAAGTTCCTTATGGAAATTACTATTTCAGCATCAGTTTCCCTTGTGGTCCTGAAAATGCTGAAAAACTTACCAAAAGTGCATTGACAGAACTTCAGAAGCTTATTGATAAAGGTCCCGAACAGAAAGATCTTGACAAATATAAAGAAGGAGAATACAACGATCATAAAACCAGCATGAAAGATAATATGTACTGGATGAATGCGCTTACCAAAAATCAGATGAGCGGAAGCGACAAATACGAAATCCTGAACTATGAAGAGAAAGTGAAAGCTTTAACCGCAAAAGATCTTCAGGAGGTAGGCAAAAAGTATCTTACAAAAGGAAAAGTTGTGGCTACATTAATGCCGGAAGATGGCTGGGAAAATACTAAAAAGGATGAAGCAAAACCAGAAACGGCGGTAATCAAAGCCGGAGCAGCGCAGTAATTTTTCGATATAATATTTTAAACAAAGCCCGTCCGGAACTTGTTCCGGACGGGCTTTTTATTGTTCCATTAATTACTAAAGATCAAGGTTTTTCCATTATTTGAACATACACATAATCCTCAAACTCTCAAGCCCTCAAACGCATATACTCTCAAACATCTATCACGAGCCGTACTCTTTCTTCCATTCCTCAGCCGCTCCGCTCAGTACCTCATAAAATTCTTCGCCATATTTTCTGATTAAAGGTGTTTTCAGAAATTTATACACCGGGACCTGAAGCTCTCTTCCTAATGTACATGCATCGCTGCAGACACTCCATTCATGATAATTTAAAGCGGTAAAAGAAGAATATTCGGTAATACGAATTGGGTAGAGATGGCATGAAATCGGCTTTTGCCAGTCTACGGCGCCGTCTTCATATGCTTTTTCGATACCGCATTTGGTAATACCTTTTTCATCAAAAGTCACATAAGCACATTCGCGACCTTCCACCATTGGGGTCACATACATTCCGTCCATAGGATCAGTGGTCCATGTTCCCTGTTCTTCCAGAGCTTTAATGCCTTCTGCAGTAAGATAAGGCTTTATTTTATCAAAAATAGCATCTAAAATTTCCAGTTCATCCTTATCCAGAGGAGCTCCAACATCCCCTTCCACACAACAGGCACCCTTACATTTGGTAAGGTTGCAGACAAACTCTTCGGAAAAAATTTCCTCGGAGATCAATTTATCGTCAATCTGAATCATAATCTTTAAAATAAATCAAAATAAGTTCCGGCTTTAAAACCGATTAAACTAAAAATAATCAGCCAAAGGCTCACTTCCTGCATCCAGTATTTCGGGAGAAATCTTAACATCCTGCTGAGAATAATGGTGGAGGGAAAGGCGAGCAGCAGCAGATATTCATACGTTGTATTCATGTACAATATAATGGTGATTAGTTGGGCAAACGAAAAAACCAGTAAAAAAGTATATTTGTACCTGCTGACAGGGCTTTTCTTGTTGTAATTACTGAAATGATCATATACCGCGTAAATGAGCATCAATACAATGGGGATTAACGGCAGTAATTGTTCATAATCCGTAACCAGCTTCATTTTTCTGAAAGGGAAATAATCCGTATTCCAGGAATTGTAATCAAGGAAAAACATTACTGAAAAATAACTCAGAACAATCAGGAGAATTCCTAAGAGGAACCTGAAAATATTCAGACTGATTCTTTCAGAAGTAGCAATCACATGGATGATTACAAAAACAGCCATAGGCCATGTAGTGGGAAGAAAAATAAAATTCAGCGCTACAATAGAGCCTACCAGAACATATGATTTTTTTCTGATGTCCTCATTCGTACTGGTAAGCAGCAACAGCAGAAAAGAATTCGTAAGCAGTGCAACGGCCAGACCGATGTCCAGTTTCCCGGGATATAAACCAAAAATAAAAAATGTATATAAAAATAATGGCAGATGCGTCTGGTAATTCAGCGCGATACTGTGAAAACAAAAATATCCCAGTGCAATCCCCAGAAAAGTAATTCCGGCAACAATGGCTTCATAAGTGTTGAAATTCAGGAAATTAAAAGTTATTACTATTAAAAGAAGGAAACCAATATAAACCGGGATTGAAAAAATATTGCTTTCTTTTGAAAGTAATTTAAACATTTTTTATAAATTTGTACAAAGTTAATTTAAAAAAGGAAAATAATGACGTCTTTCTTTCTATTCTTAAGCAAAGTTTTCAAATGGTCGTTTGGTTTTTTTGACACATTCGGAAACGTATTAAACTGGGTTTTATTTATTGTTTGCTGCGCATTGTTTACCTACTGGTGCTATGTTTTGGTAAAAACCCTTGGTAACAATAAAGACAAAGACTACTATTCTCCAACGGAAGGTAAGTTCCCTTACTATGATCCGAACATCTATAAAAAAGAAGGTTAATTAATTGGTTATATAGTAAAAAGCCGATCAAATTCTGTTTGGTCGGCTTTTTTATTACTAACGATTAAAATGTATTCTTTATTCGTGAACAGGCAGTACCAGTACGGGAATGTTTGAATCTTTGGTGATCCCTTTGGTTAAACTTCCTACAAAAACATCGTAAATTCCGCTTCTTCCGTGGGAGCCCATTACGATAAAGTCCGCTTTTTTATCCACGGCATGTTCCAGGATAATATCTTTGGCAATACCCTGTTTCAGGATGTGTTCACACTCTACATTATGAGCCAGAATCCTTTGCTGGATTTTATTTAGCTGCACCAGTTCCTCTCTGATCTCGTTTTCCTCAACTTCCGGGAAATACTGGAATCCCATATCACCGATAGCAAAACCAATATCCGACGGTGCTACGTGGATCAGAAAAATTCTTCCGTTGATTTGCTTTGCAAATTTTACCGCACCTTCTACAAGCTGCTCTGTTTTGTCCCCAAAATCTACGGGCAATACAATATTTACCATAACCTTTAATTTTGTCTACTAAAGTTAAGAAAAATATGGCAGAAAACAGCGTTAAATTATCTACAATATTCTGATATCAATCACTTTTTTATCCTCAAGATAGGCTTCCAGAATATCATTTTCATCAACTTTTCCCACGCCTTTCGGAGTGCCCGTGAAAATAAGGTCGCCCACTCTTAAAGTAAAATACTGTGATACGAAAGTGACAATATCATCAATCGTAAACATCATGTCTTTCGTATTTCCGTCCTGAACTTTCTCGTTGTTCTTTAACAATGAAAAATTCAAAGATTCAAGATTAAAATCCTCTTTCTTAAAGAAATTTCCAACCACTGCAGAGCCGTCAAACCCTTTGGCAAGCTCCCACGGAAGGCCTTTTGATTTTAACTCGCTTTGCAGATCCCTCGCTGTAAAATCAATTCCTAAACCGATTTCCTCATAATGTTTATGAGCCGTTTCTTTTTGGATGTATTTTCCTCCTTTTGAAATTTTCACCACTACTTCCAGTTCATAATGAACATCATTTGAAAATTCCGGAATATAAAAATCATTTCCTTTCAGAACAGCCGTATCAGGTTTCATGAAAATGACCGGCCTTTCCGGGATTTCATTTCCCAGTTCTTTTGCATGTTCGCTGTAATTTCTTCCTATACAGATTATTTTCATAACTTTTTATTTTGTCATTGCGAGAAGCTCATGCGACGAAGCAATTTCATCTCACATTATTTAATTAATTTTATTTTTCAATGATAGTAAATTTCTTTCCTCCATCTTCCAGCTTTCTTTCTTTTTTTAAGAGCTTTTTCCCGCTTTCCACTGTATCTTATTGGCTACGGGCTCCGCTTTGCTCCGCCCGCAGCCAAAAAGGATGCCGTTGCAATCGGGGCTAGGAGAGTGAATCGTCAATTTCTGCGAATCAATAACGAATTTTATCATTCACAGTATTCACTTGCGAAGAAAATTCATAATTTACTATTTAAAAACCAACCCGTCAAAAATTCTTCGAATTTTCGCCACCCGCCAGAGGAGGGGAATGGTAAATCTTATTTTGATATAATTTTTTTAAAGTAACAAACCAAAGTCCCTGCTGATTTGCTGAGTGAAATCGAAGATTCGACATAGTCAAACGCCTTTTCGAACGAAAGATATCCACAATAAATTAAAAAAAATCTTTGCAGCTTTGCGTTGAAATTCTTATTAATGCATAAACTCATTTCCGCAATAATAACACACAAACTTATGGCTCGTTAAAATCGAAATTCCAAAAAAGCTTGTAGCGCTGTCATCTCTGTAAATATGGTTAGATCCGCATTTCGGACAAACAAAATCAAATTCAGGATCTGAAATCGTATGTTCTACTTCCAGGGAAAACTGTTCATTTTCCTTATAATTTTCCAAAGCCTTGTGCGCTTTCTCAAGATCTTCTTCAAAAACCTGCAGCTGAATTCCGCCAACTGCCTGCGACAAAAGCCAGTCCGACTGGATTAGCTGTTCGTTCGCAATAAAGCTGTTGATACCGCTTTCCGCCAGGATCTGCTTATCCCTGTTAGCCTGAAGTGCCGTTTCGTAGAATTTGAATTGTACCAGTTCGCTCATCTAAAAATAACATTTACTAATTATAAATTCCTCTAATGTCTCAATAAATATTTGCATTTGATTTTAGGCAATTTTATACAAAATTTCTTACTATTTTTTTAGCTAAAATAATAAAATATTAGACAATGTTGTAATAAAATTATTACAAAACAAGGCAGTGTATCCTAAAATTTTATTTGCATATTTGGCCGCAAAAATATTGCTAATCCAGGATAAAATTTATCCTGCAAAATAAATTTCAAACTCAAATGACCAACATGAAAAAAAGTATTTCGAATGCTGTACTCTTCCTTTTCTTTGGAAGCAGCTTGTACGCACAAAGCGTAATTTTTGAATATGATGAAGCTGGCAACCAGGTATTCCGGGGAATATGTGACGGCTGCAAAAATTCTAATTCAGATTTATTTTCTAAAACACAACAACAGGCATCTCAGCCCAAAACTATTGCTCAAAAAGTCGCAAATAGTGTACGTGCAGCTCCTGTCCCTGTAAAAACAGATTTAACTGTATTATGGGATAAGGAGGTGAATGACTATATTACGAAAATAGAACTTCTGCCTTATAATAGCTTTAAGATTCTGAGTTTTGTAGATGTAAGAACACTTAATAATACCTCCTATATTTTCCGCATGGAAAGTTATCCTTATGGGGTATATTATCTCAAATTCTATCTCTCAGACGGTAGTGTTTATACTAGAACAGTAACAAAAAATTAGAAGCACATTATGAAAAAAATTATTATATTCCTTACTGTCCTATTAGGGTTTTACAATCTATATGGGCAGAATAGTTTCCATGATACACAAGGGAAAATAGAAGTAAATGCCGGAGGGCAGCTTCAATATACGCTTCCTATTACTCTTCCTCCGGGGGTGAAAAGTGTTTCTCCTAATATCAGTCTTATGTATTTAAGTAATTCCAGCAATGGTATTGCAGGATATGGGTGGACAGTCTCAGGCATTACCTCCATCACCAGAACAGGAAAAAGCATTGAACGGGACGGAGACATTAAAGCAATTCAGCTGGATTATTCGGATTCTTACAGCTTTAACGGGCAGAGGCTTATTCTTGCACCCAATAGCCCTGCTGCTTACGGACAAGATGGTGCTACCTATGTAACAGAAAAATTTTCTAATATCAAA
Source organism: Chryseobacterium nepalense (assembly GCF_023195755.1). Lineage (NCBI taxonomy): Bacteria > Pseudomonadati > Bacteroidota > Flavobacteriia > Flavobacteriales > Weeksellaceae > Chryseobacterium > Chryseobacterium nepalense. The sequence continues at coordinate 3,348,825 of NZ_CP096203.1, forward strand.
ATAAAGTCTTTAGGAACATATCATGTTAATGGGCAATTGGCAGGACCCGCAGAATTTGAAGTGACATTTGAAGATGGCTCGCAGGCTTGGTATGGAGTTTATAAAGCCGGTACCAGAAATAATGTTATGGTAACATCGCCTTCAGAATACAATATTGTAAAATGGAGGGATGCGCAGGGGAATTATATCTCATACAATTACGAATATACAGCACACTCGGGAGGCTTCAACTTTCCAGGGACACTTAGAATATCCTCTATCTTTTGGGGAGGAAATGAGTTCCTTAATAAACCGCACTATAATTCGGTCGAATTTACTTATACGGAAAGAAATTTAAAAGAACAGGCCTATATTCAGGGATTAAGATTTATACAAGATAAAATTTTATCAGGTATTATCGTAAATACAAACGGCTCACAATTTAGAAAGTATCTGGTTGAATATACAAGTAATGGTACCAATTACCAGTTTCTGAATAAGATTACCGAATATAATGCGAATAATGAAGCTGCAAATCCTGTGACCTTTACATATCCTGACAGAATAGGAACCAGTATTGCCGGAGCAAACTTTGGATCTTCAACATTAGAAGACGTGAAACTGACGGGTGACTTTAACGGAGATTCATACATAGATTTCATAATGTCTAATGGTACGGTAAAACTAGGTGCATTTAACGATAATTATACTGAGGTTTCTACCAATAAGGTTTTTAACACGGAGGCAAAAGTAGTAACCACAATGCTTGATGAAGAAGGACAAATCTACAATGGAAACGGAATTGTTCAATATGAATCCGGGAAAGTTGTAGGGTATATTTTCAGAGCAAATAATTTTGTCAAAGTATTTGAAAAACTGGTATATGCTGATTCTAGCTGTATAAATCAGGGTAATAACAGTTGCAGTATACAAATGGCTTCATTCAACGAAGGGGATATTAATGGAGATGGTATTTCGGATGTATTTGTAACGATTAATAAAAGGGTAGGGGAATGGGTTGAGATGCCCTGCAATGGCACAACACCTGTAATTGGAGTAGGAATAGATGACGGAGGGCCATGTTACGGATTTCAACAATATACCCAATTAGTGGGAAATTTTATAGTTGATTTGAAAAATGCTAACAATCCATTGTATTCCTATACTCTTGATTCAGGAATTAACGACAGTCAATATACCGATCAGAAATATTTGGATGCAGACGGTGATGGAAAAGTTGATATAATTAATATTTCAAATACTTCTTATACGGTATTTGAATTTGCAAAAATATCAGCTACCGAATACCTTAAAAAAATAAAATTCACAGGCAATTTAGCTGAAACCAAAGGAACGGGTTTTCCGGTACTTTTTGGTGATTTTAATGGTGATTCAAAACTGGATTTCACTTTGCCTCTTACTGAAGGAAAAACGGGAAAAGATGATTGGAGGTTTTACATAGGTACGGGAACAGGATTTAACAGCTTCCGAAGAAATGATTTCTTAGTATATAAAAATGTTTCCACTACAAATAACGGATACTGGTTACAATTCAGCAAAACATTTTATTCGATATCAGACCTTAATTCTGATGGGAAATCAGATATAGTACAAGTGTATTCGTATTCAAATTCATCTGGAAGCAATTACAGGTCAATTGGTGTTACCGTCAATTCAATTACTTCTAATGGCACCAATATGACGGATGGAAGTATTAATTTCGATTTTGAAAATATTTATTCTTTTCCTTCACCGGGAACTTACACCTTAACCCAGCCTTATGATGATCTCTCCATATATCAGCCTATTACCAACACAATCAGATCAAATAATAATTATTATAATGTTTTCCTATTTAGAAAAGATGTTTTGCTTAAAATTAAAGCACCTACTCCCATCGCAGAATTGGGCCGCATAAAATCGATTTCTCAGGCTGGGCTTACTACTTCTGTTACTTATGCAGAACTGAATCCGGATACAAATTCTAATTATTATAAAAAGGAAAAGAAAGAATACTATCCTTTCTTTTCTATGCAGCGGGCAGACCAGTCTTATGCTGTAGTTCAGTTACAGCAGACAGGCAGAAAACAGGATTTCCGATACAGGGGTATGACCGGGCATTTGCAGGGAAGAGGAATGTTAGGGTTTAGCCGGTCGGCACGCTCTTCTTGGTACGCAGATGGCTTTGAGAATACAAAAATATGGTCTGGTGTAGAAACAGATCCGCAAAATGAAAGTGTTCCCGTAAAAGAATGGTCCATAAGAACCAATGATGAAAGCAAAATATTCCCGGCAGATATTTCAGAAAATAACACTCAGCTTCTTTCTTATAAAGGAACCACTTACCAGACGGATAAGCTTGTAAACGGACAGGTCGTAACTACAGTACCGGATGCCGATAAGCCAAAAGTAGTAACGGCTATTATTCCTAAAACTACAAAGACAAAAGATTTTATCACCAATACTCTCGCGGTAAGCACTATTTCTTATGGTAGTTATTATCTTCCATCACAAACAGTATCTAATATCAATAACGGGTATGCCATCAATACGACGACTTATGAATATCTCCATAATCTGGCAGGAGTTGGAAGCAATTATTTTACTGGGCGGCCGCTCTCCAAAATAGAACAGGTTACAGCGTACGGAGACACTCAATCTGTCAAAGAAGAGTATACCTATGATAATAATCTGCTGAAAACAGTTAAGAAATGGAATAAGAATAATACAGACTATGTCTTAGACACCTTTTCCTATGATGATTTTGGAAACATTACCCAAAAAGCAAGTACCAATTCTGTAGATGCCCAAAGCATTACAGAAAAATCTCAATATGAAGACAAAGGGCGTTTTGTGAACAAAAAAACGGATAATCTGGGAATGGAAACTTTGTTTACGTATAACAACTGGGGGCAGGTACTTACCCAAAAAGACCCTTTCGGGAATATGCTTACCAATACCTATGACCATTGGGGCAAGCTGCTTTCCTCTAACAGTACGCTCGCGGGTACAACTTCCTATGCTTACGAAAGGCTCTCCGGTAATGCAGGTACGAAAGTATCAGAGTTTTTGCCAGATGGAGATGTGAAGATCGTATATACCAATACGCTGGGACAGAACTATAAAACAACCACTAAAGCATTTGTACAGGGGAAATATATTTCCGCAGAAATACATTATGATGTGCTGGGAAGAAAACTGAAAGAATCCGAACCTTATTTTGAAGGGCAGTCTGCATCTCAATGGAATACTATTGCTTATGACGATACGGTGTACCCTGCTAAAGTAACGGCGACTTCTTTTAACGGTAAAAAGATACAAACCACTATCTCTGGCTATACCACAACTGTAAAAGAGCTGAACGGTTATAACAGAACCACCAGCAAAACAACAGATGCTTTAGGAAATGTAATAAGCGCTACCGACAAAGGAGGAACTATTGTATTTTCTTACAATGCAGCAGGGCAGCAGATAAAAGCAAAATACGGGGATAACACAGTAGTTACAGGGTACGATGATTGGGGAAGGAAAATGAGCTTTCATGATCCTGCTAACGGTCTGTACAACTATGAATATACGGGCCTTGGTGCCATTAAGAAAGAGATAAGCCCGAAAGGATATAAAGAATATACGTATGCATCCAACGGGTTGCCTGTACACGTAAGAGAAATTTCTAACGATGGAGTTTCTACTCAAAAAAATTATGACTTTGAATACAATGCTTACGGGCAGATTGCCCAAAAATATGGCGATGCCAATGGCAGGTATTTTGCGCAGAACTTTACTTATGCTCCAAACGGAAGGCTTGTTGCACATACAGAACAGTTTGAGGGAAAAACATTCTTTAAAGATGATATACAGTATGATGCAGTGGGCAGGGTTTCGCAGTTTCATCAAGGCTTGGAATCTTCAGGTAATACAACGGAAGTAACCGTACAGAATAACTACAGCAGCTGGAACGGAGACCTGAAAACCTTAACCGACGCCAACAACGGGAAAACCCTTTACCAATTGCAGGAAACCAATGCCAAAGGGCAGGTGCTGGCAGCATCGCTGGGAAATACCCAGATCAGCAATCAGTATGACAGCTTTGGATTCTTGTCCCACGTGTCTCATACTTCAGGAAGTGCGGATTTGCTGACATTGGATTACAGCTTTAATGCCATAAAGAATGAGCTGAACCATCGTTACCACAAGAATTTCGACATCGACGAAATTTTCGAATATGATGATAATAACAGGCTGGTTAACTGGACGAATCCTAAAATAGGGCAATTGTCTTTTAACGAATATGATGAGAAAGGAAGAATACGATACAACGACCAGCTGGGAGAAATAGGGTTCAGTATTGGCGGAAATCCGTACCGGGTTACGCAAATGAAGCTGAATGCAGAAGGAATACAGAATTATGACCTCAACGGGCAGAGCAGGGTGCTTCAGAAAGTTACCTACAACGAAAACAACGATCCGGTAAAAATAGACGGTACCCGTGGCGATTATGCTTTCGGCTACGGATTGTCTGAAAGTAGACAGATCATGTACTACGGAGGAAATTTTGTGAAAGAGAAAGAAGCCAGATTCGCCAAATATTATAATGAGGGAGGTGATGCAGAGATTATTCTTGACCAAAAGAGCGGAAAAGAAAAGCATATCCTGTACATCGGCGGCTCTCCGTATGAAAGCAGCATAATCTATATTAAAGATTTTAATGAAGACAAAGGTTATAAATTCCTGCATAAAGATTACCTGGGTAGCATCCTTGCCATAAGCGATGAAGAAGGCAATGCCGAAGAACGCAGACATTTTGATGCATGGGGAATCTTTACCCATCTGCAAGTAAAAGAAGGAGGCATACTAAAAGGTCAGGCATTAGAAGAGTTTTTGGCAAACAAAGCCATGCTAATAGACCGTGGCTATACTTCCCACGAGCATCTGCACGAGGTAGAGCTTATCCACATGAACGGAAGGCTGTATGATCCGTTGTTAAGAAGATTCCTGAATGCAGACGAAAATATACAGGATCCTGCCAATACCCAAAACTACAACAAGTACGGTTATGTAATGAATAACCCACTCATGTTTAATGACCCGACTGGGGAAATATGGGCAGCAGGTTTCTTTTTATCGTACATAGTTCCTGTAATTTATGGTGCCATTGTAGGTGCGGTAATATCTGCCGGGATTTATACGATAAAATCTTTGATAACCAATAACTGGACTTGGGGAGGCTTTGGTAAAAGTTTGCTGGTAGGTGCTGTCACAGGGGCTATTTCCGGAGGATTTTCTTCTACCTTTGCCGCTACGGGAGTTAGAGGTGCCGTAGTCATGGGGAGCATACAGGGTGCCATAGGTGGAACTGTAGACGCCTTGGTAAATGGTAGAAATTTTGCTAAAGGTTTTTATACAGGAGGAATAGTTGGAGCGGCAATGGGCGCTGTAAGTTATACAATAAATTATTTGGTGAAATATGCAGGCATGGAAAGAGAGTTTAGTTATAAAAGAGCAGAAAGTACACCAATTGGAGAAGCACAGGAATACTCAAACGAAACTCTAAAAAAGATGAGAAACGAAAGTTTTGATCCTAGCACTCTCCATCAAAAATATCGAGTGAGTAAGGATGTAATTGGTTCAGGTGATTATGATCTAACGTCTGATGGTTTCTTTGATACACCCGACGGAAAAGCGTATGCTTATACACCACCACCTAATTTTTTTACAGGTGTTTCTATTATCCATTATTCAAAAGCTGCATTTGCCTCAAAAGAGTTACTATATACAACGATGTTACACGAAACTGGACATTCCTATGCTATGTATGCTGGTAATCGTTATATTAAAATGTTACATGATAAGAAATTGTTTACTAACGGATACAATTCCGCATTAAAAACTTTAGGCCATGCTGTAATTTATGACTTGGAAAACTACATATCAGCAATTAATAACTTTCCTTCCAATCCAGCAATTGGAATTGATAATGATTTCATAATAAAAGCAATAGATAATGTTATAAGTGGTAATAACATTAGAGAGTTTAACATTTTAAGAAATTTCCTCTTACCTGTTTTTAATAGAAAAATGGGTGTAGTAACTCCATAATTATTAATTTTAAACATGAAAAATATTATATTAATTCTGTTTTTGAGTATGATTTCTTGCTCGGAGGGAAAAAAAGAACAAGTTTCTGCATGTAATATAAGTCTTACTACAGAAAATATAAGTAAGATAGACTATAATGAGAATCTAAATGTGGATATATTTATTAATAAGGGTAATAGACTAATATTTTCTTATTATAATTCTAGTGATAAAAATATTTATCTTATACCTCCTAAACTTATTTTCGAAATATTAGAAGAAAAAAGAGTGGATACTGATAAGAATGTTATCATAAAACCATATATTAAACAGATTGTAATAGATAAGATATATACAAGTTTTATAGATAATTCAAAGAAAAAAAGAATTATAGACGTAGATTCAACAATGCAAAGAAATTACATTTCAAAAATAGTAGAACTTGCTCCTAAGGAAATATACATGAAAGAATTTGAACTGAACTGTAATAAATCTGATAGCGGTAGATATAAAATATTATTTTTTGAAAAAGGTTCTGTTGACGATTCAAAAATCATTAAAATTAAATATCCTGAAAATATGATTGTAAGCATCATAAAATGATAAGTATTTCTCAATGAGATTTAAAAGTCATTCTATGGAGTTCACTAAATGAGCTTATAAAAAAATAGTAACATGACACAACTATGAAAAAAACAATTTTAGTAAGTCTTGTGGCAATGTCTCAATTAGCATTTTCACAAGTAAGCTTATCCAAAAATAAGCTTGTAAAAGACGGGCAGGCCTATAAGGCTTCTCAGTACAAAGAAGTGTTTCAAAATGAACAGGCTTTGATGTATTACAAAAAGTACAGAACCAACAGTACCGTATCGCAGATTTTCGGGGCAATAGGCGGTGGCTGTATGGGATACGGGCTGATAAAAGTATTAGACGGCGGCGAAAAGCTGGTGAGTGTAGACCAGTATGGAGTAGCCCGTACAGAAAAAACCAAAAATGAAGGCTGGAGCATGGTAGGGATTGGAGCAGGTTTGGTTGCCATAGCCATACCTTTTGCTATTTCTTCAAAGAAGAACCTGAACAAAGCCATAGATACGGAAAATGGTAAAGAAACAGCTTTCCGGCCTTACTTTAAGCTGGAAAATGCAGGTGCAGGTGTGGCACTTAGCTATAATTTCTAAATTGATTTTAAAAACCGACTCCGCTACAATATCTTAGCGGAGTCTTTTATTTTTTTGGAAATTATTTTTTCAAAAGTTGCTCTATAATCTTATTCTGAGTATCTACTAATTTGAACTAAGCTAGTTCGCTCATCCTTAAAATCTGCTTGATAACTGAATTTTTGTAAATACTTTTTTCGTGTATAACGGAAAGTCAGCATTTTGAAGCCATCCGTAGTATCCAAGATCTTTCTGGAAAACAGATTTCACCGTTTGTCCTTTATATTTTCCGAAAGCAAAAATTTCCTCTCCGTTTTCATTGAAATGAATCATTCCTGCAAGATCTGCAAATTTATTCTGTGACGAAAAACTGCTAAGATCTGCAATTTCGTTCGGGACATCATCATATTTTCCGACCTGTGCATCCAGTACTTCAAAAGTTGCCATGACATCAGCTTCAGCAGAATGAGCATTTTCAAGCGTTTTTCCACAGTAAAACTGATAGGCAGCTCCTAAATTCCGGGGCTCTTTTTTAAAGAAGATGGTTTGTGCATCCACAAGTTTGAATTTATTCAAATCAAAATCAAAATCTGCACGAAGCAACTCTTCAGCTAATAGGGGAACATCAAACCTGTTGGAGTTGAAACCGCCCAAATCCGCTCCTGTAATCATTTCCATTACTTTAGGAGCAATTTCTCTGAATGTAGGAGCATTTTTTACATCTTCATCATAAATTCCATGGATTTCGCTGCATTCTTTAGGGATAGGCATTTCCGGATTTACCCTCCAGGTTTTGCTTTCCCGGGAAGCATCAGGATTTACTTTTAAAATGCAGATTTCCACAATCCGGTCTTTTCCGATATTGGTTCCTGTCGTTTCTAAATCAAAAATGCAAAGCGGTTTATGTAATTTTAAGTTCATTTTTAAATTGCTTTTAGCTAGTGGCGATGAGCTCTTGCTTTCTCGCTCATGTTTTTATTTTATAATTTGAAAATATATGAATTTGAGAACGGAAACTCCCATCTTCAATTATCCTACTTTAATTGTTTTTGAAAGATAAGAGAAATTAAAATGTAATAAATAATGACTAAAGGAATTCCGACTGCTTTAAAAATAATCAAAAGGATTATAGCGCCGGTAAGTAAAGCGATTTTTGGATAATTATCCTGAAGTTTCATTGATTTGAATTTCATCGCAATCATTTTAATAGGTGAAATCAGAAGCCATGATGAAATTATGGTTAAAATAAGCATTAACGTGCTGTTATTTACTAAATGAACAAAGATTTCTTCATGCCTGAAAGCGTAATATAATCCAAAAATCAATATCGTATTGCTGGGGGTGTTCAGGCCTTTGAAATAGTATTTCTGCTCTTCATCAAGATTGAAAATAGCCAGTCTTAAACAGGAAAAAAGTGTAATTAAAAATCCAAAATATTTAATTTCAAAAGGAAACTGCAATCCTGATATTTCATTACCGAACGGTTCCAGGATCTTAAACATGGTAAGCCCAGGAATCAGGCCAAAACTTACCATATCCGCCAAAGAGTCAAGCTGGGTTCCTAAATTGGAATTGGACTTTAAAGCTCTGGCTACAAAACCGTCGAAAAAATCCAAAATCAACGAAAAAATAATACAGACTGCAGTAGTCTGATAATCTTCGGATATAAGGTGTACTGCACCCACGCAGCCTGAAAACAAGTTTCCCAGCGTAATGGTATTGGCCAGATTATTCTTAATGAAATTCATAAACACAAAATTAAAACAATTAATTAATTTACCAATGTATCAGGATATGCAATGTAGCAATAATTATCACAGCCTTCCATTGTTGTTTCTTACTATTGTTACATTGTACATCGGTGTATTGATAAATTGATATGTTACCAGATTAATTTTTGATGTAAATTTGCGCATGAAATTTTTTAAGGAGTTTAGAAAACAGGAGATTCTGCTGCTTTTATACAGGATCTTTTTAGCCTATTTTTTCTATCAGATCGCAAGATTTTTGTTTTGGTACTTCAACAGGGATTTAATAAAGATTGATTCGCTGCAGGATTATTTCAGTCTTTCCTTCCACGGAATTGCATTTGATACCACGGCAATTTTATATGTCAATGCGCTTTTTATTCTTTTAAGTATTATTCCTGTTATCGTCAACACCAAAAAAAATTACCAGAAGTTTCTTTTCTGGCTGTACTTTATTACCAATGGAATCGCTTATGCCATGAATTTTGGAGATATAGTGTACTTTAGATTTTCGCAGATGAGGCTTACATCGGCTGCGCTTCAGGTGGCACAACATGAAAACAATATTTTTAAGGTTTTTACATCCTCAATCGCTCAGAATCCATTTGTGATTATTTGGTTTGTTCTTTTGATGGCACTGTGGATTTTTCTCTATAAAAAAATAAAAGTTCAGGAAAATAAGCCTGATCGATTGGTTCCTTACTTCTTGTGGTCCACAATAACGCTTTGCTTAATTGCTGTTCTCGCTGTCGGCGGAATACGAGGGGATTTCAAACACAGTACAAGACCGATCAACCTGGTAGATGCCAATCGTTTTGCCAAGCTGCCTTCCCAGGGAAATATGGTGCTGAACAGTACGTTTTCGTTCTTCAGGACTTTGAATACGAACAATTTTAAAGAAGTTCATTTCGTTGACGAAAAATTTATAGAAGAAAATATTCATCCTTATAAATTGTATGAAAGGAGAGTTGAAGATAAACCCAATATCGTTATTTTTATCGTAGAATCTTTTGGGAGAGAATATTCGGGAGCCTTCAATAGGGATAAGAATATTAAAGATTATGTTTCCTATACCCCGTTTATCGACAGTCTTGCTGATCAAAGTCTTATTTTTCCGAATACTTTTGCCAACGGAAGACAGTCTATTCATGGAATGAGTTCCGTACTGGCCGGAATTCCGAGCCTTACGGATGCGTTTACCAGTTCGCCATATTCCAACCAGAAAATACAGTCTATTGTTTCGGTTTGTAATGAAATGGGGTATGATACGTCTTTTTATCACGGTGCTCCGAACGGTTCAATGGGTTTTTTAGGTTTTGGAAATATTCTGGGCTTTAAACATTATTTTGGAAAAACGGAATACAATAACGACAATGATTTTGATGGAATGTGGGCCATCTGGGATGAACCGTTTTTACAATATTTTGCTAAAAATACGGGGAAAAAACAGCCCTTTATGGCTACGGTTTTCACGGCATCTTCTCATCATCCCTTCAAGATTCCCGAAAAATATAATGGAAAATTCAAAAAAGGAAAAAATCCGATGCATGAACCTATTCAGTATACGGATTATGCCATAAAAAAATACTTTGAAACGGCTAAAAAGCAGCCCTGGTTTAAAAATACCATTTTTGTTTTCACGGGAGACCATACCAATGAAGTGTTTTATCCCGAATACGAAAAGATCATGAACCGTTTTGCCGTTCCCCTGATTTTCTATTCTCCCAATCCTGAATACCATCTCAAAGGCGTAAACCCTGAATTTGCTCAGCAGATTGATATCTATCCTACATTAGCAGATCTCATCGGATACAATAAAAAAATCAGAAGTTGGGGAAGAAGTCTGGTAAATGAAAATCAGGAAACTCCGATTATTGCCAATTCGGACGGTGCCGTGGAGCAATTTATTATCGGCAATTATATATACCGATTTGATGGTAAGGAGATCGTGGGTGTTTTTGAAAAAACAGATCTTGGACTTGAGAAAAATCTCCTGGATCATTTGAAAAATAAACCTGAAGTCCAAAAAGGAATGCTTATTGCCAAAGCATGGTATCAGGATTATATGGACAGAGTGATTAACAGAAAGCTATATTAATTTATAGAAATACTTTAACTATTTGATTTAAAGTGAATCTATAATAATATGTTCAGGATAACAAAAATTTTTGTTATGTGAAAATTAATTTCTATTTTTAGCGATATAGATAACAAAATAATGTATTTGAAATTAAAACTATAAGAATATGAGAAAATTATTATTAACCTTCATTCTTTCTTTTGTCGGCGTTTTATCGTTCGCTCAGATTGAAGGAAAATGGAAAACAATAGATGACGAGACAAAACAGGCAAAATCTATTGTGGAAATCTATAAAAAAGGAGACCAGTACTACGGAAAAGTGTCCCAGCTTTTGATAAAGCCTGCCAATCCGAACTGTGTAGATTGTAAAGATGACAGAAAAAACAAGCCTATTCTTGGGATGGAAATTATCAGAGGGTTGAAAAAAGAAGGTGATGAATTCACCGGAGGAACTATTACCGATCCCAAAACGGGGAAAACTTACAAGTGTACCATCAAAAGAGAGGGAGATAAGCTTAACGTAAGAGGGTATCTTGGTTTTTCTCTTATCGGAAGAACACAGACCTGGTATAAGGTTAATTAATTTTTAGCATTAATAAAAAAATAATACACGGCATTTCAGAAATGAAATGCCGTTTTTGTTATGTAATAATAAAAAAACACTATTTTTGTACTCTAAATTTTTCAAATAAATATGGCAGAATATACTTTTCGTGAGGTAATTGCACAGGCAATGAGCGAGGAAATGCGTAAAGACGAATCCATCTTTTTAATGGGGGAGGAAGTAGCAGAATACAACGGTGCATATAAAGCTTCAAAAGGAATGCTTGATGAATTTGGTCCAAAGAGAGTAATCGATACACCTATCGCAGAGCTTGGTTTTACAGGGATTGCTGTAGGAGCTGCGATGAATGGTAACAGACCAATTGTAGAGTATATGACATTCAATTTCTCATTGGTTGGTATTGATCAGATTATCAATAATGCGGCAAAAATCCGTCAAATGAGTGGCGGACAGTGGAATTGTCCTATCGTTTTCCGTGGTCCTACTGCTTCTGCAGGTCAATTAGGTGCTACTCACTCTCAGGCTTTCGAAAACTGGTTTGCCAATATTCCGGGGCTAAAAGTAGTGGTTCCATCAAACCCATATGATGCAAAAGGATTATTGAAAACAGCAATTCAGGATAATGATCCTGTAATTTTCATGGAGTCTGAACAGATGTACGGAGATAAAATGGAAATTCCTGAGGAAGAATATTATTTACCAATCGGAAAGGCTGACATTAAAAAAGAAGGGAGCGATGTAACTTTGGTATCTTTCGGGAAAATCATGAAGCTTGCGATTCAGGCAGCTGAAGATTTGGCTAAAGAAGGAATTTCCGTGGAAGTAATTGACCTTAGAACGGTTCGTCCTCTGGATTATGATACTGTTTTAGCTTCAGTTAAGAAAACAAACAGATTGGTTGTGCTGGAAGAAGCGTGGCCGTTTGGTTCCGTAGCTTCAGAAATCACTTATATGGTACAGCAGAAAGCATTTGATTATCTTGATGCGCCTATCAAGAGAATTACAACTCCTGACGCGCCGGCTCCTTACTCTGCTGCTTTATTCGCAGAATGGTTTCCGAAACTTGAAAAAGTGAAAGAAGAAATCAAAAAAGCGATGTACGTAAAATAATTAACATAATTATAGAGAAAAACTTCCGAAAGGAAGTTTTTTCATTTATTATATTCATGAAGAAAAATTCTTGGGGTTGTAAATTTGATTTAAATTTGCGCTTTTAAATAAATTAGCTAATATGGCAGAAGTTGTAGAAAGCGGTCATCACTTTGACATTAAAAAGCTTTCTTTCATTGGAGTTTTGGTTTCTCTGGGTATTGTTTTCGGAGATATTGGTACTTCGCCGCTTTACGTAATGAAAGCAATCGTAAACGCAAGAGAAAGCGGAAGCACGATGCCTTTCAACGAATATATTGAAGGTGCACTTTCCTGTATTATATGGACTCTTACGCTTCAGACCACTATCAAATATGTTATTATTGCTCTTCGGGCGGATAATAAAGGAGAAGGCGGAATTCTTGCCTTATTTTCACTGGTAAAAAATCTTAAAAAAGGCTGGCTTTATCTTATTGCTATTGTAGGAGCGGCTGCACTTATTGCTGATGGAGTCATTACTCCTTCTCTTACTGTAATGTCGGCTATTGAAGGTCTTGAGATCTACAATCCACACACGCCAGTAGTTCCTATTACTATTGGGATTTTGATCATCATTTTCTTTGTTCAACAATTTGGGACCAGCTTTATCGGGAAATTTTTCGGGCCTGTAATGGTGATATGGTTTCTGGTTTTAGGGGGGCTTGGTGTATCTCATTTAAGCGAAAATATGGAAATCCTAAGGTCATTCAATCCGTATTACGCATATAAACTGATTGTTAATTCTCCGAGTGCTATTATTATTTTAGGAGCCGTTTTTCTTTGTACAACAGGAGCTGAGGCACTGTATTCCGACTTGGGACATTGTGGCGCAAAAAATATCAGGGTAAGCTGGGGTTTTGTGAAAATCATGCTGGTTTTAAATTATCTTGGCCAGGGAGCCTGGCTTTTAACAAACTATACCAAACCTGGTTTTTCAGTGGTTAATCCTTTCTTCGGAATTATGGAAGAGTGGATGGTGATTCCGGGAGTTATTTTGGCAACAGCTGCTGCAATTATTGCAAGTCAGGCCTTAATTACAGGTTCATTTACCATTTTCTCAGAAGCAATGTCTCTGAACTTATGGCCGAATCAGAAAATCGATTATCCTTCAGGAGTAAAAGGACAAATGTACATTCCGAGAATCAACTGGGGGCTTTTGCTATTCTGTATTGTTGTAGTACTGCACTTTAAAGAATCCGGAAAAATGGAAGCAGCCTATGGTTTATCCATCACTGTAACCATGTTGATGACAACCGTTCTGCTGGTTTTCTGGCTGTTGAAAAAAAGAGTCAACAAATTATTTATACTGGTTTTCGCACTGGTATATATGGCAATAGAACTGGGCTTCTTCAGCGCCAACGTAATTAAGTTCATGGAAGGAGGCTGGATTACAGTAGTATTGGCAGGATCAATAGGAATTTGCATGTATGCATGGTACAACGGGAGATCTATTAAAACTAAATTTATCAAATTTATCAAGCTGGAAACATATATTCCAATCATCAAAGACATGAAGCTTGATGAAACAATTCCTAAATATGCCACCAATCTTGCTTATCTGAGCCGTGCTAAAAAAAATGACGAAATAGAATCAAAAATTATCTATTCTATTATTAAAAAACAACCCAAAAGGGCAGATCATTACTTTATCCTGGCTATTACCAATCAGGAAGATCCTTATACTTTCAAATATACCGTGGATGAAGTTCTGCCGGGAACAATTTATAAGATCAATTTCATGTTAGGCTTTAAGATCGACAGGAGAATCAATGATTATTTTGATATGGTTCTGAGAGACATGATGGCAGACGGAACAATTCCTTCAAGAAGCAGCCACCCTTCACTAAGAGCTCATAATATTCCGCCGGATCTTAAATATGTGATCATAGATAATACCTATATCAACGATATCCTTCTTACTGTAAAAGAGAAAATTATCCTTAATATTTATAATTTTGTTAAATATATCGGAAGTGATGATTTCAAAGCATGGGGAATCACTTCACATAATGTAGTGGTGGAATCTGCACCGATGACAGAAGACTGCGTAAGTAAATCGAGAATAGAACAATGCGGTTTCATCCGTCACAATAGTTAAATTCTTTAACATTCCGGTACAATATGTATTTAAATAAAAATCAATAAATTTGTATATAATTTTTTTGATGGATACAATACAAAAAGAAAAAAATATTGCACTGATTAAAGATGTTTTAAGAAACTACTTACTTGAAAAAGGTTTCAGAAACACTCCTGAACGATATACAATATTAGAAGAAATATACAGTATGGATCATCACTTTAATGTTGATGATCTGTACCTTTTGATGCTGCAGAAAAAATATCACGTTTCCAAAGCGACTATTTATAATACTATTGAGATCTTTCTCGATGCGGGCCTGATCCGTAAACATCAGTTCGGAGAGAAAACATTAACCTCTTCTTCCTACGAAAAATCTTATTTCGATAAGCAGCATGATCACCTTGTGATCTATAAAAAAGATTCTGATAAGGAAATTGAGGAAATTATAGAATTTTGCGATCCGAGAATCCAGGGAATTAAAGAAGCTATTGAAGAAGCATTCGGGGTGAAGATTGATTCTCATTCACTGTATTTTTATGGTACAAAGAATGACTAACCGATCATTAAGACTGCTCACAGGTCTTTTTATTTGTATTTACTCTTTTATTTTTGCTCAGGACAACAATCAGAAACCTTTGCAGAAGGATCCTTATTTTACTCCTAAAACGGTTCCGCAGAAAAATGCACCTCCTCCGGAAAAAGTGAAGCATATACATTCCGATGAATTGCGGAAGGACCCTGATAAATATGACGGAAATAACTATTTTACCGGAAATGTGCAGTTTGAGCATCAGGGATCATTGCTGAATGCTGATCTCGTGATTGTGTATGAAGGGCAGAATTTTGTAAAAGCAGTAGGAAATGTAAAACTTCAGAATGCGGATGGTTCCGTAATTACTGCAGATGAAATGGAATATGACGGTAATACCCAACGCGGAATTGCTAGGAAAAACGTAGTGCTTACAGATCCTAAAGGAACGGTGATCAAAACAGAAACCATGTATTACGACAGGGTTTCGAATCAGGCATATTACAACACGGGAGGAACAATCAATGATGGTAAAAGTACAACCTATTCCAAAACCGCAACCTATTTTCTGGCTACGAGAACCATTGACCTTTCCGGAAGAGTAAAAATCGAAGATGCGCAATACGTTCTGGAAGGTGACAATGTGGTTCAGAATCAGAATACCAACATTGTAAACATCAACGGTCCCACAACGATTATTAATAAAAAAAATCCGAAAAACCGTATCGTTACTGATAAAGGAAATTACAATACGAATACGAAAGAAGCTTTTCTATACAGGAATTCGAAAGTGTATTATAATGATAAAATCCTCACCGGAGATGAGATGTATTATAACCAACTCACAGGATTTGGTAAGGCAACAGGAAATGTAACAATTGATGATCCTAACGAAAGAAGATGGATAAAGGGCGGATATGGAGAGATCTTTGAAAAGAAAGATTCTGCCATGATGACGAAAAATCCTTATGCCGTGAAAGCACTGGAAAAAGATTCCATGTATTTTGCTGCAGAAAAGATCATATCGTTCCAAAGACCGGATTCTGCTAATATTAATGTTAAAAAAAGCTTTCTCCGGGCATTCAGGAAGGGAAGGTTTTACAAATCCAACGCGCAGGGAAGAGCCGATTCTATTGCTTTCAATGAAACAGACGGTGTTTTGCATATGTACACAAAACCTATTTTATGGAGCAACGGAAAACAGGTAACCGGAGATAAAATTGAGGCCTATTTTAATACTGAAAAAGAAAATATTGATTCTCTGAAAGTAATCGGAAATGCTTTTGCCATAAGCAAAGTAGATTCACTGAATATGAAAGATGAATTCAACCAGGTAAAAGGAAAGCTGATGACAGTTTACTATGGAGAAGATAACAATATCAAAGAAGCTAAGGTAATCGGAAATGCGCAAGCAATTACATATTCTGATGATGTAAACGCGCAAACGAAACAGAAAGAGAGAATCGGAATATCACTCAGTACATGCGGAATTATTGATGCTATCTTTGAAGAAAAAGCATTATACGTGGTAGAATGTAATATCGGTGCCAATTCAGATACTTATCCGATGAGTATGATTGAACCTGCAAAGCGAAAATTTCCGGATTTCAACTGGAATACCAAAGACAGGATACTAAAATGGCAGGATATTCTGGTAGATACACCTAATTACCCTGAAATAAAATATGAATCAGATACCACCCTTTATGATTCTGCACAGAAAGTTATCGATGATGAAAAGGCTAAAGAGGAAGCCAAAAAACCAAAAAGGGTTCGCAGATAAAATCAAGTACAAAATTGATTATTGATACTCACCATTTTACTTCAAAAATGGTGAGTTATTTTTTATAAACCTTTTGATATTGTATGTTTACCGCTTTTTTTATGAAAAATTCAAATAATTCAAATTATCTTTTTTCACTAATTTGTGAATATTAAATTCTCATATTAATTAAGGTTTAATAGCGTAATCATTTCATCAATTATGGAATTGAATTGTTATATGAGAAAAAAAATGCAATTTTTTTGAAAAATTTGTATTTGGAATAATTTTTTTGCATATATTTAAACCATAAATATTGTTAATCTATATTAATATTTTGTGATTTGGTGGTTTCGCTTACAGCTTCTGGCTGTAAGCGTTTTTATTTTACCACATTAATTTCGGCGTTTAATGAATGTTTTTTAGCTTTGCTGAAATTTTTCAATACAATGGAAATGCAAAAAGATTTTTTTATCTATCAGGCACAAACCACAAAATTTGCAGCAGGATTTGAAGTGGAAAAAGCAGAAGGAAGCTATATTTATGGAACCGATGGAAAAAAGTACCTGGATTTTGTAGCCGGAGTTTCTGCAAATACACTGGGACACTCCCATCCTAAAATAGTAAATGCCATTAAAGAACAGGCCGAAAAATATCTTCATGTGATGGTTTATGGTGAATATGCACAGGAAAAACCGGTCGCTTTATGTAAACTCCTCGCAGAATCAACTCCGGATCCGCTGGAAATTACTTACCTCGTCAACAGTGGTGCGGAAGCAATAGACGGGAGCCTTAAACTGGCTAAAAGATATACAGGAAGAGAAGAAATTATTTCATTTAAAAATTCGTATCACGGCAACACCCATGGAGCGCTAAGCGTTTCCGGAAACGAAACGCACAAACGAGAATTTCGTCCGCTGTTACCTATGGTGAGTTTTATTGAATTCAATAATGAAAATGATTTTGATAAAATCACGGAAAAAACAGCCTGCGTTATCATGGAAACAATTCAGGGAGCAGCAGGATTTTTAGTTCCTGATCCGGATTATTTAGTAAGATTAAAGAAAAGATGTGAAGAAGTAGGGGCTTTATTAATTCTTGATGAAATTCAGCCGGGATTTGGGAGAACCGGAAAGCTCTTCTCATTTGAGCATTTCGGGATTGTCCCGGACATCCTGGTTATGGGAAAAGGAATGGGCGGTGGAGTGCCGGTAGGAGCTTTTATGAGTTCAAAAAAAATCATGGAAACACTGGCGCATTCTCCAAAGCTTGGTCATATTACCACTTTTGGGGGGAATCCGCTTATTGCAGCGTCGAGCTATGCAACTCTGAAAGAAGTTCTGGAAAGCGGACTGATGAATGAAATTGATGAAAAGGAAAAATTATATAGAAAACTTCTCGTTCACCCGAAAATTAAAAATATTAACGGAAAAGGCTTAATGCTGGCGGTAAATCTTGGATCTCCAGAATATACCCTAAATGTTGCCAAAAGATGTATGGAAAAAGGTCTTATTGTTTTCTGGCAGCTGTACAGAAATGAATACCTCAGGATATCACCACCGCTTACGATTTCAAAGGAAGAAATCATAGAAGGCTGTAATATTATTATGGATGTTCTGAATGAAAATTAAAAATCAGAAGGCATCGAATTTTTTCGATGTTTTTGCTTTATCAGATTAAAAAATATATTCCGGACAGAGAAAAATGTCGGTCAAAAATGCTTTTGAAAAATCTTATCCGGCGCCCGTATTTATTACAAAAATAAGATCATTGAATTATTTAAAATTTCTGACAAATATCATGAAGATTATGTAAAAAAGTAAATACATTTTTGTGTAATAAAAAAATTAATTTATATATTGCGGGACGATTAAAACAAAGATTATATGGCGAAACATAAAGTCCATTACGAATTTCCAATGCATTGTTTATCAGAGATTTTATACGAATATCTGGCGACTGCAGAGGGGTTGTCTGAATGGTTTGCGGATGAGGTGACAGAGAAAGGGGACGACTTCTATTTTAGCTGGGGAGGCGGCCCTGCCGAAAAGGCGACTTTAATACGATATAAGCCTGAAGGTTTCGTACGTTTCAGATGGGAAGAGGATGAAGGGACGAAGCATTTCTTTGAAATGACAATCACAATCGACGATATTACTGAAGATCTGGCGCTGAATATTACAGACTTCTGTGAAGAAGGAGACGAAGAAGAAAATGCAATGTATTGGGAAAACCTTATCGAAAACCTTAGAATAAAATTAGGTGCCGCTTAAACGTAAGCTGTATTGCAGATAAAACTGATGAACGATTTATCGTTCATTATTTTTTTATAATAAATCATAATAAATTGGAAAATCAATATTTTACATCAGGAGAATTGGATGTTAAGAACAGAGCATTTCTATCGGGAGATACAGTGAAGGTTTCATTCTTTGTAAGAGATGCAAAATTAATCATGGATGAAGAATGTTATTTCTTTCTGATGGCCTCCATGAGAAAAATGAGAATGAATATTCCGCTATCTTATACCCTGGAATTTTTCCAGTCTGTTTTCAATAAAGAGGTCATTGAAAGAGGATTGAAAAACGGGATCATCAATTTTCAGGTATTCCGGAATATGGATGGAATTACCTTATCAAAATCTTCCGTGTCTTATTATTATGAAATCGTAGAAATGAACGATGTATTGTCTGTTCACGAAAGGTCGCTGGAACTGGATCTGATCAAGGAAATTAATGTCAATAATAACCTTTTGAGCAATATCCGCGTTCATAGTCCTGAAAATATTTATGGTGAAATCTATGCGCAGGAGAACGATCTTGACGACGTAATCTTCTTAAATCCGGCAAAAAGAATTGCAAGGGCTGGAACCGGCAACCTTCTATTTCTGGAAGGTGATGTCATTAAAGTTCCGAAACAGACTGAAGGAGCTTATATTTCGCCTTTAATGGAGAATTTTGTTACCTTTTTACATAAAAATAATCTTGCGGATATTCAGGAGCATGAAATTATTGCTTTTGAGTCTCAGAAAGCGGAAGAGATTTTATTGATATCGGAAGAAAAAGGAATATTTTCAGTTGGTAAAATAAGAAATAAAACTTTTGGGAAAAACCGATTCTTAGAATTAGCAGAGGCCTGGAGAAAAAGTTTTTAAAAATTGACAAACCCGGTAAACAACAAAAGTTCCAAAAGTCCTTTACCGGGTTTTTATTCTGAATAATCAGAAATTGTATGGTAATAGATATTCATCGGGAATATCAAAGAATTTTTGTGTGAAAAATGGTGTAGAAAGTAATGATACAGCACGCCGTCTGATTGCTCTCATAAAGGTTAAGTTTTTGGTTAAACAAATAACGGAAATTATTTGAGAAAATTAGACTAAAAATATCTTAAATATTTGTTAAAGTTAATGTGCTTAAAGCTATAACCGGTTTTAATTCAGGGAGATGTCTTCCGGAGAGTTTGCCCAAAGCAGGTATTCACCGCCAAGATTCTGCATAATAGATTTCCAAAGCGTCTGGTCATTTGGTAAGGTGTAATCCAGATTATAAACATCTACAACAGTCCACATTTTACGCTGAATTTCTTCATCAAGCTGCATGGAAGTCCATCCCGAATATCCTGAAAATATTTTAACATCATTGATGCTTAATTCACTATTTAAAACAGCGCTGATAATATTTTCAATATCTTCCGTAAGGTAAAAATCCGGGGTAATTTCTATAAAATGTTCTGTTACTTTTTTGCCTTTAACGATAAAAAAAACCTTATCATTCTCTACAGGGCCGCCATCATAAACTTCAATCTTAAACTCGAACATATCTTTAAACTTGTCGCTCATCTGGCTGTTTTTCTTATTCAGAATTAAGCCGAATGCGCCCTGCTCATTATGTTCAATGACCAATACTACCGAACGGGAAAAAATATCACCGGAAATATCAGGTGTGGAAATTAATATTTTACCTTTGTAGGAGTAATTCATACTCAAATTTAATAAAAAATATTTATGGAAAACCTGCACGATAAAAGAAAAGTGTACGAGAGATCCCAACTTATTGAAAGTGAGATAAAACAAAATCCTATCGAGCAGTTTAGGGATTGGTTTATTGAAGCTTCCGAAAATCCGGCGATCTCGGAAGCTAATGCTATGGCTGTTTCTACAATGGAGGAAGATGGCTGTCCGCGTACAAGAATGGTTTTGCTTAAAGCATATACTTACGAAGGCTTTATTTTCTACACCAATTACCACAGCAGGAAAGGAAAAGCCATTGAAAAAACACATAAAGCATGTCTTCACTTTTTCTGGCCTACACTAGAAAGGCAGATCATAATTAAAGCCAATCTGGAGCGTATCGCTGAGAATCTGAGCGACGGCTACTTTCATTCACGTCCGAAAGGCAGTCAGCTGGGAGCGGTCGTTTCACCGCAGAGTCAGGAAATTCCGGATAGGGAGTTTCTGGAACGGAAGTTAGCGGATCTGGAAAAGCAATACGAAAATACTGAGGTTCCGCGGCCTGAAAATTGGGGTGGCTACATTGCAAAACCTTATGAAATAGAATTCTGGCAGGGAAGACCAAATCGTTTGCACGACAGGATTATTTATGAATTAATTGATGGTCTGGATTGGAAGATTTCACGTTTGGCGCCTTAGTTAATTCTTGGAGTACCTCTTGGTGAAATGATGGCAGTTAAATCTACCGAAAGTAATGGCTGAGGATTCTCTAAAGCCATATCTTCAATAAAAAACCTCATCGAATGATGAGGTTGATTTTTTTTAATTAATCTGAATGATTATTTTTTCTTAGCTCCAGAAACTGCATTTGATAAATCAGCTCCCGCCTTGAACTTAGCAACTTTTTTAGCAGCAATTTTGATTGGCTTTTTAGTAGCAGGGTTAATACCTTGTCTTGCAGCTCTCTCAGCAACTGAGAAAGTACCGAATCCTACTAAAGAAACTTTTCCGTCTTTTTTCTTTAAAGTAGTCATTACATTGTTGATGAATGATTCTAAAGCAGCTTTAGCTGCAACTTTAGTGATACCTGCATCTTTTGCGATTGCGTCGATTAATTCAGACTTGTTCATAATTTTTTTAATATTAAAGTTAGTTCGTTATAATAGCAAATATAATACTATTTTCTATATGTGCAATTTTTTTATAAAAAAATAAGTAATTTTTTCATTTTTAACTTAAATTAGTTAAAATATGATAATTTACGTTTCCACGTAAAATGTACGATACACGTCACTAAAATCATGCCAAATGCTTATGTACATTGACTTTATGAAAATTGTGGTATTGGTTTTTGTATTTATTAAATCCTAAATTTTGTGTAAAGTAATAAGACTTTTCATAATTATTTGAAGAATTTATAATTAAAAATAATAACTGTTACATTTTAAGGAATTAAATGTCTGTGCCACTGATGGTTTTAAAATCATTCTAAAAAGTCATTTTATTGATTTTTATTAATAAATTTGCACTATGTTAATAGAAGTTTTTAAGTCTAAGATTCACAGGGTGAGAGTTACGGCTTCTGACCTTAATTATATCGGCAGTATTACAATAGATGAAGACCTTATTGAAGCAGCAGGTCTTGTTGTTGGAGAAAGAGTATATATCGTAAATGTAAATAACGGTGAGCGTTTTGATACTTATGTGATCAAAGGAAAAAGAAAATCCGGAGAAGTTTGTCTTAACGGGCCGGCTGCCAGAAAAGTACAGAGGGACGATATCATTATCATTATCGCTTATGCACAGATGACTCCTGAAGAAGCAAGAGATTTTCAGCCAAAAATTGTTTTCCCGGACGAAAAAACAAATCTTTTGACTTAATCTATGGAGAAAAAAACAAAGAACCCTTTAAAATCAATTCTTACAATAGTGATTTCGCTTGCTTTTGCAGGCTTTTTTTTATGGGTTGCCTTAAAAGGATTAGACTTTAAAGTTATACAGAAATCATTGTCTAAAGCCAATTACTGGTGGGTAGCATTTGCAGCATGCTTCGGAATTGCGGCATACTGGTTCAGGGCAATACGCTGGAACCTGATGCTGGAACCGATGGGATATAATATTTCAAACTCCAATTCACTTTGGTCGATTTCTTTCGGATATTTGATGAATCTTACCATCCCGAGAAGTGGAGAAGTGGCCAGGGCAACAGCTTTGTACGGTGTTGAAAAAGTTCCTGTTGATCAGTCTTTTGGGACGATTATTCTGGAAAGAGTGGTAGATCTGGTTTGTATGATTATATTTCTGTGTTTAACAGCTATATTTAAATTCAATACGATTTTATCATTTTATCAATTTGTGATGGAGAAGAAGGACGAAAAAGAAAAATTTGTTCCTAATTTTTTTGAAAGGCAAATGATGAAACTTGGAGTAAATGATTTTGATTCTTTTTATTTCTATCTTAAATTAGGTTTAGTCTTATTGATTGTAATTTGTTTGTTACTTTTTTATAAATTTAAAAAAGAAAAACTGATTAATTTTGGAAAAGGAATTCTTCAAGGTCTAACTTCCATATTCAAACTAAAGCAAAAAGGCAAATTCATTCTTTATACGATAGGAATCTGGGTTTCCTATTATTTTGCGGCCTACCTTGTGTGTTTTGCATTACCGGAAACTTCGGGTTTTACCTTTGATGACGGATTTCTGATTCTCGTAGTCGGTACTTTCGGGATGATTATCCCTGCAAGCGGTGGAATCGGAGCTTTTAACCTGGCGATGAAATATGGTTTCATGGCCTTATTTATCTCAATGGGAAAAAGCGGCGAAGTAGGTGGCGAAGTAGGATTAACTTATTCTTTCATTTCATTGCCGTTGCAGATTTTCATTATGCTCATAATGGGATTAATTTCTATTCTGATGCTGGCAAAAGCACGAAATGCGGTTGTTGCGGAAAAAAAGTTCGCGGAATAAATTAGTTTAGCTGAATTTAAAATATCAATCCGGTCAGAATGATCGGATTTTTTATGTTTGAATAAAGGCAACTTATTTTTTATAAACTGCAATATACCTATTTTTTTGTCTTAAAATATTTTGGAAAATTCCTAAAACAGCCATAACTTCGATAACGAATACAATAAGACACATAAATTATTATGGCAATTAATTTACAGAAGGGACAAAGAATTGATTTAGGGTTCACGAAAATGACCATTGGTCTTGGATGGGATCCCAATGAAGGAATGGGATATGATTTTGACCTTGATGCTTCCGCAATTATGATTGATGCAGACCGAAAACTGGTAAGTGAAGAATATTTTGTTTTTTATAATAATCTAAACTCTCCCGACGGCGCTCTCACGCATACAGGAGACGATCCGAGTGGTAAAAACAGCGATGGTGATGATGACGAATCCATTATCATTGATCTCGAAAAAGTAGATGAGCGGGTTCAGGAAATTCTTTTTGTCGTAACCATAGAAGATTATGAAAGAAGAAAACAGAATTTCGGGCAGGTAAGAAATTCATACATTAGAATTATTGATAATCTTACCCATCAGGAAATTGCTAAATACGAGCTTGATGAAGACTTTTCTATAGAAACAGGAATAGAGTTCGGAAGATTGTACAAACGCAGCGGAAACTGGAAGTTCGAAGCTTCCGGAATCGGGTACAGAGCAGATTTAGGCTTTTTCCTCGAAAAATACTACAAAGGACAAATTATCAAATAAACTAAATAAGAGGCTTCCGTAAGAAGTCTCTTTTTAAATTATAATAATAGAACCCTTATAAAAATTAGTACAGTCGTAAAGATCAGAAAAGTATTGATACGTTTCCGGCTGCAGAGTTAGGCCGAATCTTTTTTCTATGTAACCTTTTTCTGCCAGAGCATAGAGAACTTTGTGATCCTGCTTTAGAAAATCAAATAAATATTTTTCGTCACTATTTGCCATTCCGGTAAAAAAAATACCGTAGATCAGAAAATGAGCGAAGCTTTCGGAATTCATGATGAAAGAAAATCTGTGATCTAAATAATTCTCATAATCCTCTAATATTTTAGAAAAATTTTCAATGCATAATGGGTTTGAAATATCATAGAAAACATCTATTCCGTGAATGAAAAGCTGGGCTTTCATCTCTTCAGGATCCGAATGATAGCGGGATTCAAACCAGTTGAATATGCATATAAATTCTTCCTTTGAAAGACTTTCTACATTATCTGCTGTTTTTCTTTTAATGATTTCAAGACTTGCTTCTTTATCGTCTTCCATGAACGGAAGCATGCTTTTTTCTTCACTGCAGAGTTTATTGTAAAGATTGATCTTGGCGCTGACAGGATTGGTCTTAATGAAATAGAGTTTGTCTTTCATAATGCTATGTAATCCCTTGTTTATTTGGTGTTTTGAGTACTAAAGGTAGTGAAAAAATGCCAATAATTTATGTCATCAAAATTTCTTTGTCAAAACTTTGTTTAATATAAATAAAAAACCATTAAGCTTATGGTGCTTAATGGTTTAAAATATTTTATCCAAATGCTCTTTTTAGTAAACTTTCCACTTTTGGCTCACTTCCCCTGAAACTTTTGTACAGTTCCATCGGGTCTTTCGTTCCGCCGGAAGAAAGGAGAACTTTATATTTTGCGGCAATTTCAGGATTGAAAATTCCGTTTTCTTTAAAGTACTGGAAAGCATCGGCATCCAGAACTTCGGCCCATTTGTAAGAATAATATCCTGCGGAATATCCGCCCTGGAAAATATGCGAGAAACTCGGGCTCATCGCTGTTTCAGGGTTTGCGGGGTATAATTGTATAGCTTTCGTGTAAGCATCTTCAAATTCTTTCACACTCTTACTCTCCAGTTCTCCAACCTTTGTATGGTAATTCATATCAAGCAATCCGAAACCGATTTGTCTTAAGGTTTGATACCCTTCCATAAAGTTTTTTGATTGTGCTATTCTTTCAATTTTTTCATCCGGCAGCACTTCCCCGGTTTGATAATGTTTGGCGAAAGTTTTCAAAAACTCCGGTTCATAGCAGAAGTTTTCCAGGAACTGCGAAGGTAATTCCACAAAATCCCACTTTACAGAAGTTCCCGAAAGAGTAGGATATTGAGTATCGGCAAGCATTCCGTGAAGCGCGTGTCCAAATTCATGGAACAAAGTGGTTACTTCCTGGAAGGTCAGCTGGCTCGGTGTGTCCTTCGTCGGTTTGCTGAAGTTGCAGACAATGGAAATATGCGGACGGGAATTTTCACCGTTTCTTTGATACTGGTTTTTATAGCTCGTCATCCATGCGCCGGCTCTTTTGCCTTTTCTTGGGAAATAGTCTACATAAAGCAGGGCTTTAAATGCTTTTGGCTTCTGGCTATTGGCTTCTGGCATATTGTCATTCTGAGTAGAGTGCAGGACTTCTTTTACTTCATACACTTTTACATCTTCATGGTATTTCGGGATATCATTTCTTTCTTCAAAAGTCAATCCGAAAAGTTTTTCAGCCAATCCGAAAACGGCATCCTGAACCTGATTTAACGGGAAGTATGGCTTTAATTCCTCATCGTTGAGGTCAAATTTTGCTTTACGAAGCTTTTCTGCATAATAAGCATGGTCGTAAGCCTCTATTTCTTCGATTCCATCAGTCTTGGCCAACGATTTCAATTCTTCAATTTCTTTGTCGGCATACGGTTTTGCTTTGGTTAAAAGCTCATTCAGGAAATCGATGACTTTTGCAGGAGATTTTGCCATTCTTTCTTCCAAAACATAATCTGCGTAGTTTTTATAGCCTAATAATTCTGCTTTCTGTTGTTTTAAATTCAGTAATTCTTTAATTAAGTTCTGATTGTCAAATTCACCGCCGTCGAAAGATTTTTTACCATTCGCCAAGGCAATTTCTTTTCTCAGCTCACGGTTTTCAGCATAGGTCATAAACGGAATATAGCTAGGATACTGCAGTGTCACCACCCATCCTTCAAGGTTTCTTTCTTTAGCTTCTTCGGCATACTGTTCCAGAATGGCGTCCGGAATTCCGGCAAGATCTTCTTTATGGGTAATATGTTTGAAATAACTGTTGGTTGAAGCCAGCACATTCTGCCCGAACTGAAGCGATTTTACAGACAGTTCCATGCTGATCTTCTTCAATTTTTCCTTATCTTCTTCATTCAGTAAAGCACCGCTTCTAACAAAACCTTTATAAGTTTCATTTAAAAGCATTTTTTGTTCTTCATTCAGGTTGTATTTTTCTTTTTCGTCGTATACTTTTTTTATCTTGTTGAAAAGGGCTTCATTTTGAGAGATTTTTGAAGAATACTCCGTTAAAATCGGGGAAACTTCCTGGGCGATCTGCTGTAGTTCGTCGCTTGTTTCTGCAGAGTTCAGATTGAAAAATATATTCGAAGCTACATCCAGCTGCTCTCCGGAATACGCCAATGCTTCAATAACATTTTCAAAAGTAGGGTCTTCGGGATTGTTAACGATAGCATCAATTTCTTCTTCCGATTTTTTTATCAACTCTTTAAATGCGGGAAGGTAATCTTCATTGTTGATTTTGTTGAATGGTGCTGAATGATATGGTGTATTAAATTTTTCCGTTAAAATATTCATATTCTAATTTTTTAATTCTTGTAAAAGTAATAATTCTGCCGAACCGACACCGAAATTGCTCAAAAATAATGCCTGAGAAAGAAGGTGTGACAAAATTGACGGTGTAGAATAATCTTGTCATATGCGAAGAGAAGATAATGAAGAATTGATTACTTTTGACAGCAATAAAGAATACTCATGATGAGAAAAAATAACTTTAAATAATACAGAACTATGAAAACAATTTTAAAAATTCTGGGTGTCATAATCCTTCTAATTGTTGTGTATGTAGTAATTGCCATGATTGCTTTCGGTAGCAATTATCATTACGAAAAATCGATGGTTATCAAAGCTCCGAAAGAAAAAGTATGGCAGCAGGTAAGCTCGATGCAGGCATTTAATCAATGGAATCCGTGGATGAAACTGGATCCGAATATGAAAATTACTTATTCTGGAAATTCCGGTGAAGTTGGTGATAAATACTGTTGGGACAGTAAAAATGATGAAGCCGGAGCGGGCTGTCAGGAACTTAAAGAGGTTGTCCCTGGCCAAAAGCAAAAAACAGAAATGATTTTTAAAAGGCCGTTTGACGGACAGGCTACTTCTGAAATTACAATTTCTCCTGAAGGAAACGATACAAATGTAACCTGGACTATGGATACGGAGCAGGAAACATGGATGAAAATCATGAGGCCGATGATGGATTACCAGATGGGAAAGTCTTATGAAGAAGGATTAAACAATCTCAAAAAATTAGTTGAAAAATAAAACGAAGCTCTGCAAATCTGCAGGGCTTTTTTCTTACTATTCTTTTGATTGATTGAATTATAATTGTTATCGTAAGGGAAAGGAATATTATTTAAAAAAATATTATCTTTATATAAAGATTCGATGTATGGAGAAGATAGTGTTTGAGAAAAATAACATAAGAGATTATGTAAAAACCGTAATTGCCGAGAAAATAGAAAAGCTTAAAAACTTTATTGAATTCACTCAGGAAGCAAGCCGCGATATAAAAAAAACTCCCAAATATGACAGCATGCGCGAGGAAATGCAGGAAGAAATTTACCAGATGCAGCGACAGTTGGGAGCTCTAAATGATTTGAGAAGAAATATGGCCAAAGTACTGAATAATTCTACGGAAAGAGTACAGCTCGGTTCTCTGGTGATTACGAATAAAGCCCGGTTTTATATTTCAGTTTCGCTTGGGGAGTTCTTTTTTGAAGGCGACCGGTTCTACGCCATCTCCTCAGAAAGCCCGATGGCAAAGAAAATGATGGGCATGAAATCAGGCGACGAGTTCACGTTGAATAAAATCCATCAGAAAATTATTGAAGTTTTATGATAGTGAGAAGTGAGAAGTGAAAAGTGAAACGTATTTTGCTAAGCTTCTTACTTCTTACTGCTCACTTCTCACTGTTAACATCTCACTTCTGTGTCTTTTTTGTAATTTTGCACTATGAATAAAGCAGAAGTTTTAAAAGAAATCATAGGACAAAGAAGAAGCGTTTTTCCAAAAGACTATACCGATACGGAAGTTTCACAGGAAATCATTGATGAAATACTCCATTCAGCAACATTAGCGCCCAATCATAAGCGTACAAAACCTTGGCGTTTTAAGGTTTTTAAAGGGGAAGAAAAAGCAAAACTGGCCTCGGAAATGCAGGCAATCTATAAAGCTACGCAACCGGAACAACTTTTTTTAGAAAAAAAATACAATGACATAGGTTTTAAAATTAATAAAGCAGATGCCGTTGTTTCTATTGTTGTTAATTTCAGTGCAATGGTTCCGGAATGGGAGGAAATTGCCGCCGTTTCAATGGCGGTTCAGAATATGTACCTTACCTGTACGGCCCATCAGGTTGGATGCTACTGGAGTTCCCCGAAATTAGTAGATCATTTACAAGAATCCCTAACTATTGAAGAAAACCAGAAATGTCTGGGCCTATTTTATTTGGGTAACCTGCAAGAATAGCCCTGATCGAGCGGCATGTCTGAGCTCTTTTCTGTTTTCGGCGGCGGCAAAGCCGCCGCCGAAAACAGAAAAAGCGAGTAGCGAGAGCAGGTTCCCGGCTCCTGAAAATAAAATGAATTGACAAAACTTTTTATTTGTGTCTTTTTACTTCAAACTTTTTTATTATCTTTGCACTCTTAAAATATTTAACTGGGACGAGTTCCCTTAAAATTCAAACATTATGTCAGTAAAAATCAGATTACAAAGACACGGATCTAAAGGAAGACCTTTTTTCCACATCGTGGTTGCAGATTCAAGAGCTAGAAGAGATGGTAAATTCATCGAAAAGTTAGG
Source organism: Chryseobacterium nepalense (assembly GCF_023195755.1). Classification (NCBI taxonomy): domain Bacteria; kingdom Pseudomonadati; phylum Bacteroidota; class Flavobacteriia; order Flavobacteriales; family Weeksellaceae; genus Chryseobacterium; species Chryseobacterium nepalense. Next base: position 3,378,761 of record NZ_CP096203.1, read on the forward strand.
AACTTACAACCCAATTACTAACCCTGCAACAATCGATTTAAATGTTGATTCTGCTGTAAAGTGGTTAAACAACGGTGCTCAGCCAACTGATACTGCGAGAGCTATCCTTTCTTACAAAGGTGCTCTTTACAAAAAACACTTACAAGGTGGTGTTGCTAAAGGAGCTTTTGATGAAGCTGAAGCTGAAAAAAGATTCAATGCTTGGGTAGAAGCTAAGGAAGCTAAAGTACAAGGTAAAGTAGAAGGTTTGGCTACAGCTAAATCTGATGCCAAAAAAGCTGCTCTGGACGCTGAAGCTAAAGTAAACGAAGCGAGAATCGCTGCTGCTGCACAGGCTGAAGCTGATGCCAAAGCTGCTGAAGAGGCTGCAAACGCACCTGCTGAAGAAACTACAGAAGGAGAAGCTGCTGCTGAATCTACAGAAGAAAACACTGAAGCGTAAGAAAGCCCTGTATGCGTAAAGAAGATTGCTATTTATTAGGAAAAATCACACGCAGACACGGACTTGCGGGAAATGTTATCCTTAAACTGGATACCGACCAACCCGAGCTTTACAATAAATTGGAATCAATATTCGTTGAAATCAACGGATTATTGGTTCCTTTTTTTATTGAAAAATCATCCCGGAGCAAATCTGATGTGCTGAATATTTCATTCAAAAATTCTACGGAAGCGCTGGTAGATCAGTCTTTAGGTAAGAATGTTTATTTACCGCTTTCCACCTTACCTAAACTTTCGGGGAAACAATTTTACTATCATGAGATCATCGGGTATAATATTCTGGATGAAAATGATAACGACTGCGGCGTAATACGATCTGTAAATGATCAGACTGCACAAACCTACTTTATTACCAATCTCGACGGCAAAGAAGTGGTAATTCCTATCATCAAAGACTGGATTATTGAAGTAAACAGAGAAGAAAAATTCATTAAAATGCAGCTTCCTGAAGGACTTATCGATGTTTTTCTGGTTCCTTCCAAAAAAGATGAATAAATCTTAAAAATTCAGTTTTAAGCATTCACTTATCCACAAGTTACTTATTCAAATTACTTTTGTTCAAACACTGCGGGCAATAAATAATCCTGTATCATTTTATCAGCCTGCGAATGGGCGTAAGGTTGTCCATAGGCACTTGCCGTAATTACAATCACTAATGGCTGGTCTTTAAAAACAAGGATATAGTTTCCACCATTTCCTGCGCAATAGTATGCTTCGTATAATTTGCCTTTTGATTGGTAGCTTTTATTCCAGAATAGATAACCGTAATACTCGTTATCCCTACCGGTTATTTGTTTTTGTTTTGTAAAAGTTCTGTTGATCCATTTTTGGGAAAGAATCTGTTTTTTGTTCCAAATCCCGCCATTTTTATAAAGCTGACCATACTTTGCGAAATCCAATGCGTTCATTTTAATTCCACCTGCTGTGTTTGGAATATTTTGCGGGGTATATTGCCATTCATAATGATTGATTCCAAGAGGTTTAAACAACTTTTCATCGGCATAATTCTTTAGACCCTTAGGCGTAGATTGATCAAGAATGTCTCCTAAAACAACCACTCCGGCAGTGAAATAGTGCCATTGATGATTAAGTTTTTCCTGAAAAGGCAAATCCAGCGCAAATTTTACCCAATCTGGAGTGGGGTACATATTCTCTTCGTTTCCGGGACTGTTACCGTCTTCATCATTTCCATCCAATCCGGAGCTCATTGTCAAAAGGTCTTTAATGGTAATCTGTTCTTTGGCTGTACTGAAATTTGCAAATTGATGAAGCGGATAAAAAGTTTTAAGCGGTTGTAATTCATTTTTGATATAACCCTCGGAAATTGCTTGCCCCATCAATGTTGAAGTCAATGATTTCCCGACAGAGCGGGGATCGTGAAGCGTTTCTCTGGTTTCGCCATTGAAATATTCCTCAATTAATATTCCTCCGTTTTTTATCACAACAATACTGTTTATCTTTTTAAATATTCCTTCATCTATAGACCCTTTCAGTAATTTTATTTTTTCTGTATCGTATTTTTCCTTAGAAACAAAAAATCCATTGTAAGGAACTATTTTATTTAAAGTAATTGTTGAAATATCAATTTTTGGATTTCTTGCCACGTTCAGTTTCAGACTTCCCGCGGCAATTATTTCGCCTGTTTTTATAGTTTCGGTTTTTACGTAAGGTCGGATTTCCATTTTCAGAGTGTGACTGCCATCCGAAAGCGCCTGATCTCCGCCATTATGAAGAAAACGATTCCAAAAAGATTCGCTCCAGGAACCCTGACCGTTCAAATTATCGATAAAAGGTCGGTTTAACGAAGTAGCCTTATCCTGAATGTCAGGTTGTGGAGCTCCCGGCATTAGGTTACTTTTATAGATTTCTTTTCCGTCCACAAACAATGTAAACTGATAATTTCCGCTTTTGAATAATGAATCTAAAGGAATTTCAGGTGCCAGAAAATGCTTATAATTGGTCAGAGAATTATCAAAATAAGCAACAAAAAAAAGATTGCTCTTGTTGGTAAGCGTGTAGAAATCTAAAAAATCTTTCTGCTGTAAAATATGGTCTCCGATTCTCTTATCTGTAAAAAATATTTTCCCGGTATTATTTTTCTGTAATTCTGTTTTTATATCTTCCGTTTCGACAATATTTACTTTTTGACCAAAAGAAAACATTTGAAATATTATCGATAACAATAAAGTCAGATACAATTTATATTGTTTTGAGAATGTAGACATGAATATCTTTTTTATCTGACAAAATTAGACTTTCCCTTTTGTAGAAAATAGAATGAAATTAACATTGCTATTTCTTCAGAATATTTCTATACTTTAAAGGTGTAATACCTATATTTTCTTTAAAACACCTGATAAAATGACTTTGGTCGGAAAAGCCGCATTCCAGTGCAACTTCCGATAAAGACTCAAATTCATTCAGGATTTTCAAAGAATTTTCCACTTTTAATTTCCTGAGATATTCTCCTAAGGTACAATGGAAATATTTCTTAAAATCCCTGCTCAGATGGATCGGGTGAATGTTTACTATTTTTGCAAGGTCTGATAAATTCAATTTTTCCATAAAAGTTTCATGAAGAATCTCGTCGATTTGTTTTACCCACAAAGGATTTTTTTCTCTACTGGTTTTCAGGCCGGCTATTTCGTGAAAAATATCAAGCAGGATTTGATCTGTCGATATTTCAAAAGAATTATCAATGCTTTTTGTTTCTTTGAAAATACGGTACATCAATAGCTTTACTGCCGGATTTTTAATATTAAAGCTTCCTTGTGTTTTATCTTTTAAAAGCTGAAATTTTTCAAACCAATCTTCCGAAATTTCAATATGAAAACCCCTTGTAAACACATCAGGTTTTGTATTGTAGTGCGAGTCCTGCCAGTGATGATACAGCAGTGTTCCGGTTGCACAGTCATATATTTCTTTTTTATTGCCTTCGGTCATATTTCCCTGCAGCAAAAAGGTGAAATAAGGGTTTTCGTGATAATGCCAGTCTACGAAGGCGTGCGTATATTCCGTATCTGTAATCGTTAATCCCCCGAAACGCAAAGTTTCAGTGGTTTGTCCGAAAAACTCACCGTTGCGAAGATTTTTCATAGCGCAATTATGTGTTTTAAATCTTCAATCTGCAGATATATTTTATTGAAGAACTTTTTCCTGTCCCGATTACCGGAGGTACTCAGCGATTTTGAGTTTTTGATCTGGTGCTCAAAATAATTCTGTGTTTCTTTACAGGTTTTGTCATCATTAATCAATATATATCCGAACATATTGGTGGGAATGGCAAAAAGAGACTGTTGGGGATGATGGAAAAAAATGTCATTGGAGAGATGCATCAGTTCATTTTCATATAAATGGAATTTCGGATTGTTCTCGGTTTTCTGTTCGATATATTCTATTAATTCTTTTAGTTCCTGCAGGATAATTCCTGCTTCATTCCTTTTCAGAAGTCCGGTTTCGCAATAATAAACAATTTGCTGCAAAACGCTGGAAACAGTCATATCATTCCATAATTCAATTACATTCTGCTCTTCATATATTTTTCGCAATTCTTTAGTATTCCATTCAAAATCTGGAGGAGAGAAGTCTAAAAAAGGAATAAAAACCTGTTTGGCATTTAAAAGATTCATCCAGACATACACCTTAAAACGGGAGAGCAGTGTATCGGAAAGCGTGTAAAAGAAAGGAATGTCTTTCGCGGAATAATAAATGGTCATCTCATGGCTAAGCGGAAGATTTTCAAAAACTTTCAGGTTGTTTCTGAAAAAAGACTCCAGATCCTCTGTTTGGGTTACGGCTGAGGTTTTTCTTGCGATAATCTGATGATCGGAAACCTGAAACTGATCTAAAGAAATCTGGAAATATTTGGCCAGCTCCACTGCTTCCTCAAAACTGAATTTTGCCTTCAGGGAGGTTCTCCGGTGTGCGGCATCGTAGCTGATATTTAGAATATTCGCAATCTCATCATTTAAAGATTTGTTTCCGATTTTTGTACGGATCTGCCTGAGTAAAAGTTCCTGATGCATGCTTTGCGATTTTCACAAATGTAGAGATTTATTTTAATTTTTTTCCGCATTTATTCTATTGCTTTTCACCAATAATTTTGAAGTATAATTTTAAAATTCAATAAATTATTATGAAAACATTACCTTATATTTTAATCGCTTTACGGTTTGTTCTTGCACCTGTCATTTTTTGTTTATCTTATTTCATGGGTGAAAAATCCCGGTTTTTAATTTTGATATTGATGTATTTCGGATTATTAACGGATATTTTCGATGGAATAATCGCCCGGAAAACAGGAGTTTCTTCTGAAAGACTAAGGAGAATGGACAGTCAGACCGATATGATTTTCTGGCTTTCTTTAGGATTTGCTGTTTATTTTTTAAATCCTGATTTAATAAAAGATGAATGGATTGGCGTCATTATAATTCTGGGAATGGAAGCTGTATGTTATATCGTAAGCTGGTTGAAATTCGGAAAAGAAACATGTACCCACGCCTTTTTGTCAAAAATGTGGGGGCTTAGTCTGCTTACTGCATTTACTTATCTTATTGGATTTCAACAGGCGGGATGGGCATTTTACCTGACGGTTGTTCTCGGATTTGTAGCACATATTGATGTGATTCTCATTATTCTCATTCTCCCGAAATGGCAATATGACGTCCCAAGCTCTTTCCATGCCTGGAAAATCAGAAAAGGAAAACATACAAAGAAAACAGTTTTATTTAATTAAATCTAATCATATGAAAACGCTGAAAGCAAAATTCACTATCATTTTACTTTTTCTTACATCCGGAATATATGTAAATGGACAGTTTAAAACAATTCAGGACAGTCTGGATTATGAATTACATTATAAAAAATATTATGACTGTAAATATGAACCGGGATATGTTTTAATTGTTCAAAAGAAGGGGAAAATTATTGATCCGGCAAAAAGCTGGAAGCCCTCAAAAGAAGGGTTTGCTATGAGAATGGAAGCAATTTATGATCTGGAATTCCGGGACGGAAAAAGATACAGATCGGGTGTTATTAAAAATATTACAAAAGATTCTCTCACCATTTCTTCTACGATGAATGAAAATTGTGCAAAATATGAGGGAATAAAATATGAGCTTTTTACCTATTCTGTAAAAGATATAATGACAGCAAGATTTATAAACGACAGATCATTGGGAATTTTCAGCAGAAAGAAAATAAATGACGATTATGAAGTCTTTGCTATGACAGTTGATAAGGCAAAGCTTTGTCCCGCAGTATTGACTTTCCCGAAACGGAATAATGAAGTAAAGGTCTGTCATTATTATTTAACGGAACAGGGTTATGACCTACTTTACGAAACAAATGGATTTTTAGATTATATGCAATACCCAATTTACCAACAATAAATATCAAAATTAAACGAATAGAACTATTTATGTCTTAAAACGTTTTTTGTACCTTTGCACTCATTAATTTTTACATAAAAAATTGAATCAACAAATGAAAAAGCAGACAATTAAGGAAATCCTTGAGGATTACAAGAAAGTATTACATCATGACATTACGGTTTACGGATGGGTAAGAACATTCCGTGCCAATCGTTTCATTGCACTTAATGATGGTTCTACGATTAATAATTTGCAGATTGTTGTTGATTTTGAAAATTTTGATGAGGAGATCATCTCTAAAATCAGTACAGCAGCTTCCCTTAAAATTGTAGGTGAAGTGGTGGAAAGCCAAGGAGCAGGACAGGCTGTGGAAATCCTTGCGAAGAAAATTACAATTCTGGGAGACAACTTTACGGAAGAAAGAGACAAAACCATTCTTCAGCCTAAAAAGCATTCCCTGGAGACATTAAGAGAGCAGGCTCATTTAAGATTCAGAACCAATTTATTCGGAGCGGTTTTCAGAGTACGTCACGCGGTGAGTTTTGCCATCCATTCTTTCTTTAACCAGAATCAGTTCTTTTACATCAACACACCTGTCATTACGGGAGCGGATGCAGAAGGAGCAGGAGAAATGTTTGGTGTTACCAATTTCGATTTAAACAATATTCCTAGAGACGAACAGGGAGATATTGATTTTGCACAGGATTTCTTCGGAAAAAAAACCAACTTAACGGTTTCGGGACAGCTTGAAGGAGAAACGGCGGCAATGGGATTGGGAAGAATTTATACATTCGGTCCTACGTTCCGTGCGGAAAATTCAAACACAACAAGACACCTTGCGGAATTCTGGATGATTGAGCCGGAGGTTGCTTTCAATAATCTTGAAGATAACATCGATCTTGCAGAAGATTTCCTGAAATATGTAATCCAATATGTTTTGGATAACTGTAAAGACGATCTTGATTTCTTAGACAAGCGTTTTGCGGAAGAGCAAAAATCAAAGCCGGAGAAAGAAAGAGCGAAAGAAGGTCTTATCGAAAAACTTGAAAATGTAGTTTCAAAACGTTTCAAGAGAGTTTCTTATACGGAAGCGATTGAAATCTTATTAAATTCTAAAGAAAATAAAAAAGGAAAATTCCAGTATCCTGTTGAAAATTGGGGAACCGATCTTCAGTCTGAACACGAAAGATACCTGGTGGAAAAACATTTTGAAAGTCCGGTAGTTTTATTTGATTATCCGAAAGAGATCAAAGCATTTTACATGAAGCTTAATGAAGATGGTAAAACTGTTGCGGCAATGGACGTTCTTTTCCCTGGAATCGGTGAAATTATCGGTGGTTCAGAAAGAGAAGCACGACTGGATATTTTAAAGCAGAAAATGACAGATATGCATGTTGATGAGCATGAGCTTTGGTGGTATCTGGATACAAGAAAATTCGGTTCTGTTCCGCATGCCGGGTTTGGTTTAGGATTGGAAAGATTAGTTCTTTTCGTAACGGGAATGACGAATATCAGAGATGTAATTCCTTTCCCAAGAACACCTAAGAATGCAGAATTTTAAATATAATTTTTAAAAAATACTGAAATCCTTCTGTTTAAAAACGGAAGGATTTTTTGTCTTTACATTATTATTGAAGTTGAAAATTCTTAAACATAATATAATGAAAAAGCCCTGACAAACATTGTTCAGGGCTTTTCTGTTTATTTTAAATAGCTTATTATGGTCTTGATAATGCAAAAATCGTGCTAAAATTTATTTTTATCAAAATATTTTCCTAAATTCGTGGAATATGTTATGTTAAATACTACCTGGTACTATGCTTAAACAACACTTACAACTCAAATTAGGGCAGAAGTTGGCCCCTCAGCAAATCCAGCTGATGAAACTGATCCAGCTTCATACCCTTGAATTTGAAGAAGAACTTGAAAGAGAATTAGAAGAAAATCCTGCCTTGGAAATTGTGAAAGAAGAATCTAAAGAGGATGATTTCTCCTCTCTGGAAGAATCTTATGAAAGTGAGGGTACGGAAAGCATTGAAACGGATTTTGATGTAGACCAATATCTTTATGACGATGAACCAAGCTATAAAACCGCTTCCAGCAACTATTCTCCGGACGACGAAGAATTTGATAACGAAAGCCTTTTAACGGAAGGACAATCGCTTTACGATTATCTTCTGGAGCAGATTCATCTGGTAAATATCAGTGAAGAAGACGAAAAAATTGCAGAATATCTTATCGGAAATCTTGATACAGACGGATACCTAAGAAGAGAAATCAAGTCGATTGTTGATGATCTTGCTTTTTCTCAGGGAATTTATACTACTAAAGAAAAGGTGGAAGATATTCTTGAAAACTATATCCAAAAGCTGGATCCGCCGGGTGTGGGGGCAAGAGGACTTCAGGAATGCCTGCTTTTACAGATCGAAAAGAAAGTAAGCTCCGATAAAGCGGTTTCTCTCGCAGCCAATATTCTGAGATATCAGTTTGATGCGCTTACCAACAAACATTATAATAAGATCATTCAGAAATATGATATTGAGGAAGAAGATCTGAGAGATGCATTGGATGAAATTTCCAAATTATCCCCTAAAGTAGGAGGTAACTTTGATACGCAAACAATTACCATCAATCAGGAAATCATTCCGGATTTTGTGATACAGGTAAAAGACGGACAGGTAGTTCCCATGCTGAACAGTAAGAATGCACCGACTTTAAGGGTTTCTGAAGAATATAAAGATATTTTAACTACGTATTCTCATGATAAGAATTCTTCAGAACATAAACAGGCGGCTTTATTCATCAAACAAAAACTAGATGCCGCCAAATGGTATATTGATGCTATTAATCAGCGACAGAATACTTTGTTGCAAACGATTACGGCAATCGTAAAATTCCAGAAAGATTATTTCATCACCGGCGATGAAAAGTCATTGAAACCAATGATCCTGAAAGATGTAGCTGATATCACCGGATTTGATATTTCAACGATTTCAAGAGTGGTTAAAAGTAAATATGCCGATACGCCCAACGGAATTGTATATCTGAAAGACCTCTTTTCAGATAGCCTTACCAATGACGATGGAGAGGAAGTTTCTACAAAGGAAATTAAGACCCATCTTCAGGAAGTTATCAGTAAAGAAAATAAAAGGAAACCCCTTACCGATGATGCACTGGTAATGATCCTGAAAGAACAGGGCTATAATATTGCCAGAAGAACAATCGCCAAGTACCGCGAGCAGCTCAATATTCCGGTAGCGAGATTAAGAAAAGAACTTTAAATAAAAAAAGCACTTCAAACGAAGTGCTTTTTTATGTTTAGTAATTTAGATTAAACTTCCTGCGAATCAATTTCCCGGAGCTGTTTAAGATTTTTATCCAGCTTACTCATGATAATGCCGTACACCAGTCTGTAATAAAGCCAGATCAGCAGTACTGAAAATGCAGTTGTTACAATGATTCCTATAATAAATATGGTCATTTCAGAACTTTTAGGCTCAACATTTTGTGCATTTAAAGAGTAAAATATGAAAATAGTAAAGATTGAGGTGAAAGCTACCAGTAAAAGTATACTGATGAGGATAAATGCATTAACTGTTTTTTTGAAAGTGAGAATTCTTGTAATCAATCCTTTCAGGTTTTCCTCAATTCTGATTTTACGGTAATTCTGATAAAATTTGAAAACAAAATATGCAGTTACCATAACACTTGATATTTTCAATATCCAATAAATACTTTCAAAACTGTTTTCAATTTCTGGTGTTTTTTGGGCGCCCAGTTTTTCCAGGATATTGAGAAAGCCGTTATCTTCTTCATTCTGAAAGAAATAGAATATTCCCATTACGGAAAACAGTAAAAATTCTGCTACGCTGATCCAGAAGATATATTTCACGTAATTCCGCGATTTCCTGTTAAGCATCTGAAGGATTTCATTGTCATCGTATTTTTTTTGAACAGGTTGTTCCTGCCACGTCTTCTTAAAGCTGTCTAAATCAAATTCAGGCATATTTTTCCATCTTTTCTTTAAGGGTTTTCTTTAATCTGTTCATTTTCACACGCGCATTAACTTCAGTAATTCCGAGGTTTTCTGCAATATCCTTATAAGGCAAATCATCCAGATACATCATTACAATCGCTCTTTCCACATTGGGAAGCGTTTTTATTACAGTATACAAAAGTGATACCTGTTGTTGCTTTTCATCATCATCTTCGATAAAATCGGCGAGATTGATGTCCAGTTCATTCGTAGGTAGGCTTTTGGCTTTTTTTCTGAAAAGGGTAATAGCTGTATTGAGGGCAACACGATACATCCATGTAGAAATTTTAGAATTTCCTTTAAATGAGTCATAACTTCTCCATAATTGTAACACAATTTCCTGAAAAAGATCTTCCTCATCCTCTAAAGAATTGGTATAAAGCCGCGAAACTTTGATAATCAGACCCTGATTATCCTTAATAAGCTGCGCAAATTCTTTCTCTTTTGAGGCCAATGCAGATGTATAATTTTAGTGGTACGAAGATAAAGAAAATATCAATTTAACAATGTAATAATTTAACAATCCAGCAATTATTAAAGCCAGTGTAATTTTTAATTGTTATATTGTTACGTTGCTAAATTGTTACATTAAATCGTATCTTTGCAGCCACGAGAAAATCGGCTTGTTGATTTCCCGTTTCGGGAGGTAGGAAAGTCCGGACACCATAGGGCAGCAAAGCGGATAACATCCGTCACCCGCGAGGGTAGGACAAGTGCAACAGAAAGGATGTACAGTTCGGCTGTAGTGAAATCAGGTAAACTCTTTGTGGTGCAATGATAAGTATATCGGTTCTTTTCAGCAATGAAAATAGGAGTTGCCCGCTCTGAAAGCCGAGGGGTAATCAGCTAAAGTTTTGCAGCAATGCAAGATGCAGACAAATAACAGGCGCTTCTTCGGAAGTACAGAATCCGGCTTACAGATTTTCTCGTGGTTTTTAAGCTGAAGGTTAGAAGTCTGAAGCTCGAAGTTTAAAATTATTGTGTTAAAAACTTCCATCTTCATGCTCCCATCTTCCATGCAAATTTATTTTTCACTTTCCAGTTGTTTTTTAGCTTCTTCTAATCCGGCTTTATCTTCTTCAGAAAGCTTAGGATATTTAAGATTCATTTTCTCCAGCGCATCAATAATAATCTGAATGGCTGCGACTCTTGCAAACCATTTATCATCTGCCGGAAGTACAAACCATGGCGCACCGTCTTTAGAGGTTTCATTAATAGCTTCCTCATAGCATTCCATATATTTTTCGAAGACAGCTCTTTCGGGAAGATCAGCTGCTGAGAATTTCCAGTTTTTTTCCTGTTCATTGATCCGGTCGAGGAATCTTTTTTTCTGTTCATCCTTGGAGACGTGCAAAAATATTTTTACGATAGTTGTTCCGTTTCCGGTCAAATGTTTTTCAAAGTTTCTGATACTTTCGTAGCGATTTTCCCAAAATTTATCATCAAAATCTTTTACGGATTTCCAGGTTTTTTCGTTCAGATTATATTCAGGGTGAACTTTACATACAAGTACGCTCTCATAATGCGACCGGTTGAAGATACCAATCATTCCCTTTTGTGGTAAAGCCAGGTAATGCCTCCATAAAAAATCATGTGCATATTCTCTTGAGCTCGGTGTTTTAAAGCTGGTTACATTACAGCCCTGCGGATTTACCCCTCCGAAAACATGTTCTATCATACTGTCTTTTCCCGCGGCATCCATTGCCTGAAGCACTACCAGAAGAGATTTACTTCCGTCTGAATATAATCTTTCCTGAAGCTCACGAAGCTTTTCTTTTTCCTGAATCAGTAATTGCTCACCTTCTTCTTTGGTGAGTTTCCCTTTGTATTGTGTTGAAGCTTTTTTAATAGAAAACTTTCCTTTTACTAAAAAATCATCTGAGAAATTGATGTCCATATTTTTATTCGTTATTAAAGATAAAAGATAAAAGATAAAAGATAAAAGATTAAAGATTAACATTAAACATTAAACATTAAACATTAAACATTAAACATTAAACATTAAACATTAAACTCATATCTAAACTTCAGCCAAACCTATATAAATATAATAAAAAAACCGCCTCACTGAGACGGTTCTTCTATTCTTTGAGTAGAGCTTACTTTGCAGCAGCAGCTTTTTTAGCTAGTTTTGCAGCTTTTTTCTCTTCTTTAGCTTTAGCTTTCAATTCAGCAGGAGTTAAAGGTTTTGGATCCGGAGCGTTCGGATCAACGTTTCCTTTGATGTAGATTACGCTTCTGCTGTTTGCAGGATCATTGGAAAATACTTCAATCATTTTGTTGAACCCACCGTTGATGGCAGTATTATACCCAACTTTGATTTTAGCAGATTTTCCCGGCATGATAGGATCCTGGCTGAATTCAGGGGTTGTACATCCACAAGATGCTTTTACATTTGAAAGAATAAGAGGCTTGTCACCTGTATTGGTTACTGTAAAAAATCTTGTACCGTCTGAACTTGGTTTGATTGTACCGTAATCAAAAGTTGTTTTATCAAACGTGATCGTTTGTGCAGATGCCAATGCGAATGTTCCGAATAAAGCAATTCCTGCGATTAATTTTTTCATATTCTTGAATATTAAATATGTTGTTAGATAAATTTTGAGAAACAAAGTTAAAAATTATTTTAATTCATACTTAAAATTTTTTTTCTTTAGACTATTTTTGCAAATTGTAAATTAAAGTAATAGAATTTATGCAGATTTCAGAAAAGTACAATCCACAGGAGACAGAACAAAAGTGGTACAATTACTGGTTGGAAAATAAATATTTCCATTCAGAACCGAATGATAAGCCGCCTTACACTGTTGTGATCCCTCCGCCAAACGTGACGGGGATTTTGCACATGGGGCATATGCTGAACAATACCATTCAGGATGTTCTGGTCCGCCGTGCAAGAATGCAGGGGTTCAATGCCTGTTGGGTTCCGGGAACAGATCATGCTTCCATTGCTACGGAAGCGAAGGTGGTTGCTAAACTGAAGTCTGAAGGAGTCAATAAATCCGAGATTACAAGAGAAGAGTTTTTAAAACACGCCTGGGAATGGACTGATAAATACGGGGGAACAATCCTTGAACAGCTTAAGAAATTGGGATGTTCTTGCGATTGGGACAGAACGCGGTTCACCATGGAACCGAAACTTTCTCAGCAGGTTATTAAATCTTTTGTTGATTTATATAATAAAGGCCTCATCTATCGTGGTTACAGAATGGTAAACTGGGACCCGGAAGCAAAAACCAATATTTCCGACGAAGAAGTAATTTTTAAAGAACAAAACGGAAAATTATATTTCCTGAAATATGCCATAGAGGGATCAGAAGAATTTCTTTCCGTTGCAACCACACGTCCTGAAACTATTTTCGGGGATACTGCGGTTTGTATCAATCCTAATGATGAAAGATATGCTCATTTAAAAGGTAAAAAAGTAATTGTTCCGATTGTAAACAGAGTAATTCCGATTATTGAAGATGAGTATGTAGATATCGAATTCGGAACAGGAGCTTTAAAAATTACACCTGCTCACGATGTTAATGACTATGAGCTTGGGCAAAAGCACAATCTTCAAATGATTGATGCGCTGGATGATGATGGAAATCTTAATGATTACGGACTGCATTACGCCGGAAAAAACAGATTTGAGGTAAGAAAGCAGATTGCGAAAGAATTAGAAGAAAAAGATCTTTTGCTGAAAGCTGAAGATTACGTAAATAAGGTAGGAACGTCTGAAAGAACAGGTGCGGTTATCGAGCCTAAAGTTTCTGTGCAATGGTTTCTGAAGATGTCTGAAATTGCAAAACCGGCTTTGGATGTGGTGATGGATGATGAGGTTAAATTTTATCCTGAAAAGTTTAAAAATACCTACAAACACTGGATGGAAAACATCCGCGACTGGAATATTTCCCGACAGCTTTGGTGGGGACAGCAGATTCCGGCTTATTATTACGGCGATGGCGAAAATGACTTCGTAGTTGCAGAGACTATCGAAGAAGCTTTGGCTTTAGCTAAAGAAAAAACTCAAAACGCAGAACTCGAGATCCAAAACTTAAAACAGGATGAAGATGCTCTTGATACCTGGTTCTCATCATGGTTGTGGCCGATGTCGGTTTTCGACGGATTGCTGGATCCTGAAAATAAGGACATCAATTATTATTATCCTACTTCAGATTTGGTAACAGGTCCGGATATTATTTTCTTCTGGGTGGCCAGAATGATCATGGCCGGATTGGAATACAGAAAAGAAGTTCCGTTTAAAAATGTTTATTTCACAGGAATTGTAAGAGATAAGCAGAGACGAAAGATGTCTAAATCTTTAGGAAATTCACCGGATCCGCTGGAACTCATGGACAAATACGGAGCAGACGGAGTTCGTGTAGGAATTTTATTGAGTTCAGCAGCCGGAAATGATCTTCTTTTTGATGAAGATTTAATGCTTCAGGGAAGAAATTTTATGACGAAAATCTGGAATGCCTTCCGTCTGATCAATATGTGGAATCATGAGAATAAACCGGCCAACTCAACAGAAACTCAGACCATCGAGTGGTTTGAAAATAAATTAAATAAAACCATCGCTGAAATTAATGATCAATTTGAAAAATTCAGAATTTCTGATGCTTTACATTTGATTTATAAACTGATCTGGGACGATTTCTGCGGCTGGTATCTTGAAGCAATTAAACCGAATTACGGAGAAGGAATTTCAAAAGAAGTTTATAGCCAGACCATTCATTTCTTTGAAGAATTAATGAAATTACTGCATCCGTTTATGCCTTTCTTAACTGAAGAATTATGGCAAACCATTTCAGAAAGAAGTATTGAAGATGCATTAATTGTTGCTCAACAGAAAAAAGCAGGGTCATTTAATGAAAATATTATTAAAAACTTCGAAACGGCATCTGAAATTATTTCCGGAGTAAGAAATTACCGCCAGACCAAAGGTATCTCACCAAGAGAAACAGCGGAAATTTATACCAATGCTTCAGAATTTGCAAACGAAGCCGTTATTAAGAAATTAGCCAATGTTTCAGAGATTCATTTCGGAACAAAAACAGATAAACCGAGTTTCACATTTCTGGTTGGTGCAACGGAAATTTCAATTCCTTTAAGTGAAAACTTAGATTTAGGAGAAGAAAAAGCAAAAACAGAAGAAGAACTGAAATATCTGAAAGGATTCCTGATTTCTGTAGATAAAAAGCTTTCCAACGAAAAGTTTGTAGCCAATGCAAAACCGGAAGTCGTAGAAGTTGAGCGCAAAAAACAAAAAGATGCACTCGATAAGATTGCAATTTTAGAAGAAAAGCTGAAAAGTTTATAATAAAAGGTTTAGGTTAAGGTTGAGTCTCAAGCTTAGCCTGAACCTTAATCTTAGCCTAAATATAACATGACACACATAGAAAACATAAAAAAGTTATTTTCCAAAAACTTTGTGGAAAGTCCATTGCTGGAAAGCTTTGAAGTTGGAAAAATATACCTTTCAAGCGGTCATCTTGTTGCTTGTGATCCTTTGATTACAAACGATATGAAATCCTTCACAACAGTATTTCCGAAAGGAGATTTTTCCGTTTTGCTGCATAAGGAAAGAGAAAGTAATTGCGTAGCATATGCCGAAATCATTTTCAGTCAGGAAGCTATTACCGAATGGAATCTCGCTACCACAGAAGGCCAGAATATGAAAGATCTGTCGGAAGGTGAAGTTTTCGGTTATCCTGTAGAAAGCGGTATGGGATGCTTTATGGATGCTGATACACAGACTGGGCTCAACGAGCTGGAACAAAGGTTGTATCGCAGTAAAGGTGCAGACTTTATGGGGATTTACGAAGAGTTTTTCCATGAATATTTCTTTGATGAAAAAGGAGCAATCGATCAGTTTGCATTTTTAAAACCTAAGGAAGATCATCCTGGAACTATTTTTGCCTTTGAAACAGGATATGGTGAAGGATTTTATGCCAGCTATATTGCTTACGATAAAAACCGGATGCCTGTAAAAATCGTAACTGAATTTATAGAAATTAGTTGAGATTTTAATTAATAAATATTCAGTATTACCAACACAACTATTAATGTATTAAATGCAATGAATTTTTCATCAGATCATCCTCAGATAATTGTTGTAGGCAGCTCTTCTATAGATCTTGTACTGGAAACCGAAAAAGTTCCGGGAAAAAACGAAACCGTTATTGCTACTCATTCTGAAAGCTTTTTTGGCGGAAAAGGCGCCAATCAGGCTGTTGGAACGGCAAGGCTTGGCGCAAGCGTGTATTTTGTTGGTTGTGTAGGGCAGGATCCCGTTGGACAACAGATCATGAGAAATATGATCAGTGAAAATGTAAATGTAGATTTCGTTTTTGAGACTGATCAGGATGCAAGCGGAACAGCTTATGTTACAGCGTCCCATGGAAATTCTGCTATTGTTGTGGTACCTGCTGCCAATAATTATTTAAATACGAAACATGTAGAATCTGCAGACCGGTATTTTCAGACAGCGGATCTAATCCTTCTTCAGCTTGAAATTTCTATGGATGTTGTGGAATTTACCGTTAATAAAGCTAAAAAATACGGCAAAAAAGTAGGATTATACGCCTCTCCGGCTCAAAGACTTTCTGAAGAATTGGTTGAAAACCTTGATTTTATTATCGTCAAAAGTAATGAATTACATATTCTTTTCGGAGAAGAACAGAGAGAGGAAATCCTAAAAAAATATTTCAATAAAGTTTTTGTAAGAGATGATATCAACTCTACCGTTTATTTCGATGGAACAGAGATGAAATACTGCAGGAATGAGAAAGATAGTACAATTTACAAAATGGGAATGGGAGACGCCTTTACCGTAGGATTTTCTATTGCATTATGTCATAATAATGATATTGAAGATTGTGTAAAATTCGGAAATGAAGTTTCTGCAAGGGTTTCTACGCAAAAAGGTTCACAAACCGGACTTCCCAGATTGTCAGATTTCGTTTTATAAAACTATTTGGAACATATCGAAAGTTATAAAAACAACAGCTGAATCCAAACTAAAATTTCCACTTTTATAGTGGATTTTTCTTTTACCTATGGAGAAGTTACTTATTACAACACAGGACCAGGCTATTATTACGGCTCATTTATTTTTACCGGTGAATAGTAATCGCAAGCTATTGGCTATTAATTCCGCAACTGGAGTGAAACAGCAGGTATACTTTTCTTTTGCCCGCTATCTGGCTGAAAACGGATTCACCGTAATTGCATATGATTACCGTGGAATTGGTCTTTCAAAACCCCGGAATATAAAGAATTTTAAGGCTTCGATGCGAATCTGGGGATCCGAGGATTTTAAAGCAATCACTGAATATATAAAGCTTAATTTTAAAGATTATAAAAAATATTGTCTTGGGCATTCTGTGGGAGCATTAATTTTAGGAATGAATAAAAATTCGGATATTTTTGAGGAATTTGTTTTTGTCGGAACGCAAAATGCTTTTGTTGGAAATTTAAAATTCAGGACAAAAATTGAAGCTTATTTAGGATTCGGGATTGTGCAGCCATTAACAACAGCTTTATTAGGATATTTCCCCGCACAATGGTTTGGATTGGGAGAAAGTCTTCCGAAAAATTGCGCATATGACTGGAGAACCTTAATTTTAAACAGGAAATCGACCAATAGATTATTGGAGAAAACTGATGACTATTCTAAAATGTTAACACAAAAAGTATTGGTAATCAGGGCTGAAGATGATGTGTGGCTCACTGAAGAAGGTGTGAGAAGCCTTCTGAATGATACCTATCCTAATCTGAAGCCTACCTACAGACTGTTAAAAACTTCAGAGTCTGAAAAAGGTGAAATAGGACACGTTAACTTTTTCAGAAGTTATAACAGCAAACTCTGGAATATTATTTTAAATGAATTGATATAATGAATAAACTGATTGAAAACACGGTAGAATTTGTAAAAGAAAAACTGAAAGGTGCTGAAGCTGGCCATGATTGGTATCATATTGAAAGAGTCTGGAAACTTTCAAAAAAAATTGCTGAAACAGAAGACTGCGATCTGGAAGTTGTTGAGCTGGCAGCCTTGCTTCATGATATTGCCGATCCTAAATTTCATAACGGTGATGAGACCGTGGCTCTAAAAGTTTCACGTGAATTTCTGGAAAATCAGCAGACATCAGAAAATGTTATTGAGAAAGTTTTGTTTATTATTAAAAATATTTCATTTAAAAACCGGGCAGAAGCTCCTGAAAATCTCCCTGTTGAACTCAAAATTGTGCAGGATGCAGACAGAATTGACGCCATAGGAGCCATAGGAGTTGCCAGAACCTTTAATTTCGGAGGCTTTAAAAACAATCTGATGTATGATCCGGAAATCAAACCTAAGCTGAACATGTCGAAAGATGAATATAAAAAATCCAACGGTACCACCATCAATCATTTCTATGAAAAATTATTACTGCTGAAAGATCTTATGAATACCCGGAAAGGAAAAGAAATTGCAGCAGAAAGACATCGCTTCATGCTGCAATTTCTTGATCAGTTTTATAAAGAGTGGAATGTCTCTTAGAATATGTTATATCCCAGAATAAGTGATGTATAGCTAAGATTTACCTCTCTGGTAGGCGACGAGTTGGCAATTATATTATATTGGCTGTTATATCTTGCTTCAATACTAAATTTATTTTTATAAACATATCCTAATCCAAAAGAAAAACTTTTAGAGGCAAGAGTGGAGGCTAAATCTGCTCTGTCAAAAGTCTGATTATTGTAACTCAAATCCACACTTTTTGCCTGTCCCATTCTTATATTAAGTACATTGACACTGGCATTGACAAACAATTTCGATTGATCATTTAAAAAAAGATAATATCTGATTCCGACAGGAATATTGATAAAAGAATAGGGTTTTATGCTTATCGTATATAGATTATTATCTGAAGAAATACTTAGGTTTTCATTTGAATAAAGCGAATAGGTTGGCTCTAATAATATAGCCCATTTATTTTTATTGAAAGGCAATATAATTTCGGCTTCTAATCCTAATCTGAAATTAGTTCTAGATGCAAATTCTCCTGCTCCAAGTATTCCTTCCGTTTTCAACGGGGAATAAAAATTAATTCCAGGTCTTACATTCAAATTATATTTTGCAGTATATTTTTTGGATTGATTTTCATTTTCCGAATTCGTTGAAAGCTGTTGGTTATGGGTCCTGAAAATTTTCTTTAAATTGTTTTCAGTATATTTTGTTTCGGGTATCAGCTTTGTAGCTGCGGTATCTTCATTAAAAATAGATTGTAACTGTTTGATATATGAATTGTTTTTGGCTACTTTAAACTGGTCACCCTGCGGATTATACTTTTTAAAAATTAAAGGCTGTACTGTTGATTGTGAATCAGAATAAAATTATTTTGTAGTATTTTTTTCGCTGTATGAATATAAATTTTTATCTCCGGAGACAAGAACCTTAAGAAAAACAGTTTCATTACGAAATTCAGGTTCATATTTATAAGATAATGCAGAAATATCATCTGATGATTTATCAACTGGGCCTGTATAACTAATGTAACTTCCAAAATCATAAATACAATATTCTTTAATCTTATCAGGAGTTCCTAATAAATCTGAAGATTTTTCGCTGATTCTGTAAATGAAATTTTTGGGACTATCTGACCGGTCAGGATTTTTGATGAAAACTTCTTCTTTCTTATCATCATTGGTTATAATATATCCTTTTTCAAATCTTATTTGAGCATTATTGAAAAAGATAAAGAAAAGAAAAAGAAATAGGATGAGTTTTTTCATGAGTAAAATTTAACAGGCGCAAAAGTATGTATAAATAAGTATCTTTGCAACATGGTATTTATTGTTCTGGCGATTTTCTGGACTTTGGTGATTTCTCTTTTTTTGTCTAAAATTAAAAGAGGAAAGGGAGCCGAATGGGCAAAACTTTTTCGTATAGTTACCATCGTTTTTTCTATTTCCATTTTTACTTACTGGTTTATAAAAAAAAGTGCGGTAGGAATTGTGGAAGATTCTGTTGCTCTGCAGGTCATTAATAAACTTCCTCAACCCCTGGATTTTTATGTTATAACGCTTAATGATACGGAAGTAGGTAAAGTAATTGATACTAAGCACATCGGAAATATCCGTCCGGAATATTACCGTATAGAATACCTTAAAATGGATAATTCCGATGAATACTGGATTGCCGGATATCTGGGCAAAAAAAATCTTGTATATTTTTCTCAGCATGCATTACCTAATAAAAATATGGATCAGATTATTGAGGTCCGGAATTATATCAACCAAAGTTTTAAACTTTCGGATCTAGCAAAAAAGCAGGTGGAAGAGTACAATTACGAGAATATTAAAATTGGAATCTGGATAACACTTGATTTTCTGCTGCTTTTTCTCAATCTAATCTTATTGATTAAAAACAGAAAATAAAATTCCGGCTTGCGAAGCAAGCCGGAATTTTTATCTTTAAGATGATATGAAACAATCACGGATAATCTAAAATCATCATTATTCTCTCCTTAAATTCTTCCGGGCAGTTTTTTATAATTTTATCTTTATTATGTTTACTGATCTGTTTTGGCTCTACCCATTCAGTATTATCAGAGCTTAAACTATTGCTGTCGTACACTCTTTTAATTTTGTCGTCTTCATAAAAGATGTATTCATCTCCCAACCAGTTTGTTGAAATACTTATTTTACAAATTTCATTTTCCATATTGGTTTTTTTTAATTGTCATTTTTTTTCTAATTTAACAATTATTACAATACGAAAAATATTTTGCAAGTATTTCTTTTACAGGGGATAACAGGTGAATTATTTTTCTTAAAACAGTGAATTTTAATTAACTTTATTACACTGGATAGTGAATAAAATTAAAATTTATCAATCCTTAAAACAAGGTTCCGGTACTTTCGGTTGCCATTTTAGGGATGTGAAAGTCTGTTTTCCACTCCTCATTCATTTTTTTTATCAAATAAGCAGATAGAAGAGGAGAAGCTTTTTCGATATTCTGGTGCACAAAAAAGTAAAGATTCTGCAGGCCTTCTTTCTTCCATTTTGTAAGATGATCCAGCCAGTCATCAAGACGTTCATAATCGCTTTCTGCATTAGCACCAACGTAGCGGATGAAAGCTGTAGGTGTCGTAAGCCGCATGTGAAGCATATCGCGTCTTCCGGCAGTGTCTACAATAATATTGGTGATATTGTGCTCTTCAAAAAGCTCACAGGTTGTATCCAGGATTTCTTCGTTGGTAAACCACTCTGTATTTCTTAATTCAATGGCTAGCGGTACTTCTTTAGGCCAGTCTTTCACGAATTTTTCCAGTCTGTCATAATCTTTAGGCTTAAAATTATCATGAAGCTGAAGAAACACCATCCCTAATTTTTCATCAAACTGCATCACTGAGGTTGCAAATTGGGTAACAGGTTCTGTCACATCTATCAATCTTCTGAAGTGAGAAACAGTATTGGTAATTTTAGGGAAGAATTTAAAGTCTTTGGGGGTTTTTTCTTTCCAGGTGTGTACCTGCTCCGGAGTAGGCATCCCATAAAATGTGGCGTTCAGCTCAATAGAGTTGAACTGGGTTGAATAATAGGTAAGTTCGTCTTTCGTTCCCTTCGGATAAAATCCTTTCAGGTCGGTTTTATTCCATTTTGCACATCCTATGGAAATATTTTCCAGGCCTTTTTTGTTATGGCTTAAAATTTTCTTTGTTTTGGGATGATCTTTAGGTAATGTAAAATCTATTTTTGAAGGATCTTCTACTTGTCCGAATTTCATATCTGAATTTTTAGTGATTATCTCTTTAACAAATATAAAAGAAAAAAGCACGCCGTAAAAGCGTGCTGAAGTGAATATGTAATGTTTATTATTTGAGAGTCTTATGCTTCACAAGCGGTGCAGGTAACAAAGTTTACCATCATTTCTTTAGAAACAGAAGAACTTCTTTGATAATAAAGAGTTTTTACTCCTTTTTTCCAGGCTTCAATGTATAAATAGTTAACATCTTTCACCGGCATTGTAGAAGGTATCTGAAGATTCAGGGACTGTGCCTGATCAATATATTGCTGTCTTTGGGCTGCCTGAGAAATAATCTCCATCGGGGAGATTTCTTTAAACGTTTTAAATACTGCCTTCTCTTCATCGGTCAGCTCCTTCAAATGTTGTACAGAACCATGATTTAACATAATAGTTCTCCAAGTTTCCTCATTATCAAGGCCTTTTTCAGCCAATAATTTGGCAAGGTATTTATTTTTACGCATAAAGTTTCCTTTCGCAAGACCCGCTTTAAAATAATTGGATGCAAACGGCTCGATTCCCGGAGAAGTCTGTCCGAGGATCGCAGAACTTGAAGTCGTAGGCGCAATCGCCATTGTCGTGGTATTTCTTAACCCATAACCCTTCAGTAATTCAGGTTCTCCATAGATGTTTGCCAGTTCTCTCGAAGCCTGCTCTGCCTGTTCCTTAATTCTTCTGAATGCTCTTGCATTGAACTGCGTTGCTTCAAAGCTTTCAAAAGGAATCATATTTTTCTGAAGATAAGAGTGATAACCTAAAACACCTAATCCCAACGCTCTGTGTCTCATGGCAAAATTTCTTGCTCCCTGAAGATAATAGTTCCCTTCCGTTTTGTCAATGAATTCAGATAAAACAGCATCTAAGAAATAGATAGCCAGCTTTACCGCATCAGTGTCTTTCCACTCATCGTACAATTCAAGGTTCATGGAAGATAAACAGCAGATGAAAGATTCTTCCATGGTTGAAGGAAGCATGATTTCCGAACAAAGGTTACTGGCGTTTACTGTTAATCCTAAGTCTTTATATACTTGCGGTTTATTTCTGTTCACGTTGTCGGTAAAGAAAATATAAGGAAGTCCTTTTTGCTGACGGCTTTCCAATACTCTTGCCCATACTTTACGCTTTTCCATATCACCGTCGATCATGTCCTGCATCCAGTAATCCGGCACACAGATGCCTGTAAACAGGTTCTGGATAGGACTTCCGATATCTTTAATCGATAAAAATTCTTCAATATCTCCGTGGTCAACATCCAGATAAGCTGCAAAAGCACCTCTTCTCACTCCACCCTGAGATACCACATCCATTGCCGTATCAAAAAGTTTCATGAAAGAAACGGCTCCTGAAGATTTTCCGTTATCGGTTACTGCCGTTCCTCTGTTACGCAGTTCCCCGAAATATCCTGATGTTCCGCCACCGATTTTGGTCTGCATGATGACTTCACCCATTTTGTGGGTAATTCCTTCAATGCTGTCCGGAATGTGAACGTTAAAGCAGGAAATAGGAAGACCTCTCTGGGTTCCCATATTGGCCCATACCGGTGAAGAAAAACTGATCCATCCTTTGGTGATCATTTCCTTAAATGCAGGTTGAAGCTCCGGCTTATACAGTCTCTTTGCTGCTGCCGTGGTAATTCTGTCGATAGCACCTTCTACTGTTTCCCCTTTCAGCAAATAGCCTCTGTTGAGCATCTGCTCGGACTCTTCATTGAGCCACCATATATTTGTACTTTGTTCTTCCATAGTTGTTTATATTTTCGAATTCCTGAGCGGTTTTACGGCTCAGGAATTTTGTTTTTATTTAATTATTTGTCATTCTGAAGAATGAGAAGTAAACTCTTGTTTTATGCTTCAATTAATGTTTCCTCTGGAGTTACTAATTCTGCTAACTTAGCAGCAATCTCTGCCATTGTCTCTTCAGCAGTACTTAAACCGCTTCTTGAGCCAAGCAGAGGACTAACATCACGTAAGTTGTCATAAGTTGTATTGTGAACAATAGGAATTAGCAAATCACGAGCTAATAAAGCAGATAGCTCCTTATCCGCTATTCCTGCATTATTAATACGTTCAAGAAATGATGGCGTAACTAACACTATGCCTACTTTAGATTTTGCTAAACCTCGGTCAATTTCACGCATTAATGGTGAACCTAACAAAACATCTTTTTCACTAAACCAAACAGAGACACCTTTTGATTCTAATAAATCGTGCAATTCCTTAGCTGAACCTTTACGATCATCCCAAGCATGACAAAGAAAAATATCACGCAAGTCTGGTAAATTAGATCGTTTTTCAACATTTTCACGAACTGGTGTAAGAGTTTTTATCTCTTCTGGTGTATATAATATAGTTGAACTGATTGAAGACCAACTAGCTTTTTTATTTCTTGATTTACTTCCATTACTATTAGAAAGGGTATTACCTGAACCACCTGAAGAAGTAGGGTATGAAGGAGAATAATAATTAGGAGAGTAATAACTACGACTATAACGACTGCTACATGCAGGACAGTTTTCTGCTGCACTTGCTGAACGATGACCATGAATTGGTGCTGTACATCTTGCCATTTTTTTAATTTAAATTTTATTAAAATAAATCGTTCGCCGTAATACTCTTATCGTGTTTTGTATAATCCACCGGTCTTTTCGCAAAGAAATCATCCATTGAATTGGCAAACACTTCCTCTTCAAACCAAACCATTGGGCGGTATTGTTCCGGAGTGACATTGTATCTTGTATTCATGTTGATTTTCTTTAAACTGTCATCAACACGGTATTTCATAAAGTTTAATAAGTCTTCTTTTGAGAAAACATTCAGCTCTCCCAATTCGAAGATCCAGTCAAGGATTTCTCCTTCCAGTTCTACAGACTGGTCAACTAAGGTATAAATATCTTCAATATCAGAATCAGTTAATAAATCAGGCTGTTCTTCACGGATTTTATTGATCAGGTAAATTCCTGCATTGGCGTGAATCTGCTCATCTACGGAAGTCCATGCGATGATATTGGAAACATTCTTCATATATCCTTTGAATCTGGTGAAGGAAAGGATGATGGCAAATTGAGAGAAAAGCGAAACATTTTCAATAAGGATACTGAATAATAAAAGAGAAGAAACATATTCCTTAGGTGTTGCAGAATTGGCGTGTTTCAGGACATTTGATAAAAAATCAATTCTCTTTTTTACGGCAGGAATTTCTACGACATGAGCAAATTCTTCGTTATAGCCTAATACTTCCAATAATCTGGAATAGGCTTCAGAGTGACGGAACTCACACTCGGCGAAGGTAGATCCTAAACCGTTGAACTCCGGCTTTGGAAGATGGTTATATAAATTTCCCCAGAATGTTTTTACAGATACTTCAATCTGTGCAATAGCCAGAAGTGCATTTTTTACGGCGTGCTTTTCGTGCGGTTCCAGCTGTGAATGAAAATCCTGAACATCTGCGGTAAAATCCACTTCCGAGTGCACCCAAAATGACTTGTTGATTGCTTCCACGAATTGAAGAACCTCAGGGTATTCAAATGGTTTATAGCTTACTCTTTTATCAAAAATTCCCATATTTAGAATGTCTTAAAAATTAATAATGATCGATGTGGATAAAGTTCAAAAAATATTCAACATTTTGATTTGTTGGTACTTACAGGTGAAAGTTATCAACCCGGCAAAGTATTTATCTTTTGGTGATGAACATGTACAAAGTTAGAAAACAAGAACTGTATTTAAAAGGGCGAAACACTAAATGATTGAGTTTTAACCTTAAAAGTTTTCCACATTTACATCAAAACCGCTTAAATACTGGCTTACAAAGGAGTATCATTGAAAAATGTTTGTTAAAAGCCGATTGAAGTTAAACAGTTTTTTATAAAGTTCTATTAATAAAGGACAAATTTATTAAACAATAATTTAATTAAAGAATTTTTCTTTCTGCGTAACAAATTAAAATTTATACCTACTTATTGGATAAAACATATCCCGCTTCATGTTAGTAATTCAGGATTTACATAAGTCATACGATACCGGAAAAAGTAAGCTTCATGTTCTTAAAGGAATTAACCTTACCATTTCCGAAGGTGAGTTTGTTTCTATTATGGGGAGTTCCGGATCCGGAAAATCAACCCTGCTTAATATTATCGGTATTCTTGATGAAAAGGATTCCGGAATATATGAGCTGGATGGCGTTCCGATAGAACACCTTTCGGAAGTAAAAGCTGCGGAGTACAGGAGTAAATTTTTAGGATTTATCTTTCAGTCATTCAACCTGATCGGGTATAAAACCGCTCTGGATAATGTTGCCCTTCCTTTATATTACCAGAATGTTCCGAGAAAAGAACGTGAACGCAGAGCAATGGAGTATCTGGAAAAAGTAGGGCTTGCGCAGTGGGCCAACCATTTGCCCAATGAACTTTCGGGAGGGCAGAAACAGAGAGTTGCCATCGCAAGGGCTCTGATCACCAACCCAAAAGTTGTGCTTGCCGATGAGCCTACCGGAGCATTGGATTCCAAAACCACACACGATATTATGAAACTGCTTCAGGATATTAATAATGAAGGAAAAACTATCATTGTTGTTACACACGAACCGGATGTGGCTGCCCAAACCAAACGAAATGTCATTCTGAAAGACGGAATTATAGAAAGTGATGAGTTTATTAAGCAGCTGGTTTTATAGGCTGGAAAATGGGAGACGGAAGCCTGGGGATGAAAAAGAAAATTTTAATAATTAAATAAATCAGCGGAAAGAGTGGAGACTTTCATCATCAGACTTCCCGCTTCAAATCTAAAGAAATATGTTCGACTTAGATCGCTGGCAGGAAATATTCAGTTCTATTCGCAGTAATGTATTGCGGACGGTACTTTCCGGCTTTACTGTGGCTTTGGGATTATTTATTTTTATTGTTCTGTTCGGGATAGGAACGGGCCTGCAGAATGCATTTACACAAGGTTTTGCAAGAGATGCCCAAAACCTGATTTCCATTGTAACAGGAAAAACAACGATTGCCTACAATGGACTTCAGTCTGACAGACAAGTGACCATGAATAATGACGACTACGATTTCCTTGTTAATATTGATAAAGAAAAAGTAGGAAGTTCCACTCCAAGATATACATCCAATTTATTGGTTAAATACGGTAAAGAGAGCGGCAATTATCAGATTAACGGGGCCAAGCCTGAAGAGCAGACCATTGAAAACAGAAAAATCCTTGAAGGAAGATATCTTACTCCTACTGATTTGGAAAGAAAACAGAATGTAGCTGTAATCGGAAGGATGGTTCAGCGTGACCTTATCAAAAACGGAAGTCCTGTAGGAAAAGAATTAAATATCAACGGAACCATGTTTAAAGTGGTTGGTGTATTTTCAGATGACGGCGGCGACTGGGACGAGAGGCACATTACTGTTCCGATTACTACATTGCAGCAGATGAAAAAAGGTTCGGATACCGTGAGCATTAATTATATCGCTTATAATGAAAAATTAACGCCCCAGGAAGCCATAAAGTACGGAGACGAACTAAAAGAAAGGCTAAAATCAAGAAAAAATGTAGCACCGGACGATGAAAACGGTGTAAGGGTCTGGAACAATGCCCAGAATATGAACGATACTTTTGCATTCATGGCAGTACTAACCGGAATTGTCGGCTTTATCGGTTTGGGAACGCTGGCAGCCGGAATTATCGGGATCAGCAATATTATGGTATATATCGTAAAAGAAAGGACCAAGGAAATCGGGGTGCGGAAAGCGATCGGAGCGAAACCAAAAACTATTGTGGCGCTGATTGTTCAGGAAAGTGTTGTGATTACGGTAATCTCCGGATTAATTGGGGTTGGTCTCGGTGTGCTGGCTCTCTACTTAATAGGAAATAATCTGGAAGAATATTTTATTAAAGATCCTAGTGTAGGGTGGGGACACATTTTTGCGGCATTCATAGCACTGGTTTTTTCAGGATTGATTGCAGGATTTGTGCCGGCTTACAGAGCTTCTAAAATTAAACCTATTGAAGCACTGAGAACAGAATGATGAACGGTGAACGGTGAATTTTGCTTCACAAGTTAATTTAGGTCTCAG
This sequence comes from Chryseobacterium nepalense, assembly GCF_023195755.1. Lineage (NCBI taxonomy): Bacteria > Pseudomonadati > Bacteroidota > Flavobacteriia > Flavobacteriales > Weeksellaceae > Chryseobacterium > Chryseobacterium nepalense. The sequence goes on from NZ_CP096203.1 coordinate 3,406,520, forward strand.
AAAAATTGACTATTGTCGCAGAGATTGACCATTGTTAGTATAAAAAGATTGACAGCTAAAATGAATATATTATTTAAAAAAGATACTTGGCAGGAAATTTATTATTCACTCAGGAATAATAAGCTTCGGACTTTCCTTACCATGATTGGTGTGGGTTGGGGTATGTTTTTGTATGTAAGTCTTCTGGGAGCAGCTAAAGGAATGGAGAACGGCTTTGATAAGCTCTTTTCCGGATTTGCTACCAATTCTATTTTTCTCTGGGCGCAAAACACATCTATTCCTTACGAAGGTTTCCCTAAAGGAAGACAGATGCACCTCCATCTTTCTGATATCGACATGCTGAAAAGAAAAATTTCCGAAATTGATTACATTTCACCACAGAATTCAAGAGGAAGTTTCACGGGAACACCGGGAGAATCCATGTCAAGAAACGGGAAAAGCGGAACCTATGCTTTAACAGGAGATTATCCGGTAGGAAATAAGATCTCGGAAAAGAAACTGATTTTCGGTAGGTATATCAATGATGCAGATGTTTCCGGAAATAAAAATGTAGCGGTAATCGGAGAAGAGATTTATAAAAACTTTTTTGATTCTAAAAAGAATGAAAGCCCAATTGGGAAATCCATTAATATTAAAGGAATCTTTTTTAACGTGATCGGTGTATTCAGAATAAAGAAAAACGGAGGGTTTGAAAATGATCAAACAGTTTTTATCCCGCTTTCCACTTATACCAAAATGTATAATGCAGGAGATCAGATTGATATGTTTGCTATTGTGAGTAAACCTAATGTCGACGTGAATTCCGTTGAAAAAACCGTAAAACTTGAATTAAAAGCTAAAAATAAAGTTTCTCCAGAAGATACCAATGCTTTCGGAAGCTTTAATCTCGGCAAAGAATTTAAAAAATTGACGGGCTTTCTTACGGGAATGCAGCTTCTTACCATTATTGTGGGAACATTAACCATTCTTGCGGGAGTAATTGCCATTTCAAATATCCTTTTGATTACCGTTAAAGAAAGAACTAAAGAAATAGGAATCCGAAGAGCATTAGGGGCAAAACCTTCCGAAGTGAGAAACCAGATTCTCCTGGAAAGTGTCGTGATTACGTTGTCTTCCGGACTTTTAGGTTTTATGTTCGGGATTTTTGTGCTTATGATTTTAAATGTAGCCACCCAGGGACAGGATTCATTTCCTTTTTATAATCCTACGGTCAATTATGGAAATGTTTTTGCGGCGATGGCGGTTATGGTGATTTTAGGACTTATCATAGGAATGATTCCGGCACAAAGAGCGGTAAAAATACGTCCTATTGAAGCATTAAGAACAGAATAAAACTTTAATTTAAATAAAAATAAACTATACATATGAAAAAGAAATTCACCTGGAAAAAAGCCATTTATATTATTCTCGGGCTTTTATTTGCAGTGGCGCTGTTCTCAGGAATCAGATATTTTGTAAAATCCAATTCTAAGCAGAGCGAAGCTTTTCTTACCCGTAAGCCTACTGTTCAGAATATGGAAGACAAGGTAATGGCGACAGGAAAAATTATTCCAAAGGAAGAAATCGAAATCAAACCCAATATAGCAGGAATTATTGACAAAATTTTAGTGGACGAAGGCGACAGGGTGGAGGCCGGACAGTTGATCGCGACCGTAAGGATTGTCCCGAATATTGCTGAAGTGAATAATGCGCAACAAAATGTAAATAATCAGCAGCTCCAGATCAGCAATGCCAGGATGAATGTTGAAAACATGCGTAAGCAGTTTGAAATGCAGGAAAGACTTTACAAACAAGGAGTTGCCTCAAAACAGGAGTTTTTAAATGCACAACAGCAGCTTTATACAACACAACAGGCATTGAAAAATTCCCAACAGCAGCTCGTGACTGCGCAAAAAGCATTGCAGATTGCAAAAACAGGAGCTACTCCGGAACTTCAGGGGCTTGCTACAACGCAGATTCGTTCAAAAGCTGCAGGAACGGTTCTTGAAGTTCCTGTAAAAGTAGGAAGTCAGGTAATTGAAGCCAACTCTTTTAACGCAGGGACCACCATTTGTTCTATCGCCGATCTCAATTCTTTAATTTTTCAGGGAGAGATTGACGAGGCGCAGGCAGGAAAGCTTAAACAAGGAATGGATATGAAAATCGTCATCGGTGCTCTTCAGAATAAAACATTTCCGGGAAGACTGACGATGATTGCTCCGAAAGGTAAAGATAACAACGGAACGATCAAATTCCCTGTGGAAGGAGATGTATTCAACCCAAATAATGAATACATCAGAGCGGGATTTTCTGCCAACGGCGAAATTGTACTCACCTCAAAGAAAAACGCTTTATTGCTGGATGAATCTTTAATTCAGTATGAAAAGAAAAACGGTAAAGATGTACCTTTCGTTGAAGTGAAGCAAAAAGACGGTAAGTTCAAAAAAGTATACGTAAAATTAGGAGCAAGCGACGGAATTAATGTGGAAATTCTTTCCGGAATTCGCCCAGATGCAGAAGTAAAAGTCTGGAATCCTTCTGATAAAGACAAAGAAGAATTGAAAGAAAAATCAAAAAAATAGTAAACTAACACTATAGATTCAGATGTAGTCCTGGGAATTATTCTCAGGATTTTTTTATTCAATTCATTTCTTAATCCTGTGTGTGTTTATGTATTTTCAGATATGGTAATTATTAATGCAATTTTGTTGCATTAGTGAATTTATTTTTATCTTTGCTGAATAATAACGGTTCGTTACTTGTAGTAACTATCAACAAATAAATACTTATGAAAAATAACTTTGACGTAATCATAATAGGAGGAAGCTATACTGGACTTTCTGCCGGAATGTCTCTCGGAAGATCATTAAGAAATGTTTTGATTATCGACAGCGGAAAACCTTGTAACTGGCAGACTCCTCATTCACATAACTTTCTTACGCAGGATGGTAAAGCTCCGAAAGAAATTTCAGAAATAGCAAAAGACCAGGTTTTAAAATATGAAACGGTAAGTTTTCTTGAAGGCAGGGTTGCAAAAACATCTCAAAATTCAGAAGGTTTTGAAGTGGAAATAGATAACGGTGAAAAATTTTCAGCTAAAAAAATAATTCTGGCTTCCGGAGTTAAAGATCAGATACCGGATATTAAAGGATTTGCCGAGTGTTGGGGGATTTCCGTGATCCATTGTCCTTATTGTCACGGCTATGAGGTTAAAGGTAAAAAAACAGGAATTCTTTCCAACGGTGATCTTGCTTTCGAATTTTCAAAACTGGTTTTTAATCTGTCTAAAGATCTCAGTTTATTTACCAACGGAGAATGTACATTAAATGAAGAACAGATAGAGAGATTCAGTCAAAATAAAATTAATATTGTTGAAGACGAAATAAAAGAAATTGTTCATGAAAATGGTAATATCCGGAAAATTGTATTTAAAAACGGAAGCGAAAAAGCTCTTGAAGCATTGTATGCAAAAATTCCTTTTGAGCAGAATATCAATACCGAAGATTTACAGCTTGAACTTACCGAGCATGGGTTTATTAAAATAGACCATTTTCATAAAACAAGTACCGATGGTGTATTTGCCTGTGGTGACAATACCACCATGATGCGATCTGTAGCCAATGCGGTTGCGCAGGGAAATTTTACCGGAGCCATTGTGAATAAAGAATTATCAGAAGACGGATTTTAATTTCTTTTGATTCATACGATATTCCTCTCAAAGTATTTGGGAGGATTTTTTTATTTCATTTTAAAAATTTAAGGTAAGAATCAGAAAATACTGTGGAAATCTCATTAAACAGCAAATATTCAGGATGTATTGTTAATGATAAGGCTAAAAATCATATGGATGTATACCGCAATCTCGGCGGAAATTTCGTATTTTTGGGGTGAAAAATTTCAAAAACTAAAAGTAAAATGGATATTATTTTCGACCTGATTGAAAAAGAAAGACAAAGACAAACTCATGGAATTGAGATGATTGCATCAGAGAACTTTGTTTCTGATAATGTGATGAAAGCCGTGGGAAGTGTGCTTACCAATAAATATGCTGAAGGATATCCCGGAAAAAGATATTACGGAGGTTGCGAAGTAGTAGATGAGGTTGAAACGCTGGCTATTGAAAGAGCAAAACAGCTTTTTGGGGTGGACTATGTAAATGTACAGCCGCATTCAGGTTCTCAGGCGAATGCCGCCATTTATCTTGCCGTTTTAAAACCGGGCGACAAAATTATGGGAATGGATCTTTCTATGGGAGGTCACCTTACTCATGGTTCTTCGGTTAATTTTTCAGGAATTCAGTATGATGTGGTTTCTTACGGAGTGCAGCAAGAGACTGGTCTTATCGATTACGATCAAATGAGAGAAGTTGCTCTGAGAGAAAAGCCTAAAATGCTTATCGCCGGTTTTTCAGCATATTCTCGTGATCTTGATTATGCCAAATTCAGAGAAGTAGCAGACGAAATTGGTGCGACACTTTGGGCAGATATTGCACATCCTGCCGGTTTGGTAGCTAAAGGTCTATTGAATTCCCCATTTGAGCACTGTCATGTTGTAACGACAACTACTCATAAAACATTGAGAGGTCCGCGTGGAGGAATGATTATGATGGGAAAAGATTTTGAAAATACATATGGCCACAAAACTCCGAAAGGGGAAATCAAAATGATGAGCCAGGTATTGGATGGTTCCGTTTTTCCGGGTATTCAGGGAGGTCCGCTGGAGCATGTGATTGCCGGAAAAGCAGTTGCTTTCGGGGAAGCTTTGGATGTGAAATTTGAAACCTATGCAAAGCAGGTAAAATCCAATGCACAGGCATTAGCAAAAGCAATGATTGACAGAGGTTTTGATATTGTAAGCGGAGGAACGGATAATCATTTAATGCTTGTAGATCTCAGAAACAAAGGTGTAAACGGTAAAGAAACTGAAAAAGCTTTGGTGCTTGCTGATATTACCTGCAACAAGAACATGGTTCCTTTTGATGACAAATCACCATTTACAACTTCAGGGATCAGATTGGGAACTGCAGCTATCACCACAAGAGGATTGAAAGAGAATGATATGGATACTATTGCAGGATTAATTTCTGAAGTAGTAGACAATATTAAAAATGAAGAAGTACTTACTTCCGTTAGAAAAAAAGTGAATGAATTAATGGAAGGCAAAGCTTTATTTAACTATTAATTAATATCAAAATAAAATATAAAGAATGGGCATCTGCTCATTCTTTTTTATGGAATATGGAAAAGAAATCGTTCACTTTTGATGAGATAAAACAAAAGCTGGTAAACTATTGTGTGTACCAGGATCGCTGTCATTATGAAGTTGAACAAAAAATGAAAGAGTTTCTCCTTATTGATGAAGCGAAAGAGGAAATCATGCTTTATCTTTTACAGGAAAATTATTTAAATGAAGAACGGTTTACGCGAAGCTATATCCGCGGGAAATTTTATATTAAACACTGGGGAAAAACGAAAATTAAAATTCACCTTAAACAAAAGCAGGTTCCTGAAAAATTAATTAATGCATGCTTTGATGAAATTGATGAACAGGATTATAGCAAAACGATCCGCAAAATCTATGAAGATTATTATTTGAAGCAAAAAGGGCTTAAAGAATATCAGCGTAAATCAAAAACCATAAAATATTTAATGAGCAGGGGGTTTGAATATGAAAAAATAAATGATATTTTTGAATAATATTAAAAAAATAAGGCAGTTTAGAGTAAAAAGAGAATTTAAAAATTATTAACTATAGAAAGAAATTTATTCATTACATAGAAAAAACAATTTTGATTGGCAGTATGTTGCTTAATTTTTAAATACAGTGATAAACATAATTGCTATGTGGTATGTTTTTTGCCAGGGTTGTTTTCTATTCCGCAGAATATCTGAAGAGAATAATTCATAATACCATATTATCTCTGAACTAAATTTAATTTTTAAATACTGATAATAGATGAAATTTTATTTTAAATTTGCATCAATACTTTCGAATGTGAAGGTCAGATTATACATTTTTATACACATGAATACCATTAAAGACAATGTACAACTCTTTTAGAAAGAAAATGTTCGGAGGAGATAATGTTGTCAATCTCTCGGATGTAAGATATCTGCCACGGTGGATAATTCTTGTAATAGATATTATCATATTGGTAATATCACTATTTTTAGCTACCTATATTATAGAAAAAATTACGCGGTCTGAATTTATTTACCACAATGATAAGATTGTAGTATTTGCAGGAGTGATATTTTCGAATGTCATGTTTATGTATGTTTTTAAAACATATGCAGGTATTATAAGACACTCTACTTTTATAGATCTTTTTAAACTACTTATCTCATGCTTCTGTACATTGTTCTTAGTAGGAAGTGCCAACATCATTTGTGAGTGGATAACAGGGAAAGAATTTATTATTAATCCTTTTCTTATATTGTATTTCATAATTTCCTTTATGGGGCTTTTTCTGTTCAGGCTTTATGTGAAAGAGTTCTTTCATATAGTGAGAGAATACAGAAGAAGCACATTGAAGAAAAGAATTCTTGTACTGGGAATTGATGAACAGTCTATTGCCATTGCAAGGGCAATTTTGGATAATCCTAGCCTTCCTTACCACGTAGTAGGATTTCTTACACAGCGTACAGACTCTAAGAGAGCATATTTACTGGGAAAGCCCATTTTTGCCAAAGAAAAAATAGAAGAAAACGCTAAAGAAGAACTTCTTATTGATGGCATAATCATCATTAAAGAAATGATGTCTAAAGATGAAATGAATTCCTGGGTGAATTTATTTCTTGAAAAAGATCTCAATATATTCAAAGCACCATCGGTACAAAAGCTACGTGACAGTGATTTTGCGGGTTCCATCCGTAATCTTCAGATTGAGGATCTTCTGAACAGAAAACCGATTAAGATTGAAAACGAAGAAATCAAGAGAAGACATTTTAATAAGAACATCCTTGTAACAGGCGGAGCAGGCTCAATAGGTAGCGAAATTGTGCGCCAGGTTGCACAGTTTAATCCCTCACTTATTGTGGTTCTGGATCAGGCGGAAACACCTTTGTACGATATTGAACTGGAAATGAAAGAGAAGTTTCCTCATGTCAGATTCAAATTTGTACTGGCAGATGTCTCTAATAAACACAGGATAGAACCTTTATTCCAAACCTACAACTTTTCCATGGTATACCATGCGGCAGCCTATAAACACGTTCCGTTGGTGGAAGAGAATCCTCACGAAGGAATTCTTGTGAATGTACTCGGATCCAAAATTATAGCAACACTGTCCAGCAAATATAAGGTAAACCGATTCGTAATGATTTCTACAGATAAGGCGGTAAATCCCACCAATGTGATGGGAGCATCAAAAAGAGCTGCTGAATTATTTGTGCAGTCGTTGCAGAATGTAGAAGGGAACACTACCAAATTTATTACTACCCGGTTCGGAAATGTTTTGGGATCCAACGGATCGGTAATTCCGCATTTCAAAAGACAGATTGAAGCCGGAGGACCTGTTACCATTACCCACCCGGATATTGTAAGATATTTTATGACGATTCCTGAAGCCTGCGAACTGGTACTACAGGCTGGTACGATGGGTCAGGGAGGAGAAATCTTTGTTTTTGACATGGGAGAGCCGGTGAAAATACTGGATCTGGCAAGAAGAATGATCAAGCTGTCGGGATTTGAGCCGAACATTGATATTAAAATTATTTATACAGGGCTAAGGCCAGGTGAAAAATTGTATGAGGAATTATTAAGTGACGATGCCAAAACATTGCCTACTCATAATGAAAAAATCATGATTTCCAAAGATCCTATCATGGAATTCCTGGAGATAGAAACGCTTGTAAATTCTATTACCAAAGCTTCCTTAAGAAGAGATAAAGTTGAAGTAGTAAAACTTCTGAAGATAATTGTTCCGGAATTCAGAAGTAATAATTCAATATATGAAGTACTGGATAAATAGAATAATTTAAATGTATATATTTGTACAATTTTTAAAAAACGATGAAAGGTAAAATATTGGTAATATTATCAGCATTTATAATAGTTTCCTGTAAAACTAATCCCAATGCTAAAAATGATCTGAACTATTTGCAAAATATTGAAAAGGTAGCAATTGAATCATCCGCAAGAAATTCTGAAAATACTGTTCAGAAAGGGGATCAGCTGGTTATTCTTATCACAGCAAAAGATATGGATGTTGTAAAACCTTTTAACCAAAATTATTCTTCATCAGAAATTATACAAACCAACTCGTTTGCGGGAGGGAATACACCTAATCAGGGTGTTACTACAATATCAGGCCCTACTTATATTGTAGATGTTAATGGTAATATTGATTTTCCTGTTTTGGGAATTATTAATACGGAAGGAAAAACCCTAGAAGGCCTGAAGGCTGACCTAAGGGAGAAAATGCAGAAATATGTTATTAACCCTACCATAAATATCAGATTAGCTAATTTTAAAGTAACGGTATTGGGAGAGGTAAACAGACAGGGGGATTATATCATATCAAACGGACAGGGAACCATTCTTAATGCTCTTGGGATGGCCGGTGATCTTACCATGTACGGAAAAAGAGATCAGATATTGGTGATCAGAACTGAAAATGGCCAGGTTATTCATGGAAAAGTAAATTTGCAGGACGCTAATCTTATCAATTCGCCATATTATTATTTAAAGCAGGGAGATGCCATCATCGTAGCTTCCAGCAACGCAAAAGATATTCAGGCAAAACAAAACCCCAATACAGGACTTTATTTAACTGCAATTTCGATCGGTGTCACAGCTATTGCCGTTGTAGTAAGTTTATTTAAGAAATAAAATTGATGAATAACCAAAATAACCCAGGAAATTTAAAAGCAAATAACGAATCAAATAGTATTGATATAAATGAGATTATAAGACCCTATTTGAGGAAATGGCCATGGTTTATAGTAAGTGCATTAGTTGCATTTGTGATAGGATATATTGCTTTAAAATTCACGGTCCCCATTTATAATATACAGTCTACTGTATTGATTAAAGATGCAAAAAATTCCTCATCTCCTGTAAATAATGAGCTTGGATTATTACCGGATCTAACCAGTTTTGGAGGTTTAAAAACAAATAGTATTGCTAACGAAATAGAAATACTAAAATCAAAAAAAATAATGAGAGAGGTTGTTATAAATAAAAACCTCCAGACAAATATTATAGCAAAAGGAAGAATTACCACTTTAGAACTTTATAAAGAAACTTCACCTATAGAAGTGAAAATAATTTCTGAAAAAAGAACTCAGGATGAAAATGCTGCCATCAATCTTAATATAGACGGCGATAAGCTTACTTTATTCTCGGAAAAGCTTAAAAAAGGAAAAATACTAACTTCCTATGGAAAAATGATAGCGCTTCCATTCGCAAATATTATTATAATAAAAAATACCAAATTTAATCCGTCTCTGGTAAAAGGTATTGATACAAAAAATCTTGAACTGCAAATCTCATCAGTAGAAAATAAAGTTAATAACCTGCAATCTGCACTTAATGTATCTCTGATTACTAAAGATGCAACTGTTTTAAAGCTTGATTTTAAATATCCACAAATATCAAAAGCCGAAGATATACTGAATAGTCTTATTATAGCTTATAATAACGAGGCTATTTTAGATAAAGACATTGAATCACAAAAAACGTTGAATTTTATTGAAGACAGAATTAAAAAACTTTCCGGAGAATTGGGTGAAGTTGAAAATGAAAAAGAAAATTTTAAGTCGAGAAATAATCTTACAGACCTGGAAACTGAAGCAAAGATTAATCTTGAAAGTTCGGCTACTGCAAGGACCAAACAATTGGAAATTGATGCTCAACTTGAACTTACCAATTCATTGATCGGATTTGTTTCTAATCAAGGTCAATATCAGGTATTACCTGCAAATGTAGGGCTGGATAATCCTGAGACAATTTCAGGAATTTCAGCATATAACCAGTTAGTAATACAAAGAAACAGGTTATTAGAATCAGGAACTGCAGACAACCCCGTTATTGTTGATGTCACTAAACAGATTCAATCCTTGAGAAACTCGATAATGCAGAGCCTTCAAAGAAATAGAACAGGGCTGGAGCTTGCAAGAAATGAATATCTTGGAGAACAAAATAAAGTTGCAGGGAAAATTTCAAAACTTCCTTCTGTAGAAAAAATGTTCAGAAGTATTGAAAGACAGCAACAAATAAAAGAAAATTTATATCTGCTTTTATTACAAAAAAGAGAGGAAACAGCTATCGCACAATCTATTACCGCTCCGAAAGCTAGAGTTATAGATAAAGCATATGCTTCAAACAATCCGGTTTCACCCAAAAGAAATGTTGTGCTTCTGGCAGCAGTATTCATCGGCTTATTAATGCCGTTTCTTATTATTTACCTGAAAGAACTTCTGAATAATAAGATTGAAACCAAACATGATCTGGAAATTTTAATAAAGGCCCCTGTTATTGCAGAGCTGCCAAGCCTTGAAAGTGGCGATTCAGAAATTGTGAAAGTAAATGATATAACACCTTTGGCAGAAGCTTTCAGAATTCTTATTACCAATATGAATTTTATGCTTCCTAAAGATAATAAAGGAAAAGTTATTTTTGTTACCTCTACTGTAAAAGGTGAAGGAAAAACATTCACATCGGTTAACCTCGCTTTAACACTGGCAAATCCTAAGAAAAAAGCAATTATCATCGGTTCAGATATCAGAAACCCTCAGTTACAAAGATATAATCCTGCACGAAAAGGTCTTGCAGGGCTTACGGAGTATCTTTATTCCGATGATACCAAATTGGAAGATATCATTCATGTTTCTTCGTTTAACCCTCATCTGGATGTAATTTATTCCGGAATGATACCGCCGAATCCTACAGAATTGCTTTCAAACGGACGATATGAAGCATTATTGGAAGCGTTGAAGGACAAATACAATTACATTATTTTAGATACCGCGCCGCTGCTCCTCGTTACGGATACCTTCCTTATTGCAGAAATGGCTGATATGACCATCTATGTTTCAAGATCCAAATATACAGAGAAGTCATTATTGAAATTTGCCAATACCAATATTGATCAAAATAAGATCAAAAATGTAGGTTTTGTACTCAATGACGTAAGCCGAGAAAATTTAGGATATAATAATAAATATGGATATGGATATAATAATATCCATGATAAAACATGGTTTGAAAAAATTAAAGATAAATTTACACAAAGATGAAATCATATAGAATAGCTGTTATAGGACAGGGGTATGTCGGGCTACCGCTATCTCTGGAGTTTGCAAATCATTATCCTGTCCTGGGATTTGATATTAACCCTATAAGAGTTGATCAGCTTAACCAGGGAAACGATGTTACTCTGGAAGCAGATAAAAAAAAGCTCGATGAAAGCTTAAAAAAATACAATGAAACAAATGGATCAACAGGATACAAAGCAACGAGCGAATTATCCGATATTGCTTCGTCAAATGTTTACATTGTAACAGTTCCCACTCCCATTGACAAGTATAATGCACCGGATCTTAATCCTTTAATTTCGGCCTCGAAAATGCTGGGAGGTATCATCAAAAAAGATGATATTGTGATTTATGAATCTACAGTTTTTCCCGGCTGCACCGAGGAAGAATGTGTTCCTGTACTGGAAAAACATTCCGGATTAAAATACAATGAAGATTTCTTTGTAGGATATTCTCCTGAAAGAATCAACCCGGGAGATAAAGTCAATACACTTACAAATGTTAAAAAAGTTACATCCGGATCTACAGAAAAAGCAGCTGAAGAAGTAGATAATCTTTACAAAAAAATTATTACGGCAGGAACACATAAAGCGCCAAGCCTTAAAGTTGCAGAAGCTTCAAAAGCAATAGAAAATGCGCAACGTGACGTGAATATTTCTTTTGTAAACGAATTGGCTTTAATTTTTGATAGATTAGGAATCGATACCCACGATGTTTTAGAAGCAGCCGGTACAAAATATAATTTCCTCAAATACAAACCTGGTTTAGTGGGCGGACATTGCATCTCCGTAGATCCGTATTATCTTGCCCATAAAGCAGAACAGTTGGGATATCATCCTGATGTAATCTTATCCGGACGTCGTGTGAATGATTCTATTGCCAAATTTATTGCTTCTAAAGTGGTAAAACTTCTCATCGCGAAAGGTGGCGTTATCAAAGATTCGGAAGCGCTGATTTTAGGTGTTACCTTTAAAGAAAATTGTCCCGATATAAGAAATACTAAAGTAATTGATATCTATACAGAACTTAAAGACTACGGAGTAAATATAGATATCTATGATCCCTGGGCCGATAAAGATGAAATAAGGCATGAATACGGGATAAATATTTTAGATACTTTAATTGAAGGGAAAAAATACGATTCAATTATTGTAGCGGTTTCCCACAATGAATTTATCCAGCTGGATCTTAATCAGCTGAAAAAGGATAATGCCGTAGTTTTTGATACTAAAGCTTGTTTTGACCGGAATTTAGTAGACGCAAGATTATAAAATAATAAACATGAACTACGATATCATTATTGTTGGTGCAGGTTTAGTAGGATTAGCCACGGCATATCAGACAAAACTTAAAAATCCCGCTTCTAAGATCTTAATTTTAGAAAAAGAAAATAATGTGGCTGCACATCAGTCGGGGCACAACAGTGGAGTAATTCATAGCGGAATCTATTACAAACCGGGAAGTTTAAAAGCAAAAAACTGTATTGAAGGATATAATTCCGTCATTAATTTTGCCAAAGAATACGGAATCAAATATGATCTCTGCGGAAAAATTATTGTTGCAACCTCACAGGAAGAATTACCGCTTCTGGATAATATTTACAAAAGAGGTGTAGATAACGGCCTTCAGAATCTTAAATATCTTTCAAGAGAAGAATTTCGCGAAATTGAACCTCATTGCGAAGGGGTAAAGGCAATAAAAGTTCCGCAGACAGGAATTATCGATTACCCGGGAATCGCAGGTAAAATTAAAGAGCTTTTTGAAGAATTAGGCGGTGAAATAAGATTTAATAACGAGGTTAAAAATATCATTAATAAAAATGATGAAATCGTTGTTACAACCGGCCATTCAGAATTCAAAACAAAAAAGCTGATCTCCTGTGCGGGATTATATTCAGACAAGGTCACTAAAATGACCAATGATAAGAATGATGTCATTATTATTCCTTTTCGCGGAGAGTATTATAAAATAAAAGATGAAAAGAAATATTTGGTAAAACATCTTATTTATCCTGTTCCGGATCCTAATTTCCCTTTTCTGGGAGTTCATTTTACCAGAATGGTTGATGGAAATATTGAAGCCGGACCTAATGCCGTTCTGGCATTTAGAAAAGAAGGATATCGTTTTTTTGATTTTGATTTTTCTGAAACCATGGAAACCCTTTTTTGGCCCGGCTTTAGAAAAATTGTTGGCAAGTATGGCAAAACCGGACTGGGAGAGATGCATCGCTCTTTATCAAAAGCGGCTTTTACCAAAGCACTGCAAAAGCTGCTTCCCGAAATACAGGAAAGCGATCTTGTTCCGGGAGGAGCAGGTGTCCGTGCACAGGCCTGCGACAGAAACGGAACCTTAATTGATGATTTTGATATTGTAAAGAACGGCAATATTATTCACGTCAGAAATGCACCTTCACCGGCTGCAACTTCCTGCCTTTCCATTGGAGAGAAAATCAGTAAATTAGTAGAAAACTAATGAAAACACTCAGATAAAACAAATTGTATGAAAATTCAGATGGTTGACTTAAAAAGTCAATACGAAAAAATAAAGGAGGAAGTCAATGCAGGAATTCAGGAATGCATCGATAATACCGCGTTTATTAACGGACCAGCAGTAAAAGAATTTCAGCAGGAATTTGAAAAATACCTAAACGTAAAACATGTAATTCCATGTGCAAACGGAACAGATGCTTTACAGATTGCAATGATGGCTTTGGATTTAAAACCGGGAGATGAAGTAATCTGTCCTGCCTTTACCTATGTAGCTACCGCGGAAGTAATCGGACTTTTAGGGCTAAAACCTATTATGGTGGATGTTGATGAAAATACGTTCAATATTGCCCCAGAAGGATTGGAAAATTATATTACCCCAAAGACAAAGGCTATTGTGCCCGTCCATTTATATGGGCAAAGTGCAGAGATGAAAAAAATTCTTGATTTTGCCGAAAAGCACAATCTATTTGTAATTGAAGACAATGCTCAGGCCATAGGTTCAGATTATACATTTCCAGACGGAACATCCATGAAAACGGGAACAATAGGTCATATCGGATGCACTTCTTTCTTTCCTTCCAAAAATCTGGGATGCTATGGAGACGGGGGAGCATTAATGACAAATGATGATGATCTGGCGACAAAAATCAGAATGATTGCCAATCATGGGCAGCAAAAAAAATACTATCATAAAGTGCTGGGGTGTAACTCCCGACTTGATACTATTCAGGCAGCTGTATTAAATGTAAAATTAAAGCATCTTGATCATTACTCAGCTTCCAGAAATCAGATGGCGGCATATTATGATGAAAATCTTAAAGAAATACCTGAAATCCAAGTTCCCGAAAGGGCAAAAAATGCCACCCATGTTTTTCACCAGTACACGCTGAAAGTGAAAAATGGAAAAAGAGACGCACTGCAACAATACCTGGCCGCAAAAGATATTCCCAGCATGATCTATTATCCGCTGCCATTATACAGACAGGAGGCTTTTGAGCAATATGTGGAAGAAGGCTTTAGCCTGCCGGTTACGGAAAAACTTTGTTCGGAAGTAATTTCTCTTCCTGTTCATACAGAATTTAATCAACAGGTTTCAGATTATATAATTTCTGAGATTAAAAACTTTTTTAACTAATTAATCATGAATTATACTAAAGCAATACTTATAAGAGAATTTGAAAAACTGCTTTTGGATCAATTTTCAAAAGGAACTCTTAATGGTACAGTTCATACCTGTGTTGGGCAGGAAACGATTGCAGTTGCTATTTCTGAAAACTTTAAAAAAGGGGATAAAGTTTTTTCTAATCATAGAGGACACGGACATTTTATTTCCGTTGGTGGAGATGTAAAACTTTTGCTTGCGGAAATGCTTGGAAAAAAGTGTGGTATTTCGTCAGGAATTGGTGGAAGTCAGCATCTTTACAATGATAATTTTATAAGCAATGGAATTCAGGGAGGTTTGGCGCCAGTTGCAGTTGGTTATGCTTATGTAAATAAATTGAAAAACAATGATAATATTTCCATAGTTTTCCTCGGAGATGGTACCATGGGAGAAGGAGTCGTATATGAAGCCCTTAATTTGGCTGCAATCTATTCGTCACCAACGCTGTTTGTGATGGAAAACAACGGATATGCACAGTCAACTCCTTTTAAAATGGTAAAAAAGGGCGAGATCAAAAATAGAGTTGAAGGCTTCGGCGTAACCTATTTAAAAACGTCAATCTGGGCGTCTGATTTTGAAAAAACAGTACATGAAGCAATTGTAAAAACAAGAGAAGGACAGCCTGTTTTCTTAGAAATTGAATGCTATAGACTAAATTCACATTCAAAAGGGGATGACAATAGAGATACTGTTGAAATTGAAAGATATGTAGAAATAGATCCGATTAATGTTTTTTATAAAGAATATGGAGATAAGGCATTAGAATATGAAAGTTCTGCTAAAGAGTTATTGTACAAATATCTTGAAGAACTCTCTGCTGAAGAATCGCTTAGCACAATGAAAAAGCATCTGTCAATTTATAATAAAAAAATTGATATAGAAAAGTTTGCAATAGAAAAGTTAGGAAAAAGAATAAACAAACTTATTAATGAAGGGCTTGATATTTTTTTAGCAAAAGAAAATTCACTTTTCTTAGGTGAAGATATTATGCAGACTACGGAATATACGCCGGGCAATTACGGAGGAGCATTCAAAGTCTCTGAAAAATTAAGCGAAAAATATAAAAACAGAGTCTTTAATACTCCTATTTGTGAAAGTTCCATTATTGGGTTTGCAATTGGATCATCATTAAACGGATATAAATCGATTGCAGAAATTATGTTTGGTGATTTTATGACCCTTGCTTTTGATCAGATATTACAACAGGGATCAAAGATTCCTGAAATGTTCGGACAAAAAGTAGAACTTCCGATGATTATAAGAACTCCAATGGGAGGAAGAAGAGGATACGGACCTACACACTCACAAAATATTGAGAAACATTTTTTATTTATCCCCAATACAAGGGTTTTAGCGTTAAATTCTTTTTACAATCCCAAAAATATTTTTGAATCTTTATATCAGTATAATGATATTTTAACATTAATTATTGAAGATAAAATTTCCTATACAAAAGAAATATTTTGGAAAGATCTTAAAGGCTATGAAATATACCAAACAAGAGAAGAGTTTCCGACTTTAATATTTAGCCCGGCAAAAATAAATCCTAACTTAACAATTCTTTGTTATGGAGGTATGTTGGATGAGGTATTGGCATCTATTGATGATTTAATTGCTGAAGAAATTTTCCCTGAAATAATATGTGCTATTCAGATTTCTCCATTTAATATCAATAGAGTTGTAGATAGCATAGGAAAAACTAAAAACATTTGTATTGTTGAAGAAGGGTCAAAATATGCAGGATTATCAGGAGAGATTTTCTCATATTTTGTAGAACACAAAATAGAAATAGACAAAGCACTAAGAATTTCTAATGAAAGTTTAATACCTTGTGCTAAAGAGGCAGAATTAGCAACTATCCCAAATAAAAACATCATTTTCAACGAGATTAAAAATTTTTTTTATGAATAAGTACTTTATAGAGCAGATTAATGTAAGTGATAATGAATATCTTATAACTGCTATATTGTTTCAAAACGGGGATAAAGTTAAGAAGGGAGATGTAATTTTTTCTTATGAATCTTCCAAGGCAGACTTTGACGGAGAATCTGAGCATGACGGCTATATTTACTACAACCCTACGCTTTTACTCAAAAAAAACTATAAAATAGGATATTTGTTGGCTGTAGTTTCTGAAGAAAAGATAACTAATTTTGAAGATGTTTTTAAAGAAGATAATAATATAGAATTACAATCTGCTATTGTCAAAAATAATGATAAGATTATTACTAAGAAAGCACAGAAATTAATCGAAGAAAATAATATTGATCCCGGTGTTTTTACAGAAGAGATTGTTTCTGAAGAAATTGTTTTAAATTATCTTCAAAAAAAGAATAAGCATACTTTCCAGGATATTGGTTTTTACTACTCTGGCATTTTAGACTTTAAAATTAATAACGGACAGAAAAGACTAGCAATTATTGGAGCAGGAAAGGCAGCCTTGCAGCTTCTGGATACTGTTTTCGAACTTAAAAATATTAACCCCGTTGTTTTATATGATGGTAATCAAGATATTATAGGAAAGAAACTTTTAGGAATAGAAATAAAACAACTTTCCATTGAGAATATTATGAAAGATTTCAAAGATGATATTTTTGACGAAATCATCATATCCTTTTCAGGAAATATTGCTGAAAGAAAAAAATGGTTTGATTTGCTTGAAAAAAATGATCTTGTCATAGCCAATATTTTCCATCCTACATGCATTATAAGCCATTTTGTAAATTTTGGGAAAGGAAATATCTTTTTTGCCAATACCCGAATAGGTCCTTTTGTGGAAATTGGTAATAATAATGTGGTCTCATCATATTGCAGTTTTGAACATCATAATAAATTAGGAGATCATAATACATTCGGTCCATCTGTTATTTTTTCAGGAAGCTGTACCATTGGGGATGAAATTAAATTTGGTACTGGTATTTTCATAGAGCCCAGGGTTAGTATTGAAAGCAATAGTATAATTGCTTCAGGATGTGTTGTACAAAAAAATATTCCTGGAAGCAGCATTTTAAGAAACACGACAAAATTTGAAATAAAAAAAATAAATACAGGTGAATAAAATAAAATTTGCGGTTGTCGGCTGTGGCCATATTGGTAAAAGACACGCAGAAATGATATCCAGAAATTCTGAATGTGAACTTGTAGCTCTGATAGATATAAGAGATAAATCCTTATTGGGGATTGAAAGCTATAATGTGCCTTTTTTTAAATCATTAGATGATTTTTTAAATTCAGGAATTGAAACAGACGTTATCAATATCGCATCACCTAATGGGTTTCATTTTGAACAGGCTTATTTAGCAATTTCTGCAGGCAAACATGTAGTGGTAGAAAAACCGATGGCACTAAAAAAACAGCATGCCGAAAAACTTATTTTCCAGGCTTTGCATAAACATAAACAGATTTTTGCCGTCATGCAGAACAGGTATTCGCCACCTTCTGCATGGATCAAGGAAATGATAGAAAGTGGTAAACTGGGACAGGTCTATATGGTCCAACTCAACTGCTATTGGAATCGTGACAGCAGATATTATAAACCTGAATCCTGGCACGGTAAAATAGAGCTCGACGGCGGGACACTTTTTACCCAGTTTTCTCATTTTATTGATATCATGTATTGGCTGTTTGGGGATATTACCAATATTCAGGGAAAATTTGCCGATTTTAACCATAAAGACCTCACTGATTTTGAAGATTCGGGTTTTGTAAACTTTGATTTTGTAGAAGGAGGAATGGGATCTTTAAATTATTCCACTTCCGTTTGGAACCAAAATCTTGAAAGTTCAATGACAATTATTGCAGAAAATGGTTCTGTAAAAATTGGGGGACAATATATGGATAAGGTGGAAGTCTGTAATATCAAGGATTACACCATGCCCCAGCTTCCTCCTACAAACCCGGGAAATGATTATGGAGCCTATAAGGGTTCTGCTGCCAACCATCATTATATTATTGAAAATGTTGTAGATGTTTTGAAAGAAAGAAATACAATCACCACCAATGCATTGGAAGGATTAAAAGTGGTAGATATTATAGAAAGGATTTATTCACAAAAAGTATAAAGACCAGATTTTGAAGGAGCAGTTAAAGCAATTATACAAAAACCAGTTTTTAAAAAATGTATCAACTTTGGTTTTTGGCAGTATAATTAGTCAGGCTGTGGTTGTTATTTCGGCACCACTGCTTTCAAGATTATTTTCTGTTGAATCTTTTGGAATTCTCTCAATTTTTACCAGTTTAACTGTTTTTTTTGCTGTATTGTCTACGGGGCGGTATGAGTTTGCCATTGGTCTTCCGGAAAATGATGATAAAGCATTAAAAATATTTAAACTAATTATTTATATAGGAGCATTCGTATCGGTATTTTATTTTGCTGTAATTTTTTTGTTAAAGGTTATACTTAAGGTTCATGATAAAACAGGCTTTCTAGTTCAGAAAGAATCTTTCATAGCTCCTCTTTATATATTTTTTATTGCTGTTTATTCTGCTTTGGGATATTGGAAACAAAGAAAAAAAGAATATAAAAAAATAACAATAGCTAATGCACTTCAGGTAATTGCAACTACAATTTTTAGTGTAACATTCGGATTGTTAAAAATTAGTTCAGGGATGATATGGGGGCTCATAATCGGGATTTTTATATCAACTCTTTATTTATTTATTGAAGAAAAGAATCTTTCTTATACAATAATTAAACAAAAAAATGTAGTAGATATTGCCAAGGAATATTATTCTTTCCCACGTTATATGATTTTTTCAGATCTTTCCTTAACGGCTAGCCAACAGTTTATACCTATTGTGTTTTCGGTGCTTTACAGTACAACTATTGTAGGTTTTTTTTCATTAGCAAACAGGATGCTGCGTTTACCAAATATTGTTATTACAGGCTCTATTGGTAATGTGTTTAGAAATGATGCAATTGATGAAATAAGAAAAAAAGGAAATTGTGAAACATTATATAGATCTACACTAAAAAAGCTTACCATACTATCTTTGCCAATATATCTTACGATATTTCTTATAGCTCCAACAATTTTTGATGTTATTTTTGGAAAAGAATGGAAAATTGCAGGCTACTTTGCAAGAATCATGTCTATAATGCTTCTTTTTGAATTTATTGCAATACCTCTTAATACACTATTTTATGTAAGAGAGAAACAAAAAATATTAATGAGGCTTCAGGTATTAAATTCTATTCTTACATTTATAGCAATATTTCTTGGATATTATTTTTTTAAAGACTATTATTATTCTCTGATATTATATTCTTCAGTTTCGATTATATCAAATATAAATTTTATAATTTTTACAAATAAATTGTCAAAAGGTGCCATTTAGAAAAATCAATAAATTGCAGGTTACTTTCTTAGTATCCATGCTTTTTGGGTATGAACTCATATCTTTTTTTCCGGGTTTATTAGAAATGGAATCATCAAGACCTGTTTCCGTTGGGTACAGGATAATAGTATTTTTATTGGGAACATTAGTTATTTTAAAAAACAGACTGGTTTTAAAGCCACAACATTTTTTAATTTATTTCTTCTGGTTGCTATATCTTTTGAGATTGGTTTATGATACAGCCTTTGTTCCTGGACTACAAACTCCATTGGTAGACTATTGGGCTTTTTCAGTTATTATTATCCTTACGTCTCTTGCCTGCACCACCAATTTTTCTCAAAGTACGATACTATCAGCAAGAAAATGGGTACTTATTGTTTTGTGTATTGTTAATGTTTGGGGCTTATATAACAATATTACGCAACCTAAATTAGTTCCAGATGATGTACTCGTAAGAGCGGATGCTAATGAATCTTTTAATACACTCTCATTTGGTAAAGCTGCAGCCACAATGTTTCTTGTCTGCTTTATGATATTTATGGAAAAAAATAAAATGATTTATAAAATTCTGCTTATTGTAATAATGGCATTAAGTATTTTTAATATCTTCATTGCTGGTTCCAGAGGTCCTTTCATTCAACTTGTGTTAATTATTGGATTATACTTATTAAGTCAAAGGAAGGCTATACACATAAAGTATATTATATGGCTTGCCGTTATTGCTATTGGTGTTTTTACAATATTTCCTGAATACCTCGATAGTTCAAGACTGTTGTTTGAAAGAATTAGTGAAACAGGCTTTTCATCTAACGACAGTGATAGGATAAGAGGTGAACTCTTTAATTCAGCATGGGAACAATTTCTTAATCATCCTTTTTTGGGCGACTCAATAGAAACTAAAATAGGAGGCACATATCCTCACAATATTGTTTTGGAAGCATTAATGACAACAGGTTTTGTGGGAGGAATTATTATGATCATCATTACAGTGGGTGGATTGAAAAATGGTATAAAATATTTAAAAATTTCCGATTATAATTGGATTGGTGCAATACTAATTTTAAATATTATTTCTTCGTTTTCATCAGGAAGTATTTCTAACGATATGCTCCTATGGCCACTTTTGACATTAACTGTTAATAGTCAAATTGATGAAGTTAACGGGGAAGTGTAAAATTAATGCCGAAATTGTGAAGATATTTTATTATTATATTTAAATTGAAAAGATGAAAATATTATTTATTTGTGATTACTACGATGATTCACAATTATATCAGGAACCCATGCTTTCCAAATATTATAGGCATCTGGGACATAAAGTGTATATAATTACTTCACACCATAAAGATGTTTTCAATTATGTATCTGAAAAAAACGTTAAAGTAAATTTTAAAGAAACGGTTTTAGGAAGATATGGGGAAATAATTTACAGACTGCCTTATACAATTAATGTTTTAAATAAAATAAAAAAGTTTTCAAATATTTTTTCTATTCTGGATGAAGTAGCTCCTGATATGGTTTTCTTACATGATATAAGCTTTAATCTTCATGAGGTAATAAAATATAAAAGAAAAAATAAAAGTATAAAAATTATCATGGATTATCACGCTGATTATTCTAACAGCGGTAAGAACTGGGTGTCAATAAATATACTTCACAGAATAATCCGTAAAAGATATTTACATTTCTATTTAAAACATATCGATAAAATTTTCCCTATAGTTCCGCATGGAGCAAAGTTTTTAAATGAAATATATTCAATTGAAAATAACAGAATGGAAATACTTCCATTAGGTGTAGACACTCTGGCCGTAGAAGAGATAAAGAGTAACATTAAGGATTATAAAAAACAAATATTATCAAAATATAATATAAATGAAAACGCACTATTACTTGTTAGTGGAGGCAAGTTAGACGAATTGAAAAAGACAGATTTACTTATTCAGGCAATGGGCAATTTGCCCTCGAATGTCCATTTGTTATTATTTGGGAAACCAACGACTGAAAAATATAAGTTATATTTAGAAAAATTATCAGAAGGTTTAAATGTACATTTCATAGGCTGGATAACCGCAGAAGAAACGTTGAAGTTATATCTGATTTCCGATATTGCTGTTTTTCCAGCCAGTCAGTCAGTGTTATGGCAACAGGCAATTGGAGCCGGATTACCCCTTTTAGTAGGAGATTCTGGAGGGCAAAGTGCGGAATATATGAATAAAAATAATAACATTATTGTTGTTGACAAAGAAAATCTGAACGTTAATACATTTAGTAATATTCTTACCGAATTAATACGCGATGAAAGAAAGAGAAAGAATATGTCTGAAGGAGCTGTATTAACGACAAAAACATACTTAGATTATAAAATAATTGCTGAAAAAACTTTAATTGTATGAATATAAGTGTTTGTTTGGCAACGTATAATGGTGAAAAATATATTGAAACACAGATCAATTCAATTTTACCACAATTATCGGGAAATGATGAACTAATTATCATTGACGATGGTTCTAAGGATAAAACTGTTGATATTATAAAAAGTCTTAATTCAAGATACATCAAAATTTTTATAAACGAAAAGAATTTAGGCCATGTAAAAACTTTTGAAAAGCTATTAAGTTTAGCCCAAAATCAATTGTTGTTCTTGTCCGATCAGGATGATATCTGGATTGAATCTAAAATAGAAATCTATAAAAAATATTTTGATGATAATGATGTCCTTCTTATTAGTGATAATTCATATTTTATAGATAATAAAGGAAACGAAATACATGCTAATATAGTAAAATTATCAAAAGAAAGTTCCCAAAACTATTCAAAAAATATAATTGATATTTATAGTGGCACAGCTGGTTATTACGGCTGTGGAATGGCGATGAAAAAAGATATTTTAGATGTCATCCTTCCAATACCTACTTACATTGAATCACATGATTTATGGATTGCAATGGCAGCAAATATGATGAGATCTAATCTACACATTGATGATAAAACTTTTTATAGAAGAATTCATGATGAAAATGACAGTCTGAGAAAAAGAAAATTTTTTAAAAAGATTTTCTCAAGATATATCTTTTTAAGATCTCAGGTAGAAATATTAAAAAGGTTAAAAAAAATAAAAAGATAATTTTTACTTACTATACTATAAAGATTTGCTCCTAATATAATAGTTAAAAGATTTAAAGTTTATAACATGAAAAAAAGACTCTTTCTATTATCATTTTTATTATTCTTATCCTGCATTTCATCACAAACTAAGAACAGACAGACAAAGTTTTTTTATGCTCTTGGTGCGATAGGAAGCAATGCTAAAAGTTATTTAAAACAAATTGGTGCTGAAGAAGTTGGTTTTTTAGACGAGGGTCAGTTTATAGCTAAAACAGGAGATAAATATTTTTTGAATTTAGCATTATTACAACAGGAAATTAACAGAGCAGTACCGGATAAGAACCGGAAAGGAATTGTTTATATAAACTTGGAGATGCCTTTCCCTGATATGCAAGGGAAAGATAATCGGCTTGCTATGAAGGCAATGGACTACTGTCTTGCCGTTTTAAAATACGCTAAAAAAGCAAGACCCAATATAAAATGGGGATTTTATGCAATTCCCTTTACAAGTGTTTGGGATGCCAACCAGGAGTTTTTTAACGCACAGAATAAATTTGCACCTTTACTGAAAGAATGCGACATTTTCCTCCCTTCGCTATATACTTTTTATAGCGACCCTGCAGTGCTTTTAGTTAATGGGAACTACTTAAACTATAATCTGGACGGTGTTATCAGATTAGGAATGAAATACAAAAAACCGGTTTATATATTTATGTGGCATAGATACCACAACAGCAATCAAAAAGAAAGTATGAAAGAGATTCCGGATAATATATGGAAGGATCAAATAGAAACCGTTGCAAGTCAAAATGTAAATGGTAAATTTGTAGACGGAATTTTATGGTGGGGAGCAGATACTTATTTTTATGGAAGACCGGAAGCTGCAAATATGAAAAAAGAATATAACGGATCTTTGGATAATTTCATTAAATACAATGATGAAAAATTAATAAAAAAAGCTAAAATTATAAACCAGGTTTTACAAAGTAAGAGATAATGAAAAACAGGCCCTATCAGATCTGTACGAAAACAATTATGGATACTACAGATCCTCATATAATATTCAATGAAAAGGGAGAAAGTGATTACTATACCAATTTCAAAGAAAACATAGAACCCAACTGGCATACAGATGAAAGAGGGTATAACGAACTAATGAAAATTGCCGATAAAATCAAAAAAACATCAAAAAATAAAGATTTTGATTGTATTATCGGATTGAGCGGTGGATTAGACAGTTCATATGCTGCCTACGTCGCAAAAGAAATCATGGGAATAAGACCTCTTATTTTCCATGTTGATGCAGGATGGAATACCGACAAAGCGGTGGGGAATATAGAAAAGCTAATCAATGGATTGGGGCTGGACTTATTTACAGAAGTAATCAACTGGGAAGAAATGAAAGATCTTCAGCTTGCATTTTTGAAATCACAGATTTCGGATCAGGATTTACCCCAGGATTATGCTTTTTTCTCTGCACTTTACAAATTCGCAAAAAAACATAAGATAAACTATGTTCTTACGGGAGGAAATTTTTCAACGGAATGTTGCAGAGAACCCGAAGAATGGGGAGGATTTCCAGGCATTGATACTACATTGGTAAAAGATATTCATTCCAAATTCGGCAAAAGGCCGCTGAAAACTTTTCCTCTGGTTGATATTCTTTCCTATAAGATATACTACAAATATGTATACGGAATGGAAGTTTTTAAACCATTGAACCTGGTTCCGTATATTAAAAAAGATGCTGAAAATCTTTTAACAGAAAAATTCGGTTGGGAGCCTTTTCAGCACAAACACCACGAATCCAGATTTACCCGTTTTTACGAAGATTACTGGCTGCCGAGAAAATTTGGCTACCAAAAAAGAAAAGCACACTTTTCTTCATTGATCCTCACCGGGCAAATGACACGGGAAGAAGCTTTAGACAGAGTTTCCAGACCGGAATTGCCGGAAGAATTCCTGCAAAGAGAATTCGAGTATGTTGCCAATAAACTGGATCTCACGAAAGAAGAACTTCAGCAGATTTTTGAAGGGGAAAACAAAACGTACAAAGATTATAAAAACAAAATGGGAATCATAAAACTCGGTGCCCAGGCAATGCAAAAACTGGGATTAGAAAAAAGATTATTCAGATGATAACAATTATTGATTACGGGGTGGGAAATATCAATGCATTCGTAAACGTCTACAAAAGAGTAGATGTTCCCGTAAAAGTTGCAAAGTCTAAAGACGATCTGCAGGATGCTCAGAAGCTTATTCTTCCGGGAGTAGGACATTTTGACCATGCGATGACCCAACTTAATAATTCCGGTATGCGGGATACACTCGATGAGCTTGTACTTGGTAAAAAAATACCGGTGATCGGAATATGTGTAGGTATGCAGATGATGGCAAACAGCAGTGATGAAGGAAAATTAGAAGGACTGAAATGGATTGATGCCACTGTTAAAAAATTTGATGAAACAAAAATTAATCAGGTAACGCGGCTGCCCCATATGGGATGGAATGATGTAAAACCCGTGAAAGATATGGAATTGTTTAAAGGATTGGAAAAAGATTCCATTTTTTATTTTCTTCATACTTATTATTTTCATTGCCATAATAATGAAGATATCATGGCTGTTACACAGTACGGTGATGAATTTGCTTCAGCGGCACATCACGGAAATAAGTACGGAATACAGTTTCATCCTGAAAAAAGTCACCACTATGGCGAAATTTTATTACATAATTTTGCAAAACTTTAACCATTATCAGCCCGAATGTTAAGACCCAGAATTATACCCAGTCTTCTGATACAGGATAACGGACTTGTAAAGACCGTAAACTTCAAAAATCCGAAATATGTGGGTGATCCTATCAATGCGGTAAGAATATTTAATGAAAAAGAAGTAGACGAACTCGCTATTTTCGATATAGATGCTACCGTTAAAGGATTAGAGCCTAATTATAGCCTTATTGAAAGAATTGCCAATCAGTCCAGAATGCCACTCTGCTACGGAGGAGGCGTGAAAACTGTTGAACAGGCTCAAAGAATCTTTGGTCTTGGAATTGAAAAAATAGCACTTTCATCAGCGGTTCTTCAAAATCCCCGTCTCATTACTGAAATTGCAGAGAGAGTAGGTTCTCAAAGTGTAATTGTAGTACTTGATGTTAAGAAAAAGCTCTTTGGAGGATATGAGGTTTATACTCACAACGGAAAAAAATCCACGGGAATCAATCCGTTTAAATTTGTGGAAGAAGCCCAGAAACTGGGTGCCGGCGAAATAATCATCAATTCCATAGATCAGGATGGTGTGATGAAAGGCTTCGATATTTCATTAATCGATAAAATAAGAGAAAAAATATCACTTCCCCTTACCGTTTTAGGAGGGGCAGGTTCTTTAAATGATATTAAACAGGTAATAGACAAGCACGGAATTATTGGAGTTGCAGCAGGTAGTTTGTTTGTATTTAAAGGTGTTTACAAAGCCGTTTTGATAAACTACCCTTCTTTCGAGGAAAAAGAAGGTCTAAGACAAAAGTAAAATATGTGTGGAATAGCCGGAATAATATATAAAGATCAGACACAGGTAAAAGAGGAAGCTCTCAAAAAGATGACCGACAGAATGTCGCACAGAGGCCCGGATGCAGAAGGTTTTTTTATTAAAGATAATGTGGGATTCGGACACCGCAGATTGTCGATTATTGATACAAGTGAATCTGCAAACCAGCCTTTTTATTTCGGTGATCAATATGTTTTGATCTTCAACGGGGCTATTTATAATTATATAGAACTCAGAGAAGAGCTTGAAAAAAAAGGGTATCAGTTTAAAACAGATTCAGATACAGAGGTCCTGATTGCATCCTATGATTGCTGGAAAGAAGATTGCGTGAAAAAATTCAATGGCATGTGGGCTTTTGCCATATTTGATGTAAAAAACAATAAAATCTTCTGTTCACGTGATCGTTTTGGAATTAAGCCGTTTTACTATTTTACAGATAATAACAAATTTATTTTTGCTTCAGAAATAAAACCGATACTTGAGATTGAGAAAATCACTCAGGTAAATGTGCAGGTGCTTGTTCAGTTTATTGCCGTTAATCTCACAGAACAGACCAGCGAAACTTTTTTTCAGGGCATCAGCAAACTACCCGGGTCACATAATTTAGTGTATGATCTTGTAAATCATACCTATAAAATCTACAGATATTACGACATTCATTTTAATGAAGAAATTTCAAAGCTTTCTTTAGAAGATGCAGCCCGTCTTTTTGATAAAGAGCTTGAACGTTCCATAAAAATGAGACTAAGATGTGACGTAAAAATAGGATCTGCTTTAAGTGGTGGCTTGGACAGTTCATATATGGCATCCAAAGCATCCAAAATATATAAAGAACAGAAAAAAGAGAAATTTAATGTGATTTCGGTAGGATCAAGAGATCCCAAAAATGATGAAAGCTATTATTCGAAATTGGTTTCGGAACATCTTGACCTAAACCAGGACCTCATATATCCCAGCCAGAAAGAATTTAGGAGAAAAATTAACGATGTCATTATTTCTCAGGAAGAGCCATTTCCCGGATTGTCCATTTATATGCAGAACTTCCTTATGGAAGAAACCAACAAATTAAATATCAAGGTCTTGCTTGACGGACAGGGCGCAGATGAAATTTTGCTCGGTTACAGCAGATATACTGCGGCATATCTCAGGAACCATTCTTTCATAAAAAACCTAAAGTTCCTGCTCAGTGTACCCGGACATTATGATATTTCAATATACAAAGGGATCCTATACTATTTATATTTTAGCGTCTTCTTTGTCAGAAAACTGAGAATATTATTCCGGGCAAAAAATATAAAATCAAGATATAGAAAGAAAATTGATTTTACACTGATGAAAAACCTTACCAATTCATATGCTGATATTTTTAAAATGCAGAGAATTGAGATCTTTTGGGCGCAGATTCCGGAGCTCCTGAAATTTGAAGAGAAAAATTCTATGGCCTTTGGAGTGGAAACAAGACTTCCATTCTTAGATTACAAATTTGTAGAAACATGCCTGTCAATTAATAACAACTTTAAAATATTTGACGGCTGGTCTAAATATATTTTAAGAAAAAATATGGCAGGTAACTTACCGGATGAAGTAACGTGGCGAAAAAGAAAAATAGGATTTGATGCTCCTGCAGACAAGTGGTGGCCCTATTCCGAAGAAATTCTGGATAAAATTAACCAGTCCGAAATATTGCAGAAACTGTATTCAAAGAAAATTAAGAAAATTAAAAACAGGGAAATGCAGTGGAAATTATATAATATTGCAGTCTGGGAAGAAATATTTGGTATGAAACTATAAAACCGGAAAAACGAATGCAGATTAAAGATAAAACACTTCTTATTACAGGAGGAACAGGCTCTTTCGGTACAGCTGTCCTCAGAAAATTTATTGATACGGATCACTTTAAAGAAATCCGTATTTTTTCCCGTGATGAGAAAAAACAGGATGATATGAGAAATCAGTTTAAAAATGATAAGCTGAAATTTTATATCGGTGATGTAAGAGACTATAAAAGTGTTGAGCCTGCAACAAGAGGAGTGGATTATATTTTTCATGCTGCCGCCCTTAAGCAGGTACCATCATGCGAATTTTTCCCTATGCAGGCCGTTAAAACTAATGTTGAAGGGACGCAAAATGTAATTGATGCTGCCGTTCAGAATCATGTAAAAAAAGTGATTTGTCTAAGCACGGATAAAGCAGCATACCCTATTAATGCAATGGGTATTTCAAAGGCTATGATGGAAAAAGTAGCCATTGCTGCATCCAGAAATGTTAATGATACAGTGGTTTGTCTTACAAGATACGGTAACGTAATGGCTTCCAGAGGATCCGTAATCCCTTTGTTTGTAAAGCAGATTAAAAACGGAGATTCTATTACTATTACAGACCCCAACATGACCAGGTTTCTGATGTCGCTTGAAGAAGCTGTAGACTTGGTATTATTCGCTTTTGAACATGGAAATCCCGGAGATTTATTCGTTAATAAAGCACCCGCCGGAACAATCGGTGATTTGGCACAGGCTTTAAAAGAAATGTTCAAAGCCGATAATCCCGTAAAAATTATCGGAACCAGACACGGCGAAAAATTGTATGAAACACTTTGTACCCGTGAAGAAATGATTAAGGCTGAAGATATGGGGGATTTTTACAGAATTCCGGCCGATAACAGGGATCTAAACTATGCCCAGTATTTTTCAGAGGGAACAGAGGATATCTCCAAAATTGAAGATTACCATTCTCATAACACACAGCAGCAGGATGTAGAAGGAATGAAAAAGCTTTTAATGAAACTGCCGCTCATAAGAAAAGAGGTCTTAGGAGAAGACAATATAATGCAATATCCCGATTAAACTATTGAGTTATGGAAAAACCAATGCTTATTCAGGGGAAAAGCTTTGCAGATGACAGAGGAAGTCTTTTTTTTAATAATGATTTCAATGCCTCTCAGATCAAAAGAATCTACTTTATAGAAAACAGAGACACTCAGTTCATCAGAGGGTGGACCGGCCATAAAACGGAACAAAGATGGTTTTCTGCCACGCAGGGGAGTTTTACCATAAACCTGATTAAAATTGACAATTGGGAAAAACCGTCTGAAAATCTGCCGGTTTTAAAGTTTGAATTGAATTCAGAAAATTTAGACATTCTGCATGTTCCTCCGGGATATGCAAGTGCAATTCAGTCTCATCATGAAAATTCAAGATTGCTGGTAATGGCAGATTATGCCCTCGGCGAAATTACTGATGATTATCGTTTTACTATAAACTACTTCGAAAATTTGAAATAATGAAGAAAATCGGAATTACCGGCCAGAATGGTTTTGTCGGTTCGCATCTCTACAATACGCTTGGTTTATCACCGGATAAATTTGAAAGAATTCATTTCGAAAGGGATTTCTTCGAAAATGAAGAAAAACTGGATGAGTTTGTCGCGCAGTGTGATGTGATCGTACATCTTGCGGCAATGAACAGGCATTCTGATCCGGAAGTTATTTACAGGAATAATATTGAGCTTGTAAAAAAATTGATAACCTCTTTAGAAAAAACAAAATCTAAGGCGCATGTTCTCTTCTCATCATCATCTCAGGAAGAAAAAGATAATCTTTACGGCAAATCTAAAAAAGAAGGCCGTCAATTTCTGGCAGAATGGGCAGAAAGATCAGGAGGGAAATTTACGGGGATGGTTATTCCTAATGTTTTCGGCCCTTTTGGAAAGCCCAACTACAATTCCTTTATTGCAACCTTTTGTCATAAACTTACCCATGGGGAAACGCCGTTTATTGATCAGGACGGAGAGGTAAAATTAATCTATGTAGCAGAACTTGTAAAGGAAATCATCAATCAGATTGAAGACGAAAAAGATATAAATTTCTACGAAGTTCCGCATACCTCTGTAAATAAGGTTTCGGAGGTGCTCGGAAAATTACAAAATTATAAAAAATTATATTTTGAAAACGGGGAAATCCCTGCTTTGGAAACTGCTTTTGATTTAAATCTTTTCAATACTTTCCGATGCTATTTTGATATAGAAAATCATTATCCTGTAAAATTTACACAGCATACGGATCCGAGAGGAGCGTTTGTGGAGGTCATAAGACTTGGAATAGGCGGGCAATGCTCATTTTCAACTACAGTTCCTGGAATTACGAGAGGAAACCATTTTCATACACGGAAAATAGAGCGATTTGCTGTTATCAAAGGAAAAGCATTGATACAGCTGAGAAAAATAGATACGGATGAAGTACTGGATTTTTTTCTGGATGGAGCCGAGCCGGCTTATGTAGACATGCCGATCTGGTACACGCACAATATTAAAAATATAGGGGAAGAAGAGCTTTATACTATTTTCTGGATTAATGAGCCTTTTAATCCCGAGGATGCCGATACTTATTTTGTGGAAGTGTAGCCAATGGAAAAAATAGAAAGTCTAAAATATTCGCTCATCAGAAATCAGGAAATGTATTTCCTGATATTTGCCTTATTCGGCTATATTTTTGGCTACATAGATCCTTACAATTCCAGTGGATATCCTCATTATATCAATGCATTCATAAGAGCGGCTTTATTTGTGATATCTGTATATTTCATAGGTAAAAATATCTCAATGATTAAAGAAAGAAAAGTATTGGTAGCAGCATTTGTTACTTTTTTCTCTTTTTACCTGTTCAAACTTTATCACACGATTCCGGATCTCAATTTACCGGCAGATGCATTGCAAAAACTGAAATATTCTATTTATTATTTTGGTTTTGTCGTCATACCGGTACCTGTTGTTGCTCTGTTAAGCCTGAATTATGAAAAAATTGATTTTAAAAAATTTTTCCGGATCGTATTCTGGCTTTATTTTATTCTTTTGGTTATCAATTTTATTCATACTCACTTTATTTTTGGTAATTATTCAAGTAATGGAAGAAGCGGTATATTCAGATTGTATTACATCACAGTCGGACATTACGGGTTAAGTCTGATTATCATGGCGCTGTATAGTTTTTTAATTTTAAAAATTAAAGGATTTCAATATATCATTGCAGTTTTTCTCGGGCTTTTTCCCATGTATGTTGCCGCAGCAAGAAGTCCGGTTCTGGCACTGGTAATTATTCTTTTTGTGTTTTTAATGTTATTGAATAAAAGAAAATACTGGATATCTTTCTTTAGTCTTATATTATTATCTTTTCTTGCTTTATATTTTATATATCAAAGTAAAATAGCTGAAGATTTTATTTTTTTTAAAAGATTAAATGCTGCAATTTTTGAAAATAATGCTTCAGGAAGGGCTTTTTACTTAAATAGCGGGATAGAGATATTCAGGGAACATCCTTTAATTGGAGGAAATGCTTTATTAAGCGATGGAGCCTATTCACACAATATTTTTATAGATATATTAATGTCAACAGGATTATTGGGTATGGTGCTCTTTATAATTTATTTTAAATTTGTAATCAGAAGCTTTTTTAAAGTTCTGAAGAATATTTATCAATATAAAGAAAGCGGAATCTTAATTTTCTTTTTCCTGCAGTATTTAATTTTGGCTCAGACCTCGGGAAGCCTTTATTTATCATTTGAGTTGTGGTATTTTGGAGCAGCCGTTATCGGCTTAGGATATATAAATTTTACAAATGAAGAAATTAAAAGTAATAACCGTCGTGGGAACACGGCCTGAAATCATCAGATTATCAAGAGTATTATCTGCTTTAGACGCTTCTGAAGCGATTGAACATATCATCGTCCATACGGGACAAAACTATGATTACGAACTAAACCAGATTTTCTTTGAAGATCTGGGACTTCGCAAGCCGGATTATTTCCTTGAAGCAGCCGGTAAAACGGCAACAGAAACCGTTGGAAATATTCTGATTAAAATAGATCCTCTTCTGGAAGAACTAAAACCGGAAGCTTTTCTGGTTTTGGGAGATACCAACTCATGTCTTTGTGCGATTCCCGCAAAAAAAAGACAGATACCTATTTTCCATATGGAAGCCGGAAACAGATGTTTCGACCAGAGAGTTCCTGAGGAGACCAACAGAAAAATTGTAGACCATACAGCAGATATTAATTTAACCTATTCAGACATTGCCAGAGAATATCTCTTGCGTGAAGGACTTTCTGCCGACAGGATTATTAAAACAGGATCTCCGATGTTCGAAGTCCTGCATCATTATCTTCCACAGATTGAAAGATCCGATGTGCTCACTCGTCTGAACATTGAAGAAGGAAAATATTTTGTAGTATCTTCTCACCGGGAAGAAAATATTAATTCAGAGAAAAATTTTAAAGGATTAATACAAAGCCTGAATGCAATTGCCGAAAAGTTTGAATTGCCGATCATTGTTTCCACTCATCCCAGAACCAGAAACATGATTGATAAAATGAACGTTGAGGTAAGACCGGAAATTCAGTTCTTAAAACCTTTGGGATTTCACGATTATAATGCATTGCAGATGAGAAGCTATGCAGTTTTATCAGATTCAGGAACAATTTCTGAAGAATCTTCAATTCTTAATTTCAGGGCATTAAACATTCGTGAGGCTCATGAACGGCCGGAAGCTATGGAAGAAGCATCCGTCATGATGGTAGGGCTTTCTCCTGAAAGAATCATGCAGGGACTTGCCCAGCTTCAGCAGCAGAAAATAGGAAATGAAAGGAATTACAGGCCGGTTGCAGATTATTCTATGCCCAATGTTTCCGAAAAGATGGTAAGAATTATTCTGAGCTATACCGATTATATTAACAGGGTTGTCTGGAGTAAAAGCTAATGAAAATTCTTATTGTAACGCAGTATTTTTACCCGGAAAACTTTAAAAGCAATGACCTCGCTTTCGAATTAAAGAAGCGAGGACATGATGTTACCGTACTCACCGGAATTCCAAATTACCCTGAAGGTAAAATATATGAGGGATATGGATATTTTAAAAAAAGAACGCAATATATCAACAATGTCAAGATTATAAGAACATTATTGGTGCCGAGAGGTAGTGGTGGCGGTCTGAGATTATTTCTCAATTATTTTAGCTGGGCATTTTTTGCCTCATTAAAAGCATTGCAGCTATCTTCAAAAAAATATGATGCAATTATAGTGCATGAACCTTCACCCATTACTCAGTTTTATCCTGCGCTGGTTTTAAAAAAACTGCAAAAGACGCCTGTCTATTTTTGGGTAATGGATTTATGGCCCGAAAGCCTTGAAATTGCCGGAGGTATCAAAAATAAATTCATACTCAACTTTTTCACCGGGATGGTGCGGAACTTTTACAAAGAATCAGAAAAAATACTGATCACCTCTAAAGGTTTTGAAAAATCTATTCTGGAAAAAGGCGATTTTAAAAATAAAATTCACTATTTTCCCAACTGGGCAGAAGACACTATATCCTCTGGCAATACAGCATTCCCTATTCCCGAACTTCCGGATGGATTCAGGATTATGTTTGCCGGAAATATAGGGGAAGCTCAGGATATGGACAATATTATGAAGGCAGCTTTATTACTTAAAGAAAATAAAGAAATTAAATTTATTTTACTGGGAGATGGCAGAAAAATGCCTTTTGTACAGGAGTTTATCTCAGAAAATCATCTTGAGAATACTGTTTATACCTTAGGACGTTTTCCTGTTGATGCAATGGCTACCTTTTTTAATGCTGCAGATATATTATTGGTAAGTCTTAAAGATGATCCGATATTCAACCTTACTGTTCCTGCAAAGGTTCAGGCTTATATGAGTTCCGGGAAGCCCATTCTTGCTATGCTGAATGGTGAAGGAGCAGAAAATATCGCTGAAGCACAATGCGGATTTTCCGTTCCAGCGGGTAATAGTGAAGAATTAGCCGCGACAATTGAAAAAATATCACAAATGAAAAAAGAAGATTTGATAATTTTAGGAAGAAATGGAAAACAATTTTATGAGTTAAATTATAAAATGGAACAGTGTATTTCAAATCTTGAAAAACTAATTTCCCAAAAATGAAAACAATTATTACAGGAGCTTCAGGGTTTGTAGGACAAAATCTCTCACAATTCCTAAAGAATGAAAATCATAATGTAGAGACTTTGTCATTGCGGTCCGAATGGACTCTTGACATCAATGCCGATGCCCTGATCCACCTGGCCGGGAAAGCACACGATATTGAAAACAGTTCGGATGCAGAAGATTATTTCAAAATTAATACAGATCTTACAAAAAAAATTTTTGATGAGTTTTTGAATTCAAATATCAGAGATTTTATTTATTTTAGCAGCGTAAAGGCTGTCGCAGACTGTGTTGTGGATATTTTACATGAAGACCACATGGCAGAACCTAAAACTCCTTATGGGAAATCTAAATTGCTGGCGGAAGAATATTTACTTTCCAAAGCACTTCCCAGCACAAAAAGACTTTTTATTATTCGCCCTTGTATGATTCATGGCCCCGGAAATAAAGGCAATCTTAATCTTTTGTATAAAATGGTCAAAATGGGCATGCCATGGCCATTAGGAGCATTTGATAATAAAAGATCATTTTTAAGTATTGATAATGTTAATTTTTTGGTATTACAATTACTTCAAAATAAAGAAATTACATCTGGAATATATAATTTTGCGGATGACGAATTTTTATCAACTAATGAATTGATAAAGATTATTGATGAAGCACTTGGTAAAAGAACAAAGCAATTGAATGTGTATCCGGATATTATAAATATTTTTTCAAAAGTAGGTGATAAAATAAAACTTCCTTTAAACTCAGAAAGATTAAAAAAGCTGACCGAAAATTATAAAGTTTCCAATCATAAAATAAAATCAGCTTTAGATATCAGGCAACTTCCTGTTTCCACAAGAGAAGGATTAATAAAAACTATAAAAAGCTTTCAACACAAATGATAGAATATCTACTGGTTTTCATAACCTTATTCATTTTAATTCAGGCATATTTCGCAATAGCGGATAAGTATAATATTATCGATAAGCCTAACCATCGCAGTGCCCACTCGCAAATTACCCTCAGAGGAGGCGGAATCATTTTTCCGATTGCCTTTGTTATTTTCTCTATAATCAATTATAAAGAAGCAATGAGCATGTATTGGTCTTTCGGGCTCGGATTATTGTCAATTTGCCTGGTCAGTTTCATTGATGATGTCAAAACTTTATCAGGAAAAATAAGAATTACGGTGCATTTTTTATCGGTAGCACTTTTGCTGAATTTTGCAGAGATGTTCAGTATGATGCCGGTCTGGGTTTGGCCGATTTTCTTCATTATAGTGATAGGAACTCTCAATGCCTATAATTTTATGGATGGAATTAATGGCATGACTGGAGCTTACACATTGGTCACATTGTTAACCCTTTTTTATATCAATCGTGATATTATTGCATTTACACAGGAAAATTTTATAATCTATGCCATATTAGCATCCCTGGTTTTCCTGTTTTTTAATTTCAGAAAAAAGGCCAAATGCTTCGCCGGAGATGTGGGAAGTATGGGAATTGGTTTCTGGCTCATTGCACTTATTACTTTATTGATTATGAAGACACAGGATTACAGATATATACTCCTGTTTTCAATATATGGAATAGAGGTTGTACTGACAATTATAGAAAGGCTGCTCCTGAAAGAAAATATATTTGAAGCTCACAGGAGACATCTGTATCAGCTGCTGGCCAATGAGAAGAAAATGTCTCATCTCGTGATAAGTATACTCTATGCACTTGCACAATTGGCAGTAAATGTATTTTTAATACACTCGAAGCTTCCGGTTTATGCTGTTATTTTAATTATATTTGTTCCGTTTGGCAGCATTTATCTGTTCCTTAAATTAAAGCTGAAAAAGAAAGTACAATCAACCGTAATTAAATAATATGAAAATAAAAGAAACTCCTCTGAAAGACTGTTATATAATTGAACCTACAATTTTTGAAGATGAAAGAGGATATTTTTTTGAAAAGTATAATGAAAAAAGATTTGAGGAACTTACCGGAATGAATGGTCATTTTGTTCAGGACAATATATCCAAATCTTCATATGGAGTAATCCGCGGAATTCATTTGCAGAAAGGAGAACATGCGCAGGCGAAATTGGTTTCCTGTCTTGAAGGCCGGGTATGGGATGTTGCGGTAGATCTGAGGAAAGATTCTCCTACATTCGGGAAATGGTTCGGAATTGAACTTACGGCAGAAAATAAGACACAACTGTATGTGCCTAGAGGTTTCGGACATGGTTTTTCTGTGTTAAGTGAAACAGCCGTTTTCGCATATAAATGTGATAATTTTTACAATAAAGAATCAGAAGCAGGTGTTGTTTACAATGATTCCAATTTAAACATAGACTGGATCGTTCCAGCGGAAGATGCTGTCTTATCCGAAAAAGACCAAATTTTACCCGCTTTTAATCACGAATAGAATTTTAAAATGATATTACAACCACTCTTTAGGGTGGTTTTTATTTTTTATCCAGGACTCTTCAATATTTTGTATCTTTGCCAACTCAAAATCAAAAAGATGCGTACAAAATCTGTAGGGAAGAAGAAAATCAATGTGGTAACGCTTGGATGTTCCAAGAATGTTTATGACTCTGAAGTTTTGATGAGCCAGCTGAAAGCCAATGGAAAAGAAGTAGTTCATGAAGACAAAGGAGATATTGTGGTCATCAATACCTGCGGATTTATAGATAATGCCAAAGAGGAATCCATCAATACAATTCTTGATTATGTTGAAGCTAAAAACAGGGGCGAAGTAGAAAAAGTATTTGTTACAGGATGTCTTTCGGAACGATACAAACCGGATCTTATAAGAGAAATTCCTGATGTAGACCAGTATTTCGGAACTAGAGATCTTCCGATTTTGCTTAAACATCTTGGCGCAGATTACAAACATGAGCTTGTAGGAGAGCGTTTAACAACTACTCCAAAACATTATGCCTATCTTAAAATTTCCGAAGGCTGCGACAGACCATGTTCCTTCTGTGCGATTCCTCTGATGAGAGGAGGCCACATTTCCACGCCAATCGAAAAGTTGGTTTCAGAAGCTCAAAAACTTGCTAAAAAAGGAACAAAAGAATTGATTCTTATTGCCCAGGATCTTACTTATTATGGATTGGACATCTATAAAAAAAGGGCGCTTGGCGATTTATTAAAAGAATTGGTAAAGGTAGATGGGATTGATTGGATCCGACTTCACTATGCTTTTCCAAGCGGTTTCCCGGAAGATGTTCTTGATATTATAAGAGAAGAACCGAAGGTCTGCAACTATATTGATATTCCGCTCCAGCATATCAACTCGGAGCTGCTGAAATCCATGAAAAGAGGAACTACCCACGAAAAGACAGATGCACTTTTAGCAAAATTCAGAGAGAAGGTTCCGGATATGGCCATCCGTACAACCCTTATCGTAGGATATCCGGGAGAAACTGAAGAGATTTTCCAGGAATTAAAAGATTGGGTGAAGGAGCAGAAATTTGACAGGTTAGGATGCTTCACATATTCTCACGAAGAAAATACCGGTGCTTATGTACTGGAAGATAATATTCCGCAGGAAGTTAAAGAAGCCAGAGTGGAAGAGATCATGGAAATCCAGTCTCAGATTTCCTGGGAAAAGAATCAGGAAAAAATAGGGCAGGTATATCGCTGTATTTTTGACCGTAAAGAAGGAAATTATTTCATAGGAAGAACGGAATACGATTCTCCCGATGTAGACAATACCGTTCTGGTATCTGCAGAAGAAACCTATATTTCCATTGGCGAATTTGCAAACGTAAAAATTACTTCTGCTGAAGAATTTGATCTTTACGGAGTGTTGGTATAATAATAAACATATAATCTAAAATAATAAAACAACCTGTGTAAGGTTGTTTTTATTTTTTAAATAAAAATGTAAAGAAATTTACATGAAATACAAATGTTTAATATGCTGATAATTAGTGTTTTGTGTTTTTAAATTTTATATTTCCGCAGTCTTTTCGTTAAATTCGTTAACTTTTTAACTGTTTTTTTAACATTTTTTAACAATATGGTTTTACTTGTTGATAATCAGTAGTTTAAAATATAAATTAACATTTATTTTGGTTTTTATTAACATCTGTTAACATATAAAATAGGCTCGTTAAAAGATTCCTGATACATTTGCCTCGTCAAACAAATAAAAGTTCAAAATGATGAAAAGATTAATTCTCGTAATCATAATGATGATTTCAACCCTTGGTGTTTATTCATTCAAAATGAATGCCATAGATGCGAAAAAAACAAGTTATGCATCGTACTACCACGATAAATTTAACGGTAGAAAAACGGCCAGCGGAGAGATTTTCGATAATGCAAAATTTACTGCAGCCAACAGAACGCTTCCTTTTGGAACAAACATTAAGGTAACCAACCTGAACAATGGTAAAGAGGTAATTGTGAAAATTAATGATAGAGGACCTTACCATTCGTCAAGAGCTTTGGATATGTCTAAAGCTGCGTTCGATGAAATCGGAGATACCGACCGCGGTACGATTCCGGTGGAATATGAAATTGTCGATTAATTTTATGATTTAAATTAAAAAGCCAACTTTCGCAGTTGGCTTTTTTCTTTTATAATGCAATACTATAAACTGATTTCCACAAGTGCAGGACAATGATCGGAATGTACTGCTTCCTTTAATATAACAGCTCTGGTAAGCTTATCTTTTAAAGTATAGGAAGTAAAATTATAATCCAGCCTCCAGCCTTTATTCCGTTCTCTTGAATTTTGCCGGTAGCTCCACCATGTGTAATGATCAGGTTCATTGTTAAAAAACCTGAAGCTGTCAATCAGCTCGCATTCATTGATGAAATTCGTCATCCATTCTCTTTCCATCGGTAAGAATCCGGAAACATTCTTTAATCCGATTGGATTGTGAATGTCAATAGCTTCATGACAGATATTAAAATCGCCTGAAATAATAAGGTTGGGAATTTCCTTCTTTAAATTTTTAATATATTCTAAAAAGTCATAGCAGAACTGCATTTTAAAATCCAGCCTTTCGATATTGGAAGCAGACGGAACATAAACGGAAATTGCAGAAAACCCGTCAAAATCAGCACGGATTATCCTTCCTTCGTTATCATAGCTTTCAATACCGCAGCCGTATTCCACGTGATTGGGCTTTATTTTAGAAGCTATTCCAACCCCGCTGTAGCCTTTTTTAACAGCCGAATGCCAGTAACTGTGATAGCCCAGCTTTTCGAGGCTTTCGATATCAATCTGATCGTTTCCGGCTTTGCTTTCCTGAATACAGATGATATCAGGATCTGCAGATTTCAGCCATCCTAAAAAATCTTTGGTGAAAGCAGCCCGTATTCCATTAACGTTATAAGTGATTAATCTCAAAATTTAATTTTTTTCAAAAATACAAAGTCTTTATGGTCTTAAAATAGTTTCGGGCGGAAAAATCTTCGATTTTTCCGCCCGAAACATGTTATTGATAAAGCCATTGGCAAACTGCCAAAACCATCTGCTATTTAGGTTCCAGAATGCTGATCGGGATAATGCACTCTTCCAGTGAAATTCCTCCGTGCTGATAAGTCTCTTTGTAATAATTCACAAAATGATTGTAATTTTTAGGATAGGCAAGGAAGATATTATTCTTGGCAAAAATATACTTTGAGCTTAAATTTCCTTTTGGTAAAAATAATTTTTCAGGATTGGTAATAGCCCATACATGACTGCTGTCGTATGTTAAGCTTTTTCCTGTCTTATAACGGATGTTGGTTGAAGTTTCTCTGTCACCCACAACCTTGCTTGGTTTTTTAACGTAAACCGTTCCGTGGTCCGTGGTTATCACAAGTTTAAATCCGTTTTCAGCTGCAACTTTAATAATTTTCATCAATGAAGAATTTTCAAACCAGTTTAAAGTAAGTGATCTGAAGGTCTTATCATCACGGATCAATTGATCAACAATATGGTTGTCTGTTTTCGCATGAGAAAGAATATCAATGAAATTATACACGATCACTAAAAGGTCATTGTTTTTATGCTGGTTAAAATCATCATAAATCTTTCGCTCAAAATCTGCATTCAGGACTTTAAGATATTTCATGGACTTGGAGCCAAGGCCAATCCTTTTCATCTGGTCTTCTAGGAAATCACGTTCATATTCATTTTTATTTCCTTCTTCGTTATCGTTAAACCATTTATCGGGGAAACGTTTTTCAATTTCTGAAGGCATAAGCCCTGCAAAAAATGAATTTCTCGCATACTGGGTCGCCGTAGGAAGAATACTGTAATAATAGTCCTCAGAAATCTTGTTGTAATATTTAGTAAATAACGGCTCAATTACCTTCCACTGATCATAACGCAGATTGTCAACCATCAACAGCAGAACTTTTTCCTTTTCTACTTCAGGCTTTACTTTTTCTTTAAAAAGCGTATGGCTCATGATCGGTTTGTCAGAGTCGTGGAGCCAATCTTCGTAGTTGTTTTCGATAAACTTGGCAAACTGGATATTCGCTTCTTCTTTCTGCGATTGTAAAAGATCCGCAAATTCATTGTCTGTAACCTTATCGAATTTAATTTCCCAATTTAAAATTTTCTTATAATATTCTGCCCATTCCTGATAGGTTCTCAGGTAAGAGAGTTCCATCGAAAGATTCCTAAATTCCTGCTGGTACTGAAGAATCGTCTTCTGTTCCACAAGATTGTCCTGTTGAAGATTTTTCTTTAGAGAAAGCAAAATCTGGTTGGGATTCACTGGTTTGAGAATATAATCTGCAATCTGTGATCCGATAGCCTCCTCCATAATGTGTTCTTCTTCACTTTTGGTTACCATTACTATTTTTAAGGAATTATCTTTATCCTTAATCATAGGAATAGCTTCAAGTCCGGAGATTCCGGGCATATTTTCATCAATTAGCGTTAATGCGAATTTTTCAGAATCCATCAGCTCCAAAGCCTCATTAACATTGTTTACAGGGGTTACCTGATAGCCCTTTTTTTCAAGGAATACAATGTGAGGTTTAAGGAGATCAATTTCATCATCTATCCATAATATCTTTTCCGACATAAATTTATTTTTTTACATGGTTATTGTATCAAATTGCCGACCAACTAACATTAAAATCTGCCAAAATGAACATGTGTAAAGTTAAATATAAGTTAATGAAAACTGCAATATTTCCGGATAATAATTATTCAGGAATTTCGGCCCGATTTTTTAATAATGTTTTAAACCATGTTCAATTTTAAAATCCTTAAATTTGTTTCTAAATTCAGACGTTTTCCATGCAGAATAAACTCAAAATCATTAATGATCCGGTTCACGGTTTTATCAGAATCCCACACGAAATCTTATTTGATATTATTGAGCATCCTTATTTTCAGCGGTTAAGAAGAATCGGGCAAACGGGCCTTCTGAATCTTATTTTTCCGGGAGCAACGCATACAAGATTTCATCATGCACTGGGAGCGATGCATCTCATGTTCACAGCACTTGAAACATTGAAACAAAAAGGTGTGAAAATATCAGAAAATGAAGAAAAAGGAGCAATGCTGGCAATTTTAATGCACGATATCGGTCACGGCCCTTTCTCTCATGCTTTAGAGAGTATGCTGATGGACGACTGGCATCACGAGACGCTGTCACTGCTGTTGATGAATCGACTGAATGTTGAGTTTGAAGGAGCGCTTTCCTGCGCTATTGAGATGTTTCAGGGAAGATATCACCGGAAATTTTTCAATCAGCTGATTTCTTCGCAGTTGGATGTAGACAGGCTTGATTATCTGAAACGCGACAGCTTTTTTACAGGAGTTTCGGAAGGCAGTATCAATACCCAGCGCATCATTTCCATGATGAATGTTTGTGAGGAGGGAGAATTGGTAATTGATGCAAAAGGAGTATATTCTATAGAAAATTTTTTAACAGCCAGAATGTTCATGTACTGGCAGGTATATTATCATAAAACATCGGCGCTTGCTGAATTTTTACTGGTGAAAATTCTGGAGCGCGCCAAATATCTTGTTTCTCAGGGAATAGATCTTCCTGCCGGAGATAATCTCAAATATTTCCTTTATCGTGAAAAAAGTGCAGCTACTGATGAAGACGTAAAACGATTTACTCAGCTGGACGATAATGATATTATTCATGCAATGAAACTGTGGCAGAATGCAGAAGATCATATATTGTCATATTGGTGCAAATGTATCATACAGAGGAACATTCCCAGAACAATTATCTCATCACATCCTTTTGAACAGGAATTCATTAAAGAAAAAATAAAAAAAACCAATGATTTTTTCGGAATTGATAATGGAGAAGAGCTTGTTCATGAAATTAAAAGAAAACTTCTGCCTTATGATACAGAAAAACAGCCTATTTATCTCCTTCAGAAAAGCGGAAAAAAAATAAGACTTGAAGAGTCGGAAGATCAGCTTTTATCAGGACTTATGATAAATAAGACCCAACGCTATATTCTCATGTATCCAAGGGATATTTAGAATACATTTTCTTAAATATTATTAAAATTTTACTTTCCGAAAACCAAAAAATGTTTGCGAATTACAGAATTTCTTATCTTTGCAGAATATGGAATTTACAGCTTCGCAAATTGCAAGTTTTATTGACGGAAAAATAATAGGTGACGAAAGTGCACTTATTACTGGAGTTTCACCTATTGAAAGCGGGGAAACAGGACATCTTTCTTTTATAGCACAAGATAGATTTACGCATTATTTGGATACCTCAAAGTGCTCCGTTATCATTGTTTCAGAAAGTCTTATTACAAAAGATTCTTATAATTCTACCATTATATCGGTGAAAGATGCCTATCTTTCTTTTCAGATACTCATGAACCTTTATCAGGAAATGCAGGGAAAAAAAGAAGGTATAGAGAATGGCTCTTCAATCCATGAAACGGCAGTAATCGGTGATAAAGCCTATATCGGGGCTTTTACCTATGTTTCAGAGAAAGCAAAAATAGGGGAAGGATCTCAGATCTACCCTCATGTTTATATAGGGAAGGGGGTAAAAATCGGTAAAAACTGCAAAATAGACAGCGGCGCCAGAATTTATGACTACTGCATCATCGGGGACAACTGTGTGATTCACTCCAATACGGTAATAGGTGGAGATGGATTTGGTTTCCAGCCGACACCTGAAGGATTTAAAAAAATTCCGCAGTTGGGGAATGTAATCATTGAAGATGATGTGGAAATAGGATCAAACTGTAGTATTGACCGCGCAACCATCGGATCTACCGTTATAGGAAAAGGTACAAAAATAGACAATCTGATTCAGATTGCACATAATGTAAAGATCGGTAAAAATAATGTAATTGCTGCACAGGCCGGTATTGCAGGCTCTACAACCATTGGCGACTGGAACCAGATCGGCGGCCAGGTAGGTATCGTAGGTCATATTAAAATAGGAAGTCAGGTGAAAATTCAGGCCCAGAGTGGCGTAAATTCCAGCGTTAATGATAAAGAAACGTTGTACGGCTCACCGGCAATTAATTATAATGATTATCTGAGAAACTACATTCATTTCAGAAACTTTACTGAAATTGTTAATAGAATAAAAAATCTTGAGAATAACTCAAAAGATTAAACTAATGAGTGATATGCAAAAAACGCTTCAGCAAGAAGTAACACTTTCCGGGATCGGACTTCATACTGGTAAAGAAGTAAAACTGACCATGAAACCTGCCAAAGAAAATACAGGTTTTGTTTTTGTAAGAACAGACCTTGAAGGACATCCGCAGGTAGAAGCAGATGTTAATTATGTAGTAGCTACGGAAAGAGGGACAACATTAGAAAAATTAGGTGTTAAAATTACAACTTGCGAGCATCTTTTAGCCGCATTGGTAGGTTGTGATATCGATAATGCGATTCTTGAAATGGATGCTTCGGAGCCTCCGATTCTCGATGGATCTTCAAAGTATTTTGTTGAAGCGATTGAAAGTGTTGGTGTAGTTGAACAGAATATTGCAAGAGAATATCTTGTTGTAAAAGAAGTGCTTACATACAGTGATCCTGCTACGGGATCTGAAATTACCATTATCCCTTCTGATACCTACGAAGTAACAACTATGGTAGACTTTGGGACTAAGGTTCTGGGGACACAAAATGCCACTCTTAAAAATATTTCAGAATTTAAAGATGA
Organism: Chryseobacterium nepalense; assembly: GCF_023195755.1. Classification (NCBI taxonomy): domain Bacteria; kingdom Pseudomonadati; phylum Bacteroidota; class Flavobacteriia; order Flavobacteriales; family Weeksellaceae; genus Chryseobacterium; species Chryseobacterium nepalense. Next base: position 3,451,470 of record NZ_CP096203.1, read on the forward strand.
GATTTCCTCAGCAAGAACATTCAGTTTCTTACATGAGCTGGAGATGCTGTTGGATCACGGCCTTATCAAAGGAGGTGATATATCAAACGCTATTGTATATGTAGATAAGGATCTTACGCCGGAAACCACAGAAAAGCTTAAAAAAGCCTTCGGTAAGGATAATGTTTCAATAAGACCAAACGGAATTCTTGACAATTTAAATTTAAATTATCCTAATGAAGCTGCAAGACACAAATTACTGGATGTGATTGGGGATCTGGCTTTGGCAGGAGTAAAAATAAAAGGAAAAGTTATTGCCAACAAACCGGGACATTATGTAAATACCCAGTTTGCGAAAAAACTTAACCGCCAGTGGAAACTGCAGAAAAAGAAAAATGTTCCGGACTTTGATCTTACCAAAGAACCGGTTTTTGACATCAACGGGATCATGAGGCTGATGCCGCACAGACCACCGTTTTTGCTGATTGATAAAATTCTTGAACTTTCAGATTCCCATGTTGTAGGGCTGAAAAATGTAACGATGAACGAACCATTCTTCGTAGGACATTTTCCAAAAGAGCCTGTAATGCCGGGCGTTTTACAGGTGGAAGCATTGGCACAGACAGGAGGTATTCTTGTATTGGCAAGTGTTCCAGATCCTGAAAATTACTCTACCTATTTCATAAAAATTGATAAAGTAAAATTCAAAAGAAAAGTAGTGCCGGGAGATACCATTATTTTCAAGATTGAATTGATCGAGCCGATCAGAAGAGGAATCGTCCACATGCAGGGCTACGGATATGTAGGGGATGCGGTTGCCGTAGAAGCAGAATTAATGGCTCAAGTTGCAAAAAATAAAGTTGATTAAATGATTCATCAATTAGCAGCCGTAGATAAGCGTGCGAAAATCAGCAAAAATGTAATCGTAGAACCTTTCACTACCATTGCAGGGGACGTAGAAATAGGAGAAGGAACATGGATTGGTCCCAATGTTACCATCATGGATGGAGCAAGAATTGGTAAAAACTGCAGAATTTTCCCGGGAACCGTAATTTCAGCAATTCCTCAGGATTTGAAATTTGATGGTGAAGATACTCAGGTTATCATCGGGGATGAAACCACCATCAGAGAATGTGTTACCGTAAACCGAGGGACAAAAGCACTCGGATATACTAAAATCGGGACCAACTGTCTCATCATGGCAACATCGCATATTGCACATGACTGTGTGATAGGAGATCACGTTATCATTGTAAACGGTTGCGGGATCGCCGGACATGTAGAAATTGGTGATTATACCGTAATGGGGGGATTATCCGCAGTGCATCAGTTTGGGAAAATCGGAAAACATGTAATGATTTCCGGAGGTACACTGGTAAGAAAAGATATTCCACCTTATGTAAAAGTTGCGAGAGAGCCGATGTCTTATGCAGGAATCAATTCTGTAGGATTAAGAAGAAGAGGGTTTACTAATGAGAAGATATTTGAAATCCAGAAAATCTACAGAGCTATTTTTCAGATGAAAATGAATGTTTCCCAGGCGATTTCACATATTGAAAAAGAAATGCTTCCTACTGCAGAGAGAGATGAGATCCTTCAGTTCATCCAAAACTCTCCGAGAGGAATCGTAAAAGGCTACGGAACCGGAAAAGAGTAATCAGCAAAATTAAAATATGAAAATTTTAATCTTTTTTATCATGCTTTCAGCGACTTCTGTGTTTGGACAGCAAACGGAAGGATTAAAAACTCAGAAAACAACAAAGAATTCCATTCTGGAAAGAAAACTTCCCGAGAAGTCTCAAGACAGTCTCGCCAGAAGTAATTTTAAATCTATCCTGAAAAAGGATAATTCAAGCTCCGTTTTTGGAACGGCGAATCCTTATAATTCGGAAGTTCAGATGAATGTGAACCGTTTGCAGAATAATGTAAACACTTTCAATAACAATACATTCAACAGAATGATACCGCAGGGGGAGGGAATACAATTTAACAAAAGAAAATAATTATATACAAAATTAATGGCAACAAGTAACGATATCAGAAAAGGGCTTTGTATTGAGTACAGCAACGATATTTATAAAGTTATCGAATTTCTTCACGTAAAACCGGGAAAAGGTCCTGCTTTCGTTAGAACAAAGTTAAAATCTGTAACCAACGGAAAAGTAATTGATAATACTTTCTCTGCAGGTCACAAAATCGACGAAGTAAAAGTAATCACCAGAAAATATCAGTATCTTTATGATGATGAGAACGGATTCCACTTCATGAATAATGACGATTTTTCTCAGCTTTACCTGAATAAGGAAATGATTGAAAATTCAAACCTTATGAAAGCCGGTGAAGAAGTTACTATCATTCTTAAAGAAGCAGATGAAACACCTTTATCTGCAGAATTACCACAGTCTGTTTACCTTGAAGTAGTAGAGGCTGATCCTGGAGTAAAAGGTAATACAGCAACCAATGCTCTTAAAAACGCTATCGTTGAAACAGGAGCAAGAGTAATGGTTCCTTTATTTATTGAGCCGGGAGACAAAATTAAAGTAAGTACGGAAGACGGTTCTTACTTAGAAAGAGTTAAAGAATAATTTTAATACAATTTACAGAAATTCGGAATGTGAAAGCAGACCGAATTTTTGTTTATAAAAGTCTCAAATATTCCCAAAAGGAAGATTTATAAAATCGGATATAATTCCGATAATATTTTGATAAAATTTAAACCTCATTAAAAATATGAAGTTTCATCAGCCACAAAAACTTAGAACAATTGCTGATATTATCGGAGCTAAATTCATAGGTCCTGAAGATTTTGAAGTACTGGGAACAAACGAAATTCATATGGTAAAACCAGGTGATATTGTTTTTGTAAACCATCCGAAATATTATGACAAAGCCCTGAATTCCGCAGCTACCATTATTCTTATTGATAAAGAAGTGGAATGTCCTGAAGGAAAAGCTCTTTTGGTTTCTGAAGACCCTTTCAGGGATTTTAATAAGATCAATACCCATTTTACAAGAATTTATAACTTCACGGAAGAGCTTCATGATGTTGAAATTGGTGAAGGAACGCATATTCATCGTTCGGCAGTCATAGGAAACAATGTTAAAATAGGAAAAAACACCCTTATCTTCCCGAATGTTGTGATTGGCGACAGAACAGTCATCGGCGACAATGTTGTCATTCAGTCGAATACGGTTTTAGGTGGTGATGCATTCTATTACAGAAAACTGGACGGTAACTTTGATCGTTTAATCTCTGTTGGAAATGTAGTCATTGAAAGTAACGTTGAAATTGGAAACGGATGTACAATTGACAGAGGTGTGACGGATTCTACGGTTATCGGTGAAGGTTCTGTTTTAGATAACCAGATCCAGATAGGACATGATACGGTAATCGGTAAAAGATGCCTTATTGCTTCCCAGACGGGAATTGCAGGATGCTGTATCATTGAAGATGAAGTAACCATCTGGGGACAGGTGGGGATCGCATCTGGTCTAAGAATAGAAAAAGGGACCGTTTTACTCGCAAAAGCCGGAGTGAACAGAGATTTAACTAAAGGAACATACTTTGGTTTCCTTGCAGAAGACTTCAGAACCTATCTGAAAAAAGAGGTTAAACTGAGAAATCTCAAATAAACAAATTGTTTAGATTTATCTTTAATCAAAGAAATTTAATTAAATTTGTGTGCATTTAAAAATTAATAAATAAATTAAATAAATAATAAAATGTCAATTTTAGTAAACAAAGATTCTAAAGTAATTGTACAAGGATTTACGGGGAATGAAGGTACTTTCCACGCAAGCCAGATGATCGAATACGGAACCAACGTTGTAGGTGGTGTTACTCCGGGAAAAGGAGGAAGCGAGCACCTTGGGAAACCTGTATTCAATACTGTAGCTGATGCTGTGGCAAAAGCCGGAGCAAACGTGAGTATCATTTTCGTACCCCCTGCATTTGCTGCTGATGCCATTATGGAAGCTGCCGAAGCGGGCATTAAAGTAATTGTATGTATTACCGAAGGTATTCCTGTAGCAGATATGGTGAAAGTAAAATCTTATATTGCCGACAGAGACTGCAGATTAATCGGTCCGAACTGCCCGGGAATCATTACTTCTGAAGAAGCTAAAATTGGTATTATGCCAGGTTTCGTTTTCAAAAAAGGTAAAGTAGGTATCGTTTCAAAATCCGGTACGCTTACTTATGAAGCAGCAGATCAGGTAGTAAGAGCCGGTTTTGGTATTTCTACAGCGATTGGTATCGGTGGAGATCCTATTATCGGAACTACGACCAGAGAAGCTTTGGAATTATTCATCAATGATCCTGAAACGGAAGCAGTTGTAATGATCGGAGAAATCGGTGGAGGTCTTGAAGCAGAAGCAGCAAGATGGTACAAAGCCAGCGGTTCTACAAAGCCGGTAGTAGGTTTCATTGCAGGGCAAACTGCTCCTAAAGGAAGAACAATGGGACATGCAGGTGCTATCGTTGGTGGCGCTGAAGACACAGCCCAGGCAAAGATGGAGATCATGAGAGAAAACGGTATCAATGTAGTAGATTCCCCTGCTGATATTGGTGTTACCGTGGCTAAGGTTTTAGCATAATTTAAAAAATATACACAATGAAAAAATTTTTATTATCCTCCGCCTTGTTATTGTCGGTGATGTCTTTCGCACAAATAGACTTCAGCAGTACAAGATTCGGGGTGTCTGCCGGAGGTAATCTTTCGGCAGTAAAAAATGCTCACAATCCCTCAGGAAGAAGACTTACGGTACAGGCAGGATTTCTTGCTCTGATTCCTGTAGGCAGCACTAATCAGTTTTTCCTTCAGCCTGAAATACAATATTTCGGGGCAGGAGAAACAGGAAAAGATAAAGATTTTAAAGGTAAAGATGGTTATGATGCTGTCTATGCCAATAATTATCTTAGTGTACCAATCAGTTTTAAGGCCTATTTCTCCGAAGCAGAATCAGAATTCTTCGGATTGATAGGACCAAGATTTAATTTTTTGATAGATCAGCGGACAAAAAACGCTCCCGTATCAAGACCTTATTACGACCCGGATGTTACGGTATCGTCTCTGCCTAATGTCAATGGAAAAGCGAATAGCTTTAACCTTGGAATCGGCTTTGGAGTGGGCTACAGCTATAAAAGACAACTGGAAGTAGCTGCAAGATATGATTTTGGACTTTCCAATACGTATCCCGGTCTTGATTATGAACCGCAGGGAACTACTAAAAATAAATCTGAACAGGTTCTCAGTATAAGTCTGAACTATATTTTTAGATAAAAATTATGTAATTCAAGCATAAAAAATCCCGAACTTTACTTCGGGATTTTTATTTTAACTCTATCTACATTTATTATCCTCTAATCCATTTCCAGAGCTCTTTTAAGGTCGCTTTATTACCATACATCAGGATACCCACCCTATATATTTTTCCGGCTAAGAAAATCATAAAAATAGTAGTTCCCAAGAGGAGGGCGATTGATAAGGCAATCTGCCATGCAGGAACTCCAAAAGGTATTCTTGCAATCATGGCGACAGGAGAAGTGAAAGGAATAATGGATAGCCAGAAGCCCAGCGGACCATCCGGATTATTCATTAAAGAAAAACTGCCGTACATACCCAGCATTAAAGGAAGAATGGCAAAAAGTGTGAATTGCTGTGTTTCCGTCTCATTATCCACCGCAGATCCAATCGCTGCATATATGGAACTGTAAAAAATGTATCCCAAAAGGAAAAACACGATAAATACAAAAATGATCAGCGGAAAATTAAGCTCCAGCAAACTGTGGGAAACCTGGGTGGCAATCTGTGTAACATCTAGCTTATCAGCCAGTTCTTCATTTCCTCCGGGGATATTTTTCTGAATCGATGAAAATCCTGTATTCAGAACCAGAGCACCAATTACAGACATAGTGATCCAGACAACAAACTGCGTTAAGGCTACAAGCGTAACGCCTAATATTTTCCCCATCATCAGCTCAAAAGGTTTAACCGAAGAAATGATAATTTCCACTACACGGTTGTTTTTTTCTTCCAGCACGCTACGCATTACCCTTACTCCGTAAATAATGATAAACATGAAAGTGACATACATCAGAAGGATGCTCAACCCGCTTTTTACCCCAAACGCAAGATCAGAATCTTCCTTATTGTTTTCAGAAACATTAATCGTTTTAAGGGTAAAGCTTTTATCAAGATTGATGAGCTGGGTTTCTGCAATACCTAATTGCTTTATTTTTTCTTTTTTAATAACTTCATTAATGTCGGAAACAATTTTTTGCTTGGTATCAAAGCCTATTTTATTATTAATAACAAGCCTTGTGTTTTTCTGAAGATCATCGAAGTTCTTATTTTTAAGTTCCGGTAATACTAAGATGCCATCTAATGATTCGTTACCTTTTAGATTGTTAATTTTCGACTTTTCATCTGCTGCCGAAACAAAAATGTATTTCAGCTGGTCTGAAGATTTCAGCTTATGGGTAAATAATCCGCTTTTATCAACAACTTCAATAACGCTGTGAGACTCATTAGCTTTGAACATAAGACCGATAACCGCTCCGAATGCAACAAGGAGAATAGGCGCCAGAATCGTCAGTATAATGAAGGATTTTTTCTTAACCTGCGTCAGAAATTCCCTTTTTGTAATTAAAAAAATATTATTCATAATTAAATATTGCTGCTTACTGCATTAATAAAAACTTCATTCATACTCGGGATCTTCTCTTCAAACGAACGCACTTTTCCTATATGTACCAGTTCAAGGAGAATATCATTTTGATTCGTTTCGTTTTTAAGATCAAAGGAAATAAGATTGTTTTCATTTACAATATTGAAAAGATCATATTTTCTTTTAAAATTATCAAACTGAATATCCTGTACTTCCGAAAGTGTAATTCCAAAAATATTTTTTTTGAATTTTTCCCTCACATCAAATACTCTTCCGTCAATAATTTTTTTAGAGTTATTAATAAGCGCAACATAATCACACATTTCTTCCACGCTTTCCATACGGTGTGTTGAAAGAATTATTGTGGTGCCATTGTTTTTAAGATCAATAATCTGGTCCTTAATGAGATTGGCATTCACTGGATCAAAACCGGAGAAAGGTTCGTCCAGAATCAATAAATTAGGTCTGTGAAGAACAGTAACTACAAACTGTATCTTTTGTGCCATACCTTTGGAAAGCTCAGACAGTTTCTTTTTCCACCACTGATCGATATGCAGCTTATCAAACCATTTCTTAGCTTCGTTCAAAGCGTCATTTTTAGTCATGCCCTTAAGTTCCCCAAAGTAAAGAAGCTGATCTCCTACGGTCATGTTTTTATAAAGCCCTCTTTCTTCAGGCATGTAGCCGATATCTTTAATATGATCCGGATTGAGTTTTTGTCCATTGATCATAATGTCTCCGGAATCTGCCTGGGTAATCTGGTTGATAATGCGGATAAATGAAGTTTTTCCGGCTCCGTTCGGTCCTAAAAGACCATACACGCTTCCTTTCGGAACATGGATGCTGAAATCGTCCAATGCTACTTTTTTGCCCGCATTGTAAGTCTTTCTGATATGTTCAGCTTTTAGCATTAAATTGTTTTTACTGATTAGTATGAAAAAGTTCCGAAAGTTACGGAATTATTGAAAACAGATTAATCTAAAAGAAAAAATCCTGATGATTATCAGGATTTAATTATTGTTTTACGATTTGTGTAACCTTCATGGTGTTGTCGCTCAATATGTAGCGGATCAAATATTTTCCGGGTTTTAATTTTTCAATATTAATTTCCCCCGAATTCATATTTACAGCATAATTGGCAACCTGAGTTCCCAAAATGGAATAGAAGGTCACACTTTTAATTTTAAGATTAGAGTCCTTCGCCTTTATAATCAGAAAGTCCTTAGCAGGATTCGGATAGGCTACAAGGACACCATCATCAGCTTTCTGAGAAAATGCTGAAGGCTCCTTTATCTGAGCTTTTGCATTATTGGAAAATCCAACAAAAGCGCCTAAAAAGATAAATAAAAGTAAAAGTTTTTTCATCAAATTACAATTTCTATAAATATATTAAAACAAAAGTAAACAATTCTACAATCTCCTGCAATACTTTTTTGTTTAAGTTGTAGTAAATTTGCATTAAATTTCATTCAAAAAGTATTCCAAATGATACATTCAAGAAATAGAAGACTGAGAGTAAATGAATCTGTCAGAAGTCTGGTAAGAGAATGCTCCCTTACTACAAGTGATTTCGTAATGCCAATCTTCGTAATGGAGGGCGAGAATAAAGAAGAACCAATTGCGTCAATGCCGGGGATTTTCAGGCGAAGCATTGATCTGACAGTGAAAGAATGTAAGGAATTATTTTCTTTGGGAGTAAAAGCAGTCAATCTGTATATGAAAGTTTCGGATGATCTTAAGGATAATACCGGAAAAGAAGCATGGAACAAGAACGGATTAATGCAGAACACGATCAGAGCGATAAAAGATGCTGTTCCCGAAATGGTAGTGATGCCCGATGTAGCACTTGATCCCTACTCAATTTACGGACACGACGGGATCATTGAAAATGGTAAAATTGTGAATGATGCAACCAATGATGCTTTGGCAAGAATGTCTGTCTCTCATGCAGAAGCCGGAGCAGATATTGTGGCACCGAGCGATATGATGGACGGAAGAGTTCAGGTGATCCGCGAAGCGTTGGAAGAGAGCGGATTTACCGATGTGGGGATTTTAAGTTATGCGGCAAAATATGCGAGCTCATTTTACGGACCTTTCAGAAGTGCTTTAGACAGTGCGCCGAAAGATAATATGGAAATTCCGAAAGATAAAAAAACATACCAGATGGATTTTCATAATTCACGTGAAGCATTGAACGAAGTTTTCAAGGATATTGAAGAAGGCGCAGATATTATCATGATTAAACCGGGACTTCCATACTTGGATATCGTCTCTAAAGTTCGTGAAGCTATTGATCTTCCGATAGCGGTATATAATGTAAGTGGTGAATATGCAATGGTAAAAGCTGCCGCACAGAACGGCTGGCTGGACAATGATAAAACCATTGTAGAAAGTCTTACCTGCTTTAAAAGAGCGGGAGCAGATATGATCTTTACCTATTTTGCGAAAGAAGCGGCAATGATTTTAAACAGATAATTCCATCAGTGATAATTACTGAAAACACCTCAGTTGAGGTGTTTTTAAATTTTTGTGATTGTGTAAAGTAAAACGTTTACATTTTATATATTTGCTTTATGATTTTACGAGGAGAAAACTTAATCAAAGAATACGGTCCGAAAAAAGTTGTAAAAGGCGTATCTGTACAGGTTCAGCAGGGAGAGATTGTTGGATTGCTCGGTCCGAACGGAGCCGGAAAAACCACATCTTTTTACATGATTGTAGGATTGGTTAAGCCTACTTCGGGAAAAATTTTTCTAGACAAACAGGAAATCACAACGGACGCGATGTATCGCAGGGCCCAAAAAGGTATCGGATACCTTGCACAGGAAGCTTCTGTTTTCCGAAAACTCTCTGTGGAAGAAAATATTATGGGGGTTTTGCAGCTGACAAAACTTTCAAAACGTGAACAACAGATCAAATGTGACGAGCTGATTGAAGAATTTTCTTTACAGCATGTCCGCAAAAACAGGGGAGATCTTCTGTCCGGAGGGGAGAGGCGTAGAACGGAAATTGCGCGGTGTCTTGCCACGGATCCGAGTTTTATCCTTCTGGACGAACCTTTTGCCGGAGTAGACCCAATTGCTGTTGAAGACATCCAAAAAATCGTAAGAAGCCTCGTAGATAAAAATATCGGAATCCTTATTACCGACCATAATGTACAGCAGACGCTGGCTATTACGAATAAGACTTACATTATGTTTGAAGGACGGATCCTGAAAGAAGGTCTTCCGGAAGATCTTGCCAATGATCCGCAGGTACGGGAAGCGTATTTGGGAGAAAACTTCGTTTATCAGAGTATTTTGGATAAGCCCAAAAAGAAAAGTTATGCCTATAATATCTGGGCCGGAAACTTCGATTCTAAGGCACAGCTGCAGGAATTTGTGAATCAGAATTTCGCACAATTTGATGATCTGAGGTTAATGTACGGTTTTGAAGATATCAGTTTCGCATCATTAGGAAATTCAGAGATTCAGCATATTTTCAATGATGTAGTGGATAAAACGGCCAATAATGCTTTTGTATTTCAGAAAAAAGAAATCAATTCCCAATACTTACTGGAACAGGCGGAGGCCGAATCTAAAGCTGCGAGCAGATCAGAATTACATTATCTCACAACTTACGTGTTCGAAAATTAATTAAAGCAATTATTTGCTGAAAAATAGAATAAAACGTACCTTTTTCTTTGTAAAACGGTACGTTTTCAATTAAAAGAATTTGTATGGCAAAACCATTCAACAGAACGGTAACCTTATTCGGGATTTACAAACAGCTGGTTCCCTTTATCAGGCCATACCGTCTGATGATTTACGGGACCTTGTTTCTTACATTTTTGGGAGCGCTTGCTGCCCAGGTAAATCCTTTGGTACTGAAATACACCGTAGATGAAGTCACAAAGCTTACCCGTCTTCCGCATCCGATGTCGGAAGGAATTCATGTGCTGGTGGTAATCTCGGTAATTTTATTAGGGAAAGAACTTGTGAATATTTTTATCAATTTCGGACAGAAATTTTACGGTGAAAAAATAAGGATTAATGTAAGCTCGGTGTTGGCTCAATCAGCCATCGACAAGATTCTTACCTATCGTGTTGCTTACTTTAATGATGAAAATCACGAATCGGGAAAGCTGCAGATCAGGATAGACAGGGGAATTGAAAGTTTAACCAGGCTGGTTCAAAACTTTTTCATTGATATGCTGCCTCTTTTTTCAAATGCAATTATCGCTCTAATTATCATGTACTTGCAGAATATGTACGTCGGAGTAGTTTCTACGATTATTGTTCCCATTTATTTTTATATCAGTTCTTTACAGGCAAAAAAACTGAGTGGTGTAAGGAGAACATTGAGAAACCAGCGTGAGCAGAAAACTTCAGGATTATTAAATCTGATTAATTCCATCATGGTTATTAAAAGTTTTGTAAGAGAAAAATTTGAAGGCAAAAAGCAATATGATCTTCAGATGCAGCTTATGGAAAGCCAGATGTTTACCCGCAAAACGAATTTTATTTATGACGGATTAAAAACTTTTATCGAACAGTTTGGTGTGGTCCTGATTATCCTTTTAACTGTTTACTTAGTGCTGGATCAGCAGATGACCATCGGAGCGATCATGCTGCATATTATGCTTTTTAATAATGTTTCGGCACCCATTCGCCAGCTTCACAGGATTTATGACGATATGAACGATGCCATGATTTATGCCGAAGGGTATTTCGATATATTAAATGCTAACAATGAAAAAGAACCCAATGGAAATTTCGTTGAAAAAGACATCAAAGGAAATTTTGAACTGAAAAATATCAATTTTACTTACCCAAACGGAACCCAGGCTTTATATGATGTTTCCATGAAAATCGAAAACGGAAAAACAACGGCATTGGTGGGTCTCAGTGGAGCCGGAAAATCTACCATTATCAACCTTTTATGTAAATTTTATCTTCCCGATTCAGGAGAAATTCTTTTAGACGCGGTTGATTTAAATAATTTTGACAATACTTTTCTTAGAAATGATCTTGGCTTGGTACTGCAGAAAAACCATATTTTCCAGGGAAGCATTGAAGACAATATCCGGTATGGCAATATGGATGCAACATTCCGGGAAATTGAAGAGGCTGCCAAAAAAGCATATCTCCATGAGCAGATTCTTGATTTACCCAACGGTTATAATCACGATGCCACCCAGCTTTCCGGAGGACAGCAGCAGAGAATTGCCATTGCCAGACTATTCTTAAAAGATCCGCCGATTATTTTCCTTGATGAACCCACAGCAAGTCTTGATGCCATTGCAACAGAACAAATTAAAAATTCTCTGGATGCTATAAAAGAAGGCAGAACGGTAATTATCATTTCGCATTCTTTATCACAGATTTTAGATTCGGATAAAATATATGTCATGAAAAGAGGAAGGGTAGTGGAAAGCGGAACCCACGATGAATTGGTACAGATTAACGGAACTTACCGCGAAATTTTCGATGCTTCCGCAAGAAGTTTAAATCTGGATAAACTGGTTAATAGTTTTAAAGATAATTAGATGTTTAATAATTAAAAAGTAAAAAGTGAAAAGTGAAAAGTGAAAAGTGAAAAGTATTTTTGTTAACTTCCAACTTCCAACTTCTCATCCCTCACCCCTAATTACTCATGAATGATCATTATCTCAAAAAACTTGACCGGGTAACCGCAATTCTTACCCAATTACAGTCGAAACCGGTTGTAAGAGCGCACGATTTGGCGGCGAAATTCGATGTAAGTGTAAGAACGATTTACCGGGATATCAAAACATTGGAAAATGCCGGCATTCCCATTATCGGAGAAGCCGGAAGCGGCTATTCTTTAATGGATGGTTATAAACTTCCGCCCGTGATGTTTACCAAAGAAGAAGTGCTGAGTTTCATCACGGCTGAAAAGCTGATGCAGAAATTTTCCCATCAGAGTCTGGGAAATCACTACAGAACAGCCATGGAAAAAGTGCGCTCTGTTTTGAAATATTCAGATAAAAACCTCATTCAGAATATTGAAAAGCAGATTGATATCTTTAATTATTATCCTGAAACAGAAGATCATATTAAAGATATTCTTCCGATAGTTTTGGAAAGTATTGCTGAAAAACGACAGCTTACCATGGAATATAAAACGATTGACGGTAGCGTTTCGATGAGGACTATTGAAGCGGTAGGCGTTTTCTTTGAGTTTAACTATTGGTACATTATGGCTTTCTGTACGTTGAGGAACGATTTCAGACAATTCAGGGTCGACAGGATTTTACAGATCTTTAAAACCCAGAATCCTTTTCTTCAGGAATATGGTCAGATCAATGACTACAGGCAAAATGGAAACGGAAATAAGACCATCGTAAAACTTCTGGTTGAAAAAAAGATCATCAACCATCTTTCCAACTCCAAAAAATATTACGGACTCATCGATGAAAAAGAAACTGATCTGGGGATGGAACTTACCTTTGAAACCGAATGGATTACAGACGGATTTCCACGCTGGCTCATCACTTTTGCAGATTATGCGACCATCCTGGAACCGGAAATTCTCAAAACCAGACTGGCCGAGCTCATTGAAAATATTTCCGTAAAACACCAAAAAACCTCAGCCAATAGTTGATGCTGAGGTTATTGCAAAATTTAATAATAGAATTGTAAGATTTTAAACAAATGATGTTCTATGTGTATTGTTAATCAATACGCGTAATCTGTAGAGAGGCATCAGAAAGCTTAAAATCTCTCCCAAAAAAAAGGCGGTTCCATTCCAAGTGCTCGCAGATAAACGTAGCCTTGTCCGCGGTGATGGATTTCATTGTCTACGAAATACAGAATATTCTGATAAACAGGAAATTCGTATTGTCCGAATAAATTGAATGTTTCCTGAAAACGTTCTTCTGAGATTTGCGCGAAATAACGGTTGATCACTTCTGTTTCCTCATCCCATTTCTTCAGCAACTCTGCTTTTGTTGTAGGATTAAAGCCTTCTTCATTGTAGCCGTCCATGTTTTTCTCTACAATTCCTTTTAAAGCAGGACCGCCGATACTGATGAGTTCAACCACAAGTTTTGCGAAAGGTCTCATTCCGCCAACGGAAAATTCAAAAAGCTCTTTTTCCGGGAAGGCCTCAATTACTCTTCTTGTAAGATTTCTGTGTCCCTGCCAATGTTCAAGAAGTTGTTCGGAGGTCATGAATTGTTTGGTGTTAATTGCTGTAGTTGTCATAATTTAATTTGTTTGTTATTGTTGATACAAAGATAAAACCGGTTGATGACAACAGTTTGTCAGTAGGAATTTCAGTATTGAAAATTTTTTAATTGTCTAAAATATTCTGCAGGTTTTTTGCGTTACAATTATGTATTATGCAATGTTAGGTAAATAATAATTTGAGAAGTGATCGGTCGCAGGGCCGGTCATTTATTTTAATTCGGAAAAGTGGAACTTCTAAGAACAATTTGATACTTCTACAAGCCGTTGATTATTTTATTTGAAGCTTTTCCTGCTCTCCGCACTCGCTTTTTTATTTTCGGGCTGCGGCGGCAGCCCGAAAATAAAAAAGAGCTCAGACAATTGCTGTGATCAGGGCTAGGGTATTTGTCGATGATACAAATACTGGTGAAAATCTTGAATAGAAACCGTTGATTGACTTTATAACATAACAACTGGTGGCTGACTTAATACTTAACAGACTGATGGCCGACTTAATATCTAACAGCCCGGGGACTGAGGCTCTCGAAGTCACCGATTCTTAATCAGAACTTGTAAACCTTGCCGGAAAAAAGTAATTTAGTACAATGAAAATTTACACGAAAACAGGAGACAAAGGTCAGACAGCATTGTACGGCGGAACAAGAGTTTCAAAAGCCAGTGCAAGAGTCGACAGTTACGGAAATATAGATGAGCTGAATTCATTCATCGGAATTGCCAAAAGCCACATCGGGGACGAAGAAGTTTTAAAACAACTGAAGAAAATTCAGTTTGATTTATTTACTGTTGGTTCAGAGGCGGCAACTCCGGTTGACAAACTGATGTTAGCCAACGGAAAATCCCGTCTGCCATTAATTATTTCCGATACCGAAATCGAAGAGCTGGAAAATTGGATGGATGCTTTCGATGAAAAACTTGAACCGCTCCAGTTTTTCATCCTTCCCGGTGGCGGAAAAGCAGCGACATTTTTACATGCAGCAAGAACAATTTGCCGAAGAGCAGAGCGTTCTCTGGTTTTCCTGAATGAATCAGAAGAAGTAAGACCCGAGCTGATAAAGTATCTGAACAGGCTTTCAGATTATCTGTTCGTTCTCGCGAGATATATTTCAAAAATCCACAACGAACCGGAAGAATACTGGAATCCGAATGAAAGATAAAGCCTTACTTTTCATTAATGGCGACGTCCCGAAATCATTTCCCGATCCTGATGAATACAATCTCATTGCCTGTACAGACGGAGCCTTTCATTATCTGAAAAACCTTAATTTTCCTTTGGAAAAACTGGATTTTATTTCCGGGGATTTTGATTCACATTCGGGTTCAGATGAAAATATTTACCAGGACAAATTCATTTATACTCCGGATCAGGATAAAACCGATTTTCAGAAAGCGCTGGAAATCATAGCGGAAAAAGACATTGCCAGTGTTGATGTTTTCGGAGGAAGCGGAGGAGAGCAGGATCATTTTTTAGGAAATCTTACGGTAGCTTTTGGTTTTAAAGATCAGCTAAACATAAGGTTTTATGATGAATTTTCTGAATATTATTTTATTCCGAAAAAATTTACTGTAAAAAATCTAAAAGGTAAAATGGTTTCATTATATCCCTTTCCTTCCGTTGAAAATATTACAACCAAAGGGTTGAACTGGCCTCTAACTAATGGAAATTTAAGTATTACATCCAATATAGGAACCCGGAATTTTGCCGTTCAAGATGAAGTTTCTGTTGAATATGAAAAGGGAGATTTATTAATTTTCATTGGTAAAAATTACCTGTAATTAATAATTTTAAACTTTAAGCATAAATTACGTGTAATCAGCGTAATCTGTGGGAAATTAAAATTTGTTCAGAACTAACAGTTATTAATCAATTAAATAAATTCTAATCTGTGTAAATCCGTGAAACTAGCGGATTTAAAAAAGCAATTAGCTTCACAGAATCAAAAAATGAAAAATTTAATCAAAATACTTTTTCTCATTGTTTCAATATATTGCGTAAGCTCATGCAAAACGCAAAACTTCTCTGCTCCTGAGTACGGAAGAAATATAAGTGAAAAAAATATCAAAATTAAAGAGGTTCATAATTTCAGATCTGTCAGTAACATCAGAAATATTGAGGGAAGAATCCTGAAAAGTGGAAAATTTTACCGAAGCGGAAATCTTCATCAACTGAAAAGAAAATCCTTTAAAGAATTGGAAAATCTTGGAATAAAAGAAACGATCGACCTAAGAAATTCCAGAGAAATTGCACAGAAACCGGATCATCTTCCGGGGCAGATGGTTTACAAAAATTATTCTGCTTTTGAGGATGAAGGCGATCAGTTGGACAAGGCTAGAAAATTAGTGCTGAAAGGAAAAGTAAAAGGTGAAGATGCCGACAGAAGAATGCTTGATTTTTACAGAGAATATATCACAGAAAATCCTGAAATAATCAGGGAAATCATCACTGAAATTTTAGATTCTGATCAGCCTGTTCTGTACCACTGTACTGCCGGAAAAGACCGTACAGGAATCATTACAGCACTTATTTTAACCATACTGAAATTCGACAAACAAACTATTTATAACGATTATCTGCTATCAAATAATTATAGAAAAAACTTAGTTAATCAAAGACTTAAACTTGCCATAAATCTACATTTTCTGTACCCTAAGATGGATATTAGTGTACTTGAAAAACTCAGTTGGGTAGAAAAGGCTTATCTTGATGCTGCATTTAATGAAATCAATAAAAAATATGGTTCTGAAGATGCTTATATTCAACAGGTTTTAAAAATAAATGAAAATAAACGGGAAGAATATATTAGGAAGTTCACGGATTAATAATTAGCGCGGATTTCAAGATCGAAAACGATAAAAATTTATAATAACTTTAACGCTAAAAAACCAAACTTTTTTAGCAATTTTGCATTTCTTAATTCACTTGTTTAGAAATGAAAATAAAATACTCGGAACTAATTGATCAGACATTGTATTTTCCAACAGAAGAATTCAATGTATCTGAGAACAATTTGTTGTTTCACGACATTCCGTTGATGGATGTTGTTGAAAAATTTGGCACCCCGCTAAAAATTAGCTACCTGCCGAGAATTTCTCAAAATATCCAGAAGGCGAAAAGCTGGTTTAAGGAAGCTTTTGAGAAAACCGAATATAAAAAAAATTATACTTATTGCTACTGTACAAAATCAAGTCATTTCAAATTTGTACTGGAAGAAGCACTCAAAAATGATATTTCCATAGAAACTTCTTCCGCTTACGATATGGATATCGTAAAATCTCTTTACGAGAACGGAAAAGTGGATAAAAATATTGAAGTAATCTGCAACGGTTTCAAAACAGATGATTATCTGGCAAAGATTTCGGATATGATCAATAGCGGTTTTGAAAATATTACCCCGATTCTTGATAATTACCGCGAACTGGATAAACTTACGGAAAGCATTGATACTACTTTCGACATCGGAATCAGAATTGCTTCTGAGGAAGAACCGAAGTTTGAATTTTATACCTCAAGGTTGGGAATAGGATACAAGGATATTATTCCTTATTACAGCCAGAAAATTGCAGAACACCCGAATGCAAGGCTTAAAATGCTTCACTTCTTCATTAATACCGGAATCAAGGACACCGCTTATTACTGGAATGAACTCTACAAATGTCTTCGTGTATATGCACGTCTGAAAAAAATCGCACCGGAAGTTGATTCCTTAAATATTGGTGGCGGATTTCCCATCAAAACTTCCCTGAACTTTGATTATGACTATCAGTACATGGTAGAGGAAATTGTTTCCCAGATCAAAAAATTCTGTGAAGAAGAAGGGGTTGAAGAGCCTAATATTTACACAGAGTTCGGAAGCTTTACCGTAGGGGAAAGTGGCGCGAATATTTATAAGATAATTTCTCAGAAACGTCAAAACGATAGAGAAAAGTGGAATATGATCGACTCATCGTTTATGACCACACTTCCTGATACATGGGCCATTTCAAGACACTTCATCATGCTTCCGCTTAACAGATGGGAAGATACGTATGAAAGAGTTTTCTTAGGTGGCTTAACTTGTGATTCGGATGACTATTATAATTCTGAGCAGCATACCAATGCTATTTATCTGCCGGTTTTCAGTGATACAAAACCTTTATATATCGGATTTTTCCATACCGGTGCCTATCAGGAAACCATCAGTGGTTTTGGAGGAATTCACCACTGTCTGATGCCGCAGCCAAGACACGTCCTGATTCAGAAAGATGAAAACGGGGAGCTGCAATACGAGATTTTCCGTGAAAAACAGGAGCCGGAAGATGTATTGAAAATCCTTGGGTATAAATAACTGTAAATTGTCATTGCAAGAAGCGAAGCGACGAAGCAATCTCAAAATTACATAGATTCTTCATTCCACTACGTTTCATTCAGAATGACAACAATGAAATATAATAAAAAGCTCTCAGAACCAGACTGAGAGCTTTTTGCGTTTAAAAATATTGTGAGATTTTATCAATCTGAAGATCTTCGTAATCTGAAACTACCGTATCTGCCAATGTATAATCCTGGTTTTTAGAATGCGGACTTCTATATGCCGCACAGAAAATTTTTGCCCGGTGTGCCGCTAAAATACCATTGGTAGAATCTTCAATTACCATGCAGTTTTCAACGGGTTGTCCTGCCATTTCCGCAGCCAGCAGAAAAACCTCGGGATGAGGCTTTGATTCTTTCAAATCGGCACCGCTTATTTTTCCGCTGAAATATTTTTCAAGCTCAAATTTCTCAAAAACCATATCAATAGTGTTCATCGTTGCAGACGATGCAAGAATCAGGGTGATGCCGTTTTCATAATAATGCTCAATCAGTTCTTTCACTCCGGAAATCAGGTCGAATTCCTCATCATTATAAAAATAATCCTTAAAATACTCCCTTTTAATTTTTGCTATTTCTTCAAAGGTTTGTTTTAGATTAAAATTTTTAATCAACGTATCACACACTCTTTTGGTGGAAGCTCCCGTAAATGAAGCATACAATTCCTCGGAAACATCAATTCCCAGTTCTTTAAATGTTTTAAAATAGGCTTTTCTGTGCAAGGGTTCTGTATCCACAATAACGCCATCCATATCGAACAGCACAGCTTTTAACGACATACAATTTTGTTTTTGCAAAGGTAAGGATTTTGGTGGGAAGCGGGAAGTTGGAGGATGGAAGTTTAAAATTGGAGGGCGTAATTTTATTAAGTTAATTATTTGAATTTAAAAATGATTTAGATCTAAAATTTCAACATTAATTATTCTTCATTATGTAAGACTTCCAGCACCTATCGTCCACCATCCCTCCACTTCTCCAAACTTCTTTGTATCTTTGCCGAAATCATTTAATTTCAGATAAAACATGAAAACATACGCAGGAATTCCTGAAGAAAATGCATCACTGGAAAACTCGAAAGTAGTGTTGGTAACGGTCCCTTACGATGGAACATCTACATGGGGAAAAGGAGCCGACAAAGGACCGGAATTGTTCCTGAACGCTTCAGAAAATATGGAACTTTACGATATTGAAACACAGACTGAACCTTATCTTGAAGGCGTGTATTTAGCGGGCGAAGTTTCTGAAAACGCTACTCCTGAAGCCATGACGGAAGCGGTTTATCAAAAAACAAAAGAACTTTTAAGTCATGACGATAAATTGTTTACCCTTTTTGGCGGGGAACATTCCGTTTCTATCGGTTCGATTCGTGCAGTAGGAGAGAAGTTTGAGAATTTAACGGTTCTTCAGCTGGACGCTCACACCGACTTACGTCCGGAATTCCACGGTTCTACTTCCAATCACGCATGTGCAGTTTTTGAAGCCAGCCAGAAACATAACCTGGTACAGGTGGGAATCCGTTCTATGGATATCGAGGAAGCACAATATCTGCCGGAAGGAAGAGTGTTTTTTGCTCACGAAATTGCCAACAACGAAAATTGGGTAAATGATGTATTGGAAAAAGTTTCAGGGAATGTATATATCACCATCGATCTTGATGCTTTTGATCCTTCCATCGCACCTTCAACAGGAACACCGGAACCGGGAGGCTTACAATGGTATCCGACTTTGGAATTGTTGAGAAAAGTATTTGAAAAATGTAATGTGGTGGCATTTGATATTGTAGAATTAATGGATTCTCCGATGGCGAAACCAAGTGCATTCCTTGCTGCAAAGCTTTACTACAAAATGCTTGCGTATTATCACCTTTATAAAAACAACTAAAATTCCGCAGGAATCGGATTTTTTCTACCGGATCTTCTTCGGAAATTTGTGAGGTAAAATTAATGATATGTCCACACAAAATCAGTTAGATTACGAAAGAATTGCCAAAGCGATAGAATATATCCGCAGCAATTTTAAGCTTCAGCCAAGTTTGGAGGAAGTGGCGGAGAAAATACACCTGAGTCCTGCACATTTTCAGAAAATGTTTTCGGATTGGGCAGGGACAAGTCCGAAAAAATTTTTACAGTTCATCAGCCTGGAACACGCCAAATCTTTATTGAAAGAAGAAAAGGCAAGTTTATTTGATACGGCTTTTGAAACAGGTTTCTCCAGTACGAGCCGGCTGCATGATCTCTTTGTGAAAATCGAAGGAATGTCTCCTGCAGAATATAAAAATGGCGGAAAGAATCTGAACATCAATTACAGTTTTTCAGACAGCCCTTTTGGAAAATTAATTGCAGCTTCCACAGAAAAAGGAATCTGCTATATGGCTTTTGAAAATGATATCTATAAAGCATTGGGAGATTTACAGTCAAGATTTCCCAATGCTTCTTTTATTGAAAGGCCGGACGAGCTTCAGGCCAATGCCCTGTCCATATTCAATAAAGACTGGACTAAGCTAAATACCGTAAAATTACATTTAAAAGGCACGGATTTTCAGCTGAAAGTTTGGGAAAGCCTTCTTACCATTCCGATGGGGAAACTCTCTACTTATGGAAGCTTAGCCGGGAAAATAGGGCACCCGAATGCTTCAAGAGCGGTAGGAACGGCAATAGGCAGTAATCCTGTTGCGTTTTTGATCCCTTGTCACCGCGTGATCCAATCTTCCGGAAAAATCGGGGGTTATATGTGGGGACCTGACCGAAAGCAGCTAATGATTGGCTGGGAAAGCTCGCAGGTTTATTCGGATTTTTAAGCATAAAGGGAACAAATTTTCACGAATAGATACAATTGATTTATTTAAATTTTATAAAGCCAATAATTTCATCAATAGGAACGGGCTTTAGTCCATTTTAAAGATATAAAATCAGAATCGGCTTTAGCCAAACTTCAACACATCTTCATCTTCACCATTGCATAGGAATTAAGGTTTATGTATTAAATGTTAATTTTAATAATATCTTGACTGGATTCTTACAGAATGAAAAGATGAGATAATAAACATAAACCCTAAACACAAAACTCAGATTGTCATGCTCAATTTATTCGAAGATATATCAGATTATCCTTTAAACCTTCTTCCTGATGATGGAATCGCTCATTATTACGGAAAAATATTTTCCGGAGAAAAATCTGATTTTTATTATGATTATTTATTGAAAGAAATTCCGTGGGAAAATGACGAAGCCCTGATTTTCGGAAAATTGATCTTAACCAAAAGAAAAGTGGCGTGGTTTGGAGAGAAACCATTTGAGTACACTTATTCGAAAAGAACAAAATATGCAAAGGCGTGGACGCCTGAACTGCTGGAATTAAAAAATAAATGTGAGCAGATTACAGGAGAAACCTATAATTCATGTCTTCTGAATTTATATCACGACGGCAGTGAAGGAATGGCTTACCACAGCGATGCCGAAAAGGATCTTAAAAAACATGGAGCCATTGCATCGCTGACATTCGGTGCAGAAAGAAAGTTCTTGTTTAAACATAAAACAACGAAAGAAAAAGTAGAAATATTCCTGGAAAACGGAAGTTTACTCGTGATGAAAGGAACAACACAGGATCACTGGCTACACAGGCTTCCGCCAACAACAAAAGTGAAAACCCCAAGAGTAAACCTGACTTTCAGAACGATTGAGGAGTAAAAATGGTGGCTTCGAGAACCTCAGCCACCATTTTTAGGTATAATTTAAAATATAACAATCTCGCTATCGGTGCTTAGGTCCTCGAAACCACAGTTCCATTTTTATTTCAACACCTTGACCTTGATCACAAATTAAGCTTAATAAATGACCTGTCGCGCATCTTTGCTCCTTAAAAAGTATCCAATTATAATAGATCTTTGCGTTTAGATAAGAAACAAAAAAAATAAAAAGCTGTTCAGACCGAACAGCTTTTAGAAATTTATTTCAAAACCTCAACTTCAATCGCACTGTCATCAAAAACTTTGATGAATGCTTTTGTGTAATCCTCTTTTGTCGCAAAATTTGGATTGTCTAAAAATTTTTGCGGGTTGACTGCAAAAAGCGGAAACCAGGTTGAAGAAATCTGAATCTGAATTTTATGCCCCTTTTTAAAAGTATGAACAACATCCTGAAGTCTGAAATTCACAGCCGTTTTCTGGTCCGGAACCAAAGCTTCTGCTTTTTCTCTCGAATTCCTGAATCTTGCAGGCATAATTTCGCTGCGTACCATCTGATGGTAATTTCCGTAAATCACGCCTTCTTTTTTTGCGGCAGGCTTGAAATCTTCAGGATAAATATCAATCAGCTTCACGGCAAAATCTGCGTCGGATGATGTAGAGGCGATATTTAATTTAGCCATGATCTCTCCTGCAAAAGTGACGTCTTCCGTCAGTACATCTGTTGTGAAAGTCAGAACATCCGGTCTGCCCTCTGCAAAACGCTGGTCTTCCGACATGTAATTTTTCGGAGTAAAACCATTAAAATCTTTAAGCTTATCAGAACTTAAAACAGGATTATTCGGATCACTGTAATATTCCGAGAAACCTTGTCCTGCTGTATTCTTCAATGTGCCGCCAGACAAATAGAAATTCACTTTCTGTGCTACTTTCGGAGGGTATGTTGCAAATTCTCTCCATTGTTTGGCGCCGGTATCGTACATCAGTGCTTCCGGTAAACCTGCATCCTGTTTTGCATTTCCTTTCAGATAATGACTGAAAAACTTTGTTTCCACGTTTTTCTGATAATATGTTGCAATGCTGTCCCCAAAATAGATGTCATTATGAAAATGTTTTCCCTGTTCATAAGCCCAGGCCCCGTGTGAAAACGGTCCCATTACAATTGTATTTTTAGCTTTCGGGCTTGTCTTTTCAATGGTTTTATAAATATTTAATGGCCCCGAAAGGTCTTCTGCGTCAAACCATCCGCCTACGGTCATTACCGCATGGTTTACATTTTTAAGATGAGGAAGAAGACTTCTTTTCTGCCAGAATTCATCGTAATTCGGATGATTCATAATTTCGGTCATAAAGAAATTATCCTTGTAGTATTTCTCGTACCCGTCTTTCAAAGTTCCCATATCTCTGTAAAATTTAAGGCCATCTTCAGAAGTAGGTTTAATCATGGTGTCGTTGTACCATGCTTTATTTTCCGGTTTTGTTTTCTGAACGCCGAAAACCGGGAAGGTCCTGAAATAGCCTAGCATTACTTTTCCGTTATGGAGAAAATCGTCATTCCAGAAATCTAAAATCGGAGCTTGCGGGGAAGAGGCAACCAAAGATGGATGCTGCGCCAGGACTCCTGCAGCAGTATAAAATCCGGGATAAGAAGTTCCGTACTGGCCCACTTTTCCATTGTTTCCTTTGATGTTTTTCAGAAGATATTCGATGGTATCGTAAGTGTCCGTACTTTCATCGACATCTATTTTGGTTTTCCGGTCAACCTGCGGGGTCATATTGGTAAATGTTCCTTCACTCATATATCTTCCACGTACATCCTGAAGTACAAAAATATATTTATCCTGCATCAGGTATTTGTTGGGACCAAGTCTTTCTCTGTATTCATTTTCACCGTATGGCGCAATACTGTAGCAGGTTCTCTGCATCAGGAAAGGATATTTGTTTTTATTGGAAATATCTTTCGGAATGTAGACCGCTGTATAAAGTTTCACCCCGTCACGCATCGGAATGTAAAATTCCTTTTTTGTAAAGTTATCTTTCACAAAATGATCTTCATCATCCGGATTCTGTGCGTTTCCAAAGACGAATAATAAAATAAACAAAATTGAAAAATGAATCTTCATATATAAAATTTGTGGCTAATTTAATGATAAATGATTTTATTTACTGTTGACTGGGACAAGATTCTGAAGAATTGGTATTAATAACCTTTGCTATAAGCAAAAACTTTGGTAGGTCTTTCATTTGTTTTGATAACCGTTCCAACCTGTCAGAAGTAATGTTCAGGAATTTTGTTGAAACGATCAATCGCTTCGAAGAAACGTTCAGGCATTCCGAATAGGCGATCAGCCGGTCCGGAGAAGCAACCAACTGGTCCGGAGAAGTAATCAATCGGTCCGAAGAGGCAATCAACCACTCCGCAGAGGCAATCAACCAGTCCGAAAAGGCGATCAAGTACAAATTGTTATATTTCAGTGTTTTATAGCTTGTTTTTAAATAGTGTTAATGATAGATATGCCAACTTACAAACCAAAAAAAGCATCCCCGAAAAGAGGATGCTGCTGTGTAAATAATTTTAATCTATTGGGTTTTTGTCTTTTTTCCTGCGAATTTATTAAGCTTCATTGTTAGCGAGAACATGACATAACGCTTTAGGATCAGATCGTCACGGTCTTCAAAATACGTGTTTGAAATCACTCTTCTTACACTCTGGTTTTGATTTAATACATCATAGACTTTTACTTTGGCGGTCAGCTGCTTATTAAAGAATGAATAGCCTACGCTGGTGTTCCAGAAATAAAAATCTCTTTTAAAGCCGGGTGCAATATTGGTGCTTGTATTATATTCCACATCATTTCCTAAGATCAGCCTGCTTTTAAAAATGTAGTTGGTAAGTTCCAGCTTAAGAGCTTGATTGGTGGTATTTACATCATCGATGCTGTAATTTTTATATTTTGAAAAATTATATCCTATCGTGTAAGAAGGTTTTACCGTTAGTTTTTCTTTGATTTCGTACGTTAAATTGATCCCGGGATTGATGTTGTATGACTGGCTTGTAAATTCCTGGCCGTTCACGAAACCTTTATTGAATGCATAATTGGTATTGAGTCTTGGGTTGATCGTCAGTTTATTTTCTTTCCATTTGAATGTTTTGCTGAAACCTCCTCCCAGGTTGAAATTTTTATTACCGCTGATATTGGCATAGGTGATCAGCTGCCTTCCGCTTTCATCGAATGAAGAGTAATTGATGATATCATTGTTCTTATAAGTAAATCCAATATTAAAGTAATAGCTGATAGTTTTTACCATATTAAAATTGTTGAAATAGAGATACGTGGAATTGCTCCATGTGTTTTTCAGATCCGGATTTCCCTGAAAGGCTACCAAAGGATTTGAAATATCCCGGTAAGGAGTAAGCTGTTCTGCAGTCGGGATGGTAAAGTCTGAATAATGATAAAGATTTAATCTTTTATTCTGGGAAAACTGATAGTTTAGTCCTACATTATAGCCTGGAAGAATGAAGTTTTTCTGCAGATCGTAATTCTGACCGGTAAAGCTTGAATTGACGTTCATGTTCGAAATATCTGCATTCAAAGCTCCCCAGGCACTTATTTTCTTTTTGTTGAGTTCAAATGATAATTCGGGAGTAAACTCATCGATCTTCTGATTCATCCTGTTTGATAAAATATCGTTGTAGCTGGAATAATCCTGTGTTGCCGCATTGAAATCATTTACATCACGCAGGTTTCTCATATTCGATGAATTATAGCGTATGCCCAGGCCAATATTCAACGAGTCCGAAAGAGGCTCTGAATATCCTAAATTGAAGCGATAATTGTTGTTGAGATTTTTCCTTACAGAATACTGGTTTCTGTTATCAAAAGATTGAGGCTGTGTATAGAAAATATTTTCAGATCTGTTCAGTACATTTTCCTTATTTTCTGAGATGCTGCTGCTCATACTCGCGTGCATTTCCCTGCCTTTTTTACGGAATTTCTTTGAGAAATAAATATTTGGGCTAAAGGAGTTGTTCTCAGAATCTGTTTTGGTGTAATTATCACTTGTGTTCAGCAGGTCGTTGTCTTTGAATGTACGGGAATTGGAAGCGCTGAAATTATGTATCTCATTTCTTGAGAATGAAGGAGAGAAATAAATGCTTGTGAGAGAATCCAGTCGAATTCTTGCTGAAAGATCGAAATTATACTGCTTCGATTCATTTTCACCATTGTTTTCGGAATCTGTTTTTAAAATATAATCTGGCAATAGGGTTGTTCTTGATACTTTGGATCTTGTTTCGAGATTATTATTGATGTGGATTAAGCTGAGGTTGTCCAGGTCGGTATCTTTTCCGAATTTATCACTGTAATTGAATCCAATAGTCGTTGACTTCTGAATACCTTTGGTGTTAGGTCCTGCTGAAGAATAATAGGTAACACCTCCGGAAGTGTATACGGAACCACCCTGCATCAGCCACGAATTTCTTCCGCGACCCATACTGTCGAAAACCTCATCGCTGGAAAAGCCCTGAGAATTGATGTTATTTGAAGCCGCCAGGATACTTATTTTGGTGTCGTTTTTAAAATAACTCAGCAGTCCGCTGCCTTCATATCTCTTGTCAGAGCCATAGCCCAACGTAAGTCGTGAAATGAGCCCTTTGTTTTTCTTTTCATCAATATTGAAATTAATGGTGGCGTTGTTTGACTTTGATGCCTTGCCGCTCAGTTCCTCTTCTTTGGTTTTTGTCGTGGTAAACTGGATGTTTTTGATAATATCCGCAGGAAGATTCTGCAGTGCTATTCTCCCGTTTTTGTCAAAGAAAGGCTTTCCGTTGATGGTAATCTGGTCAATCTCTTTACCATTGATCGTGATTTTTCCGTCGTTATCAATCTGAACGCCGGGAATTTGCTTAAGAAGTTCTTCAATTTTACTGTCAGGACGAACCTTTATGGATGAAGCATTAAATTCAATCGTATCCTTTTTAATCTTTACCGGCGATGCCGTAAGCCTAACTTCCTCAATATTGGTTATCGAGTTTTTCTCCATCTCGATATCTCCTAACGAAAAAGATTTTTCAATTTTTTCAAGACGCTTGGAAAAAGAAATCATTTTGTCGGCATCTATTTTCAGAATGCTGGGTTCATTCAGTTCGTCTGCTTTCAGGGAAAACTTTCCCTCGCGGTTGGTTGCAGTATAATTGATAATAGAAGAATCTTTTTCCTTGAGAAGATAAACCGTTGCATTTTCAATAGGTTTTTTTTCTAGGCCGAGTATTTTTCCGTCGATGTTAAATTTTTGAGCGTTAAGAATCAAAATATTGAATGTCAGGATAAGCAGAATTGCTAATTTCTTCATGTATCATAGATTATTAGAGCTGCAAAATTATAAAAAACATTATTTAATTCACAATTAATAGAGTTAAAGACAGTTAATTTTTCCCCTGGAATTGGGGGCTAACTGTTAATTTTCCATAAAAATAAAACATCCCTTTGACAAAGGATGTTTTTTAATTATATAGATAATGATACTAAGCTCTCAAATATCTTGAATAAGCATATCCCTCCTGTCCGTCAGAAGTTTTCACTTTCCACCAGTCATCCGAAGTCTGCTCTACAAGCGTGATGGAAGAACCTTTGCTTACTTTGCCGATAATAGCTGCATCCGTGGAAGGTTCCTGTCTGATATTGAGATTAGAATCATCCGTTGCTACAGTGAGTGGCGTTCCTGTAGTAAGTCCGGAAACCTGTACATCAATATTAATGTCTGAAGCGGAATAAGTGGAATCAATGGTTCCCAAAGCATTCCATACCGCATCTTTGGCAGCGGTGTTGGAGGCACTTCCCGAAACATACAGAATACCATCCTGTTCCTGAACTTTAAGATCAGAAATTCCTGCAGACTGTGCCGCAGAAACCACACTTGAATATTTGTCTTCTAAAGTACTCATGTCGTTATTTTTTAACTGTATAATTATAGTTTACCTTTCCTACTTTTAAAGCATCTACCGATTCTTTTACTTTTCTTGCATCTGAAGCAGAAATAGTTCCGGTTAAGGTTAGTTCTCCGTTTATGACCTCCACTTTTACTCCGGGAATATCTTTTACGGCATCTTGTACTTTTTGCTGTACGGCAGGATCCACAGCAGACTGCGTTTCTACAGGAGCAGGTGTTGCTGCGGCTGCAGGAGCTACCGTTGCCATATCATGTACGTCCTTAATTCCGTTGATGGCTTTAAGCTGTGTGATCATAGCGTCTTTTTCTTCCTGGGTTTCAAAGGTGCCGCTGAGATGTGCAACACCATCTTTTACTTCTACAGAAGCTCCAGGATTAGAGGTTACCACCGTAGTAGCCTGCGTCTGCAGGTCGGTATCAGAAACCTTTTTTTTGCATGAAACTGATCCCAAAGAGATAGCTACAGCTAAGGCAGCCATTGCGATAGTTTTTTTCATAGTTGTATATTTTGATGTATTTAATATGATCAAGATAACAATAAAATTTATACCAAAAGATCATATTTAGGATTTATTTTCATGAAATTAAAAAAGAAATGTAATTCAGATTGATAAAATTGTTCTTTAAATAAAGACATTCTGAACTCAATATCTGATAACGGCTGTATTATATCTGATGTGGGATTGGAAGCAATTCTAAAAATATTATATTTGCCAAACTTGAATTATCTATATGAAAGGACAGAATAAACTATTTATAGCCATCGTTGTTGCCTTGATTCTGGGTGTGGCCATCGGCGGATTTGTACACATCCGTTATCCTGAAAGCGCAGAACCGTTTTCTAAAAACATAAAACTCTTAGGAACTGTTTTCATTCGTCTGGTGCAGATGATTATCGCACCTTTGGTATTTACGACCCTGGTGGTGGGAATTGCCAAAATGAGTGATATTAAGATGATCGGAAGGGTAGGTACAAAAGCGATGTTATGGTTCATCTCTGCTTCCTTGGTATCTCTGTTTATTGGTCTTATGTTGGTAAACTGGCTGGAGCCGGGACACGTGACAACACTCCCTATTCAGGATGCGGCTTCCGCAGATGAACTTCTGAAAAGCAGCAAAGGATTTTCCATGGAAGATTTTGTAAAGCATATTATTCCTAAAAGTGTTTTTGAAGCTTTTGCTACCAATGAAGTGCTGCAGATTGTGGTATTTTCTATCATGTTTGGGATTGCACTGGCCAATTTGGGAGACGAATATGCACAACCTGTTGTAAAGCTGTTTGATATTATCGCCCATGGAATCCTGAAAATGGTAGGTTATATTATGTGGTTTGCTCCGCTGGGTGTCCTGGGAGCTATTGCAGCAGTAGTGGCAACCAATGGTTTTGAGATCTTTAAGGTTTATGCCATTTATCTCAGGGATTTTTTCTTTGCACTGGGCATTCTCTGGCTGGTTCTCTTACTTGTAGGATATTTAATCATCGGCAACCGGCTTTTTGAATTGCTGAGAAGAATTAAAGAACCTTTGCTTATTGCCTTTTCCACCACCAGTTCTGAAGCAGTTTTCCCGAAACTGGTAGAAGAGCTTGAGAGATTCGGCTGTAATAACAGGGTGGTATCATTTATTTTACCATTAGGCTATTCTTTTAATCTGGATGGGAGTATGATGTACATGACGTTTGCTTCCATTTTCATTGCCCAGATTTATGGAATTGAAATGAGTATTGGTCAGCAAATCACTATGCTTTTAGTATTGATGCTTACTTCAAAAGGAATTGCAGGTGTTCCGAGAGCTTCTCTGGTAATCATTGTGGCCACATGTTCCATGTTCGGAATTCCTCCTGAAGGAATCGCCCTGATCCTTCCGATTGACCATTTCTGTGATATGGGAAGAAGTATGACCAACGTTCTTGGAAATGCTTTGGCAACTTCAGCGGTTTCCAAATGGGAAGGACAGCTGGATAATCATGGTGGTGATCTTTAAAATATGTAGTAAATAAGAAAAATGGTCAATAGTGCATTCACTGTTGGCTATTTTTTTAGGAGCTATTTGACTCCGTCGAATTGTATTTGTGAATTTTTTTAAGGAGCAATTTAATTATATCGAAAAGCAGTATTTATTTTTTTATTTGAAGCTTTTTCCCGCTCTCACTACTCGCTTTTCCGAGTTCTTTTCGCGGCGGCTTTGCCGCCGCGAAAAGAACTCGGAAAGAGCTCAGACATGCCGTTCGATCGGGGCTAATTGGTCATGCCGGAACTTTTCTTCATGAAATTATTATAAAATCCTTAATTTTTATAAGTCATACAATCTGCGTTATACGTGTCATCCGCGGGAGAAAACATAAATATTGAGTTATTATACCTTTAATATTACGCTTTAAGCGAAGTCTTTTTAAAAAATACTCTTGTTGAGATCCTTTCAGGATGACAAAATTGCTGCATGATTCCTAATTCAAATTAACAGTAATAACATAGAATCTGCAAAATCTATGTGATCATTAAAAGAAAATCTTTGCATCTTTGCTTTTCAAAAAACTGTTTTTTAGAAAATGAATTTAGACCATCATAAAAACTCAATACAGGAAAATGGCTTTACTGTAATTAACAACGTTTTTTCGGAAGAAGAAATTAAAAAGATCGGAGAAATCATTCAAAATATAGATACCTCGAAAGAGACATTCAGAAAATCAGATGATCTTTTCGCGATCAGGCAATTTTTAAAAGAAATTCCTCAAGTCAGGGAGCTGGTTTTCAATGAAAATATAAAGAACATCATCACAGAAATTTTCGGAGAAAAATATTTTGTGGTGAAAAGCATTTACTTTGATAAGCCTGAAAAATCAAATTGGTATGTGGCATATCATCAGGATCTTACGATTTCTGTTGACAAAAAAACAGATCTTCCGGGATTTGGTCCGTGGACTACGAAGCAGAATCAGTTTGCCGTTCAGCCGCCGATTGACATTCTGGAAAATATTTTTACTATTAGGATTCACCTGGATGATACCGATGAATACAACGGTGCGTTAAAAGTAATTCCAACATCACACGCGAAAGGAATTTACCGCCCCGAAACCATCGACTGGTCCGTAGAAACAGAAACCATCTGCAGGGTGCATAAAGGCGGAATAATGCTCATGAAGCCTTTACTTCTTCATGGATCAAACCGTACTACAAACGGAAAAAAAAGAAGGGTGATTCATATCGAATTTTCAGACAGACAATTACCGGAAGAGCTGAAGTGGTCGGAAAATATGAATTAAAATAAAAAACCTCTTCAAAAGAAGAGGTTTAGTTTTTTACCATTCAAAATTGATTATTTCTCCATATTTTGTATTGATATTATCCGGAAGGTATAAAAGTAATATCAAAAATTCTTCTCCGGGTTTATGATCGAAGAACATAGGGGTGTCGATAATCATATTTCTTTTAAGAATGTTTTCAATTTCTTGATCCTTATCTCCGAAAGTTGTGACCGGAGTCAGTTCCTCAATTTTAGAATAATCATTAACTTTTACCTTATAAATTGCAAACGGATTTTTCGGCGAAAAGTTTTTTATTGCTGAAAGATCAGATTTGTTACCTTTTTGTAATTCATCAAAGCACGTCGCAAATTGCAGTCCTGTGAAAGCAAATTTATTTTTATCAATATAGGCGAATGTTTTTTCCAAAACTTCAGATGTTGCTTTTTCCTTCTCCATATCAAACCTGTATTTCGGAGAACAGGACGAAATAGAATATTCACCATTGTATTTATTCAATAAAATAAGATAGGTTTCACCAGGCTGTACATCTGTTTCGCACGCTCCTGAATACGGATTTCCGATAAGGCCCCTTACAGTAAGCGTTTGGAATTTCTTACCTTTATAAATCTTTTCAAATTTTATATCTGCCTTATAAGTTCTCTGTTCCGCATTTTCGCCGTAGACCTTTATAATTCTGATAATTCCCGCAACATCTGCAGCCAGATAGTTTTCTGCTAACGGATCTGTTTTACATTTGCAGGCGTACAACGTTACAACGTTTAAAACTAAAAAGAAAAAAAATAACAGTTTTTTCATGATCAGTATTATTTCACGGAAATTTCATCCACAAAAATATAAGCATCGCCCCCCGCTCCCTGGTGCCATTCCGGAAGTTTGCCGAAATGATAAGCTTTTACTTTGATAAATCGAGCCTGTGTAGGCAATACCTCAGCTGAAAAATCTTTTATCTGAACGGTTTCGTCTTTCGGATCAAGTGTATTTTCCACCGTTTTCAGCAGAATGTAATCTTTGCCGTTGTTTGAAACATAATATTCTACTTTTTTCGGCATTAAAATCCATGCTCTGCTGTCCTGAAGATAGGTGGAAGACAATTTTGTGAATTGCTGTGGAGATCTCATATCGATAACGGCTTCAAAAGTCTGTCCCTGGTAACCCAGCCATTCTCCTTTTCGCCAGTTGGTATCACCGCTGATGCCGTCAATTAAAGATAATTTTCCACTTGCAGTATACTGTGGAGTAGGATGGGAAAGTACCGAAATGTCCCAATTATTAGGTCTTCTGTTGAAGTCGGCTCTTACAATAGAGCTTTTTTCTCCTTTTCGCTCTGCGTAAGCGGCAACCTGCGTTGTTTTGGTAATGGTGAACGGACCTTTGTAAGGCATGAACATTTTTCTAACATTAGCATCTCCTTCGTCGAGTGTCATGTAGTAAATTTTATCATCAGGATTCATGGCAGTAATTTCTACTTTCGTATTAAGATCAAAGATTCTTGCTGCTGCAATCACGGGCGAAGCTGTTAATTCATCATATTTAAAATCTTTGTAGGATTTTGCATTTTCAAAACCAAGTTTTTTAAGTTCTTCTTTGCCTGTATTTTTAGTGATGGTTCTCGTGGTTCCGTCTTCCAGATGAATTTTAACCTCATCAAAATAAGGTTTTGTGGTCTGCCATTCGGGTAATCCGGGTGTTACGGAATAAATTCCCAGGGCACTCAGAATGTACCATGCGCTCATCTGTCCGCAATCTTCATTTCCGATCAGTCCGTCCGGAGTATTTTTATAATAGTTATCGAGGATGAATTTAATCTTCGCATCTGTTTTTTCCGGCTTATCGACATAATTGTAAAGGTACGCAATATGGTGGCTCGGTTCATTTCCCTGGGCATATTGCCCGATCAGTCCGGTGATATCCACCTGTTCTCTTCCTGTGGTTTTATCCGGTGCAGAAAAAATAGCGTCAATAAACTGCTCAAACTTTTCCTTTCCGCCATGAGCTGCAATTAATCCCGGAATATCCTGCTGAACAGAATAAGAATAATGCCATGAATTTCCTTCCGTATAGTTATTGTTCACTTCACGAGGTTCAAAAGGCTCGTACCAGTTTCCGTTTTTTCTCGGCTGCATAAATCCGTTTTTAGGATTGTAGAGGTTTTTCCAGTTCTGAGAGCGCTTCATAAAATACTGGTAATCTTCTTTTTTGCCTAAAATTTTAGCCATTTGCGCAATACACCAGTCGTCATAGGCATATTCTACCGTTTTGGAAACACTTTCATGTTCATCATCAATACTGATGAAATTATTCTGTTTGTAGGCATTTAACCCGAAGATATCCAGCATGGCAGAATGTTTGGAGGCCTCGAATGCTTTTTCATAATCAAAACCGGTGATTCCCTTTGCCATGGCATCGGCAATAACCGACACTGCATGATAACCGATCATACATTCTGTTTCGTTGGAAGCCAGTTCCCAAACGGGAAGTTTTCCGCCCTGCTCATACTGTTTGATAAAAGTATTGATGAAATCTGCCGTTCTTTTTCTGTCAATCAGTGTCATCAGAGGATGTGCTGCTCTGAAGGTGTCCCACAGTGAAAAAACCGAATAATAGTCAAAACCGTTGGTCATATAGAATTTGTTGTCGCGGCCTCTGTATTTTCCGTCAATATCCATATTAATGTTCGGCTGTGTGAAAACATGATACATAGCTGTGTAAAAAACAGCTAGCTTATCTTTATCCGAAGATTTAACTTCGATTTTAGATAATTCTTTATCCCAGTCAGCTACGGCCTGTTTTCTTATCGCTTCAAAATCATTTGATTTACCTTCTGCAAGCATATTTTTGGCAGCGCCTTCATAACCGGTAGTGGAAATTGATACTTTTACGAGAATTTTTTCGCCTTTTTTAACTTTATTTGAAAAAGCAATCTGTATCTCATTTCCGTAATAAAAGTTATTTTCCTGCATCATGCCTCTTGGTGTAGCATTATGAGATTGTATTAATTTTGATTCGAGCATCGGTTTTGAAAACTCAATTCTGGCATAGATGTACTGGTTGGTTGCCCAGGCTTCGCTCCTGCGGGAAACTTCGATCGTTTTGTCATTGATAATTTTTACCTCACCTTGCAATAATTTATCCCTGTGATTTAAGTCTAAAATAATATTGGCATTTCCGGCATTATTGAATGTGTATTCATGGTAACCTACTCTTTTTGTAGTGGTTAAACGTACATCAATATTGTGCTTATCTAATTTAACCGAATAAAATCCTGCCGAAGCTTTTTCGTTTTTATGTGAAAATTTTGAAGAATATTCTTTTGGAGTAAGTCCCGGGTTTCCCATCGTTGGCATCAGCATAATATCTCCATAATCCGAAACTCCCGTTCCGTTAAGATGCGTATGAGAAAATCCATAAATCACGGAATCTGAGTAATGATAGCCGCTGCAGCCGTCCCAGCTTCCGTCGATTCTTGTATCCGGAGATAGCTGCACCATTCCGAAGGGAACAATCGCTCCCGGAAAAGTATGTCCGTGGCCGCCTGTTCCGATAAACGGATTCACATATTGCGAATAATTTTGTGAAAATGTATTATGGAATAAAATTCCTAAAAGAACGATGAATATTCTTTTCATGATCTATAAATTAAAATTCCCCTAAAATACTATAAAATTAGCTTTCGCAAAAGAAAATATCTATCAGTGTCTTTACTTATTCTAAATAGGTTAATTTTTCGTAAATTTGTAGACAATTTATTAGTTTATGTTGACGAAAGACAAGGTTCAGAATTTCCTTAAAGATATAGAAGTAGATGATTTGGTAAACAATCTTCAGATCATGGGTAATGAGGTTTATATTGATATGACAGCTCATTCACCGGCCATGCATGAAAAGAAAAAGCTTGAAGCAGCCATGAAACAGGCTTTTGCAAGCGAATTCGGAGAAGAGGTAAACCTGAAACTGAAAATCGTTTCTCCGGAACCGAGTGAAATTCAGCAAAGCCAGATTAAAGGAAAACAGATTCCCGGAATCCAGAATATCATTGCTATTGCTTCAGGAAAAGGAGGGGTAGGAAAGTCTACCGTTTCTGCGAACATAGCGGTAACACTGGCAAAAATGGGTTTCAAAGTAGGATTGCTGGATGCTGATATTTACGGTCCATCTGTTCCTACGATGTTTGATACGGAAGGGCAAAAACCGATTTCTGTAGAAATTGAAGGCAAAAATCTAATGAAACCGATCGAGAACTATGGTGTAAAAATGCTTTCTATAGGATACTTTTCAGGAGCAAATCAGGCGGTAGTTTGGAGAGGTCCGATGGCTTCAAAGGCATTAAACCAGATGATCAGAGATGCAGCGTGGGGAGAACTTGATTTTTTATTAATTGACCTTCCTCCGGGAACCGGAGACATTCACCTGTCTATTATCCAGGAAGTGCCTGTAACGGGTGCCGTGATTGTGAGCACACCGCAGCATGTAGCTTTGGCAGACGTAAGAAAAGGTATTGCAATGTTCCAAATGGAAAGTATTAATATTCCAGTTCTTGGATTAATCGAAAATATGGCGTACTTTACACCGGAAGAATTGCCTGAAAATAAATATTATATTTTTGGAAAACAAGGCGCTCAGTATCTTGCAGAAGATCTTGGTATTCCTGTACTGGGGGAAATTCCTTTGATTCAGAGCATCAGGGAAGCTGGAGATGTAGGAAGACCGGCAGCATTGCAGGAAAATTCTGTAATTGCAGAGGTGTATACGGAAACTGCCCGAAGAATGGTGGAAAGCCTTGTAGAAAGAAACAAAAATCTGCCTCCTACGGAAGCGGTTAAGATCACTACGATGGCAGGATGCTCCCCAAAAGCAAAATAATTTCAATAGTAATTGAAACCAAATTGAACTGAAAAAAATATGGAAACAAATATAACACACGAAGATACAGTAACAAGGGTATTGGAAGCTTTGGAAAGTATCCGTCCGTTTCTCAATAAAGACGGAGGGGATATCGAGCTTATCGATGTGAAGGATAATCTGGTTTATGTAAAACTTTTAGGAAACTGTTCCGGATGTTCGTTAAATTTTTCTACCCTGAAACTGGGTGTTGAGAACACGATTAAGCAGCATGCTCCGGAGATAGAAAAAGTTGTAAGCGTAGAATAAAAGAAAAAATTAAATATATTTTTCAGCAGACCTTTAATATTTAGAGGTCTGTTTTTTTATTTTAGATTTTTCATATACTTATAACTTTTAAAATTGCCAATCTTTACGCAGGATTTATCTTTACAAGGAAGGGATTTGAACAAAGATTCGGTTGGTTTTAAATTTATCACACTATTTTGATTTTTATGTGTAATCGTTTTCACTTGATTTATAAGAAATTATTTAGAAAATTTATGAAATATTTATAGTAATATTTCTACATGCCCATGAATATTTTATGTATTATTTTTGTAGAAAATATTTACAGCGCTAAGATAAGGATGAATGCTTGTAACATACTTTTTTATTCATTTAATTTATATGTTTAATAATTTTTAAAGATTTTATAAAAATTATTTTCAATTATTAGGTTCCTGAATTTCCGGAATCATAAAACCGTTGTAATAACTTTAATAAAACTCCTGATAGAAAGGTATGGATAGAAATGTATATGGTATTTGGTCTGTAACTTGTATTGAAAACATAACAATAAAGAGAAGCTGTTTCCCGTTTGACTGGGACTTTTATTTAAAAAACTAACTCTATGAAAAATATACTCATTGCTGACGGTCACTATGTAGTAAGAACAGGTACAGCTCTGGTGCTAAAGTCAAAACTCCAATATCATTGTAATATAGATTTTGCTGAAACATACTCCGATACAAAGGATATGGTTTCTGAAAAGGTATATGATCTTTTAATTATTGATATTGATATACCGGGAAGTATTTTTAGGGCAATGGTAAAAGATCTTAAGAAAAAGCAAAAACACCTTAAGATTTTATTTTTTTCAACTTATGATGACAATGTAGGGATACAATACATAGAAGAGGGAGCTGCCGGATATCTCAACAAAGGAGCCTCAGAATCTGAAATCATTACCGCGGTAAATTCCATGTTTGAGGAAGGCTATTATTATACCGTGGATATGATGAAGAAGCTGGTTACACATACTGCGGGCAGTCATTCTGTAGAAAGACTTTCTAAAAGAGAATTTCAGATTTTTAAGCTTCTTGCGCAGGGAAACGGGAATATAGAAATTTCAAACATACTGAACCTTAAGATGTCTACCATCAGTACTTATAAGAAAAAAATCTTTGAAAAGCTGCAGGTGAAAAATGTAGTTGATCTTGTAAGAATTTATGACGATATGCATTAATTATAAATCCCGGCAGAGAAATTCGCCGGGATTGATTTTTTTAAAGAATATTTATTGTAAGGATAAAAAAGCCCGGTAAAGGGCTTATTCAAATCAACTAAATAATGTATTCTATTTTACAACAACTCTTTTTGTTTGTCCTTCTGAAGTTTTCAAAAGATAAACTCCTGTAGAAAGTTCAGAAGTATCAATAGTTAAAGCCTTTTTATCTTTTCTGATTAATTTTCCGGACATGTCGTACAGCTCATAATCCTGCATTCTGTTGAAATAAAGAGTATTTCCTTTTGTTATAGGATTTGGGAATACATTAAAGGTAGTCTTAGCTGTTTTTATCTCACCTGTTGCCAGAGTAGGGGCACCCGCAACTTCATACATGGATAAAGTTCCGCTTATTTCGTTGGCGATGATTACATAGCCTTTACCTGTTGTTGTATTTTCAGGAGCTACGTAGATAATTCCTTCAGGTCCGTTATCGCCACCATAAGCAGAAGTCATACGCGAATGTTTGTAATCGGTAAATGTTGGATTATTAGGGTCTGTAATATTGTAAACCATCACACCGCCGGTTCTTTCCAAAGTAATAAAAGCATAAGTCTGCCCATTGATCGTTCCTAGAGCCACACCTTCCGGCTCCGGGCCTTTCGCGCGGCTTCTGTTCTTTACAGTATTTGATTCATTATCAGCATTGAAGATCAAAGGATGATTAGCTGCAATATACCGCTCAAACTGATCTCCACTGTCGTAAACAATCTGTCTTGTATCTGCATTAAATATAGAAAAAGAACGTGCGCCTAACGCTGCAATCTCTTCAAAATCTGCGTCGCCATCTGTATTTCCTGTAGCATTAGAAACTCTGAATCTGCCCAAATTATAAGAAGCTTTCAAAATCGCTGCCTGAGGAAACAAAGCTGGATCAGGACTATAATTATTTGCTCCCACCGTTGTTCTTTCGCTGAAGCCTGAAAGATCTTTTTCATCTCCTTCGTTGGCCGTAACAATATAATGAGTATTCCCCACTTTATAATTCTGAACCGCATCCGGAGTGTAGTACGCTTTTACAGGCCAGTTGGCGATTAAAATTTCATTATTGTTATCCGATGCATCGAAGCCGTTTCCGGGAATGCTCATGTCTTTTTTACCCAGTCCCCAGATTCCGGTAATTGTTTTTGTCGCTAAATTCACCTCTGCCACCGCATTGTTTTCCTGAAGCGTAACCCATGCTTTCTGACTGTCTGAACTGATCGTAATATATTCCGGTTCCAGATCCTGGGAAAGGGTGTTGTTCGTTCTCACTTTTCTTAGACCTGTTGCTGTTAAAGCAGCAACCTGAGCAT
The DNA here is from genome assembly GCF_023195755.1 of Chryseobacterium nepalense. Lineage (NCBI taxonomy): Bacteria > Pseudomonadati > Bacteroidota > Flavobacteriia > Flavobacteriales > Weeksellaceae > Chryseobacterium > Chryseobacterium nepalense. Next base: position 3,490,232 of record NZ_CP096203.1, read on the forward strand.
CAAATGCATTAAAATTTAGGGTTGTTACATTAGATTGGGTAAGGTTTGCAATTCCGCCTGAAATATCAATGATGCTGATTGTACCTTCAGGATCAACGGTGTAAGCATCATTCGGTTCTCCTTCGTTAGCGGTCATTACTTTTGTACCGTCCGGTGAGAAAGTAATCATATCCGGCAAAGCACCTACGGTTACCTGTTTCAGGAAATTCCCGTTGATATCAAAGAAAACTACGGAGCCATTCTGTTGCGGATTGGTATTCGGAGAAGCGGCAGCGATGATTCCGTTTTTTACGGCAATACTGGTAATACCTCCGTACGGAGCCATGTTGATAGTATTGATTACTGTTGGGGTTGTAGGATTGCTAAAGTTAATAATATCAAAAACATCCGTAATGGAGCTGATGGTAAATAATCTCTGAGTTGCGGGATCATGAACAACAATTTCCGTAGAACTGTTGTTGTTTCCGGAAGGATCAAAACTTCCGATATAGTTTAGGGCAATCTGATTTGACGGAACAGGTGCCTGCTTGTCGTTATCAATAATATAAATTGTTGCATTATTGTCTCCTGAAATGGTTGCCCCAACAGGGCTTTCAAGACTCACTACAAAATATTCTGCCTGCTGTTCTTCAGCTATATCATCAATGATCGGAATATTCACGGTATAGCTTGTTGTAGAAGGATTAATCGTAATGGTCTGATTGGCCAATGTAAAATCAGTACTGTCCGCAGTACTGAACGGAGCAGGTTTTACCACAAGATTCACGGTAGCATTTGATGGATTGGCAATATTTAGCTTAAATGCTAATGTTCCTGCATTTTCATTGACTTTAATAAAATTTTTATCTAAAGAAACGGAAGTTCCCGCAGTAGTAAAAGTGGAAGAGGTCACCGTACTTACGGCATTGTCACTCGTATCCTCAACGGTATTCGGCTTTAAAGCCAGAAAATAAGTCTGATTGGTCGCTAAACCAGAAACAGGAATTATGGTGATTGTATTATTCGCAAATGTTGTAGTGAAAGGAACCTGTGCTCCCAAAGCATCTGTTAACCGGAAATCAACCAGATTTTGTGCATTAGCATTGGTAATTGCAGAATTATCCAGCAGCCTTACATTTTCGTTGAATGTAATAGTAGGATTTGCGGTAGAAGAAGCATTATTTGTATTATTTGCCGGAAGATACGTTACTGTTGGTGGCGTTGTGTCGGCTCCGTTTACAGCAGTTGCATCTACAGTAAAATTATCAAACCGGTTATTTCCCACACTTCCGCCGCCAGTTGGAGAGAATTCAACTTTAAGTTTAAAATTTGGGTTGTTGGAAACGCCGCTCACTCCGGAAAAATCAAATGTAATCAGCTGCGGGTTGGCATCCTGCGGGGAAATAGTCTGGTATGTCTGAAATGTCGTTCCGTCCGTAGAATAAGACCATGTCTGTGTTCCCGCTCCGGAACCGGATCTTCTAGTTGTAAATTTCACAACTACATTTTGATACCCTGTCGTAGGTAAATTAAACTGCAGGTTTCCGTTAATAGGGAAGTTATATCGTAAATGGGTTCCTGCGGCATCTCCGTTTCTGGCATTCAGATTTTCAACATTGAAATTCTGTCCTGTTCCGCCTGCAAAATCGATCTCTGTCGTCCCATTAATCACTGTGTTCAGTGATCCTCCTGTTAAACTTACTGTAGGAGTGGTAATGGCAGCAACAGAAGTATTATTGTTAAAATTCCAGTAGTGGATAAGGGATGTCTGTCCAAAAACCGCTCCCTGAAGGAAAAATGCAGCTATAACAGAACCTTTCAAAAAGTAGTTATTAATCATTTTTGCTGATATTAAATTTATGCAAAAATGGAGTTTCTACTTTTTAAATATTTTAAGGTAATTTTAATAAATGATTAATAAATAGGTTTAAGATGAATGAAAAATATTACATCGCAGGCGATGAACCGTCATCAGAATTCTCTAAAACGATCTTTGAACTTCACGAAATATTAGTTTTTCCTACTTGGACACATGGCCCGAAAAATTCAGATTTTTTCCCGTTGCTTTTCTCCCGTCAAGAGGATGTTTCTGCATATAGAAAAAACCCGAAATAGCAGTCAGAACCAATAAAATAAAAGCAACCAGAAAAATTCTTTTTATCATTCCTTTCATATCGCCAGATTTTTAATGTCCTTGATTTCTAATGTTGAGGTGGGGTATCCTTTTTGTACTGCGTTGATCATTGCTCTACCCACTTCATGTAAAGTTAATGATTTTGAAGGAAATATCACCGGAAAAAATAAAATAAAAGGTTTAAAAAACCATTTTACATTCTTCTGCCCCTCAACAGGTTTCATAAATCCGGGCCGGAAATTGTATGCAGCACTGAATCCAAGCTTCCTCAACGTATTTTCCGTTTTCCCCTTTACTCTTGCCCACATGATCTTTCCGCTCTCTGTACTATCGGTATATGCACCTGAAACGTAGTTAAATACCATATCCGGATTCTGGCTGAGTGCAGCCTTGGCAAAATGGATCGTTGTATCAAAGGTTATTCTGGTATATTCCTCTTCGCTCATTCCCATACTGCTTATTCCTGCGCAAAAGAAAACAGCGTCATAACCTTTTAGGTTTTCATCATGAAGATTCATGGCGAGAAAATCGGGAATGATATATTCTTTCAGTTTAGCATGCTTTTTTCCGCTGGTCTTACGGCTTACACTCAGAACTTCCGAAATATTGGGGTTTTCAAGGCATTCCATCAGAACACCTTCGCCCACCATTCCGGTGGCTCCTGTGAGAATTACTTTAATTGAGTTCATTATTTAATATTGTATTATTGCTGACGTTCCGAACCTCAATTTTACTTTATGGAAGATGAAAAATTATATATATTGAGTTTTTTTAATTCCGTCGAATTGTATTTATATTTTTTAGAAGTAATTGATTCCATTGAAAAGCAGATATTTATTTTTTATTGGAAGCTTTTTGACTCCGTCGAATTGTATTTGTTATTTTTTTAAGGAGCAATTTGATTGCATCGAAAAGCAATATATTTTTTTATTGGAAGCTTTTTCTTGCTTTCGCTACTCGCTTTTTCCATTTCCATTTTGCGGCGGCGAAGCCGCCGCAAAATGGAAATGGAAAAGAGCTCAAACATACCGCTCAATCAAGGCTAGGGTGGTTGTCACTTCCTCACTATTTAAAAAAGAAACAAATTGAATCAACAAAAAAAAACCGATCACTGACCGGTTTTAATTTCTATTGAGATAATTATTTTTTGTCCTGTAAAGTACTGTAAATATTATGGATCAAACCGTCTGCTACAGAGATCTTAGGGACAAAAATCCTATTGATTTCAGACCATGTCATCACGTTATTGAAAATTTTTAAGGCATGAACCAGCACATCTGCTCTGTCTTCGCGGAGGTTGTATTTTGTCATTCTTTCATCCACGGTAAGGTCATTGAACTCCTTGTAGACTTTCTTAAGATGTGATGAGGACATCGGTTTGCCGTCTTTCGTTTTGCTCATCGAAAAAACTTTATTGATGTTCCCGCCTGAACCGATCGCAACAACAGGCTTTTTGCTGTTGATATTTTTCCTGATCTCTTCCTTCATGTCCTTCCAGTTATCGGGGGTTACCAAATTATTCAGTAAGCGGATCGTCCCGATGTTGAAAGATTTCTCATACAGCATTTTGCCGTTTTCATAGAAGGTAAGTTCAGTAGAGCCACCGCCAACATCAATGTAAAGGTAGGCAAAATCTTTATCAAGGCCTTCTGCAATGTGGTTTTCAAAAACCAGGGAAGCTTCTTCGTCTCCCGAAATAATTTCAATATCAATTCCGGAGGTTTTTTTTACTTCATCAATGATGTCCCGGCCATTGGCAGCATCACGCATGGCACTTGTCGCGCAGGCTCTGTAATGTTCTACCTTATAAATTTTCATCAGGTCACTGAAGATCTTCATAGAATCAATCACCATTTTCTCACGCTCCTCACCGATTTTTCCAAGGGTGAACACATCCATTCCCAGTCTCAGAGGAATTCTCAAGAGATTCAGCTTGATGAATTCAGGCTGTTTATTATTAATCTTTACTTCATTAATCAGCAGTCTGGCCGCATTACTTCCGATGTCTATGGCTGCAATCTTCATTTTTTGTTTGTTTTAGCATGTAAGTATCGATAGGTTTCAATCTGGGAACGGCATTCTTCTTTATCATTATGAATGTACTCGTTACTCAATTTTTTGTCTAAAATACGAGCTTTTACATTATCTTTCAACTGTATGTCAAGAATATCTTTCAGTTCTTTCTTAAGGTTTTTATCGGTGACTTTGGCAGCGGCTTCAATTCTGTAATCCAAATTTCTGGTCATCCAGTCTGCTGATGAAATATACATATCTTCAGCACCTTTATTATAAAAATACATGACTCTGGCATGTTCCAGATATTCATCTACAATACTGATCGCCTTAATTTTTTCTTTAAAATCCTTCTGGTTTACCGCACAGTAAATACCTCTTACGATCATTCTGATGTGAACTCCGGCGTTAGCAGCCTCATACAATTTTTCAATCAGCGATCTGTCACTCACCGAATTGGCTTTAATGATCATCTCCGCATGTCTTCCTGCTTTTGCTTCTTCAATTTCTTTATCGATATGATGAACGATTTTTTCCCTCATGAATTGCGGACATACCAAAAGATTTTTGCAGGTTTTAAGAACAGGCAGAAAGTCAACCTTTGGTTTTTTAAGGATATTGAACACTTTATTGATATCTGCCATGATTCCGCGGTCGGCTGTCATCAGCAAATGATCGCCGTAAATTCTTGCTGTTTTTTCATTAAAATTTCCGGTACTTATAAATCCGTACTGAATGGTTTTGTTGTGGGATCTTTTTTTGATGATACACAATTTGGCATGTACTTTCTTGTTCGGAATACCTATCAATACCGTAATTCCTTCCGGTTCCAGCATTTCTTTCCATTCGAGGTTAGACTCTTCATCAAACCTTGCCTGCAGCTCAAGCATAACGGTAACCTCTTTGCCGTTTCTTGCGGCATAAATTAATGCGTTGATTATTTTTGAATTACTCGCCAGACGATATGCCGTAATCTGAATGGATTTTACATCAGGGTCCATCGCCGCCTCCCGAAGGAGGTCAATAACGGGATTGTATTTATGATAAGGAAATGTTAAAAGAACATCCTGTTTTAAAATAACGTCTGTTACACGGTTACCGTTTTCAAAGTCAGGATGGGTAAAAGAAGTTCTTTCTACAGGCCTTTCATATTTCTCGAAAACATCCGGGAAATCCATAAAATGTTTGAAATTATGAATCTTTCCACCAGGAATAATACTGTCCTTTTTGGATAAATTCAATTTTCGGATCAGCATCTCGAGAAGTGCTTTATCCATATCTTTATCAAAAACAAAACGGGTAGGTTTCCCCTTTCTCCTGTTTTTTAATCCTTTTTCGATTTTTTCGGCAAAATTGGTTCTGATATCATTATCAAGATCCAGTTCCGCATCTTTGGTTACTTTAAAAGCATTCGCCGAAAATTCATCATATCCGAAATACGAAAAAATATGCGGCAGGTTGAACGTAATCACGTCTTCCAGAAGCATGACATCTTTTTCCTGCGGATCTTCAGTCGGAAGCAGGACAAATCTTCCTACAAAACGCGATGGAATCTCTATAATGGCATAATTGCTGGAATACTGCCAATCTTTTTTTCTCATGGCAACACCCAGATAGAGACTTTTGTCTCTCATATAAGGCATTGGGGTATTTTCATGAAGCAGAATCGGGATCACGTTTGATTCTACCACTTCATCAAAATAGTTTCTTACAAACTCTTTCTGTTTTGGGGTTAAGTTTTTGGGAGCTTTGATGAATACATGATGATCCGCCATTTCGCCCTGGATTTTCTTCCACGTTTTATCAAAATTCTGTTGCTGCCTCATAACAATATCATTGATTTTCTGAAGAATTTTTGAAGGAGGCTGATAAAAAGATTCGGCAATTACTTTTTCTTTGAAATCCATGGCACGTTTTAACCCGGCAACGCGAACTCTGAAAAATTCATCTAAATTATTTGAAAAAATTCCTAAAAAACGGATTCTCAAATGCAAAGGAACTTTCTCGTCCATTGCTTCCTGTAGCACCCTCTCATTGAAGGCAAGCCAGGTAATATCTCTCGGATTAAAATGTAATGACATTCGCTAGTTTATAATTTATCAAAAATAATAATTCACCTTTTTTTATTGAAGTATTTCAACGTTAAGCTTTAATTAAATTTAATAAAGCCCGATGCAATTAATTTTTTACAGTGATTAAAGTTATTAAAAAAACCTATGGAATAGAAATATGCTTATAAATTAAAAAGTGACATTTTGAACAGCAATACTGGTTAAAATCCACCTTTACAGTATCGTTATCATATGATCGGTTAGCTTTAAAATCTCATTGTTATTGCTGATTTCAAATGGGGTGTGTCAATTTGTCATAAAAATTTGAATGGTACAAATATTGAGAAATACAGAATGTAAATTAAAATTAAAAATAGAAAAAATAAAAATATTATGAGTAAAATAATCGGAATTGACTTAGGTACAACCAACTCTTGTGTTGCTGTAATGGAGGGAAAAGACCCTGTTGTTATCCCTAACGCAGAAGGTAAAAGAACAACTCCTTCTATTGTAGCATTTACAGAAGATGGTGAAAGAAAAGTGGGGGATCCTGCGAAAAGACAAGCGGTTACTAACCCTACAAAAACGGTTTACTCTATCAAAAGATTTATCGGAACACATTTTAAAGATGATGCCTCTGAAATCTCAAGAGTACCTTATAAAGTAGTAAGCGGGCCAAACGATACCGTAAAAGTAAAAATCGACGACAGAGAATATACTCCGCAGGAAATTTCTGCAATGACCCTTCAGAAAATGAAGAAAACTGCAGAAGATTATCTTGGTCAGGAAGTGACAAGAGCGGTAATTACTGTTCCTGCATACTTCAATGATGCACAAAGACAGGCTACCAAAGAAGCCGGTGAAATTGCAGGTCTTAAAGTAGAAAGAATTATCAATGAGCCTACTGCTGCAGCGTTAGCGTATGGTCTTGATAAAAACCATAAAGATCAGAAAATCGCAGTTTATGACCTTGGTGGTGGTACTTTCGATATTTCTATCCTTGATTTAGGAGACGGTGTATTTGAAGTATTGTCTACAAATGGTGATACGCACTTAGGAGGTGACGACTTTGATGATGTGATCATTAACTGGATGGCAGATGAATTCAAATCTGAAGAAGGTGTTGATCTAAAATCAGATGCTATTGCATTACAAAGATTAAAAGAAGCTGCTGAAAAAGCAAAAATCGAATTATCTTCTTCTCCACAAACAGAAATCAACCTTCCATATATTACCGCTACCGCTACAGGTCCTAAACACTTAGTGAAGACTTTAACGAAAGCGAAATTTGAGCAGTTATCTGCAGATCTTGTTAGAAGATCTATGGAGCCGGTTGCTAAAGCATTGAAAGATGCAGGTTTATCAACTTCAGATATCGATGAAGTAATCCTGGTAGGTGGTTCTACGAGAATCCCGATCATTCAGGAAGAAGTGGAAAAATTCTTCGGTAAAAAACCGTCTAAAGGAGTTAACCCGGATGAGGTTGTGGCAATTGGTGCTGCTATCCAGGGAGGGGTTTTAACAGGAGATGTAAAAGACGTTCTTCTATTAGACGTTACACCGCTTTCTTTAGGTATCGAAACAATGGGTTCTGTTTTCACTAAATTAATTGAAGCAAACACAACGATCCCAACTAAAAAATCTGAAGTATTCTCAACAGCTTCTGATAATCAGCCTGCTGTAAGCATCAGAGTAGGACAGGGTGAAAGACCAATGTTCAATGATAACAAGGAAATCGGTAGATTCGATCTTACAGATATTCCACCGGCACCAAGAGGAGTTCCTCAAATTGAAGTAACTTTCGATATTGATGCGAATGGTATCCTAAGTGTTTCTGCGAAAGATAAAGGAACAGGTAAAGAGCAGTCTATCAAAATCCAGGCTTCTTCTGGTCTTTCTGATGAGGAAATCGAAAGAATGAAAAAAGAAGCTCAGGAAAATGCTTCTGCTGATGCTAAGAAAAAAGAAGAAGTTGAAATCTTCAATAAAGCAGACGGATTGATCTTCCAGACTGAAAAGCAACTGAAAGAGTTTGGTGATAAGTTATCTGCAGATAAAAAAGCAGCAATCGAAACTGCTCATGCAGAATTGAAAACCGCTTTTGAAGCTAAAAATGCAGATGATGTAAAAGCTAAAACAGAAGCACTTGATGCAGCATGGATGGCAGCTTCAGAAGAATTGTATGCAGCAGGACAGCAGCCTGGTGCCGATGCAGGAGCTCAAAACCCTGGTGGTAACAATGCAGGAGCAGATGATGTACAGGATGCAGACTTTGAAGAAGTAAAATAAGCATAACTTCATAAAAATAAAAGGCCGCTTTAAACGCAAGTTTAAAGCGGTTTTTTTATGCTGGCAATTGACTTTATGATGTTGAAGGTCATTATGTTTTATAAATCAGACACTTATAAAATTATAAATCGGAATTGGCTTAAAAACATTCACCAATAAACAAAATCTGCAGGATTTGTAATCGTGGTATGTTGCAAATTTTAATGCAAATTCAGTATAAATACTTAATTCAGCTAATACGGTAATGTTTAATTTTATCGGGAAAATAATTGCTGAGTCATATTGCTTTAAAAATGAATATAAATTAGAAATAATAAATTATTAACTAATTTTTTTTAATAAATAGCAATTATGTCAATAATAAATTTAAATTTGTAATAAGATGTGATTACTGTAAAGCAGTTTATCACTCAGAAAACTAAAAAACTAAAATAAATAATCATGAAAATCATAGTAAACTATTCTTTTCCAAATTAATATCACATTTTCGGGACTAATAAGATCGTAAAATACGGGCTTTCAAACATTGTTTGAATTTTACTGTATGGATGCTTCTTTCACTCCGACATCTGCTGACATCTAAACAATTTATTCAGGTTGGGATTCTGTTTATCATTCTCCTGAGTAGGTTATACTTTAATAAATTTTCATTTTAAAAACAATAATTATGGACGGAACAATTGGAGAAATCCGACTTTTTGCCGCAAACTTTGCTCCCAAATCATGGCAGTATTGTAATGGCGCTTTATTGGCTATCAGGTCAAATACGGCCTTGTTTTCACTTCTAGGAAATACCTATGGTGGAGATGGGATAACTACCTTCGGTCTCCCGAACCTTGCGGGAAGGTCGGCTGTAGGTGCAGGGCAGGGTCCCGGTTTATCATATTACAGTTTGGGAGAAGCGACAGGTACAAACTCTGTAACTCTCACCATGTCAAATTTGCCTGCTCATACCCATAATTTGTCAGGGAATGTTGTAATTCCTGCTTATTCGGATGAAGGGGATTCGGGAACTCCGGCGAACAATATCCTCGCATCAAAGGCATCGATGTACAGCAATCAGGGTACCGACTCTACGACAAAACCAATTCCGATGGCATTGCAGGTAGGTGTTTCGGGGGGGAATAACGCGCTCACTATTGTTCAGCCTTCACTTGGAATGAATTATATTATTTGCCTTTACGGGACTTTTCCTCCAAGAGGATAATTACTGAAATTTAAAATAAAATTAATAACAATTAAAGATATCATTATGGAAGGTTATATAGGAGAAGTGCGTTTATTTGGTGGAAATTTTGCTCCGCTTGGCTGGGCTTTCTGCGACGGAACACTTTATAGTATCTCACAATTTGAGGCAGTATACACAATATTAGGAACTACTTTCGGTGGCGATGGCCGCAATACGTTCGGCGTTCCGGATCTTCGAGGAAGAGTTGCTGTAGGAACAGGCCAGGGAGCTGGTCTTACTCCTATAGATTTAGGAGAGGTAGGCGGAACTGAAACGGTTACCATGACTACCGCGCAAATGCCTGCGCATAGCCATACCGCAGCAGCAACAATTGCATTTCCATGTTTTTCAGATGAAGGTAATACGGGATCTCCGGCAGGTAACGTACTCGCAGGTTCAGCTGCAGCATATTCCACTCAGGCACCAGATACTTTTATCGCACCGGCTACCACAACAGGTTCTATATCTGCTGTTGGAAGCAATGTTCCATTTAGTATTATACAGCCTGTATTGGCAACCAACTACATTATTTGTCTTGAAGGGTATTACCCGCCAAGACAGGATTAATTCATTAAACTATTAATAGAAAAACGATTATTATGGAAGGAACCATGTCAGAAATAAGAATGTTTGCCGGAAATTTTGCTCCCAAGTATTGGGCGTTTTGTCAGGGGCAGACAATATCGATTAGTACTAACCAGGCACTTTTTGCGCTTTTGGGTACAATGTACGGAGGTAACGGGACAACAACCTTCATGCTGCCGAATTTTGCAGGAAGAACAGCTGTGGGAACCGGTACTGGAGCAGGAACCAAAGTATTTCAATTAGGAATGACGGCAGGTACTGAAACGGTAACCTGCGATATACAGCACATGCCAACGCATACACACACTGCAGGGTCTGAAACAGTTTCAATAAAAACATTTTCAGATGAAGGAAATACAGGTTCTCCTGCAGGCAGTACACTTGCATCATTACAGGGTTTGTATTCTAGCGAGCAGCCAGACAGCACCATGAAAGCAATACCTAATGCATTCGCGTTAAGCGTTTCAGGAGCAGGGCAGCCGATGAGTATTCGTCAGCCTTATCTGGGAATGAATTACATCATCTGTATGTACGGGATTTTTCCGTCAAGATCTTAATTAGCATTTATTAATTCAGTCTGCGGCAAAACAGTTTGCCGCAGACTGACTTTATTAAAGAATATGAAAATAGCTTTACTTTTACCGCGCTCTGTTATTTATCCGTCTATTTCATTTGATATTATGGACGGTTTCAAACAATCCCTTAAGAATATGGGACTGGAAGGATACCATGAAATCATTTCAGCAGGAATTGGGGTTGCTGCAAAAAACGAGGAAATTTATGACCATTGCGAACAGTTTTTGCTCGCCGGTACAGATATCATAATAGGATATATGAATCCTTTTTCAGCAGAATTTGTACATCCTCTTTTTGAATCTTCGGGAAAAAGCCTCATCGTTCTTGATAGTGGCTATCATTTTCCTAAATTCAGCAAAAAGCTTTCAAATGCATGGTTTATCTCTCTTCAGGGTGGCCTTTGTACACGTGTAATAACACATAAAGCCATTGAAGACGGATTCAGGAATTTTGCATTCAGCTGCTCTTTTTATGATGCAGGATACCGTCCTTCTTATGTATATGCAGCTGCTGCTGAAGAAAAAGGAGGATCTATAGTTTTTAACCACATTACTTCTTTAAAGCGTTCTGATTTTACATTGAAACCACTTACGGAATTTCTTGAAAAAGAACAGAACACTGCGGTACTTGCAACTTTTTGTGGTGATATGGCTGAAGACTTTTTTGCGGGAAGCAGCGAAATGTCCGGCCATTATAAAGTATATGGTACGGGATTTACTGCGGATGAAACCTGGCTGGGAAAAATAACATATCCCGGATATGATTGGAGTACAGCAATAGCCTGGTCAAGAAATTTGAAGATTCCTGAAAATGAAATTTTTGTAAATATAATGGATGGAATTAAATATGGTAAAGCCAACCTTTTCTCTTTATTGGGATGGGAAGCTGCACAGTTGATAGGACTGGAAAATACAGAGTTTAATGAAATGACCATTCATTCACCACGTGGAAAAGTATATATGAATCCTGAAAACGGATTTTCGGAGACTGAAGTTTATTATGCGACCGTTTCAAAAGATGACAAAACAGGAAACTGTCTTTTAAAAGACTGTTATGCAGCCTCGGTTACAGAAATGGAACGCGAAGCGTTAGAAAGGAATATTGAATATATAAGAACTGTAGAGGCTAATACTTGGCTTAATGCTTATGCGTGCTTAGAATCATGACAGGTCCATTTAAAATAGCAGTTTTATGTAATAACCGGATGGCATTTCCGGCTTTGCAGGCTTTACATGCTGCAGGCCGGCTTTGTGCGTTAGGAGTGCCTGATAAGAATGCGGAAGTTATTGAATTTTGCTCCATGCTTTCAAAGCAGTCAGGAATACCTCTTTTTATTATGACATCCGAAAGCTGCACCGGTCAGATAAAAAATATGATGGAGGTTTCCGGCGCCAATACCGTTTTTACCATGACTTTTCCCTGGAAAATTTCTTCTGAAATTCTTGCGCTTTATTCTGGTAAATTTTACAACTTTCATTACGGGCTTTTGCCGGAAATGCGAGGGGCAGATCCTGTCTTTGAAACCATAAGAAGCCGTTCTGGACAATCGGGAATTACTGTTCATGTTATTGATCGGGATATCGATAAAGGAGCCATTATTCTTAAAAAAAATATTCCTGTTACTGCGGAAATGACACATGGGGCATTATGCACTCACTTGTCGTGGTTAGGCGCCAATCTTTTAAATGAACTTTTAAACCTTTTACAAAGAAATTTTTTAGGAACGGAACAAAACGAAGAAATGGCCCGGTATTATCCGAAACCAGGTGCTACAGATGTTTGTATTTCCTGGGAGAAGCAGGATGCTGAAACCATTGAAGCATTAATAAGAGCATGTAATCCCTGGAATAAAGGAGCGTATGCTCAATGGAATGGATGGAATATCAGGCTAGTGGAAGCTACCTCCGTTGAGATTGCAAATCATCATGCCGGAACTCCCGGAACCATACTTTCTTTGGATAAGGAAAATGGGTTAATTGTTAAATGTAATCATAATTCATATCTGAGACTAGATATCGTCTACGTCGAAGAGGGCTTCATGAGCGGACATAAATTATCTGCTTTCGGGCTTAGAAATGGTGAACAATTTTTGAACTTATAACTTAAATATAATTAAAAATGAAAAATTTTTATTCTACAATTAGAACGCTGGCGAAAACAGTCGTCATTATGGGAGCGTCGTTGCTGGGATATGCCCAGGCTCAGACGACGCTCTCTCCCGGAGGGATTGCGTTTACCTCTTATGATTCGAGTTCTACTTCGGTAGATGTATTTTCATTTGTTTTGCTTGCCCCTATTTCAAGCGGAACACAAATAAGCTTTACCGATCGGGGATATCAGGGAAGCAATGCCTGGCAAGCAGCCGGATCAACAGAATCTGCAATTACATGGACCAGCGGTACTGCGTTGCCGGCCGGTACTGAAGTGTATATTTCAGCGTTGTCAGCTTCTGTTTATAATCCTGCAACAAGTACATCTATACCCAATGGTACTGTAGCGCTTACCGACGGAACATCTTCCAATGGATTGGTTTTATCATCTGTGGGAGATCAGATTATAGCTTTCCAGGGAGGAAACGGTAGTGTTACAGGTGCTAATGTGACTTGTATTGCCGGTATCAATTATTTTTATACAGCAGGATCTACAACAGCTGCATGGAATAGTGATGCGGTTGGAAGTCCCAATGCTTCATTAATGCCACCGGGACTTACGGGAGGTACGAATGCATTTTATACAGGGCCGGTATCTGGTGTCACAGTGGCTAGATCCGGAAAGTTTAACTGTACCGGTGTTCCAACATCAACAGTTGCCAATATAAGAACAGCGGTCATGAATAATGCCAACTGGACACTTAGTACTGCTGCAGGATCGCAGTATTCAGGGTGTACGTTCTTGGCCAGTAATCCTGTAATTACGGCAAGCCCGGCAAACAGAACTATATGTGCAGGAGGCACCACTACCTTTACGGTTGCTGCTTCAGGGGCTAGTTCTTACCAGTGGTATCAGAATTCTGGTAGCGGATTTATTGCTTTGACTAACACCGCTCCTTATTCAGGAGTTACAACCAGTACTTTGACCATCACGGGAGCTACTTCAGCCATGAACGGCTATCAGTATCGTGCCGTGGCTATCGGTTCAGGCTCTGCTACTTCTAATGCTGCTACATTAACGGTTGTAAGCATAAGTACCACAGGAAGCAAAACTGATGTATCCTGTAATGGCGGGTCCAATGGTGTTGCTACGGTAGTACCATCAGGTGGTGTTGCACCTTATACATATTCTTGGGCACCTTTTGGTGGAACCGCTGCAACGGCTACAGGTTTATCTGCCGGAACTTATACTGTAACGGTAACGGATAATTTGGGATGCCAATCTACAAGAACATTTACGATTGATCAGCCAGCAAGTGCAGTAAGCGGAACAACGGTAGTAACAAACGTAGCATGTAACGGCGCTTCCAACGGAGCGATCAACTTGACTCCGGCAGGAGGAACAGCACCTTACACATTCAACTGGGGTGGAGGAATCACAACCGAAGACAGAACAGGTTTAGCTGCCGGAACATATACGGTAATCATCACTGATGCCAACGGATGTACTGCAACAGTTAATGCCACAGTAACGCAGCCAGCAAGTGCAGTAAGCGGAACAACGGTAGTAACGAATGTAGCATGTAACGGCGCTTCCAACGGAGCGATCAACTTGACTCCAGCAGGAGGAACAGCACCTTATACATTCAACTGGGGTGGTGGAATCACAACAGAAGACAGAACAGGACTAGCTGCCGGAACATACACGGTAATCATCACTGATGCCAACGGATGTACTGCAACAGTTAATGCCACAGTAACGCAGCCAGCAAGTGCAGTAAGCGGAACAACGGTAGTAACAAACGTAGCATGTAACGGAGCTTCCAACGGAGCGATCAACTTGACTCCAGCAGGAGGAACAGCACCTTATACATTCAACTGGGGTGGTGGAATCACAACAGAGGACAGAACAGGTTTAGCTGCCGGAACATACACGGTAATCATCACTGATGCCAACGGATGTACTGCAACAGTTAATGCCACAGTAACGCAGCCAGCAAGTGCAGTAAGCGGAACAACAGTAGTAACTAACGTAGCATGTAACGGAGCTTCCAACGGAGCGATCAACTTGACTCCAGCAGGAGGAACAGCACCTTATACATTCAACTGGGGTGGTGGAATCACAACCGAAGACAGAACGGGACTAGCTGCCGGAACATACACGGTAACTATCACTGATGCCAACGGATGTACCGCAACAGTGAGTAGAACAGTGACTCAGCCTACAGCTCTTAGTGCCACTACTTCCCAGACGAATATCGCATGTAATGGCGGGTCTACAGGAGTAGCAACTGTTAACGTTTCAGGAGGAACAGCACCTTATACGTATTCATGGTCACCATCAGGAGGAACAGCTGCAACGGCTACAGGCTTATCTGCCGGAACTTACACAGTGACTGTTACTGATGCTAATGCATGTACTTTAACCAGAACATTCACTATTACTCAGCCTACAGCACTTAGTGCTACTACTTCCCAGACGAATATCGCATGTAATGGCGGATCTACAGGAGTAGCAACTATCAATGTTTCAGGAGGAACAGCACCTTATACGTATTCATGGTCTCCATCAGGGGGAACAGCTGCAACGGCTACAGGATTATCTGCCGGAACTTACACCGTGACTGTTACTGATGCTAATGCATGTACATTAACCAGAACATTCACGATTACTCAGCCTACAGCTCTTAGTGCTACTACTTCCCAGACGAATATCGCATGTAATGGCGGATCTACAGGAGTAGCAACTGTTAACGTTTCAGGAGGAACAGCACCTTATACGTATTCATGGTCTCCATCAGGAGGAACAGCTGCAACGGCTACAGGCTTATCTGCCGGAACTTATACAGTAACTGTTACTGATGCTAACGCATGTACCTTAACCAGAACATTCACTATTACACAGCCAACGGCTCTTAGTGCTACTACTTCCCAGACGAATATCGCATGTAATGGCGGATCTACAGGAGTAGCAACTGTTAACGTTTCAGGAGGAACAGCACCTTATACGTATTCATGGTCTCCATCAGGAGGAACAGCTGCGACGGCTACAGGATTATCAGCTGGAACCTATACTGTGACTGTTACTAGTGCAAATGGATGTACATTAACAAGAACATTCACTATTACGCAGCCAGCAAGTGCGGTAAGCGGAACAACGGTAGTAACAAACGTAGCATGTAACGGAGCTTCCAACGGAGCGATCAACTTGACTCCAGCAGGAGGAACAGCACCTTATACATTCAACTGGGGTGGTGGAATCACAACCGAAGACAGAACGGGACTAGCTGCCGGAACATACACGGTAATCATCACTGATGCCAACGAATGTACTGCAGCAGTTAATGCCACAGTAACGCAGCCAGCAAGTGCAGTAAGCGGAACAACGGTAGTAACGAATGTAGCATGTAACGGCGCTTCCAACGGAGCGATCAACTTGACTCCAGCAGGAGGAACAGCACCTTATACATTCAACTGGGGTGGTGGAATCACAACAGAAGACAGAACAGGACTAGCTGCCGGAACATACACGGTAATCATCACTGATGCCAACGGATGTACTGCAACAGTTAATGCCACAGTAACGCAGCCAGCAAGTGCAGTAAGCGGAACAACGGTAGTAACTAACGTAGCATGTAACGGCGCTTCTAATGGAGCGATCAACTTGACTCCGGCAGGAGGAACAGCACCTTATACATTCAACTGGGGTGGTGGAATCACAACAGAAGACAGAACAGGGCTAGCTGCCGGAACATATACGGTAATCATCACTGATGCCAACGGATGTACTGCAACAGTGAGTAGAACAGTGACCCAGCCTACAGCTCTTAGTGCCACTACTTCCCAGACGAATATCGCATGTAATGGTGGGTCTACAGGAGTAGCAACTGTTAACGTTTCAGGAGGAACAGCGCCTTATACGTATTCATGGTCTCCATCAGGAGGAACAGCTGCAACGGCTACAGGCTTATCTGCCGGAACTTATACAGTAACTGTTACTGATGCTAATGCATGTACATTAACCAGAACATTCACTATTACACAGCCAACGGCTCTTAGTGCTACTACTTCCCAGACGAATATCGCATGTAATGGCGGATCTACAGGAGTAGCAACTGTTAACGTTTCAGGAGGAACAGCACCTTATACGTATTCATGGTCTCCATCAGGGGGAACAGCTGCAACAGCTACAGGCTTATCTGCCGGAACTTACACTGTGACTGTTACTGATGCTAATGCATGTACATTAACCAGAACATTCACTATTACACAATCAGCTCCGGTAGCGGCTCCGACAGGAACTTCACCTCAGAATTTTGCTCCTGGAAGTACTCTGAGTGCTTTGGTAGTAACTGGTCAGAATATCAAATGGTATGCTTCATCTTCAGACGCACAGAACCATGTAAACAGTCTGCCGCTTAACACAGCTTTGGTGCACAATACTACTTACTATGCTACACAGACCGTAGGATCATGTGAATCTACGGCTTCTTTAGCAGTAGTGGCAATTAATACTACTCTTGGTGTTGCTGATAATACAAAAACAAAATCTCAGCTTCAGATTTATCCTAATCCGGTAAGAGATATTTTGAATTTCAGCGGACAGGAAGTGATCACCAAAGCAGTAATTTTTGCTGCAGATGGAAGAAGAGTAACTGAAAAGAAACTACAATCAGGGGAAAGAAGCATTGATGTTCACGCTTTACCTCAGGGAGTATATCTGATTCAGGTATTTACAGATAATGGTATGCAAACCTTTAAATTCATTAAGAAATAGTTTCATACATTTAATCAATTATAATAAAGGGACTGTCTAATTTTAGGCAGTCCTTTTTATTAATCTTAGATATTATTATGAAATATTTGGTAAACCTGTATAATGGTTCCGTAAATTCAGGAGTGGCGAGGTAATTTTCACTCATAATTCATAATTTTTTTAATAGTTTTCTAAAATAATAAGATTTATTCATAAAGTGAAATAATGTCAGTACTTAAAAGAAGAATTCTTAACTTTAGTAATCTATTCATATGCTATGAATTACAATATACCTGAAAACTTAAAAGGACTTACAGAAGCCGAAGTTGAACTTTCCAGAAAAAAATACGGATACAATACTTTGGGAGAAGTTCAGAAAGAAACATGGATGAATGTTCTCGTCAGCATTCTGAAGGAACCGATGCTTATTTTACTGATTTGTGTTTCATTTATTTATATTCTGATAGGAGATTACGGGGAAGCGCTATTTATGTTTGCTGCCATACTTGCCGTTACGGCAATCTCTTTTTATCAGGATAACCGAAGCAAAAAAGCGCTGAAAGAACTGGAAAAGCTTAATGAACCTTTAAGCAAAGTAATCCGGAATTCAAAAATCATAGAAATTCCAACTTTTGAAATTGTGGTGGGGGATTTATGTATTACTGAAGAAGGGAATCTGATTAATGCAGACGGAAGAATTGTACACAGTAATGATTTCTCAGTCAATGAATCTTCTCTTACCGGAGAAAGTTACTCTGTATTTAAAGACAGCGAATCTGAAGATAATGAGATATTCAGCGGAACAGTAACCGTTTCCGGTCTTGCAGTATATAGGGTAGAACGTATTGGCAGAGAAACGAGAGTAGGAAAAATAGGACAGTCTATTATCAATATCAAAGAAGAAGAATCGCCGCTGCAGATCCAGATCCGGAAGTTTGTAAAAGGAATGGCGATCATCGGAATCATTATTTTTCTGGGAGTCTGTACTTTCAGTTTCATCAAAACGGGAAATTTTCTTGGCAGTCTTTTGAACGGTCTTACGCTGGCTATGTCCGTGCTTCCTGAGGAAATTCCTGTGGCTTTTACAACTTTTATGGCATTGGGAGCCTGGAAGCTGATGCGAAACGGTATTATCATCAAGCGGAGCAGTATTGTGGAAACTTTGGGAAGTGTAACGGTAATCTGCACCGATAAAACAGGAACAATCACTGAAAATGTTATGCAGCTTAAATATCTTTATGATTACCGTTCAGATATGGTGTACGGACAAGAAGAATTTAATTCGGAAAAACTAAATCGGCTGATTGATTATGCTATGTGGAGCAGTGAGCCTGTTCCTTTTGATCCTATGGAAATTACGCTTCACAAAACCTATGAGCAGAACCGTCCTGATGATGAAAGAAAAAGCTATAAACTTTTTCATGAATATCCGTTGGAAGGTAAGCCTCCGATGATGACCGATCTGTTTGAAAATGAACAGAAAGAAAGAATTGTTGCTGCGAAAGGAGCACCGGAAGCTATCATTAATGTTTCCAGACTTTCAGAAGAAGAAAAAATTAAAATACGTGGAGTAGTAAAAAAATTCGGAGAACAGGGATACCGGGTTTTGGGAGTGGCGATGTCAGACTTTGAAGGAAATAATTTCCCGGAAAAACAACAGGATTTCAGTTTTGACTTCCTTGGATTAACCGTATTTTATGATCCTCCTAAAAAAGAAATTAAAAAAGTATTGGAACAGATCTATAATGCGGGGATAAAAATAAAAGTAATTACAGGAGATAATAGCGATACAACACAGGCTATCGCCCTGCAGGCGGGAATTAAAAACAGTACGGCCGCGGTGAACGGTAATGATGTTGCATCGGTTTCAGAAGAGGGATTGATGAAAATTGCCGAAGATAAAACCTTATTTACCAGAATGTTTCCTGAAGCAAAACTTAAAATAATCACGGCCTTAAAAAAGCAGGGTCAGGTAGTAGCCATGCTTGGAGACGGTGTAAATGACGGACCGGCCTTAAAAGCAGCACATATTGGTGTGGCAATGGGAAATAAGGGAACTGAAATTGCCAAATCGGCAGCAGCAATGGTGCTTATGAATGATGATCTGGAAAAATTGGTTGTTGGGATTGCTGCGGGGCGGAGAATTTATGCCAATATTAAAAAAGCGGTTCAGTATATTATTTCTATTCACATTCCCATTATACTTACCGTTTCGCTGCCTCTGTTTTTAGGCTGGGTATTTCCCGGTATTTTTACTCCGGTACATGTTATATTTTTAGAGCTGGTTATGGGACCTACCTGCTCTATTGTCTACGAAAATGAACCTATGGAGAAAAATACCATGAATAATCCGCCAAGAAAGCTTACGGATACTTTCCTCAACTGGAAAGAACTTACTATAAGTATTATTCAGGGATTGGTAATAACGGCCGGAATATTAGGCATCTATCAATATTCCTTCTATCTTGGAAATGATGAAATCAAAACCAGGGCGCTCGTTTTCAGTACTCTGATTTTTGCCAATATATTGCTCAGTCTTGTAAACAGGTCTTTTTATTACAGCTTTATAGAAAGTTTTAAAAACCGTAATTCGTTGCTTGCGGGGATTACGGTATTGGTATTGGTACTGCTTTTTGTTATTCTGTATATACATCCTGTTTCAAGGTTCTTTAATGTAACATCTCTGGATATCAATGAGCTATTGCTGGTAGTGGCTACAGCTGCTGTTTCGGTACTATGGTTTGAACTTTATAAATTTGTTAAAAGAATTTCAGTTTGATATCGGCAATATTATCATTACATTATGGATTATATTAAAACTTCGGGCGGAACCTTTGGTTCCGCCCGAAGTTTATTATAAATACTTTATTTACCGAAAAATAGTTTGTCTTGTTTTCGTTGCTCATCATAAATTTCCTGGAAGCTTACCGGCATATATTGATAAAGAAGTTTCCAATGCTGAATTTTAGCATGTTTTTTAAAACTTTCAAAAGATCTTACAAAGAGATTTTCAATAATATCTTTTATATAAGAATTCCCGTTTCGGTAGATCAGATGCATCAGTTTCATATGATGGGAAATGATATTTATCTTTGCTTCCAACAGGAGACTTTTCAAATAATTGATAGTGGCCTGAATGATACCTGCAAAATTATTCTGTACGGAAAGTTGGGAGATTTCGGTGCGCAACGGCGGGTAAAAAAACTTTAAATATTCAACAGCTATTTTTTGATCAATAGTTTGCATTGGTGCATTCATCATAATTAATTTCAAGTACTTTATTTAAACGAAAACCGTACCAAAGTTTATAAATTCTGTGGAAACAGTCTGAAAATAAAATATAATCAGATACTGTGGCTGTAAATCTGTCGGGCATACACTTTTTGAAGGTCAGGTGAAAGACGACTGAAAATCAGATCACGGTATTCTTTAGCACAGAAAGCGGTACAGCTGTCCAGTGAATACACAAAAGAATTTTCAATTGCACTTTTTACCATTTTATCTCCTTTGTTGTACAATTCGTTCATTTTTCCAAGGCATTTAAATAAACAGCTGGTGTTGTTCTGCCGGATCATGTTTTTTACTTTATCGGTTAAAAAAACAATAATATGATACGAATTCTCTATTTTTTTTTCATTAAGATCATTGCAGATTTCCGGAATCGCAACGGTTATTTCCTGAGTGGCTTGTAAATAGTTCATATATTTTGTGGTTGGTTAAAAAATGTTATCAATAGATTTAATAATAGTTGAAAGGCTGTCAGAAGGATATTCACAATCATAATGCCAAATTTCAGGCTGGTGTGGGATCCTCAACTGTATTATTTTGATAGTCAGATTATTATTTATAAATAGCTAATCCGGTCACCAGACCAGCCACTCCCAAATTGACAAGGTTTTTTTATCAAAATGAAATGGTGCTGATTCTCTGATATTATTAATATCTTTGCAGTCCAAAAATATTCAGGAGATGTTTTCAAAAATCGTAATGCACAGAGTAGGAAATAAAATCAACGGAGAATCGTTAATGCTTTCTCAGGAAGAACTTCAGCTTGATGAGGGAATGGCAGAGCTGCTGGAGAATTATTTTCTTGGATCTTTCAAATCAGAAGAAACGTTTCATTTTTACAGCGATTCTTATCTGGTGAATAATCCGGTCTACAGTTCCGTATCTGAAATTTTTGATGACAAGGCCAAATTTCTCTGGGAAGCGGAAAATATTGCCAAACATCTTTTTGAAGCAGCCGAAAATCCAAGAGTTCAGGGAGGAGAATTATTTATCATTTATTTTGAAGATGAAAGAGAAGGCACTGAAAAAGTTGACAAAATCGGGATCTTTAAAATGGAAAAAAGAGAATCTTTCCTTAAAATTTCTCCTCAGGAAGACAGTTTCGTGATAGAAAAAGATCAGGGTATCGGTCTTTCCAAAATAGATAAGGCGGCTCTTATTTATAATAATGATAAAGAAACGGGGTACGTACTTTCTGTAGTGGACAACAATAAAAACGGGGATATGTATTACTGGTTTGAAGATTTTCTGAAGGTAAAACAGCGTGATGACGAATATTTCCACACCCAGGAAGCATTGATGGTATATAAAGATTATATCACCAAGCAGCTTCCGCAGGAATTTGAAGTTTCCAGGGCAGATCAGGCAGATTTCCTGAATAAATCCATCAATTTCTTCAAAGAAAAAGAAGAATTTAATCTTGATGATTTTAATAAAGAAGTGCTTCAGGACGAGCATGTTATTGAAAGCTTCGTAAATTTTAAAACCGATTACGAGCAGGATATGCAGATCAATATCGCAGAAGAATTCCCGATCAATGAAACTGCCGTAAAGAAAACCCAGAGGCATTTTAAAAGCATTATTAAATTAGACAAGAATTTCCATATCTATATCCACGGCGACCGCCAGAAATTGGCGCAGGGAGAAGATGAAAAAGGGAAATATTATATGCTGTACTTCGAAAAAGAAGTGTAATGTTAACAGTTGTGTATTTTGCAGAATAGTTAGCGAACAAGCTGCTACGGCAAAAATGTTGCTATTTTAAAATAAACCAAATAAAAAAGGCTATTAAACTGTATATAAATTATTCCATTAAAAATAGAAAGCTGAATAATTTTTTTCTAATTTTTTTAATCGATTATCACAGTTTAGAGTAATATTTTTTGTGTGGTATCTCTTTCATTTAAAAAAATACCACAGCTTTAAAATTTTTTTTATATTTGATTGATCAAAGTATTATATGAATTTTGTAGAGTGTCATGAAGAGCCTATCCATATTCCGGGCTACGTACAAAGTTTTGGCTATCTGATTGGCATTGACGCAGAATCTCATTCCATCACTTTTTTCAGCAAGAATATTGAGGATATTTTTAAAATCGAAAGTTCTGAAGAGCTTTTCGGCAAAAGGCTTACGGATTTTCCGGAAGCTTTCGGCAGTATTATTAGCTCCGATATATTTAAATCCCTACCTAATTTCACGCGGAGAGATAATGAAACGTTCTTTGATAAAGTATTTATCGGAGACAATCAGTATCACTTATCGGCATTCAGAAGTAAAGGGAATATTTTTCTTGAATTTGAAAAGGTTCTTGTAAATCCCAATAAGCAGATTACCAACAAATATGATAATTTTTATATTGTTGAAAATGAACAGGAAATTTGGGATCAGCTGCTTAATATATTATCTAAAATTGTGAATTATGACCGTATGATGGTCTACAAATTCATGATGGACGGCTCCGGGAAAGTTGTGGCAGAAAAAACAAACGATAACCTGGAAAGCTATCTTGGCCTTCACTATCCGGAATCTGATATTCCCATCCAGGCAAGGGAACTGTATCTTAAAAAAAGAAAAAGAATTTTCAGCAATGTGCATGAGGAACCGGTACCGCTGCTAAGCAAAACGAAGGAAAATATAGACCTTACTTATTCAACTTCACGGGCCATGTCTCCCATCCACGGACAGTATATTAAAAATTCGGGTGCTTCTTCAAGTTTCAGTGTTTCCATTATTATTGATGATTATCTCTGGGGTCTTGTTACCTGCCAGAATTCGGAACCAAAGCATATTGATCTGGAAGACCGTGTGCAGGCCGGGATTTTCACGGCACTGGCATCCAATGCGTTTTCATCTTTCAAATCGAAAAATGAACTGAATTACCGCCTCCAGCTTAATGAGGATGTTTTACGTCTAAAAGCGGAATTTTTAAAACACGATACTTTACTTGAATCCTTAACGGAAAATAAGGCGGAACTAAGAAAACTTCTTGATGCAGACGGTCTTGCAGTGGTTGCTGATGAAAATACCATTACAGAAGGAATCACACCCGAACCATCTGTCATTGAAAAAATCACCAAATGGGCCCATGAAAATATTGAAGACACTATTTACCTGAGCCGAAGTTTCCTTAAAGACTACGGTCAGCAACTTGGGCTTGATGAAAGGGCCGCGGGTGTTATTATTTATTTCATGGAACGGAATAAAAACAATGTCCTGATCTGGTTCCGTAAAGAGTTTGATGAACACATCAACTGGGCTGGGAATCCGGAGAAAAAAGTTGAGGTGGTGAATAACAACGGAGAAGAAAAAATGATGGTTTCCCCGAGGACCTCTTTCAAAATATTTACAGAAGATATTAAAGGAAGTTCTAAAAGATGGAGTTCCAGGAATATTCTGGCGCTTCAGGGAGTACGGGACCTTATTTTAGAAGCATTACACAAAGACTATAATACCATTAAAAGGCTCAACGACGAGCTTAAAAAAGTAAATGAAGAACTCGACAGTTTTTCATATACTATTTCTCATGACCTGGGAACACCGCTTACGGTGATGAAGCTGAATGCACAGATGCTTCTTAAAACTTTAATAGACGAATCTGAGAAAAGCCGTAATAAAATTAATTCTATCATCGAAGAGATAGACAATATGGCGGAAATGATGCATGATGTTTTACAGCTCAGCCGTGCTAAACATAGTGAAATCCAGCTTGAAAAACTTGAAACGGTGCAAACCATCGAAAAGATTTGTGAAAATGCCAAAATTACTTTCGGAACTCCGAAAAGTGAAGTTATCATTAAGGCATGTCCGGAAGTTCTTGCTGATAAAACAATGCTCCATCAGGTGTTTTTGAACATCATCAACAACGCGATAAAATACTCTTCTCAACAGGAAAAACCGGTGGTGGAGATTGAAGGGACCGAACAGGGCGAGATGGTAATCTACAGAATTTCAGACAACGGAATCGGTATTCCTGAAGAAAATAAACACAAAATGTTTAAAATTTTCAACAGGATGGATAATGCCAAAAAATTCAAAGGAAATGGAGTCGGGCTATCAATTGTCCACAGAATTATGAAACGGATCGGTGGTAATGTAGAATACGAAAGTTCTCCGGAAGGCACTTCATTTATCCTAACATTTAAAAAACCTTAATTATTATTTAGGGAATATCAAAATCCTTATGACTGTATCAGAATATTTAAAACAAAATACAGCATCATATCACGATGCTGCCGAAAAGCTTTTCAACTCAAAAAAAATTTTCAGTAAAACATTT
The DNA here is from genome assembly GCF_023195755.1 of Chryseobacterium nepalense. Taxonomy (NCBI): domain Bacteria; kingdom Pseudomonadati; phylum Bacteroidota; class Flavobacteriia; order Flavobacteriales; family Weeksellaceae; genus Chryseobacterium; species Chryseobacterium nepalense. The sequence continues at coordinate 3,515,498 of NZ_CP096203.1, forward strand.
ACTCTTGAAGATTATAAAAAAATTATTCGCAGCAATTATTTGATGCTTTTGCATTCTGAAGATAAGATCTTTAAGAAACTTAACAAATATTCGGAAAAGCTGCAGCTCAGCGACAGAATGAAGCTGCCTTTAATTGAGAAAGATCTTAAAAGCCTTTTACTGAAAAAAGCTGTTGCCGGCAGTGAACTGGAATTGACCAGTCAGCATGAAGCACTTGGAGCCATGTATGTGATAGAAGGTTCAACTTTGGGTGGAAATGTCATTGCTAAGCAACTTTCCAAAACCGATGGCTTTGATGGAATTACTTTCAACTTTTTCGGCTGTTACCACGAAAACACCGGTGCTATGTGGAAAAGCTTCAAAGAAACCCTTGATGCCGAAGTCCATGAAAATAATTATGATGAGGTATTATCCGGTGCCAAAAAGCTTTATTCATTCCTGCTGAACGTCAGCTAAACAGATTTTATATTCTAAATAACGTTTTTAAGATAATTAAATTCCTGAAAGATTGCTCAATTTTTCAGGAATTGTTAAATTTGGGAGCTTTCAATTTTAAGCTAAATAAATAATTCTAATAAATAATTTAAAAGTTATATTATGAAACGGTAAAGTTCATAATACCTTTAAAAACAATAAATAAATATAAATATATTATGAAAGTAACTGTAGTAGGTGCAGGCGCTGTAGGAGCAAGCTGTGCAGAATACATCGCTATGAAAAACTTCTGTTCGGAAGTGGTTTTGGTAGATATTAAAGAAGGATTTGCTGAAGGTAAGGCAATGGATCTGATGCAGACGGCATCTCTTAACGGATTCGATACGAAAATTACCGGTACAACAGGAGATTACAGCAAAACTGCAGGTTCTCATGTAGCCGTTATTACATCTGGTATTCCAAGAAAACCTGGGATGACGAGAGAAGAACTTATCGGTATCAATGCAGGAATTGTAAAAGAAGTTACTGAAAATTTAGTAAAACATTCTCCGGAGGTAATCATCATTGTTGTTTCCAATCCAATGGATACAATGGCTTACCTTGTACACAAAACTTCCGGTCTTCCTAAGCATAAAATCATCGGAATGGGTGGAGCGCTGGATTCTGCAAGATTCAAATACAGATTGGCTGAAGCATTAGAAGCTCCGATTTCGGATGTTGACGGAATGGTAATCGCTGCTCACAGTGATACAGGAATGCTTCCTCTATTGAGCAAAGCTACAAGAAACGGGGTTCCTGTAACTGAATTCCTTGATGCCGAACAACAAAAATATGTAATCGAAGAAACAAAAGTAGGAGGCGCAACGCTTACCAAATTATTGGGAACTTCTGCATGGTATGCTCCGGGAGCTGCTGTTTCCGTAATGGTTCAGGCAATCGCTTGCGATCAGAAAAAAATGATCCCTTGTTCATTAATGCTTGAAGGAGAATACGGACAAAATGATATCTGTCTGGGTGTTCCTGCCATCATCGGAGCAAACGGTGTTGAAAAAATCGTAAACGTAACCCTTACTGCTGAAGAGCAATTGAAATTCGCTGAAGCAGCTAATGCAGTAAGAGAAGTGAACGGAGATCTTAAGTTTTAATTACATTAGACTGAACATAAAATAAAAAGCCCGAAATTTATTTTCGGGCTTTTTATTTAAAATTTCCTTGATTTTTAAAATTCTGTTTTTGTTCCGAGCCGTAATTTATTTATAATGATTTACCGAATATTCTTTTCCACTCGGATATCGGTTTGTAAAAATTGAATGATTTATATTGCTTGGCTATTCCAATATCATATCCTGAAACGACCACAACGTTCAAAATATCGTTATCTGTATCATAGGCATTGCTGTTAATGAAAGTTTTTACAGTTTCCAGCAATTCAGGATTTTTAGCTTGTTCATTAATATTGTTTTGTGTAATTTCTAAGTCTTTATTGACATAAACAGTTACTGTATAAACAAATCGTTTATTCCCGGCATCGTCTGTAATAGGAATATAATTCATATTAACTGCGGCATTGGTAATATTTTCCTGCTTCAAAATATCTTCATACACTGGAACTAATTTTGAAATTTTTGATGTACTACTTAAACTGTAAATGGAAACTCCTATTGTTACCAATAATATTGCTCCGGTAATATAAAAAGGAAGTTTTCGTATTTTCGGCATAAAACCTATCTCCTTATTTCTGAAATCCTGTACTACATATGTCTTTGCAACAATATCATGAATGGATTGCCTGGTTTCTTTATTGAAAATATAAAATACAATAATTCCCAGCCCAATTGTGAAAATGATAATCCCCTGAATAATTGTAACAAAAGAAAATGAACTCACTCCAGGAATTTTAAAACCATTAAGAAAAAATGGGGCAGTAAAAACCAATGATCGAATGAAAGAAGTTTTAACATCTATAAAATTTCCTTTGATATCGGTTACCTGGATCTTCATTACTTTTTTTCCGAGAGTACCACCTTTGTATAATTTAGAATTTAAAATAGTGAAGTAAAACAGCGATATGATCCATCCTATTAATTTTGCGCTTTCTCCAAACGAAATGAAAAAATTTTTAAAAATAAGACCTAATATGAATCCGAAAAGTCCAAGAATAAGTGAATCAATAAGTAATGCCCAGATTCTCATCCAAAATTTGGATAATAATAAATTGTTTTCCATGTCTGAATAGTTTATTTGTCGGCAAAAGTAGTCAATTATTTTATCGTAAAATAATTATTTTTAAATAGAGAACTTCTGAATTAAAAAGCGATATTCATCATATCCTTAAAAAATTACTTGAATATTTGAATTCCTTAATTTTTTAGAATAAAGTTAAAAATTGCAGGAAATTTGCAAGCAGCTGATTTTACTTTTTTGTTTCGCCACAAAAATTATACTTTCCAGCTCAACCCCGCAGCTCCGATGGCGAAATACCAAATTCTTTTTTAAAGACATAAGAAAAATGGGAAAGATCCTCAAACCCCAGGTCAATATAAATATCCGAAGGTTTCCGATGCTCCTTATCCAGAAGAAAGTATGCTTCCTGAAGGCGTTTTTTAATGAGCCATTTGCCCGGAGCCATATTGAAGGCCGCTTTGAAATCCCTTTTAAAGGTAGACAAACTTCTGCCGGTCATAAATGCAAAGCGCTCTAAGCTGATATTGAATTTATAATTCTCATTCATGAAATGCTCCAGGTTTATTTTATGCGGAATACTGAAATTGAAAAAAATATTCTTAAGTTCCGGATTGTTCTTCAGCAGAATCATCATGAGCTCTTCCCGTTTGATGTCTACAAAATAATCATCAAGCTGTTCCGTACCATCATAGTAAGGTTCCAGAGAACGGACAAAATTTTTAACCAAATGATCTTCTTTAATGAAGATAAATGAATCGTCGTTATCTGCTGTTTCAGCAGTGTAGGAATGGCGCTCCAGAAATTTTTTAAGGAAAGCCTCATCGAAAGTTATAATTACTTTTTCAAACTGCCCTTCGTCTTTATATTTGGTGTACCGCACCAGATGATTTTTCCGGGCAATACAATAATCACCGGGCTGTATCTGGTAATGTTTGTTTCCGTCATAGGCGATCATCGAACCTTTTAGCAGAAACAAAAAGAAATGCTCCGGAATGAACTGTTCCGGAGAAATTTCAGGTCCTAAATGGCAAGACTGCAGATTGTTGAATTTCATGTTGTATTAAAGATACGATAAATCTATCAATGATTCATAAGACTATCAGCGCTTGCCAGTAATGCCTCTTCGTTGCTTCTGGGGTTCCAGTGGAGTATTGTTGTTGCTTTTTTGTTGGATATCTGTTTATAGAATTCATCACCAATCGGTTCCAGTTTTTTAATATGGGAAGTATATTGTGGCCTTTGTTTTTTAAACAGTTCGGCAACATCGTAAAAACTCATTACACCTTCTGCGGTTGCAATAAAACGCTCTCCCGCAGCTTCAGGATCTAGCATAGCTTTTATATGAATATCTGCAACATCTCTCACATCTACAATACCCATTGTAAAAGTAGGAGTATATTCCAGATTACCTTCCAAAATGCCGGAAACGGCAATATCCAGTGAAGCAGAGGTAATTCCGCCAAGTGCAGGACCGAATATTCCTACAGGATTAACAACGGATAATTCCAGTCCGTTTCCTTCTTTTTCAATAAATTCCCAAGCTGCCTTTTCTGCTACGGTTTTCGATTTGATATAAGCCGGAAGCTCTGTATTGATATCCGTCCAGTCATTTTCTGTAAAAACATGATTTTCAGTATTAATGCTGTAACCGACTGCCGCAAAAGATGAGGTTAAAACCACTCTTTTAACGCCGGCGTTTCTTGCTGCTTTCAATACACGCAAAGCCCCGTCTCTTGCGGGAATGATCAGTTCATTTTCATCTTTCGGGTCCTGGGCCGGGAAAGGGGAGGCCACATGAAGAACATAGTCACAGCCTTTTACAGCTTCATCCCAATTGTTGTCACTGGTGAGATCCGCTTCAAAGAAAGTGAGGTTTGAAAAATCTGAAATTCCGCCTTCTTCCAACGCTTTAATGATGCTGTCCTTTTTTGAAAGTGAACGAAGTGTCGTTCTCACCTCATATCCTTGCTGTAATAATTGTAATACAGTATGAACTCCAAGAAATCCTGTTCCTCCCGTCACCAAAACTGTTGTCTTTGTATTTTCCATTTATTTTAAATTTTACATTACAAAGTTGAGGTTTATTTGGAGTGGGAATTTTGTTGTGGGGTTCAATTTTTGTTTGTTGTGGAGGTCAGATTCAATATGCTGTTCTCATATGTGGTTTAATAAATTCTTTAGTGACATAAAAATTTTCAAAATGGTCGATAAATCTACTTAAAACATCAAAAACAATATCAACCTTAACTTTGAGATCAGTATAATTTGGAGATGAACCAATATTTTGAGCAAAATCTCTACCATGAGCAACAATATTTCGATTTTCAACAATTTCATCAAAAATAGTTAATTCTCTTGGAGTAATTACAAAAGGACTTATTCCAATAGTTTTAGTCAATTGATTAAATGATTTTCCCCAAATATTCTTTAAATATTGGTTTATAAAAGTTTCGCTATAAGAAGAAACATCTGTACTTTCAAGAAGTATAAACAAATCTGCAGACTTATCTAAAAATGCCTTTGGAGTACAATCTTTTATACTTTGGAGATTTGATGCTAATGCAACAGTATAAAATTTATTGTTTAGATCAAGATACCTGATATTATTATTTTTAATGATGGTTAATGTGTGCGTAGTTAATTTACTAAATGTATATTCTATACTTGCATAAAGTAATACATAAAATAATCCTTTGACAATTTTATTCTCTACTGGAGGTAACATAGGAGGAAGTATACTTTCTTCGGAAGACTTTATACTACTTAATAAATTATTTACTTCTAAAAATCTACTGCCTACCTCTGTTCTAATTAAATTATAAGGCATTTTAATCTATTAAATAGTTTTTGACATAATCAATCCTGCCATTTAATTTATTCCTAGAATTTGTTGCCCCAGTGGTTAGTCTCTTTAATTCATCATCATTTAAAAGATTATTCAATTTTTGAGTTGTAATATTTGCTATATGACCACTTATGATAACATCAGCAACACCTATTGAAATGGCTTCAAAAAGAACTAATGGTGTAATATTAATTCTATTACCACGAACAATACCATTAGGCAACTTATCCCTTATAGTTTCAAATGTAGAAGAAAATAAGTCTTTTAATTGTATTTTATTTTCGAACCTTTTGGTTTTTCTTTCCATATAATTATTAAGAAATTCCTTAACGCTATGATCGAAAATATTTCTTTGCTCATAATAAGCAAAGAATTTTAAAACTAATTCTTCCCTGTTTCCATTTCTTTCAGCTGATTCTGTCATTTTAACAGAATGATTAAAATTCTCATTTTTACTACATTCTATTATAAAATCTTTGAATTCACCTAAATAGACACAATTTCTTATTTCTTGTGGATGTAATGTCACCCCGCCAGTATTTAACCTTTCAAATAGGTCATATCGAACATTAAAATCACTTTTATCATTAAGAACAGTTACTCGAATTGGCCTAGTAAAAAACATTTGTTGGACAGAAAGAGGTAGCTGTTCGAAATAATAATTATTCATTGAACTCAATTTATCTAAATTATTAATTTTTAATTTTTTAGATATAGGATTAATTCTTTCTCTTGTATTTTGATCTCCAACAAAATTTACTATTGTTGTAAGTCTTTGCAATCCATCGATTACCTCCCAACTAGAGTCTAGATTCGTTGCCATAAATAAATTAGGTACTGGTATACCTAAGAAGATTGATTCAATTAATTGTGATTGTCTTGTATCATCCCATATAAAATGTCTTTGATATTCAGGTTGTAATTCAATTTGATGTTCAACAATCATAGTATATAATTGCCTTACAGTTATATCATAATTATCAAAAGAAACTGTTCTTCTATTTTTGTCTAATTGTTCTTGAATTGTCATTGTCTAATTTATTCATTTAGTTTTCAGCAAATTTAATTATAATTTTGCTAAACTATTAATGCTAAATTTAGAAGATTATCTATACTAAAACCAAAATCTCCTACGGAAAAATCCGCAGGAGAAAAAATATATGAAATCGAACTTCGATCAGTTTTATTTAATTCTTATTAAAAGTGGCAAAAGCACCTTCGGCAGCGGCAAAAAAGTTATCGTATAACACTCCTGTATTTCCAACACGAATTTCATAAATATCTTCCTGAAGGGCTTTCACCAGATCGTTCGCAACATCCGAAGCCGGAATTCCGTTTTCCCGACCACCGATTTCTACGGAAAAATCTGTATTTACCAAAGGCGGCATCAGTTCGAAAACTTTTACTTGGGTGTCTTTTGCCAGTTCATATCTCAACGATTGGGTATGAGAGTGCAGCGCTGCTTTGGAATCTGAATATGTTGGAAGATAAACACCGGGAACAAAAGCCACAATAGATGAAACATTTACAATAGCCGCTTCGCTTTGCTGTTTTAGTAGCGGAAGAAATTTTTCAGATAATCTGATGGGCGCAAAATAATTGGTGGTGAACTCCGTAACCGCTTTACTGTAAGCGTCCCCGTCTTTTGCAACATTGTATACATAGGCGCTGCCGGCGTTGTTAATTAAGATATTCAGCCCGCCAAAATTTATTTTCATTTCTTCCACCAGACGGTCTATATCTTTTTCGTTGGTTATATCAGCCTGGATTGTGTGAACATTATGCAGGTCTTTCGCTGCGGCTTCTAATTTTTCTTTTGTTCTGCCGACGATAATAATGGTATTGTCAGGACTCAATGCTTTTGCAATTGCTAATCCGATCCCGGAACCTCCTCCGGTAATTAAAATGGTGTTGTTTGTAAGGTTCATAATAATTTGTTTTGTTTAAAGTTATCTGATTTATAAATTGTACTATTCGGTACAAAATTGATTAAAGTTTATTAATATTTAAGAGTTGTAAGTATAGGATGGTATTAAATTATATTTAAAATTAGGTTATCTTTATTCGAGGATTCTCAAATTCATTTCAATCATCGATCTGAGTGTTTCGTGGGAGGCTTCCATGCGTCTTGTTACATGAATTCCGTTCCAGAGATTGGTAAGATGCCATGCTAGAACTTCAGGATCATCACTGTTCTCAAGCGTTCCGTTTTCTTGGGCTTTACAAATGACTGTAGCAAAAATTTTCTGGAGATTTTTTAATAATCCTGCAGTGATTTTTTTAATATCCTCGTCTTTCTCAGAAAGCTGAACCAGTGCATTTCCAAGATAGCAGCCTCTGTCTATATCACAGTTTTCAGCATCGGCCAGAACCAAAAAAAAACGTCTGATAAACTGGATCTGATCATCCGAATGTTCAATTGCAGAAATAATTTTTTTACTAAATTCTTCAGCGAATTGCTTTAATGAGCGAATATAAAGTTCCTGCTTTCCCCCTTTGAAGGCAAGGTAAAAACTGCCTTTACCGATTCCCATGGCATTTAGCAGCTCATCTGCGGAAGCAGTATCGTAGCCTTTATTTCTAAAGACTTCTGTTGCTTTATCTATCGCTTCTTTTTCGTCGAATATTTTCGGTCTTCCTGCCATTTCTGTATTTTGTTTAGACAAAGGTATTGAATTGTACTATTCAGTACAAAATTAATTTTCAAATATCTTTTATAGTTTTTGTCGATAATTATTGAAGTGAATTTAAAACCCTTTCGAACTCAAGGTCACGGTTATCGAGAATATCCTGATCCGTATATTTGATTAATTCATTGATTCTGATTCCTTTTTGCTGAGTCTGCGAATTATCAGGATAAAAGATTCCATTTCCAGTAAATTCCAGAAGGTAATCACCGGGAAGATTGATTTTAACCACATCTCCATCTGCACCTGAAGTTTGCTGCCCGATTGTTATCGATTGTGGGAAAATTTTCTGCAGGCTCATAGAATACCATTCACTTGCACTGCGTGTATCGGGATTTACAAGTATAAAGACTTTTCCGGAATAGGAATGCGTTGTTTTATTTTCAATTTCCGGATAATTATATTTTGGATCCCGGAGATTAAAGGTGCCTAAATTTTTCAAATTAGGTTCATAATATTTATAAAAATAATTTTCGACAGGCGAGAAGTATTTATAAACATAATGAAAAATGAAGCCACCCCAATCCGGATAACCCCTCATATCAAAAACAATGGCCTTTTTACGCGAGGCATTTTCCAGGATGCTATCCATTTTAGCATCTAATTTATCATCGTCAACATTCTCCATGAAATGCATCGTTGCATCGGTTTTAAAATAGGCAATATCCTTGTTGTCTAAATGGCGGTTTTCTATTGTCCTGTTTTTATGGTTGATATAATTAACAAGAGCAGAAACTTGTGATTTATCAGTTGCATTGATTAATTCAATTTCTGTAGAGAATTTTTTGGAACCGGAGCGTACCGCTAAAGTTTTCTTGGGTAAATTATCGGGCCAGATCAAATTGTACTCGTAGGTTGAAAGAACGTATAGTAACTTCTGATGATTGGAAACCGAAAGTAATCTCCCTTTTTCCTTAATAATTTCAGAGACTTTTTTTCCATTAATTTCGGTTATCTTATCACCCGTTTTTATACGGGCTTTATTGCATATTTCAGGGAAAATGAGATGTGTAACCAACAAATGATCTCCCACAATCTGAAAATCAAATGGTGAATAATATGAAACATTGAATAATATCCCGTCTTTGTAATTGAGCTGACGGTAAAAAGAAAAAGCGTGACTATCCTGAAATTGTGAAACGGCTTTTGCTAAGACCCTCTCAAAATCTTTCCGTGTTGATGATTGTACAGCTTCATCCAGTAAAATATTGAAGTAAGAATCGAAATTTTTATCCATTAAATATTTGTGTGGAAAAAGATAATCAACAGTACCCTGTATTTTTGCCATGGTCAATAGCCTGTACTTCAGCGGTAGATTTTCTTCTTTGGGGAAGGGGTATTCTTTCTCATCACTTACTGATTTTCCTTTTGGTAAAAGTCCGTAATCAAAGCGGTTTTTGTAGATGTTGTTCAAAAGGTTTTTATTTTCTGCAGTAATCTTTTTATTTTTTTGAAACCAGTCGAAATTTTGATTAACAGAAAGGATATCCTTATTGTTATCAATAACAGGTGGTGAAGAAAATTGGGTATTTAAATTCTGTGTTATTAAAGTAATGATTTCGTTGAAATTCTGTTTCGGACTAACTTTTTCGATATTGACTAAAAACAAACTATCGGCATCGATTTTTCCACTGGCAAGATCGGGATGATAATATTTCACGAAATTCCATGTCTTAATGAAATCTGCATATTGATTTTTCTGGGCGAAAATAAATTGCTGAATTGTAATAATTAGTGTAAAAATGGTGATTTTTTTCATGATAATAAGTAGTTTATAAATATAGTATATATATTTTAATAAAAATTATTTATTACCATAATGGGCTGATTGTTCTTATGTTAATAGATCAAAACTCATAAAAATTGCCGTTTCAGTAGAATCATTGTATAGTTTTGTATTGATACCGGTTATTGAAAATCCGGCTTTCTGAAAGAATTTGATCGCATGGTAATTGGTGTTTTGGGTTTCAACTTCTACCATCCGGCATTGTAAATACCTTGCTTCACGATTAATTGCTTTAATGAGCAGCTTTCCTATATTCTGTCCTCTGAAGTCTTCACTTACCAACAGGTTTTCAATAAAAAGACTATTGTTCCATGCTCTGAAATCACAAACCGTCCAGGCTATCAGCTCACCGTTATGAAACGCTCCAAAAGAATGTCCCCGGCTGATAATAGAGTTGAGCCGTTCAAAATTCTCCTCATGATTCCAAATTTTACTGTAATACTGGTTTTTTTCTCTTAAACTGAATTCAAAAGTATTTCCTGCTTCAATAGCAGATACTACATATATTTTATCGGTAGTATAGCCGTCTAAGCTCCAATCCAGTATGGGACTTCCGGGAAAGCTTTCAAGTTTTCGTATTTCCATCGATGAAATGAGGATGTTGATTGATTCTATTTGAAACCATTTCTAGCGCGTAGTTTTGGTACTGAACATATTGCTGCCCGTTACATAAAGCAAAACCTGTAAAATAATAAGAACCGAAATTACAGCTACCCTGATCATCGCGTTTTCGGCAAACCGGTTTCTGATGGTTTCCATATAGTTGATCTTCTCGATCGCAAATTCCTTAAGGCGGGCAATGTCCGTAAATTCATTTACTTTTTTGATCTCCGAATTGATTTCAGCTTCGTTGAGTGTGGTGGCCACATTGATCAGGTTGATATTGCTTATAAAAAGCCATGCAAATAAAATGATGGAAACTGATAAAAGAAAAGGTCGGAGAAGTTTCATTTTTCTGTGTATTAATAAGGATTTGATATTTCTCAAATTTAACTAATTTGAAACAAACTCCATACAAATAATATACCTTAAACTTTTTTAAGACAATTATTTACCATTTTAAAAGGAAAAATTACCGGATAATACATCTTATAAACAGCAGGAAACTGAAATTTAAACAAAATTTCATATACCAAAAATTCAAAACCCGTAAATTTGCTCACAATAAAATGTAATTCAATGCTTAGGAAAATTTCGATTGCAACAGCAGTTATTGTATCTGTAACGGCAATCAACGCGCAGAAGATTAAAAATTCCAGACTGGAAAGGCCGAAGTTGGTGGTGGGACTGGTGGTAGACCAGATGAGATGGGATTATTTATACCGTTATTATAACAAATACGGCAATGATGGTTTTAAAAGATTACTGAATACGGGCTATTCTCTGAATAACGTTCATATCCCTTATGTACCCACTGTTACGGCATTGGGACACACCTGCATCTATACGGGATCAGTTCCGGCCATTCACGGTATTGCAGGAAATGACTGGACAGATAAGGAAACCGGCAAAAATGTGTACTGTACCACAGACGAGTCGGTAACACCGGTTGGGACTACCAATACAAAAGTAGGAAGCCACTCTCCGAAGAATTTATGGTCAACCACTATCAGTGACGAACTGAGAATGGCTACTAATTTTCAGGGTAAAGTAATTGGTGTTTCTCTTAAAGACAGGGCTTCTATTTTACCGGCAGGTCATACCCCGAACGGTGCTTTCTGGTTTGATGATTCTACGGGAGATTTTATTACGAGCAGCTGGTATATGAATGATCTTCCGCAGTGGGTAAAAGCTTTCAATGCGCAGAAAATGCCGGAAAAATTGGTTGCTAATGGATGGAGTACCCTTCTTCCTATTGATCAGTATACTGAAAGTTCACCGGATAATTCTACGTGGGAAGGATTATTAGGAAGTGCAAAAACACCTGTTTTTCCTTACAGCAATCTGGCTTCGGATTATAAAGATAAAAAAGATAATATCCGGTATACGCCATTCGGGAATACACTGACCCTGAAACTTGCCGAAGCGGCAGTAGAAGGAGAAAAGCTGGGAAGTGATGATGTGGTGGATATGTTGGCCGTAAACCTTGCTTCCACAGATTACGCAGGACATAAATTCGGACCCAACTCTATTGAGGTTGAAGATGTATATTTAAGGCTGGATCAGGATCTTGCACAGTTTTTTAATTATCTTGACTCTAAAGTAGGAAAAGGGCAGTACACTGTTTTTCTTTCCGCAGATCATGGCGGTGCACATTCTGTAGGCTTTCTGCAGGAACATAAAATTACTACCGGATTTTTTGGCGACGGAATGGAAAAAAATATGAATGATAAGCTGAAAGAAAAATTCGGAGTTGATAAACTTATTAATGCCATTGATAATTATCAGATCTATTTCGACAGGAAACTTCTTAAAGAACATAAACTTGATCTGGATGTGGTAAGAGATTTCACCGTTGAGGAAATTGAAAATGATCCGAATGACCTTTACGCCGTTTCGGTGACAAAGGTACAGCAATCTACGATTCCGGAACCGATTAAACAAAGAATTATCAACGGGATCAACAGACAGCGAAGCGGAGATATTCAGCTGATCTCACACGATTCAATGCTTCCGCCTTATTCTAAAACAGGAACAACGCATAGTGTATGGAATTCTTATGATTCACATATTCCTTTGATTTTTATGGGCTGGGGAATTCAACATGGCGAAAGCAATAAAGCATATTTCATGACGGATATTGCTCCTACGGTTTCTTCTTTACTTAAAATACAGTTTCCAAGCGGGAACATAGGAAATCCCATAACGGAAGTAATCGGAAAATAATTTTTTTGAAAAACTGTCTAAGCTTTTTACCGCAAAAAGTACAAAGAATAATATAGTTTTAAAGCTTATCATTGCGTAAGATTAAAAGAATCTCAAAGTTTTAAAAATCTTTGATTTTTATTCTTTTGAAAGCCTTATTAACGAAGATTTGCAATAACTTTTGTCTCTTTTGCGGTTAAAAATAAATTAGCATAAAAAATCCTTAACAACTTTGTTAAGGATTTTTTTATTCAGACGAATATTTTAGTGCCGTCTATTTTCAGCATATTCTGTTTCTCCATCTTTTTAATGGCCCGGATCACCGTTTCTATCCGCATTCCGGTAAGTGATGCAAGCTGCTGCCTGGTATACGGAATATGAAAAGAAAATTTGTCATTAAACCCGAAATGGTTTTTCACATGGTTCAAAATAAGATTGAGCTTCGTTACGGGATCCTGAAAAGAAAACGGTGCAGAGGTAATGTGCTTATAACGCATACGGTCTGCCGTATAAGAGTACATGCTGAAGATCAGCTGAGGCTTTTTCAGAAGGAGTTCAATTAGTCTGTTCTTTTCAAGTTTTATAATTTCGCAGTAAGTAACGGCAATTGCATTAACCGCATATTTTTTATCATGAAAAAGATAGGTTTCGGCCAGACAATGACCATCGAAAGGTATCCCGTGGATAAACTCTTTACCGTCTTCCAGGAAGCTGCTTATTTTTACAGTACCGGTTTTTATTTGCAAATAATACTTCGGAGTGCTCTCTTCTTCAAAGATATATTCACCGGAATTATAATTTTGTTGCTCGGCACCATGTGAAAACAAGAGGTTTTCGCATATGATCATATTCTAACTGTTATTTGTTTGAGATAAAATTAACAAATAAACATGTTGATTAAAAATTTATTAATACCACATACATGCCTTATACAGGGAGATACAGAGAATAACTCTAAAAATTGAAATACCTATTATGAACGGTATGATAACAACCATTTTTTGTATATTATTGATTAGTTCATACCAAACGGATAAAATTAAATGGCAGTACACAATCTGTATACCGCCATTTAGATTTTATAGAATTATAAAAAATTAATCTTCATCATCTTCAGGTTCGTCTTCATCATCGTATTGCTCCAGAAAATACGTAAAAGTAAATTCTTCCATCTGATCTTCCGCATCTTCCAGTACGGTAAGAAGATCTTCAAAAATTTCGAGCTGATCCACCGTCATATTAACGAATTCAATATGAAGCGGCATTTCAAGTCCGCCGGTAATAATATCCGATAGCGCATCCAGATTATCTCCGAAATATTCCGGAAGTGGAAGCTTTGTTTTTAATTGTGCATAGAAGTCTTCATAATCTCCTATGTCTGTAAAATCAATATATATTGTTTTCATAATTTTTTAGATACTATTCATTAATTACTGCTTTTCAAAGCTTTTGTAATGATTTTTTGTGAGATACACATCACCGTTTTTTGTAAAAATAATACGGTCTGCATTTCTGTTTCCGCAATGATAATTAACATCGGCCTCAAAATAGATTTGTCCTTCAGGTAAAGATTTTTCGCGGTTCCCGAATGGATCTCCGCCAATCGCTTTTCCAGGCAATACTTCGCAAAGATTTCCTTCAGAAGGCTTCCATCCCATTTTTCTGGCTTCATTTTTAGTAATGTAATAGTCCGGAAGCTTATGATTTTGCTTTACAAAGCGGATAACCGTATTTTGTTCCGTAAGCTGATCTACAGATTGCTGCTGTTCTGAAGAATTATCTGGTGCTGAAGACCCGGCACTGCTGTATTCTACAACGGGTTTTGCATGATCTTTTTGATCTTCAATAAAATTCCGGTAAATATACATCGCCGACATCCCGAAAAGAAGTCCGAGGCAGATGAAAAACAGAGATCTTGTTTTACTGTTCATAGTTTTTAATTTAAAAAAATATAACAATCTAAGAATCTAACAATGTAAAAATTAAAAGATGTAATAATATTTAATAAAATAACTAAAGATAATCAGAGTTTGAAAACTCACTTTATTACATTAGTAAACTGCTACATTGTTACATTATCAAATTGTTCCATTAAATTATCCTCTCCATTCTTCCGGAATATCACAGATCGGAATAGGAACCATTTTATGTTTTGCCGCTTTATGCATTCTGTCGAAGATCATGAATACTTCCTTATCGCGGCCTTCATAATCTTCCACCGCTTTTATGCCGTATTCTTTCTGAATTTTTTCAAGCTCGGGATAAGTTGCCCCGATCTGGTCTTCATCAGTTCTGTCTGCATCCCAAAGTCCGTCGGTAGGAATCGCATTCTGAATACTTTCTATAAGGTTGAGAGATCTTGCCAGCTCGTACACCTCGGTTTTATAAAGATCGGCGATAGGCGAAACATCTACACCGCCGTCTCCGTATTTTGTGTAAAATCCTATTCCAAAATCTTCCACTTTATTTCCCGTTCCGCAAACCAGAAGTCCGTGAAGCTGCCCGAAATAATAAAGCGTAAGCATTCTTAAACGCGATCTTGTATTAGCCAGAGCCAGATTATTGCTCCATCTTCCTTCCACATGATCATGAACAATTCCTTCAAAACTTTCGAAAACTGGTGTCAGGTTAATGGTCTTTCCCTGCACATTAGGAAATTTTTTCTTTAGATCTTCAATATGATCCTGTGCGCGGTTTACCTGGTCTTCTTTCTGACGGATAGGCATTTCCAACAGTAAAACCTCAAGTCCTGTCATTGCGCAAAGGGTAGAAACCACTCCGGAATCCACACCTCCCGAAACCCCGATTACATATCCTTTTGCATTAGCTTTTACCGCATAATCTTTCAGCCAGTTGACAATATGGTCTATTACTTTTTGTGTCTGCATTGTTATATTTTTTTAATCTGTTTATAAGAATTTCAAAATTAAATGTTTTGAAAATAGTATTAAAAATAATTTTTATGATTCAGCTCGTACCAGAAACAAATACCGTCCGGTTCTGTAAAATCTCCGGTTTTTATGAAACCCAGTTTTTTCAGAACATAATGGGAAGCATGGTTTTCAGAATGAGCATGAGCGTAAATAACATCAATTTTTAAACCATTAAAGCCAAAATCAAGCGAAGCCCTTGCAGATTCTGAGGCATATCCTTTTCCCCAATATTCAGGCATGAAACGATAGCCGAGATCATAAACATTTTTATAGCCGTTCACTTCCCGGGCCAGAAATTTAAGCCCACTCCATCCGATCAGCAGTCCGCTTTGTTTTTCGATAACGGCAAGTCTTCCCACTCCATAATCTTCATATTGCTGCCGGATCATGGTAATAATGTTTTCAGTTTCACGGATATGGGTGAGAGGCGGCATTCCGATGTATTTCATGACTTCAGGATGGGAATCCATCAGAAACATACGCTCTGCGTCTGTTTCTTCAAATTTTCTCATGATCAGTCTTTCGGTTTCCAGTTGCATTTTTATTGTTGGTGAAATCCAAAAATGGTCACATCTTTAGCTCCTTTTTTAATATCATCTTCCCGGATGGGATTTTGTTTTATATTCAGAGTTTCTAAATTCAGATTTTGAGAAATGTCCAGTTTTCGGATAAAATTATGTTCCAGATTTATATTTTTAAGATTTCTAAGGCCGCTGATATCAATGGCTTTAATTTTATTTAAAGATACGGTTAATTGGGTAATTGCAGGAGTGGATTTCAATAAAATATTTTGAATCATATTATCATCAAGATACAGCGAGGTAAGGTTTTTAAGGTTTTCGGCACTGAAGGAAGAAATCTTACACCGGGTACAGGAAAACAGCCTGAGGCAGCCCATGTTTTTTACGGAAATTACGGAAATCTTATTATCGTCCAATACGATCATTTTTGCATTCTTAAAATACGGAAGGTCTTCCATTGAGGTAATGCCTTTTCCTACCAGAAAAAGATTTTCAACGTGATCGGCTTCAGACTGAACAATATTTCCGTCTTTATTAAGATCAAAGTTTTCGATAATGGCTTTTTCAAAGTTTTTATCTTTAAATATAATTTTCTGAGCATTGAAAAAAGGGAATAACGAAATCAAAAGCCAGAAGGATATTATTTTATTTTTCATTATCATTTTATGTTTAAATCACTATTTTTGTAGACTTAATTTCATGTAAAAATATGAAGATTTTCAGAATTGTTGCACTTTCACTAGTATTCGTTTTGGGATTAAATTCCTGTAAAAAAGAACCTGAAAATAAATGGAAAGTTGAAGTAAAGAATCCTGCTGAAAAAGTAGAAATTATCGATATTTCCAAAAACTTTTATGATCAGAATTTTCCTTTAACACAATTTAAATCAGAATTTCCGTGGTTCCAGGGAACAGTAAATGATGCCGATTTTGTTAAACGTAGAGCGGATCAGGAAGAAATAAAAATTTACAAGGAAGCTATTGCTAAAATAGATGAGAAAAAACTTCAGACAGACCTTCAGGATCTGTTTACCCATATAAAATATTATTTCCCGGCATTCAAAAGCCCGAAAGTATATCTCTTTTCGTCTGCCTTGCAGATGGTTCAGGATCCTATTTTTTACGATCCGAAAGGAAATCTGCTGTTTGTTGATGTCACAGGTTTTATGGGAGAGGGAAATCCTAATTATAAAGGGCTTGAGATGTATTTCCAGAAATCGATGAACCCCAATAATATCGTACCGAAAGTTGCCCAGATTTTTGCAGAAGGTTTTGTGAAAGAATCTCCCGACCATCAGAAATTTATAGACATGATCATTCTTAATGGTAAGATCATGATTCTGAAAGATGCATTTCTGCCGACTTATCCGGATTATCTGAAAATGAACTATACCCAGAAGCAATATGAATGGGCGGTAGCTAATGAAGCCAATATCTGGAATTATTTTGTAGAAAATAATATCATTTTTGGAGATGATCATCGATTGGAAGACCGTTTTATTGCTCCCGGACCGTTCTCAAAGTTTTATACGGAAATTGATAATGAATCTTCACCACAGGTTGGAATTTTCACGGGATGGCAGATTTGTAAAGCGTATCTTAATCAAAAACCTGACATTAAACTTCAGGATTTCCTGAATACGGATGCTACGGTTATTTTTAATCAGTCTGGGTACAAACCGAAATTATAAGAAATAAGCTGTAAAATATACGGCTGATAAATATAGAAATTTAGAAAATAGAATGTTATGAGAAAAACTCAGATTACCATAGATGTAGAATTGGATGAAAATCATATCCCCGAAAATATCACCTGGAATGCTCAGGACGGAGGAATTGAAAAAGAACCTACAAAAGCAACCATGATTTCAGTGTGGGACGACAAAGCCATGGAGGCTTTGAGAATTGATCTTTGGACTAAAGAAATGCCGGTAGACCAAATGAAAATGTTTATCCATCAGATTTTGGTTTCTCTAGGAAATACTTATCAGAGAGCAACCGGTGAAGAAGATGTAGCACAGTGGATGGAAGAAATAGCAGAAGAGTTTGCCGTAAAATCGGTGATAAAAATGTAAGAATTAATATAACAATGTATCAGTCTAGCAATGTAATAAATATTGGTAAACTGGTACATTGATACATTGTTAAATTATTAAGATTATGAATTTCAATACAAAAGTAATACACGGTGGCCAACACCACGAATCTGCAACAGGATCTGTAAATGTTCCTGTATTTTTAACATCAACATTCGCCCAGAAAAGTCCGGGTGTACATTCCGGATACGAATATTCAAGAGCGGCAAATCCTACAAGACAGGCTTTGGAAGATTCTCTGGCAAGCATTGAAAACGGTGCGAGAGGTTTGGCCTTCGGGTCTGGCTTAGCGGCCATTGATTGTGTTTTAAAATTATTAAACCCAGGAGATGAGGTTATTGCAGTGGATGATTTGTACGGGGGAACCTACAGAATGTTTACCAGGCTTTTCGAAAAATATCAGCTCAAATTTACCTTTGTGAGTTTTGATGATACTTCAAAAATTGCCGATGTCATTACCGATAAAACAAAATTAATCTGGGTTGAAACACCAACCAATCCTTTAATGAAGCTGGTTGATATCAAAGCGGTAGTTGAAGTGGCAAAGGGTAAAGATATCCTGGTTGCGGTTGACAATACCTTCGCGACTCCTTATCTCCAGAGACCGATTGACCTGGGCGCTGATATCGTAATGCACTCTGCAACCAAATATTTGGGTGGGCACTCCGATGTTATCGCAGGAGCTTTAGTAGCGAAAGATGCTGAATTAGGCGAAAAACTTCATTTTATCCAGTTTGCGAGCGGTGGTATTTTGGGCCCTCATGATTCATACCTTGTACTAAG
Organism: Chryseobacterium nepalense; assembly: GCF_023195755.1. NCBI lineage: Bacteria > Pseudomonadati > Bacteroidota > Flavobacteriia > Flavobacteriales > Weeksellaceae > Chryseobacterium > Chryseobacterium nepalense. The sequence continues at coordinate 3,534,572 of NZ_CP096203.1, forward strand.
AGGAATCAAAACATTGGCATTAAGAGTTCAGAGACATTCAGAAAACGGAATGGCTGTTGCCCAATATCTTGAATCTCATCCTGCTGTGGATAAGGTGATTTATCCTGGTTTGGAATCTCATCCTCAATATGAATTGGCCAAATCCCAAATGAAAGATTTTGGCGGAATGGTTTCTTTTACGTTTAAATCGGGAAAAAAAGAAGATGCGATTAAATTTTTAGAAAAAGTAAAAGTATTCACATTGGCTGAATCATTGGGTGGAGTAGAGTCTCTGGCTAATCATCCTGCTTTAATGACCCACGCTTCCATCCCTGCGGAAAAACGTGCAGAATTGGGAATTACCGATGATCTGGTACGTTTAAGTGTTGGAATCGAAGATGCGGAAGACCTTATCGCAGATCTTGAAAGAGCTTTTTCGTAATATAACTTTTTAAAATCATTTTGATTTGTATCGAAAAGCAGTATTGATTTTATTTGAAGCTTTTTGACTCCGTCGAATTGTATTTGTAAATTTTTAAGGAGCAATTTGATTGCATCGAAAAGCAATATATATTTTTTATTTGAAGCTTTTTGACTCCGTCGAATTGTATTTGCAAATTTTTTAAGGAGCAATTTCCCGCTTTCGCTACTCGCTTTTTCTGTTTTTGGCTCGGCGGCTTTGCCGCCGAGCCAAAAACAGAAAAGAGCTCAGACATGCCGCTCAACCGGGGCTAGGGTGGAGGTCTTTGTTTAAACATTTGAAAACCGTACAAAGTTTTTAGATATTGATTTAATAAAAATTAAGCTTTATGGTCTTTGTTAAGTAAAAAGGCTTTGAGACCTTAAAAACATTTAGTAGTCAATAATCTTAGCGGCTTTGCATTTAAAATAAATTATTAATAAAAATATTATGAGAAAGATTCAGATTGTATTGTTACTGATTGTAAGTCAGATCATGTTTTCTCAGGTAAAGAATACCGATGAGCTCTATAAAACGGCAAAAAAATTAGACAGTCTGATATTCGATATCGGATTTAATGCATGCGATCTTTCTCATTATGATTCAATCGTCAGCGACGATCTTGAATTTTACCACGACAAAGGCGGGATTACCTCCGGAAAAGCAGCATTCATTGCGTCCATTAAAAACAATATCTGCGGCGGTCCCAACAAAGTAAGGCGCGAACTGGTTCCCGGCAGCATGAAAATTTATCCTTTGTACAATAATAATGTTCTGTATGCTTTCATTCAGGAAGGAGAACATGATTTTGCTGAATTTTATAAAGGAAAATGGAATAAAGGAAGCCGCGCAAAATTTACTATTCTCTGGACTCTGGAAGATAAAAACTGGAAAATGAAAAGGGTTTTAAGTTACGATCACCATCTATAAATTACTTTATCAAACATATATTTTCATAGCTTTATCTTTGACAATATTTTCAAATTCAATAAAAATGACAAGAAAAGCAACGGCCGCAGATTTGCAGCAATTGGCTGAACTGTTTGATCAATATAGAATATTTTATCATAAAGAATCTGATATTCAGGCAGCAGAAAAATTTTTAGCAGAAAGGATCGAGAATAAAGATTCTGAAATTTTTGTCGCTGAATATAACGGCAGGCTGGTAGGTTTCGTACAGCTTTATCCGCTGTTTTCTTCTACAAGAATGAAGCGTTACTGGCTGCTGAATGATTTGTATGTCAATGAAAATTATCGTGGAAAAGGGTATTCAAAGGCTCTTATCGAAGAAGCTAAGAAAATTGCGAAATCTTCTGACGCATGCGGAATTCTTCTTGAAACCGGGAAATCCAACGATATCGGAAATCAATTATACCCCGCCTGCGGATTTGAAATCTATGATGAAGTGAATTTTTACGAATGGACAAATGAATAAATTAATGCACTAATGAAATAAATATAACAGTCTGGCAATAATTAAGCTCTATATTATTAAACTTATACATTGTTACATTGTTACATTGTTATACTGTTAAATTGCTACATTGCTACATTGCTACATTATTAAATCATAAACAATGACTGATTTTCAAAAATATATACAAAGATATTTAGACTTAATCCCATCCGAAAACTGGTTGGAAGAATTAAAAAAAACCGGAGAACAAACGGTTGAACTCTATGCTCAGCTTTCGGAAGAACAGTCTTCGTTTGCTTATGCAGAAGGAAAATGGACCCTGAAGGAGCTATTGTTGCATTTATCAGATACCGAAAGAGTATTTCAATACAGAATTCTGGCATTCTTAAGAAGCGATCAAAATGAGTTGCCCGGCTTCGATGAAGAACTATATGCGAGCCAGTCTTTTGCCAATGAAAGAACCGTAAGCTCACTGTTGGAAGAATATCAGCTGATCAGAAAATCTTCTCAGGTTTTACTGGAAACCGCTCATTTATCGGCATTAAAAAATATTGGTACGGCAAACGGAAACCAGATTTCCGCAGAAACCATCGGGAAATTGATTGTGGGACACAATGTGCATCATCTCAATATTATTAAAGAAAGATATTTGGTAGAATTGTGAAGTTTTTTAATTTTATTGTCATTGCGAGAAGCGAAGCGACGAAGCAATCTAATAATTTAAAATTTAACACAAATGAAGGCAGGCTTTGTATACATCATGACAAATAAAAATAATACGGTTTTATATACTGGTGTAACATCTAATTTACCTAAAAGAGTTAATGAACACAAAAAACATTTTTTTGAATTAAGTTTTACTTCAAAATATAATATAAATAAACTTATTTATTGGGAATCTTTTCAGGAAATAGGTGATGCAATTTATAGAGAAAAACAGATTCAAGACAGAAAAAAATAGATCTGATAAATTCAATCAATTCAGAATGGAGAGATTTGACTGAAGATATTAAGGATATCATGAATCCTTTTTGAGATTGCTTCGTCGCTTCGCTCCTCGCAATGACAAATAATTATGGAAAACATTATACAAATTCTAAAATCAGGCGGTACTATTTTATATCCTACCGATACTATTTGGGGAATCGGTTGTGATGCCACCAATATAGAAGCGGTCAATAAAATTTTTGAAATCAAAAAACGGGAAAAGAATAAATCCATGATTATTCTCGTAGAGTCTGAGAAAAGGCTGCAGGATTTGGTGGACGTTCCTGAAATGGCTTGGGAAATCATTGATTTGAGCGAAAAACCCGTTACCATCGTCTATGAAAATCCGAGAGGTCTGCCAAAAGAACTGTTGGCGGAAGACGGAAGCATCGGGATTCGTCTGGTAAAAAATGATTTTTGTAAGAAACTCATTACCAAACTTAATAAACCATTGGTTTCCACCTCTGCAAATTTCAGTGGTGAAAAAAGTCCTTTGAAGTTTTCGGACATTTCACGGGAGATTATTGATCTGGTAGATTATGCAGTGGAAGAAGACAGGGAAAAAGTGTCTCAGTATTCAGGCTCTTCGGTTATCAAAATCTGGAGTGATAACAGAATAAAAGTACTTCGCGAATAAGAAAAAAGATTTAATTATCTTTGCAAAATCATTCAGCCATTAAGAAGTCGGAAACTTAGTTTTTACACTAAAATCTGATTTCTTAGTGGTTTTAAGTTAAATAATAGTTGAGCTTTAATCTATTGTTTATCAGTATCATCTAACATCTAAAAAAATGTTCATCAATCTTAATCAAAATAGAAACCTTAAACTTTTTAAAATAATTTCTGAAGTCGCGGAAAAAAATGGCCAGTCGGTGTACATCGTTGGCGGTTATGTTCGTGATTTGCTGATGAAAAGAAAAGCTTCTACGGATATTGATTTTGTAACTGAACAGAGCGGCATCGAGCTGGCCCAAAATGTGGGAAAAGAAATTGATCCGAAGATGAAAGTTTCCGTCTTTAAAACGTATGGTACGGCAATGATCAGGTACAAAGACCTTGAGCTTGAATTTGTAGGTGCCAGAAAAGAAAGTTATACGGAAGACAGCCGGAAGCCGGAAGTGGAAGGCGGTACCATAGAAGACGATCAGAAGAGACGGGATTTTACGATCAATGCAATGGCAATTTCTCTGAATAAAGATAATTTCGGTGAATTAATTGATCCGTTTAACGGAGTGGAAGATCTCGAAAAAGGAATTCTCAGAACACCGTTGGAACCTGCTCAAACCTATTCTGATGATCCGTTGCGAATGATGAGAGCCATTCGTTTTGCTTCCACATTACAGTTTCAGATTGAAGAAAAATCCTTGGAAGCTATTAAACAGGAAGCGGAAAGAATAAAAATCGTTTCGATGGAAAGAATTATGGTGGAATTTAACAAAATCATGCTTTCCCAAAAACCTTCTGTCGGACTTAGGCTGATGGAAGAAACCGGTTTGATGAAATTGATTATTCCTGAACTCATTGATCTGAAAGGAATAGAAGAAGTGGAAGGGCAGACCCATAAAGATAATTTTTACCACACGCTGGAAGTCGTAGATAATATTTCACAAAATACCGACTATCTTTGGCTGCGTTGGGCGGCATTGCTTCACGATATCGGAAAAGCACCGACGAAAAAGTTTGTGGAAGGAACGGGTTGGACATTCCACGGACATGAGTTTTTAGGTTCAAAGATGGTGAAAACTTTGTTCCAGAGACTGAAACTGCCTTTAGGGCCGGATATGAAATATGTTCAGAAAATGGTAAAGCTTTCTTCACGTCCGATTGCTCTTATTACTGATGATGCTTCAGATTCTGCGTTAAGAAGGCTCTTGTTTGATTCCGGGGAAGATCTGGAAGATCTTTTTACCCTTTGCAAAGCAGATATCACTACGAAAAATTCTAAAAAGCAGGAAAAATTTAAAAAGAATTTTGAATATGTAGCGGTAAAAATCAAAGAAGTGGAAGAGAAAGATCAGGTAAGAAATTTTCAGCCGCCGATTTCCGGAGAGGAGATTATGGCACTGTTTAACCTGAAACCGGGCCGTGAAATCGGAATTTTAAAAGAAAAAGTAAAAGAGGCCATCCTGGAGGGAGAAATTGAAAATGACAGCGAAAAGGCAAAACAATTCGTTATTGCAGAAGGAGGAAAACTGGGGCTAACACTTGTTTAAAATGTTTTTTGGCCCATTTGATTGTATCATACTGATAATCATTGTAATTTTCAACATTATAGTTTGGAAATATGAAATCATAAAGAAACGCAATTGGGTATTTTACCTGATTGCGTTTTTGCTTTTCAGCTTTATTATTCCTGTTTTTTCTATTTATTTCGAAGTTCAGAGAGCGATAAAAGGCCAGCCGTTTGTAGATAATTTTACATTGTTATATACGTATTTCAGATTTCCCATTTGGTGGATGATAGGTGTGCTTGAGGTAATTTGGTTAAAATATTATCTTAAAATAAAAATCCGGGCGGTTTCGAAGAAACCGCCCGGAAAAAAACACAAATGATGAAAAAATAAATTGTATTTATTGGTAAATACAAATGTTCTTAGTTCCAGTATGCACCGTTGGTACCTTTACCTGCTGTAAAAGTTTTCAGAAGAGAACCGTTCGTAGAATATACGCTGACTTTACTGTCTTCAGTAAACCCGTTGGCATCAGAAACAAAAATTCTGTCGTTTACAACGCTGAATCCATATAGATTAGAATACGGATCAACACTGTTGCTTACCGTAAACAGTGGGGTAGTAGGCGCCGTAGAAGCGGTTAAATCCATCGCGTATACTTTTAGCCCTGAAGTAAAGTAAAATTTGCCCTTTTCAATTTCAAGATTCGTAGCATCGCTAATTCCTGTTAAAGTAAATGTTTTGGTGATGCTCCCCGTATTTGAAATCTGGTAGATATAAGAATCTGCAGTTCCTGCGGCGATAGCATATACCGTTCCGTTGCTGGCAATCATTTTATTGATGTTTCCGTTCGGTATCGTGATCGTAGACTGTATTTCGTTATTAGATGTCGTAATATAGGTAATCTTATTTCCGAAACCGAAAGAAGCATTCTGCACGAAAATATTATTTCCGGCTTCAACGATTCTTTCAACACTGTCGGTGAAGTTTATTTTCTTAACAAAAGATAAATCGGATGTTTTATAAATGCTTACATATTTGTCACCTCCGTATTTGTCATTGGTTACATAAATATTATTGTTGGCAAAAGCCATGAATCTTGGAGAGTTCAGCTGAGCGGTAATTTCGCCTGTTCTCTTAAAGTTCGACCTGTTGACGATCTGAATTTTGTTCGAATTATTCAGCAATAGGTATGCATGGTCTCCATTAAAGCTGATCATCTGCAAAACATCACCAAGATTAGAGCCTCCGTTGTTGGCAGAGAAAATATTGTCCTGTTTCATGTTCAGGTCAGAAGTAATATACGTTACATCTGCATTTGGTTTTCCGAAATTTCCCTCGTTGCTTAGTAAAAATCCGTTTCCGTAGTACGTTTCATCGCTTATAGTATCATCACTGCTACACGAAATATTGAACAGTAATGCAAAAGCAAAAACAAGGGTCAGAAGTTTAGTTATTTTCATAATATGTTAAATGTTAAAAATTAATATTGATATAAACACTGTAATTTCTTTTGGGCAAAGGATAATAAGAAACGGTCTGATAAACAACGTCTGTAATATTATTTACCTTAAATCCTAAAGTGTAATGGTTTAAAAATTTTGTGGAAATTCCGGTGTTCAAAACGAAATAAGGATCAATGGCATCCGCTCTTTTTTCGTCGGTAGTGGTATAAGTAAGCCCATTGAAAAGCCCCTGCACATAAACACTCAGGAAACGGTAGCGGTAATCGATGTTTCCGGTAGCCTTATGAAGCGGAACATACATCATCTGCATTCCTGTAAGCTTATTGGTAGATCTGGAATATGTGTATCCGCCGTTAAACGTAAAATGATGATTTCCAAAATCTTTCAGATAAGTGATCCGCGAATCAAGCCCGTAAATTTCTACGCTGTAGGTATTGAATGCAGCCCAGTAACCTGCAGCTGTCGGAAGCCAGTTGATATAGTTTTTAATATCCATATAATACGGACTCACCGTCAGTTTCAAATCTCCGAATGTCAATTCATGATCCATATCCAGGTTTGTAGATGTTTCCGGAACCAAATCAGGATTTCCTCCCTGTTGCCAGTACAGATCATTGAAAGTAGGAAACTTAAAATTTCTTGAGAAGCTTGCGCCTGCCTGATACCATTTTACAGGCTGCCATTTTCCTGAAAAAGAATAGAGGACAGGAGAAGATATATTTTCTACAAAATCTTTTTTAATACCTGCTTCAAAACGAAGATCAGAAGTAACGAAATATCTAATAAGACCTGCTGCAGAACCAACATTTCTGCTGATATCTCCAATGCCCGATTGGTAACCCGACCCTTTATTTACCTGAAATTCCCCAATGGCATTGACGTTGATTTTCGGAGTGATGAAATAATTAAAATCATTTCTGAAAATATAATTTTTACCTTCCGCACCACTTTCCTTCGGTTTGTCAATATCTCCGAAATACTGGAAATTATCCTCCGTGTAAGCCACTTTCAGGCTGTTGGAAAAATTATTTCTTGTAACATCCCAGGAAAGAAGACTGCGCAATGTCTGGGCTTTATATTTTGTTTTGTTACCGTTCTCTGTGAAAATAGGATAATGTTGGGATCCGTCAAATAGCTGGTTTTGCCACGAAATCGTTTGATGCGGTGCAATTTTATACGAAGCTCCGATGTTGATCGACGAATTGTAAAACCTGCCGTTTCTGTTGATGTACTCCTTCTCCGGAACTTCATAATCGTTCTGGCTGATGACATAATTTCCCGAAACCTTCATACTGAACTTTTCATTGCTGAAGGAAGTCCTCAGGAAATTATTAAAGGTCCCGAACGATGCTGCTTCCGAATAAAGAAAAGCATGGGCACCCTTGTTAAACTCCAGGTTATTATTAAGATGAATACTCCCTCCGATGGCAGAACTTCCATATTGTACACTTCCGCCGCCGGCTTTTACTTCAAGCTCATCATACCCGAAAAGCGGCATATTATTCACATCACCTTGTCCGAGAAAGGCTGAGTTGATGTTGATGCCGTTCCACACAAAAGCTGTGTGCCCTGCACTGGTTCCCCTGAAGGATGGCGATGAAACTGCACCCCGTCCGTTTTCTTTAATATAAAGCTGAGACTGGAACCGCAAAAGTTCGGAAAGATTGGTGGTGTTTTTTTCGAAATCTTTCGGACGGATTGTATTGACACTATGAAAAAGTTTTACTTTATTCATTTGGTTATCAAAGATATATACCGTATCAATGGCTTTCTCCTGTGCAGAAAGAAAGCAGCCGTAAGCCGAAAAAATCAGTACTAAAGATTTTTTTATATCCATTCTATTTTACTTTTCCTCCGAAAGCAATGTATTTAGTTACAATTCTGGCAGGTCTCCTGACTTTCGCGTTTCTACACCTTCCCGTTTGCACAGTGGTTTGTCGTAGAAACTTTTCTTGCGATCTACAGTTGCGGGGACAGTCCGGGATTTACACCCGATTCCCTTTTCATTCCAAATGATTGGAAACCAAAATTTTTTGCAAAGATAAACTTATTCGTCAAAAAAGCAAAAACAGAGAAATAATTAAAGTACGATGACGATTTTGTAAAGGTTGTTTTATTTTTCAGGAGCCGGGAACCTGCTTTCCACTGCAATTCCTCATTACGCGGCTCCACCCGGCCTGGCTTGGGCCTACGACGGGCTCCGCCGCTCCACTCCGGGATTTTCGTTGCAATCAGGGCTAGGATTTCTGTGACGGCTGAGGTTTTTCGGAGCCACCACAGAAATCTCAGTTTTCTAAATGGTAAGAATTCTCCTCACTTGGTGGGGGGATTAATTTTCAGAGAAATTAGATGATTTAAAAAGGCTAATCCAAAGTCAATTGTGAACTGTCAATTTGCTACGTTTGTCAATTTGTCAATTTTCTTAAATTCACCATTTACTTGCAAAGCAGAATTCATCATTCACCAAAAATCGCTACAAAAACGTACCGTCAAAATAAAACGGCAGCAGATCCTTAATCGAATGTACCTTCACCACCTCCTCATTCATGCTTGAGAAATAAAGATCAATGTTTTCATTTTGCTTGGTCTCAAATTCAATCAAACTTTGCCTGCAGGCTCCGCAGGGCGGAATAGGAGGATTTTTCTCAGGAAATTCCCTATGGCCTCCCACAATGAAAATCTTTTTAATTTTCACAGCCGGAAAATTGGCAGCTACCCAGAATAAGGTTGTTCTTTCGGCACAAAGTCCCGATGGAAATGCCGCGTTCTCCTGGTTGTTCCCGGAATACATTTCGCCATTTTCAAGCAGCACAGAACATCCTACCAGAAAGTTGGAGTAGGGAGCATATGCATTCTCGCGCGCGTCCTTTGCCTTTTGAAATAATTCTTTTTCTATATCGTTCAGTTCGCTGCTATTCTTAAAATATTCGTAACTGATCTGAGTTTCTTTTTTCATATATTGTGGATTAAAAAAAGGGGGATAAAATTACTTCTTTTTCACGAGGTAGGCAATAAAGGCCTGCTCTTTGCAATTCTCAATTTTTAAAAATAAAAATGAACATGTTATATACTCCAGTTAATTTCAGAAATGTTGAATTAAAAAACCGTTGGGTAATGTCGCCAATGTGTATGTATTCCAGTGAAGATGGACTTCCCAATGACTTCCATTTTGTTCACTATGGAAGTCGCGCTCAGGGTGGAGCAGGGCTTCTTATCGTAGAAGCAACCGGGGTGGAGCCCCGCGGAAGAATTACCAATCACTGTATGGGAATATGGAACGATGAGCAGGCAAAGCAGCTTCAGAGAATTGTAGAGTTTGTTCATAAAAATTCAGAAAGCAAAATAGGAATTCAGCTTTCGCATTCCGGAAGAAAAGGATCTACCTGGAATACCAAACAAATTTCCGTTGAAGAAGGATGGGAAACCATCGCGCCAAGTCCGATTCCGTATCATCCGACAGAAAGAATTCCGCATGTTTTAACCCAGGAAGAAATTAAGGAACAGGTTCGGAATTTTAGAGAAGCTGCCAGAAGAGCAGTAGAGGCAGGTTTTGATGTCATTGAAATTCATGCGGCTCATGGCTATCTTATTCATCAGTTTTTATCGCCGCTTTCAAACATCAGGACTGATGAATACGGTGGAAGCTTTGAAAACAGAATCCGTTTTTTAGTTGAAATTGTAGATGCTGTAAACGAAGAATTGAATGACAATGTTGCTTTGTTTGTAAGAATTTCAGGAACAGAATATGCAGAAAACGGCTGGGAGATTACCGACAGTGTTGAATTGTCAAAAGTCTTGAAGAATCACTCTGTGGATCTCATTGATGTTTCCAGTGGCGGAAATATTCACGGCGTAAAGATTCCTCTTTTCGATGGCTACCAGGTTCCGTTAGCTTCACAGGTAAGAAATGAAGCCGATGTAAAAACAGGAGCTGTAGGACTGATTAAAAAGGTTTCCCATGCGGAAGAGATTCTTGAGAAAGGAGATGCCGATCTCATTTTTATTGCCAGGGAAATGTTGAGAAACCCTTATCTTGCAGTTCAGGGATCATTTGAAATGAATGAAGAATGCTTTTTCCCACATCAGTATCTGAGAGCAAAAATATAATCTTAATTTTTATATATTTGATCAACAAAAAATCAGAATATGAAAGCAGAAGATTTTATGCTGCCCTGTCCTATCAAAAAATTCTTTGGGGTAGAATGCTTCGGATGCGGCACCCAGAGAGCGATCGTTATGGTTTTTGAAGGCAGATTTGCTGAAGCTTTTCATATGTTTCCTGCGGTATATACTGTATTGCTGTTTTTTGTGGCAGTCATCTTAAACTTTGTGGATAGAAAAAGGAATTACAGTAATATCTTAGTTTTTTTAGCAATAACAAACGCTATTATTATGGTAATTTCATACTTTTATAAACATTTATTTCTAAACATAACTTAAACTAAATTATAAACTATGGATCAACAAAAATTACCTAACGCAACCGCAGTATTAATTCTTGGAATTGTATCAATTGTAGGTTGCTGCTGCTATGGCCTTCCGGGGCTTATATCTGGAATTATTGCTCTTGTTCTCGCCAAGAAAGATGGTCAATTGTATAAACAAAATCCAACAATGTACTCAAATTATAGCCAGCTGAATGCCGGTAAAATTATGGCGATTATTGGGATTTCATTAAGTGTATTGTACTTTATTTATGTGATTGTACTGTTATCGACAGTTGGTTGGGAAGCAATGAAAGACCCTCAACTGATGCAGGAGAAAATGAGAGATTTGCTTGGACAATAATCTAAATGATAGTTAATAATAAAAGCCTTCGTCATCTATGATGAAGGCTTTTATTTTAAAGTTAAGATATATTTATTTAACAATAAACTTCATTACCGAACCATCTACTTTCAGAATATAGACTCCCGAAGGAAGATTTTTTATTCTGATAGAATTTCTGTTGTTCCTGAATGGCTGTTCAAAAGACTGCATTATTTTTCCCTGGAGATTATAAATTTCAGCTTTCGTAATGTTCCGTGTTTCACCTTTTACAAAAATTTCATTATTCACAATCGGATTTGGGGAGATCTGCATCTGGTTTTGAGGTAAGATCGTTTCTGCATAAACACTCTGAATGTTTCTTGATGTTCCGGAATAACAGGTCCAGCTTAGGTTGTCTATGGCTACTCTGTTGCTGGTTGAGTTGTTTTCCAGCTCTACAACTACATTTCCTGAAATGTTGATATTATTAATCGTAGTAGTTGTTGAATTAGTGCTGTAAGGTACGGTTCCTACGGCTGTTCCGTTTACTTTCACAGTAAATGTTCCGTTCGATCCTGTAAATTTCAATTGGGTGGTTACCGTTAATGACCCGATTCCGTTACCCGAACTTCCTGATGTTAAAGCACCGTCTCTTATGGTAATGGCTTTTGTAGAAATAGTCTGGTCGGTTCTGGCATCTGTGGCAATCCATGAAATTCCGCCGTTGCTCCAGGTTCTTGTTAAATAAGAAGCAGAACTTGCTGTTGGAATGGTTTCGAAAGTTTCGTTCGCACAACCGGTCGTTGTGGGAGGAGTTGTAGTTCCGCCGCCTCCTGTAGATCCGGATCCCCAAATTAAATTCACATAATTCGGATTGTCAATAAAAGGATTTCTGTTTCCCTGAAAAGCATAAGAAGCATTATTTCTGTTGATTTCAGCCTGCGATACAGGATCCTGATTGTGCCATGCGAGCAAAACATTCAGTTCCCAGGTCTGTAATCCTGGAAAGGTGGAATTGCCCAGCATATTTCCTGAAGCGAAAGTGGAAAGTTTGCCTTGATAGCGTGTTACAAAATAGAAGATCATTCTCGCGACATCCCCTTTAAATTCATCAATCGGCTCAAAAACGGTTCCCGAATATCCGGAAGAAACCGAGTTTCCAAGTTTGGATCCGTTTTTAGAGGTGAATGTTGCGGTACCAACCTTTCCGAAAGGATAATTGGATCGCATCCCGTTTACTTTTCCATCGGTTGCCCTGATAAAATGTATATCGGAAACCATTGGTGAAGATTCATTAAATAAACTTTGGGGAACAATATGTTCTCTGTTGTAACAATTTCCTTCTACGGAATAGGTCCCGCACTGATTTGTTCCGGGAGTGTATTTATAAGGATCTGTACCTGCCGGCTTTTCTGAATAAATATCCAGAATAGAACCGTCATTTTCGTAATTTTTGTCAATGTCAGTTGTCTTATAGCCGGTCCAGAGTCCATTATAGCCTTTGTCCTGGTGTCCGTTGGTAATAATTGTACTTAAGGCTGTTTTCAGTGAAGCTCCGGACAACCCGTTGGCCGAGTTGTAATATCCTGAAGGAGCCTGCGCATTTGTCAGAAAAGAGACAAACACCAAAATGAACAGTGTTTTTTTCATGTCAATATTTTAGGTGGTAAGATTAATATAAAATTACGGATAAGAAATTACGGAATTGTTAATTTTCTAAATAATATTGATATCATGATAAATTATTAATATTAATAATTATTTATTACATGTGTTTTAATTTTTAATTACTTGAGAAAAATCATAAAAATATAAATCAATAATATGAGAGAAAAGAATTACTTTCGTTGTTATTATTTTTATTTAGAATGGTTAAAAATTTATATTTTAAAATGAGTATGCCTGTATTAGGGCTTATAGGCGGAGTTTTCTTTGCCGGTGCACAGTGTAATCCGGTAAGCAGTTTATCTGAAAATTTTGATGCATATTCCTGTTGCAGCATGGGAGTCGTGCCTACATGCTGGGATAGTGTGATTTTGGGCGGGGCAAGCCAGATTATTTCAAGTACACAGCCTGCCTCCGGAACAAGTCAGATTTATCAGACCGGCTATGGCACAGGCAAAATATCCATCGTTATTTTGCCGACAATGACAAATATTTCAGACGGTACGCATCGGCTTCGTGTGAAGATGAAAGCAAACGGAGCGGGTTATCTGGAATTAGGCTACATAAAAGATGCAATTCCCGAAACTTTTGTAGTTCTTCAGCCTATTACCATCACCAATACTTCCTATGACAGCACATCGGAAAGGATTTTTACGATACCAACTACGATTCCCGCAGGAATGAGGCTGGCCATACGCAATCCCGGAACTTCTTTTGCCGGACATTACTGGGACGATGTAGTCTGGGAACCTATACCGAATCTGGCAACCGGCGAAACGGAAAATCTGCCTAAGATAGGTCTTTATCCGAATCCTGTTCACGATGAACTGCATATTTCTAATGTGAAAAATGTAGAAACCCTTACATTAGCAGATACATCGGGAAGGATATTAAAAATCATTAATAATCCTTCAACTACCGTATCATTGAGTGATCTTGAAAAAGGAATGTATTTTATATCCTTACATTTCAAAAAAGGAGGAGATGCCTCATATAAAATAATTAAGGATTAACTTAGATTTTAAAAATTATTTTGTAAAAGTCAGTATACCGAGCTACTGACTTTTTTTATTATTTTAAATAGTAATGGTAATGCAGATTAGATGCTGACGGAAAATTACAACTTTTGAATATATGAGGAGCGTTTTAACATAAATAACTCTGCTTAAAAATACTATATTTGAAAAACTTTATTGAACAATTAAATAGTATTATGAAAAAACAGCTTGCTTATTCTTTTTCTCTGGTTTTTTTAATTATTACAACATTCGGTGTTATTAAATTTATTAAGAACAGTAATGATCATAAAGAGTGTGATACTATAGTGCGTTCATTTACGAGGAATAATACGGAAATAAAAGAAGTAAAACATATTTGTCACGAAAAATATAATTTTTAAAATGGGATAAATTTTCAGGAAGAATTTATTTCGATTATATGCTGAAATAAAAAGCCGATACAGAATTTGTATCGGCTTTCATATATAATGATTGATTTAAATTATTTTCTTTGTGGAGGGTAATTCTTCATGATTTCACCCACAATTTCAGGAATTTGTTTTTGCTTGGCTTTCGGGCGGTCTACGGAAATTCCGCTTCCGATCCCCTGCCAAACCAGTTTATTTGATCTTGCATCTACCATATCTACAATAATGGCCCCTTCATTATAATTGCTGGTCCATGTTCTGTTCATCCCGATTCCCCATCCGAAAGGTCCGCCCCATCCCCATGCTCCATAAGGAGAACTGGTGGTTATATCCGTAATTTTTTTATGATTGGCTTTCACGTTGATGATCAGATCCGGGCTGTCTCCCGACTGAAGACCTTTCATCTGAAGCTGTTTTGATAATTCGTTCAAAACTCTGTCTTTGTCTATGTCATTCAGTTTCAGATCATCAATTCTTAGCTTATAGGTTCTGTAATTCGTAAAGTTTGCGGTTTCCGCATAATCAGAACGTACATTAAAAGGACTGCAGGATGTTAAACCCAAAGTAGCCGCGGCTAACAAAATAAAAATATATTTCTTCATTTTACTTATTTTTTTTATCGTTTTTAATAAATGTGTCCGTTTTTTTATCGTATCCGTAAGGACAATGTCTACAGCCACTTTTACAGCAATGTCCTCTCTTCAGATGAAATTTTTCTGTAAAAACCTTATACCCCTGCTCATTGTAGTAAAAATCTTCACCTTCTTTGATGTCAAAAAGTGCCATAAGTTAAATCGCTAAGTCAAAAAACTTTATATTTGTTATTATGATAATTGTATGCCAAAAACTTTTGAAATTCCTAAAAATCAGCGGCATCGCTCTTTTTCCTTTTATCTTAATAAGGAATTCCGAAGATAAGAAAAATAAAATATTGATCAACCACGAAAAGATTCATTTAAGACAGCAAATCGAAATGCTGGTCATATTTTTCTATTTATTTTATATCATTGAATATTATTACTGGCTTTTTAAACTGAAAAATGCATTTCACGCTTATCAGAGAATTTCTTTTGAAAGAGAAGCATATGCCAACGAACATGATCTGAATTACCTTAAAAAAAGGAAATTATGGAGCTTCAGAAAATATCTTTAATAAAATTTTTCTCATACATTAAAAATTCCCTTCCTCGGGAGGGTGGTTTAAATTCACAAAAAAATTAAATTTTTATTAAAACGACAACGTTAAATCCATAGCAAAATTTAAAAAAACAAAAAATACTATTTTTGTACAATACATTCAGGCTACAATGATATTACAGCTTCCGGCACAAAAAATTCCGATCCAGGAAATCCCGATTGATAAAAAGGTTAAACTTTTCATCAAAAGAGAAGACCTCATTCATCCTGATATTTCAGGAAACAAATACTGGAAGCTATTTTTTAATATCAATAATTATTTGACCCAAAACCCGGAAAAGCCTTATATCATTACTTTTGGAGGTGCATTTTCCAATCATATTGCGGCAGTTTCTGCAGTAGGAAATCTCACCGGAATTCCTACTTTAGGTATGATCAGGGGAGGAGAACTTAAAGACAAATGGCGTGAAAATCCAACCTTAGTTTTTGCCAGAAAAAACGGAATGAACCTTCAGTTTGTAAGCCGTGAAGAATACAGGCACAAGGAAAAACTTACCGAATTTTTAAAAGCCGAATTTCCGGACGCGCTTGTCGTTCCCGAAGGTGGTACCAACGAAGAGGCGGTAAAAGGCATAAAAATGATGCTCAATGACGAAACAAAAGATTTTGATTATCTTTGCACCGCAGTGGGAACGGGAGGAACCATTTCAGGAATCTCAGAATTTTGTGAAGAGAATCAGAAAGTTATGGGATTTCAGGCGGTGATGGATCGTAGCTTGGAAGAAACGATTGCTAAATTAACTTCAAAGCGGAATTTCAGTCTAATAAATTCTTCCTTTGGGGGTTATGGTAAAATAAATGATGAGAATATCCGTTTTATCAATGATTTTAAGAGAGATTACGGAATTCCGCTGGAACCGATCTATACAGGAAAAATGATGCAGAAGGTTTTCGAAATGATTGAAGAAGGATATTTTCCCGAGAATAGTAAAATTTTGTGCTTCCACACCGGTGGATTACAGGGAATTGAAGGCGCAAATTTATTGTTGGAAAAACAGAACAGAAATTTAATTATATAAGTAAAATTGAAAATAGGAAACACTAAGTGTTCCATCTTTCATTTTAAAACAATAAAAATTATAAGATGAAAAGACTTTTCTTACTCGTAAGCCTTTTAGTTTTATCAAAATTTTCGGCTCAGACTTGGGCAACTGAAGATCAATACATCCAGAAATTTGCCAAATATGCTGTAGAAGAAATGGAAAAGTATAAAATTCCTGCTTCTATTACCCTTGCACAGGGACTTCTGGAGACGGGTGGCGGACAAAGCCGGCTCGCTCTGGAAGGCAAGAACCATTTCGGAATCAAATGTAAAGAAGACTGGACCGGAAAAACCATGAAGCACACCGATGACGCTCCCAATGAGTGCTTCCGGGTATATGACGATCCGCGTCAGTCGTATGAAGATCATTCCATATTTTTGTCGACAAGAAAATACTACGCCAATCTTTTCAACCTGGATATGAAGGATTACAGAGCGTGGGCAACCGGACTTAAAAAAGCAGGATACGCAACCAATCCGAGATATGCTTCCATACTAATCGGTAAAATAGAAAAATACAGGTTATACGAATTTGATAATACCAGCTCAAAAGAAGTGCTGTATGCGGTGCTAAAAATGTATCCGAATCTTAAGGATGACAGAACCTTTATGGCACAGCTGGAAACGGAAAAATATACCAAAAAAACAAAAGAGCCCGTAATCGTTGAAGTGCCCTATAAACAGACTTCTTATGCGCAACAGCAGAAAAGGGTGGAAAGAATCAGAACAAAATCGGAAGTTCTTAATTCTATTCTCATTAAAACCCACCCGAACGACGGTCTGAAATACATTGTAATTCCTGAAGATACCAATCTGGAATTTATCGCGAAAAAATTTAAAATAAGCGAAAGCAAACTTGTAAAATGGAACGAGCTGGAAGGTGATGTTCTATACAAAAATGATATTGTATTCCTGGAATCTAAAAATTCTGATGGAAATACAGCAACCTATAAAGCCGAAGCAGGGGAAGATATGCATGATATCGCCCAGAAATTCGGGATCAAATTGAATAAACTGTACGCTAAAAACAGGATGGATGCGGGGCAGAAGCCTTCTGCCGGACAATTGATTTATTTAATTGATAAAAAACCAAGAAATTAATTTGTTGATGGTCATTGTTGTTGGTTGATTGATAAACTGACAACAATCAGCCATTAACCAACAACTATATATGAAATACCAAAGAAGTTCAGCTTTATTTGATGAGGCGTATCAATACATTCCGGGAGGAGTAAATTCCCCGGTCCGGGCATTCAAATCCGTAGGAGGAGTTCCGGTTTTTATGAAATCTGCAAAAGGGGCTTATCTTACCGACGCCGATGACAACACGTATATTGATTATATTAATTCCTGGGGACCTGCTATTTTAGGACATACCCATCCCGAAGTTTTAGAAGAATTGAAAATTCAGGCAGAGAAAGGTTTTTCCTTCGGAGCTCCTACAGAACTGGAAACTGAAATTGCAAAATTCATCGTGGAAAATGTCCCGAATATAGACCAGATCAGAATGGTTTCTTCGGGAACGGAAGCATGCATGAGTGCAGTGCGCCTGGCGAGAGGCTTTACAGGAAGAGATAAGATCGTAAAATTCGAAGGCTGTTATCACGGGCATTCAGATTCATTCCTGATAAAGGCGGGGAGTGGTGCTGCTACCTTCGGAAATCCGAATTCTCCGGGAGTAACGGCAGGAACGGCAAAAGATACCTTACTGGCAAGATATAATGATTTTGAGCAGGTAAAAGATTTGTTCAGACATAATCAGGGTGAAATTGCTGCAGTCATTATTGAACCTGTAGCCGGAAATATGGGCTGTGTTCTTCCTGAAAACGAATTTCTTCAGAAATTGAGAACCATCTGTGATGAAAACGGCGCTTTATTAATCTTCGATGAGGTAATGACTGGTTTCAGGCTTGCTTTCGGAGGTGCTCAGGAGCTTTTTAATGTAAAAGCTGATTTGGTAACCTATGGAAAAGTAATCGGTGGTGGACTTCCGGTAGGCGCTTTTGCAGGAAGAAACGAGATTATGGATCATCTTGCTCCAAAAGGAGGTGTTTATCAGGCAGGAACACTCAGCGGAAATCCTCTGGCCATGAGAGCCGGATTAAAAACGCTTCAGCTGATTAAAAAGGATCCTGAATTTTTCAATCGCCTGGCAAAAACAACCGAAACACTGGATTTTGAAATCGGAAAAATTTTAAATGAAAAAGGAATCCCTCATAAAATCAACCGAAAAGGGTCAATGATGTCTGTGTTTTTCGATATTAACAGGGTTTCTAATTTTGATGAAGCGCAGGAAGCCAATCATGCTTTGTTTAATAATTTCTTCCATCAGATGCTGACGAACGGAATTTATCTTCCGCCAAGCGGCTATGAAACGTACTTTATCAGTGATGCCATCAGGGATAAAGAAATCGATAGGACGCTGGAAGCCGTACGAAAATTTGAATATTCTTAAATAATAAAAAGGATGAGGTTAAACTTCATCCTTTTTATTTAATCTGCATATAGCTGATGTTGTTTCAATTGTCATTTTATAGGGATTCCGATAAGTTATTCAACGTGTATTTTGATATTCGAAGCCTCGTGGATGACGTTCGTGAAAACCGGCAATGAAGTGTTATACATCTCCGCAGGGATACATTATAATTTGGGATCTATGTTTTAAAAGGGCTGGCAATATTTATTACGTATCCGTTGGTGTTTTTTACAAGTTCTGAAAGATTATAATGGCAGCGGCACCGGATTTTCCGGTGCCGCTGCCATTATTATTTAAACAAATTTATTGTAGGGTAGACCATCCAATTGCCCAGGCCGGGCTCGCCAGCTTGTTTCCTGCGCCGGTAGCATCAGATTTTTCGGTGTACGTTGATGGCAGAATGGTTACCGTGGAACCATCGGTTGTTTTCGCTGTCATTTTGTTGGTAACATTGGTATCAAAAAAGACATTCTGGATTTTGCTCTGCCCATTGATATAGGTTACCGTGGAATTATTTTCAAGGCTGAAACCGTCTGTCCAGTTAGAAAGCACTACATTGTCAAAATTGGCATACGTTCCTGAATACAGTCTTATCGCCTGCGATTCTCCTGATGTCCCGCCAAGAATGGTAACATTTTTAATAATCGGATTAGACCTTGGAGAGGCATCTGCGTTTGTTGCATTATTGAGTCCCTTGATCCCGGTATTTCCTGTACCGCTGGTTCTTCTTTTGGTATAGAGATTGGTAGCTGTTCCTATCCATCCGTCTGTCCAGACAAAGGCATCGTCTGCATTGCTGATGGAAACAATATTGGAAATATTTACGGTTCCGCCATACATCTGGATCCCGTCTTCAGCGCCATTTACAACGGCTATATTTTCAACTTTCGTATCACTTCCTACACCATACAATGACAAGCCATTGAAGTTTTTATCGGTAGCGTAGCTGATTCCTGCGTTTTCAATTCTCACATACGTTAATGATCCCGAATTGTCTGTAGCAGCTGTTCCGCCATACGAAGCATTTCCAACTTCGGAAGTAGCTGTTGCGCCGGTATTGATGGGTGCTCTGCCACATATCATGACGCCTCCCCATGTTCCTGCAGCCGCTGCCGAGGAATTGAATGTTACGGGAGATGCCGGGGTTCCATTAGCAAAGATCTGTCCGCCCTGTTCTATTACAACATAGGATTCTGCTCCTGCTGTAGCCACGATTCTTGTTCCTGCCGGAATCACAAGTTTACCACCGGATTTCACCCGTACTGCTCCATTGAGTACATACACTTTTGTCGCATCAAGAGTAACCACCTGGCCATCGGTAACCTCACCTTTGAAATTTGCCGGATCCTGTGCAATTCCCACCACTTCAATGGTGGCTGTGTCTTCATCTTCCGAACATGAGTGGATGATGGATGAAAAGCTTATAACGGCAGCTGCAATGAAGAGCTTCAGATAGTTTTTTCTCATAATATTGTAAGGTTATTATGCTTAATGGAGTTTTTAAATGCTGTTTTATTTCAGAAGACCAAATTACCATTTTTCTCTGTATTTCCATAATCCGGATCAGCAGAAATACAGATTTATTCAATAAACACAAAACGGCACCGGAAAAATTCCGATGCCGTTTTTTTTAATTTGATATGATAAAACTAATTACTAATTCATAGCATCTGTTACGTCGAAGCTGGAAAGGCCAGTCCACCCTTTAGCCCAATCTGGTAAAGCTGTTCCGCTACCTGCACCTGTTGCAGATGTATTTTCAGTGTATACAGAACTGATATCTACGGCTGTACCGGCAGTATTTTTAGCTTTAGATTTTGTAGCAACATTTACAAATCTCAGGTTTTTGATGTAAGAACCACCCTGGAACCATGTTAAAGTTCTGTCTGTTTCGAAATCAAGACCTGTTGAATAGTTTGCCAAAACGATGTTGTCAAACTGACCGTTAGATCCTGCTCTTACTTTCATGCCCTGAGACTCGGATCCAGCAGTGTTTCCTAAGAACGTTGCATTGTTGATGACAGGATTAGAAGCACCGTTTCCGAAAGTAGTGTTCGGGTTGGTATCCTGAGTATCTGCTTCAATACCTCTGTTTCCTGGTTCTGCAGCGGTTTGATATGCTTTCATTCTGGCAGCGTAAATGTAATTTACAGTACCTCTGTATCCTTCAGTCCAGTCGAAAGAATCATCACCCACACCTGTTACAACAATGTGATCAAGGTTTGCGTTTCCTCCGAAACATTCAATACCATCATCAGCACCTACAGTTACATATACATAAGAAATTGTAGTTCCGCTACCCACTCCGAAAAGAGAAAGTCCGTTAAATTCTTTTTCAGGATTATATTTGAATCCGCTGTCTTTAATAATAAGATATTTAATAATACCTGAATTATCAGCTGTGTTTGTTCCTCCGTACGTTAAATCACCCAATTCTGAAGTTGATGTTCCGGATGAAGTTCTGTTACTAGGAGCATTTCCTAAGATAACAATACCTCCCCAGTGTCCTTGTTTGTGTGCAGTACCCTCAAAAACAACCGGGTTTGAAGCAGTACCGTTTACAAAGATTTTACCACCTCTGTCTACGATTAAATAATTGGCACCTTCTGCTACAGTAATTCTTGTTCCTGCAGGGATGATAAGGCTTGCACCGTTCTCAACCATTAATTTACCGGTGATGGTATATACTTTTGAAGGGTCTAATGTTACGGTAGTTCCCGCAGCAATATTTCCTTTAAAGTTGCTTGGATCGATGGTAGAAATTGTTTCTGTAGAGTCGTCGTCATCAGAATTGCTACAAGAAACGGCTACTGATGAAAATGCTCCAACTAATGAAAAGAAAAGAGCTGCTTTTAAGATTGTTTTTTTCATAACTTTTATAGATTTTTATTTTTATTAAAATTTATACGACAGGTTTAATCCTAACTGACGGCCTTTTGTATAGTCTTTGTGGATGAAGGTCTGCGTGGTATTTTCCTGCTCAATTTTGAAGTGAGGATTCAGTAAATTTTTTGCAGAAATCCCGATACCGATTTTGTTTAATGTGAAACTTAAATTCATATCAAGAATCTCTCTGGGTACTTCATAAAAATTTCCGATAAATCCTGTTCCCACGGAATAAAGACTTTTTCCGATGTGTGAATAAGAAACTACAAAATCTAAACTGTTTACATTATTCCATTTGTAGTTGTATCCTAAGTTTACGTTGGCAATAAGATCTGCAACTCCTTGGATTTTATCTTTTTCTGTATTGAATACAATGGTTTTGCCTCCGTTTTCTTTTGCAATTTCGTTCTCAGATTTAAATTCCTGTTCAGAATGCATGTAAGTAGCATTAAGGAATGTATAAATTTTAGAGTTATTCCAGGAATAAAGGTCTTTTCTGAATTCGGCTTCCGCTCCTACAATATACCCCCAATCTGAAATGTTGAAATACGTCATGTCACTTGGAGCCGAACTAGCATAGCTTGTTCTTGCAATGGCATTCTGGATGTATTTTCCAAAAGCTGTAACTGAAATAACTTCACCGGATCTTGGGAATAATTCCCACTTAAGGTCTGCATTGTAATTGTCAGACGGATTAAGGAACTGGTTACCGTACGTATTCGTTGTTACATCATAGTAAGCAATAGGAATAATTTCTTTTGCCTGAGGTAATGTATATGATTTGGAGAAGGCAAATCTCAAATTCTGCTTGTCGTTGATGCTGTATTTCGCGTTCAAGGCAGGTAAGAATTTGTTGTACTGCTTGTTCTTTTTACCATCCTGTGCAATGGGATCCAGCCATTTCATCTGCATGTCGATATAATCAAAACGGCCACCAACCTGGATAATGAATTTGTCTGAAAGGGTAATATCCACATTGGCTAAACCGGATTGGATATTCTGCTTTGCAGTATAATAAAAAGGATTGAATAATTTATCAGTTGGCTGGAAAGTGATATAGGAGAATAATGAATTGTTTCCTGCATTGATATATCCGTCGATATTATTAGGATCTACCGGTACTACATTGCTGAAGTTCATTCCAATGGTAGTATTTTCAAATTTTCTGTCCTTATACTGTCCGTCATATCCTACGGTTACTTTGAATTTTTCAAACGTTTTGGTAAGATAAGCGTGTCCTAATACTGTATTGTCTTTCAGTTCATCAAAATACCTGTGGTTGTTGATGGCGCTTCCTGCAATGAGCTGAGAGTTTGTGGCATCAATGGTATTCTGAAGACGGTCTGGCCTTTTACTGTTCAGCATATTGTAACCTAAAGCCCAGTCTGCAGACCATGTGTCTCCCAATTTATGGGTTCCTAATAACTGGTTTACCCATGTGGTTGTGATCTTGTTATCACCACGGTTGATAATCACATTTCTGTCTACATCATAGGAATATCCTTTATAAATTTTCGCTGACTGGTCAGACGAGTGGATATAGTTTGAGGTAAAGCTTATTTTATGGTTGGCATTAATTTTATATCCTAAGTTTACTAGAGCTGTAGTATTGGTTTTATAATTAAAACGCTGTACGTCCGTGTAGTTTTTACTCGGCGTATTGTCAAAGAAGTAGTACCCTTCCTGTCCCTGGCTGTATTCATAAGAGTTTTCAAATCCGGCATAAGCAAATAAGGAAAGCTTTCCGAAAGTAGCACCCCCTTCAATATTCATATCTGTGTTGAAAGGATTTTGTGCATTTTTAAAATTCCATGTCGTCTGGAAAGGATATTTCTGATAAGGATTTCCTTTGGTAAAAGTGGTTTCCTTATATCCGAAGAATCCCGGAGCACCGTCCTGAACTTTGAAATCTTTTTTGTCAAATGTCTGAAGGTTAATGCTGCTTCCCAAACCTATTTTGAAATAAGGCTTTCCTGAATGCTCTCTGGAAACGATATTTACATTCGCTCCACCAAAGTCTCCAAGCATTTTCGGGTTGTACACTTTATCTAATGAAATATATTCAATCATTGACGTCTTAAAGATCTCAAGATTGATGTTTTTGTATTCCGGATCGTCGGAGGGAATTGGCAATCCGTTTAATGTAGTACTGTTATATCTGTCACCAAGACCTCTTACGAAAATTTGTCCGCTTCCTTCTTGTTTAGTGGTTCCGGTAGCTTTGGTTACAGCTGTTGCTGCATCACCGACCCCTTGTTTTGCAAGCTGTACAGAACCTACACGTTCAATTACTTCTACAGATTTTTTTTGCAAATTGATAAGATTGGCTTCAGTTCCTTTTTTAGTAGATCCTTTAATGACTACACCTTCGATTTTTTTCTCTTTCTTTAGGGTGTCGTTTGTGGTCTCTTGAGCGTAAAGTACAGTTCCCGATGTTGTTAAAAACAAAACTGCGATACTCAGTTTTCTAAAATTCATTTCTTTTTTACTATATAACTTTCGGTGCAAAGGAAGAAAGAATCTGTGGGGTAAATGGTTTAGGGAAATTTAATTTTTTCTTAACTAAACATTAAGAAAAAGATATTATTGTTAACTTTATGTGAACGATGTTCCTTTTATTAAACTGTGATTAAAATATTATTAACTTTGACGCGTAAAAATTAGAAATGAACCAAAAGAAAATCCTCTTAATAGACGATGAATTGGATATTTTAGAGATTCTGTCTTACAATCTGGAAAAGGAAGGCTATGATATCTATACGGCCACAAATGGTAACGAAGGTATCGATAAAGCCAAAGAAATTGTTCCCGATCTTATACTATTGGATGTCATGATGCCGGAGAAAGACGGTATTGAAACATGTCAGGAACTTCGTAAGATTAAGGAACTTCAGAAAACACTGATCGTTTTTCTTTCAGCAAGAAGCGAAGAATTCTCTCAGCTGGCAGGTTTTCAGGCAGGAGCAAACGATTATATCGTAAAGCTTATTAAACCGAAAATCCTTATTTCTAAAGTAAATGCTTTATTACAGCTTACTTCTCAGGTTTCGGACAATTCCAAGCTTATTGAGATCGGTGATCTGATCATTGATAAAGACAATTTCAGAGTATCGAAAAGCGGGCAGCAGTTTCTGCTTCCGAAAAAGGAGTTTGATCTTCTTTACTTACTTGCTTCCAATACGGAAAAAGTATTCAAAAGAGAAGAAATCCTGGAAAAGGTGTGGGGAAATGACGTGATCGTGGGAGAGAGAACGATTGACGTACATATCAGAAGATTAAGAGAAAAATTAGGGATCAACACGATTCAGACTTTAAAAGGGATTGGGTATAAACTTATTGTTTAATACTCAATTTCATTTTCTTACCTTTACATCAACCCATAAAAATTGTAAAATTGAAATTTTACAGACTTACCCTTGTAGCCTCTTGTCTTCTGACATTGGTGATGTTTCTTTTAGTAATCATTTTCGATTCGCTAAAAGATATGTATTACAGTACACCTTTCTTCAAGATTGGTCTTTTCATTTGCCTTATTTTTATCTTTATCATTAATTATATTGTTTTGGAGCTGCTGTTCAATTACTATGGTAAAAAACAGGTCCGCGGACTTTCGCTTCTGTTACCTCAGGAAATTGTTCACGATGATGCCGAAAACATTACCATCAAAGAACTTGGAGAAAGATTTTCAGATTTAAATCAGAAAAAGGTTACTGAGCTGGACATGATGAAGGAAATGGAAAGCTATCGTAAGGAATATATAGGAAACGTTTCTCATGAGCTTAAAACGCCTTTATTTTCCATCCAGGGGTATGTGGAAACCCTACGGGATGGCGGAGTAGACAACCTTACCATCCGCGACAAATACCTGGAGAGAATTGATAAGTCGGTAGAAAGGCTTATAGCCATTGTTACCGATCTTGATATGATTAACCGTCTGGAGGCTGGAGAAATAAATCTTAACGTTTCAAAATTTGACGTCAACCTTCTCATCAGGGAAATTTTTGACCTCCTTGATCTTGAAGCTGAAAAGCACAATGCTACCATGCAGATTCAGACCCTCCATCCGCAGATTTTTGTAGAGGCGGATAAACAGAAGATTTCGCAGGTTTTTATCAACCTTATTTCCAATGCCATCCATTATGCCAACAGGCAGGAAGCAAAAGTAGTGGTAAAAACGAACATTCTGAAAAATAAAGTCCTGATTGAAGTTATCGATAATGGAATGGGGATCAAAGCAGAAAGTCTTCCAAGGATTTTTGAAAGATTTTACCGTGTGGAAACCAGCCGCAGCAGGAGAGAAGGTGGCTCAGGATTAGGATTGGCCATCGTAAAGCATATTCTGGAAGCTCATAATGAAAATATCACGGTTGAAAGCGTATACCTTGAAGGAACAAAATTCAGTTTTATGCTTGAAAAAAGTAAATAATTTTTGCAAAATGTAAGGAAAAAAAATATTTTAAAAAATCCTGAAATATTTTTTTGTCACATCTCATTTATTTTATATTTGCAACAGAGATTTATCATAATAACAAAGGCAAAAAAGTAATTTTAAACTGATGGTTTACAAAATCCGCGTAATATTAGATGCGAAAGAAGATATTTTCCGGGATATCGAAGTTAAAGGAAAACAGACGCTATGGAACTTACATTTAGGAATTAAAAGTGCGTTCAGCTTGCAGGGAGACGAGCTTTCAGCTTTTAATTTACTGGAAGAAGACGGAACGATCGTAAAAAGTGTTCCGTTGGAAGATATGAGTGACGATGGCGATGGAGAGATTATGTCGGATGTTTACATCGATGAAGCTTTCGAAAATAAAGGTGATAAAGCTCAGTTTCAGTACGGACTTCTCGATCTTTGGGAATTTTTCTGCGAATTGATCGAAATTATAGATGAAACAAAAGGCGTAAATTACCCGATTACCGTATACCGATTCGGAAATGTGCCTTTAAAAGCACCAAGCAAAAGCGGAACGGGAGGGTCTAAAAAGAAATCTGCCATGCCGTTGCTGGATGATGATTTCAGCTTCGAAGATGATTTTGCCGTTAGTGGTAATTTTGAAGATGAAGACGACGATAATTTCGATGATGAGGAAGAAGAAGATTACAATGACGATGTTTTTGATGATGAAGACAACGATGACGAAAGATAATAAATATACAGCCCTGAAATTCAGGGCTTTTTTATTGCCGAAACTTTCGGAATCTTATTGATATTTCCAGTCTGGTCTTTACTTTAAGAATAACTTGATATTGAGATCTTTTATTTGAAGCTTTTTTGACTTCGTCGAATTGTATTATTGATATTTTTTAAAGGAGCTATTTGATTACATCGAAAAGCAATATATATTTTATTGGAAGCTTTTTCCTGCTCTCCGCACTCGCTATTTTTAATTTTTCGGCGGCACGGCTTCGCCGCGCCGCCGAAAAATTAAAAATGAGCTCAGACAAAGCTGCGATCAGGGCTAGGGTAGTCGACATGAAAAAATTAACACTGTCAAAATCAATGAAGCGGGATTTTAATCGTCTGAACTGAAAGTGAAATGTTCTGCATTCTAAAATTAGACATCCACAATTCTCTTATTCCAATCACAATTGTTATTTTTGTTAAAAGAAATAATGAAAAAATTAATTCTATTAACGATAATGGGCTTGGGAATCGTTTCCTGTGCCACTCAAAATACAACAAGAAAAATGACGGAACAGCCTAAAGAATGGAAGCACACCACCAATATTTATGAAGTTAATGTAAGACAATATACAAAAGAAGGAACATTCAAAGCCTTTGAAAAGGAGAT
Source organism: Chryseobacterium nepalense (assembly GCF_023195755.1). Classification (NCBI taxonomy): domain Bacteria; kingdom Pseudomonadati; phylum Bacteroidota; class Flavobacteriia; order Flavobacteriales; family Weeksellaceae; genus Chryseobacterium; species Chryseobacterium nepalense. The sequence continues at coordinate 3,562,288 of NZ_CP096203.1, forward strand.
GCCGAGACTAAAAGCGATGGGGGTGAAAACCCTTTGGTTTATGCCGGTTACTCCCATTGCACAGCAAAACAAAAAAGGAAGCCTGGGAAGTCAGTATGCTGCGGCAGATTACACATCTATCAATCCCGAGTTCGGAACAATGGATGATTTTAAGCATATGGTAAACGAAGCTCATCGTTTGGGATTTAAAGTCATCATCGACTGGGTAGCGAATCATACAGGATGGGATCACGTCTGGACAAAAACACATCCCGAATTTTATCTGAAAGATCCTGATGGAAGTTTTCACCGTGCATCAGGAATGGATGATATCATAGAACTGGATTATAAAAATCAGCAAATGAGACTCGCAATGATTGATGCCATGAAATTCTGGATCCGTGAAACCGATATTGACGGTTTCCGTTGTGATCTTGCCTCTTGGGTTGAAGTAGATTTCTGGCAGCAGGCACGTCCTGAAGTTGAAAAAATAAAGCCGCTCTTCTGGATTGGGGAATATGATGAACTGGAAAACCCGGAATATGGAAAAGTCTTTGATGCAAGCTATTCATGGAAGTGGATGCACAAATCAGAAGACTATTATAAGAAAAATCTCCCCATACAGGAACTGAAAGATCTTCTTATACAATACTCCAATATCGGAGATGGTTCTATGAGAGCCTGGTTTACCTCCAATCACGACGAAAACTCATGGAACGGTACCGAATATGAAAAATATGGTGTGATCACTAAGCCAATGGCAGTCTTTTCTGCAACATGGAACGGAATTCCATTGCTTTATTCCGGGCAGGAACTTCCCAATATGAAAAGACTGGAATTCTTTGAAAAAGATCCTATAGAATGGACTAATAATTACCAGATGGCAGAGTTTTATAAGACTTTATTAAACCTTAAATCATCAAATCCGGCTTTAAGAGGCGGTGACCCGAATGTCGGAACCTATCTTCTGAATACAACTGCTAATGATAAAGTATTTGCATACCTAAGAAAAAACAGTAATCATGAAGTCTTGGTTGTTTTAAATATGTCAAAAGATCCTGTTGACTTCAATATTGAAGACGAGCATCTGTCCGGATCATTCAAAAATGTTTTCACCAAGATGAACAGAGATTTTCAGGAAGGGAAGCACTTTAATTTCCAACCCGGCGATTATGCTGTTTTTGAAAAGTAATTCATATAAAAATCTCCGCCTGTCCAGGCGGAGATTTTTTTGTAAAGAATGATTGGTTATCTATAGAGCAACCAGCTGTACATTATCAATAACCCAAAGTTCAGAAGCAGCATTATTTCTTAAGCCAATTCTTATACGGAGCTGGCTCGAGTTTGGAATTCCCGTTACCGATAGCTTTGTTATTGCCTGGGTTCCGGTAAACGTAATCCCTGAAGAAGTTGAGGTGTTAGAAGAGCTAACATTAAGATTTGATGAAGAGTAACTGTTGGTGCCCGTGCCTGTACCTGTAAATGCCCATCTTACATTTGAGCCGGTTGAAGAATTTCCTCCAAGTAACGTAAGTTTGGTTGCATACGTTGCTCCGCTGTCAGTACTTATTTCTACCGACACAAGATCGCTGCTTTCCATTCCGTTGGTAGTACTTGCTATGGAAAATGCTGCCACATCAAAACTGAAAGTAATATTATTGGTATAGCTTGACGCATCTACGGTGTTAAATTCAACATAGGTACTTGTCACTGTACTAGTCGTTGGATTAGAGTATCCATAACCTCTTGACCCTGTTGAAAATAAAGGGGACGAAGCTGGTGCATCTCCGCTTGCTGCTGTAGTCCCTGAAGTAAAGTTTAAACCTCCTGTAAAAAATCCTGAGGTTGTATAATTTACTGTATCACCTGTCTCAAATCCTTGTGAAAAAATAGTACCTGTTATCAGATTTATTACAGGCCCTTTAAATGCAGAACCTGCTTCTGCACCCGTTGTTGTACCTGATATTGCCATAGGGGTGACATAGAATTTAATATATTTTCCAACATCACCGGGTCCTACAGCGTATGTAATTCCATTTGCCCCTGCTATTGTTGTTTCGTTAGTGCCTGATGTATCATCGGAACGTGTCCATCTAAAAGTGGAAATTCCCTGCGCATTTCCTTCGGCATCGTTGTAAGTATAGTTTCCGGTAAGAGTTTGGCCCTGTATTGCATTTCCTGAAATTGTTACACCAGTAGCAACAGGAGCCTGGTTTGCGCCAACAGGCCCGCCCCACGCAGAACATTTTTGTATGCCAGGTGAAGCTCCAACTAATGAACCTGGAGTTACACAGACCTGAATGAATTTATTAAGGTCCGAAGCGCCCGTGGTATAATTTTGAGAGGTAGCAGAACCAATCGTAGCAATATTACTACCTGTTGCATCATCTGCTCTTCTCCATACGAAAGTCGTTGCATTGTCAGGATTACTTTCCGCATCAGAGAATGTATAATTCCCTGTAAGTACAGAACCTATAGTATAATTTCCACCGATGGTTACATTGGTCGCAGAAGGAACGGTATTAATTTCTTCATAACCCAGGTTTTGCCATTTTGTTCCGTCCCATCCAATAAAAGCCTTTTTATCTTTATCAAAAACAACAAGACCCTCACTTGCCGTACTGGAGAGGTTGTTGGCTGCAGCAGTGGTAATTCTTGGTAAAAGAAGTCCTTTTGTATCTGAATTAAGATCCAATAGCGAAGATGCATGTGGTGTTTGTGTATTTATCCCTACCTGAGCTAAAGTCATACACGAATAAATAGCTGATATTACAATAATTAATTTTTTTTTCATAGTGTTCTTATTAAAATTAACAGGTTTTATAAATGATTGTCTTTTTTTGAATTGATTATTTTATCAAAAATGATAAACATTAGTCAAATTTAGAAAATTTTCAAATAGTAGTGATAAAAATATTTTTATGTTAAATGTCTGTATTTCAAAGACCATAAAATGTACTGTGCTGAATAAATCTACCGGAAAAAGCGGCGTTAAATTTTTAAAATTAATTATTAATACATTTGGGTAATTAAGTGAAATGAATTCAGTTATGGATAAATCAAAATTATTAGATATCATAAAAAACAAACTTATAGATAAAATTCAGAAATTTGAACAGCTGATCGAAGATACCCGTGCTTCAAACAATGATACTAAAAGTTCAATGGGCGACAAATATGAAACCGGCAGAGAAATGCTCCAGCAGGAAATTAATAATCTGCAGAGACAGTTGAATGAAACGCTGAATCAGCAGGCTTTGCTACAAAAAATAAGCCCCGAATCTTGCTCAAAAGTACAGAGCGGGGCTTTGGTAGAGACTGAAAAAGGTTTGTTTTATATTGTTGCTTCCGTAGGAGAAGTAATTTGTGATAACCGTAAAGTAATGACCGTTTCAGGGGAGTCACCATTAGCTAAAGCAATGGCAGGATTAAGTAACGGACAAAGTTTTTCTCTGAATAGCATTACTCAGACTATTAAGCAGATTTGGTAAACGCCGGATAAGGGCTTTTTTGTTTAAATAATATTTAACCATAATTTAAGAAAATTTTATTGCTTACTTTAGAAGCAATACCGGGATTTTGTCGTAAATTGTGGTATCAATTATCACCAATTAATAAAATCAATATGGGAATTTTAGACAACAAAGTAGCACTTGTTACAGGAGCAGGATCCGGAATCGGATTAGCTGTTGCTCATTCGTATGCAAAAGAAGGCGCCAAAGTTATTGTATCCGATATTAATGAAGATCACGGTAACAAAGCAGTTGAAGACATTAAAGCACAAGGCGGGGAAGCGTCTTTTGTAAAAGCAGATACTTCAAACCCTGAAGAAGTGGAAGCTTTAGTAAAAAGAACAGTAGAAATCTACGGAAGACTTGATATTGCATGTAATAATGCGGGAATCGGTGGCGAACAGGCGCTGGCAGGCGATTACGGTCTCGACAGCTGGCAAAAAGTATTAAGCATAAATCTTGATGGCGTATTCTACGGGTGCAAATATGAGTTAGAACAAATGGAAAAAAACGGGGGCGGCGTTATTGTGAATATGGCCTCTATTCATGGTATTGTTGCTGCACCGCTTTCCTCAGCCTACACTTCTGCAAAGCACGCAGTGGTAGGGCTTACTAAAAATATAGGAGCAGAATACGGACAGAAAAATATCCGTTGCAATGCGGTGGGGCCTGCTTATATTGAAACCCCGCTGTTGGAAAGCCTGACAAAGGAAATGAAGGAAGCACTGATTTCAAAACATCCGATGGGAAGACTGGGAAAACCTAAAGAAGTAGCAGAACTGGTGTTATTCCTGAGTTCAGAAAAATCATCTTTTATGACGGGAGGCTATTATCTTGTAGATGGTGGCTACACGGCAGTTTAATATAATTTGATTTTCAGCAATAGAAAGCATCCATCAAAATGGATGCTTTTTTCATATAATTTCGGAATACTTTCTTTAAATTTGAACCTTAAAATTCTTTTTCAGATGCAGAACTATTTAGATCTTTTACAACATATTTTAGATAACGGAACTGATAAAACCGACAGGACGGGAACCGGCACAAGAAGTGTCTTCGGATATCAGCTTAGATATGACCTTTCTAAAGGCTTTCCTTTGGTAACGACCAAAAAAGTACATCTGAAATCTATAATTTATGAATTGCTCTGGTTTCTGAAAGGCGATACCAATATTAAATATCTTAAAGATAACGGAGTATCCATCTGGGATGAATGGGCCGATGAAAACGGAGATCTCGGACCTGTTTACGGAGCACAGTGGAGAAGCTGGAACGGCGCGGACGGTAAAGTGATCGACCAGATTACAGACGTGGTTGATCAGATCAAAAAAAATCCGGATTCCAGAAGATTAATTGTTTCTGCATGGAACGTTGCAGAAATCCCGAATATGGCTCTGGCACCGTGTCATGCTCTATTCCAGTTTTATGTAGCGGATGGAAAATTATCTTTACAGCTCTATCAGAGAAGCGCTGATGTCTTTTTGGGAGTTCCTTTTAATATTGCAAGCTATGCGTTATTGCTGATGATGGTAGCACAGGTTTGTGATCTTGAAGTAGGAGATTATGTGCATACTTTTGGAGATGTTCATATTTATAACAATCATTTTGAACAGGTTCATAAACAGCTCTCCAGAGAGCCGCGAGCGCTTCCTACAATGAAGCTTAATCCGCAAATTAAAGACTTATTTGATTTTGATTTTGAAGATTTTACGCTGGAAAATTATGATCCGCATCCGGGAATAAAGGCTCCTGTGGCAATTTAATTTAATGAAGATTTAAATCTTAGCAGTCCTTTACTATCAGAATAGAAAAAACCAAGAGCTTGCAGATGGGCTCTTATATCAAATTTCAATGCAATAAAAAATAAACCAAGTGAAGTGTAAAACTTCACTTTTTTTGTAACATCTCCTGAAAATTTTCAACTTATCCGGTAAATCTCAAGATATGTTTAAAAAGCTACTTTTTCTTTCAGCAATGGGTATTTCAGGTATGGTTTTCTCCCAGAATACGGTGAAAGATAAAATGTCCAATTATCTGGATTCTCTGTTTGTACACCATAAAATAATGGGAAGTTTTGCACTGGCAGAAGATAATCGGCCTACCTTTATAAAAGTAGTCGGATTTGCAGATGCAGAAAAAAATCAGAAGGCCAACGTAAATACGCAATATCGTATAGGCTCAATCAGTAAAACTTTTACCGCAGTTCTGATCATGAAAGCGGTTGAAGATAAAAAGATTTCTTTAGACAAAAAGCTTTCGGATTTTTATCCGGAAATTCCTAATGCGGATAAAATTACCATCGAACATTTACTGCAGCACAGAACAGGAATTCATAATTTAACGGATGAAGCCGAATTTTTACAATATTATACTCAGCCTCACACAGGAAATGATCTGGTAAATATCATTAAAAAATATAAAAGTGACTTTGAGCCGGGTTCAAAATATGAATACAGCAACTCAAACTTTATTTTACTTGGATTAATTCTTGAAAAAATCTATAAAAAAACGTACGCAGAATTAATTAAAGATAAAATTGCAAGACCATTAAAACTGACTTTAACAAGCGTTGGAGGAAAGATTGATACTTCAAAAAATCAGGCGAAATCCTATCAGTATTCTGGCGGAAGTTATATCGCAGCACCTGAAACGGATATGAGCATTCCGATTGGAGCAGGAAATATCATTTCGACTCCAAGAGAACTTTTAATCTTTATTCTAGGTCTGGAACAGGGAAAACTCATTAAAAAAGAAAACGTTGATAAAATGAAACATTTTATTGATGATTACGGATATGGCCTTGTGAAATTCCCATTTGAAAAGTATACAGGATTTGGACATAACGGCGCCATTGACGGTTTCAGATCAGAGCTGGTATACTTTCCTGAATTGAAAACAGCGGTTAGTTTCACAGTCAATCAGCAGGATATGGATTCTGATGAAATTTTTTCAAGAATGATGGCCGTTGCAACCGGAAAAGATTTTGAGATCCCCAATTTTAAGACGATAAACATTCCGGAAAACATACTTCAGAAATACGCCGGAACATACGCTTCTGTTGGAGTACCTCTGAAAATTAATATCTTTATCCAGGATAAAAAACTGATGGCGCAGGCAACCGGACAAAGCGCATTTCCTCTCGAAGCAACTTCTGTCACAAACTTTACATGTGATATGTACGGAATAGAAATCAATTTTTATCCCGAAAAAAATCAGTTCATCATCATGCAGGGAGGATCCAAAAACACATTCACAAAAGAATAAAACAATGAAATATTTAAAAATAAATATTGAAAAAAATGCAGACATCGAAGTCCTGAAAACGGTTATCCTTCAATTAAAAGGTGTAGATTCAGCAGAAATTATCGACGACGAAAATCCCGAAAGTGAACTTAAAAAAGCCTTTGCGAAAACGAAAGAACAGTTCAAAAAAGGAGATTACGAAACGTTAGTTAATGATATTTTTGATATTTTAACCAAGAAATAATTTTTAATCATAATGAAAAAAGCCATTTTATCGATCGCTCTTTTAGGAATTTTCTTTTCCACCAATGTAGCGGCACAAACCGAAACTTCAGGAAGAGAAAAAGTCTACCGGGCTACTCATACCAAAGTAACTGAACTTAAACATACCAAACTTAAAGTAAATTTCGATTATCAGAAAGAACAGATGAACGGTGAAGAATGGCTCACCGCATCACCGTTTTTTTACCCTTCCAACGAACTCACGCTCGATGCCAAAGGAATGCTGATTCATGAAGTAGCATTAGAATCGAATGGTAAAAAATCTCCGTTAAAATATGATTATAAGGACGATATTCTTAAAATCACTTTAGATAAAACCTACCAGAAAAACCAGGATTACACGGTTTATATTAAATATACTTCCCGTCCAAACGAAGTGAAGCAGGAAGGAAGCGCCGCTATCAATGATGCAAAAGGACTCTACTTTATCAACGCACAAGGGAAAGATCCAGATATGCCTACACAGATATGGACGCAGGGCGAAACCGAATCTTCTTCAGCCTGGTTTCCTACCATTGATAAACCCAATCAGAAGACTACTCAGGAAATCTACATGACGGTTCCTGACAAATATGTTACGCTTTCAAACGGTATCCTGAAAGATTCTCAAAAAGAATCCAACGGCTTGAGAACGGATCATTGGGTGATGGATAAAAGACATTCTACCTACCTGTTTTTCATGGGTGTGGGAGAATATGCTATTGTAAAAGATAAATGGAGAAACATTCCTGTAGATTATTATATTGAAAAAGAATATGAGCCGTATGCAAAGCAGATCTACGGAAATACGCCGGAAATGATCGAGTTTTTCTCTAAAAAACTGGGTTACGATTATCCTTGGGCTAAATATGCACAGATTTCCGGAAGAAACTACGTCAGCGGCGCAATGGAAAATACAACGGCCACTCTTCACGGAAGTGATATCCTGCAGAAACCCGGGCAATTAATTGATGAAAACACTTGGGAAGATACCATTGCCCATGAATTGTTTCACCATTGGTTTGGTGATCTTGTCACAGCGGAAAGCTGGAGCAATCTTACGGTTAACGAATCTTTTGCCAACTATTCGGAGTATCTGTGGAATGAATTTAAGTATGGAAAAGATCAGGCAGACTATCATCAGATGACAGATGTGAATATGTACATCCACAATCCTACCGATTTTAAAAATAATCTTGTACGATTTGATTACGCTTCCCGCGAAGATGTTTTCGACCTCGTGACCTATCAGAAAGGAGGAGGAATACTTCACATGCTCAGAAACTATCTTGGCGATGAGGCTTTCTTTGCCGGAATGCAGGATTATCTTAAAACCAACGAATATCAGAATGCCGAAGCTCATCAGCTGAGACTTTCATTCGAAAAAGTTTCCGGAAAAGACCTGAATTGGTTCTTCAATCAGTGGTATTTCGGTAGTGGAAACCCGAAAATCAATTATTCCTACACTTTCGAACCTGTTAAAAAGCAAGTTGCAGTGACCATTGAGCAGACGCAGGAACAGCCGTTCCAGTTTCCTCTGGCCATTGATGTTTACGAAAATGGAAAACCTAAAAGATATAACGTTTGGGTAAATGCGGAAGCTAAAAATACATTCAACTTTGATGTTTCTAAAAATGCAGATCTTGTCAACATTAATGCAGATGGCGTTTTACTGGCAGAAATCAACGATACCAAAACACCTGAACAGTATCTGATGCAGTTTACGGGATCTAAAGAATTCAAAAGCAGATACAATGCTTTAAATGGTATTAAAGATCAGGTCGGAAAAAATCCTGCAGCAACTAAATTATTGTCGGCAGCAATCAAAGATCCTTACTTCAGAACAAGGATAAAAGCATTGCAGCTTATGGATCTTTCCAATGCAGAGCAATTGAAGGCTTTAGGCTCAGATGTTGAAAAATTAGCTTCTAACGATCCTAAGACACTGGTTCAGGCGGCAGCTATTTCAGCATTGGCAAAAACAAAGGATAAAAAGTACATGCCGATATTTGAAAAAGGAATTAATGCGGTCTCCAATGCCGTAAAAGGAAGTTCTGTGGGAGCTATTGTTGCTATTGATCCGTCAAAAGCTGCGGCATATGCTGATAAAATTGATTTAGAAGGAGCTTCGGAAACACTGGCTGCACAAATGCTTCCGATTATTGTAAAGAATAAAGTTACTTCCCAAATGGCCAATATTGCGCAATTTGCAGCGTTTTATCCTTTTATCAAATTCCAGAATCCTGAACTTGGAAAATCTGCAGAAGAAGGATTCAACTGGATTATGACCTCAGACAATGTAAAAGCTACAGAAAGCATCACGAAAATTCTTGGTCAGGCAAAAGGACAGATTGGTGAAAACCCTCAGGTAAAAATGATGATAAGCCAAATGCTGAAAGATGGTCTGAATAAAAAAATGGAGCTTTTAAAACAGAATCCTCAAAGTGCCGCAAGCATTAATAAACAGATCGATCTGCTGAATAAAGCAATTGAAGATTTTAAATAATGTTCAGGTAAACTCTATAATATTATAATGATGATAACCGCTATTTTATAATAGCGGTTATTTTATTGGTTAAACGATTTTTATTAAATTTTATATATTAAATTTTTAATATTGTTGATTTATTTGTTTTTATATTATAATTTTGTTAATGAATTAACATTAAAATAATTGCTAATGAAAACAAATCTACTTTCTAAAAAAATTAAAAACCGATATGTATTTTCGGCTTTAACCATTTTTTCCGCTATTGGGCTTCATGCTCAAATTTCAACATTTCCCTGGACGGAAACTTTTGAAGACAATTCTCCTACCAGATCAGGCTGGACTCAGGTTTATGAAACAAACAACATGTCCTGGACATTCGCATCTTCTGCAACCACAGGAAGTAATGGAGTAACAGCGTTTGCCGGAACAAAATTTGCCAACTTTCCGGCGAATTCTTCCGGTGCAGACAAAACAAAGCTTGTAACCCCGCCACTGAATAGTTTGGTGCTCACTTCGCCCAGACTGAGCTTTTATCTTATCAATCCCCAACAGGGATCGAATGCGAACTGGGTAAGAATTTACTACCGGATGTCAGCGTCTGATTCATGGAACATGGTGATGGGATTTCAGCCGCCTTTTAATTCCTGGTACTTCTTTGCCAACGTTAATCTTCCTCCCAATCTTTATCAGGTTGCCATAGAATGTGAAAATGCACAGGGATATTCTACATTGATTGATAATTTTACGATTAGCAATGATGTTTTAGGGGTGAATGATGTAAGGGTTTCTCCGAAATCATCGATTAATTATTATCCGAATCCTGTTAATGATATTTTGCATTATCAGGCAAAAGATAAGGTACACGAAATGACCATTTATGACGCGAACGGAAGAAGCATTCAGACGCATACAGTAAATGCTGAACAGGGAAATATAAATATTTCTACTTTGAGTAATGGGATATATGTTATTTCAGGAAAAACTGATAAAGGAATAGAATCATTTAAGATCATTAAAAATTAATTTACTTCTCATGGTATAAAAGATAAATAGTTAATAATTTACATCAGGACATCTCATCACGGGATGTCTTTTTTTATATTAAAATAAAAATATTGACGAAATTTAGATAAAATCATATGTGATTAAACGTTTACATTTTTTAAATTCGTATTAAATTAAAAGATATGACTTTCGGAATTGAAGCGGCAAGCTACCATGTGCCCTCATTATATTTGGAAATTAAAGATTTAGCGGAAAAAAGAGGAATTGAACCCGCAAAACTGGAAAAAGGTCTGGGCTTGCATAAAATGGGATTCCCGGATGTGCATGAAGATGCGGCAACATTTGCTGCAGAAGCCTTATTAAAACTGATTAAAGATTACCATATTAATCCAAAAGACATTGCAAGAATTTATCTGGGGACAGAAAGCGCTCTCGATGCGGCAAAGCCAACAGCTTCCTACGCGATGCAAATGGTAGAAAAGGTGCTGGAGGAAGAATTTGGAGAAAGATGTTTCAAAAACTGTGATGTGGTGGATCTCACCTTCGCCTGTATCGGGGCAGTAGACGCATTTCACAATTCTTTAGACTTTGTAAGAGTAAATCCGGATAAAAAAGCAGTTGTTATCGCCAGCGATTATGCAAAATATGAACTGGCTTCTTCCGGTGAATACACGCAGGGTGGTGGAGCGGTCGCTGTTTTGGTTTCTTCAAAACCGGATTTAATTGAATTTGAAAACAATTGGGGAGTGGCGACAGAATCTGTCTTTGACTTCTTCAAGCCGAGACGTCATTTCAAAAAAGAAAATCTGAACAATGCTCCCGAAAGTTTCCCGGAAAAAATTGAAATTTTTACGGATGAACCGGTTTTCGACGGGCAATATTCCAATCAGTGTTATCAGGACAGAATCAGGGAAGCGTACAACCATTATAAAGAAATTACCGGGAAAAATAAACCGTATGAACACTGGAAATATCTGATTTTCCATCTTCCGTACGCATTTCACGGTAAAAGGGTTTTTACGGAGATTTACAGTCTGGAAAACGGACTATCCTACGAAACGCCTGAAGAGCAAAAAGCAGTCGCAAAATCAGAAGCGTATATTCAGTTTATTAATGATAAAATTGAAAAATCACAGCGTGCTTCCTCAGAAATCGGAAATATGTACACAGCATCCATTTTTATGGCTTTGCTTTCTGCATTACAGACTTCTTTTAATGAAAATGAAGAATTAACCGGAAAGGAAATTGGCTTTTTAGGATATGGAAGCGGTTCCAAATCGAAAGTTTTTGCCGGGAAAGTTTCAGCAAACTGGAAAAACGTAGTTTCAAAATGGGATGTATTTGAAGAATTAAAAAGCAGAACAGCCATCAATTTTGAAACCTATGAAAAGCTTCACAGAAAGCAGCTGGAAAATTCTGTTAATGAAAATTACAAAGGGTTCGGATTAAAATATGTGGAATTGGAAAACCCGGTCTTGAAAGGAGCAAGATATTATCATTATCAGAAATAGAAGGGCCTCTTAAGTAAGGATAATTTGAAATTTGTCATTCTGAGGGACGAAGAATCTGTTTAAATTAATTATTTGAGATTCTTCATTTTATTCAGAATGACTTTTTTTAGAATGACTTTTTTATAACCAGAAATATAACAATAATAAAAAGCAGAATACAAAGATTTAATAATCAAGTTAGCTTTTCTGCTTACTTTTTACGCCAAATAGGGATATCATTCAAAAATATCTAAGGTATTTTTATCCTGATAATTCTTTGGCGTAACCCCTACCAGCTGCTTAAAAACACGTGTGAAATAATTGGCATCCGAAAAGCCGGTCTGAAAAGCGGTTTCTTTAATGCTGTTCCTGCTTTTCAGTAACTCTTTTGCCCTGCTGATTCTTTCCTGGAGAATAAATTCATTTGGGGAAGTTCCCAGCTCATCCTTAAACATCCTGAAGAAATTCGATTTACTCACATATGCCAGTTTTGCAATGCTTTCAATAGAGAGTTTCTGATGAAGGTTTTTCCGGATATAATCTACCGCAAAACTGATTCTGGATCTGTTTTTTGCAATATTTTTCTCTACCATGCTTCTTGCCTGGGTCTGCATCAAACGGATCAGAAGTTCTTTCAAAGCAAAATCAGCCATAATATCTTTCTGTGAATTATCATCCATGGCAATACGCATAATATTGTTTGTGGCGGAAGCTAAAGATTGATTGTTGAAAAGAAAATATTCATCAAGTTCAATATTCCACTGTGAAGTTTCATCCGTTTTCGGCAGGTGATAATTAAGATGATTAAGAGAGTTTTCTATAAATTCGGGATTCAGGCTCAGGGAAATGCATTGAGATGGCGTTTCGTCTGCTTCCGGAAAATCAATAATCATGGTTTCGCCCGGAGCTACCAGAACACTCTCACCGGGGTAATAATCAAAATAATTCGTCTTATTGTCGAGCTTCATATGCTTTTTTCCGCGAAGCATAGTGGTAAAAGCGATGGTTTCAAAATGCAGTTTTACATCAAAAGCGGCTTTATGTGTTTCATAGATACTGAATTCACAATTGTTCAGATTGAATTTGGTCTGATTTTCAACCATGCTTAAAAGCTGGTTTTCCTTTTTCAATTCAGGAGTTTTCAGTAAAAATTTGTGATCATTCATTTCTAAACAATTTATGTTTACACGTATCTCAAATATAAGAAAAATATGGTATCTGCTGAATGTTAATGAATTATAAAATTATTATTCTGTACGATTTTGAAGCTTTTTTGTACGATTATGCTATTCAAATCTCAAATGTAGGTGTAATTTGGCTATTAAGAAAAATTAAAAATTGTACAAATATGAGCACTACAACACAACAACAATCAGACACATTACTTCAATGGCCTGAATTCAAAAAGAGATATGATAATTATATCAATGGTCAGTTCACGGCACCGGTAAACGGAGAGTACTTCGATGTTGTATCGCCGGTGGACGGGAAAAAGTTTACGCAGGCTGCCCATTCCTCAAAAGAAGATCTGGAGATGGCTGTTAATGCTGCGGAAAAAGCGTTTCAGACCTGGAAAGATACTTCATCAACAGAAAGAAGTGTTATTTTGAATAAAATTGCCGACAGGATTGAGCAGAACCTGGAATACATCGCAACCGTTGAAACCATTGACAACGGTAAGGCGGTAAGAGAAACGCTCGCGGCAGATATTCCTTTGGCAATTGATCATTTCAGATATTTCGCTTCGGTGATCAGAGCGGAAGAAGGTTCCCATAATGAATTGGACAAAGACACCGTTTCCCTTATCGTTCACGAACCACTGGGCGTTATTGCACAGATTATTCCGTGGAATTTCCCGATTCTCATGGCGGTTTGGAAACTGGCTCCGGCATTGGCAGCCGGAAACTGCGTTGTACTGAAGCCCGCGGAAAGCACTCCGGTTTCTATCATGGTTTTGATGGAAATTATAGGAGATCTCCTTCCTCCGGGTGTTGTAAATATTGTCAACGGTTTCGGCGCAGAATTGGGAAGGGCATTGGTGACCAATCCGAAAGTTTCTAAAGCCGCATTTACAGGATCTACTGCAACGGGACGCCTTGTTATGCAGTATGCAACGGAAAACATTATTCCGGTAACATTGGAATTAGGCGGGAAATCACCAAACGTTTTTTTCAATTCTGTAATGGATACCGATGATGAGTTTTTGGATAAAGCCATTGAAGGAGCAGTTCTTTTTGCACTGAATCAGGGAGAAATCTGTACATGTCCGTCAAGATTGCTTGTTCAGGAAGATATTGCGGATGCCTTTATTGCGAAAGTGATTGAAAGAGTAAAAGCGATTAAGGTCGGGAATCCGTTGGATAAAACCGTAATGATGGGCGCACAGGCGTCGCAGATCCAGAAAGATAAGATTCTTTCCTATATCAAACTTGGAAAAGAAGAAGGTGCGGAAGTGCTCGTTGGTGGTGATGTCAACAATGTAGGCGAAGGACTTGAAGATGGCTATTATATTCAGCCTACAATTTTCAAAGGCAATAACAGGATGAGAATTTTCCAGGAAGAAATTTTCGGGCCGGTGCTGGCTTTTACAACCTTCAAAGACGAAGAAGAAGCCGTTAAAATTGCCAATGATACGATTTACGGACTGGGAGCAGGAGTCTGGACGAGAGATGCACATCAGCTGTATACTATTCCGCGTCAGATCCAGGCGGGAAGAGTCTGGGTAAACCAGTATCACTCTTACCCTGCAGGAGCGCCTTTTGGGGGCTACAAACAATCCGGAATCGGAAGGGAAAACCACAAAATGATGCTGGATCATTACCGTCAGACCAAAAATATGCTGATCTCGTACAACAAAAACAAACTAGGATTTTTTTAATTTTAAATAATAGGGCGTGCCCGTTTGCCCCGGCTGAAGCCGGGGCAAAACGGTCGGGCTATCCAGGGCTGCACTTCGTTTCGGTGCTCCGCTTCGCTCCGCACCGGCTCGTTCCTCGCCGCCCTTCCTATCCCTCACGCAATGATTCGTTGTCTTGTACATATTTATACACATAGAGATTACCGAAGTCAGAAAAGTAATATTAACAATTTATACTCTTTGCATCAAGTAAAATCAACCTTATATGATTCTTTAGAGTCTTCAAGTAATTTATTATAGAAATAAAAAGTAAAGAAAATTCTTAGCGATCTTAGTTAAGTGTAACGCCTTTGCGAACTTAAAAAACATATAGTATTAAAAAAGATCTTTGCGGACTTTGCGTTAAATTAAAGATTAATCAAATAAACTTTTTATAAATAATCCGCGAAATCTGAGGGAAATAAAAAACAACATTTCATTATAATATTAGGATATCCGTTTCCAAGAAAATTCCAATGATTCAATAAAAACTAATTCAAAACTCAGAATATGATACCAAAAACAATGAAAGCAGCGGTTGTTCAAGGCTACGGACAACCATTAAAAATACAAGAAGTTCCCGTAAGAGAACCTGGAAGATATGAAGTATTGGTAAAAGTAATCGCATGTGGCGTTTGTCATACAGATCTTCATGCCGTTGATGGCGACTGGCCGGCCAAACCCAAAATGCCTCTGATTCCCGGACATGAAGGAGTGGGAATTGTAGTCGCCTGCGGTCCTGAAGCGTATGTTAAAGAAGGAGATGCAGTAGGAGTACCCTGGCTATATTCCGCTTGCGGATGCTGCGATTATTGCATTACAGGATGGGAAACTCTGTGTGAAGCGCAGAAAAATGGCGGATATAGTGTAGATGGTGGCTTTGCAGAATATGTAATTGCAGATTCAAGATATGTGGGACATTTGAAAAGTGATATCAACTTTTTGGAGATCGCGCCGATTCTTTGCGCCGGAGTTACCGTGTATAAAGGGTTAAAAGAAACGGAAACAAAACCTGGAGAATGGGTAGCCATTTCAGGAATCGGGGGATTGGGTCACGTAGCCGTTCAGTATGCGAAAGCAATGGGAATGCATGTGGCTGCTATTGATGTGGCGGATGATAAATTGGATTTGGCGAAAAAGCTCGGGGCAGATTTGGTAGTCAACGCAAGAAACACAGATCCTGGAGAATACCTGCATAAAGAAGTCGGCGGAATGCACGGCGCGCTCATTACGGCAGTTTCCCCTATTGCCTTCAAACAGGGAATTGATGTATTACGAAGAAAAGGAACCATTGCGCTGAACGGCCTTCCGCCGGGATCCTTTGAGCTTCCGATCTTTGAAACCGTGCTCAAGAGAATTACCGTGAGAGGTTCCATCGTCGGAACACGGAAAGATCTCCAGGAGGCACTTGATTTTGCTAATGAAGGATTGGTAAAAGCAACCGTTACCGCTGCAAAACTGGAAGATATTAACGACGTCTTTGATAAGATGAAAAAAGGACAGATCGATGGAAGGATCGTTCTTGATATCGCCGGAAGTGCAAATTAATGATGACAATGTCTGGTTCGGCGAAATGAAATTTTGCCGAACTTTTTTTAACTTGTTTAAAAGAATTGTAAGCACGTTTTGTATTTTGATATATTTTCGTCACTTCGAGTAGATTTTGAAAAAATCGTATCGAGAAGTTTGTTACTTCTGAAGATAATCTATTCTCGATACATTTTTCTCCACTTTGTTACGAAAAAATACTCGAACTGACGAATTCAATAACAAAATTTTGCAAAATGCACAACTGCTTATTATAAGTATAAAGTAAATTTGCTTGAGACTCAGAAAAAGCCCAGCTGCTTAAAATAATTGAAGTACCCCGAATAGCAAACTATTTAATTTGAGCTATGCCAATCAATAACAAAAGAAGAATTATGAACCCTAAAATAACAAGACTCTCTGCTACAGAAAAAGCCCTGGAAGTCATCTGGGTGCTCGAAAAAAAATACGGTGATCTCATGTTCTACCAGACAGGAGGCTGTTGCGAAGGCACACAGCCGCAATGTTTTGAAAAAGGTGGGTTTTATCCGCGAATGAACGATGCCATGATCGGGACCATCAACGGACACGAATTCTGGATCGACCGCGACCTCTTCGAGTACTGGCAGTATTCCCATTTTACATTGGACGTTACCGATGGTTTCGGACCGGGAGGGTTTTCTTTGGAAACTCCACTGGGAAAAACATTTAAAGTTATTTATACACTCTTCACACCGGAAGAACTGGAAAATCTGGAGCCAGTAAAGCGCAGTGAATAAATCTGCCTGATCATCAAAAAAAAATTTGTGTAATCTGTGTTTAGCAAAAACAAAAAATCAGACTTTCACAAATCGGCTCACAAACATCGAAGCCACCAATTGCCCGACTGCATTCAGAACAGTAGCCAGCGGATCCACCAGGGTTCCGATAATCATCACTGCCGGAATGGCTTCCTGTGGCAGTTTATAGACTGAGATCATCAGCATCTCACCGATATATCCGCCATTGGGAATTCCGCCCGCTACAATGCTCACGAAAACCGTAATGCCTAATGCCAGAAGTAAATTCATCGGATCGAAAAAGTCTCTGCCGATAATCATAAAAGCAACATAGATCTTAATGATGGATGACATGGAAGATCCGTTTTTATGCAGCGTAGTTCCGATAGGGATCACAATATTTGAAATCTGATTGGGAATTCCGATTCTGGATGCAGCTTCTAAGTTAGCAGGCATAGTAGCGAAGCTGCTGCAGGTACTCAGTGCCGTGGCTGTAGGATAAATCGCATTTTTCCAAAAACTTTTAACACCATTCGTCCCGGCGGCCATAAAAGCATAAATGGAAAAAAACAACAGAAAATAAACGACACCTGCAATATAATAAAGTCCGAGTGGCTTAGCATAAAATCCGAAAAGCTGAGGTCCCAGTGTGGCCACCTGATAAGCGAAATAGGCCCCCAAACCAATAGGAGCAGCTTTCATAATTAATAGTAACAGTTCTTTCATGACTTCATATCCGGAAGCAATAAACATCCTGAATGATTGTCCTTTTTCTCCTGCTTTTCTTGCAGAAAATCCCGTCATAAATGCAAAAATAAGCAGGGCCAGCATATTCTGCCGTGAAAAGAGCTGTGTAAATTCGCCCACAGTAAAAAAACTCACAATCCTGTTGCCCCAGCTTTCTTCGGAAGCCACTTCCTCTACCAGTTCCTTACTCCCTGAAACTCCCGAAACCGGAAATAAATACACCGCGAAGATCGTAAAAACGGCCGCTGTTAAGATGAAAAAAATAAAAGTAAACGCCATGGTTATCATGATTTTTCCAAACTTCGACTCTTGCTCCAGCGATGCAATGGAATTGGAGACTGCAAAGAAAACAAGCGGAACAACACTTACGAACAGTAAATTCAGGAAAATATCTCCTAAAGGTTTTATATAACTTACCGTTTGTGGTGCCACAATTCCGATGATACTCCCGATAACGATCCCCAGAAGCAAAAGCAGGATTCCCGAGTAGTTTTTCAACACTTCTTTCATAGAGCGCTTTTTAATCAAAGATAGCTTTATTTTTAACACTTCATTATATAAATTTCGTCTCTAAAATCCTTAAATTTGAGTAAAAAGGTTTCTATGGCTTATATAGACTACTATAAAATTTTAGGCGTAGATAAAAACGCAACGCAGGAAGATATTAAAAAAGCGTATCGCAAGCTTGCAAGAAAACTTCATCCCGACCTGAATCCAGACGATAAGGAAGCAGAAAGGAAATTCAAGGAGATCAACGAAGCCAATGAAGTTCTCAGTAATCCTGAAAACCGTGCTAAATACGACAAATATGGAGAACACTGGAAACATGGTGAAGAGTATGAAAAAGCACAACAGCAACAGCAGCAACAAAGGCAAAGTCACGGAAATGATTACAGTAGCGGATTTTCCGGTGCTGATTTTGGTGAAGGAGAAGATTTCTCGGATTTTTTCCAAAGCATGTTCGGTGGAACAGGAGGTTTCGGGAGAAGTTCAAGAGGGAGCGCTTCCGGGAAATTTAAAGGACAGGATGTTCATGCAGAGCTGAATCTAAGCTTAAAGGATGCTGCAACTACCCATCAGCAGACTTTTGATATTAACGGGAAAAAGGTGAGGATTACCATTCCGGCCGGAGTTTATGACGGACAGCAGATTAAATTAAAAGGCCATGGAAATCCCGGCTATAATGGTGGCCCGAACGGTGATTTGTACATTACTTTTATGATTCCGGCTGATCCGGATTTTGAAAGGATAGGAGATGATTTAAAAACTAAAGTCGCGATCGATTTGTATACGGCTGTTTTGGGCGGCGATGTTAAAGTTAAAACCCTTACAGGAAGCGTTAATCTTAAAGTAAAGTCGGAAACGCAGAACGGAACTACCGTAAGGCTAAAAGGAAAAGGATTCCCTGTTTACAAAAAAGAAGGAGAATTCGGCGACCTTTTTGTGACATACGATGTGAAACTGCCTACCAATCTTACTGATAAGCAGAAGCAGCTTTTCGAACAACTAAAAAACTCTTAAGTCATGAATGAAAGAATATCACGGGAAGAACTCGTAAAAATATACAATATTGAAATCACCTTTTTTGATGAACTGGTAGATTCCGGTTTACTGAATATTCAGACAGAGAATGAAATCCACTATCTGATGTATGAAGATCTGCCGTCTTTTGAAAGGTTTACCAACTGGTATTATGATCTGGAAATCAACCTCCCCGGACTTGAAGTGATCCACGATATGCTCAGGAAAATGGAAGACCTGAAACAGAAAAACCGTGAACTGATGAGTAAGCTTTCAGCCATCAGCGACAAATATGAGGATGGGAGTTTTTGAGTGAGAGGGTTTTAGAGTATGAGTGTTGTAGAGTTTTAGAGGAAGTGTTTGATGTTGATCTTAAAATGAGATTGATACAATGAAAAACTTATCTTTGCTGCAGAATTAATAATATGACTGAAGAGAAAGTAATCGTTCTGAAACCGAAAAGAAAAGATTTTGAAGAAATATATTTCAGCGGGAACCAGGGAAGCCTGTTCTTTTCTCCTACAACAAGGGGAAAAACGGTTACCACCATTATAGTTGCTGTTATCCTGTTAATTTTATTCATTTTCAAAGATGATTTCAGTAAAGAAAAATCAGGGATATTGTATTTTGTAAGCTTTTTGTTCCTGCTTTGCGCTGTTTTTTTATCGGTAAGCATTAATAAAGTTTCAAGATGGAAGAAGCAGGTAGCGCACTATTTAAATAAGATCGAAAATTGTAAGGTTTATGAAATCAGAATAGAGGAGAATTTTTTCACTGTGAATATTAACGGTGATAAAGAGACCAGCGAATGGAAAGATTTTGAGTTTTTCGACAGCAATAATGAATTTATCAGCATCGAAGGGAAGTACAGCTATATGTTTCCCAGAAAATCGATGAGCGAAAAAGACTACAGCTTTTTAAAGCAAATTTTAAAGAAAAACATCAACGAATAATTATTCAGCAGATTAAAACTTAATCCGTATAAAATAAAAAAACTCAGAACAGATGTTCTGAGTTCTTTATTTTGTAGAGTGGGACTTATTAATCCAGCCAACCCATTTCTTTCATCCATTCGTCGTTATAGATTTTTCCGACGTATCTTGAACCGTGATCATGAAGAAGTACGACAATTACATCATCTTTCGTGAACTGATCCTTCATCTGTACCAGTGAAGCAATGGCACTTCCTGCAGAATATCCGCAGAAAATTCCTTCTTCTTTTGCTAATTTTCTAGCATAAATAGCTCCGTCTTTATCTGTTACCTTCTCAAAATGATCGATAACCGCCATGTCATAATTCTCAGGAAGAATGTCTTCACCGATTCCTTCGGTAATATAAGTATAGGCGTTTCCTAAATTAATTTCCCCCGTCTCATGGATTTCTTTTAAGATAGATCCGTAGGTGTCAACTCCAATTACTTTGATATTCGGGTTTTTCTCTTTGAAGAATGTGCCACAGCCGGTAATAGTTCCTCCCGTTCCTGCTCCCACTACGAAGTGGGTCAGTTTTCCTTCGGTCTGTTCCCATATTTCAGGAGCGGTGGATTCATAATGCGCAGCCCTGTTGGATAAATTATCATATTGATTCACATACCAACCGTTTTCAGTTTCCTTCGCAAGACGCTTTGATACCGAATAATAAGAACGCGGGTCTGTAGGTTTTACGTCGGTAGGGCAAACAATGACTTCAGCACCTACAGCACGGAGAATATCGCATTTTTCTTTAGATTGTTTTGAATTGGTTACAAAAATACATTTGTATCCTTTGATGATTGCTGCAAGAGCCAATCCCATTCCTGTATTTCCTGAAGTTCCTTCGATAATGGTGCCTCCCGGCTTTAGCCTTCCGTCTTTTTCTGCGTCTTCAATCATTTTCAGGGCCATTCTGTCCTTCACGGAATTTCCTGGATTGAATGTCTCAACCTTTGCCAAAACTAGTGCCGGAAAATCTTCACCCAAAACTTTATTCAGTTTTACCAATGGTGTATTTCCTATAGTTTCGAGGATGTTGTTTGCGTATTTCATAAATGTTTTTTAAGCATGGCAAAGATACGGCTTTAAATTTTATCAGGATAAACGATCCTATCGATTCCATGAATAAGTTAATTCACAACTGAGACTTTTCACCTTTTACTTTTCACTTACTTCTAATTATATTTAATCGCCTTCACCGGAGAAATCTTACTGATGAGGTAGCTGGGAATAATTAAGGCCAGCCCTGAAATAATCAGAATGCCCACCGAGATGGAGATAATCATCAATGGATTAAGATCTACCGGAACCGTGCTTACGTAATAGTTTTCAGGATTCAGTTTGATAATGCCAAAAATCTTCTGGATGAAAATCAGGCCTAAACCAATTACATTTCCATACAAAAGCCCGGGAATCATAATGATCAGTGTATAGTTAATAAAGGTTGCACGAATCTGTGAATTGCTGGCTCCGAGTGTTTTAAGAAGGCCTATGGAATTGGTTCTTTCAATAATAAGGATTAATAGAACCATGATAATATTAATAACCACTACAATCAGCATGATGATGATAATCAATGCAATATTGGTATCAAAAATACTGATCCAGTCGGTAATCTGCGGAAATTTCTCTGTAGCTTTTTCAGCATAGTTTTTATAACCTATCAGCTTTTCGATTTCGGGAAAATCTGCATCTGCATCATTTACATTTTTAAAGAAAATATCAATTCCACCAGCTTCTTCGGGTTTCATATCCTGAATTTTACGCACATGATTAATGTCTCCGATAACAAATTGATCATCAATCATCTTAATATCCGTTCTGTAGATTCCCAGCACTTCAAATTTTCTGTAGATAGGCTGCTGATCGGTTTTTGAAAATACCGTGACAATGCTGTCTTTTACCTTGAGATGAAGATCTTTTGCTGTTTTTTCAGAGATCACTACGCCGTTGTTATACCCTTTTTCAGTAACCTGCGGGGTAGTTCCTGCGATCAGGAATTTTTTAAATCTGACGCTGTCAAAATCTTTTCCGATTCCTTTGAAAATAATCCCTGCAAAATTATGCTCATTCCGCATTATACCCGTTAACATCGCATATTTCTGAACGCTTGCGACATCAGGAATTTCTTTTATTTTTTTAATATCAAGACCCTGGTTATCGAGTACAGAAGTGTTGTATGAAGAGTTTGATCTTGTAGATCTTACTGTAATATGGCCGCTGAAATCTGCCAGTCTTTCTTTAATCGCTTTCTTAGAACCGAACCCAGTGGATACGGTAATTAGAGAAACAATGATTCCCAGCGCTACCGAAAGCCTTCCAATGAAGATAATCACCCTTGACAGGTTATTTTTGTTATCTTTGGAAAACGCTATTTTTCTAGAGAAATATAAAGGAAATTTCAAGCTTATGAATTTAGATCTCAAAATTAAAAATTTACTTCTTATTTGCCTAATTTTTTTAGGAGTATTCCATCAATATAATTCTCAATCCAAAGCTTTGGAAGGTTTTAAAACAGGTGCCGATCAGCCAGAAATATATTTGCCGTTGCTAAAGGGTAAAACAATTGGCGTGGTGACTAATCAGACCGGATTAATGAGCGACAGAACTCATGTTGTTGATTTTTTAGTAAAAAACAGGATTAACATTAAATCTATTTTTGCTCCCGAGCATGGTTTCCGAGGCGATGCCGATGCCGGTGAAAAAGTAAAAAACGGTGTCGATGTAAAAACAGGAATTCCTATTGTTTCTTTGTATGGAAATAATAAGAAACCAAAACCTGAACAATTAAAAGGAATTGATATTGTGGTTTTTGATATACAGGATGTAGGGGTGCGCTTTTATACCTATATTTCTACATTAACATATCTTATGGAAGCCGCAGCGGAAAATAATGTTGAGGTAATGGTGCTGGACCGCCCCAATCCGCATGACGGTTATACAGACGGCCCTGTTCTGAACAAAAAATGGACAAGTTTTGTCGGAATGCATGAAGTGCCTGTAGTTTATGGCCTTACCATCGGGGAATACGGTAAAATGGTGAATGGAGAAAGATGGCTTGAAAAGGGAGTTCAGGCAAAATATACTTTGGTCCAGATGAAAAATTATCATAAAAAATTACGGTATCCAATTTTGGAAAAGCCTTCGCCGAATTTGCCCAACGAAAAATCAATCAATTTGTATCCAAGTTTATGCTTTTTTGAAGGAACTCAGGTTTCCGTAGGAAGAGGTACCGATCTGCCTTTTCAGATTTACGGTTCGCCGTGGACAAAAAGTTTACCGTATCAGTTTACACCGAAACCTAATTTTGGGGCTAAAGATCCTTTCCTCAACGGAAAACTCTGCTATGGAGAAAATCTTTCAGGTTATCCTCACGACTTAACAGAGCTTAACCTCGAATGGTTGCTTAAAGCCTATAGAAATTATAAGAATCCTGAGCTGGACTTTTTCCTTAAGCCTGCACTCGGCAAAAATTTCTGGTTTGATACTTTAGTTGGGGATGATACGCTTAGAAAACAGATCGTTTCCGGAAAGTCTATCAGGGAAATCAAAGATTCCTGGAAACCCGGTTTGGAAAAGTTCGAGAAAATAAGAAAGAAGTATATGATCTATGAAAATTGATCTGTGAATGATCAATCGTATCAGTTTGAAATTCAAAGAATGAATTTACCGTTGCTTTTTGACGTTTAATCAAAATTTTGCGGCGGCGTTTTATCGTCTTTGCCCTTATTCATGATTACTAAACCGATGGAAAGACCAATTACTCCCGCAGCACCGATCATTAAAGCTCTTTCCAGTTTATCAGCCTGGTCATTGCCCAGATAATTCATCATAAAAAGAATGATAAAAGTAACGGCACAAAGAATCAGATGATTTTTTCCGAATAATTTCATAATGATTATTTTAATTGATAAGAAATCATGACGCCTCCTCTGTAAGGAAGAATTTCACCACTTCTGTTGAATTTGTTGTCTTTTCTGTCATAGCGCTCTCCGGTAGTTCTGTCGTAGCCTTTGTAAAAATCCTGTGATGATCCAATAGCTGCATACACGTCGATATTCCATCTGTCGGAAACTTTAAACTGATACCCTCCCGTTATACCAAATATAAGCGAATATCCTTTCTGGTAAAGATTTGAGGTAACGAAAACTTCTCCAAAATCATTATAATAGGGTCCGTCAGACCAATAATTCCACTTTTGCAAAACAAATGAAGAGGCAGCAATGTTGGCTCCCAGATAAAAATGTCTGAACGCTTCATTAAAGTAATATCTTCCTTCAGCTGAGACTGAATAATACTGTAGTTCATGTCCTGCAAAAGATTTCCAGGGAGAAATCAAAACATCACCCTGTATGGTAATTTTTTTGCTGAGCTGATGTTCCAGAGCAAGATTAACAATCCCTAAAGGAATAAAGGCTGCATTACCTTTTATATAGACCTTTTTTTCATTGATGTTTTCCTGTTCCTGGGCATTTAAATTTCCTAAAATAAAAAGGGTAAGAAAACCTGCTAATAATCTGATCTTCATTATTTCTTATTAATTTGTTTTAATAACTCCTCTGCCAGTGTAGAATCTTTCTGTGCCTGAGATGCCATATTTTTTGACATTTCTGCGTAGGTCTTTGCCTGTTCCTTATTTCCGGTAAGAAAATAAAGTTTTGCGAGAATGTAAGTGTTTTCAGAAGTTTCACTACGCATAACCGATTTTTCGGCCCATTCAGCAGCTTTTTTCAGCGATGTAACATTAGTTATATGTTCAGAAAATATCCATGCTGCTTTTAATAATTCATTAGGTTCAAAAGCTTCCGAATTTTTATAGTAGACAAGGGCAGCCTTTTCATATTCCGGGAAATTGGCGTTTTGCTCGTAATAGCTTAATTTGGTCTGATTGAGTTTTACTTCAGCATCATGTTTTCCTACAAGAGGTTCTGCTGCTTTCATGAAGTAATCATCGTTAATTCTTTTATTCTGATTGTCGATTGATTGTTCAACAATTTTCCCCAGCTTAATCTGATTGTCGAATTCATGATATGTTTCTTCAGGTAAAAATTTAATGATGTCAGCTTTCCTTTCAGTAAAGACTTTATAATTTTTGTCTTCAGAAGATTTAAGGAAGTACAGTAAAAGACCCACATCATCTTTTGTGAATTCTGATGTTTTTGCTTTGTTTTCAAAATATCTTTCCGAAGCTCTTTTGGCAAAACCAAAATCTGAAGAAGAATTGAGTTTCATAATATTGATCAGAAATTCAGGATTTTTTTCGCCCTTTTCAAAGCGTTCTTTTAAGGAACCTTTTTTGTTGTTGGGAGAATTAACGTCCTGTGCCATTGAGATGAACATACTTTCTTCCATATAACCGTAATTCTGGGAAACGAGCTCGCCATCGCCATTCAGAAATAGATAAGTAGGATAGGAGCGTACACCGTATTTGGCAGCAATTTCTCTTCCTTCGCCCTTTTCCATGTCGAATCTGGCGTTGATAAAGTTAGCATTGTAATAATCTCCCACCGATTTTTTCGTGAAAATATTCTTTTCCATCATTTTGCAAGGGCCGCACCATGAGGTAAATGCATCAATAAATACGATTTTATTTTCTTTTTTTGCCTTTGAAATAAGATCTTTAAATGGAAGTTCCTGAAAATGAATAGCTTCCTGGGCAAAAGCTGTAATCACAAAAAATAAAAACAAAACGGAAACAATCTTCTTCATTTTCAATAAAAATTAGAAAAGCGAATATACTTATTTTCAGCGTAAGAATAGTTGAAAAACAAAAAAGTCATCTCAATTGAGATGACTTTTTTTGTGGTTTCTCCAGGAATCGAACCAGGGACACATGGATTTTCAATCCATTGCTCTACCAACTGAGCTAAGAAACCATTTAATTTTTACTTCTTTTTTGAAGTGGTGCAAAAGTAATAATAAAAATCACATCCTGCAACTTATCTTAAAAACTTAGAAAAGAAAACCACCTTTTTTTGAAGGTGGTTTTTGTGGTTTCTCCAGGAATCGAACCAGGGACACATGGATTTTCAATCCATTGCTCTACCAACTGAGCTAAGAAACCATTCTTTTTACTTCGTTGTTTTAAAGTGATGCAAAAGTACTAAGTTTTCGTATATGAAGCAAGTATTAATAATACTTTTTTTAACAAAAATTAAAAACCTATTGATTTTCAACAGAATTATTTTCCTGTTCTTTCCTTATTTGCTCACTCATCTCTTCTAATACTGGCTTGATCGTATTTTCAGGCAAATCACTTATTCTGATATACATTAATCCGTCGATGGCATCATTGAAGTTTGGATCTACGTTGAAGGCAATTACTTTTGCATTTTGTTTGATGTATTTTTTAATCAAAACAGGCAGTCTCAATTCAGGCTCAAGGTCATCAATAATTTTATCCAGCTTATTCAGGTCAGATTCCATTTCTTCGAAAAAAAGATGTTTATCCCTGTCGCGGAGCTTTACTTTGTATTCATTTCTGGGGGTAATATATTGTGCTACTGCAGAATCATAATAATTGGAACGCATAAACTCAATCATCAGTGATTTCGAAAACTCGGAAAATTTATTGGAAATACTTACGCCACCCATCAGGAATTTATGATCCGGATTTCTCAGGCATACATGCACAATTCCTCTCCAAAGCAGAAAAAGCGGTAATGGTTTCTGCTGATAATCCTGACAGATATAAGCGCGTCCCATTTCAATAACTTTTTTAAAGAAAGGATGGATGTCCTGTTCAAATTCAAACAATGAGCTGGTATAAAATCCTTTGATTCCGGATTTCTTCATCACCTCTCTTCCCAAAGCCATTCTGTATGCTCCTACCAGTCTTTCTTCGGCGCTGTCCCATAAAAAAAGGTGATGATAATGCTTATCATATTCATCCAGATCGAATGGCAGGTTGCTGCCTTCTCCCACGGCACGGAAGGTAAGCTCTCTTTGCCTTCCGATTTCCCTCATAATAGAAGGGATTTCTTCATATTTGGTAAAATAGACTTCATAATTCCCGTTGCTGAAGAACATTTTATCAGTTCCTTTCAGCTTTTGGATGTCTTTAAGAATATCTTCTTTTGGCGTCTCGTCAATAATATTCTGAACAATATTTTCTTCTTTCAGCAAAGGGAATTTTACCGAGAGATTTTTAAGATTGATGCTTTGTGCCAGTGATTTTCGTTTCTCATAGTAAGATTTCATCATGTAAACCTTACGTTTCAGGAAATCGCCGAGTTCTTCAATGCTCTCCATATCGTCCATTGCTTTTACGGCAATGGGTCTTCCGATACGAATCCTGATCGGTTTTTCCCGGTCGTTCATCATTTCTGCCGGAAGCATAAGGGTCTGTAAACTCGGATGTATTTTTGCCATCTGATAAAATAATCTGCTGTTCTTGGCATGGAAATACATAGGAACAATCGGTACTTTGGCCATTTTGATGAGCTTAAGCGCCGGTTTTTCCCATTCTTTATCTAAAATTTCTCCGTACGGATTATTCTTATTGGAGACTTCTCCTGCCGGAAAAATACCTACACAGCCTCCGTTTTGAAGATGCTTCAATGTTTCACGCATTCCTGAAGAGCTGCTGTATGCACCTTTCCTGTTTTCAAAAGGATTCACCGAAATTACATATGGTTCCATGGGTTTTATTTTTTCCAGCAGGAAATTTCCCATAACCTTAAAATCAGGACGGACTTCCGAAAGAATCTTGCACATCAGAATACCATCTATGGCACCAAGCGGATGATTGGAAACGAGAATAAACGGCCCTGTTTTCGGTATTTTTGCCAGATCCTCTTCAAAAGCGATATAGCTTAGGTTTCGCTCTCTCACAAATGAGTCGAAAAAGTCTTTGCCTTCCTTGTCTTTTAATTTATCGTATAATTTATTTACTTCATTTATTTTGGCAACGCTCATCACAGCAGATGCCACAGGATTCTTTAAAAATCCTATTTTATGTAAGCCGGAAGCATTTATCAAATCGTTTTTCGATATTAAACTCATGTGTGTTTAGTCGCAATTAGTTTTATTGTGTTACCATTTGAAGTGTATTCTTCGAAATTTGCTCCAATAATACACTTTTTTCCTGGTAAAATTGATCAATATGATCCATCTTCGCATTCCTTACCGTAAATAAAGATACGTTTTTTATCACTTCCGTGCGGAATACTTTCTGAAGTTCTTCATTCAGTTCATCAATAGTGTGGAATTTATCTTCCAGACATAAAGCCAGTGAAATGGCAGAATTCTGCATCAGGGAAACTTTGATCTTATATTTCGATAAATATCCGAAAATTAAGCTCATATGATCTTCCGCAATGAATGAAAAGTCTCTTGTTGAGATTTTTAAAAGGGTCTGGTTTTCTTTTAAAATGTAAGTTTCTTCACTCTGATTTTTCTCTGAAGCACCTACTTTGGTTCCTGCTTTTGAAGGATCAATAAAAGATTTTACATAAAAAGGAATATTCTTTTGCTGAAGCGGCTGAAGCGTTTTCGGGTGAATGACACTTGCCCCGTAATAAGCCATTTCAATAGCTTCTTCATAAGAAATATTGGAAAGCAATGTCACATCTTTGAATTTTCTCGGATCTCCGGTCATTACTCCCGGAACATCTTTCCAGATGGTCATGGCTTCAGCATTTAAGCAATAAGCGAAAATAGCTGCAGAGTAATCTGAACCTTCTCTTCCCAGTGTTACGGTAAAATTATTATCGTCGGAACCGATAAAACCTTGTGTAACATAGCAGATTTCCTTATTAAGGTTTGAAATAAATTCTTCGGTTTTAGCCCAGTCTACCACACCTTCACGGTAGGAATTGTCGGTTTTTACATAATCTCTAGCATCCAGCCACTGGTTCGTAAACTGGATTTCATTCAGGTATTCACTCACGATTTTCGTAGAAATCATTTCCCCACAGCTTACTACCTGATCATATACGAAATTATAGTTAGGAGATTTGTTTCTTCTTAAAAAAGAATCAATATCATCAAAAAACAAGTTGATTTCCGCAAAAACTGCATGGTTTTCAGGAAAAAGTCCTTCTGCAATTTCAATGTGTTTTCGTTTTATCTTTTCAATCTCCGTTTGATAGTTATCTTTCCTGAAATAAAGCTCCACTACTTTTTCCAGTTCATTCGTCGTTTTTCCCATTGCTGAAATTACCAGCAGACACTTTGCAAATCCCTGACTTTTTAGTACCAGAGATACGTTCTTTACACTTTCGGCATCTTTTACCGATGCGCCACCAAACTTGAAAATTTTCATTAAATTGTTAATAATAAAATTGTTAGATAAAATTTGTGGGAATATTTTACGGGTGACAAAATTATAAATTTACAACGAGATATGAAATAGCGTTGAATCACAGTGACCTTAAGATTTCATTAAAATCATTAATCCAGAGAAATTATCATAAGATCATTGAGCAATTTGGGAACAGTTTTTTATGATAAGGGTTCTTTTAAAAACTGAAAAAGCTTCGTATTATGTTGATAAACAAAGGATAAGCTCTTTTATTAATAATTCTTTTAAAATGCGATAAATTTTACGAAATTTGAGGAAAACGTAAAAAGGAAAATATGTCAGAAAGACCATTACAGACTTTAGGAGAATTTCTTATTGACAGACAGGATGATTTTCAATATTCCACCGGTGAGTTTTCCCGGCTTCTGAGTGCGATAAGACTTGCTTCGAAAGTAGTAAACAGAGAAGTAAATAAAGCAGGAATTGTAGACATTGCAGGCGCTGCCGGAAACCAGAATGTTCAAGGTGAAGAACAGCAGAAACTTGATGTTATTGCCAATGAAATTTTTATTACCGCTCTGTCTCAAAGAGAAGTGGTCTGCGGAATTGCCTCTGAGGAGAATGACGATTTTATCGATATAAAATGCGGAGAAAACGGCCATTTAAGCAAGTATGTCGTATTGATTGATCCTTTGGATGGCTCTTCAAATATTGATGTAAATGTTTCCGTGGGAACTATTTTTTCTATTTACAGAAGAGTTACAGAACCCGGAACTCCCGTTCAGCTTCAGGATTTTTTACAAAAAGGAGTCAATCAGATTGCTGCCGGATATGTGATTTACGGATCTTCTACCATGATTGTATACACTACAGGAAACGGAGTAAACGGATTTACGCTTGATCCTTCGCTAGGTACTTATTATCTTTCTCACCCAAATATGACGTTTCCAAGAACAGGAAAAATTTATTCCATCAATGAAGGAAATTATATCAAATTTCCGCAAGGAGTAAAAAATTACCTTAAATATTGCCAGATGGAAGAAGGGGACAGGCCTTATACTTCCAGGTATATCGGTTCTCTTGTTGCTGATTTCCACAGAAATATGCTGAAAGGCGGTATTTATATTTATCCTTCATATTCACAGGCACCCAACGGGAAATTAAGATTGCTGTATGAATGTAATCCTATGGCATTTCTTGCAGAACAGGCGGGAGGAAAAGCAACGGACGGATTCAGAAGAATTCTTGAAATTGAACCTACAGAACTGCATCAGAGAATTCCTTTCTTCTGCGGAAGTGTTGATATGGTGGAGAAAGCGGAAGAATTTATGAGAATCGACAGCGTAAAATAATGACAGCAGAATATTTCAGATATTTATTAGAATTCAAGCGCCCGAGTGGAACATCTCGCGGCGTTTTGTATGAAAAGGAAACTTTTATTCTTCATATTGACTCAAATGGAAAAAGAGGAACAGGAGAGTGTGCTGTTTTCAGAGAGCTCAGTTTTGACGACAGGCCGGATTATGAAGAGAAGCTTCAGTGGCTTTGTGAAAATATTCAGCAGGAGTATGAATATTTAAAAAAAGAACTGAAAGATTTTCCTTCGATATGGTTCGGTTATGAACAAGCTATTTTAAACCTGAAACATGGAGGTAATATTTATTTTCCTGGTGAATTTACTGAAGGAGATAAACCTATTGTGATCAACGGATTGATCTGGATGGGAGATATTGGATACATGGAAGAGCAGATTCAGGATAAACTGGATCAGGGATTTCATTGTATCAAGTTAAAAATCGGTGTCGATTGGAAATCCGAATATGAAATTCTTAAAAAACTGAGACAGAAGTTTTCAAAAGAGATGCTTGAGCTCCGTGTTGACGCAAACGGAGGCTTTTCAAAAGATGAAGCCAAAATTGTTTTGCAACAATTGGCAGAACTGCAGATTCATTCTATCGAACAGCCTGTAAAAGCCGGCAATTGGGATGATATGGCTGAATTGTGTGCTGAAACTCCTACACCTATTGCTTTAGATGAAGAGTTGATAGGAATTGTTGATTTGGATAAAAAGATCAATCTCTTGGATAGCGTAAAGCCACAGTATATTATTTTAAAACCTTCATTAATTGGAGGATTTTCAGGTTCGGACGAGTGGATTTCTTTAGCTCAAGAGCGTAATATTGATTGGTGGATTACCTCTGCGCTGGAAAGCAATATCGGGCTGAATGCCATTGCACAGTATACCTTTACCAAGAAAAATCCGATGCCGCAGGGTCTGGGTACCGGATCTTTATTTATTAATAATTTCGAATCCAATCTTGATCTGAAAGGAGAATTATTATATTTTAAAATTTAATCGGAAAGATTGGAGTTTTTCAGATGACTTTTGAATTATCCATTTAAAAATTAGATGAATAAAAAAAAATTCATACTGTTAGATTCATTCCTGCTAGATAACATCTTCTACGAAAATTGCCTTTTTGATGTATTCTAAAAATGAAGAAAACGTTCTTTTAACCTTTTTCATAACAATATTATTTAGTTTGTGTGCGCTTATTTGTTTGCAATCTTTGTGCCATAATAGGGTGCCTCTTACCATCTCTGATATGATAGATTTCATGGGTTGATTTTAAATGGCTGTTTAGCAGGAGATTTGCGTTTTTCCTGCTTTCTTTTTAACTCAAAATTAAATTAAAATTAATCTTGGGACTGAGGACTTATTATTAAAATGGAAATCTTTTGAAATATAGAATGGGGATGGACATAATGTATAATTTTAGCTATGGTTTTAGTTATTGCGAAGATAAGTTAAAATATTGGATAAGTGTCCTTAAAACCGGTAAATTATAATTTCCGTAAAACTTTAAAATTTCCTAAATTTGCAAATTGTCGTAGATGCGGCATCTTTAAAGCGAATTTAATGGAAGAAGAAAAAAAATCACTCAATTTTATTGAGCAAATTATCGAAGATGATTTGGCAAACGGCCTGAAAAAAGATCAGATCCGTTTCCGTTTTCCGCCTGAACCCAACGGTTATCTGCATGTAGGTCATACAAAAGCGATCTGCATCAACTTTGGGCTGGGTGAAAAATACAATGCTCCCGTGAACCTTCGTTTCGACGATACGAATCCTGAAAAAGAAGAACAGGAATTCGTAGATTCTATCATGAAAGACGTTGAATGGCTGGGCTTCAAATGGGATAAAGTTTTGTACGCCTCCGATTACTTCCAGCAGCTTTATGATTGGGCGGTGCAGTTAATCAAAGAAGGTAAGGCTTATGTAGATGAGCAGCCGTCTGAAGTGATTACCGAACAGCGAAAAAATCCTACTGAGCCAGGTATTGAATCTCCATACAGAAACCGTCCGGTAGAAGAATCGCTAGATTTATTCGAAAGAATGAAAAAAGGAGAGTTTGAAGAAGGTTCAATGTCGCTCCGTGCAAAAATAGACATGACATCTCCCAATATGAACATGCGTGATCCTGTGATGTACAGAATCTTAAGAAGACCTCACCACAGAACGGGAACTGCATGGAAGATTTACCCGATGTATGATTGGGCTCATGGAGAATCTGATTATATTGAACAGATTTCACACTCTTTATGTTCTTTGGAATTTGAAAATCATAGACCGCTGTATGACTGGTATCTTGATCAGGTATACGATGAAACGAAAGTAAGAAATAAGCAGAGAGAATTCGCACGAATGAATGTCTCTTATATGATTACTTCCAAAAGAAAACTACAAAGACTGATTGCTGAAAAAGTGGTGAACGGATGGCATGATCCTAGAATGCCTACCATATCAGGAATGAGAAGAAAAGGATATACGGCAACAGCGATCAGGAATTTTATTGAAAAAGTAGGTGTTGCCAAAAGGGAAAACCTTATTGAGCTTCAGTTGTTGGAATTCTGCGTTCGTGAAGACTTAAATAAAGTCGCAAAACGTGTTATGACCGTTGTTGATCCAGTAAAATTAGTTATTGAAAACTATCCGGAAGGAAAAGAAGAATGGCTGGATACAGAAAACAATCCGGAACAAGAAGATGCCGGAACAAGGGAAATACCTTTCTCAAGAGAATTGTATATCGAGCGTGAAGATTTCAAGGAAGAAGCCAATAATAAATTCTTCAGACTGAAACTGGGTGGAGAAGTCCGCTTAAAATCTGCTTACATCATTAAAGGGGAAAGAGTGGAAAAAGACGAAAACGGAAATATTACAACCATCTACGCAACTTACGACGAAAAGTCCAAGTCAGGCAGCGGAACGGAAGAAAGTTTAAGAAAAGTAAAAGGAACCATTCACTGGGTTTCTGCAAAACACGCGATTCCTGTGGAAGTCAGAAATTACGATAAACTCTTTACGGTGGAGCAGCCTGATGCAGAAAAGGATGTGGATTTCCTTAATTTCATCAATCCCGAATCCGTAACCGTTGTGAAAGGATTTGCAGAACCAAGCCTTAGAGATGTTGAAGTGGGAGCACCGCTTCAATTCCAAAGAATTGGCTACTTCACAAAAGATCAGGATTCTACCGAAGACAATTTGGTCTTCAACAGAACTGTGACTTTAAAAGACTCTTATAAGCCGGAGTAATAATTTATTTATACCAATATAAATGAAACAGGGCTTAATTTTTTAAGTCCTGTTTTTTTTGTTTAAACAGATGATAATAGTAAAGAAAAGAGTCCCGAAGGGACGATATAAACCAAAATAGGATAAAGTCCTATTAAAATATAAAATCATGAAACTTATATATTTATATACCAACTCATTCAAAGGGCTTTCCAAAGAAAGCTGGATGCTGGCGCTGGTGATGCTCATCAACCGGGCCGGTTCCATGGTACTTCCTTTTTTGGGAGTATATATGACCAATCATTTGCATTTCAGCATAGAAAATACCGGAATTGTGCTGAGCTTTTTCGGGATTGGTTCCGTTATAGGCTCCTGGCTTGGCGGATTTATTACCGATAAGATTGGGGAATATAAAGTACAGTCTTTCAGTTTACTGCTGAGTGTCCCCTTATTCTGCCTGATTCCTGTTTTCAAGACAGAAGTTGGGGTTGCAGCTATTATTTTGATTCAGAGTATTGTAAGCGACGCTTTTCGGCCGGCCAACTCCGTTGCCATCACCAAATATGCAAAACCCGAAAACATAACGCGGGCATTTTCATTAAACCGGATGGCGGTCAATTTAGGGTTTTCCATTGGTCCTGCTTTGGGTGGAATTTTATCAGCGATTTCTTACGAGTTTCTCTTCTTTGCGAATGCGTTTACAGCTTTATCAGCCGGAATTCTGTACATTGTTTTTTTTAAAAAACGAAATAAACTTGCCAGACTGAAAGCCAAAAAAATAAAAGAAGTGATTGAAATTAAAAAAGACCGCTCGCCGTACCGCGACAGTAAATTTTTACTATACTGTTTCTTCTGCATGCTCTTTTCCATCTGCTTTTTCCAGTTGTTCAGTACTTTGACTATCTTTTATAAAGACACGGCTCATCTCAGTCAGCAGAGTATCGGTTACATTCTTGGCTATAGCGGATTTCTTGTGGTTCTGCTGGAAATGGGACTCGTTCAGGTGGCGGAAAAGTATTTCAGTCTTGCGGTGACCATGTTTCTGGGAACTTTTATCTGTGGACTTTCCTATGCAATGCTGGGTTTTGATCACGGGATGCTTACTCTTGTCCTTTCAATGAGTTTGCTGTGTGTTGGTGAAATCTGGGCGCTGCCTTTTATGGTAACCATTACGGCATTGCGGTCCGGTAAAAACAACAAAGGTGCTTACATGGGACTGAACGGAATATCATTCTCCATCGCATTTATCATAACCCCATATCTTGGAACTTTAATAGCAGAAAAGCTCGGCTTTACAACATTGTGGATGGGGACCGGAATTTTAGCAACAGCGATTGCCATTGCATTTTATTTCATTGTTCCTTGGATGATTGGCGACAGAAAACACGCTGAATAATTTTGGGCGTGTCCCTCATTCCAAAGCTAAACCTCATAGGTTTAAAAACCTATGAGGTTTCCTCTACAAATTCGGGTCGGGCTGCTTTGGGGTCCGCTTCGCTTCCGTACTCGCTCGTTCCTCACTCGCACCGGCTCCTGCGTCGCCGCCCGCCGCATCCCTCACGCGAGAAGTCATATCAAAAAAGCTTGTCAAAATACAAATTGACAGGCTTTTATAAAAAAAACATGAATATATTTCAATGAATTAATTTCAAATATTAGTACAGCTTCTTATTCTGTAAAAATCTCAACAATATCTAAATTCACAATAATTAACATTAAGAAATCTAGGCTAAGAAGAATTAAGAAAATACATTAATTAAATAATCTGCGTAAATCCGTGAAATCAGCGGGAAATGCTTCGCAACGTAATTAATAAAATTTTAAAAGTATTAGAATAAAAAGAACAATTTTTGCTTACAATTAGACAATGAAAAAAGTCTACATTCTTCTACCCATCATTTCTACAACTTTCCTATCGGCGCAGAAAAGAGACTCTGCACAATTGATCTCAGAAGTACAGATTGATGCGTACAAAAAGCCGACAGCTTTTATTTCTTCCACCAAATCAGTGTCTGTCGTTTCACAAAATCTGCTCAACCAGAATCCCCCAGAAAGAATGCTGGAATCCATCAACCAGATCTCCGGTGCAAGGATGGAAGAACGTTCCCCCGGAAGTTATAGGATTTCACTTCGAGGAAGTACCCTTCGTTCGCCTTTTGGAGTGCGGAATGTAAAGGTATATCTTGACGATTTTATCCTTTCGGATGCTTCGGGCAATACTTATTTTAATATAATTTCTCCCGAACTCATCAACAGAATGGAAATTTATAAAGGTCCGGAAAGCGGCGATTACGGTGCCGTCACAGGCGGAACCGTACTGCTGAAAACATCAGATTCTGAAAAGATGTCAGCTAATCTCGCAACAGGAAGTTACGGAACATTTAACCAGAGCTTTAATCTTTCCAGGCAACTGGGAAAACATTTTGTTGAAATTTTTCAGAATTATTATCAGACAGATTCCTACCGCGAACAGTCTAAAGTTGTACGAAAACAGATATTCCTGAAAGATCATTTTCAATATGCACAGAACGGCTCGCTGAAGGCTATGATTCTGTATGCTGATCTTGATTACCAGACGCCCGGTGGACTTACTCTTGA
Source organism: Chryseobacterium nepalense (assembly GCF_023195755.1). Classification (NCBI taxonomy): domain Bacteria; kingdom Pseudomonadati; phylum Bacteroidota; class Flavobacteriia; order Flavobacteriales; family Weeksellaceae; genus Chryseobacterium; species Chryseobacterium nepalense. Next base: position 3,599,126 of record NZ_CP096203.1, read on the forward strand.
GCAGATGCAGATGAATCGGAAACAGGCAAGACCTGCAACCAAAACACTTCCCGGTGCGGCAGATCAGGATGCAGGAATTCGTAATAAGATGATTTTGGCAGGACTTTCAAACGAGTATAGTTTTAATAGGAATTTTTCACATTTCATTCTTGTTCAGGGATCTTACGTAGATTTTGAAAATCCATTTATTACCAATTTCGAAAATCGTTTCGAGAAAAATTTTGCTCTGCGTACTCATTTCAATTATGAAAGAAACTGGGAACATATTTCATTGGCATATCGCTTTGGATTTGAAGGAGGAATCAATGATATTATCGTGAAAAACTACGATAACAACAGAGGAATTCAGGGTAATCCGCAGAATTTTGACAAGATTAAAAACACTTCAGGATTTTATTTTATTTCCCAAAAATTAAATATTGATGAAAAACTTTTTACGGATATTTCTTTAAGTCTGAATTCAAACTCTTACGATTGGGAAAGGTCTTTTCCGGATGTCGGGCAGGGAAAAGTAAGCTTTAAAAACCAGTGGCTGCCCAATTTTGGACTGAGTTATCTTCTGGCTAAAGGTTTTTCAGTACGCGCAAAAGTAGGGAAGGGCAATTCGGCACCGACGAATGAGGAGATACGTGCATCAGATCAGCAGTTTAATGCAGATCTCAAACCGGAATATGGTTGGAATAAAGAATTCGGAATCCGAAAACAGTTTGGAAATGCAGTTTTTGTGGAGGGAAGTTATTTTGATTTCAGGATGAAAGATGCCATTGTCAGACGTCAGAATGATGCTGGTCAGGAATTTTTTGTTAATTCCGGGGAAACTGTTCAGAAAGGTTTGGAACTCTTGATAGAATCTAAAAATTTTAACCTTAAAAATA